>JAVRCV020000025.1:0-225452 GCA_034530615.2 Aulosira sp. ZfuVER01
CTCTAACCGCTCCTGCTATCAACGGCTAATTTCTGAGAATTCAACAATAGCTTCTGTGTGAATCAAAAGCGCTCTCCCAATTGGGAGGGCGCTTTTTTAATTTCTATGTGACTTGCGGAAATTGCCTCTATTGTCAGGACATTGTGTGTATGCTAACTTAGGTGTTAAATGTAAACAGATCTAAAATTATGAGTCAATTAGGTGAGTCTAGAACTGAACGGATCGATATCCGTACTAGTTCTAGTGTCAAAAAACTTTTGCAGCAAGCTGCTGCTGCAAGTCATAAAAATGTTAGTGAGTTTTTGCTAGAACATGGTTTAATTGCGGCTCAAAATGCTTTAACAGATCGTAAGCTATTTGCGCTAGATGATGAGCAGTGGCAAGCTTTTCAAAACGCTCTCGACTCTCCATCAACAGAAAAACCTCGTTTGCGTCGTTTATTAACGGAGCCGAGCGTATTTGAGTAATCAATATATTGATAAATTATCAGCTTCCCACAATATTCAAGACTTTGATTGTGGAAAGCCTGCTTTAAATAACTTTTTAATTAATTATGCTTTACAAAATCAACAGTCTGATAGTTCAAAAACTTATGTAGCTTGTTTAGATAACACTGTAATTGGTTACTACACTCTAACCGTAGCCTCTATTCTTCATAAAGATGCGCCACCTCGCATTATTAAGGGACTGCCAAAATATCCTATACCTGTAGCCCTTTTAGCTCGTCTGACGGTAAGCAAAGATTTTCAAGGTCAGAGAATAGGTAGTGGTTTATTAAAAGACTGCCTAAAACGTGTCAATGCAGCAGCAGATATTTTAGGTATTCGGGCTTTGCTAGTTCATGCTCAAGACGATGAAGCGTTGAGATGGTATGAACATTTTGATTTTGAACCTAGTCCTACTGACCCTTTACATTTATTTTTAATGTTGAAAGATATTCGGAAAATGTTAGGAAATAATTTGTAAGTGCAGGAAACAGGACAAATTGATTAATCAATGAAGATATAAAGGAGAGTGTAATTGTTATTTAAATTATTGTAGGGGTTTAGCATTGCTAAACCCTGATATTTAGGAGTTAATACAGTTCTTGACGATCATCAGTCTTTCAGCGAACACGATATCATTTACAACTCAATATCCACAAGTGTATGGGGCATTGAACTGACACACGAAGCGCAGTAAAATAAACAACAATTTTACAAACAAGTTCAATCTACTTGATAAAACCTTTCTTTTACGCCAGAAGTGAGGAAGAATGGCTTTGTGCTTTTTTATTCTGCTGTGTGCTTTTTTAAGCATTAGCTATTTTTTATTAAAAAAGATTAATAGTGAAATCTCACATCTGGTGGCTGTATTTGCAGTTATTAGCCTGATTTTGGGTTTAATCTTTGCCCCTTGGCAGATACTATTTCTACTATTAATTCCTGTTCTTATAAGCACAAGCTACGACTATTACACAAGCAAATTAGTCAGCAAGGAAATAGAAGATATACAAAAACCAGTTCAGAAATCTGAACCAGATAATAACTTGATATACCGTGGGGTTTGTTATCGTGCTGAACCCAAGGCCAAGTCAGATGGAGTAACTATACAACCAGTAACCTATAAATTGAGCTTTAGAGGAGGTAGTTATTTTGTTCGTTGCGAACCTAAAGTCAAATTGGCTGAAGTAACTACACCACCAGTAACTTATAAATTGAGCTTTCGGGGAAGCACCTATTGTGTAAACAAAACTGCACACCCAAAAATTAAACCGCAAGATAGCTAGTACCGCTGCACGGAATTAGTAATGATTTGGTCAAATTAAGTAATACATAGTGTCTTCTGGAGCCAGAGTCACTGCTGCATTGTAATCTTCAATTGCTTTTTGTTGATTACCTAATTCTTGGTAGATTTGACTGCGCCAATAATAAAAGAAAGCGTTATGAGGATTAATATATATAGCTTTGGTGTAATCTTCTAATGCACCTTGACGATCGCCTAATTTCTTTTTGCGAAAATTAGCGCGTGCTGTGTAAAGTTCTGCGCTGTTGGGATGAATGCAGACTGCTGTATTGAAATCTGCGATCGCTCCTTCGATATTTCCCTGTGCAAAATGATTGTAGGCTTTTTTAATATATAAGCTGACATCTACTTGCAATGATTGAGTTGTCTTTGATTGGTTGAAATCTTGAGCATTGCTATCCATCTTACTAAAAATAAAAATAATATAAGGTTTTGCAAGTTGTGCATACTCTTAGCGTACCCACAATTTTCGCGATTGTAACTAATAGCAACTATCTAATGATTGAGAAAATTAAATAATTCTACGGTTGATAGCGAATACTAAAGTAAAAGCCATCATCTTGGGCGTTATTACCGCGATCGCTCAACTCAACAAAGGGAATGCCATAATCAAGGCGCATAGTCATGCGATCTATCCCCAAAGCTTGATTCCACAACAATCCTAAGCCTGCGCTGGCTAGAAAGGTTTGATTGGGTTGCTTATTCGGATTATCAGATTGATTCCAGACTGCTCCTAAATCGAGAAACGGTGCTAGCTCAATTTTCGGTAATCCAGCTTCATTACGTTCCACTGTAATTCGGTCTTCAATCGCCACACGAAATCCATTATCTCCAGAACGAGCATTTTGGCGATACCCGCGTACAGATTGTCCACCGCCAATCACGAATTGCTGGGAAGGTAAAAGACTATCGGGTGTTAGTTGTAACTCTGCTTGGATGAGTAACAAATTATCTTCATTAAGTTGCTGTACGCGCTGTATTAAACCCAGCCAACTGAAAAAACGACCATCAGGAATGGGATTTTGATTCAGAGTGGCATCAAATAAGCCAGTACCTAAACTAAATTGCGATTGTAAATACCAGGCTCCTTGAGGATCGCGGCGAACATAGTCTTGGCTAAACTTAAACACACTGGTGCGGCTGACTCCATTTATATCAGGGCCGATACCAAAGGGAGTCGGGAGTTGATCGAAGAGAAAAGTTTGACCATCCTGATAAGTAAAGCCTAAAGATAGGGCAAATTCTTCTCTGGGCGATCGCATTAACGGCTGACGAAAACTAATATCATATACATCTTGGTTCGCTTTAATACCCAACTGGTCAAACGGTGGCTGAGTAATTTCGTTGCGATTGGGTGCAAATCGCAAGCGGATTTTCCCGTTCATTGGGTTGACAGGAATTTGATAGCTAAAATCAAAGACATCAGAACCACCTGTGAAAGTGCGATACCAGGAGCCTGCTAGTTCATCGCCATTACCAGTTAGATTACGATGGCGCAGTTCAATTCCAAATCTTTCTGAACCAATACTAGGAGGTGAGTAATTATCTATACTAAAGCTGCTGGTAAAAGAATTTGCTTCCTCAACTCTGACAATGAGAATACTTTGACCGACTTTACCCGTAGGGCGAAGACTAGCTTCCACATTCGTGAACAGTGGATCGAGTCGCAGTAACTTCAGTTGCTCTTCCAGCTTAATAGTATTGAGAGGAATCCCCGCACCCAAGCGGATGCGACTGCGAACATAGGAAGGATTTAAGCGCCGCGTTCCTTGCACCTCAATGTCGGCTACACGCCCTTCAATGACGCGAATGACTACAACGCCATCTGTGCTACCAGGTTTCTGAGCTAGAGGAATCGCTCTAGAGTTTATATAGTTGTTATTCAGGTAAAGCTGGGTAACAGCATCAGCAGCTTTTCTGATCTCTTCTAGGGTTAATTCTCGCCCCTCAAAAGGTTGTACAACTTTATTTAACTGTTGTTCATTAAAGACTGTGCTATCTATAACCTGAATTTTCCGGACGTAAATGCGCTCAGGATTTACTGACGGCGTTGGTGAAGGTTGAGTGGGTTCAGTGACTTGTGAAGGCTCTGGTGTTTGGACTAGTAATGGTTCTGTAGAGCTTTGTACATCTTTGCTCAATGCATCTGCTGAGTCATTTTGGTAAAGGATAACATTGCGATCGCTTGCTGTAGCTTTTAAGCCATTCATAGCAATAATCGATACCAGATGCAGAATGAGCAAGCTGCACTTGAAACCGAGACTTTGATAACTTCGCAAACGAGCTAGCAGATGAAAGAAAGAAATAAATCTTTGCTGAATGCGGGCTTGAGGCTGAAGACCAGTTTTTGTACCTTTGCTCATTTCATTGTGTAGGGATGTCTGATGTAACGACCTGGCCTGTTTGGACTCTGGATAATGCCATAACGCCCCAGTAATATTTGAATACCATATTTTTGAGTTAACAGTTAAAAGATTTGATATATTTCACTACAATTTTTAGCAATCACCCCTCAGTAATAACCACTAGCATTATATTCTGGTAATCAGGTTCAAATCTTCGGAGCAATTCCATGTCACTGCCGATTTCTATTGTCATTACTAATTACAATCGGGAGCGTTATCTTGGGGACGCGATCGCCAGCGTTCTCAAGCAGACATGGCAAGACTTTGAGCTAATAGTTTGGGATGATGGCTCGACAGATGGATCGGTTGCGATCGCCAAACAATATGCACAACAAGATTGGCGCGTGCGCGTAGTCGCAGCACCCCATCAGGGAATGCTGGTATCTCGCCAAGCCGCGATCGCCCAAACTACCGGAAAGTACATTGGTTGGGTAGATAGCGACGATTTGCTAGCTCCTACCGCCTTAGCGGAAACTGCTGCTATCCTCAACCTTCACCCAGAAATCGGATTTGTTTACACCGATTACCTAGATATCGACGCCAACAGTAAAGTTATTGGATATGGCGATCGCTGTCGCATTCCCTACTCCAAAGAGCGACTGTTAGTGGATTTTATGACCTTCCACTTTCGCCTGATTCGCCGTTCAGTATACGACTTAGTAAATGGACTCAATTGCGCGCCAAATTATGCTGAAGACTACGATCTGTGTTTGCGACTCTCAGAAGTTACCCAAGTAGGACACATAAAGCAGGCACTCTACTATTACCGCCACCATCCAGGGAATATGACTCAAGCAGGTAAGTTACAACTGCTGTTGTGTTCTCAACAGGTTATTGCTCAAGCACTGCAACGGCGGGGACTGGCTGACAAATATCAAATTGATGTTGAACTCAACGCAGGTCGCTTCATATTGCGACAGAAGAAACTGCATCAAACCTTTAAGCGCTTTCAGTATATTAGTCTAGCAATACTTTCTTCACTTGCAGCCATTCCAGTACGCATGGCTCAAGGGCAACAGATTGTACCCGCAGCTGATGGTACAGGTACGATAGTTACTCCCAATGGCAACAGACTAGATATTACTGGGGGTACGACATCTAATAACGGTCTCAACCTCTTCCACAGCTTTCAACAATTTGGCTTGACGCCAGAACAAATCGCCAACTTTCAAGCAAATCCTAATCTGCAAAATATCCTGGGTCGGGTTACTGGTGGTAACGCTTCCATTATCAATGGTTTAATTCAGGTTACAGGTGGCAATCCTAACCTGTATTTGATGAATCCTGCCGGATTTGTGTTTGGACCAAACGCAAGTTTAAATGTCCCTGGTGCCTTTACCGCCACAACAGCCAACGGTATTAGCTTTGGCAACAATTGGTTTAATGCCATAGGTAGTAATAACTACTCAATTTTAGTAGGCAATCCTACGGGCTTTGCTTTTACGATGAGTCAGCCAGGAGCGATTATTAATGCTGGCAATTTGGCAGTAGGTACTGGACAGAATTTAAGCCTGTTGGGTGGAATGGTGGTGAATACTGGACAACTCTCAGCAGCAGCAGGACAAATCCTAGTGACCTCTGTACCCGGAGAAAATTTCATACGTATCAGCCAGCCAGGAAGTTTGTTGAGCTTGGAAATTCAATCCGCTAGTAGCAATAAACCAAACGACTTAACATTCCCAGTTGCCTCTTTACCAGAATTACTCACAGTCGGTAACACAGGGTTAACTGCCAATCCTGATGGTACTGTAAAAGTTTCTGGCTCCAATACCAACTTTCCCAATACTCCCGGTACAACCATTGTTGCAGGCAAAGTCGATACATCGGGAACAACAGGCGGTACTGTCAATATTTTTGGGAAAAAAGTCGGGCTAGTTGGTGCCAATATTAACGCCTCTGGCAATAATGGCGGCGGTACTGTGCTGATTGGTGGCGATTACAAAGGTCAGGGAACTGTACCCAACGCCGAGCAGACTTATGTTGATTCTAAATCTGTAATTGCCGCCGATAGTATTTTAAACGGGAATGGCGGGCGCGTTATCGTTTGGGGTAACGATGCAACCCAATTCTTCGGTAAAATTACTGCGCGTGGTGGAGCAAATATCGGCAATGGTGGTTTTGTTGAAGTATCCGGTAAAAATTTCCTAACTTTCAATGGTTTAGTAAATACTTCAGCAACCAATGGCAATCTGGGGACTTTATTACTAGACCCCAGCACATTGACTATTATCGATGCCCCAGCAGGCTCAGGTGATTTTGATGCTAGCGCTGGCAATATTCTTTCTAGCGATCCAGATATCGGAGCTAACACTGTTTCTTGGGGAGCGCTCAATGCTTTGGGATTTGGTGCAAATATTAGCTTACAGGCAACTGGAAATATAACCATCGATCCGATTACAGGCAATACACCAGGAGTAACTACTGCTGCTGGTGTGGCGACATTAAACTTAGGCGGTAGCGGTGGTTTCAGCCTAACCTCAACCAGCGGCTCTGTAATTTTTGCTAATACCAGCAACACGATTAATACAATCGGCGGAGATATCAATATCTCTGGAGCCAGCTTATCACTGGGCAACTTCAATACAAATGGTGATGCTAATTTTACTAGTAGCGGTAACGTCACCTTGTCTGCAACTGGCAACATTACTACTGGTGACATTATTACCTCTGGTAATGGCTATGGGAGTGGCAACATAGAAGTTACCAGCACTAATGGTGCAATTACCTTGGGAAATCTCACTAGTAGCGAAAATAATTCATTTACAACCCCAGCAACTGGTGGCTTGGTAACTGTAAGTGCCGCAGGTGATATCGTTACTAATGCTATTGATTCTTCTTTTGGTGATAGCTTCAACAGCACTGGTGCGGGTGGTAATGTTGAATTAAAGACTACAGCAGGCAGTATTACTACAGGTGCAATTAACTCTTCTGTCAGTAGAAGTGGAGGAGGCAATTTTACAGGTACAGCTGGTACTGTTAACTTAACAGCCACAAATAATATTCAAGTTGGCGATATTAATTCCTCAGCAACCGCTAGTAACGTAGATGGAACTGCAACTACTACAGGTGGTGCAGTGAGTTTAACTACCGGAAATAACATTACAGCTACTAATATTATTAGCGCTGCGATCGCCCTAGGTGCTTTGGGTTCAAAGGCTACAGGTGGTAGTATCAACCTCCAGACTAACAATCCTTTTGGAAGTCTAATTGAGTTTAGTACAATTAGCTCACAGGCAACCTCAGATATTAATGGCACTGTTCAAGGTGGTAATGTACAAGTACTGACCAACGGACTAATTAGAGGCACAGGAACATTCGCTACAGGTGATACGATCGCCACTGATGGAATTATTCTTGGCGAACCAAATGTTAGTTTTGCGCCTCCTACAGGCGGTACGATTACAATTCAACATGATGGCGGCCCCAATAATGTGCCATTTATTGTAGGTAATGCCAGTGTCAACGGTGTAGCAGGTGCACTTAATGCTGGGGGAAGTTCAATTATCAGTAGCTTGAGTGCGCCTGTATTGCCAAATGGCGGGACTGCTAGTGGAACTCCCAACGGTATCACTATCAACTCTGTGAATAGTCCTCCGACACTAACAGCAATCTCATCCTTACCTGATACCCAAACTAATCAACCAGTCACCTTTACCTTTGATAGTTTGGCAGCGGTAGTCTCTGATGCGAACAATGATGTCACCACTGTTCGAGTTGATGCGGTGAATGCAGGCAGTCTCACTGTTAATGGCGTTCCTGTTGCGCCTGGTGTTACTACGGTGGCGAACGGTGATACTTTAGTTTATACGCCACCTACAGATGCAACTGGTTCCCTAACTGCCTTTACTATTAGCGCCAGCGATGTTGTTTCTTCTTCACCACAGGTACAAATAGGAATCAACGTCATCCCAACGCCAACGCCAACCCCAACACCGACACCAACTCCAACACCGACACCAACTCCAACACCAACTCCAACACCAACTCCAACACCAACTCCAACACCGACACCAACTCCAACACCAACACCAACACCAACACCAGAGCCGACACCCACGCCAACACCAACCCCAACACCAACACCAGAGCCAACACCCACGCCAACACCAACTATTTCGCCCTGTAGTTTCCAGTGCAATCAAGATACACCGCCTAACATTAACCCGAATCTTCCCAAAAATGGTGTTAGTATTCTTGATACCAACCCCATTCCAGAAGATAAATTAACAGCTAGGGTTGCAGGGTATTTAGGTGTATCTAATCCACGGCTTAAATCACCAGATGAAGCGAAAGAGATTGCCGTTCAAATAGAAAAAGCTACAGGTGTGAAACCTGCATTTATCTACCTGAGTTTTGTACCTGTAGAAATTCCACCCGATGGACTTTTAGGGGGAATTTTAGGCGGAATTAAATCTATTAAACAGTTAGATACTTCAGCCGAAAAGGATACTGAACAACTGGAATTAGTGGTAATAACTGGAAAGGGTAACCCCATACGCAAGCGGATTTCAGATGCGACAAAAGCCAAAGTTCTGGCAGTAGCGCAGGAATTCCGCGATCAAATTGTGAATCCCCAAAATCGTCGTCGCACCAGTTATTTGCCTTCATCGCAGCAACTTTATCGTTGGATAATTGCACCGCTAGAAACAGATTTACAAGCGCGAGAAATCAACAATCTCATCTTTCTTCCAGACATTGGCTTACGTTCAACTCCAATGGCAGCACTTCATGATGGTCAAGGATTTCTGGTAGAAAAATATAGTATTGGCTTAATGCCTAGCCTCAGCTTAACTAATACTCTTTATACAGATATTAAAAAAGCTCAAGTTTTAGCATTGGGTGTTTCCCAAAGTACTCAAGGACAAGAACCTTTACCAGCAGTTCCAGTTGAGTTATCCACAGTAGTATCGAAACTCTGGCAAGGCAAATTACTGTTGGATAAACAAGCAACCTTAGATAATCTCAAAGCCATCCGCCGTCAACAACCATTTGGGATTATTCACATGGCAACCCATGCTGATTTTAATGCTGGTGCTTTGAGTAACTCCTATATTCAATTGTGGGAAGACAAGTTACGTTTAAACCAGATAAGACAATTACGCTTGAATGAACCCCAAGTTGAAATGATGGTGTTGAGTGCTTGTCGAACTGCTTTAGGGAACGAAGAAGCAGAAATTGGTTTTGCTGGTTTAGCTGTACTGGCTGGTGTAAAAACTAGTGTTGCTAGTCTTTGGACAGTCAACGATGTGGGTACAGCAGCGTTGATGACAAAATTTTACGAGAGTTTGAAGACTGCACCGATTCGTGCCGAAGCTTTAAGAGAAGCTCAAGTTGCTATGGCAAAAGGTAAGGTTTACATCAAGGACGGTCAAATCCAAGGTTTGGAACCAATTACAAGTTTACCTGTACCTAGCGATAGCAGCGATCGCTCCAATCAATCTCTTGCCCATCCTTATTATTGGGCAGGTTTCACAATGGTTGGTAATCCTTGGTAAATTGAATCAAAAATTGCTGCCTAGATCCCCGACTTTTTTAAAAAAGTCGGGGATCTAAATTAGTGTTGTTACTCCCGAAGTTGTTGACGTTACTTCCGAGGTTGCTGTCGTTACTCCCGAAGTTAGTGTTGTTACTCCCGAAGTTGCTCTCCCTACTATTAAGTGCAGAGATTCACAAGCAAAGATCTAAATATGGGTAAGAAACAAATGGGAACACTAATATGGGCACTCTCATGTAGATAAGCTGACATTTTACCCATGACAATCCCGGCTATAATTTGTTTCAGCGCTATAACCGCAATATCTTAGCGACGTTTTCGCTAGTTACACCGGAATTAGATTAATCGCTTTCTCTTGATGCAGCATCATTATTTTGGTTATTTTTTATTTCCCGCATCATCGAATCAAATTCACTAGTATTTGCACCTCTAATAAAAAGAGATTGAATTTTATTGGCGATGACATCTTTAGCTATCCATTTACCAAGATTTTTCATAAAGTTTTTCAGCTTTTCAAACATGGCAAGTTCTGCCGTAGAATATTTATTTTTATATGGATATACTATTTTGCCTTTTTCGGTTTCATAATACTCTTCTTCAGGCATCAGCATTGATTTAAGTGGGTCTACCTGCCTTGCCATATCTGCTTCTGCTTTTTTGTGGCTGAGAAATAAAACATCATAAATTTTGTTGTTCCAAGTCACCCAGTAATGATTTTGAAAGAACCAACGCTTACCATCATCGCAATTAGGTTCTCTGCCTCGGTATGGTGTCTTGCTATTTTCACTTAAAAATGGTTTAGGCGTGTTCTCAATACTGATATTTTCAATGCCAAAATATTCCTCGGCTATTTTTTTAAAAGCCCGTGCTAATGTTTGACAATCGCCTTCTCTAGTACCTTTTAAAAGGTTCTCATGGCTTTTACTTACCATTGTGTAGTTAAAGCCTATATTTTTAAATTTGAAGAAAAGGGTTTCTAAAATTTTCTCAGGTGGTAAGGTTTCATTTATGCCGTTGACTAGTTCTTTTGCTAGTAAATAATCTTGGAGAAATTTTTGTTTTTTATCTGCTGAAGAGTTTGGCGATCGCGTTTCGTCAGCCGTGGCTTGCGAGTTCTCTTTAGTGAGTAATAGTTGGTCTTGTAAATTAGCTGTATTTATCTGGGTGACTACAGCAGCACTATCACCTTCTTGCTCGTATTGTTCAGCGATCTGAGGACGATTGGTGGCGATTTTCTCAAACTCATGACCAACACCAGACCCTTGATTTTGCAAGAAGTCATTCATTTTCGCCTGCAATACAGTCAGCCGTTCTTGTGCTTCAGGAGTTAGGCTACCGTACTTTGCCTGAATTTCTAATTTCGTCGCCTCTATCTTGTGCTGTTGAAATTCTTGGTTTTCAATTTCTACCTGAGTAAGAGGCCTGTTGGAGCGCAGTTTAGCTTTGTCAGTAGACTGGGGTGATGCTAAATGGCTTGACTCTAACTTAGAAGTTGATGAGTCAGCTTTTTTGTGGATTCGCAGTCTTTCTTTCATCGCCAATCTCACAACTTAACACAAGGGGTTAAATTAATTATGTCATTGCCTATTGTCTAACTCTTTTAGACTTCAGTCGAATTTATAGTACTTAGCTGATTTGGCTGTGCAATTGCGATGTCTACGACAAGCCGCTTTGCGTCTACGCACAAGCAGGTAATATCTCAGGGGGAACTCCAAAGAATAAATTGTCCGATTTGTAGGGGCACGAGCATCCACCACCTATGTCAACTTAAGCTAAAAGCTATATAGGGCAAGCGTTGTACAAATCCCCTTCCTCACAGGTGTAGGTTTTTGATGTGGGCATGAGTAGGCAGTTTCAAACAGTGTTCTAAACGTGGTTAAAATAACAAAATTTCGTTCTTAGGCGGAAAATCAGAGACTAAAATTTGAGTTTTCAGCCAACGGAAAAACCTCATTTCAGGCACATTTGAAAAATACCTACACCTGTCAGCTTGTCCCCCTGCCCTAAACGCGATCGCATATTTGAAGTCCCTTGTTAAAGTGATGCCCTAACTTCGGTAGGATTTGATTGCAGGCTCCCTTCAGTAGGCTGACAATTCATCATGATGGTGAAAGCAACTCAATTGTCTCTGCTAAATGCAATCAAATTTCCCAGGCGGACTTTTAAATTTTTACGTCTGCCTTTGTACTTTCTCATGGCTTTGCTGTGCAGCCTTAGTTCCCCAATAATGGCGGCGGTTCCGGGAATCAACACTGCTTCTCAACCGATAATCAACCAAATTGCTGCACCTACCTCCCAACTTCAACAGGGGAAAGCGCTTTACGATACAGGTAGGTTTGCTGAGGCTGTGCAAGTTTTGCAGCAAGCAGTGAAAACATACCAAACTCAAGGTGATACCCTCAGCCAAGCAGCAACTTTAAGTAATCTTTCCCTCGCTTACCAGCAACTCGGTAAATGGACAGAAGCCAAGCAGGTAATTACAGAAAGCCTGAATTTGCTTCAAGGAGAACAAAATAGCCAAAGTCTTTTAGTATTTGCTCAATCGCTGGATATTCAAGGACGCCTGCAAATAGCTACAGGACAAACTGAGGCAGCTCTAGCAACTTGGCAGGAAACAGCAAAAATTTATACGCAATTAAAAAATCAAAACGGTGTAGTTAAATCCCTAATCAACCAAGCACAGGCTTGGCGGAGTAAAGGCTCTTATCGTCGTGCAGTAGAAATACTGAAAGATGTAAACCAGAAGCTACAATCGCAGCCAGACTCGCTAGAAAAAGTAGTGGGATTGCGATCGCTTGGCGATATTCTCTTAGTAATAGGCGATGGAGAAAAGTCTCGCACTGCTTTAAAGCAAAGTCTAGAAATTGCAGAGCATTTGCAGTCTAATGCACAGATGGGAGCCAGTCTTTTGAGTCTGGGAAACAATGCTCGGACACAGCAGAAGATATCAGATGCGATCGCTAATTATCAAAAAGCTGTGGAAGTTTCTCCCTCACCTCTCACGAAAGTCCAAGCACAGCTAAATCTCCTCAGCCTACTAATCGAAGATCGTCAATTAACAGCGGCGAAAACTTTATTACCATCAATTCAATCCCAGCTTGCACAACTCCCCCAGAGTCGTGCTGCTATTTACGCTCAAATTAACTTTGCTCAAAGCCTCAACAAAGTTTTGAGTACTGAGTTGCGAGTACCTAGTACCAATTCTCCATCATCAATGAGTTCTCAAGGCTCAATACTTAGTATTCAATACTCATCAACTAGCTCTCAAGACGTAGCACAAATCCTCGCCAAAGCCATTGAGCAATCTCGCGGTTTGGGCGACCAACAAACAGAAGCTTATGCACTGTTGAGTTTGGGTCACTTGTATGAAGAAACACAACAATGGTCAGAAGCACAAAAGCTGACTCAGCAGGCGTTAGTCTTAGCTCAGACAAGCAATGCACCAGAAATTGTCTATCGCGTAGATTGGCAATTAGGCAGATTACTTTGGGCGCAAAAAGATCTCAAAGGAGCGATCGCAGCCTATGATGCGGCAGTAGATACTCTGCAATTACTCCGGCGTGATTTGGTAGCAATCAATCAGGACGTGCAATTTAGCTTCCGCGACAGTGTAGAACCAGTGTATCGACAGTCAGTAGAGTTATTGCTGCAATCCCCAACCGGAAAACCGGATGCAGCCACATTAGATAAAGCACGCCAGCGAATTGAGGCTTTACAGTTGGCAGAATTAGATAACTTCTTTCGCGAAGCTTGTCTGTTAGGTCAGAGTGTAGCTTTAGATAAAGTAGTAGACCAAGATAATCCTACCGCCGCCATCCTCTATCCCATTATTCTCCCCGACCAGATCCAAGTAATTGTCAAAATTCCTAAACAACCCCTACAGCAATACAGCACCAAAATTTCTCAAGCAGAAATCAACAAAACATTAATAGAACTCCGCAAAAATCTAGTCAATCCTGCTGCTACCAACGCCGTCAAAACTCAATCGCAACAAGTTTATAACTGGCTGATTCAACCCATTGAGTCCGAATTGCAAGCCAAGAAAGTAAATACTCTAGTATTTGTACTGGATGGGGCTTTACGCAACTTACCAATGGCTTCTCTTTATGACGGCAAGCAGTATTTAATAGAGAAATATGCGATCGCTCTGAGTGTCGGACTCCAACTTCTAGACCCCAAACCCTTAGTCAAACAGCAAATCAAAGCGTTAACTGCTGGGCTAACTCAGCCCCCGCCAAATTTCCCCAATTTTTCACCGCTACCTGCAATCAAATCGGAAGTCGATTTAATTATCAAAGCGGGAATCTCTACAATCAGCCTCTGGGATCAGCAATTCACTCAACAAGCTTTAGAGAAAGAAGTTAATACTATTCCCTTTAATGTTGTGCATCTCGCCACCCACGGTCAGTTTAGTTCCCGCGCCGAGAACACATTTATCTTAGCTGCTGATGGCCCCATTAATGTGACGCAATTCGATAGTCTGCTCCGCAGTCGGGATGAAAGCAAACCACAAGCTGTAGAACTATTAGTTTTTAGTGCTTGTCAAACCGCCGTCGGAGATAACCGCGCCGCCCTTGGTTTAGCTGGAGCCGCAGTTAGGGCTGGCGCACGTAGTACTTTGGCATCTCTGTGGCAGATTGATGATGAATCAACAGCTTTGTTTGTCGGTGCGTTCTATAAAGCACTGCAAGAAGGTAAAGTTACCAAAGCTGAAGCTCTCCGCCACGCCCAGTTGCAATTACTGAAACATCCCAACTACAATGCACCCAGCTTTTGGTCTGCCTATGTTTTAATTGGTAACTGGCTTTAAGTATGGGCATGGGGCATTGGGCATTGGGCAATAAAGGAATAGGCAAGAGTCATTTTTTCTCCCTCATCCTCCTCAATCCCCCCTTGCTCCCTTCCTAAGCAAGTAATTTCAGCAATCAAATCAGCCATTCACGCCAGGTTTTGTCATAACCAAGCATGAAAATCTGTCTTTCCCATGCCCAATGCCCCATGCCCTATGCCCATTTTCAAGCTAAATTGCTATGTTTCATAAATAGATCAAAATTATGAATCAATTATGAAATCTTATTTTTATTCCCAAAAACTTAATAATTCAACATTTATGGCATAAATTCCGAGAATGCGTCCGATATGTGTATAGCAGCATCAATCACCGGGAACTAAATTTATGACTAACACCACCTATCAGCAAGACAATTTCGCTGTACCTTTGCCGATCGCTCAAGCAGCACGCAAAACTGCTCAAACTTTTGCCAACCAGCAGCCAACTCCCGAAAAAGCCGAGCAAGTTAGACTGAATACCCTAGCTGTATGGGTGGTGAATGAATACTTGCAAATGATGGACATTTCTACTGACCTGACAGCTAGTGATAGTTGGAACCCTGTAATGCGGCTGTTTGCAGATGTAGCAGACTTGGAAATGCCAGCCGTTGGTCGTTTAGAGTGTCGTCCTGTAAGTATGATTGAACACACTTGCTCTGTTCCCCCAGAAACGTGGGAAGAACGAGTAGGTTACGTAGTCGTGCAAATTGACGAATCGCTCCAAGAAGCGAAGTTACTGGGTTTTGTGCCCAGTGTGGCTAAGGAAGAACTACCTTTAAGTCAATTGCAACCCCCTGAAGCATTGATCGAACATTTAGGACAACTCAGGCAATCTCCAGCCAGCACCCTAGTGAATTTGAGCCAGTGGTTTACTGGTATATTTGAATCAAGCTGGCAAACTATTGAAGCTTTGTGGAACTCCCAGGAGCCTGGACTAGCTTACGCTTTCCGCAGTCCTGAGATTTTTGAACAACAAACGTCAAACCAGTCAGACGCAGTCACAAGACGGGCGAAATTGCTTGATTTGGGCATCCAAATCGCTGACCAACCACTTATGTTGATTGTAGAAATTAGCCCCCAAGCTGACCAAAAAACCAGCATTCGCATCCAGTTGCATCCCACAGGTAATCAAATTTACCTACCACCAGGAGCGCAACTTACGGTTTTAGATGATTCGGGAGCAGTATTTCTAGAAGCTCAAGCTCGAAGTGCAGACAACTACATTCAATTGCAGTTGCGAGGTGAAACCGGAGAGGCATTTAGCGTTAGGGTGGCATTGAATGATATCAGTATTACAGAACAATTTGTGATTTAAGGTTGCAGCTACTCCGCGTTTGGTCAGTAACCAGTGCTGATAAACTTGATATTTTATACCTATAGAGGAAGCAAGATTCAAAAAGCAAAATTCAAGGCTGACTATTTTGAGTTTTGAACTTTGAATTTTAAATTGGAGCGTAGCGACTGTCATGAGTAAGTTAGTAATTCTGAAATTTGCCGATGGTAGTTTTGAGCAAGGGTTTGGTGTGACCTTGCAAATTGGCGAAGAATGCGATCGCCCCGCCACAGAAATTACGGGAAAGCTGCCTCCATGTCCAGAAATACCGCTATACTACAGTCACTGGCAATCGAGTTATCGACGTTTAGGCAACGGTTATCGCCTAGATGCAGAGAAGGTACAGATAACTAATGTGTCTATGACACAAGATTGTCTCAATACATCCCATATTTTACGCGCACGCTTTAATACCTGGCTGCGAGCAGAGGAGTTTCGGCCGCTGCGGGAGAAATGGCTGGAAAGATTAATGCCTTCAGACGAAGTGCGGGTAATTTTACAAGCAGAAAATAGCCAATTGCAACGATTACCTTGGCATCTTTGGGACTTATTAGAACGCTATCCCAAGGCAGAAATTGCCTTGTCATCACCAAGCTATGAGCGCGTTCATAAGCCACGCACCCCCAACAAATTGGTGAATATATTGGCAATTGTCGGTAATAGCGAGGGAATTGACACCAAGGCTGACCGAGATTTATTACAACGTTGTAAAAATGCAGAAATTTGTTTTTTAGTCGAACCAGAACGCAAGGAATTAACTGACCATCTTTGGGAGAAAAACTGGGATATTCTCTTCTTCGCCGGACACAGTTCCAGTCAAGGAAAAGATGGTAGTGGGCGGATTTATTTAAATAAAACCGATAGCTTAAGTATTAGCGAATTAAAATATGCCCTGAAAAAAGCCATTGAACGCGGCTTACAATTAGCAATTTTCAACTCTTGTGATGGATTGGGACTAGCACAAGAACTCGCTGATTTGCAGATACCGCAAATGATAATTATGCGAGAGCCTGTCCCCGATCGGGTAGCTCAGGAGTTTTTAAAGTATTTTCTTGGCAGCTTTGCAGGTGGAGAATCTTTATATCAGTCGGTGCGACAAGCGCGGGAACGCTTGCAAGGACTAGAGGATCGATTTCCCTGCGCGACTTGGCTACCTGTGATTTGCCAAAATCCCGCACAACCGCCCTCTACTTGGGAAGGACTAACACGCGCCAGAAAAGTACTCAGCTCAAATTCAGCGCTGTTTAACAAACGCGGCTTTCAGGTAGCTTTATTCTCCAGTTTGATGATGACTGCTTTAGTTTGCGGCGTCAGATTTTTGGGACTGCTACAAAGTGTAGAATTGCAAGCCTTTGACCGAATGATGCGATCGCGTCCATCTGAGGGACCAGATCCGCGGTTGCTGTTGGTAACAATAGACGATGCAGATTTGGCAGTACAACGCCACAATGGTGAGGAGTTAAAAGGAACTTCCCTCTCCGATAAATCGCTCCAGAAGTTGCTACTCAAACTGCAACAGTATCAACCCCGGGCCATTGGTTTGGATATTTATCGTGATTTTCCTGCCGAAGAAAAAGATTTAATTCCCCTACTTCAGCACACCGATAACTTGATAGGGGTTTGTAAAGGAAGTGATACCACAGAACAAACGAAAGGTATTGCATCACCCCCAGAAATCCCCAAAGAACGCTTAGGATTCAGCGACTTCATTCACGATCCCGATGGAGTTGTGCGCCGCCATCTGTTGTTCATGAATCAAGAAGCCGCATCATTATGTACTACGTCTTATGCGCTTAGTGCCCAATTAGCATTCCGCTATCTCCTACCCTTAGGAATTCAACCAAAATTTACTGCCCAAAGAAATTTGCAACTTGGCAGTCATGTTTTACCACGCCTTTCGTCTCGTGCTAGTGGGTATCAAAGCATTGATGCCAATGGCGGCCAACTTTTACTCAACTACCGTTCCACCAAAAAGATTGCCGAACAGGTAACACTCACACAATTACTATCTGGCCCCATCAACCCCAACGCCATCAAAGACAGGATTGTGTTGATTGGTGTCGCCGCCAAAGGCGATTTCCCAGACTACTGGGCTACACCCTACGGAAATAACCTAGATGCCCAAATGCCAGGAGTAATATTACAAGCGCAGATGGTTAGCCAAATCCTCAGTGCTGTCTTAGATGGGCGTCCGTTGTTAAGGGTTTGGCCATTTGGGCTGGAATTGCTCTGGATTTGGAGTTGGGCTGGTATTGGAAGCGTGCTGGCTTGGCGTTTATCTTCTGTTTCCGGATTGATATTAGCAGTTACTATTACCTCTGGCGTTTTGTATTTGTTTTGCTTTGGTTTGTTAATTTGGGGTTTTTGGGTACCTTTTGTGCCCTCAGCTTTGTCATTCATAGGGACAATTGGGGGAATTTTAGTCCAAAATTCAAAATTTAAAATTCTAAATTCTAAATTAATCCGGGAAAATATTTAAGGCAAGTCCAAAAATTGTGGCTAGATTTCATCTGCTGATTCCCTATAAATTTTATGAATTCACTTTTAAAATCCGTAAAACTGTCTTTAGTACTAGTTGTTGGTTGCACTAGTATCCTGACTAGTCAGACATCAATTTTGGCAGATCCAGCAACCCCTAGACAGCCTAGTAGTACAGCCAGTGTCAATACAACTATCCACTTCAATCCACCGCAACCGCCCCCAGAACCGCCTCCAGGTGGTCGGGTTTTAGGAGGAGCCAAGCGGGGTACTTGTCCGCAGTTCAAACCTGAACTAACGGCCTTGGTACCGTTTACGCAGAAAACATCCACAAATGTAGATGTTTGGGGATTGACAACGGCGGCACACCCAACTTTCTGGTTTTATGTGCCACTACAAAAAAATGCGGCATATCCAGCTGAATTTGTGCTGCAAGATGAAGCAGCAAACCCTATTTATCAAACTGCGATCGCTCTCCCAGATCAACCTGGAGTCATAGGTATTTCTCTACCGAAAACAGTTGCACCATTGGCATTAAACAAACGCTACCGCTGGTTTTTCAGCATCTACTGCGACCAAGAAAAACAATGGCCCCCGGTTTATGTTGAAGGAGTGATCCAGCGAGTAAACTTGAGTCAGGCGATCGCTCAACAACTAGAAACAGCTAAACCTCAACAGCAATCTGCCATCTATGCCGAAAATGGCATCTGGTACGAAACACTAACTACACTCGCACAACTACGTCTGAAGAATCCTAACGATAGTAAGCTTCAGGCAGAATGGCGCAAATTAATCACCAGCATCGGTTTAAGTGATGTGGCAACACAACCAATTGTCTCACAGTAACTTTAGCTAATTCGAGCATTCATCTCGCGCTCAACTTTACCTGAGTCGTGAAATGAATGCTCAGACAAAATTGAAGTAAACGATTTAGAGCAGCAATGAAAGCAATTAAAGTCATGGCCACCATTGATGAGCAGGGACAACTGACTTTAGATCGCCCCTTAACAATCGATAAAAACAGTCGCGTTGAAGTAACTGTCCTGATCCCAGAAACAGCAGAAATTGATGAATGCGAGCAATCGAAAGAAGTAATTCTAGAAGATTTTCGTCAAGCTTGGCATGAAGCAATGACCGGACAAACTATTCCTGTTGCTCAACTTTGGGAAGAACTGGAAGATGTCTGAGCAATCTTTCATTCAAGTTGACGTTACTCCAAGTTTCACACGAAATCTACGCGCCCTCGCCAAGAAATATCGTCAGTAATCTAACAACTTGAAAAGGGAGAGTTGCCTGGAGAAACTATTTCCCCAACCTTGGATACTGAGGACGACAGGGGCTACCCAGACAAACTTGCCCAGAGGGCATGGAACTAAAAACGCTACTACGAGCGCCAATTACAGCATTCGCGCCAATTTCCACTCCTGGCCCAACAAAACAATCCGCCGCTACCCATACTCCATTACCGATGGTGATACTCGCTGTTTTCAACCCAAAAGCAGGATCGTGCATATCATGGCTACCAGTACAGAGATAAGATTTATGGGAAATTACGCAATGTTCCCCGATGTGAATCTCATCCAAACTATATAAAACTACGTCATCACCAATCCAGCTATAGTCGCCAACGCTAACTTTCCAGGGGTAGGTGAAGCGAGCAGTTGGTCGAATAAATACGCCTTTGCCAATCCGCGCCCCAAATAGCCGCAGCAATTGACAACGCAGCTTATTTAACGGTTGGGGAGTCAGGGGAAAAGCGATCGCCTGCACAAACCACCACAGCAAAATATACCAACTGGGACGCCCCCGCTCGAACCAGGATTGATCATACTTGCGTAAGTCTACAAAAGGTTGGTCATTGGTCATTTGTCATTTCCCTGCGCCTCCGCGTCCCCTTCCTCATCCTTCTCTAATACCAATTTGAAAAAAGAATGCGACAGATACACAGCCCCAAACCATTGTCCTGTCTGGATTCTTTATTTTGAATTTTGAATTTTGAATTTTGAATTGGTATAAGTTGCAGTTTGCCCGATTTCTTGCGGTAAAGATGATGGTAAAAGCTGAGATTTTTCAGTATTTAGCGTACCGCCACAGTCGCGTAATTCGTAGAGTTTGACCCCAATTTGATATTCATATTGACTTAATAAGCGTCCATAAATATATCCAGCTTTGCCATCTAAAAAACCGCGCTGAATAATATAGAACAAAATAAACCTTAATAACGGTTTAAATGGCAGACGTACCCATACTGTCTTTAAAAAGCGCTTGCGTTGTACGGCATCACCAAATAGATTTGCACCAATGGTTCCACCATCATCTTTATTGGTAAGCAGATTGTAATAAACACGAGCTTCCCAATTAGAATAACGGTTATGTCTTTCTAACCAGTGATAAAGGTCGCGGAAATCTTCATGGAGCATATCGTTTTTGAGATAACCGACTTTACCCGGCAAGATAACGTGTTCGTGAACTTCATTATCTCCCGTGTTGGGAATATCTTCAGTATTTAGGTTTTCGTAGCGACCTTGTTTATGCTTAAATAACCGCAGATTCCAATCAGGATATTTCCCTCCGTGACGAATCCATTTACCTAAGAAAAATACACGGCGATTGAGATAATAACCTGCATATTCATCATTTTCAATTACTTGCGCAATTTCTGCCCATAGTTCGGGCGTAATCCTTTCATCGCAATCAACAATTAGCACCCATTCATTACGAAAAGGCAAGTTATCTAAAGACCAATTTTTCTTTTTTGGCCAGCTACCATTAAATTTAAATTGGACGATATTGGCACCGAAACTTTCAGCAATGGCAATACTATTATCAGTACTTTGAGAATCAACTACAAAGACTTCATCAGCCATTTGCAGGCTAGTCAGGCAAGCGGGTAAATTTGCTTCTTCGTTTTTTGCGGGAATGAGTACAGAAACGGGGATTTTAGATGACATATAAGATTTTATATATTATTTTTTATCTGATGTAGATAAGAGTCCTTGAATAGCGGCATTTAAATAACCAATCTGACCATAAGCATAAACAAGTTTGTCAAAGCGTTCTGCTGGGTCAGAGAAATATTGCAATGCTTTATACAAGCCCCGCACAAATCGTTCGCCGCCTCGTTGCAACTGGCCGATACCAGCTTTACCCGCAAGTTGTTCTCGATAACATTCACTGATACCTTGCCACCAGCCTCGGTTTAAAAACCAGGAACGTTTCAGCCGTTCTGGGGCAACATTGTGAGCTACTAGTGCTTGGGGAAGATAAGCGACTTGCCATCCCTTTTGCAGGGCAAATTCGGTCATTTGCAGTTCTTCATTGGATAGTAAGTTTTTGCCGACTCGACCGAGATGGGGATCGAAACCGCCAATCTCTTCTAAGAAAGAACGGCGTATGGAGTAATTTAAGCCTCTAGGGGTTAAACCTGGCTGCTCGATATAAATTGGGCTGTCGCCCAAATCATACTCACCCAAATTGGCGGCTAATCCAGGGGATAGCCACCGTGGTTGTTGAACGCCTTGGGGCCATAAAAGTGTGACCTTACCGCCAGCGATCGCTAACTTAGAGTTATTTTTGTAAGCATCATCAAATACTTGCAACCAGCTGTTGCTGGCGACTGCATCATCATCTAGATAAGCGAGAATATCACCACTAGCGACTTTTGCACCAGTATTCCGCGCTACAGATAAACCAATAATGGGTTCAAAGACGTATTTTAGGCGTGGATTGCTGGCTCTTTGTTGAACAACTTCACTAGTGCGATCGCTCGATCCGTTGTCTACTACCACAACTTCAAAGTTAGCCGCAAAATCCTGTGCCAAAAGACTATCAATCGCTGCACCTAAATAGGTATCTCGATTGTGAGTACAGATAATGGCAGAGATTTGGGTAGGGGGCATAGACGTTGATTGTGGCTTTTGTGAATTATCAGTTGTCAAATGTCAGTTGTCTGGATTAACCAATGACTACTGACTCATGACAACATCAAATAATTACCTAATGCCTGCTAATCTATCCCAAAAATTACATACCCACCAACCGCGTTTTTTCGGAAATAATCTTGAGAACTTCAAGCTTGTTGAATGTGACTATGTAAAATCACCAGAGTTTCCGCTAATTGACTGAGGCGGGTTTCTAAGTGCTGCTTGCGTCCTAAAAGTTGGCGTAACTTTTGGTAACGCGCGATCGCCATACTCACCGCCGGCACCTGATCTGGTGGACAGGGACGTGTCCAAACTTTACCGGAAGCATCCAAACCGCAAAGGCGGTAGCCAGTACGGGCGGATTGATAGGAAACTTTCGCACCCGCCGCACAAATTTCTTCTACATAGTCCATGAGGCGATCGACTTCTGCATGGCGTAATGTGGCTTTTCCTCCCTGGTCTGTTTCCTTGGGATTGGATTCTAACCAACCATTGACTATCGGCCCTTCTAGATAAATATCTTGAATTTGCTTGAGGATTTTTTGTAGTTCTTTTTCCCAGCCAGCAACGTGTTCTTGAATCTCCTTTAATAGATTCGTTGCCAATCCCGGATTGGCCCCGTGGCGATGGTTACTAAAGCTAGGTGTTTTGAATTTAGGTAAGCTAGGTGTTTTGCTACCGATTTCTTGTGTTGAAAAAGTCTGCACACCATTATGGTGGGCAAAGAGATTCTCCGCGTTAGAAAAGTTACCTTGGGGATCTGCACTTAAGTCGATTGTCGGTCCTTGTGCATTTAGCTCCTCCGGTGATGGAGTAGGATCGCTATCTGTAGATTCAGTTGTCCCAACGCTGATTCTAAAAGAAAAAGGTCGCTTTGACGGATCGCTTGCTTCAGCATTGTCTGCGGTACCTTTAGCCCCTAAATCGTGTAGAGTTGCCTCAATGCGTTTCCAGCCTGCTTTCATAAAAATATCCTGAAATTTGCTGTCCCCAGTAGTGTTAAATAATTCAGAATGGGGTTGTTGGGATTTTTGGCTTATGCCAATTATGCATCAACGATGCTGGTGCTAATTTTATCTCTTAAGAGATATTTAAAACCAACAATCTCATCCCGCAAGGTAAAAATTTAGTTCAGACATTGTAACCCAATTCAATAAAAGATCGTAAGGAAAAGGCTTTGGGTAAAGTTATCTTAGTCACAGGACCAGCCAGATCTGGTAAAAGTGAATGGGCAGAAACTCTCGCGATGCGATCGGGGAAAACGGTTGTTTACGTAGCAACATCTGCTGAAGATCCAGCTGATGAAGAGTGGCAAAAACGCATTCAACAACACCAACAACGCCGTCCTCAAGAGTGGCTAACTCTGTGTGTACCTATGGAACTGGCTGCTACTCTAGCCCAGGCCAAGCCAAACACCTGCCTTTTAGTTGATTCTTTAGGAACTTGGGTAGCTAATCTTCTAGAACAAGACGCGATTAGCTGGGAAAATACCATAACAGAATTGTTAGAAACTGTACAGCTAGTTGCGGCTGATATGTTATTTGTAGCTGAAGAAGTTGGTTGGGGTGTAGTGCCAGCTTATCCTTCTGGTCGACAGTTTCGCGATCGCCTGGGTTCTCTGGTACGCCAGTTAGCAACTATCTGCGACACTGTATATTTAGTCACTGGGGGGCATGTGTTGAATCTTAGCGTTCTTGGTTCACCTTTGCCACCGACTGGGGGATGAAGGAGCAAGGGAGTGTGGGGAGTGTGGGGAGACAAGGAGGACAAAGAGGACAAGGAAGCAGAGGAAGAAATGTCCAATGCCCAATGCCCCATGCCCAATGAATAATAACCAATGACAGATGAGTATATGTTCTTAATGGTTTATTCAAGATTTAATGACCCAAACTTCCGAGCTTAAATCTAGAATTAAGAGTATGGCAACAGAAAAAGACGTTAAAAGATATTTAGCTTACTGGTTTCAGTTGGGTAAGCAGGTAATTTCGGGCAATGGTAAGGCATATTTGTTGCCACAGCCAGTGCTAAAAGGCGATCGCTATAGTGAAGAATTTGAAGAATGCTGGCAAGAAATTCGCTCTCAGGCGGCTGATTGTCACTTGGAAGGAACTGATGAAACAATTGCCGAACTTCTGACATCAGCATGGGATATGCTACCTTGCAGTCGTTGCGATATGCCCATAGCAATGCGAAATGTCGGGATGCCGGCTTTATTTTGTCCCTGCAATACTTTACCTGGCTGGCCTAATACAGAACTACCTTCACCGCGTAACCCCATCAGTACCGAAGAACAACTGAAGTTAATTCGCGATCGCCTTTGGAAGAAGCTATCTTCATCAAACCACTAAACTTGCTTATTCAGTAAATACAACCCCATCTACTAGCATCAGCTTAGGGTAGAGTGGGGTATTTTATTGGTCTTCTCTTGAATTGAATGCGTCCGATTCTTGGTTAAAGGAGTAGAGGCAGGTTGGCAGATATCATCCAAAATAAAAACAAGGTTAATATCACTAACTCACTAGAATTAATACAGTTAAAAAACCGGATTCTGCTGAAATTCTCCGGTTAATAGAGGCAATAAATATGGTTTTACAAATGTTGAGTTAAGAGTAACATCCATCAAAATACTATGCTTTTTGCATTGTAAATTTAAACTCTTCCCCACTACTACCTATCCTTGTTGAAGCTTGGAAGAAAGGCTAGATCTGAATTTTGAATTTTTGCGACAATAGAAAAAAACAGATTTTAACTCATACCACAAACAGCCATTTCGTACCAGCGCAATACTCCTGCAACAAAAGCGTCAAAAACGATATCTATATTAGTAGTACATCTAAAATATCCTTCCAGATAACAAATGCAAAACCAACCACGCGACGGAGAACATCTAACAAACGACAATTCATTGACCACCTTTGGCACAAAACACCATAATCATGCACCCTGGAAAAAGGCAGCTGCCTCTCTATCGCTGGTGCTGCTGGGATCTGGGATGACATTGGCAGGTGGTTATTTAGCGGGACAGCCTCAGAAGCTATCTCAGAGTGCATCGAATTTGGCAGTTAGTCCAGTAAATGCTGCCCCTCCATTACCAGCAGCTACAGATCCTAACTTTGTGACAGAGGTTGTGCAAAGGGTTGGGCCAGCTGTGGTGCGGATTGACTCTTCCCGCACAGTAAAAGCTCAGATACCAGATGAATTTAACGACCCATTTTTCCGCCGTTTCTTTGGTTCCCAACTACCACAAGGAAACCAGGTACAACGGGGTACGGGTTCTGGCTTTATTATCGGTAACGATGGTCGAATTTTGACCAATGCCCACGTAGTTGATGGTGCTGATACGGTGACAGTCATCCTCAAGGATGGACGCAGCTTTAAAGGCAAGGTTCTGGGGAAAGACGATTTAACAGATGTTGCTGTGGTGAAAATCCAGGCAAATAATTTACCAACAGTAACTTTAGGGAACTCAGACCAACTGCAACCAGGACAATGGGCGATCGCGATCGGCAACCCCCTCGGACTAGATAATACTGTAACAACCGGAATTATCAGCGCTACCGGACGGAGCAGTAATCAAATTGGTGCGCCTGATAAGCGAGTTGAATTTATTCAAACTGATGCAGCGATTAACCCTGGTAATTCTGGCGGGCCTCTACTTAATGCCCGTGGTGAAGTAATTGGCATGAACACTGCCATTATCCAAGGTGCGCAGGGATTGGGCTTTTCCATCCCCATCAACACAGCACAACGTATTTCTAGTCAATTGGTAGCTACTGGTAAAGCACAGCACCCATATTTGGGAATTCAAATGGTGGGTTTAACACCTGAGTTAAAGCAAAACATCAACTCAGATCCCAATAGTGGTTTGAGTGTTGAGGAAGATAAAGGTGTTTTAGTTGTGAAAGTAGTGCCGAATTCCCCAGCAGCTAAAGCCGGAATTCGTGCTGGTGACGTTATCCAAAAACTCAACGGTCAACCAGTAACCGACGCTAGCAGTATCCAAAAAGCTGTAGATAATAGCCAAATTGGTGGCGATGTGCGCCTAGAGTTGCGGCGTAATGGGCAGAATATCAACTTAGCTGTGCAACCTGGTGCCTTCCCAACTCAACAATTGCAATAACTGTGTAACTGTTATTAGCTAATAAGAGTCATTTTTCAAGGATGGGCTTTTTCACCCATCCTAATTTTTATCTAAAACTCAAAATTGCTAGTTAACTACTAAAACCGCCGAGCCTGTAATTTTCCCACTCCGCAGCGCATCTAAAGCCTCATTCGCCTGAGTTAGGGTAAAGGTATTGATTTCTGTACGAATGGGAACTTTAGGCGCTAAGGCAAGAAAATCTTCACCATCTTTGCGAGTCAGATTGGCAACAGACCGCAACACTCTTTCTTCCCAGAGAATTTCATAAGGAAAAGCTGGAATATCACTCATGTGAATGCCAGCGCAAACTACTGTACCGCCTTTAGCAACCGCACGCAAAGCAGCCGGCACCAATTTTCCGATGGGAGCAAAAATAATCGCTGCATCTAAAGGTTCTGGTGGTAATTCTTCTGAGCCACCAGCCCAAGTTGCACCCAACTGACGGGCAAATTCTTGACCTGCAATGTCACCAGCACGGGTAAAAGCAAATACTTGACGCTGTTGATAGCAAGCTAGTTGAATCAAAATGTGGGCAGCTGAACCAAAGCCATAAAAACCGATTTTTTCAGCATCACCAGTCATTCTATAGGCGCGGTAGCCAATTAAGCCACCACACAGCAGGGGTGCAGCTTGCAAGTCAGGAAAGCTGGGGTCTAGAGGAAAGCAAAAGCGATAGTCAGCTACAGTGTACTCTGCATAACCACCGTCAAGATTGTAACCTGTGAATTCAGCATAATCACATAGATTTTCACGACCAGAAAGGCAATAGCGGCAGCGATCGCAAGTGTGACCTAACCAAGGAACACCAACCCTCTGACCAATGGTAAATTGCTGAACGCGATCGCCAATCGCCTCTATAGTACCGATAATTTGGTGTCCAGGTATTAAAGGTAGCTTGGGATGGGTCAATTCTCCATCAACTATATGTAAATCTGTGCGACATACAGCACAAGCATGGATACGAATTAGCACTTGCTCTGAATTGGGTTGAGGTACTGGCAAGTTAGCTAATCGCAAGGGTTGATGCGGTGCCTCTAATAGCATTGCACGCATAATTAATCCAGGATGATTTGACTATATTTTTTGTATAAATAGTCTCTAATATTAATACTTGAGCATAAGCGATCGCATTTCTACTACCTATCGCTGGATTTTCTAGAGAAGAAGGAAAATGCACCCTTAAACCCTTCTCATCCCTTCTCTTAAACAGCCGTAGCTTCTAGCAGGTGTTGTACCTCTGTTTGTATTTTTGGAGACCGTTCCACAGTAGATGCGATCGCATGAGACTTGATAGAACTATTATCTACTGGTGGATTATCGGTACAACAGCCATCTGTCCACAGTTCGCCTGGTTGATGCTGACATACTTTTTTGATTTGCTGTCCCATAAACAGTAGCAATTTTTTCCAAATGCTGTAGTCTACCTGTCGATCATAGTACTAAATGGTAAAATCCGGCAACAAGCGGTAACGAGTGGTAATAGTTCATGTTTTTTGACTATGGATTCTTATTTAGTTAAGAGTTCTGATGGAATGCGTTGACTTGGCAGTAACATATTGTCAATAATTTGATTGCGTAAATCTTTAGTAGAGTAACTATCTCCTTTAATGCATTTGAGTAGCAAAATATTGGCATACAAATAATCTTTTAAAGCCTTGATTTCCTCTGGCGTAAATTTAACGTCATTCCAGCCAATATTTAAATATAATCTCATTGCCGATCGCAATCTATTAGCCCAATCCAGCCAATCTGATTCCGGAGCTTGCTCGCTAGGTAAACTTTCTTTTAAGAAAACTAAAAAATCTGCTAAATCCTCATTAGTATTATTTGAATTTTCAACATAATCATTTCCATGATGATGGCTATGCTCGCTGTGAGCGCCAGTTTGCACAAGAGGATAATCTTCGTGTTGCGAGATATTTTTATCTTCTTGTTTGGTAATACTGATAACGTGACTATCCTTATCAAAACTCACTTTACTGCGTAGTTGCGGCATAGTAACGGGATCGTCGCTAGCTGGAAGTTCTTTTTTCAGCAGCGGACTCAGTTTTTGAGATTCAAATCCCTTTTCACTAGTTTTGGTAGAAATTAAATTAGCATGAAAATCAACTAAATTAAAGGCGAAATCAGATAGTAATGAACGAGGATAAATTCTCTTTCTTTCTTTATTTACTTCTTTGAGGCTCACAGCAAGTTCCTGCGCCAAATTATAATCAACTTTTGTTTGTAAGTTGCTGTAGAGTTCAAATACCTGATCGACTAACAGATAAAATGCTCTCCACGAACTAGATTTAACAGCGTGTAAGGTAGTGACATCATCTAACCATGTCAACATATCTTGCAAAGCTTTGTTTTCTACAACAAGGGTATTAATTTGGCGAAATATCAGTTTGAGAAATTCATCAGTATTTGCGAGTCTTCCGGATATCATCAAAAATACTTCTCGCCACTGACGGTTTGTTAAGTGCTGCTTGATAACTTCGTTTAAAGTTTCAGTGTTGCGTCTCTCCACGATGTGATGAGCAACGAAATATTCTTGAAATGTGAGATGAGAAAATGAGTAGAAATCTTGAGCTTGCTTAATCAGTAATCCATGATTTGCCTCAATTGTTCTCAAAATTTCTTGACTATCACCAGCCAGAGTTTCTGGAGCAATTTCTAGAATATTTTCAAGATAATTTTCAATTAATCTTTCTAGCTCCCTTTGATGCCAAAAATGCTTTTGTGGTTCTTGGTGAAAAGCTTCATAAGCTATCTGACTTAGCAAATTAACTTTTCGTTGATATGGTAGGTTAAATTTATTAACTGAATTCCGCTCTATTCGTCTACTAGCATCCCATTTGCGTAAAAGTATGTTTACAGCATCCTCAGTTAGTAAGTATCGATTTCTAGGAAAGTCATAGTTATCCTCAAATACCAAACACAACATAGTTAGTAGTAATGGACTTGTGGTTAGTTCTTTGATAGAAATATTTCTTCCAAGTTCAGCTAAGAATTTCTCTGCTAACTGTGGTTCTTGAGATGATTCAAACCATTTTTTGACAAAAAGCACAACTTGGTTTTCATTAAAATCTGCAATTTCTACCTCAGTAAAGTGTTCAAATGTATAATCTGAAGCTCCCGAACGGCAGGTTAATACAAAGATATTTTTGGAATACTGTTCTACTAACGTATTAATATTTCGATAGATTCTGTTACTTTCTGTTTCTGCAACTTCATCTAATCCATCTAACAAAATTAGGAAACGACCTAGCTCTAGTAATTCCTGGATAATTTGCGAAGGTTCAGAAATGAATTTAACAAATTCTCGATTGATTAAATCAATCAAACTTAATTTATCTTCTTCCTCTGCAAATGCTTTTAATGAAATAAAAATTGGGATAGGTTGCTGCTCTAAATTAGCAGCATACATCGCTAAGTGTTTCAGAAATGTAGTCTTACCTGCTCCCGGACTACCCCAGATCAGAAGCTTTTTATAATGCTTTAGTGCATCAACAGCCGCCAAACTTTTGGTACTTACCCGATAATTAAGACGGCTAAAGCTGAGATTTTCACTGGATAAGTGTGTAAGTATTTCTTCAATTGTTTTTTGCTTTTTAGCTTTAACACTTTCTAGAACGTTGACATTTGCATAAATACTATCTAGTTGCACAGGCTGAGTCATTGTCAGCACTTTCATTGTGCCGCACTTCGCCCTGATATATTCTTGGTAGCGCTCAATCCACTCTGTGTTAACATCAGAACTTGGCTGTTCTAAATTTTCTAAGTTTGTTCGTTGTCTTAAAGCTTCTTGATAACTTTCGCAACCTAATAACACACCGCATAAGAAGTTAAGATTTTTCTCTTGCACCTTCATTGGTTCAGTATTATTAAAAAAGTTGCGAATTGTTTTATCTGAAATTACATCCTTGATGCTGCTTGTTTGATTTTTAGCTTGATAAACATGATTAAGCTCGGCAATTAGTAGTTTAGGAGAACCACCAAACTTTTCAGCGTAAGCTTGCTTTAATTTGTCCCATACTTCTCGATCGACTACGATTGCTGTCATTTCTATTTTCTCGACTTCCTTTCAATCCTTAAGCATTCTAGAAATTAGAGCTTATTTATAAGCAAATGATAGGTAAATAGTAGTCTTAATATTAAAGAATTGATGCCTGATAACTTATAGTGTCGTTGTCATCTTTACCCAAGCTGAAAATCTGGTTGGTACGCTCTCTAACAAAATACAAACAATATAACGTAAGCTTTTCAATTATTTTGTAGATACAGAGCAGCTTAAGGTAGGGTGTTAGTTGGTTTGTGAAAGTCAAATATTTGATAAGCTTTCCTTAAGCTTCGATGTTGTCAATTTTGTAGGCTTTATAGGGTCATGAGTAGATGTATTTTAACGTATAAATACTCATACTACTAGCTAGCTATCATCTTAAGCCTTAGTTTTATTTTTACTTTACAAAGAGATACTTGGCAGTGCTTGAGTATACTCAAAGCTAGTTATTAACATACTCACTCATAGCTTTAGCTTAAGAAATACAAGAAACAAATTAAAAATAAGGTATATCTGATTACTTACAAATTGATTCATATTGAACAATTCAAACTTTGCGTCAGGCTGATCTTGCTTGCTGCTAAACAGAAATCGGTCTTTTCTAAAATTATTTCAGTTTTAAGAGGCTGGTTAAATTTTTTGCTCTATTACTTCTCGAGATACTCGACAAATCTGCTTAGAGGAATAGAATGTTCGGGTCAAATGCTTGTAGACTAAAAAAAGATTCCGGTAAATACCGGATAAAACCGTTCATTGCCGCTTACTTCTAAAAAACTGTATTATGAGCAGCAATACGATCAGCCCTAAGATACAGACAGAGTCTCTCAACCAGAGATTTAATGAATTTAAATCTTCTCTATGTGGAGAGTTCAGGTTCGCTCTCAACAATATACTTTGTTGGACGCATCTTTTGCGTATGGGTCGGCTTGACCACAGCACTACAATTCAAGCTTTTGAAGTCATTGAACACAATGCTAAACATCAGAGTCTACTGCTGGACAAACTGCTAAACTGGCGTCTCACTTCAGAAGTTACTAGTCAGTTACCCAATCTAGATTACATGAACCAGCGATTTGAAGAATTTAAGTCGCCTTTATGTCTTGATATTAGGTTCGCTCTCAACAGCATACTGTGCTGGACTTATCTTTTTCGTTTAGGTCGGCTTGACCACAGCACCATAGTTCAGGCTTTTGAAGTCATTGAACACAATGCTCAACATCAAAATCAACTGATTGACACACTTCTAAACTGGCATCTTACTCAAAATGACTCTTATCCTCATAGCAATGAGCTATGAAACAATGATTTGAAATAGGGTTAATGCTGAAATATAAGCAAAATGGAACGTAATATGCAAAAAAGTAGAAAAATTATCAAGTGCTTTTGGGACTCTGGATAGTTCCAAAAAACCAAATGAAAAAGCCCGAACCCAAGTTAAGAATCGCAGGATTCGAGCCGACTAATTTTTTCTCTAAATGTATTTTATCACGAAGGCATCTGCTTTGACTGTTTGAACGTTGGCTTTTTTAACTTGGGCGTAGGGATTCACTAAATAAATTTCAGGAGAAACAACAGTGAATCTCAATCAACGTCAAGCTTGGATTTTTCTCTACTCAGCTTTGTTAGTGAGTCTATTAGCTATGCTGCTGGGGTTTGATGGTATTGTCTCCCTACAAGTAACGCCTTTTAACTTACGAGTGGTAATTGATGGTCATCCTACAGGCTGTTTGATTGACCCACAACTACCTGAGGTGGATAGGCAATCTCTAGCCCAACTGCCAGAGCAATAAAATCTTGGTAATGTAGCGATCGCACTTTGAAATTTCCTGCTAGTGATATTTTACGCTAGCTGCTAAATGGCACTGCGATCGCTACATTAGAAGATATATAAACAAAAATCATTATTGCCCATAGCGATCGGCAGCTCACACACAAACATGAATGCAAATGCCACTATTTCTCAGAATCCCCTACTTCAAGGCGCTGGCTTACCTCCCTTTACAGAGATTAACCCAGAGCAAGTAGTACCAGCCTTCAAGCAACTGCTAACAGAACTTGATGCAGAGCTTGCCACCATAGAGACTAATGTACAGCCTACTTGGAGTGGTTTAGTAGAACCGTTAGACAAACTCACAGAACGGCTGACTTGGAGTTGGGGCATAGTGAACCATTTAATGGGTGTTAAAAATAGCCCCGAACTTCGTGAAGCTTTTGAAGCAGTACAACCAGAGGTAGTGCAATTCATTACTAAGCTGGGTCAAAGCCAACCACTCTACAATGCTTTCAAAGCTCTGCGTAGCAATGACGCATGGAACAGCTTAGAATCAGCACAGCAAAGAATTGTCGAAGCTGCGATTCGCGATGCAGAACTTTCTGGTGTGGGCTTACAAGGAGAAGCACGGGAACGTTTCAACGCCATTCAAATGGAATTGGCAGAAATTTCTACCAAATTCTCCAACCACGTACTAGATGCGACTAAAGCCTTTAGCTTAACCCTCACCAGCAAAGAAGAAATCGACGGCTTACCGCCAAGCTTACTTAGTCTAGCCGCACAAGCTGCCCGTGCGGAGGGTGAAGAAAACGCCACACCAGAAAATGGCCCTTGGCGCATCACTTTAGATTTCCCCAGTTACGGGCCTTTTATGCAGCACAGCACCCGGCGCGATTTACGCGAACAGCTTTACAAAGCTTTTATTAGTCGGGCTGCTTCCGGGGATCTAGATAATAATCCCCTAATCGATCGCATTTTACAATTGCGGCAAGAACTAGCAGGTTTACTCGGCTTTCAGAATTTTGCTGAATTAAGCCTAGCTAGTAAAATGGCTCCTAATGTTGAAGCCGTCGAAGCCCTACTAGAAGAACTGCGTCGCGTCAGTTATGATGCAGCAGTGAAAGATTTAGAAGCACTCAAAGCCTTTGCTTTATCTAAGGGCGCAAAAGAGGCTGAGGATTTAAAACACTGGGATATTGGTTTTTGGGCTGAACGCCAGCGAGAAGAAAAATTTGCCTTCACTGCGGAAGAATTACGTCCTTACTTCCCTCTCCCCCAAGTACTAGATGGCTTATTTGGGTTGGTGAAACGGCTATTTGGCGTTACTGTCACTCCTGCCGATGGCCAAGCCCCAGTATGGCATGAAGATGTACGTTATTTCCAAATTGCGGATGAAACTGGTGCACCCATCGCTTACTTCTACTTAGACCCCTACAGTCGCCCAGCCGAGAAGCGCGGCGGTGCTTGGATGGATGTCTGCATTAATCGTGGTAAAACGAGTGAAAATGGTGCAACTAGTATCCGCTTACCTGTAGCATACTTAGTTTGTAATCAAACTCCCCCAATTGATGGCAAGCCCAGTTTGATGACCTTCAATGAAGTGGAAACCTTATTCCACGAGTTTGGGCATGGCTTACACCACATGCTTACCAAAGTGGATTATACGGGGGCAGCAGGTATAAACAACGTAGAGTGGGATGCCGTCGAACTACCCAGCCAATTTATGGAAAACTGGTGCTACGAACGTCCCACCTTGTTTGGCATGGCTAAACATTACGAAACTGGCGAACCTCTACCAGAGCATTACTATCAAAAGCTGATAGCAGCACGCAATTATATGAGTGGTAGTGGGATGTTGCGGCAACTCCACTTTAGCAGTGTGGATTTAGAACTACACTCTCGCTATCGCCCTGGTGGTGATGAAACCCCAGCCGATGTTCGCCACCGTATTGCCAAAACTACTACCGTTTTGCCACCACTACCAGAAGATGCTTTCTTATGTGCTTTTGGCCATATCTTTGGCGGTGGCTATGCAGCTGGGTACTACAGTTACAAATGGGCTGAAGTTCTGAGTGCAGATGCTTTTGCCGCTTTTGAAGAAGCTGGACTAGAAGACGAAGAAGCAATCCAAGTTACTGGTAGACGCTACCGAGATACAGTGCTTGCACTTGGTGGTAGTAAACACCCAATGGAAGTGTTTAAAACCTTCCGGGGACGCGAACCGAGTACAACTCCTTTACTGAGACACAATGGTTTAGCAGCTACAGCTTAAGAGTCATGAAATTCTCGCCGTCTGGGCGGTAATTTGCGGCAAGCCCTACTCTTAGGATAGGGCTATGCCTAACAGGAATACCAAGCCAAGAGAGAATTTTAAATTTTGAATTGATATTATGTCTTTTTATCGTTATTTGTTATCTATATAGATAAACTGAGCTTTTTAAGCTGTTGTTGTGCTGTTCCAATTTTTATTGCTTACAATGAAACATTGAACTGATGCAATCACTTTATCCTGTGGATTTACCAACTTTAGAGCAGGTAATTGAATGTTCTCCTTTAAATGTATTACCTGATACTCTACTCATGGATGCGATCGCTTTAATGAATTCGGTAAGCAAGCATAAAGTAAAACATGCATCTGATAGTTGTGTTTTAGTAGTTAAAGAAAAAAAAATAGTAGGTATATTAACTTTAAGGGATATAGTTAGGCTAACTGGGACAAAAGTAGATTTATCCAGGTTGAAAATTTCAGAGGTGATGACGCAGCCAGTCATTAGCTTGACGTTTACGCCAGAGCAAAATCCTCTCACAGCCTTATCTTTTATGCACCAGCATCGCATTCGCCATCTGCCTCTAGTAGATGAGCAAGAGCAATTGCTAGGCTTGATTACCCAAGACAGAATTTGTCAGGCAATCCAAACATTACAAACCAATGTTGCAAAGCAAACCCTTCAACTCAGGCAATACAACCAACAGTTAGAACAGGAAGTAATACAATGCCACGAAGCTGAGAAATCACTACGCCAAACTCAACAAGAGTTAGAGTTGCGGGTGGCAGAACGGACAGCCCAACTAGTACTAGCAAATACACGTCTGCAACAGGAAATAGAGGAACGCAAACAGGCAGAAATTCAAATCCGAAAATTTGTTTCCCTTGCCGATAACAGCTCAGAATTTATTGGCATGTGTGACATGGATTTCGTGCCGTTTTATGTTAACGAAGCGGGCAGGCAAATGATCGGGTTAGATGACCTACAGCACTACAAGAATACTCCAGTCAGAGAATTTTTCTTTCCCGAAGATCAGGACTTTATCATCAATGAATTTTTCTCCCGTGTATTGGATGAAGGACGAGCAGAAGTTGAAATTCGTTTCCGTCATTTCAAGACGGGGGAAGCATTATGGATGGTTTACAGCGTTTGTTGCATCAAAGACTCAAACAACCAGTTAATTGGTCTAGCAACCCTAAGCCGCAATATTACTGACCGCAAACAAGCACAACAAAAAATTCAAGAACAAGCAGCTTTAATTGATATCGCCACTGATGCTATTTTTGTCCGCGATTTAGAAAACCGCATCCTGTTCTGGAGTCGAGGTGCTGAAAACTTATACGGTTGTATAGCAGAGGAAAGTGTGGGGAAATTAGCCCATACACTTTTTCATCAAGAATCATCGTCTCAATTGGAAGCTGCTTTAAAAACTACTCTAGAACAAGGTTACTGGCAAGGAGAAGTAGAGCAACTCACCAAAACTGGTAGAGAAATTATCGTTGCTAGCCGATGGACACCGATCAAAAATCAGTTTGGACATTCCCAATCGATCCTAGTAGTCAACACCGACATCACCGAGAAAAAACAACTAGAGCAACAATTTTACCGCGCTCAACGCCTGGAGAGTATAGGAACTCTCGCCAGTGGGATTGCTCACGATCTTAACAATGTCTTTGCTCCCATAATGATGATTGCACAATTGCTGCCTTTAAAATGCCAAAATGTCGATGCGCGCACTCAAGAACTATTTCAAACATTAGTAACTAGTTCGCAGCGTGGAGCTAACTTAGTTAAACAAATTCTCACCTTCGCTCGTGGTAAAGAAGGAAAACGCATCCTTGTGCAACCAGGACATTTGCTCAAAGAATTGGTCAACGTCATCAACCAGACCTTTCCTAAATCCATTGAAGTCCTTAGCGATATTTCGACAAACACTTTGTGGATGGTGAAAGCAGATCCTACCCAACTCGAACAGATATTCATGAATTTGGCAGTCAATGCTCGTGATGCTATGCCAAATGGAGGTATTATCAAAATTACTGCTGAAAATCGGATAATTGAAGAAACTTACGCCCAAATGCACCTTGAGGCGAAAGCAGGAAGGCATATCGTTGTCAGCATCTCAGATACAGGGACGGGAATTCCGCCAGAATTATTAGACCGGATCTTCGATCCTTTTTTTACTACTAAAGAAGTTGGAAAAGGTACAGGATTAGGATTATCAACGGTATTAGGTATCGTCAAAAACCACGGTGGTTTTGTAGAAGTATCAAGCCAGCTAAGTGAAGGTACAACATTTCAGGTGTTTTTGCCAATAGCAGAAGGCATAGCAACTGAGACAATAACAAAGGAGCTGTTACCATTAGGTAATGGTGAGTTAGTTTTAGTTGTAGATGATGAAGTAGTTATCCAACAAACCACTCAGGAAAGCCTAGCTGATTATAACTATAAAACCATTGTGGCTAACGATGGCGTTGAGGCGCTTGCTGTTTATGCCCAACATCAGCCAGAAATCAGCGTCGTCTTGCTAGATATATCCATGCCCAACATGGACGGATTAACAGCCATGCGTTCCCTGCTAATTTTAAACCCCCAAGTTAAAATTATTGCTGTTAGTGGCTTACCATCTAATGAGCAGAAGGCTATGGCCGTTGGTGCCTACAAATTTCTGTCTAAGCCCTACACTGCAACAGATTTATTAAACATTTTAGCGGATGCGATCCAAATTAAACAGTAGGACATTGCTTGCTTGGCATTGAGGTGAGATGCGCTTCAGCACTATTAACTCAAGGATTTACGCGATCGCCTTTACATAACTTTACAACTTCTCCTAATTTCCATATATCTCGGCTGGCTCCCTACCCAGTAAACTGAAAACGTAAAGCATAGACTAGCCAATGCCGAATCCTACACCACTGCCAAAACTCATCCGTGCCCATGTATTGATTTCTGGGAGAGTCCAGGGAGTTGGCTATCGTTACGCCACAGTAGATACAGCTAGCCAGTTGGGATTAACTGGCTGGGTACGAAATCTCCCTGATAGTCGCGTGGAAGCAGTCTTTGAAGGAGCACAAGTAGTAGTAGAAGAGATGATTCGCTGGTGTCACATTGGGCCTCCGGCTGCTGTGGTTAAAAATGTTGTAGTTGAGTACGAAGAACCGGAAGGTTTGCGAGGATTTGAAGTTAGGCGTTTAAATTAAAACTTGTATTTTCGCAGATGAATTTTATTATCAGAATAATTCCGATTGCTGGAACAATCACACAGCAAGTTGAAGATATTCTCTACAAATCAACATGTAGATATGTATAGCTTACTCAATTAAATATAAAGGATAATTTTTACTGTTTTATCCTTATTTTCGTTAGAAAAAGTGAAATCGCTTGTTTGATTTCTGAAATAAGTTAAGTTTGATTTAGAGTATTTTGTTGCATCAGCACTGATAAAAATTGCAGCTATATTTGTAGTATGTCTATCCGCCAATTAAGGTGATACCCCTAGAGGATATATACTCATAATTAATTGTCGGTTAAGTTAAATAGCTAGCTTTTTAATTCAGTTATGTTAATGCACTCCAAGAGTAAAAAACAAAGAATTTGGAGTTTGCCTAGACTGACGATAGTAGGATTAGGTCTAGCATCTTTGAATTTAGCTACAACAAGCATAATTTACTCTCTTCCAGTCGAGGCAAATCAAACTCAGCGACTAGTTAAAGCGTCTGCTGAACTACCTGTTGTGCAATCAGCCGCTTTAGATACAAATATAGATGTACCTTGGTCAAAACCTGTAAGAATTAACGATCCTTTTGAAGGCAATTATGTGGGGATTTTTGACCGTAATTATTTCTGGCGAAACTTTGCTAATAATAATGCTAGGGTTGAAGTAATTAGCCTTTGGAGCCGAAATTCTATCCGCGTTCTTTTAGCTTATAGCGATCGCAATTGCTCTTATGGCTCCTACTATCGTACCCTCATACGATTCCCTGATTGTTTAGTATATAATAACACACTCAAGATTAGTAACCTTTATATCAAACTAGGCGAACAGGTTTTCCGTTTAGAAGGAAACAACAATACATTTACAGTCAGTGAGGAATTAGCAACGGCTCTCAAAAACTCACCTGCTAAAAATGTCAGTATTAGACTTTTGTCAGAAAGTGGAGAGGCGGTGGATAGCGAAATAGGTAAACGCACTGTAGAAGGTTGGAAAGCTGTTTACTAAAAGTAAATAAGTCCTATTGAGAAAGTTACAGCTTATAATCTGAGAAATTAAGCTTTTGTAAGCAGAAATTTGCGGTAAAATGTTAATTTGTATCCAAATTTATTGTTGACCTTAGGGCATCTAAGATACTGTCCATGCAGCTACTTCAAACAACCGACAAAGATTTTTCTGCACAATTCAAAGCACTGGTGAACGATCGCCGGGAAGCAACTGTTGATGTTAGCGGGACAGTACGAGAGATTTTGGCTGATGTCAAAGCGCGTGGTGATGCCGCAGTTTTTGAGTATACCAGCCGCTTTGATCGTTATAATTCTCAGTCTTTGCGTCTGAGCGATACATTTATTGCAGAACAAGCAGCCCAATGTTCGGCTGATGTGAAAGCAGCCTTAGAACTGGCGGCGGAAAGAATTGCGGCATTCCATAAAAAACAACTGCCTCAAGATGTCGGCTATACCGATACAGTTGGGGTGAAGCTGGGATTAAATTGGGTAGCACTAACGCAAGTGGGAATTTATGTTCCTGGGGGACGCGCTAGTTATCCGAGTTCAGTATTGATGAATGCCCTGCCAGCGAAAATTGCTGGGGTAGATCGGATTGTGATGACAGTACCGATGCCTCGCGGTGAGATTAATCCAGCCGTACTGGCAGCAGCTAAAATTGCAGGAGTAACGGAAATATACGGTATTGGTGGGGCACAAGCGATCGCAGCCTTAGCTTATGGCACAGAAACTATTGCCCCTGTTGATAAAATTGTCGGGCCTGGTAATGCCTATGTTGCCGAAGCTAAACGTCAAGTATTTGGCACAGTGGGAATTGACAGTATTGCTGGTCCCTCGGAAATTCTTGTTGTTGCAGATGACAAAAATAATCCAGATTGGATTGCTTGGGATTTATTATCGCAAGCAGAACACGATCCTAGCGCCCAATCTATTTTAATTACTGATTCCGAAACATTTGCCCAAAAAGCGATCGCGGCAGTTGAACAAATTTTGACAACCCTAGCTACCAAGGAGGTGGCTACCGCCAGTTGGCAAAAACACGGAGCAGTCATTATTGTCAATGATTTAGCAGAAAGTATTCCCTTACTGAATCAGCTAGCACCAGAACACGTGGAATTGTGTGTAGACAACCCGCAATTACTTGCCAACCAAATCAAATGTGCTGGTAGTTTGTTTTTAGGACGCTATACACCAGAAGCCATTGGTGATTATTTAGGCGGGCCAAACCATGTATTACCAACCTCGCGTTCCGCCCGTTTTGCCTCTGGCTTGAGTGTCTACGACTTTCTCAAACGCATTACCTATTTGGAATGCAACCAACAAGCATTGCAGACAATCGGCAAAGCAGCAGTAACACTTGCACAAGCAGAAGGTTTACCAGCCCACGGTGGTAGTGTAGCTATACGGCTAGCGGGAGAATACGGACAAGGGGGATAAATAACTAATGACAAATACCCAATGCCCCATACCCCATACCAAATAAAAAAACCGGGTCACAAAAGTCTTACCCGGTTAATGTCTCTTAAAATCACAATTTCCAGCTTGATCGGAGCATAGCAGTATGCTCCTAATTATTGTTTAACCAAATTAGACTTTAGCAGCTGCCTTAGTGATCATTTTGAGTTCGCCTTTTGCGTACTTAGCAGCAAAATCTTCCAAAGAAACTTGCTTAATCTTGCTAGCGTTACCAGCGGTACCAAATTGCTGATAGCGTTCTGCACAAACCTTTTGCATATAAGCAATAGAAGGCTTGAGGAAGTGGCGGGGGTCAAATTCTTTGGGATTTTTGCTTAAAGCTTCACGTACCGCAGCAGTAATTGCCAGACGGTTGTCGGTGTCAATGTTTACCTTACGAACACCGCTCTTGATACCTTTTTGAATTTCTTCTACAGGTACACCGTAGGTTTCAGGAATTGCACCACCATACTCGTTAATCAGAGCAATTAAATCTTCAGGTACGGAGGAAGAACCGTGCATTACCAAGTGGGTGTTGGGCAAACGACGGTGAATTTCTTCAATCCGGCTGATTGCCAAAATTTCGCCAGTTGGCTTGCGGGTAAACTTGTAAGCACCGTGGCTTGTACCAATAGCAACAGCCAAAGCATCTACTTGAGTTTGTTCTACGAAGCTAACAGCTTCATCGGGGTCAGTTAGCAATTGAGAGTGGTCGAGTGTACCCTCGAAACCATGACCATCTTCAGCTTCACCCGCACCAGTTTCTAGAGAACCTAAGCAACCGAGTTCGCCTTCAACGCTGACGCCCAGAGAGTGAGCTACATTCACTACTTCGCTGGTAACACGGACGTTGTACTCGAAGCTGGCGGGGGTCTTAGCATCTGCTTCCAGCGAACCATCCATCATGACGCTGGTGAAGTTGTTCTTAATTGCTGAGTAGCAGGTAGAAGGAGCATTACCATGATCTTGGTGCATGACAATGGGAATGTGAGGATAGGTTTCTACCGCTGCCAAAATTAGATGGCGGAGGAAGTTTTCTCCTGCATAGTTACGAGCGCCACGAGAAGCTTGCAAAATTACGGGGCTATCTGTCTCAGCAGCAGCCTTCAGGATCGCCTGAATTTGTTCCAAGTTGTTAACGTTGAAAGCTGGGATGCCGTAACCGTTTTCAGCCGCGTGATCCAACAACAGCCTTAATGGTACAAGCGCCATAGATAGTCCTCCTAATGTGGTTGTCAGCTAGTCGGTGTGAGAGAAGCGTAATTATTTACCATTAATGTAATTGTTACGCTAATCTTAAGAGTTTTTTCAACATATAGGAAATTATAACTAGTGATGTGTGTTTATGTTGAAAAACTTTACGCTACAGCTCATATAATGTGCCTTATATTCACAATAACTTACTGTACAGTCAGCTACCCCACAGTTTGATGCTTTGGTAGCCCTTTATCCTGGGATGTTAGATTATGCCTAAGCACTTTTGACTCTTCAACCCAATCAACCAGTGCTTTCTTTCTCATTCAAGGCGCTAGTTTTTGAACAAATGTTTTGGGTTGAGGAGATTGCAAGCCTGTTTGTCAAACAGTTCTCAAGCATTAGCAAGCATTTTTTCCTTTTGTATGGGTCGCCCGGGATTCGAACCCGGAACTAATCGGTTAAAAGCCGAGTACTCTACCGTTGAGTTAGCGACCCGTTTATTTGTTTTTCGCAACTTTGCAATTATAGCATTAACATCTGTAGTTTTGTAAAGGGGTTTAGAAAAAATTGGCTGTTAACCTTACAGATGCTTGGTAACTAGTACCTGGGTCTAATACAGTCAGATGTTCGCCAGTGTTTATGGAATTGCGGGGCGCACTCCAAGGCTCTAGACAATAGAATTCTTTACCCTTGAGTGTCCAAAACACCAATATGGGGTATTCCTTGCCGTAATCCAAAATCAACCTTAACTTTCTGTTGTTGTCTACTACAGAAGCTGATTGACTTGTTAGCTGCTTAAAGGCAACGTCGATTTCATCCAGACCAAAATCAAAATTACCATGAAATGGAGAAATTTCCTTGGTTCTCTGGTCTTGATATTCAGCAGCAGGGATGGCAAATTCTAGTTGGTTTTTATCAGCAGTCAGAAAGTAAGGATGGAACCCCATAGAAAAAGGCAATGGTGTTGATGACAGATTCTGATACTGCTGCCGAATTTCTAGGGTGTTGCCTTGCAGTTCGTAGGTAAAAGCCAGTTGAAAATCAAAAGGATAAACTGCTTGTGTCTGCTCGTTGCTGTTGAGAACTAAAGTTAGGCTAGCCTTATCGCTGGTTACTTGGTCAGTTACTTGCCAAGGTAAGTCACGGGCAAAGCCATGTTGTTTGAGAGTATAGGTTTGACCGTTGTGCGTGTAAGTGTTGTCTGGCAAATTCCCACAAATCGGAAACAAAATCGGAATTCCACCCCTAACACTCAACTCAGGATGAGCAAAGCGTTCCGCATCTAGATATAGAATTTCTTGACCTTGGATGCGCCAACGGGTGATGATACCGCCGCGTTCTGGAACCACTTCTACTTGGGAACCAGCAGCTTCATCAGAAAGGATGTAGGTTTTGTATTGTTGCTGTTGAATTGCAATGGAAAACACAAATTTAGTCCTCAGATGGGAGGGAGTTGTGAGTGCTGAGTATTTTTATTCCGACTCAGCACTCATAGCTAGGAACTCAGCGCTATTTACTCGTCTTCTGCAAACACGAAGCGATATAACTCACTGGGGTCTGGTTCAGGGCTGCTTTCAGCGAATTTAACCGCGTCGTCAATAACTTCCTGAATCTTGCGATCGATACCTTTGAGTTCTTCTTGATCTGCTAAATTATGCTCAACTAAATAAGCTGCCAACTTCTTAATTGGGTCACGGGCAAACCAAAATTCTTTCTCAGCCTTGCTGCGCAGTTCATCTGGATCTGCTAGGGAGTGACCGCGGAAACGGTAGGTAAGTGCTTCAATTACTGTCGGGCCTTCTCCTGCACGGGCGCGGGCGACGGCTTCTTGGGCGACTGCACGCACTGCCAAAACATCCATACCATCTACTTCCACACCCGCCATGTTAAACACACTGGCTTTTTTGTAGATTTCTGGGTCGGAAGTTGCGCGATCGTGAGCCATCCCAATTGCCCACTTATTATTTTCTACCACAAAAAGAATTGGCAGTTTCCATAAGGCTGCCATATTCAAAGTCTCGAAAAACTGACCGTTATTGGCAGCACCATCGCCAAAAAAGCAAGCGGTTACTTGGTCAGCATTTTTGTCTCCCAAGACCTCGCGGCGGTATTTGCTTTGAAAAGCTGCACCAGCTGCTACAGGAATACCCTCAGCCACAAAAGCATAGCCACCTAGTAAGCGATGTTCCGCAGAAAACATATGCATGGAACCACCGCGGCCTTTGCTGCAACCTGTGGCTTTGCCAAATAACTCCGCCATGACTTCTCTGGCTGGGACTCCCGCACTCAAAGCGTGAACGTGGTCGCGATAGGTACTAGAAACAAAATCTTCTCCTGGTCGCATCGCCCCTTGAATGACGCCAGTAGAAACGGCTTCTTGACCGTTGTACAAATGGACAAAACCAAACATTTTGCCCCTGTAGTACATTTCGGCGCATTTGTCTTCAAAAAAGCGCCCGAGAATCATGTCTTCATACAACCGCAAGCCTTCTTCTTTGGTGATCTGGACGTTAGCGGTATTAAAGGTGGGTAATGTACGTTCTTGAACCATTATTTGTTTAGTATCCCTGTCGCATCAAACTGAAATTTACCATTTTCAAGAACTTGCTCTCACACAGCATTAGCTATTTAACAAGCTAGTGTTTGCCGGAGTCAACGATCGAGACTGATGTACCAAAATGAACATTAGGGAATGGGTGAATTTTTAACTTTTAATTTTCGATTATCAATTTTTTCGCCCACCTTTTGTGAGGATAATACTCTCAAGGCTAAACCCGCCCTGTGAGTCAACTCCACACCCTTTCATAGGCTACCAATCAGGATAGCTTGGTTTCTGCATATCAATTAACAATTTGGCAAAAATCAAGCCGAAATTTCCTCATTGAGTTAAATGCTGAGGTAGATAATTGTAATTTAAGTCTAAGAATGATATGATTTCCTTCTCTAGTTATCAACAGGAAATCTACCTAGCGGTGATTATCCCACCGGATGCAGGGGCATTAATTTAGAAATTCTTAAAAATCCATCCTTTAACCTCGTGGATATGAAATAAGACACTTTTCACCAGTGAGGAAAGGTTCGCTATGCAGTAGCTCTGTTTTAGGGACTGTGTCGTATCTGGTAAAATCAACACACACGTGTTGACATATTTGGAGTTGTAAATGTTGTTCGATGTGTTTAGGATAGGTACACCCAAAATGTATCTCCAACGCTAAGACAGCAATACTCAAATTTTTGTCAATAAATCAAACACATAAAATCGCCAAATTTGGTCTCAATGGTGTAAACCAGACAGATTCAGGGTAGTTAGCATAGCTTTAGCAACCAAAGCTATGCTAACTACTAGACGACAGGCTTTACCAACGGGTGGAAGACACCCAGATAGTTTTATTTGCGAAGTATCCCGTCATCATAATAAATGCATGGGAGAGTCCAAGTATTGCTAAAAGTACAAAACTGATATAGCTTAGAAAACCAAAATTCTATTTTATGGTCTCAAAAGCTGATAGCGGGTCGAAAAAATCAAAATACTAAGAATTAAAACAAAAAGCTGACGCTTTCTAGGCGAAGGCAAAATATAGGTACTAGAATATGACTCAAATTTCGGGAAAACACAAAACAAGTTGTTGCAATATACACTTGTGGTGTAAAGTCAACACGGTATTATTATGGCACGGTTTTACATGCCTGGAATGCTCTAGGTGAATTATGTTGTCACGGTGCAGGGGAAGTAGGCTGTGCGAATTCCGCTAGATTACTACCGAATTTTAGGACTACCGTTAGCGGCAAGTCAGGAACAATTGCGGCAGGCATACAGCGATCGCATTGTACAATTGCCGCGACGTGAGTATTCTCAAGCAGCAATTTCTTCGCGCAAACAACTTATAGAAGAAGCTTACGTGGTTTTATCAGATCCGAAAGAACGTAGCAGTTACGATCAGCTGTATCTTGCCCATGCCTATGACCCTGATGGTACTGCCTCTACGACAGTAGCAGTTGAAAATCGCCCAGGAAACAACAATGGCGCGATAGACACACAGAGTCTGAGCATTGAAATTTCCCAAGAGGAACTAGTTGGTGCTTTACTGATTCTGCAAGACTTGGGTGAGTATGAAATCGTACTGAAATTAGGTCGCCCCTACTTAGTCCATAAAAACAATGCAGCAAATGCTACAACAGGCAATCATCTAGAAAGCGAAGAAGCCCTAGAAGACCGCCCAGATATTGTTCTGACCATCGCTCTAGCTTGCCTAGAACTGGGTCGGGAGCAATGGCAACAAGGTCATTACGAAAATGCTGCCAATTCTCTAGAAACTGGTCTAGAAGTTTTATCTCGCGAAGGGCTATTTCCGATTGTGCAGGCTGAAATTCAGGCGGATCTTTATAAATTGCGACCATATCGGATTCTGGAATTACTAGCCTTACCAGAAGCCAAAACTGCGGAACGTCGTCAAGGCTTGGAATTATTGCAGAATATCTTAGAGGCTCGTGGTGGAATTGATGGCACTGGCAATGATGAATCTGGTCTCAACATAGATGACTTTCTGCGATTTACCCAGCAGTTGCGCTACCACTTAACTGTGGCAGAACAGCACAAGTTATTTGAAGCAGAAAGCAAGCGTCCTTCCGCTGTCGCTACTTACTTAGCCGTCTATGCCTTGATAGCACGGGGATTTGTCCAACGTCAACCAGCTTTGATCCGTCAGGCCAAGCAAATGCTCATGCGTTTGGGCAAGCGCCAAGATGTACATTTAGAACAATCGCTATGTGCGCTTTTATTAGGTCAAACCGAAGAAGCCACCCGTGTTTTAGAACTTAGTCAAGAATATGAAGCCCTAGCTTTTATTCGCGAAAAATCACAAGACTCTCCAGACTTGTTACCCGGACTTTGTCTATATGGCGAACAGTGGTTACAACATGAAGTGTTTCCTCACTTTCGAGATTTGACAAAGCAGCAAGCTTCTCTAAAAAGTTACTTTGCTGAACCACAGGTACAAGCCTATTTAGAAGTCTTACCAACAGATGCAGAACCAACTAATGAATGGTCTGTAATTAACCGCCAGCCTTTCTCTAGTCCACAAACGAACAATACTTCCCACCGCAATAATTCCAATGGAGTTTCGCGACAATTCCATCACAACAGAACACCTGACCCAGATTTACCAGAAACTCCAACCAGAGAAAGACAGCAAAATTCCAACTTCTCCCCGTCCAGATGGAACAAAGCATCAACTGGAGGTAAAGCACCAGAAACGCCAACAACACCGTTTCCCGCTGCTGAACGCATAGCCAGAGAACCTCAGCACAGCATGAATGGTTCAGCTAAGGTTTCCGCATCTGCTCAAACACAACAGCGCCGGCGAAAGCCTAGTCAAGCTGCTAGCCGAGAACGTGCATTAGATAATCGACATCGTTCTCCTCAAAGACGCCGCACTTTTGCCAGTTCTTTAGAAGGAAAAACACGTCTAGTGTGGACTGTGTTTGTTTCTTTAGTTGTCATAGTAGTATTTTGGTTGATAGTCTCCACAACAGTTGGATTCGTAAAACATCTTTTTTCCCCGCCACTGCTTTTACCAGGCGAACAGTTGTCAGTAGAAATTAATCAACCACCAATACCTATTCCTGACCAAAATGCCAAACCTCAATCACCCGATGGCACTTTAACAACTGCGACAGCAGAGGATATCATTCGGAGTTGGTTATCTACCAAAGCTACGGCTTTAGGACCGAATCATGATGTTGATAGTTTGCAACAAATTTTAACTGCTTCATCTTTATCTCAATGGCGGTTAATTGCCCAGCAAGATAAGGCCGACAACCGCTATCGAAAGTACGAGCATCAGCTGAAAGTGGAATCTGTAGAGAAAACTGATTTAGACTCAAATCGTGCATCTGTAGAAGCTACTGTGAAGGAAGTAACACAGTTCTATAAAAACGATCAAATTCAGAAGTCTTCTGACGAAACTCTGCGAGTTCGGTATAATTTGATTCTGCAAGATGGTGTGTGGCGTATTCAGACTATGTCAGTGGTCAATAAGATCAGCATGAAGTTTTAGTTGTATTTTATACTAAGTAAAGTTGTCTACTAGCCACTATTTTAGGAAATACAAACTTCATTCCACTTAAAAGCCTATAACTCTATTAACTGGGTGGTACTTCACAGTATCACCCATAAATTTTTATGGAAAGTTGGCGAGAAGCTCCATCTTCTTGTAAGTGAAGAGGAACAGCTAGCTGCCCACCGACTTGGGGAATAGGGCATTGGTTACTCTTACCCATGCCCAAAAACTGTAGATTGCAGCCTTTAACTGGCTTTCAGATATTTGTCAGGAAATCTTGATATTTGCACCCGCTCCAACTACAGCTAAAGGTTCGATTGTCATGAAACCATTACATATTGATCCCCGAAGTACTGATAGATCCGTAAAAAAGCCGAAAGAGCGTCTTTACACCCCTTGATCCCAACACAAAGTTACGGCTTAATATTTATTAAACAAAGACTCCTCTGATCCCAAAAAAATGCTGACTTTGGCATAACAAAGGAATTGAAAGGGAGTGACTCTCAATTTAATAACAGTTTAAGAAACTTAAACTCTGGGCAAGACCAGGAGTCAGGAATAAGAAATTCATCTGGAGTGGATGAGATGTTAAATACCATTCTGTAACCAGGGGAAATCATTTACCTTTCAAACTACTGGAGGCCAAATTAATGGCAAAAGAACGCCCGCCGCTAGAGGAGATGACATTGCGGCAATTACGCAAGGTTGCGAGTGAATACGGCATTTCTCGCTATAGCCGAATGCGTAAATCACAACTACTAGCATCGATTCAAGAAGTTCAGCGCAGTAAATTTTCGCTTAGTCCATCTCGTTCACTGGAGGCACAGGAAACCGTGGAAGCAGCAAAATTCGAGTTAGGTCAAGTAGATCGTAATGGTGCTTCTCTCACCGATGTTGATGAGGAACTAGGAGATCTACCTGCTGGTTACGGTGAAAGCCGGATTGTACTTTTACCCCGCGATCCTCAATGGGCCTATACCTATTGGGATGTTCCCAACGAACATAAAGAAGAACTTCGTCGGCAAGGAGGACAACAGCTAGCGCTGCGGATTTATGATGTTACCGACATCAATCTGGATTACCAAAGCCCTCACAACCTACAAGAATATCCTGCTGATGAATTGGCTAGAGAATGGTATCTACCAGTTCCAGTGAGCGATCGCGATTATGTAATCGATATCGGTTATCGTTCTGTTGATGGACGCTGGCTCATCCTCGCTCGTTCTGCACGAGTCCACATTCCTCCAGTTTATCCTTCTGACTGGATTGAAGATGTATTCGTCACCGTCAACTTTGAAGAAGAATTGCGTGGTAAGACTATCTACGAATTGGTTCCCCCTGCCAAGAAGATAGCATCCACAGCTTATGCTAACGGCAACCCCATTTACGACCAAATCTTTGTTTTAGCCGAATCTGCGGAAGCACAAAGAGTTGCAGGTTCTCTGTTCGGTTCCATGCAGCACGTAGCTGGTTCCGTACCCCCAGAACAAGCTATCAGCTCCTACATTTTCCCATCTGGTGTGGGTATGTGGGCAGTACCTACTACCTCTGGTTTAACCATGTCTGGTGTAGGTATGTCAGGTGTTGGCTTCTCGGCTTCTGCTGTACCAGTACGTCCACGCAAATTCTGGTTAATTGCGGATGCTGAGTTGATTGTCTACGGTGCAACTGAGCCAGATGCTACCGTAACAATTGGTGGTCGTCCCATCAAGCTGAATCCAGATGGTACATTCCGCTTCCAGATGTCCTTCCAAGATGGTTTGATTGACTATCCAATCTTGGCTGTTGCGGCTGATGGTGAGCAAACCCGTTCGGTTCACATGAAATTTAACCGTGAGACACCATCTCGAAATACCAATACCAAAGACGAAGCCGTTTTAGAGTGGCTGTCTTAATTGGGGATTCTCAATCAACTCCAGATTGAATAATAAATTTTTTACCCGCTATAGTAATTCTGTAGCGGGTTTTTGCATTTGTAAAATCGTTAAATTTAACTAAATATGTCGAGATTACTCTTATTATCTATCTTCGTAATTATTATCAATTTATTATCAGGCTGTAAAAATAGTGAATCCAATGCAGCTCAAGAACCAGCCAAAACAGCTTGCATTGGTAAAAATACGAATTTTACTATTGAGTTTTTCAAAACCAATAATCAAGGGAAAAAATATGACAAAGGCATTAATCATGTGGTTATTTTTAATCCGCAATCAGAACAATTAGATTTTAAGGTTAATGTGGGACTCGCGCATAAAATTTATGCCAAAGATAATCAAGGTAAATTACGTAAGGAATATGTACCAAAACAATTTCGAGAAATGATTTCTGATGAAAATTCTAAATTAAACGGACAAATACCAATAGCAGCAATTAATGCCGACTATATAGGCACTGATAACAAACCACAAGGCTTGAATATTTCTCGCGGTTTTGAGTATTCAGGAGCATTTAAAAATAAGCGTTCCTCCTTTGGTATATCTGGAGGTAAACCTAAAGAGAGGCAAGCTACTATCCAGGCTGGTAGAAGAAATAATGAAATTCTTAATTACAACTTAGTAGGCGGTAATGGTAGATTTTATCGTGATGGTCAGTTTAAAGATATTTGTACAGATTTAGGAGAATTTGCCTGTAAGCAAGCAACTAATCGTTCTTTAGCAGCTATCACTGATCGGGGCTATGTAATTTTGTTAGTTAATGATGCTAAAGCTAATTCAAATATTGAATTTTCTCAAAATAATCAAGAACTACTACCAGATAAATTTGATGATGTTCTAAAAGGAATTGCTCGTAATAATTGTTTAGGGAATATTCAAGAAGGAATTTTGTTTGATGGTGGGATGTCGCCAGGTTTATATTACAACAATAAAATATATGTAGAAAATCCTGGGCCAATTGGTTCAGTATTTTTGATATATAAAAAATCAAATAATCCAAGTTAAAAATATAATTGTTGGTGAATAATCGTTGAGGCGCGATCGCTCTTTACAGCACCAGCACTGTAAGCTAGAGGTTATAGCTAGACATAACCTATGACACCTGAAGAAATTGCGGGTACGCTAACAGAATTATTTGGTACAGCAGATGTTGATGCGATCGCACCTGGATCGTGGCAAGTAGAAAATTCGAGTTTTCGGCTGTTGGTGCTGCTTGACGACGATCGCACTTGGTTGCGGGTTTTACTCCCCATTGTGCCAATAGCAGCAGCCCAAGCATTTTTAGAACAGTTTCTAGAAGCCAACTTCGATCGGACTCAGGAAGTACGCTACGCTTTGTATGAAGGGTTAGTGTGGGGAGTATTTCAGCATAAAATTAGCACTTTGGTGAGTGCGGATTTGGCGAATGCGATCGCGCGGCTGATATCTTTACATGAAACTGGTTTAAGTGATGTCTTCAATCGATTAATAGAAAACCGTATCCGGCAAATTATCCAAGCAGCGAAACGGCAAGGGCAATCTCTTCAGTCCACAATGCAAAATCTGGAACGATTTTATACAGAAGGACTGCTGGGAGAAATCGAGCAAACTCAAGAGGCGCGTGAACAAGTACTAGCTGTATGGCGGTATCAACTAGAACGCTTGTGGAATGAGATAGAAGGATAAAAAATTTAAAATACTTTAATGAATGATGGCAAATATTTTGGGTGCTATGGAGATAATTCAAATTCTTAAAGAAGACTATCAAAGATTTCCTCTGAATCAAACTTATAGCATTTATGCTCCAGACGTTTATTTTCAAGATGCTGTTTTCAAATTTCGTGGTGTTGAACTCTACAAATTGATGATTAATTTCATCAAGACTTTCTTTTTAAATCCGCAAATGGATTTGCATAGTATTCAATCTTTGGGAGACACAATTAAAACCGAGTGGACACTAAGCTGGAACAGTCCCCTACCTTGGAAACCTCGCATTTCGATTCCTGGTTGGAGTGAATTACGTCTCAACTCTGAAGGTTTAATTATTTCTCACATTGATTACTGGCACTGTTCGCGGTTGGATGTGCTGAAACAGCATTCATTTTCTTCAAAAAATCGTTAATTAAAATAATGATGGTATGAAAAAATCTTTTCCCTCTTTGTCTCAGCCTTGAAAGAGTCATTTTTCGTTTCCCCGCGTCCCCCGTCCCTGTGTTTATTGTCAAGTTAGTCATCCAATCCAGGTTTTGGTTCGCCCCCAGATGTGCTGCAACTGCATTTATTCCCTTTAAACAGTCGATAATAGAGATAGCGTAAATAAATGTAAACAACTCTCAGGCAGGGCAGAATTATCCATGCGTGTAATTTTGATGACAGGGAAAGGCGGCGTAGGAAAAACTTCTGTAGCCGCTGCTACTGGACTTCGTTGTGCAGAACTAGGTTATCGCACACTTGTGTTGAGTACAGACCCCGCCCACTCTTTGGCGGACAGTTTTGACCTGGAACTAGGACACGCACCTCGGGAGATTCGCCCAAATTTATGGGGTGCGGAACTAGATGCACTGCAAGAACTAGAAGGAAACTGGGGTGCTGTGAAGCGCTACATTACCCAAGTTCTCCAAGCTAGGGGTTTAGAAGGAGTACAGGCCGAAGAATTAGCCATCCTACCAGGTATGGATGAAATTTTTGGCTTGGTAAGAATGAAACGCCATTATGATGAAGGCGAGTTTGAGGTATTGATTATCGATTCAGCGCCTACAGGTACAGCATTGCGATTGCTGAGTTTACCTGAAGTTGGTGGCTGGTATATGCGCCGTTTTTACAAACCATTTCAAAATATTTCCGTGGCACTTCGGCCTCTGGTTGAACCGCTTTTTCGACCAATCGCTGGGTTTTCGCTACCAGACAAAGAGGTGATGGATGCGCCTTATGAGTTTTACGAACAAATAGAAGCTTTGGAAAAAGTATTGACAGACAATACTCAAACTTCAGTTCGCCTGGTCACTAATCCAGAAAAGATGGTGATTAAAGAATCTCTGCGCGCTCATGCGTATTTGAGTTTATATAATGTTGCCACAGATTTAGTGGTAGCTAACCGCATCATTCCTGCCGAAGTCCAAGATCCATTTTTCCAACGTTGGAAACAAAATCAACAGCAATATCGTCAGGAAATTCATGATGATTTTCATCCTTTACCTGTGAAAGAAGTTCCTCTTTTTTCGGAAGAAATGTGTGGTTTAGCAGCATTAGAAAGACTGAAGGAAACCCTCTACAAAGATGAAGATCCCACGCAAGTTTATTACAAAGAAACAACTATCCGGGTTGTGCAAGATAATAACCAATACAGCCTAGAACTTTATTTACCTGGTATTCCTAAAAATCAAGTTCACTTGAGTAAAACAGGTGATGAGTTAAATGTTACTATTGGCAATCACCGTCGTAATTTAGTATTGCCTCAAGCTCTGGCAGCACTCCAACCCGCAGGTGCAAAAATGGATGAAGATTATCTTAAAATCCGGTTCGCTTAAGATGTGAAACTTTAATTTTGCTTACACATCTAGCATCATTAAGCTTTGCCATTAGTACAGACACAATGCTGTCTGTACTTTTTTATTTTGATCCCCAATTTGAATTGCTATTACTGTTGTAGATTATGCAAACCGATTTGGGGGAAATATTTTTAGTTCTATAAAAACTCCACTATAGACTCAGTAGGCATATTGAAATATAGGATACCAGCCCAATTAAGACACTTAGATAAAAAATTCTCCTGGTACTTTTTATTTAAACTATTAAAACTGACCAGCTTAAAAAGCTGTTAATAGGCTTACATAATAATGTCAATACTTCTCAAGTAATAGATTCAGGAATGCTGTTAACAAAATTAGTAATTATTCTGTAAAAAATCATGATTTTTGGTTGAAAAATAAATAAAGTTCCTCAATAGTTGGTATCCCGTGGTTTTACTGAAGACAGACGTAAAAAATCAATCTCATAATATTTTTATGTATAGAATTTTTTTATTTTTTTCTGAATATAAAATTTATTGAACTACAAGCAATGAACCCGATCGCAAAAGCAGACTTGCGGTTAAACCTTGAACAAGAAGGATTGTTACGCCGCATTACAAACAGTATCCGCCAAACGTTGGATCTGGAAGATATTATCAAAACGACAACAACAGAAGTGCGATCGCTACTGGGAACTGACCGAGTAATGATTTACAAGTTTCATAACGATCGTAGTGGTCAGGTCATTGCTGAATCAATTGATAACCATAGACTACCATCCCTTTTAGGGCTAAACTTTCCTGCTGATGACATTCCGCCTCTAGCTAGAGAACTATTTATCAAGTCACAGGTGCGTTCCCTAGTTGATGTAGAAACACAGCAGATTGGTCACAGCCCTCTGCGCGATCTGCAAACAGGAGAACTTGTATCAGAGGAAATTCATTATCGGACTGTAGATCCCTGCCATTTAAAATACCTAACGGCAATGGGAGTCAAGTCTTCTTTGGTAGCGCCCATCTTACACCACGATGAACTTTGGGGTCTTTTAGTATCCCATCACTCTGAAACTCATTTGGTTTCCGAGTATGAAATAAAAGCAGTGCAGATGGTAGTAGATCAATTATCAGTAGCGATCGCTCAAAGTAACCTACTCACCCAAGCCCAGAAAAAAGCTGAACGGGAAGCTACCATTAACCGCATTGCGACTCTACTCCATGCATTACCCACAATCGTACTACAGCCAGCTTTAGAAGCAACTGTCGCCGCCTTTGGTGGTTCTGGCGGTAGGCTTTGTATTAGGCATAATGCTTTTAACATTCAAAATAGTAAATTTACACCTCTAGCAGAATGTTTAATTCCTGGAAGCGATCGCATTCGGCTTTATATTTGCGGACAGCAACCTGTGGTGGCAGAACAAACTATCTATCCTCTTATAGAGCAGTCTAGTGTCTGGCAAGAACATTATCAATCTGGAGAATATGATGTTTGGGCAATTTCAGATATCTATCAAACTCCTAATATACGAACTGTGCAAGTTGCTTTTCAAGGAACTAAGATTCGCAGCATTTTGATGATCCCACTCGAATATCGCCAGGAGTTAGTAGGTTATTTAAGTATTTTTCGTAATGAAATTGACACAGAAACTTTGTGGGCTGGTCGATTCGATCCCGACCAAAGGCAACTATATCCTCGTCAATCGTTTGAGCTATGGCGCGAAACTAAAACAGCACAAGTTCAAAAATGGACAAACGAAGAAGTAGAAATGGCCAGAGATATTAGTAAACACTTTGCCTCAGCAATTCAGCAATATGAGCTTTACCAACAGGTACAAGCCTTTAATAGTAATTTAGAAAAACAAATCAAAAAGCGTACCGTTGAAATGCAACGGACAGCCGAACAACAACAGGCTGTGTTTGGAGTAATTGCCAAGATTCGTGACTCTCTTGATATTAAAACTATTTTTCAAATCACGACTAAAGAAGTTTGTCAGTTAATCAAAACCGATCGCGTTTCTATTTATCGCTTTGATGCTGAGTGGGGTGGAGAATTTGTTGGTGATTTTGAGGTTGCTAGTCCCCACTGGTCAAATGAGTCGAAGTTGGGAGTGAATACAGTCTGGAATGACACTTACTTACAAGACACTCAGGGAGGACGCTACCGCCACAACGAAACATTTGCGGTAGATGACATCTACAAGATGGGCTTTACTCAGTGTCATATCGACAATCTAGAGGAGTATCAAATTTACGCTTTTGTACTTGCTCCCATCTTTGTTGGACAAAAACTTTGGGGTTTGCTGTGTACTTATCAACATTCTGCTACTCGTCAATGGCAAGACTCGGAAGTTAATTTTATGAGTCAGATTGCAGCTCAACTTGGGGTAGCACTCCAGCAAGCTGAATTATTGAGGCAAACACAGCAGCAAACATTAGATTTACAACAAGCAGCAAAGCAACAACGGGTATTGTTTGAAGTTGTCTCAAAAATTCGCGAATCTCTCGACTTAGATGCGATTTTTCAGACAACTACTCAGGAAATTTGTAAAGCGCTACAAGCGGATCGTGTGGCTGTTTACCAATTTCACCCAGATTGGAGTGGTGAGTTTATTGCTGAGTTTGTCAATGAGGGTTGGATCGAGCTGGTAAGTCCGGGAACCAAGACAATTTGGCAAGATAGTTATTTGCAGGAAACCGAAGGTGGGCGATATCGCAATAATGAAACCTTTGCAGTAGATAATATCTATCAGGCTGGTTACTCTAACTGTCATATAACGTTGTTGGAGAAATGTCAGATTAAAGCCTATGCGATCGCCCCAATTTTTATCGGACAAAAACTCTGGGGTTTGCTAGCAGCTTATCAAAACTCTGCACCCCGTCATTGGGAAAACTCAGAAATTCAGTTTTTAGCTCAGATTGCCAATCAACTTGGGGTAGCACTCCAGCAAGTTAACTTACTTATACAAACTCAGCAGCAAACAGAACAGCTAACTCAAGCTATACAAGATTTACAAGAAACCCAAACCCAACTAATTCAGACTGAGAAAATGTCCTCATTAGGTCAACTTGTAGCGGGTGTTGCCCATGAAATTAATAATCCAGTTAACTTTATCTACGGCAACCTGGCTCATGTGAGTGAATATGCAGATGATTTACTCAGTATGCTGGAACTTTATCAGCAGGAAGTGCCAAATACTAGTTCTGAGATTGGGAAGCGAGCAGAAGAAATTGACTTAGAATTTATCATCGGAGATTTACCCAAAACTCTCAATTCAATGAAGGTAGGAATCGATCGCATCCGTCAAATTGTCTTGGGGTTGAGGAATTTCTCTCGTCTTGATGAGGCGGAAATGAAAGCAGTGGATATTCATGAAGGCATTGATAATACCCTACTGATTCTGCAACATCGCTTAAAAGCAAAGCCAGACAGCCCAAGTATTGATATAGTCAAGAATTACAATGAGCTACCTTTGGTAGAATGCTACGCTGGACAGTTAAATCAAGTATTTATGAATGTCTTGAGTAATGCGATCGATGCTCTAGAAGATTACAAAGAATCTACATCTGAAGCTCATAAAAGTCAAATTACTATCTCCACTTCTATGGGAGAAATGAAAGGCAATGTGAAAAGTGTAGTGATTCGCATTGTAGATAATGGCCCCGGTATACCAGAAGCTTTAAGGACACGAATATGTGACCCCTTTTTCACCACTAAGCCAGTAGGAAAAGGTACTGGCTTAGGGTTGTCAATTAGTTATAAAATTGTGGTAGATAAACATGGTGGGATATTTAAATGTGATTCTGAGCCTGGTTTAGGTACAGAATTTTGGATTGAAATTCCCATTCATCAAAATAGTTATAATTAATTTTGTTTAATTTCTCAGCTGCACAGGCATAGCTAAATAAGTCATCTTCAAACCACCCAGTGGTGTAAAAATTACTGGAGTTAGGCTTTGATTGAGATGCATTTGAATTTCCGAAGACGGTAATTCTTTCAAGCCTTCCATGAGATATTTGATATTAAAAGCAATATCTATATCTTCCCCTGATATCTGTGCTGGCATTGATTCTCTACCGCTACCTACATCTTGAGCTTCACAAGATAGAGTAATTTCTTGGTTAGCGCTATCAATACTGAGCTTCACAATATTATTCTTTTGATCCGCTAACACCGCAATCCGTTCCAAAGTGCTTAAAAATTGTTTGCGATCGATAGTAACTTGGCGCTCAAATTGACGCGGTATGAGTTGCCGATAAGCTGGATATTGTCCTTCTAAAGTGCGACTGGTTAAGCGTTGGTTTTTCCAGGCAAACACAACTTGACCTTGATCTAAATATAAGGCTACAGGTTCGTCATCAGCAGAACTATGTGCTAACATCCGCTGTAATTCGCGTAGCGCTCTAGCCGGTACTGTCACTTCTAGTTGGCTACTATCTTCCAGAGGACGCTCGTTAGTCGTTTCTACTACTGCTAAACGATGCCCATCAGTAGCGGCAAATTCTAAGCTATCTTGTTTAACTGTTAAATGAACTCCGGTGAGTACCTGCTTAGTTTCGTCTCCACTAGTAGCAAACAGTGAACCCCGTAATCCCTCAATTAAGGCAGCAGCAGTTAAATGAAGTACTTGCGAATTTTCAATTACGGGTAATTCGGGGAACTCTTCCGCCCCCATTGCGCGGACTTGATAATGTCCGCTTTTTGGTGTCAGGGTAACAATTAACCCTTCGCCTGTAGATGTTTCGGTTGCTGATTCATCATCTAGAGTAATTTCTCCCTCTGGTAGACGAGAGGTGATGTCTAGAAGTAATTTAGCAGGAAGAGCGATCGCTCCTCCTTGCCAAACCTCAGCATTAAAGCTAGTGCGGATACCCAAGCTGAGGTCGAAGGCGGTTAAGCTTACTTGGTTAGTTTGTGCATCTGCTTGTAGCAGCACATTGGCAAGTACGGGATGTGTCGGTCGTGAAGGTACAGCACGGCTGACAAGGGAAAGGTTTGTACTGAGATCGCTTTGGGCGCAAACTAATTTCATGTTCGGATTCAGCTTGTGAGTGTCTATCCTACCACTCTAGAAATGGGAATTCCAGAATCTTTCTTCTCTGCTCCTCTGTGACAAGTGTAGGTTTTTACAACAACGCGGGAAATGGGGCAAGGAGGACAAGGAAGAAAAAGCTTATTCCTGCGTTCATCAAACAGTCCTAACTCACCCTTTTGTGAAAAACCTACAGATGTGAGCCTACACCCCTGGCTCTTCGGTCAGATGTTCTTGACAAGGGTTGGTTCAAGCTTAGGTAGCACAGGGACTTCTAGTGGGTCATAGCCTAGCTGTTGAGTAATGCGTTCCCTGGCTAAAACTCGGTACTCCCAAAAATGCTCGCCCGCCGCGCATAGCGACAAATACATATTCAGAACTTGGGGCTTTCTCCGCAGCAGCGTCCATAGCTGTCGCCAAAATTGCCCGCGAATTTCAGTCCGTCGAAAGCCCTGATGCCAGATTAACTGAGCAACAAACCGCAACTCCCTACCCAACGGCAGTTGCATTGTTTGTGTTCCTCTTGCCGACGGAATAATGTTGAGGCACTGCTGAAAACATCGCCTCAGGTAGTTTGCGGGTTCGTACAATGTCCAGAAGCCTTCTACATACTCTCTAGCAACTTCAGCAATGGGGCGGGTAGGAACGAAATTCATTAGGCTATTCTGGTCTCCGGTAGCCGTGACGCCAACACCCTCAATTAAACGCTGCTCTTCTTGGAGTCGGTTCCAAAGGGCAGTATTGGGCAACGCTTGGAGAATGCCCAACATCGGTTGAGGAATATTAGTTTGTTTAACAAAGTCTTGAATTCGTTCACCTGCACCGGAGCGTTCTCCGTCAAAACCAAGGATAAACCCTGCATAAATTAGCAATCCTGCTTCGTTGATTTTGTGACAGGCTTCTACTAGCGGGTTGCGCGTATTTTGCATTTTGCGCGTCACTAAGAGGCTATCTTGGTCAGGAGTTTCAATCCCAAGAAAGACAGCATAGAATCCCGCTTCTACCATCAGCTCTACCAATTCATCATCTTCTGCTAAATTCACAGAGGCTTCGGTCATGAAGGTAAAGGGATAGTTGTGCTGCTGCATCCAAGGAATCAATTCTCGTAAGAAGCGTTTGACATTACGCTGATTGCCAATAAAGTTGTCATCGACAATGAAGAGTGACCCCCGCCAGCCTAAATCATAGAGAAATTGCAATTCTGCTAAGGTCTGAGAAGGTTCTTTAGTGCGCGGTTTACGACCGTAGAGGGAGATGATGTCACAAAATTCGCAATTGAAGGGACAACCACGAGAAAACTGAATCGCCATCATAAAGTAGGCATCTCTTTCCAGCAGGTCAAAGCGGGGCATGGGGCTTTGTGTAACATCCGGCTTTTCAGCGGAACGGAAGATTCCTTGGGCTTGTCCTTGCGCGATCGCTTCTAGAAACAGAGGAACTGTCATCTCTCCTTCATCTAGGATGAGATAATCTGCTCCAGAAGCTTGGGCATCTTGGGGAACTGATGTCGGATAGGGCCCGCCCACTGCTACTTTTTTGCCTAACCGCACGGCTTTTTGTATTAGGGTGTGGAAATCCGGTCTCTGCACCAGCATCGCAGAGATAATAACTAACTCACACCACTCCCAATCTGCCTCTGTCTCCAGACTGACATTACGGTCATAAAATCTCACTTCCCAATCTTTGGGTAAGAGTGCTGCAACAGTAATAATTCCTAAGGGTGGAATGGCTGCTTTCAGTCCTGCCATTTCCATCGCGCGATCATAAGACCAAAAGGATTGAGGAAACTGGGGGTAGAGCAAGAGTGTTTTCATGCGATCCTTCTTTATTAAGATCCTTTATGCAGCTGTGGTAATTTTGACACAAGCGGATGCAGAAAGAATCTGGCAAAAGTCAGATTTGGCTCTATCTTAATTCAACATCTTGCTCAAAAATCACGAGCAAATCATCTACAGTTTTTTTATACTGAAAACCATAATCTAATAAAGCTTGCTTTAAAGTTTTCAACTGAGATTCTTCAAGTTGATGTTTGAGTGCTATCTCAATAGCTTCCTTATTTACTGTAAAACTAAAAAAGTCTTTGAACTGGTTATAATCCCAGTTGAGTTTTCTAGCTGCATTTAACTCGATGGCAGCTAATGTATCATCAAATTTGCTTGTAACCATGAGTTTGTCTCTCCCCTGAGATTAACTACATTTTAACAATTACAAGAAAGAAAAAACTCAAGGTCAATATTAATAAAGAGCTAAGAAGGATTGCAAAACATTTTTTAATTTTAAAAAATCAATCTTTTGATAAATGTATCTAAGGGAATTATAGAGTAACAATTTATAGTTAATTTTTCTAAACGCCCATAGGCAATAAGCTTTATCATTATCAAATCTCCTGCTTCGTTGTCGTCCCGCCTTGGAATTAATTCCAAGGCTAATAGCTCAAGTCTACTGAAGTAGACTAATACCAATTTGAAAAAAGAATGCGACAGATACACAGCCCCAAACCATTGTCCTGTCTGGATTCTTAATTTTGAATTTTGAATTTTGAATTTTGAATTGGTATGATCTGTATATTTCAGTCCACTTAAGTGGACTAAAACTATTAGCCCAGAACTTCAGTTTTGGGCGGGATGACGGTTAGCACGGTACTTTGACTCTCACAAAAATGTGAGTCATGACAAGGCCTATAAACCTGAACAGCAGTTGCTAGCAGTCTGGAAACCGCCAGGGGTATTAATAATGGAAAAATTGGGATACTTCCTTAGACAAAATCCCTACCCACAAAAGGATAGGGATTTTTAACTGATTTTGATTTTTGAATCGGTGTTCTAGCTGTTATAAGTAGCTAGAAGCTATGCTTGAAAACTTTATTTAGGCAGGAATAACTTGCGCAATCAGTGAGCGTTTATCAAGTGATTGAACTTTGCCTACTTGACTGAGATCGCTAACAATACGTTCTAATAGTTCTCCAGCCTTTTCCCGATATTGATGTTCTCGACCTCGTAGCCGAATGGCAAACTTCACTGAATCGCCTTTTTTCAACCACACAAGCGCTTGCTCGATGCGTAAGTTGTAATCAGCTGCACCTACGTTTGGGCGGAACCGAACTTCCTTGACTGTGGGTCTAGCACTCTGTCCCTGACGCTTTTTCTTTTGATACTGAAGCTTGCCATAGTTGAGGATCTTGGCAACTGGAGCGTCTTTGCCTTCAGACACTAGAACTAGGTCAAGCTCTACGCTCTGTGCGAGTTGTAGAGCTTCATAAGTATCTATCAGACCACGATTGTTATTTTCATGGTCAATCAAGAAGACTTGAGGTGACTTGATTTGCGAGTTAATTAGTTGCTTTTGGACTACGATAATGGTTTCCTCTCAATTTTTCAATACTTTACTTTGCAAGTGCAAGTAATGCCAATGTAACACAATGTCAGAGTTGGCAAGTTGTTACTTAGCGAACAATGGCTTACATGAAGTTATATAAAGCTTTTGCCGTTTCCCTTCTAAAACTTGACCGCTATGCCATAGTGGTAAATGAGAGTTAATTCGGTGACCTCGTTTGTTTTTAGTATTGACAGGCTTTTTGTTTTTGGTATTTACAGACTTTTCTCCGAAACTTAAATCTCTACATACTTATGATTTCGGAGACAATCTATGTCAGTTTATGTAGGCAATCTTTCTTATGAAGTTACAGAAGAAAGCTTGAATGCTGTGTTTGCAGAATATGGTTCTGTCAAGCGGGTTCAGCTACCCACAGACCGTGAAACTGGTCGTTTACGCGGCTTTGGTTTTGTGGAAATGGGTACAGATGCTGAAGAAACTGCTGCCATTGAAGCTCTCGATGGTGCAGAGTGGATGGGAAGAGACCTAAAAGTGAATAAGGCGAAGCCCAGAGAAGATAGAGGTTCGTTTGGTGGAAACCGCAATAATTACGGCGGTGGCGGCGGACGTAACCGTTATTAAGCTTTAGCTTTAACTCTTTGAGTTAATCTGTTAGACAGCAAATTAATTTTCTGTATTCACGGCTCAGGCATTTCTGCTTGAGCCTTTTTGATACAAAATTTAGACTACAAATGAAAATGTCAGCTTGCTTGTTTTCCCTTCACGCCAGGTTTTGAAACAACCAAGCATGAAAATCTTAATCTTAAAACTTCTGCCCTTCGGGTTCAGCAGTTCACAATCGACGCAAAGCGCCAAGACTGCGACTGCTTCACCTTCTGCCTTATTTTCAAGCTAGCAGTTGTGGAAAATGTGGATAACTTGTTGCTAATTAATTTGTCAAATAGTTTCGACATTTACTATTTGTGGAAAACTTGTGGAAAAACCCCCGAAGTTTTCCACAAGGTAATTATACTTACTTAAATTTTTCGCTAAAAAATATCAATTTTTCCTCAAAATTTTCCCCAAACAATAATTTTTTTTCACAAGATAATTAAATTTTAATAGATTTTTATACTTGGCTTAATATTCTTGCTGAATTAAACGACTTGGGAGGTGAATGACAATAGTGAAGGCTGTGGAAAACGGAAAGCCAATTATCATGGGGATTTTTTAGAACGGCTATTCATGTTGATGCGATCGCTCAATTGGCGGAGAGTGGTTGCTAAAGTGCGATCGCTTTCTCGCAGTTGGGCAATTTTGTCACAACTGTAAATCACCGTTGTATGGTCTTTACCACCAAACTCTTCTCCAATTCTCGGCAAACTCAAATCCGTGTGTTGCCGCATAAGATACATACCTATTTGACGTGACCAGCTAATTTCTCGCCGTCGGGAATTACTTTTCAGGTCTTCAATTGAAACTTCAAAAGCATCCGCAATTACCTGCAAAATTACCTCTGGAGTAGTTGCTACTTTCTCACTGGGTGTTTCTAAAACTGGGGCAATACTTTCTACTGTCATTGGTAAACCCCAAATGGAAATATAAGCCAGTGCCCGAATTAAAGCTCCTTCCAACTCTCGAATATTAGAAGTGAAGTTAGAGGCAATATACTCAATGACATCTTTAGAAAGGCGAATTTGTTCGTATTCTGCTTTTTTCTGGAGAATGGCCATCCTAGTTTCTAAATCGGGAGGTTGAATATCGGCAATTAAACCCATAGAAAACCGGGAACATAGTCTTTCTTGGAGGCGGGGAATTTGGTTAGGAGGGCGGTCTGAGGCAATGACAACTTGCTTGCCAGCTTCATGTAAAGTATTAAAAGTATGAAAAAATTCTTCTTGGGTATACTCTTTACCCTCGATAAATTGAATGTCATCTACTAACAACACATCAGCAGCCCGATAATGCTCTCTAAAACTTTGCATACTATCCTGACGGATTGCTGTAATTAAATCATTAGTAAACTGCTCAGTTGAAACATAAAATATTTTAGAATCAGGACAAATTTCCCAGCGATAATGTCCAATAGCTTGCATGAGATGAGTCTTGCCTAAACCAACTCCACCACATAAAAACAAAGGGTTAAACTCCCTACCTGGAGATTCTGCAACTGCTAATGAAGCAGCGTGAGCCATGCGGCTGTTTGCACCCACCACAAATCTAGAAAATACATACTTGGCGTTTAATTCTGTAGTTTTTTGTTTACTTTTAGCAATACTCTCAGAAACACTACTTTGATTTGGTAATTTCCAAGCAACTTCTCGTTCATGCAAATGCGGAACTTCATCACCTTGTGCAACGGTAATGTAAATTTCTACAGGATGCCCGAGAATATCTTGCACAACATGAGCAATGGTATTGATGTAATATTTCTGTAACCAATTCCGAGCAAAAGGATTAGGAGTGCATACTACCAAGCAATTATTTTCTAATCGCTCTGCACTAGCAGTTTTAATCCAAGTTTCAAAGGTGGGACGGGATAGTTCTAGCTGCAATCGCTCTAGTACCTGACTCCACAAATTGTCTATGGGAATTTCCATTTTTTACCACCTTTGCTGCTAATCGTCACAATAGAAGATATAAGCAAGCACCAATTTAGCACTCAGATGCTCTAGACCTGGAACAAGCTTTTAAGTTGTAATCATGTTGGGGCATACCCGGTAGGCAACATCCTACCACCCACTGACTAACACGGAGAAGCAATGACACATGAAGATAAACAACATTTGTGCAGCCCAAGATATTGTTACAAAAGGTGTACCCCAGAGGCAGGAAAGAACCAGTATGATGTCGATGCTATTTAAGATAAGTGCCGTGGTATGCCTTAGCAGCTGCTCTCTTTTACCTGCTAAGACCTTTGAGACGCCAAAAAACGATCCACAGTCTCAGGTAGTACCCCAAAATCCTATTGCTCCACCGCCAATTCTGGCATCTTCTAACGATCCAAACTTTGTGGTGGGAGTAGTCCAAAAGGTAGGGCCAGCTGTAGTTCGGATTGATTCTTCCCGAACCGTCACCTCCCAAACACCAGAAGAATTTGAAGATCCATTTTTCCGGAGGTTTTTTGGCGATACAGCACCATCCCAGCCTAGACAACGGGTAGAACGGGGTAGTGGTTCTGGATTTATTATTAATTCCTCTGGTCAGATTTTGACCAATTCTCACGTGGTAGATGGTGCTGACACTGTAACTGTCACCCTCAAAGATGGTCGGACTTTTAACGGCAAAGTGCTGGGAGAAGATCCGGTAACAGATGTGGCTGTGATTAAAATTGCTGCTAATAACTTGCCAACCCTCTCTGTAGGTAACTCTGATGCATTACAACCAGGAGAGGCAGTCATTGCTATTGGTAATCCTTTAGGTTTAAATAATACTGTGACATCTGGGATTATCAGTGCCACAGGTCGTTCTAGTAGTGATATTGGTGCTAGCGACAAGCGTGTTGATTATATTCAAACTGACGCAGCCATAAACCCCGGTAACTCTGGCGGCCCGTTATTAAATGTTCGCGGTCAAGTAATTGGGATGAACACAGCGATTATCCGTGGCGCTCAAGGTTTGGGATTTGCGATTCCGATTAATACTGCACAAAGAATTGCCCAAGAATTAATTGCTAATGGCAAAGTCGAGCATCCTTATTTAGGTATTCAAATGGTGACGCTGACACCAGAAATTAAGGAAAGAATTAATAATGAATTAGGCGATCGCATTAATCTCACTACTGATAGGGGCGTTTTATTAGTTAATGTTGTGCCTCGCTCTCCCGCATCTGTCGCTGGGTTGAAAAGTGGTGATGTGATTCGTAGTATTAATAGTCAACCTGTTAACAAAATAGAAGAAGTACAAAAGCTTGTAGAAAATAGCAAAATTGGGAATTCTTTACAAATGCAAGTAGAACGCAACGGGCAAATTACTCAAGTAGCAGTCAAGCCGGCTCCTTTACCTGTAAGGCGTGAAAGCTGATTAACATTTGGGCATGGGGCATGGGGCATTGGGCATTGATTTTTATGTTTGGTAAAGGTAAATTTTAAGAAAATGGAACCATAGAGTAATGCAGATAAACACCGATAAATTATGTGTGTTTATTTGTAGTTTAAAATAAACACTAGGATTTTTGCAAGCTGTCTAATCATTACTAATAACTGACTATTCTTCATTCCCAAAGGAGTTAATCTAATGGCTGAATTAGTGCCAATTATTCAATTAGGTAATCCGATACTGCGCCAACAAGCTACCTTGATTGATAATATTCAAGACCAGGATATTCAAAAGTTAATTGAAGATTTAATGGCAACAGTTACTCAAGCTAATGGTGTGGGAATTGCTGCGCCACAAATCGCAGAATCCTGTCGTTTATTTATTGTGGCATCCCGTCCTAATGCCAGGTATCCCAATGCTCCAGAAATGGAACCTACGGCGATGATTAATCCGAAAATTATTGCCCATTCTACCGAAGTAGTTAAGGGTTGGGAAGGTTGTTTGAGTGTTCCCGGAATTAGGGGATTTGTGCCTCGGTATCAGGCGATTACAGTTGAATATACTGACCGCAATGGCAATTTGCAACAACAAGAATTAACTGATTTTGTAGCGCGTATTTTTCAACACGAATATGACCACCTTGAAGGCATTCTCTTTGTAGACCGCTTGGAGAGTAATCACGACATGATTACAGAGCAGGAATACCAAGAGCGTATCGTTAACAATACTTAACCCAAAATTGTGCTGAAGAATGAAGCGGTAAGCTCAAGGTTCGGGTTATATTTAACCTATTGTTAACCTTTGGCTTGGATCAGCTATCGGGTAAATGACCAAAACTATTAGTAGTCGCGACAGGTTAAGTCCGCAGCCGCAAGAAAGTTCTGGCTTAATCTCTGCTCAAACTGAGAGCGATGAACGAAAACTGAATAACGAAAGTAGGGTAACAGAAGCACAGTCAAACGTGCAACTGTCTTTGGAGGGATGGCGAATTGTTCACGCCAGCAATGGACGCATACGCATCCGCGCTCAAGAGGGTGGCTTAGAATCGCAATTAGAGGCTATATCCCAATATTTACAGCAATATCAGGGAGTTAGGGAAGTAACCGCCAATGCGGATACAGGTAGTTTAGCGATCGCCTTTGATCCCAATCGGTTATCATTGCCGCAGATATTGGCGAAACTGCAAGAATTTGGCATTCACCAAATTGAGTCAGCTAGTAACGCGGATCTGTTTGCGGAATGGAAATCAGTGGATTTTTGGAAAGAGCAAACAATTTCCTTAATTCCCTTGATGACAGGGTTAGCAGTCACAAGAGGCTTGGGGATCGCTGGTGTAGCTTCAATTCCCGTCTATATGATTGCAGCAAATGCAACTCGTTGGGTAATCGGCTCTAGAGAACCAGAAATTTCGCGATCGCAAATCAGTAACAGCAAATCTACACAATTTTCATCTGATGATGAAACAATAGCTTACAGTGTTGTCCATGCAATCCCCGGACGCATTAGGTTGAATCTGCCGCGAATCGCCAAGGATCGCGCCTATGGGAGACGATTAGAAAGGCTGCTGAAAACAGACGCTCAAGTCACCAGCGTGCGGATTAATTATAGTGCGGCATCGGTAGCGATCGCCTATCAGGATAGCGAGATTAGCCTAGATTATTGGGTAAATTTGATGGAGTTGGCTTTACAAACGCACCCACAAACCAAGCCAGTCAAGACGATAGAACAGCCACCAGTTACTCAACTAACGGAAACTCTTGAGGACAAAAGTCCAGAGATATCAAGTCTATGGGCAAATATGAAGCCTAGCGCTATGTCTTATTCTTTAGCCTTTATGGCGAACTTTCCGTTAGATACATTGAGTGAATAAGCACAAGCGCATCTAATTACATCTGCTAGCGATCCCGCAAGGGTAAATCAAGGACTTCAGCAGAATTTGACAGCAACCAATCTCATCAGATTGGGAGTTATTTTGCCATCAAGTTTCATCCACCTTATATGAGAGACAAGGAATGGTAAAACACAGGGTTCAATTAGCATCGCCACCTAAGCCAATAGTGCCTGAGATTGTGGAAGCGCATCACGAGAACATTCACAACCGCAGACAGATTCCCCAAATTGCTTACAGCGTTGTTCATGTAACTCCGGGAAGGATCAGGTTTCGCGTCCCTCGGTTACGCCACGATCGAGACTATATTCAGCGTCTCCAAACCTTATTGCAAGCCGATCCCCTCGTTACAACTGTGCGGATCAAATCGGCGGCGGCATCGCTAGTTGTGACTTATGAATCTAGACAAGTACCTGAGTCCAAAATGCGATCGCATTTGATCTATCTAATCTGGGCTGCTAGCGATCGCACAATGGTAATTACAGTTGCTAATAAGCCATCGAGTCCGCAACCATCCAACGAGACAGAAAATTCTTGGCCTGGTTTACAACTTTCTGCTGTCGCTACTGGTTTAGCAGTGTTAGGGGGGCCATTGGGATTACCAATTCCGCCGATTATGGTGGCGGGAACGATTGCCCTAGCTACATTACCAGTTTTTCAAAGAGCATTAGTAGGGATTACAGCCGAACGCAAACTTACGATCGACTTTTTGGATTTAATGGCGATCGCGATTACTACCGTCCAAGGTCATTTTCTCACACCCTCGCTGATGCTGAGTTTAATTGAAATTGGTGAAAATATCCGCGATCGCACGGCTCGTTCTTCCAAACTCCAAACTCTCGATTTACTCAATTCTCTAGGACAGTTTGTTTGGGTAGAACGCAATGGGGAGAAGCAACAAATCCCTATTCAAGATGTCCAACGAGGGGATACAGTCATTGTCTATCCTGGCGAGCAAGTCCCAGTAGATGGTACTATCCTGCGAGGTAAAGCTCTGTTGGATGAGCAAAAACTCACTGGCGAATCGATGCCCATCTTGAAAAAGAAGGGACAAGCGGTTTTTGCTTCTACCTTGGTGCGCGAGGGACGGATTTATATTCAAACTGAATGGGTAGGCAATGATACCCGTGCTGGACAGAGTATTAAATTAATGCAAGAAGCTCCTGTCCACGATACACGCATGGAAAACTATGCCACGAAAATTGCGGAACGAGCAGTTGTGCCAACTTTGTTACTAGGAGGGGCAGTATTTGCCGTAACTCGTAACCCAGTACGGGCAGCTAGCGTCCTCACTCTAGACTTTGCTACAGGGATTCGAGTATCTGTACCAACTACAGTTTTGGCAGCACTTACCTATGCAGCCAAGCACGGGATTCTCATCCGTAGCGGACGAGCATTGGAACAACTAGCCGCAGTTGATACGATTGTGTTTGATAAAACAGGCACTCTCACAAAAGGGGAAGTGACTGTGATGGGTGTGGAAAGTCTCAATCCAGAAACTTCAACTACGAGGGTGTTGGAACTAGCCGCAGCCGCCGAACAACGACTAACACATCCAGTAGCCGAAGCAATAATTCGTTATGCTGAAGCCGAGAAAGTGACAATTCCTAACCGCCAGAAATGGAACTATCAACTCGGTTTGGGAGTACAAGCAGAAATTGACGGCGAGACAGTTTATGTAGGAAGCGATCGCTTTTTGCGTCATGTTGGCATTGACATGGCACAGCAAAACGGGCATCTTCAGCGGTCAGCATCAATGATTTATGTCGCTAGCAACGGTCAACTTCAAGGTAAAATTAAATATAGCGACATTCTCCGTCAAGAAAGTCGGGAAGTAATTAGCCACTTATTGAGAGTCGAAGGTGTGGAAGTGCATATGCTCACCGGAGACAACAGACAAACAGCCAATAAAGTTGCAGCCGAACTGGGGATTGCACCGACACACACTCACGCCGAAGCTTTCCCGGAACAAAAAGCCGCAGTTGTCCGCGAACTACACGAACAAGGTAAGACAGTTGCATTTGTTGGGGATGGGATCAATGATTCCCCTGCTTTAGCCTACGCAGATGTTTCTGTGTCCTTCGCCAGTGGTTCAGAAATTGCCCGGGAAACCGCAGACGTAGTGCTAATGCAAAATGATTTGCATGGTTTACTAGAAGCGATCGCGATCGCCCGTCAAGCCAAGCAATTGATTCTCCAAAATACCGGTATTGTTGCAGTACCTAACTTAGGGGCATTAGTAATAGCTGTGATATTTGGTTTAAATCCCTTAGCAGCGACAGTAGTTAACAACGGTTCGACTGTAGTTGCAGGCGTCAACGGTTTGCGTCCCATCTTGAAACATTCACCAAAGAAAGTTATACCATCGGCAGGATGAAGTGAAGATACCGATTAGTGTACGCTAGAACGCTTTCTTACAAGTTTCCACATCACCAGAGGTAATTTACTATGGCACCTAAAATCACTGATTTCGTTGAAGACGCTGGCGCTCCTGGGATTATAGCCGGGATTGGAGCAGTTTTGCTCGCACCAATTATAATTCCTGTAGTGGCGGGAATTGGCAAACCATTAGCTAAGAAATTGATTAAAGGCGGAATTGTTGCTTATGAAAAGAGCAAAGGAGCCTTTGCCGAACTGGGTGAAACCTGGGAGGATATGGTAGCAGAAGCACGGGCTGAACTGGCTGAAGACAGAGAAACACCAGCATTTGAAGCTGCTAGTAATTCTAGCGATCGCAATTTAGATAATGGCGGCTAGATGTAACTCAAGGCGCGGCGATCGCGCCTTTTTTGAAAAGGAAACCACAGATGAACACAAATAAACACCGATTAATTATCTGTGGTTCCAAACCATAACCGGGATTTTCGCCCTCTATATCTAAAGACAAAATCCAAAATTGAATCAGGAGGGTAACTGTGTGAGTACAAATAACTATGGCCATCTCACCCAAATGCCACAAATCATAGAGCAAACAGCTATAAGCATCCCATCTAAACTTATACCTACAAAAATCATTAGTGATACTCCAGGGCGATTGAGGTTGAGAATTGCACCGCGCGATCGCCAAGCTGGAAAAATGCAAACAATTGCCAATGTATTAGAAGCAAAACCTAACGTTAGTCAGGTAAAAACCAATATTCACGGCGGTAGTATTCTGATTCATCACGATCGCGGAGATGACAGTTTAGCAAACGTGCTAGCTACGCTCCAAGATATAGGTATGATTTTTGTCGATATCGCTGAGGGTAATACTGAGGCATCCGTTGGTGTTTCAAATGCAGTAGTGGATTTAAATAAACGAGTACAAGCAGCAACAAACAGTGCTGTGGATCTGCGCTTTTTGTTTCCCTTAGGACTCAGTATTCTGGCTGTGAGACAATTGCTGATTAAAGGCTTGCAATTTGAAACAATTCCTTGGTACGTTTTAGCCTGGTATGCCTTCGATAGTTTTCTCAAATTGAACCAACCCAGACAACTACAGCCTTACCGGGAGTATACGCGATCGCAACCAACTAATGCAGATATCTGAATAACCTAACCAATATGTCCGTTGCCGTACATCATAATTAAATAAACTTTTGAGTAAATTGTAAAAAATTCTCTACAATAGGCGTTAAATTATTTTGCTGCCAAATGACAGCAGTTTCTATTACAGGTACTGCTTCGAGAATAGGACGATAAACTACACCAGACCTTTGTAGATTCTGTAGAGAAGATGGTGTAATCGCCACACCCATTCCCGCCGATACTAGTCCAATAATGGTTTGCATTTGAATCGCCTCCTGAGTAATGTTAGGTTGGCAATTTTCTTGCTGAAAAATACTCATGATGCGATCGTAAAGTCCGGGTGCTAGGTAGCGGGGAAACATTATCAATGGTTCGCTGAGGAGCGATCGCACGCAGATGTGTTCTTGTTGAGCCAATGCATGAGTTGACGGCAAAGCCACAACTAAGGTTTGTCTGTGAATACACTGATAAGATACTGTATCATCTTCTAAAGGTGGATGAGCAAAACCCAGATGAATCCGGGAATCTTTCAGTGCTTGCTCCTGTTGACTGGTAGTTAACTCTCGTAAGACTAGTTCTACTTCGGGAAATTGCTCGCGAAATTGTCGTAAAATTACGGGTAATAAATCGTAAATTACCAAACTAGTAAATCCGATTCTTAGTTGGCCTGTTTCACCTTTGCCAATCTTTTGAGTCAACGCTACTGCTATTTCTAGTTGCGCCAGTAGTTGATAAGCCTCTTGTAAAAAAACCTTACCGGCTTCTGTTAGCTGTACTTGTCGCTTAGTTTGGCGATGAAAAAGTTTTACTCCTAGTTCTGCTTCTAGCTGCTGAATTTGTTGGCTGAGAGGCGGTTGCGCTATATGCAGTCTTTCTGCGGCTTTAGTGAAATGTAGTTCCTCGGCTACAGCAATAAAGTAGCGCAGGTGTCGTAGTTCCATATTTTTAATACTTTAGAAGTCTCAATTTTAAATAAATATATATTGGACATCTCAAAAAAGTCTAAATATCATACTCCTACAGAGAGTTTGATGAGTGAAAACATAATGTCAGAGAACGTTAGAAGTAAATTTGTCACACAAGGGGTACAGCGATCGCCTAATCGGGCTATGCTGCGGGCAGTTGGTTTTCAGGATGAAGACTTTAACAAAGCAATTGTGGGTGTAGCTAATGCCTACAGCACCATCACTCCCTGTAACATGGGCATTAATCAACTAGCACAAAGAGCTGAAGCGGGAATTAAACGCGCTGGGGCAATGCCGCAAATGTTCGGCACAATTACCATTAGTGATGGTATTTCTATGGGAACTGAGGGGATGAAATATTCCCTCGTGTCAAGAGAAGTAATCGCTGACTCCATTGAAACCGTCTGTAATGGTCAAAGTCTGGATGGCGTAATTGCCATTGGTGGCTGTGATAAAAATATGCCAGGGGCAATGATTGCAATGGCACGGATGAATATCCCGGCTATCTTTGTTTACGGTGGGACAATTAAACCCGGACACTACAATGGCAAAGATTTAACAGTAGTCAGTTCTTTTGAAGCTGTAGGCCAATATAGCGCTGGCAAAATTGACTCTGAAGAACTATTAGCAGTAGAACGTCAAGCTTGTCCTGGTGCTGGTTCTTGCGGTGGGATGTACACAGCTAATACTATGTCCTCAGCCTTTGAAGCGATGGGCATGAGTTTACCTTATTCTTCGACAATGGCGGCGGAAGATGAAGAAAAAGCCGATAGTACCGAAGAATCAGCCAAGGTATTAGTAGAAGCAATTCGCAATCAACTGTTACCTCGGCAAATTATCACCCGCAAATCTATAGAAAATGCGATTTCTGTAATTATGGCTGTGGGTGGTTCAACTAACGCCGTGTTACATTTTCTGGCGATCGCTCGGGCGGCGGGTGTAGAACTGAATCTAGATGATTTTGAAACTATCCGCGGTCGTGTCCCGGTTTTATGCGATCTCAAACCCAGTGGTAGATATGTCGCCACAGACTTACACAAAGCTGGTGGTATTCCTCAAGTGATGAAAATGCTATTGGTGCATGGATTACTTCATGGTGACTGTATCACCATCACAGGTAAAACCATCGCCGAAATTTTAGCAGATATCCCCGATGAACCACCCAGCAATCAAGATGTGATTCGTCCTTGGAATAACCCGATGTATGTGCAAGGTCACTTAGCCATCCTCAAAGGCAATCTTGCTACAGAGGGAGCAGTAGCAAAAATTACCGGAGTGAAAAATCCCAGCATTACTGGGCCTGCACGAGTATTCGATTCCGAGGAAGAATGCTTAGACGCCATCCTTGCAGGTAAGATTCAAGCTGGTGATGTCATTGTCATCCGCTACGAAGGCCCAAAAGGTGGCCCGGGTATGCGGGAAATGCTAGCACCCACCTCAGCAATTATTGGTGCGGGTTTAGGTGATGCAGTCGGGTTAATTACTGATGGACGGTTTTCCGGCGGTACTTACGGGATGGTAGTCGGACACGTTGCACCTGAAGCCGCCGTTGGGGGTGCGATCGCTCTGGTTGAAGAAGGCGATCGCATTACTATTGATGCTAATTCTCGCTTGTTACAAATCAACATTTCCGATGCAGAATTAGCCAGCCGCCTCGCCAAATGGCAACCCCGTCCACCCCGTTATACAAAAGGCATCTTAGCAAAATATGCTAAGTTAGTTGCCTCTAGCAGTGTTGGTGCTGTCACAGACTTGGATTTATTTAATTAACCGCACGCACTACCCGAGATTTTCGGTGCGTTAGGACTGTCGTCTATAACGCACCCTTGTATATTGAGTGCAAGCATAATTCATTCTGTATTCCCACTACGCAGCACCTTAGAACTCGTATCAATACTAAAAGCACCAAGCGAATTGCCAGTTAAATCGCAGTTTTCCACCGTACCCAAACCGTTATCGTGTGCATAAATGGCACGTCCTTTATTCTGATTAATTTTGCACCGCCGAATTATCGCGTTGCCATTGGTTCTAATTTCTACCCCAGATAAAGCATGACCGGAAATCTCGCAATCTTCCACTGTTCCCTGTCCGTTCTCATAGATAAGAACGCCACCTTGTTTGCCATCGTGGAGTTTGCACCGTTGGATAGTAGGGTTGCTATTTTCTTTAATTGCTATACCTGATAAACCATTGCCGAAGATATCGCAATCTTCCACTGTCCCGCGACTGTTATTTTGGAAAAAGATACCAGCTTGTTCGCCATTGTGTATTTTGCATTGTTGAATAATGGGGTTGGCTGTAGCACCTTGAACACTGACACAAGACAGTGAATCAGAAGTAATATCGCACTCAGCTAACACTAGCTGTCCTTGGGGAATGTCTACAGTAAAGTATTTGTTGTTCTTCTGTCCGGCAAAACCACGCAGAGTTAAACCGCGAACTTCAGCTTCGTCTGTTTGCATGAGAATGCAATTTGAGTTTGTATTCTCGATGATGATGCTAGCTAAAGGCCCATCACCAATAATCTTCAGCGGTTTGTTGATAATTACACCTTCTTGGTAAAGGCCTGGACGTACAAGAATGCGCGTACCAGGTTGGGCATTTTTAATAGCTTCACTAATAGTTTTATAATCACCAGATCCAGTACTAGAGACAGTGAGAGTAGATTTATCCTTGAATAGAAATGTATATGATAGCACTGGTATAGCTAGCCCAATACTACCAAAGCCAAGCATCTGAATTAAACGCCGCCTGGGCAATTTTGGTGGTGGAGGCGGGGGAGGTTGTAAACTTTGCTCTATCTCTGTTAAGCGTTGTAAAATCTCTTGAGTATTGGCTGGTCTCTGACTGGGTAGGTGTGCCATCATCCGGTCAATCAAATCTGCCAGCAGAGGTGAAATCTGAGGAGCATAACTCCGCCAGCCCATCTCATTAGTGTAAGAATTATAAACTGCTTGATCGGTAGGTTGTTTCCCTGTGAGTAGATATAAAAATGTGCGTCCTAAGGCAAAGAAATCTGATTGTAGGACAGCTTTACCGTTCATTTGTTCTGTTGGCGTGTAACCAGCAGAAATAATTCCTGTTACCTGACCTTGAGCCTGGGCAAAATAATAAGTTTGTGTAAGTTCCCTAGCTGTACCAAAGTCAATCAATGCTAGTTCACCAGAATTTGCCCTTAGCATGATATTTGGCGGCTTGATATCTCTATGGAAAAATTTCTGGTTGTGTACTTGATCCAAGATATTAACTAATTCTCTCAACCATGCAATAGCCAAATTTTGGTCAATCGGTCGCATCTCCCGATTTTCCATATATTTCTGCAAATCCATACCCACAATTTTTTCCATGACAAAACAATGAAGTGGGTTTTGGCTATTTCTGGGAAAATAGACAAAGTAAGCATCGCGCTCAACTTTGGGAATACCAGGATGATTCAGCTTGCTTAAAACTTCTGCTTCTTGCTGAAATAGTTCGACTGCTTTTTGATGATTGTTAGTTAAGACTTTGAGAACTTTGGGCGTGTTAGTCCGGACTTCTATGGCCTCAAAAGTTACCGCAAAACCACCACCCCCTAACTTAGCCACGACCCGATAACGGCCTTGTAATAGCAGTTCCGAGCCGCAACTAATACAAAATAGTTCATCATCGCTATTTTGCGGGTTTGTACATTGGGGATTGATGCAGAAGCTCATCGCGTCAGCAAGGTAACAGTTTTATCTGCTAGTTTACCGTTATCGCTTTGATTTTCCTGTAAAGAGTTTTTAGCGATTTTAGGAGTAAAGCTGTGTGTCAAACAATTTTGGATTTTGTGAAAAGTTTTCAAGATAGATTTGAGATTGATCCCACACGCACTGTACTAGGGACAAGGGGGATGGGGAGCAGGAGAAGAAATAACTTTTGACCCTTGACTCTTAACAAAGAACTTTCCGCACAAAATTATACATTAATAAAAAAATGCTACGTGAATTTGCTAATCGTGATGAATTAATAACCTATCTCCGCCAAGAATTTCCTGCTGCGGCAGAACGTGAGGGTGATATTAGCGAAATAGTGGGAGGACGCCAAGCTGCTGAACAGGCGCTACAAAAAGTAGATCCAGCAACTTATGCAAAAACACGTAACTTTTTCACAGGTGCAGTAACAAAGCTTTCACCTTACATTCGCTATGGAGTTCTGAGTTTGCGAGAAATTCGGGATTATGTACTGCAACACGTACAGCACCCAGAAGATGCGACTAAACTAATTAACGAATTGGGCTGGCGTGATTACTGGCAAAGATTATATGCCAAGCTAGGTGATGATATTTGGCAAGACCAAGAAGCATACAAAACTGGTTACACAGCGCCACATTACGCACCTGATTTACCAAATGACATCCGTGAAGGAAACACAGGGCGAGTTTGCATCGATAATTTTAGCCAAGACCTACGGAAAACTGGTTATCTACACAATCATGCGCGGATGTGGTTAGCAGCTTATATCGTCCATTGGCGGAAGATTCGCTGGCAAGCGGGGGCTAAATGGTTTCTCCAACACCTTTTAGATGGCGATCCTGCTAGTAATAATATGTCATGGCAGTGGGTCGCTAGCACCTTTAGTCATAAACCCTATTATTTCAACCGCGAGAACTTAGAACGTTATACCAATGGCGTGTATTGCCAGAAATGTCCTCTTTATGGGCATTGTGATTTTGAAGGTAGCTATGAAGAATTAGAACAGCGATTATTTCCCCAAGGTGAATTTACCAAACAAGCAAACAGCCAAAGTTGGCAGCGTGGAAAAAAGCGGCGGTAGGTCATTTGTCATTTGTCATTTGTCATTTCTTCCCACACTCCCCACACTCCCTTGTCCTTCTTATTCCCAGTCCCTATTTCCATCCAACTGTGGCAAATTAAGGTAAATTCTTTAAATAAAGCGATCGTGAATCTACTTAATACCCATAAAACGTCTCTCCCCCACAAAGGTTGGCTAAGCTGGTGTCTGCTAGTTTGCTTGAGCTTGTTATTATTTACTGGCTGTAGCGTGAATCCTAGTGCGGGAAAAACTATGCGGGTTGCTAATGAACCAGCATTTCCACCTTTTGAGTTTCTGGGAACTGATGGTAAGTCGCAAGGTTTTTCGATTGATTTGATGAATGCGATCGCACAGGCGGCTAACTTTAAAATAGAGTTTCAAAGTGTGCCTTTTGATGGCATTATCCCCGCCTTGCAAGCTAAAACGCTAGATGCAGCCATTAGCTCGATTACCATTACCGAGGAGAGAGCCAAGACTGTTTCTTTTTCCCGTCCTTATTTTAAAGCTGGGTTGGCGATCGCAATTCGCACCGATAACCAAGATATTACTAACTTTGATAGTTTAAAAAATCAAAAAATTGCAGTACAAATTGGCACTACAGGAGCCAAAAAAGCTCAGGATATTCCCGGGGCACAAATCCGCAGTTTTGATTCTGCACCTTTGGCTCTGCAAGAATTAGCTAATAGAAATGTGGATGCTGTTATTAATGATGCTCCTGTAACTTTATACGCAATTAATACAGGTAATCTCAAAGGGCTGAAAGTAGTAGAGCAATTGCTGACAGAAGAATATTACGGCATTGCTACACCAAAAAACTCAGCTAACTTAGCGTTGATCGATACTGGTATTGATAAAATCCTAAAAAATGGCACTTATGCCCAAATTTACCGCAAATGGTTTAAAGCCGACCCCCCAACCTTACCAACCAAATCACCATTTGCAAACCAAACTGGTGGTGCAACTGGCATATTCGCCTCATTTGGCTTGATTTGGCAATCTTTACCTACTCTTTTACAAGGAGTCTTGGTGACACTGCAACTAACAGTACTTTCTGTAGTGCTGGGTTTAGTTGGTGGTTCCCTAATTGGGATTGTTCGCCTTTCCCGGATTAAATCTGTGCGTTGGCTAGCGCGGGCCTATGTAGATTTTTTCCGAGGCACACCTTTACTAGTGCAGATTTTTATGATTTATTTTGGCATACCTGCGATCGCGCAAGAACTGGGTTTTACTTTCTCCTTTGATCGTTTAGTTGCGGGAGTAGTTGCTTTAAGTTTGAATAGCGCCGCCTACATTGCTGAAATCGTCCGTGCAGGAATCCAATCAATTGAACCAGGACAAGCAGAAGCATCTCAATCACTAGGTTTAAGTCCTGTGCAAACCATGCGCTATGTCATTTTCCCCCAAGCTTTTCGGCGGATGATTCCACCTTTGGGTAACGAGTTTATTAGTTTATTGAAAGATACTAGCTTAGTTGCAGTAATTGGGTTTGAAGAATTATTTCGCAAAGGACAATTGATTGTTGCAGATAACTATCGCGCTTTTGAAATTTATGCCGCTGTCGCTGTAATCTACCTATGCTTAACGCTGCTTTCTTCGCAAGCATTTAGTCGCTTAGAAGCGTGGATGAATCCAGTTAAACGTTCTTAATTCTTAGAGCAAACCGACAGACCCACTTTCACTTAAAATTAGAAAAAATCCTCCTTTCATGGCTAAAGCCGCAGACATTAGGGGTATGCGAGAGAACTTTTTTTATCCCAATTGAGGAGTCAAACCCACCCTTCGCCAACAGTCGCCATGAACTGCGTACACCAGCGGTATCTTGTTTTTCACTGGTCTTTAGGCAACAAAAATTTCTCAAAATCCTCCTCTAACGTCTGCTCGGTAAAATGAGGAAAAACTATGTCATAAAACAATTCTTGAACTACTTTTCCTTTCTTCTCAATCAAATGCAGATAATCCTTTTCAACAGATTTTTGTCGTCTTTGACGGCGTTCCTCTACTGAAAACTGCTGCTGATGAATATCAGGTAGCCAAGTGGAATGTATTGTCATAGCAAGATTCAAGGCTGGATCATCTGAACTAGCACTCAGTCGGTAAACTGGTTTATTCTTTAAATCATCACCATGAAAAATCCAAAACTCATCTGTAGCACGGTCAGATTGACTAGGGTCTGGATCTAACATTACCGCACACACAATAAAGCCATGAATCGACTTATCTATGTCTTCAGGACAGGGCAGAGAACTAGGAATAAATTGCGTTGAACTGACATAAGTGCCAGAGGGGAAGTGATAATAATCAACAATTTCCATCTGCTGTGTATCTAAACGCAGTAGAGTAATTGGTTTATTTTCCTCTGGTAATTGTTCAACCGGAACAACTCTACGTGGATCTAATTTATAAGCATCATAGATGCGCTGAGGTATTAGTTCCCATGTAAATCCTAAAGATAACCAGTAAATATTTTTAACTTCTTGGGCTGTTTCTGTTAGTGAATCACGGTTGAGTTCGCGATGAGTATATAAAGATAGTGCCCAAGTTGATTGAATATCTTGAACAGTTTTAGAACTTTCTATTTTGCCTGTTTCGCCATCAACCACATATTTTCCGAGAGAACCTAAATCAGTTGAACCAACCATCATTCCCTCTAAATCTTCACGAAATGCCTTACCAGGAACAGACTTATCATAATGCGTAATCCATTCTGTAACATCCCAACCGTTGACATGACCAACGTGAAGTGTAATTTTATTGTCAGGATTACTATAGTCAGCTGTAAAATGCGAAATTTCTCTAGGTAATCTCACCTTTTGAACGGTAATTGTTGTTTGATTATCAGGTGACTCTTCTATAGAATATCCTTGGTTTCCCTTATCTAAATTGTGGCGATTAACAATATATAAATTGGCAAATGGAAGAGGCTTAACCGCCTGGAAAAAGATGGCAGAAATCAAACTACCTAGAGAAGCAGTTCTATTAAATTTCCATAATCTTAAAAATCCAAACAGAAAAGGAGTAAATATTTGTGAAAACTCCATTTTGAAAGCGATATCAGCAAGAATAATATATTTCTCGGTTATTGCTAATTGATGAAGAGACTGATTAACCAGTACTGGCTCACCATCAGGTAGTACTAATCGCCAACGTTCTATAGTAGGCTGTAACCCTTGTTGTTCATCTGCAAATCGATAACGAATTAAATCAGTAAAACGTCCTAATTCTTGCTTAGGATTGAATTTTATTTGCAACAAAGTGTAGAATAATTTTACTAAGTTGCGGAACCAATTACTATCTAATACCCAGTTGACAGTTTTTTTAAACTTACCATTATAACCTGTTGAATAATTTGTCGTAAATAGCTCATCTTGCTTACTATTTGAGCTATTGAAATCCGTAACATAATGGGCTGAACTAATGTAAGTTTCAAAAATGTTAATCCATGTTAACCGAGAAATAACCGGAAAAATAGCGCACCATTCTTGTGTGGAACCTGCTGGTTCTAATAGTTCCATGCTGTCTGGATCGAGTTGGTAGGCGCGACCTGCATCCATTGTTAGTAAAAGATGATCTCTAGTCCTTAAGAAAGCTGTATTTAATTGATTCCTCGACCCCAAGACAATACTATAACGACTAGGCCCGCCATTGCGAAAAGCTGAGAAATAAGAGAAAAACTTATGTTTTTTAACAAAATATGAAAGTATTTTTTGATTAAAAAGTTTAAATATTATAGATTTTTCAAAATTATTTCCTAGATAGAACTGTGTAGCCGGATCTGCATAGTAGCAGGGAGTTTTAGCAATTCTGGTTTTGAGTATTGCTTTGCCATCTTCAAAGCCCAAACGATAGACCATCCCATCGCCTGTATAAAGTTGAGTTCCATCTTCTTGAGATTTATTTTCCGACTGAAATAAAGCCCCAACGATGAAAGCATAGCCATGTAAACCTGGTGGTAATTCAGCTAATTTAAGCTCGGCTAGAGGAATAATTTCATTATTTCTATCTTGATTTTCTTGTTTGCGAATTTCAAGCTCCCAGTTGCCTTCATACCGACTAGTTTTGATAACAGATTTCGGAATATGAAAACTCTTTGAAGATTGTCCTTTAGAACTAAAGTCTTTACTCATCATTTAAATATTTCCTGCAAAAATGCTAAACATAATCATCCAAATAGCCATATAAAATATGGCAAACTTTCATGACAGATGAAGATCGGATTTTTTTGCCAATTCGTAATTATTTTGAAGATGGAATTGAATATATACTAGGTTTTTCGAGCGAATCATGAATGATGCGTAGATGCAAAGGAAGCGGCTTACCTTTGCCATCACCTGCCTCAAAATTGTATTTACTACCCCAATTTTTGAAAGATTCTGAGAACCATAGTTTTAAAAGTAGTGGGAGCATCTGCAAGATATCTGGTAGTCGCAAGCAAGATGCCCGCACTACTTCAGGTTTCAAAATGGACGAGGTTTAATTACTTATTGACGGAAAAACTGTGATTTTACCCTGTAACTGATAAGTAGTTTTGCTGCTTTAAAATCGCATTTGATGTAAATTAGCATACTATAGCTCTGTAATCTTATTAAGGAATTCTAAAGAATAGTTACCACGGTTGTTGTACTCCAAAAGAGAACCCATGCCCCGCAGGCTAGAGTAGGCATCAGAACTTTTTTTGATGGATTTGTTCTACGAATAAATTAAAAATCTCCTAAATTTATCAAAAAGATCCACCCTGAGGGCACGGCACTGCCCACCTATGTCAACTTAAGCTTAGAAGCATACAGCGTAAGTCTTTGGGTTTCTCTCTCTTAACACCATCAACTTTTGATCCCCCCTAACCCCCCTTAAAAAAGCAGGTCCGTTTCATTCCCTAAAAGGCCTGAAAATGCAAGGGTTCAGGAGATAAAAAATAAGCTTGGCATTCAATATTAGGCATCAAAATGGTCATCGATTTATGACTTTTGCCCTGATATTTATCGCCAATCGTATTGACAAAATACATACCATTACGAATGAAACGGCCCTGCCTTAAAAAAGGGGGGAATTAGAATCTTAGCCCCCTTTTTAAGGGGGTTGGGGGATCAAATATCTTGATACACATTATCGTCGCGTTAAGTTGACACCGATGCCCCTACATTTGGTGATATAATTTTATACCCCATCTGAATGGGAATCGCTATAAACCACTAGACTGCACCTAGTTCTCTTAACATTGCTAACTGAGCTTGGGTTAAACCTTTAGCGCCTGTAATTTTCATTCCTTCGTATGGTCTTTTGGCTTTGAGAATTTGAAAACAATTTCCTGATTGCATATCCCATAGTCTTATGATTTCATCCTCACTAGCACTAGCCAGGATTAAACCATCCTGAGAAAAAGCGACTGACCATACCCAATTTGAGTGACCGCTCAGAGTGTTGAGACAACTCCCTTTCTCAATATCCCAAATTTTTACGGTTTGGTCGCAGGAGGCGCTAGCAATCTTGTGAGCATCTGGACTAAAGCTAACAGCCATTACCCAACTACTATGTCCTTTCAATGTCTGCAAACACTCGCCTGTAGCGACATCCCAGATTTTGACTGTTTGATCGAGACTAGGGCTAGCAAGTAAGCTACCATCAGGACTAAATGCGATCGCTCCAACTCTACCTGAGTGTCCTTTTAATACGTTGATACATCGGTTTTCTTGCACATCCCAAAGTCTGATGGTGCAGTCGTCGCTACCACTAGCTAAAATTTCTCCTAGAGGACTAAAGGCTACTGCCGCTACTCGATCTGTATGTCCATGTAAAGTTAGGCGACACTCACCAAGGTTGAGATCCCATATTTTGATGGTGTGGTCGAAACTGCTACTAGCCAGCAATTTGCCATCTGGACTAAAGGCCAATGACCAAACTTCATCTGTATGCCCTATAAATGTATGACTGCATTCACCACTGTTGAGATCCCAAAGTTTGATTGTGGCATCTTGGCTACCTCCCGCCACTATTTCCAGGTAGGGGTGAAAAGCCACTGCTGGTAAACCTTGAGAGTACGCTCTGAACTCGTGGAGACATTCACCGCTTTTCCTATCCCAAATTCTCAACGTATTATCTCTGTGTCCACTGACTAACATTTGAGCATTAGGACTAAAAGTTACAGCTTTCACCCAGTTAGTATATCCGTGGATGCTGGCATTACACTTGCCGTTACTAACTTGCCACAACCTGATGCTTTGGTCTTCACTGGCACTGGCAAGAGTTTGGTTGTCTGGACTAAAGGCAACACCCCAGATTTGATGGCTGTGACCTTTAAGAGTATGAAGGCAAGTGCTAGTCTCCACATCCCAAATACGGATGGTTTGGTCTGCACCACAACTAGCTATTAGCCGATTATCTTTACTCCACGTTGCATCCCATATCCATCCAGTATGACCTTGAAGAGTTCCTAGACACTGATAATTTTCAGTACTCCAAATTTTCACCGTGGTATCACAGCTGGCACTGACTAGTAACTCTCCGTTAGGACTAAAGCGAGTTGCCCTCACCCAGTTATCATGATCTGTAATTGTATAAAGGCATTCGCCAGTTTCAACGTCCCAAATTTTCATGAGATTATCAAAGCTGCCACTTGCCAGTCGTTTGCCATCTGGACTGAAATTAACGCAGATTACACCAGCGCTATGTCCGTAGAGAATTTTTAGACAACGACCCTCTGACAGTTGCCAAATCCTAATGGTTAAGTCGCTACTTGCACTGGCGAGCATTGAACCATCTGGACTGAAATGAACAGAGATTACACTGTCTGTATGCTCAGATAAGGTCTGCAAACATCGACCGGACTTTAGCTGCCAGATTTTGACAGTTGAATCATCACTTCCACTAGCAAGTATCTGTCCATCTGGGCTAAAAGCGATCGCTCGTACCCAATTAGTATGTCCTTGCAGTGTTAAAAGACGTTGTTGTTCTGCAAGTTGCCATAAATGAATCTCACAATTGGCATTACCACTTGCTATGGTTTGACCGTCAGGACTGAAAGCAATTGACATCACTCCACCGAAAGATTGAGTGAAAATAGATTTGGAAAAATAACAGTGGGAAAAATTTACACCTTGTAAATTTACATCTTGTAAATATGCTTGACAAATCGTGAGGTGAGAAAAATCATAATTACTGAAATTGGCTTGAATTTGTCTGAGAAGATTGAGGATGTTGCCAGCTGCATATCCAGAATGGTTTAAAGGTTCTTGTTTCAATTTTTTGAGAAGTTCGTGCAACTGAAGCTGAATTTGGTTGCAACTACCCAGAGCTAACATCAAATTCTCAATAACTGGACTCAGGATCAGACGAATTTGTGCTTGTCTAAGATAGTCTTTGCTCTGAGCTTTAATTAGAGCATAATTTCTCAAAATTTCATGGTCTTGATTGATGATTTCTTTACAAGTAAAAGCTACTAATTGATCGGTAACGTACTCTATCAACACAGGTTGAAGCGTAAAGCGATCGCCTGTACGCTCTAGAGGAAGTTTGCGTTGCAGTACTCCTAAAGTTGCAGGTAGCGCGGCTTTAGCAGTTGATAACATCAAATCTTCCCGTAACTCTACTAGGCTCACTGGTTCCCGATTGATTGCCAACCAATATAGTAGTTCACAGCACGCGGCAGGGAGCCGTTGAAAGTGCCAGGATAGAAGTTCTTGCAAGTCATGAAAAACTGGCTTGCCTTCTCTTAAAAAATCAGCAATATTGCCAAAAAATACTTCTAGGATGTGTTTACCAGCTAGTTGCAGTGCTAAAGGATTGCCATCATAAAGCCCTATCAATTCCCGCCAGTCTTCTTCACTTGCTGTAAAATCGCCAAGTTCTGCAATAATCTGTTTTCCAGCTTCAATATCCAGCCCCTGTAACATCAAAGTGCGTACCGGACGAGTTAGCCCATCCATTAAGATGAGTTCCTGGGGTTTTTCGCGGCTTGTCAGCAGTAAGCAACTTTGATGCGGTACTTCCCCGACTTGTTTAATTAACTGTCCATAATCTTCATAATCAACTCGATACCGACCGATGGGATCTCCGGGTTGGAGGAGAGTTTCGGCGTTATCTAAGATGAGGAGACAGCGGTGGGTTCTCAGATGGTGGAGCAATAAAGAGATGCGCTCGCTAATTGCCTCTGGTAGCGTTATCTGCTGCTGTTTAGAAAGTACTTTAATTAAGTCTGCAAGTAAATCAGACAAAGGAGGTGCGTTAAGAAGCGATCGCCAGATGACAAACTCAAACTCATCCTGGATACCCTTGGCTAACTGAAGTGATAAGTCTGTTTTGCCGATCCCACCCAATCCCAGCCTCATTGAAAGATGAGTCTTTCCCATCCCCCGCATTCCCACAATCGCTACACATCGACAGCGATCGCGAATAATCCAGCTTTCCAGTTTCTCTAGTTCTTCTGTGCGGCCAAAGAACACTGGTACATCAGGAGCATCTCCCCAATCTGTGTAGGAATTTGAGGGTTGCTGATTTAGCGTTGCTGAGGCGGTTGTATTATTTTGTCGCTGCGCGGTTCGCTGTAATACTCCGTGCAGGTTATTTTTGGTAACTTTTTCACCTAAAGCTTGAGAGAGCGATCGCCACAGTTCATAACCAACATCTTTGATGTGACCAGCATCATATTTAACATCTCGCGTCATTTCTAGGTAAGTTTTTCCTTCCCAGGAAAAACGGAATACCATCTCTTGTGTTCTTGTTAAGCGTCCCCGTTTCAATAATTGCTCGACTAGTGCGATCGCCTCTTCTACCGTCATTTACCGACTTAGCAATAATAAACATCACTACAATATTCGCACTGTCAGGTTAACAAATTTTACGTCTGTCTCCGACTTTTCTCCGACCTTTTCTCCGACCTTTTCCGACTGTCAAACTTTATACCAGACAATAGAGTATTTATATAAGCAGTTCAGTTCTTCATATCCCCGACTTCTTAAAGGGGATACAGGAGAAGCGATCGCAAAAATATAAGGGAACAAAAAGAATGAAAAAACAATTAGGAATTGGTATTACTTTGGCTGCATTAAGTTTTGGAATTGTTACAGCACCATTTAGCTATAGCGAGCAAAAGGCATTAGCAATTAATTTTAATGCTATTGCACCTAAATTTGTTCCTAGTTTACGCCTAGATGGGAATGTCGCAACACTAGTGATTCCAAAGGATTTAATGGAAGGAGCCTTAAGACAGACGCTGAAAATTAATGAACAGCGATTAAAGGATACAGACTTTAATCGATTCACCTTAAAAGGTACAGACTGTAAGATAGTGGGAGACAAGTTACAAGTTAGTGGAGTAATTCAAGTAGAACATAGAGAACTGATTGCTAAAAACCCTATCACTGGTAAGAAGCATTATTCTCCTTGGGTATCTGTTAGTGGAAGGCTAACACAGTTATTTGGTATTCAAGTTAGAAATAACCAAACAGTAGTTCGTAATATAGGAGATCCTAAATTAGAAGGATTAGAAGGAAGATGGTATGCCGAGCTAGTAAGCTTAGCAGGCAAATATGTTGGTCCTCAAATTACACCTAAAGTAACTCAGGAACTAAGCAAATTTAATGGATTAGATATACGACAGTTCGCAGTCGTTAACGGTACTCCTTTAATAGCTTCTAAGCTTGGAATTAACGAAGGATTGGTAAAAACGGCTTTAGAACAAAATATAGGAGCTATTAATGCCGGAATTAACGGTCAGTCGGACTTTATCATAGCTTTTACGTTGCCTCAACTAAAATAAAGCCGATTTGGGCAGGTTGCGTGGAGTAAAGCGAGACCCAACATTATGTTACTCCATAAGAATTTCTGGCAATCGGACTAAAACTTAAGGGATATTGCAGATTACAAATTTTAATGCAACTTGATGCTTAAGCAAACATCAAGTTGAGTTTTACTATGCTAAATCTGCAATAGCTTATGGTGCATGATACTTCGTTATTACAAGTATTTTGAGAATACAAAAATGAAATTTAAACTGGTTTCTGCATTAACGATTTTTGCGATATTAGGACTATCTCAGCAAGCCAAAGCATACAATATTGAAGCTTGTGCAAAAGACCCAATGATCGCTCAACCTGAAACAATCAACTTACTTAAGCCTATTGACCAGAAAATGATAAATTGTATTCCTAAATTGGATTCCATTGCCAGTCAATGGCAATCTAAAGCAAATAGCATTTTATCTGCTATCAATGTAGTAAAGATAGGTAATCAAGGTGAAAATAATATTGAAAAGCTTGAATATATTGTAAGAGGTAGTACAGTTTCTTTGATTGCAAAGGTTCAGGCTAAACACACTTGGAAAGAAACAATTCCTGCGGTAAGAACAAAAGTTCCTGTCGATAAATGGCGCTGGGTAGATGTTCCTTATCCTGATGTTAGATATGAAAAAAAATGTAAAGGGTCTGGTAAATTAAAAGTTTGTGTAAAAGTGCCTGTTCCTTTTACTAATCACCGAAGAGAAAAAGTACCTTATACAGAAATGGAAATAAGGACAGTCACACCAGAAAAAGTTGTATCTACTACCGCTTCAGCTACCTGTAAATATGATTACACTTTCAATTTGTCAACTTCGGAACAAAAACCTGTTTTTAACTGCGGTCAGGGTTGGACAGGTAATATCAAGCTAGATGCAAGTGCAATTACGAAAATCTTAAATGGAGAGATGCCCAGCTTGGGTAGTTTAATCAGTAGTATAAGTCTTACACCACCTTTATTTAAAGATGCCAATCGTGATACTTACGATGAAGTCAAAAACAAAATAGTTGCTGCTCATCCAGGCTCAATAGTCTATTTTTCGTCGCAATCATTTGTTAATTGGGCATCTGCAGAAAACCAAGGAGCTAATGTAATTCTGTCTGTTCTTTCTGGTGGAGGATATGGCGCAGAGCTTACTCGTCAAATTGCAGAAAAACTGGGAACTGAACTCACCTTTATGAGTGTTTTTGCTTCTCAAACTGCTATCAATTTAGGCGTCGAGCAGATAATAGCGATGATGACAGGAAATAGTACACAGAATTTGGGGGGTTATAACGTTTCTGTAAAAGTGGTAAACACTCCTTCCGTGATTCAGAAATGTATAGTTAACGGTGGTGATTGTACTCCTGAAATAAAGTCACCACGTTTAGGTTTTGCGATAATTGCAACAAAAATTTAGTCTCAAACGCACATATAAACTCTTCGATTAGTCCATGAGTTAGTTGGGTATGTTTTGTTTTTTACATAAGTGGTCACACTAGCAATGAAAAGGTTAAAACTCTTTTTAGTATCCTGCGCAATTATTTATCCATGCACCTCAATAATCAATGTTCAAACTGCGCTAGCAAATACACCAGTAACTAATTGCATTCAATCCTTACTCTACAGAAATACTAGTTTTGATGGTTTAAAAAGAACAGAATTAAGTGAGCAAATGGCTGTAAGCGTTTGTACAGGTGTGAACACTAACGAACAAGCTAATTCAGTTAAAAACTGTGTCGATTCATTACTTTATAGAAACACCAGTTTTTCTGGCCCTAGACGTACTGAAATCAGTGAAGATACTGCAATTAATGCTTGTGCATTAAGTCGTAACATACCTAACAGCAATTTTAGTAATGCTACGCCTGGAAGCAACACAATCAATATAAACGTGAATCCTGGCACAAATCAAAATCCCATTGCTGGAGGTTCGCCAAAGGCTATAACTGATTGTATGAAGCGTCTAATGTACGAGCGAAAATTAGTTTGCACTCGTAACAGGTGCAGTCATTTTCCCAGTGAAGGTTTTGGAGGATGGGAAATGCAGGATGTAAGAACTGATGTAAGCGAAACAGCAGCGGTCCAAGCTTGCCAGAGCGCTCGGTAGGTTGTCCTTTTTATAAAGTGATTGAATTTGCTCGCTGCCATGTTGAGTATTCAATCACTATCTATAAAATGCGTAATTTGCGATCGCCATTTCTAATACAATCAGTGTTAATTTTGCATTCTGTATCAAGTGTACTTGTCAGATTAATTGTTGCTAAATTATAAATAAAGTAAAATTTAACTATTAATAAAATCCTCAGATTTATTTATTGGTGTGAATATTAATCAGCCACTTCAGTACATCCTAAAACTGTGTCTTCTGACGACAATTCTCAACGGTCTAACTATCAATGTCGTCGCTGCCGAAGTACAAACTTTCGGCCAAGCTGGTAGACATGGGGTTGATGGCCGCCCTGGACGCAATGGTACCTCGGCATCTGAGCAAACAATCCGCGCTAAAGCGCAACTACAAACGATTGACCTCTTTGGTAGAGATGGCGAAGCTGGAGAATCTGCTACCTCTGGTGAACACGCTTCTGAATGCCAACAGCCCAAAAAGACAACAGTTAACGTCTGCGGTGCCAAAGGTGGCAATGGCGGTAATGGTGGTGATGGGGGAAATGGTGGTAAGGGTGGAAATGCCACTATCTATTTTGAGTCACTTTCGCAACTCAAGAATGTGGTATTACGTAATGGGGGCGGGAGAGCAGGTTTAGGAGGAAATGGTGGACAGGCTGGTGATGGATGTAACTGCGCTCAACCGCGCTGGACTGTAAACTATTGCACCTGGGCATTGATGGCGCAACAAATCAATGTAGCTAACGCCCCTTGGACAGAAATCCAAAGGAAATTATTTCGCTGTTCGGGCGATGCGTACCACGATGAACAACAAAATCGTCCCCAGCCTCCAAATTCAGATGCAAACTACCGCTATGGCTGGAAATATATTGGTCTATCACAGCAGAAAAATTTTAGTTGTGAAAATGGGGAGAGTGGTAAACGCGGACGCAAAGGTGCAGATGGGCAACCTGGTAGTTATGGTCAAGTTTGGTTAGTCCAGGGTGATGATATCCCCAAAGAACAAATTAGTTATAGCGATCGCATCAGCCTGTTAGTTGATAAAAATATTTCTCTTCTCAAGAACAACTGGTTAGAAAAGACAGGACTACGGAGTTTACTTGGTACTGGTTCTGATGTCCGGGATAGTTACCGCTTGTTACAAACCGTCCAAGGTGCCTTTAAAGTGACTTGGCAAGCGCCTAAACGCCCACAAGAGTTAGGAGATCCACAAATGAAAGCTGTGATTAGCGAATCGGGAGAACTGCAATTTGATATTCCCGGCACATTGGAATACAAACTCAGTAAATCGCAAAACCAAACTGTGGTTGCTATTACTGGAGGTATTCACCTCGAACGCTTAGGACGCTTTAAGTTTAAAGGATTTGATCGCTTCCGCGATCCTCGCAACTTTACGCTTTTAGATGAAGGTACGCTTCTTAGCGAGTTAAAAGCACTTAAACTCACAATCGCGCTATACCAAAACGATTCCCACAAAGGCGAGATTTCTTATCCACTTGCTCTCCAACCACCCTATCCTCAAGGTTTATCAGTTTGGGGTAATCTTTATAAAGTCAATTTAGGCGATCGCTTCGATTCTTGGCTGCAAGCAGGGCAACCTATTCAGTATGTAATTCACATTGAACAGACTACCCGTTCTGGAGCAACCTATACCTCTGGCATGAAAATCAACTTGATTGTAGATAAAGTTACTCCCTCTCCTGATATTCAGTACTATTCACCCTCAGAAAGCTGAAAGTCTTTGATAATACCGACCTTCAAGGGGTGGGAGGGATAGCCGCCCCGCCACCGTCAACTGTTGACTGGCGGCGGAGCGTCTCCGGCTCCGCTGGGTTTTTTGCCAACTGTCAACCGTCTTTCGTGTTATGGAATGAACTTAACGTCATTTATCTTTTGGTTAAAACTACTCAACGCTAGCCTTAATCTTAAAATCGCCAGATCCTCGGTAAGCACGAACTAGGACAAAATATTCGCCTGGTAAGTCTGTTTGTACATGAATTCGCTCGTCAGCCGAACTGGTATATCCCCGGTAATCATACTCGTTGATGGTTGGTTGCGCTCCCTTTCTCACATACAGGTCAAAATCTACTCCTGTAGGCCCATCGAGTTCAATCAGCACTTTATCTTCTACTTGCACCCGATATGTTCTGGTGTCGCCAGTTTGACTCAAATTTCCCGAAACAATTTCTCCAATTGGCAGTTCGGGTAGTTGTGGAGGTTGTGGTGGCTCTATAGCGTTGAGGATACCAGGAACATTAATTACACCGTAACCATGACTATAGTCAAACCCGATTCCGCCTAAATCTTCAGCAGTGCGGCGTATGAGTTGACGTAGTTGTGCTGGCGGAATTTCGGCAGGAGAATATACGGTGCGAATTGCTGCAACTACGCCAGCCGCCACGGGACAAGCGGCGGAGGTGCCATTATCTTCTGGATAAACACCAGAACCAACAAAGTGTGTATAGCCACAAATATCTGGTTTTTCAGTGGAGAGCCGTCCTGGCCCTTGGCTGGAATAACCTACACGCTCTTTTTTATATGTCACGCCAGCCACACTTAAAACACTGGGGTGAGAGTTGGCTCCATAAATCGCTCTTTTGGTAATTCCTGCACACTGAGACGAGGGACATTCTTCACCGCAATTCCCAGCAGCAAAGAGAATATCAGCACCAGCATCTTCTAAGCTTTCGACAATGATGTTAAAAGGATGATTGGGATTGTCGCTGTAGTTCCCAGAATTACCTACAGGAAAATCCCAGGTGGGATTATACATTCCCCAACTGTTATTTACCACCAAGGCGGGTTTTGGGTCGGGAGCTTGTAAAAGAAATTGCAGGAGATTGCTGAAAGCCTTAACTGCATCGCTCAAAAAACCTTCCATGACTGTGCTTCCCGATGCTTGCGACTGGAGAAGCGCATAATCAAGTATGGTGCAGTTGGGGGCTGCAATACAAACATCAAAGGCACACATTGTGCCATGATCGATATCACCTTTTCCTGGAGTTATTCCTGATACTGGTGTCCAACTTTTAGTAGCATCAAAATTTGGATTTTTGCCTTTTTTCGTCAAATGAGCTAAGTTAACTCCGGTATCAACAATGGCTACCAAGACATTAGCACCATCCATACCTTTGGCTTTTAGTTGTGCCACGTTGAGGACATTTTCTACATCTTTATGGGTGCCGACAGATCCTGGAGGACACACAGCAAAAGTACTAATCTTTGGGTCAGAAAAAACACCAACAACGTTAGGATCTGACTCAATAGCCGCAGTTAACTCAGCTAAAGCACTCTCGTCTGCAACTTCACCGCGAACTAGGTAAGTAGAAACTTCTGGGCGAGCATTAAAGGTGAACAATCGCCCGACTTCTCGATCTCCAATAACTGTCCGTGGCTGTTTCTCAGGAACTAGTACTGGTGCATAACTTTCATCAATTGCAACTCCAGGAAGTGCCAACGATCTAGCTGTGGCAACTAAACTTCTCGCATTCGCTATTGCAGTCGGTGCATAACGCATCTGAACTAATACGCGCATTGTGAATTTACTCCTAAGACTTGAAGTTATTGCTGAACCGACAGCCACGCCATCTGTTTAAGTCATGGATCAAAAACTGCGAGCGCACTTCTTCATCCACGACTTAAATTTGATTTTCCCTACACCCCTAAGACAACAATTAGTTAAGAATTGAAGGGTTCCACTTTCATGTCCCCGTGAACTCCCTTAACGGCGGCTTGAATAGACATGAGGTGGTTGGGATCTATGTCACCAATCACACGGATGACGTAGAGATTACGCTTTGGACTGATCGGCACTAAACCATAACGATCATCAATTTCTAAATCCCTAATTCCGGAAAGCTGTTTGACATATTCCATAGAATTATTGGGAGGTTCTAGATAAAGAGTAATGAGGTATTGCATGGTAGGTAAGCTAATAAAAATAAAGTTAACTGGCACAAGTGTTTATTGATGATTTGTAAAGTTTTTGGATGTTTTGATTGTTCTTAAGTTAAAAGACACTAAGACACAAAGCAAAAAAGATTTTCAAGGCGAAAAATTATTCAACTGCTCCGAGAATTTTTAGAGTTGCTTTCTGGGCGTTACTTAAACCTGTAACACCTTGAATATTCAAGTTTTCATAGGGACGGGGCGATCGCAAAATCTGCAAACATTCTCCTGTAGTGACATCCCAAACCCGAATTGTCTCATCTTGGGAGCCACTAGCCAGAATTTTACCGTGAGGATGAAAGGCCATCGCCCAGATCCAATGACTGTGTCCTTGCAGTGTATTGAGACATTCCCCTGTCTGGGTATCCCAAAGCTTAACAGTTTGATCGCGGCTGACACTCGCAAGCATATCGCCCTGGGGACTAAATTTGACATCAGTGACTGTGGATGTGTGTCCCTGCAATGTTTGCCAACAATTGCCTGTACTAATATCCCAAAACTGAATCCTGTATTCTAGATCGCCGGTAACTACGACTTGACTGTTGGGACTAAAAGCAAGTGGCCCAACAAACGAATAGCTTCCTGGCAATACCTTGAGGATTTGCCCTGTTGTGACATCCCATAAATGAATACTATCTTCGCTAATACTGGCTAAAAATTTGCCATCAGCACTCCAAGCAACTGAAAAAACCCAACCTATATGACCCTCTAAAGTTTTGAGACATTTTCCGGTTGTCCCATCCCAGATTTTGATAGTTTTGTCTGCACTACCACTCGCAAGAGTTTGACCATCGGGACTATAGCTCAGTGAAAAAATCATCCCCGTATGTTCTTCTAAGATTTTTAGACATTGCCCTTTACTGACATTCCAGATGCGAATTGTGCCATCTAGGCTACCACTTACCAAGGTGTGCCCATCGGTGCTGTAAGCTAAGGCCATAACGTCGCGAGTATGACCATAAAAGCTTTTTAAGGAATTCTTTTTAGCAAGATCCCAGACTCTAACTGTGTACCCTGTGTTACCAGCCAAGTATTGACCATCTGGACTAAAAGCGAGTGAACCAATAAAACCTGGATATCCTTGAAATGTTTGGATACATCGTCCTGTAGAAATTTGCCATAACCTAATACTTTGGTCGTCACTACCACTAGCGAGGATTTTTCCATTAGGACTGAAGTTAATTGACCATATACGAGTGCTATGGCCGGAGAGAGTTTTAATGCACTTTCCTGTGTTTATATCCCATAAACCGATCGCAGTGGCTTCACCTGCGATCGCTAAAATTTGACTATCAGGACTAAAAGCAATTGACCAAACTAATTCGATGTGCGGCCCTTGTAAAGTTTGCCAGCATTTACCACTGCTAACATCCCAAAGTTTGATGGTTTTGTCTTCACTGCCACTAGCGAGAATTTTGCCATCAGGACTGAAGCTAACTGACCACACTGCTTGAGTGTGTCCTTGCAAAGTATGGAGACATTCACCTGTACTCACATCCCAGAGTTTCACCGTTGCATCTTCACTTCCACTGGCGAGAATTTGCCCATTGGGACTGAAGGCCACCGGGCCGATCGTATTTTCCTGTCTTTGGAGGGTTTTAACGCACTCACCACTGCGGGTATCCCAGAGTTTAATGGTTTGGTCTGTTCTACCACAAGCTAATAAGCTGCCATCCGGACTGAAACTCGATAACCAACCGCGGATTGTATCGTCTTGTACAGTATGCAGGCATCGCCCTTTTTTGATATCCCAGAGTTTAATGATGCCATTCTCACAGCAACTTGCTAGAGTTTTGCCATCTGGACTAAAGTGAGCTTGCCAAACCCAGCCAGTATGACCTTCAAAACTCCGCAGCTGTTGACCATTTTGCATCTTCCACAAATTTACTCTGCCATTGACATCACCTGTAGCCAGCAGCTTGCCATCAGGACTAAATTTTACTGCCAGGATTTTTACTAGAGCCTCATTAAAAGCTGAGTTTTTCAAATCGGTATGGCTCAAGTTAACTTGATGCAAACTCACATCTTTAAGGTAAGCTTGCCAAATAGTTAAACTAGAAAAATCCCGTCCTGTAAAATCAACGTTTAGCTGCCTGAGTAAGTTGATAATATTACCGCCAGCATATCCGGGTTTGGTGGAAAATTTATCACGGATTATGGCAATAATTTCTATTAGTCGGTTCTCAATTGTAGTTGTTTTGCGCAAGCTAGTTTTTAGCCGACTCAATATCGGCTCTAAAATCACGCGCCGCTGACTTTCTCTAACATAATCTTTAGCAGTAGCTTCAATTAATGAGTAGGAATTAAATAATTCAATTTCCTTAAAACTGATTTCATGGCAAATCTGTTTAATCAGTTGCTCGGTCATATATTCCATAACCACAGGTTGCTGGGTGTATCTACCTGATTGCTGTTCAATGAGCGATCGCCCTTGCAAAGATAACAGCACTTCAAGTAATTCTCGTTTTGAGATGGTGGGGACAATATCCTCTTCTAATTCTAGAATTTTTACCCATTGTCGTTTAATCGCTAACCAATACATTACTTGCTTTTCGTTAACAGATAGGCGATTAAACTGTTGCTCTAATATCTGCCCAATATCACCAAAAACAGCAGGAGCTTGCTGGAGAAATAGCCCAACATTGCCATCAAATAAGCGCTGAATTGTGGTGGCTACAATTTTTAAAGCTAAGGGATTACCTGTATAGCATTGAATTAATTTTTGACATTCCTCTGCTGAAGTTACTAATCCTTTAGCTGCAAGAATTTGCTGTGCTTCTGTTTGTCGCAAACCAGTCAGTTGTAGCGATCGCACTGGTAAGCTTTCCCCTTCTCTTAGGGCGAAACCTGTGGGTTTCTCGCGACTAGTAAATACCAAACAACTTTGATGGCGTTCATCTCCCACCCGGCGAAAAAGCTGTCCATATCCTTCATATCCCGAACGATAGCGACCTAATCTTTTACCACTTTCTAAAATTGATTCAGTATTATCTAGCACCACAAGACAACGTCGGGAGCGCAAATACTGCATCAAACAAGAAATTTGACCATCTACAGAGTCTGGTAAATTTACTTCCTGCTGCTCGGAAATAAATAAAATTATTCCCTTGAGTAGCTCAAATATCGGTGGCGCATTCCGTAAACTGCGCCAAATTACGTAATCAAAATTGTTCTGTAATTGTTCTGCTAACTTCACAGATAAAGCTGTTTTACCAATCCCTCCCATACCTAACAGCGCTACCAAACGGCATTTTTCATTGACAATCCATTCTTTTAGTTTTGCTTGTTCGTCTCTGCGCCCATAGAAAATAGAGACATCAATTGCTTCTCCCCAATCTTGATGCTGGCCTGTCTGAGAAGTTACTGTATTCAGTATTTGTGACTCTGCTTTTGGGAGACGAGAATAATGCCGTCTCAATACAGATTTAATATTACTTTTAGTGACATTTTCTTCTAATGCTTTTGAGAGAGTCTGCCATAATCTATACCCTACATCTCGGATATAATCATTATCATAGCCAGAGCTTTCAGCAATCTCTGCATAGGTGTAGCCTTCCCAAGACTGACGCAGCACTAGCTCTTGAATGTTACTTAAATGTTTTTGCTGTAACACTCGATCCAAAACCAGCATCGCTTGTTCAAACGTCAAATCGGTTGCTCCCACAGGCGTTGCGAAAAAATATTACAGTATTAGCTATGAAATTTGCTTTATCTAGCTAATTTTAAGCTTTATTGCTTAAAATCAGACACTTTATAGTATTTATCAGATTTTTTATGATTTTTCCTCCCTCTCACGGCATAAATCTACCTATGGGTAGAAGTTAAATCAGTTTTTCGTTCAAATTAAGTCGGTATCGTCATGCTAAAGCCGAACCTATTGCGATCGCCACCGAACACAATCTCAAAGAATATTACATAAAATATGATAAATATCACATTTTAATTGTTACAAACCTACTTATAAATATAACCTGAGACTACTAGACGACGTTGTACAATTTGACCTCTAAAATATCTAATTTTGCCATTCACGATAGTAGTTATCAACAGTTGCACTTAGTGTAAATATCATAGCATTACAGACTTCATGCGTATTGTTAGTACTAACTTAGTTTTGCTGGAGGAATCAGAGCAGCCAGAATTTTTTCCTCCACCTGTAACTTTAGTTTGTCATGTGTGTATCATATATATCGCCTCACACGTTTCGTGATTAAGTATGTTTTTTACCCTAAATTTTACTCAGGTAATAGCCTTTAATAGCAGCTATTAAATAGTTGAAAAAAATTAAATTCATTAGTAGAGACAAGAAATAGAGAACAAAAAACTGTATGTGTAATTAATTATGTCTAAGTACTTACTATACAAATTAATAACTTCAAAACTTGCCAGCATTTAATTAGTTCAACTCAATACGTGCAAAAAAAACTTTGCCAGCGAGCGAGATCGATGACGCTGAAATCAGCATCATATTCTAGTTAGAAAAAGCTAAATAATGGGAATACTTATATTGTTAAAGCCATTAAGAAAAAGCCATTGTGCAGATGAGGTAACTAGGTATGATCGCAGGGCTGGACTTAGGATGGGGAATTTTAGGATACCAAGTTGTCGAACAACTCCATGTTAGTTCGACAACTATTGTTTACCGAGGTATCCGAGAGACTGACCAGCAACCTGTAATTATCAAATACCTAAAATCTAATTATCCAACCTTTAAAGAATTGTTGCAGTTTCGCAATCAGTACGCGATCGCCAAAAATCTTGACTTTCCTGGTGTAGTGCGACATTACAGTCTAGAACCTTATGGTAATAGCTATGTGCTAGTCATGGAAGACTTTGGTGGGATTTCGCTGCGGGAATATACCAAAACCCAGCCCCTAGAAATTGGTGAATTTTTAGCGATCGCAGTGCAAATTGTCGATATCCTCCACAAACTGCATCAGCACCGGGTAATTCACAAGGATATCAAACCAGATAATATCGTCATTAATCCCCAGACCAAAGAAATTAAAATTATTGACTTTAGCATTGCTTCCCTGCTTCCCAGAGAAACCCAGGAAATTAAAAGTCCCCATGTCCTAGAAGGAACCCTGACTTACATTTCTCCAGAACAAACTGGACGGATGAACCGAGGAATTGACTATCGCAGTGATTTCTATTCTTTGGGAATCGCTTTTTTTGAACTGCTAACAGGTCAACCTCCCTTTCAATCCCATGACCCAATGGAGTTGATTCACTGTCATATTGCTAAACAACCTGCGCCTTTAGAGCAATTTAAAATCCGGTTTGAAGATTCGACTACAGAGATAAATCCTGCCAGCAATTGGCTTAACTGTTCGCCCAATTCAAAGTTCAAAATTGAAGCAATTCCCAAACCAGTTTCCGACATGATTGTGAAACTGCTGGCGAAAAATGCTGAAGACCGCTATCAGACTGCTTTAGGTTTGAAATATGATTTGGAACTTTGTTTAACTCAATGGCAACATACAGGAAAGATTGAACCTTTCGAGATTGGACAACGGGATTTGTGCGATCGCTTCTTGATTCCCGAAAAACTCTACGGTCGCCAAGCAGAAGTTCAGACTTTGCTAGATGCATTCGAGCGAGTAGCCAGCAACACCAATTCTCGCAGCGAATTGATGTTAGTTGCAGGCTTCTCCGGTATCGGTAAAACCGCCGTCGTTAATGAAGTCCACAAGCCGATTGTCCGCCAGCGGGGTTACTTCATCAAAGGCAAGTTCGATCAGTTCCAACGCAATCTTCCTTTTTCGGCATTTGTGCAAGCATTGCGCGACTTAATGGCACAACTGCTAACAGAAACAGATATTCAATTAGCGCAATGGCGGACTCAAATTCTCTCGACTTTAGGTGATAACGCTCAGGTAATTGTTGAGGTAATTCCGGAACTCGAATTAATTATTGGTAAACAAACTCCGGCGATTGAACTTTCCCCAAATGCGGCGCAAAATCGCTTCAATTTACTATTTCGCAAGTTTATTCAGGTGTTTACCACCCCAAAACATCCCCTAGTAATTTTCTTGGATGATTTGCAATGGGTAGACTCTGCCTCTCTCAGACTAATGCAATTATTAATGAGTGAAGCAGAAATAGGTTATCTCTTACTCATTGGTGCTTACCGAGATCGGGAAGTTTCTTCTGTCCATCCACTAATGCTGGCGCTGGATAAAATTAACAAAACTCAAGCGATCGTCAACACCATCACCTTAACTCCGCTAAAGCTCTGCGACTTAAACAATTTGATTGCTGATACTCTGAGTTGTCCCTCAGAACTAGCAGCGCCTTTAGCCGAATTAGTCTATCAAAAAACCAACGGCAATCCTTTTTTTACTACACAATTTCTCAAGGCATTATATGAAAAAAAATGTATAACTTTTAATCTCAATACTGGTTACTGGCAAGGGAATATTAGCCAAATTCGATCGCTAGCACTAACTGATGATGTTGTAGAATTTATGGCGCAGCAGATTCAGAATTTACCCATTGCCACGCAAACAGTATTGAAACTAGCTGCTAGCATTGGTAACTCTTTTGACTTAGCAACCCTAGCGATTATCTGTGAAAAATCTCAGACAGAGACAGCCGTAGACTTGTGGAAAGCACTGCAAGAGGGGCTAATTTTACCAACAAATGAAGTTTATAAATTCTTTCAAGACAATGAAAACGGCGCGTGTCAATTATCCCTCATTGCTAACCGCTTACCCAATTACAAATTTTTGCACGATCGCGTCCAGCAGGCTGCTTATTCTTTGATTCCAGAGGAGCAAAAACCAGGCACGCACCTGAAAATTGGGCAACTATTGCTCAGTAATACCCCAGTTACAGAACAAGAGGAAAAACTATTTGAGATTGTCAATCAATTTAATATCGGTAAAAATCTGATTGTTGAACCAACCCAGCAAACTCAACTTGCTCAACTGAATCTCCAAGCTGGACATAAAGCTAGAAGTGCTACTGCTTATACCGCAGCTTTAGATTATTTCACCACAGGTATTACCTTATTGGTAGAGAATAGCTGGCAAACACAGTATCAGCTAACTCTAGAACTCTACACCGCTGCCACCGAAGCTGCTTATTTAAACGCTAACTTAGAGCAGATGGCTTCCTTCGCAGATGCGATTCTAGAAAACGCCAAAAGCCTGTTAGATACAGTAAAAATTTATGAAATCCAAATCCAATCTGCTCAAGCACAGCACCAACCCTTAGCAGCATTGCAGATTGCTTTCAAAATTCTCCATCCCTTAGGAGTGACTTTTCCCGAACAACCCAATGAAAAAGATATAGTTAGGGCGTTGGAGAAAACGACATCTATATTATCTGGTAGGCAACCACTAGATTTAGTCACTCTACCGCAGATGACCGACCCAGAAAAATTAGCGGCGATGCGGATTCTGCCTGCTGTGTCTTCTTCTGCTTATATTGCAGTACCGACATTATTTCCTATAATTATTGCGGAGCAAGTTAACTTATCGATTCAATACGGTAATACTCCATCTTCTACCTATGGCTATGGCTGTTATGGACAGTTGTTATGTGGGGTACAAGGAGAACTCAACTTTGGCTATCAATTTGGGCAATTGGCGCTGAAGTTACTCGAACATTTCCACGATCCAGAACAGAAAGCCAAAACCTATGGGGAAGTTAGTCTCGGTACTTTGCATTGGCAAGAACCTGTAAGAAATACCTTACCGTTACTCACAGAAGGCTACCAAAGTGGATTGGAAACTGGAGACTTACTTTGGGCTAGCATTTGCGCGATCGCTTACATTATGCATTCTTGGTTTGCTGGACAAGATTTAATTGATGTCAATCGCGAGGCTGCTGCTTTTTGTACTCAGTTAACTCAACTCAAACAAGATGCACTGGTGAGTCAGATTCTGATTTTTCAACAAGCAGTTTTAAATTTATTGGAGGATAGCATTGATCGTGAACAGCAAATGCTGCCAATTCTTCAACAAAGTGGAGATAAAACAGCACTGTGCTATTTCCATTGCAATAAACTTTTCCTTGATTATTTATTTGGGGAATTTGAATCAGCAGTTACATCTGCGATCGCTACAGAAAGTTATTTGGATGCGGCGACAGGATTATTTATAGTTCCGAGTTTCTATACCTACGATTCTCTGGCTCATTTAGCAATTTATCCGCAAGTCTCCCCAGATGAACAACAACGCATTGAGCAGCGAGTTACTACCAACCAAGAAAAAATTAAAAAATGGGCTGATTCTGCACCAGCAAATCACCTGCATAGATTTTATTTAGTGGAAGCAGAACGCCATCGCGTGTTGCATCATAAAGCCGCAGCACTGGATTTTTATGACCTAGCAATTACCACAGCCAAAGCCAACAATTACCCTCATGAAGAAGCTATTGCCAACGAACTTGCCGCTAAATTCTATTTAGAATGGGGCAAAAATAGCATTGTTCAAGAGTATTTAATTAACGCTTACTATTGTTATGCTCGTTGGGGTGCAACTGCCAAAATTAAGCACCTAGAGCAACACTATTCACAGTTTCTGCTCCCAATTTTACAACCAGATAATACCCTGTTATCTTCTGCTGTAACTATCCCGCCGGAGATAGTTACTACTTATAATGACACCACCAAAGAAACTTCAAAATATAGTAGCACTGGCGTTTCTGCGGCATTAGATTTGGCAACTGTTTTAAATTCTTTTCAGATGCTTTCTAGTGAAATTCATCTAGAAAAATTACTTTCTACTCTGCTGCAAGTACTGTTAGAGAATGCGGGAGCAGATAAATGTGCGTTGCTCTTAAATAAAGAAGATAAGTTAGTTGTTGAAGCCACAATTGCAGTTGGGCAAAAACCAATTCTGCTACAATCTGTGCCTTTAGAAAAAAGTCAAGAACTTCCAGCTTTATTAATTAACTCTGTCAAAAGAACGCTGCAACCCTCAGTATTAATTGACGCCGCCACCGATCCTTTACTGATAGCTGACCCCTATATTTTGCAACAGCAACCCAAGAGCATTTTATGTACCCCAATAATGCATCAGGGTAAACTGTTGGGAATTCTGTATTTAGAAAATAATTTGGCGACGGGAGCATTTACGAGCGATCGCGTCGAAATCTTAAATCTCCTCTGTACTCAAGCTGCGATTTCTCTAGAAAATGCTCGCCTCTATCAGCGTTCTCAGATTTACAGTCAGCAGTTAGAGCAATCTTTAGAAGAACTGCGAGCTAGTGATACCCGCTTTCAGAACCTCGCTGATAACATCCCCGGAATGATATACCAATATCGGTTAGCACCTGACGGTTCGATATCAATACCCTACGTTAGTTGTGGTTGCTACCAGATGTATGAGGTGACGCCAGAGCAAGTAATGGCGGGGATATGTAACCTTTATTCGATGAACCATCCCGACGATCTAACACAAATTGAGCAGTTAATTACTCACTCTGCCCAAACTTTAACGCCCTTTAAACACGAATGGCGAATTATCACGAATTCCGGAAAATTAAAATGGATTCAATCTGCATCGCAACCGCAGCTGCAAAAAGATGGCTCGATTGTATGGGATGGTATCGCTATAGATATTAGCGATGCCTATCGGCAAGCTGCGCAACGCAAACTGGCGGAAGAAAAAATCCGCGAGCAAGAACAATTCCTCCGCAGTATCTACGATGGTGTCGATCATCCGATATTTGTCATTAATGTCACACCAGAGGAAGAATTTATCTATGTAGGCTGGAATCCAGCAGCAGCTAAAGTTACAGGTGTATCTGCTGATGAAGTCATCGGTAAAACTCCACAACAGATACATGGTGAGGTAGAAGGTGCGGTAGTCAAGCGGCAATATCTCAGTTGTATCGTTGCGGGTACTAGCATTGCTGTTGAGCAGTCTCTCACCTTTGATAATGAGCAAACTTGGTGGTTGACAACCTTTCATCCCCTGCGCGATCGCACTGGGAGAATTCATCAATTAATTGGGACAGCAATTAATATTAGCGATCGCAAATGTGCGGAAGCTGAGGTACAGCAAAAAGCGCAAGAGCTAGAACAAGCTTTGCAAGACTTACAACAAACCCAATTACAACTGGTGCAGAATGAGAAAATGTCTGCTTTAGGTAATCTGGTTGCAGGCGTTGCTCATGAAATCAATAATCCGGTGGGATTTTTAGCAGGTAACTTGCAACCCGCCAAAAATTATATTGAAGACCTCTTGGGACTACTTGACTTGTATCAGCAGCAGTTTCCCGATCCTGGTGATGTCATTGCAGAGGAAGCCGAAGCGATCGACTTGGAATATCTGCGTGAGGACTTACCCAAACTTATCGACTCTATGAAACTTGGTATCGATCGCATTCGCAGTATTAGTACTAGTCTGCGCACCTTTTCTCGCGCCGATCAGGATTACAAAATTCCCTTTAATATTCACGAAGGTATCAACAGTACAATCTTAATTCTGAAACATCGTCTCAAAGCTAATGAACTACGTCCCGCGATTGAGGTAATTACAAACTACGGTAATTTACCTGCGGTGGAATGCTTCCCCGGACAAATCAACCAAGTGTTTATGAACATCTTGGCAAACGCTATTGATAGTTTAGAGGAATTCAATCAGCAACGCAGACAAGGTAAGTTTCGCCCTCATTCGCATCAAATCACAATTCATACTGAACTTGTGCAAAATGGTAAAACTTTTTCAACTCCCTATGTCGTGATTCGGATTAAAGATAACGGTATAGGAATGAGCGAAGAAGTCAAGGCGAGAATCTTTGAACACCTGTTTACTACCAAAACAGTTGGTAAGGGGACAGGTTTAGGTTTAGCGATCGTGCGTCAAATTGTGATCGAGCGTCATCAGGGAACAATTCACGTTGATTCTGTTTTAGGAGAAGGTTCCGAGTTTACCATAGCGCTGCCTGTGAAAGCTAAAAGTAGCTAATTATACAGGTTTACTAAAGTAATAAAGCGATCGCTCTAGAATTCAGTGCGTAATTGCTTTATTGTATAAAAATAATTTACGAGTAAGATAATACTGAAAATAATGCTCAACTGGAAAAGAACAATCCTGACTACAAGTTCTTTGTGCCTCTTTTTCTGCTCTGCAATCCTACCAGTCTTAGCTAAACCAACTCCACAAAGAAAACCAGCATCCACATCGACAACCATCTACGAGCAAGCTAAAAAGCAACTACCTGAAGATTTTTATGCTCTTTATCGAGTCGTAGATCGGATTGCACGTGCCAATGAATTAGACAATCGACCGTGGCGGGTTGTGGCTCTTCCCAAATATGATGTCAATGCCTTTGCAACTGATGTCAATCTCATAGCTGTGTATGATGGCATACTCGACCAATTAGCTGGTGATTCTTCGGCGTTGGCTTGTGTAGTCGCCCATGAGATGGGACACCATGCTAAACGTCACATTGCAACTGGTGTCACTCAAAAAACTGAGTTGATTGCCAAAATTGAAGAAGAAGCCAAGAGAGAAGTTTTAGGAGAGCAACAAGCCGCAAATAACGAGTCAACTGCAGCTGTTGTTGGTGGTGCGGTGGTAAATCGTGTCGTCGGGGGAAGTATCGGCGGTTTGTTAGGCTCGGTACTGGGTAATCAAGGTGTGCAACGCCAAGCAGATTCACAAAAACGCATCAATCAGATTATTGAAACTAAGAAAAAAGAGCTAGAGCAACGTCTAGCAGCGCAAGAAAGACAGCACGAATTTGAAGCTGATGAAATTGGCTATGTAGCTTCTGTAAAAGCAGGTTTTGATCCTGAAGGATGTCTAAGAGTCATGCAAGTGCTATCTCAAATTCCAGGTTCGGAAACTGATAGCAGTCATCCCGCTGTACCCAAACGAATTGAGGCTATTAAAGCTTTAATGATTAAATATCCACCTCAAACTTTGGCTAAAGAAGGTGAAGCCAGAATCGCTAAAAGCAAGCCTCTAACCTACAACCTTTCTAAAGATCAAACCTCGTTACGAATTAACTCCACTCTTGGTGGTTCCCAAGCAGATGATATAGACCGGAGATTTGGTAAGTAAAACTACTATAGTTAGCTTATATTAGCCAGAATTAATTGCACCACTCAACCCAACACGAGAAACTATGTGTTGGGTTTCTCTTTGGTATTAAATTTTGCCAAAACAACCGCAGAAAATATACCAAGATTTTAAATTTTTGGGATAAACTGATGCCATCGTATGAGGAGTGAAAGATGGTTAATCAAAAGCTGGGACGTTTATTCTCAGTGGGATTTGTGAGTTTTTGTTTTTGTCTGGGTATTAGTATAGGAATTATCATCCGCTTTGGGCAGATACAGCGTTCAAATGCTGCGACGACACCTCCGGAAAATCTACCACTTCCCTTTGTTATCCCTGAAAATCAGCAAATACCTTCAGACACTATCACTATTAAAGCTGTTGGAGATGTGATTCCAGGAACCAATTTCCCTAACTACAGACTCCCTCGCTTTCGCGATGAACTGCTGCCAAAATCGGTAAGAGGATATCTGCAAGGGGCTGATATTTTATTTGGGAATTTTGAAAGTAGTTTAACTACTTATCCCTATAGTTCTAAGGATATGAGTAAAGGACAAATTTTTGCCTTTCGCTCTCCACCTAATTATGCCCAGCTATTTGCTGATGTCGGGTTTGATGTACTCAATGTAGCAAATAACCATGCAATGGACTTTGGCCCTGTGGGTTTTCAAGATACGGTGAAGAATCTTGCAGATGTTGGCATCGAAACATTAGGTCATAAAAATCAAATTCTCTATTTACAAGCTAATAATATTCCGGTAGCAATGATCGGATTTACTACTTATGATTTGTATAATTCTGTTCACGATTTAGCAGCGGCGAAAGCTCTAGTATTAGAAGCAAAAAATAATGCAAACATTGTAGTTGTATCCATGCAAGTTGGGGCTGAAGGTACAGGAGCATTACACGTTAAAAACGAAACAGAGTTTTTCTATGGAGAAAACCGAGGCAATTCGATGAAGTTTGCTCGGACAATGATTGATATAGGCGCAGACTTAGTTATCGGACATGGCCCTCATGTTCCCAGAGCATTAGAAATCTACAAAGGTAAACTGATTGCTTATTCTTTGGGCAACTTCTTAGGATACCGGACTTTATCTACGGCTGCTGAGACAGGCTACTCCATGATTTTAGAAGCTAAACTCAACTCCAAAGGAGATTTGGTATCTGGTAAAGTTATTCCGATTCATCTAGATCGCCAGGGAATCCCCAAAGTCGATCAGCGTTTCCGAACTGTGGGACTTTTGCGCTATTTGAACAATAAAGATTTTCCCAAGAATCCCCTGAAGTTTAATAAAAAAGGGGAAATTGTGGTGATGAATAATCAGTAGGGAATTTTGTTACTTGAGGAAGAAAACTAGAAAAGCTAATAACTCCATTTGGGGAAAACCAAAGTGGAGTTATTTATATAACAATATTAGGTATAGTGTTAAAGTTATCTGCGATGTCAAGAATGATTAGAGATTAAAAGAACAATTCAGTTAGCAAAAATACCTTCAGAATTCGTTTGAGTGAAGTAATTTTAATCCGCCTCATGGCTTTTGGCACATCTAGCCACTGGCGTTCTCTATGACCTGCTTCTGGATAATCTTCACACAGTGTCTCTACTGGTAATAAGTACATCTTGACACGGTAATTTTTGCCTTGTTTGCGATACTTATAAGTGCCAATTTCACGAGCATTTACCTGGCCAATTACACCAGCTTCTTCCCAAGCTTCTTTGGCTGCTGAATCAGGTGGACTCATACCATTAGGAATATCTCCTTTTGGCATTACCCAATTTTGGCGATCGCGGCTGGTAATCAGCAATACTTCGACTTTGCCATTTTCAATTCTGTAAGGAATCACCCCGGATTGCTTCAATACTTTGTTGACTTTTGGACTCATGTAACTTACATCCTCTGGTGTCATTCAACCTCGCCCAGTGCTGACGGCTATTCCTCAAGGAATTGAGACGAGCGATCGAGGAATAAGTGCCACTTAGCTCTTAAGGTTAATGCTAACTGCTTTTCCTCGCTTTCATTGCGATATAAGTACTAACTATTTGTCCTAGTAATTGTCAACTAGTTATTCATTGCTATATTCTATAAATTCAATTCAGACTGTTTAATGTAAACTAATTTAAATAAAAATGTGATTAATCCATAACATATATCTCAGGATCTATCGGACTGAGTGCAATATTCTGTAAACTAAATAACTGGCAATGCCTTGCAAGCTTCCCAAATCGGCGGCGGCGTTGATGAAAGCAGCAAATTGATTGAAGAAAATTTATGTCGCTCATAGTTCAAAAATACGGTGGTACCTCTGTTGGTTCAGTTGAACGTATTCAAGCTGTTGCCCAACGGGTTTATCAGACTGTTCAAGCGGGAAACTCACTGGTGGTGGTGGTTTCCGCAATGGGTAAAACAACTGATGGACTTGTCAAGCTAGCTAATGGTATCTCGACAAATCCTAGCCGCCGAGAAATGGATATGCTGCTTTCTACTGGGGAACAGGTAACTATTGCCCTATTGAGTATGGCATTGCAGGAGATTGGACAACCGGCAATTTCCATGACTGGTGCCCAAGTTGGAATTGTTACCGAAGCAGAACACACCCGCGCTCGGATTTTGCACATTGAAACCGATCGCATGGTACGCCATCTCAATCAAGGTAAAGTCGTTGTAGTTGCTGGATTTCAAGGCATATCCAGCACGGAAGAATTAGAAATTACAACTTTAGGACGTGGCGGTTCCGATACATCAGCAGTCGCATTGGCAGCTGCATTAAAAGCGAATTTTTGTGAAATTTATACAGATGTACCAGGGATTCTGACTACAGACCCTCGTTTAGTTCCCGAAGCTCAACTGATGGCAGAAATCACCAGTGACGAAATGTTAGAACTGGCAAGCTTGGGAGCCAAAGTGCTACATCCCCGTGCGGTAGAAATTGCCCGGAACTACGGTGTACCCCTAGTAGTCAGGTCTAGCTGGACTGATGACCCTGGTACTTGGGTAACATCACCTCAACCCCAAGGGCGATCGCTCGTGAATTTGGAAATTGCTAAAGCCGTAGATGGTGTAGAGTTTGATACAGACCAAGCAAGGGTAGCTCTCTTGCGTGTACCCGATAAGCCAGGGGTTGCAGCTAGGTTATTTGGTGAAATCGCTCGACAGCAAGTAGACGTAGATTTAATTATCCAATCGATTCATGAAGGTAATAGCAATGACATTGCCTTTACCGTGACAACACCAATATTAAAGCGGGCAGAAGCAGTAGCCGCTGCGATCGCTCCTGCACTGAGAAGCCATCATGCCAATGACGAAGAAGCTGAGGTGATGATCGAGCAAAATATCGCCAAAGTCAGCATTTCAGGCGCAGGAATGATTGGGCGTCCCGGTGTTGCAGCCCAGATGTTCGCGACTTTGGCCGAAGCAAATGTCAACATCCACATGATTTCCACCAGCGAAGTCAAAGTCAGCTGCGTAGTTGCAGCCGAAGAATGCGATCGCGCCGTTGCAGCCCTGCGTAGTACTTTTGAAATTGAAGCAGAGGATGAGGGAACAAGGGGACAAGGAGGAATCATTGAAAAAACTTCTCCTCTGTCCCCAAATTCTCCCCCTGTCCGTGGTGTGGCTTTGGATATGAATCAAGTGCGTCTGGCAATTCGCCAAGTACCAGATCGTCCGGGGATGGCGGCGAGGCTATTTGGATTATTGGCAGAATACAACATCAGCGTTGACATGATTATCCAATCTCAACGCTGCCGGGTAGTTGATGGCATTCCGCGCCGAGATATTGCCTTTACCGTTGCCCGCATCGATGGGGAAAATGCGCAAAAGATGCTTTCTCAAGCAGCTACAGAATTAGGCTGGGGAGAAGTGGTTCTAGATACTGCGATCGCAAAGGTAAGTATCGTTGGTTCTGGGATGGTTGGACACCCAGGTGTGGCTGCCAAAATGTTTGAAGCTTTAGCGCATAACCAAATCAATATTCAAATGATTGCTACCTCAGAAATCAAAATTAGCTGTGTTGTAGCACAAGAGCAAGGTAGTAAGGCTTTGCAAGTAATTCATGCTGCTTTTGATCTGGCTGGTAGCGAAAAATTTGTTGTACCTGCGTAGATTCTTGAAACGAAATTAAAGCTCAGATGATTGAGGCGTTTTGCAGCAGTCTGCGACTTTCAACTGAGCAAGTTGAGCAGGGGGTCTGATTGAATACATACCCCCTGTTTTTCTTTGATACATACTGACTGTCGTAAAGAACGAGGGAAACCCTACCCCTACAGATGCATCTGTCACGTTCTTTTTTCAAATTGGTATAACCCCTCTTTTATCACTACGGGGAGAGAATAATACTCTACCCAATCTGAACCTTAGACAAAATCATCAATTGAGCGATCGCATGATCATTTTCTCATTTAACTTAGCTTGTTGATAAATAACCCAATAATAAGACTTAGGGATTATTCTCTGCTGAAAGTAACAAAAGAGGGATAACTCTTTCACAATCCAAAATCTAAAATGGTATTAGGCTTGAATTTTTTTGAAATGCCCTGTATAAATCAACTAACACTAGGGTAATTGAGGTTTTTATCTATACAAAAAATTTTTGCTCGGTAATAATACGCAAGCTATAATCAAATAATTCCGGATAAAACTATATTTATTTTCATGCATAGTCACCTTCTGGATGCACGTTACCGAATCTTGACGATATTGAGTGCGGAAGAATTGGCACAAACCTATTTGGTTGAAGATACTAATCTTCCTGACAGTCAATTTGTCTTAAAGCAACTACATCCTGCTAATAAAAATCCCCAAGATTTAAAGATACTGAATCGTTTGTTTACAGGTGAGGCGGAAACCTTAGAAAAACTAGGTCAGGAACACGATCGCATCCAGAAGCTAGTTGGTTATTTTCAAGAAAATGAAGAATTCTATTTAGTTCAAGAATTTATTCCTGGTAATTCTTTAGCTGAAGAAATGTTACTAGGAACTCCTCTAGAGTCAGAGCAAGTCATAAATCTCTTATCAGAGGTATTAGAAATTTTGGTATTTGCCCATAGTCATGAGGTAATTCATCAGAATATTAAACCCACAAATATTATTCGCCGTGAGTCAGACAAAAAGTTAGTTTTGGTTGATTTTGGTTCTATTAAAGAAATTGTAACTACTATTGTTGGCAATCTCGAATATATACCTGTAGAGCAATTACATGGTAACACTCAATATAACAGCGATATATATGCTTTAGGAATATTGGCGATCGCAGCACTCATCGGTTTAAATGCAAATGAAGTAGCTATATTACCCAGCCAGAAAAATCTGCTGACAGGTGAAATTGTTTGGCGGACAAAAATTCCCCACATTAACCGGGAATTAGCAAAAATTATCGATAAAATGGTGCGATTTGATTACCGTAAACGCTATCAGTCTGCTACTGAGGTTTTACATGACCTCAAGCAATTAAATAATTATGGTGATGAAAAGCAGAAGCACGAAAATAGAAAACCTTGGTTAATTTTGACAGGAATAGCTAGCTGTATTACCCTTGGCGTAGCAGCTTGGTTTTTCCTCATACCAAAGCCTAGCAGCGATCCAAAGCTATTATATCTCCAAGGCGTAGAAAAGTATGAGGCAGGAAAGTATCAAGAAGCAGTGAATGATTTTACTCAAGCTATTGAAATTAATCCTCGAAATGCTCTAGCTTATAATCGGCGTGGTGATGCTTTTTATCGATTAGGAGATTACCAAAAATCTCTATCAGATTCTAGCAAAGCTATTCAGCTTAATCCTCAAGATGCTAATGCTTACTACGACCGAGGCTTTTCTCATTATGAATTAGGAAAGTATAAAGAAGCGATCGCTGATTATACCAAGGCAATTAAACTCAATGCCAAAAATCCATATAATTACTATGGACGAGGTCTGGTGCGTGCAAAACTCAAAGATCATCAAGGTGCAATGGCTGATTTTGGCAAAGCGATCGCCCTGAAACCCAAGTATACTGATGCCTATTTACAACGGGGTATTCTCCACCGTCGTTTGAGACATAAACAAGCAGCAATTCAGGATTTTGATACAGCACTTGAGATGAATCCTCATGATGCTCAAGCTTACTATCAAAGGGGTTTAACTCAATTTACCTATAACCAAAATCAAGCGGCAATTCAGGATTATAACCGAGCGATTGAATCAAATCCCAAATATATAGAAGCGTATCTCAATCGGGGAGATGTTTATAGTGACATGGGGAAAAATCTAGAAGCAACTGAAGATTATAATCAGGTTTTACTGCTGAATCCCAAATTATCTATAGCTTACATCCATCGAGGTAGGCACCGTTTTTCTGTAGGTGATTATCAAGGAGCAATAGCAGATTATACTGAAGCAATTAAACTAGAACCGAAAAATGCCGCAGCTTATAACAACCGGGGTAATGCTCACCTCGAACGGGGAAATAAAAAAGCGGCAATTGCAGATTACTCTCAAGCGATCGCAGTTAATTCTACCTATGCCTCAGCTTTCTATAATCGGGGTTTAATTCTGGCTAAACAAGGCAATAAAAAAGCAGCGATCGCAGATTTTCAAGCAGCAGCAAAACTATTTCAAAAAAAAGGGGAGAAAAATAGTTATCAAGATGCACAAAGGGAAATTAAAAATCTGCAAAAGTAGTCAGTAATCGTTAAAATTTCTTGCCTAAACCTCGTGTGACAAGTCAAAAGATAGGATTTTTTAAATTTTGAATGAGTTAATTGTGAATTTCCGCTCGTGAGTAGACTAGTAGCGATCGCGCATTTACTCATACCAATTTAAAAAGAGAATGCGACAGATGGATTCACAGAAGCGAGATGCAGAAACCAATTCCCAATCTAAAATCCAAAATGGTATTAGATAGTTAGAATATAACCGAACAAGCTAGTATTGAGTTGGATACGTGCGCAAATCTCAATTAATTTATACATTATTAGCACTGAGCCTAGTAAGTATCCTTGGCTTCTCTTATTTCAACAAGCGATCGCAGATTACTGCGTGCAAGCCGTCCCAATTTATCGCTGCCCAAGGTAAACAATACTTATATCCAAAGAAAATAGTAATTCAGCCTTGGCGCGGTCAACATCATGTCTATGGTGTATTTTCTGTTGCCAAAGAATATAAAACTGACAACTTAGTCCAGGTTACATTACCCGATCGCATCACCGAATGTGGAATTGTAGATCCTATCGATAACTCCTATAGTAGCGGTGCTTATGCTCAACCAGGACATTATCTAGTCAAAGGATATTTAAATACAAGAATTGCTCTTTGGTTGATTGTCCTAGGTAAGGGAAATCAATTAGCCCAACCCAATAATTGGACATTGGGTTATATCAAGAAAGAGCAAAAATGATATTTTTAGATCAACATCCCTGCAATACAAGCGGTAATAAAGCCAGCGAGTAATCCGCCAATCATTGATTTTACACCCATACGAGCTAGATCGTGCTGGCGATCGGGTGCCATACCTGCAATACCACCAATCGTAATTCCAATTGAGCCGATATTCGCAAAATTACATAATGCGTAAGTTGCAATAATTACTGCTCTTTGAGAAATTTTCCCACTGGTAATTAATGCCTTTAAATCGAGGAAAGCAATAAACTCATTGAGAATTGTCTTTGTACCCAACAATGCCCCTACTTGCCGACAATCAGCCCAAGGCACACCCATCAGCCAAGCTACAGGAGCCATAATAAAAGACAAAATCCACTGTAATGACAACTGTGGCAAACTCACCAACCCCCCCAACCATCCCAGCAAGGCATTGAAGGCAGCAAGTAACCCCAAAAAGGCAATGATCATTACCCCAACGTTGACTGCTAATTTCACACCATCAATTGCTCCTGTAGTAGTAGCATCAATCACATTCACGTAATTTGTCTCTACATCCATCTTGACATTGCCTGCGGTTTCAGATATTTCTGTTTCTGGATAAAGTAATTTTGATACCACCAAAGATGTAGGGGCAGTCATAAAGAAAGCAGCTATTAAATGCTCTGCTGGGATACCAAATGATAAATAAGCCCCCAATACCCCCCCAGCAATTGTGGCAAAACCACCAGTCATCACAGCATGGAGTTCCGATTGAGTCATGCTTGCTACATAGGGTTTAACCATTAGTGCTGACTCCGTTGGCCCCAAAAATATGTTACCTGCGCAAGATAAAGACTCAGAGCCTGATGTTTTCATTGTCTTCATCATCACCCAAGCCATCCCACTGACTACTCGCTGCAAAATGCCATAGTAGTACATGACACTAATAAAAGCCGAGAAAAAAATAATTGTGGGTAACACTTGAAAGGCAAATAAATGGTCTTTGAAATTATCTCCAAAGACAAATTTGGCACCAACATCAGAGAAGGCTAAAAAATTACTGACCACATCTCCTAGAGTTCTAAATACAGCCAAACCACCAGGAGTTTTGAGAATCAGCAGTGCCAATGTAAACTCCAAACCCAAACCCCAAGCCACAGTTCGCCAACGTACAGCACTGCGATTGACCGAGAGAGCGTAGGATATACATATAAAAACTAATATTCCTAGGGCGGAAATGGCACGTTCCATGTTAATTCCCAAAAATGCACTGCTCAAATACTAGGTCACAAAGCATACACAAAAATATGCTCTTTTTGACAAATGAGTTTGATAACCTAAAACTTACTTACCTAAAAATTACTTATGAAACGAGCGTTTCGCAAATATCATCGCCAGATTGCCATTATTCTCTGTCTGCCCTTGTTTCTCACCCTGTTAACAGGGATGAGTTTTACTATTGCCCATGAATGGCTGCACCAAGACGAATTAGGTGAATTTCTTCTGCATATTCATACGCTAGAAATCTTCCATTTAGAAAAAATCTACCCACTTTTAAATGGCTTGGGATTAGTCGGCTTGTTGATTACTGGTTTGAGTATGACTGGCTTATTTCGTAAACGTTCAGATTCACACAGCTAGGTGTCTATCGTTCCTCAAAAAAAAGACCCTCGGTATTTAGCCGAGGGATTCTGCAAGTCGGTATTGTCGCACAAAGACATTCGCGAATTTCAAGATACCAACTTGACAATTAAAATATCTGCCAAAATGCCAGATCAATATGCTTAGGGCAGTTCAAATGTTCAGGTAATTATCGATTTAGGCGATCGCTCATTTCCGGATTGCTAAAATCTAGTGTAGAGGTGTTCGCCGTTAGGCTTATCGCTGTTTTCACCCAGATGTAGTTTTAACTTTCCTTCTGCTTTGTCAACTTTTGCACTAATATTTGCACAGCCAAAGCCAATAGACCAACAGCGACTAGAGCAAATATTCCAGCACCCAAGGCGACTAAGCCGACTACCAATGTCCTAACTGCGGAGGTTAGTCTTACCACTAATTGGTTATCTGAATGGATGGGTTTGTTCGCAAAACTTGTGGCGATCGCAATCATCAGCGAATATAGTGCATATCCTAATCCTCCGGAAATGATCGCTCCAGTTACACAACGTAACGGACTAGTTTGTACCTGTGCTTGAGTATCTGCTTCGGGAATTAAATTTGGTTCAGTCATAGAATTGTCATTGGTCATTGGTCATTGGTCAAGGTTCAACAGTCAACAGTCAAAAAATTATTTTCCCTTGTCCCCCTCATCTCCCTCATCCATCTTTAAACTGAGGATGCAATCTTAATTCCATGTGTAATCGTCCGCGTCACAAACAATTCTAAATCTTCATCAGGAATTGCGGCTCTGATTTGTTGCTTGACTACTTCTGCTTGCTGTTGCGACTCAACCAGAGCAAAAACTGTGGGGCCGGAACCGGACATCATTGTTCCTAACACGCCTTCCTGTGACGCAAATAATTCTCGCAGTTGCAGAACTTGGGGATACTCTGGTAAGACTACACGCTCTAGATCGTTATGCAATTTTTGAGCGATGTCTGCTGCATCTTTATTGGCGATCGCTTTGACCATCGGCCCAGAGTGAACTGCATTAGCACGAGCGATTAAGTCGGCATTATCTTTTATATATGTATTACCAAACTGCTGCCGATAAGTTTTGTACGCCCAAGCAGTGGAAACTTCTAAGCTCCGATATTTCGCCAATACTATATATATATTGTCTAAACTCGGCAGGGGAGAAAGTTGCTCGCCTCTACTTGTAGCAATAACCGTTCCACCTGCGATACAGAAGGGTACGTCTGAACCTAAGATAGCTCCTAATTCTTCGAGTTCTGTTTGAGTTAACCCCAGATTCCAGAGTAAATCTATCCCTACCAACACGGCTGCGGCGTTTGTTGAACCTCCAGCCAACCCAGCTGCTACCGGAATATGCTTGTCGATGGTAATTTCTACTCCACCATACTTGGCAAAGGTATCTGGAAATTCCTTCACCATGAGTTCCGCTGCACGGTATGCCAGATTAGTTTTGTCTGTGGGTACTTTTGGGTGGTTACTGTGGACGCGAATAGTGTCTGTGCTCAGAGAACGTACACTAATCTGGTCTGCGAGGTCGATACTTTGCAGTATCATCGCTAACTCATGAAATCCATCCGGGCGATTGCCAATGATTTCCAGATACAAGTTGATTTTAGCAGGGGCAATTAAGCTGTAGGAACGCATGTTGAGTCGTGAGTAGTCCTTACTCAGAGATGAGTAGGTTGGCTAGAGTTACCCATTGAGAGACGCTGAGGTCTTCAGCGCGTACCTGGGGATTTATCTCTAATTGTTCCAGTAAGTGGGTCAGGCGATCGCGTTCTACTACTGGTTGTAAATTATTTCGTAACATTTTCCGCTTCGCCCCAAACCCCAGCTTGATTAAATTCTCCAATTTTCGCGGGTCAATTGCTGGTGTTTCTATCTGTCGCGGACGCAACCTGACTACTGCTGAATCTACTTTTGGTGCTGGATGAAATGCACTTGCTGGGACTGTACAAATTAACTCACATTCTGCCAGATATTGCACCCTTACACTCAACGCTCCAAAAGCTTTGGAACTCGGTTTCGCATACAATCTTTCTGCTACTTCTTTTTGCACTAATAGCACTATTAAATCAAACGGTTTTGGATTGGGATTGGCAATAGTACCAAGGAGTTTTTCGATTATCGGACCTGTAATGTTATAGGGGATATTAGCAACTACTTTATTTTGGTTTTGAAAATTAGGAAATGCTCCCAAATTTCCAGGTAAATCTAAAGTCAAAAAATCTCCTTGCAGTAGGAGAAAATTTTCTCTTTTACCTAATTGCTTGGCCAATAATGCACACAAATCGCGGTCAATTTCCACCGCAACTAACGATTGTACCAAAGGTAATAAACGACGAGTCAGAATACTGGTTCCCGGGCCAATCTCCAGAACGCGATCGCTCTCCTGACACTCCGCCGCCAATACAATTGCATCCAGAGCCTTTTCACTTTTGAGCCAATGCTGAGCAAAGACCTTGCGCGGTCGCACCATCTATTTTTCGCTCCCTGTATAGTTTCTAGCGTTTCGCAAAAAATCCGTTTCTTACTTTTTTCTTACTTTTTACTACCCCTTTTTGTCCCATTTTGCCTGCTTTGCTATTGACTTTTGCATTTAAATGTGGGTTAAATGCAAAAGTTTGGAAATCTGCCTGCGCGAGTTTTGATTGTATAGCAGTGACTTCCAGTCGCTATAAGATGTCATAAAATCAGACTTTAATCATTTTCTCTGAAGATGTGAATAAAGTGAAATTTAGGCGATCGCTTATTATAACTTGATATTAATTACGAGAATTTTTAAACGCAGAGGGGCACAGAGGTAGCGCAGAGTAACGCAAAGGTTTTGGAATTTTACTCATGACTATATTATCTAATTTCTCTGTGCGCCTCTGCGGCTCTGCGTGAAAAAAATTTTTTATCGAAATCGCCCTTGATACCGTTGTATATATATATGGTATTTTTGAAAAATCTTAGATAAATACTGAAAGCACCATGCCAGAAACACCTTCGGATAGCATTTGGATTGTCACAGATGAAACTCCTAAAATATCCATTCCTGACGGTACTAAAGGCGGGATTACTAGAAGCGGTGACTGGGCCGAGGAAACCAAAGAAATTACCAGAAGTAAAAGCGATGGAGATGCAGTTAAAGTTAGTGCCCAAAAATTAGAGCAAGAAATGTCCCACTTTCTGCAAGTGGTAGGACGTTTATTCAGCCGTGCAGAACAGCAAGCTAAAGTTAACTCTGGGATGCAGCTAGAAGAAATTGAACTCTCGGTAGAAATTAGTGCTGAAGGAGAAGTAAAGTTAATTGGCAGTGGTGCTAAAGCTAGCGGTAAAGGAGCAATAAAGCTGACCTTCAAACGGCAAGAATCAAAGTGAGATGGTAAAAAATTGGGCGATCGCAATTGGTCTTAACCGATATGATTTACTGCAACCGCTAAAATATGCCAAGCGGGATGCACAGTTAATGCAGGAGTTTCTCCGCAATGAAGCAGGATTTGAGCCGATATATTTTTTCTCCGATGATTCCCCTGACATTGCTGGAAAATCGACTCGCCCAAACCGCACTAACTTGCTGCGAATCTTGCGACAGTTATTTGAAAATCCTTTCTTGGGTGCAGGAGATAATTTTTGGTTCTTCTTCAGTGGTCATGGGATACGCCACAATGACCGCGATTATCTCATGCCCTGTGACGGCGATCCAGAGGATATTGAAAACACCGCAATTGCGATTAACTTTGTCACAGAACGCTTGCGCCGCTGTGGTGCTGATAACGTTGTCCTGATTTTAGATGCTTGTCGCAGCCTTGCTCAAAAAGGTGGCGAAGGAATTGGGCGACAAACTGCTGAACAAGCACGTCAACAAGGAGTTATCAGTATTTTTTCCTGTAGTCCTCAGGAATATTCTTATGAAATTGAGGCGTTACAACAAGGTGCTTTTACCACTGCGCTATTGGAAGGGTTAGGGATTCAAGGTCAATGCGCTACTGTTGAACGGTTGAACCAGTATCTCAGTTTTCGCGTCTCAGAGATTGTTCAACAACATCAAAATGGCAGACAAACACCTTATATTATCGCTGAACCTGTAAATAAATCTCACCTGATACTTGTACCGCAATATGCAACTTTACAGGACATTGCAACGCTGAAAAATGACGCTTACCAGGCTGAAGTCGCCAAGAATTTTGAACTAGCAGAACAATTATGGATGCGGGTGCTAGCTGCGGCTTCTGGTCAAGATGTGGACGCTGTGAGGGCGTTACAAAGGATTGCACGGCTATCGGTGGAGCCTCAATATTCAGAGTCAGCACTCTCTAATACTCAGAACTCTGGGAAGGAAACATCTACAAAATCAACACCACCACAGCCACAGTTACCATCGCTTATCTTACCGCGACGGCGCTTCATTCAAATTGTTGGATTAGTAGGGGCTGGGGTCGGTTCGGCAATTGTCGGAGAACGCTTGTTATCGGGTTCAAAAAATAAATCTCAACCTAAAACACCAGCCAGTTATGTTACCCAAGCTCCCACCTCACAAAATCCCTTACAAACCTTTAAATTTGATGTGGTTACAGTGGATGCAAGGGGAAAAATTACCAGCACCAGCACACGGGAAGCGAAATACTTTGTCAAAGATTTGGGGAATGGTGTCACCTTAGATATGGTGCAGATACCAGGGGGAACCTTTATGATGGGTTCCCCACAAGGAGAAATAAAACGAAATAACGATGAAGAACAGCATTCAGTAAAAGTCCCTGAATTTTTCATGGGTAAATACGAAGTCACCCAAGCGCAGTATCAAGCAATCATAGGGAATAATCCTTCCAGTTTCAAAGGTGAAAAAAGACCTGTAGAAAATGTGACTTGGAATGATGCGGTGGAATTTTGCCAACAATTAAGTCAGAAAACAAGACAAACCTATCGACTACCCAGTGAAGCCGAATGGGAATATGCTTGTCGTGCTGGAACAAAAACACCGTTTTATTTTGGCGAAACCATTACCACTGATTTAGTCAACTATGACGGAAATTATACTTATGCCTCTACACCAAAAGGTGAAGTTAAATATCGTCGAGAAACAACACCTGTAGGAATATTTCCGCCTAACTCATTCGGTTTATACGATATGCATGGTAATACATGGGAATGGTGTCTAGCGAGCGATCGTAATAAATATGAGGGAGAATCAAAAGATGGCAGTACATGGCTGCTGCGCGGTGGTTCTTGGAACTCCCATCCGTGGGGCTGTCGTAGTGCGAATCGCTTTAAAATCGCGGAACGTAGCAACAATATTGGGTTTCGGTTAGTGTGTGTAGTTGCGTGAAGACTACCAAAACTCAAAGATGATAAATGAATTTCCTTTGCATCGTTGAGCCTTAGCATGAGACATTCATCCCAATAATTAGCAACGTCAACAAATCATATTTGCTCTCTTACCCAAGCCCGAAACGCTTTCATCGCTGCATTTCTCCCTTCACTTTTACTCCGCATTAAGTACTCAGGAATAAGTTGAGCAATAGGTAAATTCGGAAAAGTAGCACTAGCAGTAGATGTTACGTATTTACCATTAATCAAAACATTAATTTCCAGCCTAGTTCCCTTCCATCGCCATAATTCAGGCACGCCCAATACTTCATAATTATTAAACCGGGTGCGGGAAGTAATATCAATTTCAATCGCTAAATCTGGAGGTGGGTCAACGCTTAAATCAATTCTATCCTTACCACGAACAGCAGCTTCATTTTGAATGTAGAAACAATCATCAGGTTCCACTCCAGCATCCATTTTTTCTTGGTCAAAAGTAGTAGAACCCAAACTCCAGAATTCTATATTGAGTTCTTCTAATAGAGCTTTTACTAAGTCTCCTATAATAACCTTAGCTACCTCATGTTCTGGTAGTGGAGCCATAATTTCCAGCATTCCTTGACTGTAAGATATGCGATAATTGTGACGCTCACCCAATTCTGCCAAAATATTTTTATATGCTGACCAGGATATATTTTTAATCAATAACTGATGACCGACAGGTACAATTAGTTGGTTGAGTTTAAGTAACATAACTTCCCTCGCTTCTAAAGTTCACCTAACTAGTACCAACTCCATCATACAGGCAGTAGTAACGCACCATGATTAATTCCCGAAAAGGTGCGTTAGCCTACTGGCATGGCAAGGCTAAAATGTTGCAATAAAAAATGTTTGTAGTTGCGCTTTAGCGCCCTATCAATTAGGAATCTAATGCACAACTTTAGCCTTGTCACAGCACTACAATTTTAATTAACTATTTAAAATTATGAATTGTTTACTGTGGGACTTTGGGTTGAGTAACGGGAATCTCAATTATAAATTCTGCTCCTTGTCCTGGTGCGGAATTACAAGATAATTTACCGCTATGTTTATCTACTACAATTTGGTAACTAATTGATAACCCTAATCCAGTTCCTTTACCCACATCTTTGGTAGTAAAGAAAGGGTCAAATAATTTAGTTCTGATTTCTGGCGGAATTCCCTTACCGTTATCGGAAATTCGGATGGCTACGCAATTTCTATTGATAACTTCTGTACAAATGCGAATCTGCGGATTTGCAAAGTCATTTACCACTGACTCTTCTAAAGCATCAATAGCATTACTTAAAATATTCATAAATACCTGATTTAATTGACCGGGGTAGCAATCAATTAGGGGAAGTTTTGCATATTCTTTAATTACCGAAATTTCTGGATGATCTGGTTTGGCTTTCAAGCGGTTGTGTAGAATCATCAAAGTACTATCAAGACCTTCATGGATATCTACCAGCTTAAATTCAGCTTCATCTAAGCGTGAGAAATTGCGGAGTGATAGAACGATTTCTCGGATACGCTGAGTACCTATCCGCATAGACTGGAGCAGTTTTACTAAGTCTTCCTTGAGAAAATCAAGGTCAATATCTGCAATTTCTGTTTTAATTTCTTCTGGAGGCTCGGGGTAGTGTTGTTGATAAAGTTCTACCAGCCGCAACAAATCCTTGGTGTACTCACTGGCGGGAATTAGATTACCGTGAATAAAATTAACTGGATTGTTAATTTCATGGGCAACACCTGCAACCATATTACCTATTGAGGACATTTTCTCACTGTGGATAAGTTGGGTTTGGGTGCGTTGCAATTCGCTCAGAGTTGCTTCCAAGTTTTGTGCTTGTTGTTGTAATTTAATTTCCGCTTGTTTGCGTTCAGTAATGTCAGTTGATACACCCAAAATTTGCTTGATATTTCCTTCATCATCCCGGTTGAAAGGCGTTTCCCGACTATAGAGCCAGCACCACTCGCCATTAGGCCGTCTGACTCGAAATTCAAATTCAACAATATCACCATCTTTGGCGGTCAGAAATTTCTCATGATGATGTCTGATTGGTTCCCAATCATCTGGATGCATAATGGTGGGAATCAGATTTTCTCCCATCTGGTAAATTTCTGCATTAGAGTAACCGAGAAGAGTAGAAATTTCTTGATTTGCGTAAACATTGCGCTGTTCTTCTAAATCGAAAATGTAGAGAATATTAGGAGACGAATCGGCAATACGTTGAATGAAATGCTGACTAGCTTGGAGTGCTTCTTCTGCTTGTTTGCGCTCTGTAATATTTAATGTTGTCTCTACGAGTCGATAAATTCGACCTTCGCTATTTTTTAGAGGATTGATTGTAGTTAGCCACCAGGTTTCCTGGTCATTAAAAGTCAAACATTCTTCATAAGAAATACCAGTACCAGCTTCTACACAGCTTTTATACCGTTGACTCACTGCTGCACCTTCAATCTTTCCATGCAACTGTTCTGGAGTTTTACCAACAATTTTTGCATGATTAATTCCTACTATTTTTTCTGCTGAGGAGTTACAACCAGCCAAACGAAATTCACCATTTTCTAGCACATTGACGATAAATATTAATTGGGGAACTCCATCATAAATACTGCGTAAGAATTGTTCTTGTTCTTTTAATTTAGCTTCTGCCTGTTTACGTTCGCTGATATCACGAGTAATTGTTGCCAAACACAAAGGATCTCCAGTCTCAGAATTATTAACCATGAATATATTAAAATCAACTGGGATTGCTTCTTCGGTTTGAATGTTTCGGAAACGAAATTCTCCTTGCCATAAGCCACTTTCTACGACTGTAGGTAGAATGTATCGGCGCATATATTCTCTATCTTCTAGGAAGATGCAATCAATAATTCTGAAGTCTTCAACAGTTTCTAAATTATCAATACCAATTAGCGTTAATCCAGCTTCATTAATAAACATTGGTTTTCCTTCTAAGCTGGTAAACCCAATGAAGTCACTGCTATTTTCAATGAGAGAAACAAATCTTTGTCGTTCTTGTTCAGCTTGTTTGCGTTCTGTGATGTCAGTCGCCGTTACCACCAACTGAGAAATTCTTGAAGTGCTGTCTAAAAGAGGTGTGATATTTAATAGCCACCAAGTTTCTCTGTCATGAGCATAAAAAAACTCCTCATAGAATACGCTCTTGCCCAGATTGATACATTCACGATAGCGTTGGCAATAGTAATGTGCCATATCAGCAGGTAAGGCTTCTGCTATTGTTTTTCCCACGAAAGATTCCAGGGGAATGGGACTATTTCTGAGCATGGCTGGATTGAATTTAACGTAACGAAACTCTCCGCCATCATCTAAAACATCCAAGACATAGATGCCATAGTCCACACCTTCCCAGATGCTTTGTAAAAACTGTGCCTGCGCTTGCAGTTGTTGCTGGATTGTTTGGCGTTGGCGTAGCCCGTCGTAGACATCACTAATATCAAATAAGCACCCATACCAAATAACATCTCCTTCTGCTTGGCGCTCTGGTCGGGAGAATGCTTTAATCCATTTCTCCTGGCTAGAGGGAGTTATCATCCGCCACTCATTTTCAAAGTTTTGCAGAGTTTGGGCAGATTGCGCAGTTCTTTCCTGAATTATAGGAGCATCTTCTGGGTGAATATGGGCAAATACTAAGGACGCATCTTCTTTTATTTGTTCCGGCTCTACTTCTAAAATGTCTCGACATCGTGAAGAAGCATAGGGAAAAGACATCTTACCATCAGGTGTTAGCTTAAATTCGTAAAGCATACCCGGTACATTATCTGCTAGTCGTTGCAACCTAGCTTCGCTACAACGCAAAGCCACTGTACGTTCCTCAACTCTGGCTTCTAATTCTTCATTAAGACGTTTGAGTTCTGCTTCTACCTGCTTGCGTTCAGTAATATCTAATAGCACTCCACAGAAAATAATATCCCCTTGTTCGTTGCGTATAGGTGTTGAGTCTCCTTGCCACCAAACAATTTCTCCGTTAGGTTTAATTAACCGTCCTTCGTAGTGCCAAGGAATGGCATTTTCCAAAACCTCTACTACTGAGGCAACATAGTCTTCAATATCCTCTGGATGCACGCGAGCCACAAAGCTATTGAAGTCCTGTATCATATCTGTGGCTGTAATACCCGCCAGTTCCCAGATAAAGTCGCTGATATAATCAACTGCCCAAACACCATTACGGTTGGTAAACTGAAAAATTGCACCAGATATATTAGTAGCAATATCCCTTAACAGCTTTTCGCTGTTAGCTAGGGGTTGTTTGTGGCGATGAGTAATTACTTCTGTAACGATGATGATGCCACCAACTGCACCAGAGTCTTCATACCAAGGATGTATCTCCCACTTCACCCATTCAGTTGTCCCGTTGGCACAAGGAAAGGCATCTTCTGGGGATTTCTCAACTGCACCTGCTAAACAACGTTGGTAAATTTCCCGCCAACGCTGGGGAATCTGTGGGAATATTTCATAATGAGAGCGACCAATAATGTCCTCATTACCCAAGCTATAATCTGCTCGCCAGCGCCGACTAGCCGAGAGGTAGTGCATCTGACGGTCAAATACTGCGATCGCAGCTGGAGTGTATTCTATAAACAAGCGCATCTGCTGTAGGCTATTTAAGCAGCGATTAGACCCTACTATCTGACGTAGTTCTATCAGCTCTTGTTGAAGAGATTCATAAGTATTTTTATCTACAGAGATGAGATTGCAAGCCATAGTGTTGTTACTTGCCAGCTAAGGAAATACAGGCAACTTCAGCATTTATTGTTCCCAATTCAATTAAACAAACAACATTATGGCTAACTAAAATTAAGCAAACCTCATAAAATTTCTTAATCTTTTGCCTTCTTTTCAACTCAGTAATTCACCCAACTGATGCTGAATCAACAATCTTTTAAGTGTTGCATTTTCAGCCTTCAAAGCCTGAGTTTCTGCTTCTAATTCACTAATTCTTGCCTTCAATGCTTCCTTAGTTGTACCTTGTCTATGAATAACAACTTCTCGATAAATTGCTAAATTTGCATCTTCATTCATCCATCTTTGATATGTCTTGGTATGCTCTTGTACTGTATGTCCCATGTAATCTGCCATCGTTTTAATCGGAACTTGCAGGCGATGTCCGCGGATGGCATAAGCGTGACGTAATTCGTAAGGTCTAAAACCTAAATTAGTAGCTCTAAATCTGATATGTAGTTTTGCAGTTTTATTGCTGAGTGTCCCTTCGTTATAAGGAAATTTCACATTTTTTAAATCAAATAATTCTACCCAATGAGGATGTAATGGCGGAATTCCACAACTGCGCTCACCAGTTTTAGTACCCTCTGTTAAAGTCGGATTTAAATTGACTAAATGAAAAGTATTATGAGAGTTAGTAAAAGCTTCTATATCTACAGCAAATAATTCATGCGGTCTTAAGCCATAAGTCGCTAACATCCCATAAGCCCATTGCCATTGTTCCGGCTGTGTTAGATTCTCTCTACTGGCATAAGCTGATAAAGGTAGACCAATTTTAGTAAAGCCTTGGATAATTTCTTCATCTGATGGTACTTTGCGAATTGTTGGATAAGGCTTAGGAGTTGCATAAGCATCAATTGTTTTTAAGCCATTAATCCCGCAAAATTCACAAAACTTCTTTAGTTGCCATACTAAAAAAAACCTCCCTGATGTATTAGGTTTCGTTCTTTCTAGCGCTTTCTCTAAAGCATATAAAGACATCGGCACATCTTGAGGAAGCTTCTTCAAATGCCTCATGTAATGAGTTTCCCAAGTCCGGCTACCCTGTCGATTCTTCTCATGAGTTTTCCAAAATTCTCGCTGATAATCTTCAATCCATTCACTGATAAGTTTGGTGGAATTCTCCTGTTCTGGAAAAGCTATCTTTTGTGCTTGTTTACCTAATAACTCTGGTGTCCACCGGAATTGTTTAGTCATCAATAACAAATCTAATTCCCGTGCTTTTACTACTGCCGTTTTAACACCGACATCATTAGCAGCAAACCCAAACGAAATGGTATACTGCTTACTTGGACTACCATTTTTTCCGATATCACCGGGTTTACAGGGAAAAGTCCCTTGTAAACCAATAGTCTTAAGGCTAGTTAGCTTAAGTTTTACCTTCACTCTATCCAAACTTAATGCCGAGTTAGCTTGCGCAATAGCGTGTTTTATCCGAAGATATTCACGCTCTGTTTTTACACCTTCGTCTGATGGGGAATGCTTGGCTTTCCATTGTTTCCACTTGGATGGCTCCCATTGGTCAATTCCCATACCATCCCATTCAGCATTACGGAGGTCGTAGTTATTGGATTCATTGCTAGACATAAGCTTTTGTGGCTAGAGAGTGAAGTGCTGCAATGGTTTTGAAGATAGACAATTACAGCCAGAAAGTAAAGCTGTACAAAGTCCGTAGTTGAGGCTGGATAAATTGAATCAAAATTGACAATTTTATACGGAAGAGTTACCAGGAACAGTGTAATTAATAGAACAACCCAACAACTCCAAAGCTATGAGTAATATGATGCACATAACTAAAAGATATTGTTTCCCATTGATTGTTTTGGCGATCGCAGCTAGCCTCAGCAGTTGTAGTTCTAGTCCTACCTCTCGTCAGGATACTATTAGCGAAACACCAGTGCCAACAACAACATCTGACAGCACATCATCCCCATCCCCCAGTCAAAGCCCTAGTATGGCTCATCTGAGGGCTAAATCAGACGATGTTGAGACACCCTTACCTAAAGCATCCCCTACAGTAACTACACCTGCCACAGAGTCATCCTTACCCAAAAAATCTCCTACACCAATTGCACCTGCTACAACTTCTAAAGTTACTACTGCCAAAACTACCAATGTCACCGTATACACAAGTGACGCTCAATGTCAACAACTGATTGCTCAAAAAGTTCCAGTATCAGCGGATGAGCCTGTACAAGGTGCGGTAGGTAAAATTCTAGAGCAAAGGGATTCAGGCGACTTTAACTTATCTAGTTACCGAGTTAATGTGAAAAATGGCGTTGCTACCGTTGATTTACGGCTAGCACCTAACTCAAAACGACAAATAGCTTCTCTTTCTAGTTGTGAACAATTCGCCCTGTTTGGTAGCCTCCGTAAAACCCTCACAAGTAATGCTCAATGGAAAATTAAAGATGTGCGCTTTACCGAACGCGGTGAGGAAATTGTGTTTTAGTGATTTGTCATTTGTCATTAGTTAACAACTCTCTGTGCTAAATGAGCAATTATTTACTTCTTTCTTTGTGTCTCTGTGGTTAAATTACTTTCTTAAAAATTCCTAAGGCTAACTATTTCCATCCTTCCCCTGAGTATTAGACAAAAGCCATTGCTCAACCAACTCTGTCATAATCTCGCTCATTTGTCGGTCTTGTGAAGCTGCTGCGGCTTTAAGTTTGCGATGCAGATGCTTAGGTAGATAGATAGTTGTGCGCGTATATTCTGGGTCAGTACTTTTACTGTGAGAAGTAGGTTTTTCTTCAATTGGCTGTAGGTTGTCTCGTTGTTGGCGACTACGAGCAGCATCAATTAAATCATCAAAACGGCTAGTTTTTTTCTTATTATTCAAAGTCAACTTCTCCCTATTTAATTTGTAGATAATTAGCAAATAAAAAATTCAGATTCACAATACTAATACCAATTTTAAAAAAGAATACGACAGATACAAAGCCCCAAACAATTGTCCTGTCTGGATTCTTAATTTTGAATTTTGAATTGGTATAAACTCCTCATTTTGAATTTTGCGAAAAGTCTAAGCGGCGGCTTCCGCCGCTCAGAACTTTTCAAGAGAGAATTTTGAATTTTGAATTCTCTAAAATCTCCTTTCCAACTTCGGCGTAACAGCACCATGCAATTTGGGCATAAGAATCTTTGACTGCATTTACAGGTACTCCTTCTAAAGCAGCTCGTTGGAATACAGCCAAGCGACGAATACCAGATTTAAATACAGGTATTCCTGCTTTTAGTAAAGCTGCTCTAGCATCTTCTCCCGCTTTATTAGGATTTGGCGGAATGAGCGTTAGTAAAATGCGATAATTCGTCTTAAATTGCTTAAGTGCTGCCACCATTTGCATTGTTGCAGCTAAAGCGATCGCATCAGGAGTTGTTGGTATTACTAGCAAATCGCATCCTTGGGCAATAGTTTTTAATTCATCTGGATCTGGTCTAGCTGGCGTATCAATCACAATATGCTCATAGAGTTTTGCCAGAACTATTCCCTGCTTTTCATCAGCAACTTTGAATGGCAAACAACCTCGATTTGACCAATCTAAAGCACTGCGGTTGAGATCGCCGTCAACTAGCAGTGTATCAGCTGTGTTTTGAAGATATGTTGCCAGGTGTAGCGCTGTAGTTGATTTGCCAACACCCCCCTTAAACGCCGCCACAGTAATAATCATTTTGGATTTACAAGCAAATAATCCTCAGATTCTACTGCATATCTAAACATCTGGACATTTAATAAACATCTAGATGTTTAAACGTTTAAGTTTTCAGACACTCAGATGCTTTAATTGCAAAAAGTCGATACTCGTATATTTAGCATAAAATTATTTGATAAGCTAAATATATTCAGTAAAATGTAGACTTAAAAGCATAAAGAGAAACTCAGTAAATAACTAAACAGTTTAGTTTTCTGCTACCCCTCTCACAGGTAACACAATCGTAAATTCAGTTCCTTGATTGAGTGTGGAATTGACCTGAATTGACCCACCATGCTTTTCCACGACAATTTGATGAGCGATCGCTAATCCCAATCCAGTACCTTGACCAACTCCCTTCGTAGTGAACAAGCATTCAAAAACCTGCTGTTTCATCTCCTCTGCTATTCCAACGCCATTATCTGCAATCCGAATCGTGACAAATTCCGGCTCTAGCATTTCTGTACAGACCTTGATAACTAGGGAATTATCGACTCGCTTTCCCTGTTGCCAAGCTTCTTCTAGGGCATCAACGGCATTAGCGAGGATATTCATAAACACTTGATTAAGTTGTCCTGGATAGCACTCAATCTTTGGTAAAGGGGAGTATTGTTTGACAACTTTAATTTCCGGTCGTTGCCCCAAAGCTTTCAGGCGGTGTCGCAGAATTAATAGAGTACTGTCAAGCCCTTGGTGTATATCGACCTCAAGCTTTACAGATGTATCAGTGCGGGCAAAGTTTCGCAGCGATACAGAAATCTCTTTGATGCGATCCGTACTTAACTGCATAGAATTGAGGAGGCTGGGCAAATCTTCGAGAATAAACTCCAGATCTGTTTGCGCGATCGCCTCTTGAATAACTGGTGGAAGTTGGGAGTAATATTGCTGACATAATTGCAAGATGTTAGTAATCTCGGCAACATACTCTTGAGCAGGATGCATATTGCTGATAATGCAGCTAATGGGATTATTCATTTCATGTGCCACACCCGCCATCAGTTGACCAAGCATTGAGAGCTTTTCTTGTTGCACCAGTTGCACTTGCGCTTGTGCCAACGCCGCTGTTCGTTCTGCTACTCGCTGTTCTAGGCGATCACTCAGTTGCTTAAGTTGTAAATGCGATCGCACTCTCGCAATTACTTCTGCTTGTTCAAAAGGCTTGGGAATGTAATCAACAGCTCCTAAAGAGAATCCTTTCACCTTGTTTTCCGCATCCGTCAGCGCTGTCATAAAAATTATCGGGATTGTTTGCGTTAAAGGATCGGCTTTGAGTTTCTGGCAGGTTTCAAACCCATCAATTCCCGGCATTTGTACATCTAAAAGAATCAAAGCAGGTGGTTTATGCTGCACCAATTCGATTGCACTTTCGCCATCTTCAGCAACGCGAACCGCAAAACCTGCACCTTTTAAAGCTTGTGATAGCACTGCCAAATTAGTTGGATTGTCATCAACAATCAAAACAAAATCAGAGTCTTTCATCGGTTTAAATTCTAAAGATTATTTTTTATCAAATAAATTCAAATGCTTCAGTTAGCTTGATTAATCCATTGATTTAATAGCTCACGCAGCTTTTTAAGTTGGAAATTTTCGGCAAGCTGGATTACTTGTTGGGTAAAGTTAAAATAAGCCGGATCGCTTGCTTTCAAATTCTTCGCTTCATTCACCACACCATCGACATCGCCCTGTTTTGCCAATTCTTGCAAATGAGTTAATACCTTAATAGGAGGTAAACAAATCTCATTTGTTTCTTGCTGATTGGCAGCAATTTGTGATTTTGTTGTATAAACCCATTCCAGATTTAGGTGAAGTTTGAGTAGTTCCAACAGAGTTTCCGTTGCCACAGGTTTGGGTAAGAAAGCATTCGCCCCAGCATCTAAACTCTGATTTTGATCGCTTTCAAATACACTGGCGGAGGAAGCAATAATCGCCACATCTTTCAATTGAGCAGATTGTTTTACCTGTTGAATCAGCGCCAAACCATCCATAACAGGCATTATTAAATCAGTGATGATCAAGTCTGGGGGAGTAGCAACAGCTCGCTCAATTCCCTCTTGTCCATCATTAGCTTCCATCACTTCAAATCCAATCGGTTCCAGCAAATTGACAATTACCGAACGGTTTTCCCACTTGTCATCTACAACCAAGATAGTGCGTTTTTTACCCTGATAACCTGCGATCGCTCCCTCCGGCATCTCCCTAGAAGCCGCTGCCCATCCTGTAGCTTCTGGCACATCCACCTCAAACCAGAAAACACTCCCCTTACCCAATTGACTTTGAACTTCCAAAGCACTACCCATGAGGCGGACGATTTGTTGACTAATGGCTAATCCTAATCCAGTTCCTTCCGCTTGTCGCTTGAAGTCTCCAACTTGTTCAAAGGGAAGAAAGATTTTCTGTAATTGCTCTGATGTCATGCCAACTCCCGTATCTTCCACTTGGAAACGAATCTTGCAATTTTGGATTTTTTCCTCATTTAGCACTTGGACTTTCAAAGTCACTCCCCCGTTATCTGTAAACTTGATTGCGTTTCCCAGGAGATTAATTAAAACTTGCCGCAGTCGTTTCTCATCTGCATGAATCCCAACAGGGAGTTGAACGTCAGGTTGATAGTTGAAGGCAATCACTTTTTGTTCAGCTTTGATGCGGCAGATTTCCACGACTCCTTGCAGAAATGAAGGGAAATGGAAATCAACCGGACGCAGTTCCATTTTGCGGGCTTCAATTTTAGACAAATCGAGTACATCGTTAATTAAAGTCAACAAATGAGAGCCGCATTGATGGATAATTTCAATACCTTTATGTCCTTTTTCTGTGAGGGGTTCAGTCCGTTGGAGGATTTGCGTATAGCCCAGGATACCGTTGAGAGGCGTGCGTAACTCGTGGCTCATGTTGGCAAGAAATTCACTCTTGGCTTGATTGGCAACTTCAGCAATATTCTTCGCCTGCTTGAGTTCAATCGTCCGTTCTTCAACTCGTTGTTCTAGTTCATCGTTAGCTTGTCGGAGTCTTGTTTCTGCCTTTTGGTTTTCACTCGTCATCGCCGACAGCACAAATGTAGTGATAGCGATCACACAGATAAATGATTGCAGCAGAATCAGTGATTCATTGGGTGAGGCTTGTTTAGCAAAAGAACCAAAGCCGCGAACAGTGCCAAAAATTGCGATCGCCGACACAATCATCACAAGCAAAGTCGATTCCCGTGGTTGAAACCGAATTGCCGACCAAATTAGTGGGGGAATAATCATGTATTCAATTGGATATCCTCCCGAAAAAGCTACATGATCGATTACCATCACCCAGAGTAAAACAATGACAAACTCGGTAATTTGGCGCCGTTCAAAGCTTTTTTGCGAATTTTGACACCATACCAGCAATAAAGGTGTCACAACCAAAAGACCCGTAACGTCTGAAGCCAGCCAAGTGCGAAACACATCACCAAAAGCTACCCAAGGAGCAATGCCGCTGACACAAAGCGTTAATGCCGCCAGTACCGAACTGATCAAAGGGGTAGGTATAGTTAAGACAATAAACTTTAAGACATCTTGCGATCGCTCTAAAAAATTGCGGCGTTTGATCCAGCGATGAATCAAAAAAGTGCCGATAAAAGGAGTGAAGAGATTAACAGCGGGAATAATGCTACTAATTAACAAATTATGTTTGAAAAACAGAAGATAGCTAACAATAAAATCACTCACAAATAATATCGGCCAAACACGATACCCTACCAGCAACATTGCCGCCAAAAATACACCAAGTGAAGGCCAAAATACTGATGCCCCATTGACAAATGTCATGGATAAACCTATATATCCAAGGCAGAAGTGGACAATAGGAATAATTAGCGCAGCTATCAAAAAGGGGCGATCGAATTTAATTAAAGATTTCTGCTTGATCGTAGTCTGCTGCATTTCTTATCTCCATATAGATATTTGAAGGACAGTAACCCTCAAAAAGGCTATCAAGCTTATAGTTCCCAGCCGTGGATGAAAAAGCAGGGGCTAGGGAGCAGGCGGAGAAATAAATAACTAATGACCAATGCCCCATTCCCCATTCCCATTTCCGTATATAGGTAAATCAAATAAAAATTCGGAATAAAATATATATTGCAAATAGAACAGAATAACTGAGGTAATTTAGGCAATGGGTAATTATTGCCAAAAAGCCTAAACACCACTCTTCGAGCCATCACAGTTGACCGACACCTTCAAGCCAAGAATGCTATACAGATAGATAGACAGGTTGACCGAAAAAGTCTACAATCTGAACTTATTGCAGTAAATTTACCTATTGTCCAATCAACCTAGGCATAGTAAAGATTTTCTAGCGTTTCCGGCGTGATGCCAAAGCGCCCTATTAATATGGTGAAAGTCTTTTAGTAAAGGGCAGCAAACCGATGGATGTAAAGCTGATTTTAGCGGGATTAACAGTCGTATTTACGATTTCGTGCTTGTTTTTTGGCACGAAAAACGGATTTTATGACTCCGATAACTATCACGGCAATGGCTCTGCACATTGAAAAAGGTCTGAAGGTCGGCTTGTGACCCTCAGAACTTCGGAAAGGAAAACTCCCTTAATCCCTAGTTTGAGGGCTTGTCGTTACTCAACTTTTCCGAACCTGGGCGGGTTCGGCGGAGGTGTCCTCCCCCATTAAAAATCCGCATTTTCAAGGTGAAGGGGCGCAAAATGAAACTTACCCCTAGGTCACAAAACCAAAACACCCACAGTTTTTGGCTTTTGGGATATTTCCATGACTATGAGGTTTGAGGGGGAGAACATGAGAGATAATCTTTCATCGTCCTCTCGTATTGATGCTGATGAGGCAGCTAGCCAATTAGAATGTTTGCCTTATGGTGTCCAGCATAATGATGAGGGCGTATGTTTATTAGTACGGATGGGCCCGTACCGAGTTTTGCTGGATTGTGGTTTGGGAGATATTTCATCGTTGGTGAAGGGGCTAAAACAGTCGGCACACCGACGAAATTCTCCCTTACCAGCAGATTTAGTGTTAATCAGTCACGCTCACCCCGATCACGCTAGGGGATTGCTGGCACTGCATAAAGCTTTCCCACATTTACCCATATATGCCAGCGAAGTAACCAGTAAGTTATTGTCATTAAACTGGTTAGACCAAGACCTAAAAGAAATTCCCCAATTTTGTCAAGCCTTACCACTGCGATCGCCTGTAGAATTTCAAGAGGGTTTAGTAGCGGAGTTGTTTCCCGCTGGGCATCTACCAGGGGCTGTGGCGATTCTACTTACCTACACAACTCCCCAACGTTCTTACAAGCTACTGTATACAGGAGACTTTTTCTTATCTAACTCGCGGCTAGTAGAAGGCTTGCGTTTAGAAGAATTACGGGGTTTAGAGCTAGATGCTCTAGTTATTGAAGGCACTTATGGGACATCGCGGCATACCCACCGCCGCAACCAAGAAAATCAACTAGCAGAAAGAATTCATCGCGCGATCGCAGATCGTTGCTCGGTGCTACTCCCCACACCCGCTTTAGGGTTGGGGCAAGAACTGCTGATGCTTTTACGCAGCCACCACCACTTCACAGGTAGAGATTTAGATATTTGGGTGGATGGTGCTGTCGCCAAGGGCTGCGATGCCTATCTGGAACTACTGCCCCACCTCCCGGCATCAGTACAAAACTTCGCCCGTCATCAACCCTTATTTTGGGATGAGAGAGTACGTCCTCGCGTGCGCCGTTTGCAAGCAGAACATCGTGCCAATATCGGCAAATCCCCCTGTATTGTCCTCACTGACTCAACAGCGGATTTTAGCCAATACTGCCAAAGCGAAACCGGTCCCTGGCTCATTCTTCTGCCAGAAAAAATAGATATAAAAGTTAACAAACAATATCCAGCACCCACGACCATTGAAGGGTATCTTCTCGCCCAACACAGTGATGGCCCCGGTACTACCCAACTAATTCATAACTTGCGACCCCAGCACGTAATTTTTATTCACGGTTCCCCTACGTACTTAGCAGACCTGACCGCCTTAGAAGAGTTACAAAACCGCTACCACCTGCATTCACCATCTGCTGGGATGTTAGTAGAACTGCCCATTGGGGATACATTTATACAGCCTGCTGCACCAGAAACTAATTATGAAGGCGAACTCACAGAAGTGGGAACCGTCATCACAATTACCCTCCCAGAGTCCATTACAGCCGATCCCCGCTGGCGATCTTTTGCTGATACAGGTTTAATCGAAGCCCGTTGGCAAGGTGAGGAACTAGTATTACGGGGCTTATCGCAACGAGAACTACTCAGCCAAAATAGCGATCGCTATACCTGGACTGACATAGAATGTTGTGGAACCTGCCGACATCAACGAGGTCAGCGCTGTTGGAACCCCAATTCTCCCCTGTATAATTTCAAAGTAACCCTTGAAGGCTATTGTCCCGCATACGAACGTTTAATTGAGAACGAATAGGGGATGAGGGGGACAAGGAAGAAATGTCCAATGCCCAATGCCCTATGCCCTATGCCCAAAAAGTTAAGAGTCCAGAGTGGAAACATTGACCCTGGACTCTTGACTCTCGACTATTTTGATTTATTCAGGATTCGAGTCTGTGTAACGGTTGCGGATACGTTCAGCTTCCGGACAGTCTTCGGTCATGAGAGGTTCTACATTACCGCGTGGTACTGAGGCTAGCTTTTGCGTTACAGCACCAATGCTTTCCAGCCGAACCATCTCTTCCCAAGAACAGACTTCATCCTCTTCTTCTGTTTCATAGCGTAGGGTCACTAAATCTCCCTCGATATCAATGATGCGGGCGCGTTCTATCCAGCGTTGCTGGTCCCGCAAGAATACACATACCTCCCGCCCATCGCAACACAATTGATAAATCTTGCGGTGTAGCATGTACTGCTTCTGCCTTTTTAAACAACGTAGTTAAACCTTTCAAAATCTGGGCTTTACCCCAGTTGCATAATACCCTTAAGAAGCCAGTTTTACAGTTACGAGTAACTACGTATTTTGACCCAAACCAAAGACTTGCGTGTAGTTGTCAGAATCTCAGGAAATTTTGGGTCATCACCTCATAGTCGCTACGTTGGTGAAACTAAAACTCCTTCAGGTTCCTTCAGTGAATGTATTCTTCATAGAAGTCATACAATTCGGGATTTATCCTAACTAGGTTAATCCTTGCTGATGAGTTCTTCCTACCATTATGTAATAATAGATACTCCGAAACAAGCGTTGATTGCGGTTGTTTGAGTTGCCTACTTGTAATCATTGGCATTGCTGGGAAGTCCGGGAACTCGGCTGTACTTTTACCCCTATGTATTTGATCTTAACTCATTCTCTGGCTGTCCTGAATGGTTTTAGACAATAACACCAGAAGAGTTTTGAGTTTAGGGTTTTTGACTGATGTGACACGTCCCGTTTACGAGCAACTATGCAACGCCAAAGTCAATTGTTGTAGGGGTATTAGCAAGATTTATTCCCTAAGGGAAAATCCATGAGTAGTTTCGAGGATGCTTCTCGTTTAATTTGACCTGCACGAACTGCATCATAAAGCGCGCCAAGAGCTAGCAAATCATCTGACTGATAACACTTCGTCGCTAAAACTTGATGGAGTAGACCCTCAGATTCAACACTAAGACATCCAGTTTGGAAAGCAGATTCAACAATTGTGCGAATCATGTTGATTAGGGCTTAGTAAGCAATTTGTTACCTCCAGTATGAAATAATTTTTAATTTTACCAACTGATATGAGACGGTGAGAGCTAGTGATTATAATTACATTAATTTGTGATCTCCATCATAGGGAACGTTTATACTGTCTGACTCTTGAATTGCCGATATATTAAGATATTTAGGAAATCAATTATCTACAATTCTCAAGTGCAAAGTAGAAACTAGACATACAGATTTGATAGTTAAATATACACCAATTTTAAGTAAATGCCGCAGAATCTTTAGAAGTTTCAATTCTCCAAAGGAATAATAATATACACATAATTAAGGCAAAACCTGGCGGAAATCCTCATCTCGATCGCTCAATTGCACCCAATCCAGATTTAAAGACCGTAATTTTTGCACCAAGCGATCGCAAGCGGGGCGTTCGGTAGCATAGTGTCCCGCATCAATCAAAACCAAACCGCGATCGCGGCTTTCTTGGAACTGATGAAACTTACAATCAGAAGTTAGATAAGCAGCAGCACCAGTTTTCACTACCGCCGAAATATAACTAGCACCAGAACCGCCTAAAACTGCCACTTTAGAAATTTCTTGGTGTAAATCGGCAGTTGGTGACACAATCAAATTTGGAGGAGCAAGGCAGGTGTGGATTACCGCCAATAATTCCTTTAATGTCATCAAAGGCTGTAATATGCCAACCCGACCATATCCTAATCCATTTTGTGTAGGAACGATGGGAGTAACGTCCTTCAGTTCTAAAAGTTGAGCCAAAACATCAGCAGTTCCATCTTGCACTTGGTCGAAATTGGTATGGGCGCTGTATATGCCGATTTTTTTGGTAAAAGCTAACCGCACCATTTCTGCGATCGCTTCACCACTACGTAGAGATTTGGGAGGGTTAAATATTAAAGGATGATGAGCAAAAATTAGATTAGCGTTGCAGGCGATCGCTTCTTGCATCACCGCCAAAGTAGGCGTTAAACACACCAAAACCCTAGCAGATTCTTGTAAAATTCCCGGCTCTACCTGCCAACCACAATTATCCCAACTTTCACTCCAAGCAGGATTTGCCCATTCTTCAAACCATGTAATTAAGTCAGCAATTTTCATTAAATTTCAGCAGCTACCAAGCGAGCTAATTATTTTATGCCCAATTAAGCCTACAGAAAACTGTGGCTTAAGTAATATTTAATGATTAGGCAACTTTTGAGAAATTCTATCCAGAGATATGGACAACTAACTCTCTAACATGACTGCGCTGACGATGTTCCCAAACATAAATTCCTTGCCAAGTACCCAAAACCAAATGACCTCGATTAATGGGGATATGTTCGGACGTGTGGGTAAGGGCTGTACGGATATGTGCGGGCATATCATCAGGGCCTTCCGCATCATGAATGTACTTGCCTGATTCTGGTACAAGTTTCGCCATAAAATTAGCCAGATCCACCAGCACATCGGGGTCGGCATTTTCTTGAATCACCAAGCTAGCTGAAGTGTGGCGCAAAAATAGAGTACACAGTCCAATTTCCACCCCCGACTCGGCAACGATCGCTTCAATTTTTGAGGTGATATTTTGAAAAGATTTGCCAGTAGTGGAAACTCTGAGTAGCTTTTGGTAATGAGTCACGTCGCTTTGCTCCAAATTCAAAATCAAAATTCAAAATTCAAGACACCCATAAATAAATTGTGTAGCGCCGCGAGTGAAGCTTGGCGGTTTGGGGCTGGAATTCTTTTCGTTTTCAGTCATCTGGAATCAGTTAAAAGTCCACTGAGCATTAGAATTCGCTTGCTGATTGAGAATATATCACACAACATATAGGTTAATTGATGTAGGAATTGAACTATGGATAAAAAAGAGCTTCTCAAGCGTTATGCAGCCGGACAACGGAACTTCTGTGGTATTGAAATCAGAACACCATTATGCCCGATGGTAGTATTCAAACTAATTCCTAGTGCGATCGCTCATCGCTCGGAACTTGAGTTAACTTGAAAATATTTGAGAACATCATCTGCGATCGCTTCATTGCCATCTTTAGCAATTGGTTGGGATAGCTTTGGTTGCAGGAGAGATTGATGCAGAAAATCCCAATCACCTGCAAAAAACTCAGATGGGCTAAGGATTTGATGCTGATTATAATTAGTCAACCCTTCTATCAAAAAAGCTGCTTCTGCAAAGCCTTCACGAGTAACGGTAACAATAGGTACTTGCAAACGGGTAGCTTCCGCAAAAGTACCATAACCAGGTTTAGACACAACTCGCCCACAAATCGGCATAAAGTCTACAGGACGGTGTTGTCGGTCAGTAATTTTCACTAAATTAGGTAAATCTGGCGCAGATGGATCGAAAACGATGAATTGCCAATCGGGGAAAAGGCGCAGGTTATCATAGGGAAGCTGCTGTAAACCCAAGCCGCCGAAAGTCAGCAGAATTGTTTTTTCTAGGGGTGCGGTAATCCCCCAACGCGATCGCAAATCATCAGCAGCGTAGCGGGGCGAACCACCTGTTAAGCCTACATCTATAATATTGGTAAAAGCTGACATCGGTTCATGAAAAGGGAGACGATAGAGGCGATCGCATTTGGAATAACAATCACTAATCCAGTCAGCAACTTCCAAAAATTCCCCACTCCAATCTCGATAGATAAAATCCCAGCCGAAGTTACTACTCATCCAGCAGGGAATATTCGCGGCTTTGGCAATTAGGGAAGCGAGAAAGGGAATATCTGCCAAAATCAAATGGACACGGTTTTGACGGATAAAATTGACTTCTGAAGCAATCAAAGAATGCTGATTTTTCTTAATTTCTAATAACTTTGCTAAAGTGGCTTCTCGATCCATTGTCAAGCTATCTGCTTGCACCACACCCAAATCATAAGCCCTAGGGCGATGGATAAAATCGCCTTCGATATAGCACTCTAGTAACCAGCGTGGTGCAGTAGTCACCATAATTAACAGCACTTCGGGACACAACTTTTGAATAGTTGCGGCGACTGATGCCATGCGAGTAGCATGACCAAAACCGTGGTTAGTAATGGCTATGTATAAAATAGGGCGTTCCATCATAGATAATAGAGCATAGCAACAGGCCACAATCAATTTACCGGGTCTTGGTAACTTTTGGTGAGGATTTGGGAAACTGAGATGGGAAGATGAAGGCGATCGCTCTTACTAGTCCACCACTCCACTCAGAATAGGATGAGTGATGCACAAGAGTAATCATGGTTTTAAGCGTGAATTAAATGCGTTATAACTCAACGTTGTGGTTTAGTGCTTTATGGCAAAATCATCTCTCCTCAAGTTTTTAGATAGTTTGGCGATCTCAAGACAATCTATTTAATATTTCTTTTATAAATAGTCTCTAAAACCCGTGTTTAAAGTAGGTTATCATCAAAGAAAATTCAGGTTTCACAAATAAAATATCAGCATTGCCATTACTCAAGCACAAATAGCAGAAATATCAAAAGAGCCGTCAAATAGAAGCAACAGGATTAAAACTGGCTATTAACCGTCCATTAGTTAAGCTTATGGGCAAAGGAGTGTTTTATAACTAACCTTCACTAACTGCGTACACCAAGACGCATAAAAAACTGCTTTACTCATGCTGTGGCTTTTCTCAGTTTTCATGACCTTAGTAATCTCTGTAATATCAGGCTCTTAAGCCACTCATAGTTCAGGACAATCTAAAAAGTAGAAGGGGTTATAGTAATTGCTGTGTCACCAATTATAGTCAAGAAATTGGTTGTAACGGTTTTCTACCCAAACCTGTTCGGTAAGTGAACCTTGAAGAGAACTGAAAAATGCGTTTAGGCTGGGAATGGGTTAATCGAGAAAACAAGCGGAAGAATTCACTTTCCACTTCAGACTTAGTACTGCCAACTACTCTTATAGTTATTTTTAGTGAGAAGATTGCCAACTTCATTGATTTGGCAGTGATTTACTATCTGCAAGCTATTGTCAATTACATCTACTAGACTAGAAGATAGAGATTGACAATAGATGCTGTTTGCTATTCACATCTGTCAACTTCTGTCAACTTGCTAAAGTTTTAAAAACAAAGAAATTCGCAATTTTTAAACATTTTTTAGAGGTATTAATGAGTGATAATCCTACTAAACAAGGTGTCATCTTAATCGTAGATGATAATCCTACGAATTTAGAATTATTGCTCGATTTTCTAGAAGAATCAGGGTTTAAAGTCTTAGTAGCTGAAGATGGTATAAGTGCGGTGGAAATGGCAGAATATGCCTCACCAGACTTAATTTTATTGGACGTGTTGATGCCAGAAATCGACGGTTTTGAAACTTGCCGAAGGTTGAAAAGCAATCTAGCAACTCAGAATATTCCGGTAATTTTCTTAACTGCGCTTGCAGACAAGCTTGATAAAGTTACAGGGTTAAATTTGGGAGCAGTAGATTATATAACTAAACCATTAGCACATGACGAGGTTTTAGCTCGAGTTAAGATTCATCTGCGCCTGCAAAATCTCACGAAGAAACTCACCGAGCAAAATGAACTTTTAGAAGCGGAAATATCTGAACGCAAGCAAGCAGAACAAAAAATCCGCGAACAAGCAGCTTTATTAGATATCACAACAGATGCAATTCTTGTGCAAGATTTGAATAACCAAATCCGCTTTTGGAATCAAGGCTCTGAAAATCTGTATGGTTGGAATCTAGAAGAAGCGATCGCCAAAAATTCTAATAAACTGCTTTATCATCCAGATACATTATATCAATTGGAAGACATCCAAGAAAGTTTAATGAACTGTGGTTTGTGGCAAGGTGATTTATATCAAATTAACAAAGCAGGTAAAGAAATTATCGTTTCCAGTCGTTGGACAGTGATGCCCGATTTGGAGGGACAACCCAAATCTATATTAATTGTTAATACTGATATTACCGAGAAAAAACAACTCGAATCGCAGTTTCTCCGCACACAGCGCATGGAGAGTATTGGTACTTTAGCTAGTGGTATTGCCCATGACTTAAATAATGCGCTCACACCCATGTTGATGATAGTTCAACTCTTAGAGATAAAACTTGCCGATGAAAATAGCAAACAATGGCTAGCAATACTAGAAACAAATATTAAACGAGCAGCAGATTTAGTCAAACACGTGCTATGTTTTTCCCGAGGATTGGAAGGTAAATTTAGCACATTACAGCTAAAAGATGTAATTTTAGAAGTTGAACAAATTGTTAAACAGACATTTTCCAAATCTATTACCATAAATGTCGATATTCCCAAGCAAAGCCTTTGGAGTATCTCAGGTGATGCTAATCAGCTGCACCAAGTGCTATTGAACCTTTGCATTAATGCTCGTGATGCCATGTCAGATGGCGGTATTATCAAAATTTCTGCCAAAAATGTCTGGATTGACAGTGAATGTGCCCGCAGGAATATTGATGCTCAGGTTGGCCCTTATATTTTACTGACCGTAACCGATACAGGAACAGGGATTCCAAAGGAAATAATAGATCGGATTTTTGAGCCTTTTTTCACCACAAAAGAAGTTGGTCAAGGCACAGGATTGGGACTGTCAACAGTTATGGGAATTGTCAAAAGTCACAATGGTTTTGTAAAAGTAGTCAGTGAAGTCGGAAAAGGAACTGAGTTTCAGATATATTTGTTAGCTACCCAAACAATTGAAACCGAGGATACATTCACAGACTATGATGACTTCCCCCCAGGAAATGGAGAATTAATTCTGGTTGTTGATGATGAAGACTCAATTCGTGAGATTACTAAAACTGCTTTAGAAAAAAATGCTTACAAAGTTTTAGTTGCCAGAGATGGAATTGAGGCAGTCGCCTTATATACAAAACATAAAGCAGAGATTAGTGTTGTCTTAATTGATATGATGATGCCATCTATGGATGGGCCAATGGCTATCCGGGTACTGAAAAAAATTAATCCCGAAGTCAAAATTGTAGTAGTTAGTGGTTTGACTTCTAATCATGAATTAATAGCAAATTTAGATAATAGCATTACAACATTTTTACCAAAACCATATACATCACAAGAATTATTAAAAAATTTACAGGTTGTACTGCACGCCAGCTAATTCCAATCCTGTTCTTCTTTTTTGCCGCGACTTTTATAAATTCCCCCAACATCGTGGATTTGGCGAGTTTTCTCAAATAATTGAGCTTCCGTCAAACCCCAACGCTGCAAAACTTTATCCAAGTCTTGTTGAATGTCGCGCGCTCCGGGAAAGCCTTGATAACGAATCTTTAGCCGAGCCAGTTCTGCTAAATTGTAGTCTGTCGCCTCTTGAGCTAGTAAAATATCAATAGTAGGGCGATCGCGGTTGTGCAGAGGATGTTGTTGGTCTTTACTTCTGGCTGCTTCAGCCATATTGAGTCCTAAGTTACGAGTCCTGAGTTTTAAGTGTAGCTGAGAGATGAGGCACAGAGAAGCCAAACATAAACACTGAAGAATTAACAGTAATTTATATAACTTCTCGCATTCTCGGTATCCCACTCAGCAAGTTAGCAACGGCAACCACACCTGAAATCTTACGGCTCTCACTACTGTCATTCAACTTTAAATAAAGATACATTGTCATTAAGAAAATACATGAAACTTTAGATAAGGGTGAATCGTATCTCACCCAAAGTCCAAGCAGCAAGGGAGCAAGAACCCGCTATGTTTGAACACTTCACTTCCGAAGCAATTAAAGTAATTATGCTAGCTCAGGAGGAAGCACGTCGCCTGGGACACAACTTTGTAGGAACAGAGCAAATTCTCCTTGGGCTGATGGGAGAAGGAACTGGGGTTGCTGCTAAAGTGCTGACCGATTTGGGCGTTACTCTTAAAGACGCACGTCGCGAGGTCGAAAAAATTATTGGTAGGGGTTCTGGCTTTGTACCACCGGAAATTCCTTTTACTCCTAAAGTAAAAAGCCTCTTTGAGCAATCGTTTAAAGAAGCTCATGGTCTGGGGCACAACTACATTAATACAGAACACTTACTCTTAGGTTTAACTGAGGCTGGTGAAGGTGTAGCTGCCAAAGTATTGCAAAATCTGGGCGTTGACCTCAAGATCGTCCGCACGGCGGTGATCCGTTATTTAGGTGAAAACGCCACAGTTTACGCTGCGGGTGGTAATCAAAAGCGCACCCAAGCACTCAGTCTAGAAGAGTTTGGCAGAAATCTTACCAAACTAGCACAAGAAGGTAAGCTTGACCCAATTGTGGGTCGAGAAAAAGAAATTGAACGTGCAGTTCAAATTCTCGGTCGCCGGACGAAGAGCAATCCCGTGTTGATTGGCGAACCGGGAGTTGGGAAAACAGCGATCGCTGAAGGTTTGGCGCAACGGATAATCAACCAAGATGTTCCTGAAGTTTTACTAGACAAGCAAGTAATCAGCCTCGATATGGGCTTGCTAGTCGCCGGAACTCGCTTTCGGGGCGATTTTGAAGAACGTATCAAGAAAATCGTGGATGAAATTCGCTCCGTCGGCAATATCATCCTAGTGATTGACGAAATTCATACCTTAGTCGGTGCTGGGGGCACAGAAGGCGGCTTAGATGCAGCCAATATCCTCAAACCTGCCTTAGCTAGAGGTGAACTCCAGTGCGTCGGTGCAACTACCTTAGATGAGTACCGTCAGCACATTGAGCGCGATGCAGCCCTAGAGCGGCGTTTCCAACCAATTATGGTAGGCGAACCCACAGTTCCCGAAACCATTGAGATTCTCTACGGCTTGCGGGGAGCATACGAGCAACATCATAAAGTAACAATTTCTGATGCTGCTGTAGTCGCCGCTGCGCAATTGTCAGACCGCTACATTAGCGATCGCTTTTTGCCAGATAAAGCCATAGACTTGATTGATGAAGCAGGTTCCCGCGTGCGTCTGCGCAATTCCCAGAGTTCTCCTAACAAAGAACTGAAACAGGAACTCGTTGGTGTCACCAAAGCCAAAGAAGAAGCAGTCCGACTCCAAAACTTTGACAAAGCAGGTAAGCTGCGCGATCGTGAATTAGAACTGCAAGCAAAACTCAACGGCGATGCTGAAACTGGCACACCTGCTAAAACTCCCGTTGTAGATGAAGAAGACATCGCCCAAATTGTTGCTTCCTGGACTGGCGTCCCCGTCAACAAGCTTACAGAATCAGAATCCGAGCTACTGTTACACCTGGAAGACACACTTCATCAACGACTTATCGGTCAAGAACAAGCAGTTACCTCTGTATCTCGTGCTATCCGTCGCGCCCGCGTCGGCTTAAAGAACCCCAATCGTCCCATCGCCAGCTTTATCTTCTCCGGCCCCACTGGAGTTGGTAAAACAGAATTGGCCAAAGCACTAGCCGCCTACTTCTTCGGCTCAGAAGAAGCCATGATTCGCCTCGATATGTCCGAGTACATGGAAAGCCACACCGTCTCCAAGCTGATTGGTTCGCCTCCTGGTTACGTAGGCTACGACGAAGGCGGGCAACTTACAGAAGCCGTGCGGCGCAAACCATACACAGTGCTGCTATTCGATGAAATCGAAAAAGCACACCCCGATGTATTCAATATGCTGCTGCAATTGTTGGATGATGGTCAACTCACCGACGCCAAAGGTCGGAAAGTAGACTTCAAGAACACCTTAATTATCTTGACATCTAATATTGGTTCCAAGGTAATTGAAAAAGGTGGCGGTGGTTTAGGCTTCGATTTCGACAGCCAAGCCGATGCTAGTTACAACCGCATCCGCAACTTGGTAAATGAAGAACTCAAAGCTTACTTCCGTCCCGAGTTTCTCAACCGTCTGGATGAGATTATCGTCTTCACCCAACTTTCTAAAGATGAAGTCAAGCGAATTGCTGACATTCTCTTACGTGAAGTTGCTGGTCGCTTGACAGAAAAAGGAATTACCTTAGAAGTCACAGAACGCTTTAAAGAACGTGTAGTTCAAGAAGGTTACAACCCCAGCTACGGTGCTAGACCATTACGTCGCGCAATTATGCGCCTGTTAGAAGATTCTCTAGCCGAAGCTTTGCTATCTGGTCACATCATCAGTGGAGATACAGCCATTGCTGATGTTGACGATGATGGTCAAGTGCAAATCCAAAAATCGGAAAAACGGGAATTACTGTTAGCAAACGTTGGCTAATTTTATACCATGTCACTTTTGCGGTAACATATGAAAACCATTCCACATCCTGCCTGCCATATAAGAGCAAGAGAGGAGTATCCTTGATAGAACTGAAGTGAAATGGTAATAGCTCTTTTAAACCCTGGTAGAAATACCAGGGATTTTTTTAGGCAGGAATTTTTCACAGCAAGGTTTTCTCCTTGTGCCTCCGGTGTACGGAGGAAGCCTCCGCTCAGACTTCTCTCCTTGTCCCATTTCTCCCCACACTCCCTTCTCCGCCCCTTACCCGTTGCGTATAAAACTTACATCACATCCCCTAAAATTTGGGTATGTTTGGGGATTCTTATTTAGCTATAAGTAGTACAATTGTTCTAGTAGCAAACTTTATTTCCCAACTTCCAGCAACTTGAGTGCGATCGCCTTCTAGGAAGAACCTAAGGCGATGGATTTGTTGTGCATATTGGGGATTTTTTTGGAGGTCAACATTATGATCGCACAAGTGCAGAGTGTAATTCCCGTCCAAGTTGACTCTAAAGGCATTACAAAATCAGAGTTTGAGCAACACGCCCAAGACAAAGCCAATAACCTCAAAAGTGTTAGTGGAGAAAAATTTTCCTTACTTTCACTGGGTGATGTTACCAAAACAATCTTACATCATGCCTTTTGGTTAGCTGAACAAAAACAGCAGCTGTCACTCAAGCAGTACAAAAAACTACTTATTGACCAAGGCTGGAAGGGTGAAGAAAAAAGGTATCTGAAGATTGCGGCGGTATTTGGTGAGTTTTCGCCTCAAGATTTAGCACAAATTGAACCTTTGACTGTATATCAATTAGCAAATAATAGTAATAAATACAAGCAAGTTATAGACGCGCTTTTAGATTTGAGTACCATTACTCAAGAAACTGTGCGTTCTTTAGTTAAAGAACATCGAACTCCCAAAGCTGCAAAACCAAAAAAACCAAGTATTTGGCGACGGACTAAGAATGGCGGCAGGTATTGCCAAATTCCCGCTATTCATGAGGAAGATGAGCGCACAGGCGTAACTCTGCAACGCATGATGGATACAGAAGGTTTGAGCGCCCAACAAATCGTAGCAGAAGCCATAGCCTTACGACAGGCATATCAGGAAGGACAGCTAGCTTTGGTAAACGAAGAAAAAAATTAACCAATGGTAGAAGCAGAATTTTGGTTTCATCCCTACTATTAAGACCATAGAAATAAATCGCAGTCTAACTGCTGTGGAACTTATGGACTTTAAATACAGGTGGAAGAATGGCACCTCGCCAAGTCGAGATGAAGCAGCACGGAATCGCTATTTACTAGATGAGAGCCAGTTTAAGAATGAGCAAGACCGCAGGTTAGCTGAGGAAATGGCAAGAAAACATTTAAATGTACCTCTAACAACCCTAGATGAAGACCATTCTGTATTGCCACAAGTTAGGCCCTCTGAAGAGTCTTGGTAAGTAGTAACGAATTCTGAATTAATTCTCCTATTCAGCCTCGTATCTCATCGCAGCTAGTGGTTCATCGCAAAAATTTTAATAAGTTTGTAGTGAGTTAGCGCGGTGAGGCAGTGTGTTGGGTGGGTTCCCCGATTTGTAGCAACTGCCGAACCCGAAGGATTTGGGGGTTCTCCCCCATGCCCATAATCCTCAGAGGAGACCCTGAGTCCCACATGAGCGACGTTCGCGTTAGCAAAGCGGTAACGACGAAGGAGCGTCAGCGTCTCCCCTTGGGAGAAGGAGCGTCACTTGTGAACAAGTCTGGCGACCAAACGGAGTTCCTTGGAAACCCGCGCAACGCACTAGCTCCTTTGGAGTTCTGCACAGCGGAACTAGTTTTCAGATGAAACGTTCCCTTTAATTAAACGGTGAAGCAGACGACAAGGCCAAAAGCAGGCTCCACAAATACTGACAGAGGCAATAGCAACAAAAACACGCCATTTCTCCTGAAGCGGATTAGTAGACTCTGATATTTGGTCTTGCGTATCTTTGGTTAGTTCCGGCAGAGAATGAGATAGCTGACCAGCAGTACTTACCCCTTCAATCGCTGCTCCAATTAGATAAGCTATAAGGGCAATACCTAGCCAGTGATTCGTCATATTGTCTTGGTGAACTTTTGTGTTATTGATTCTCTTGCCCTATAGATAATCTGCCCTCAGCAGTGTCGCGAATTAAAGGTAGTTTAGATTTTATGTAATTATCAAGGCTGCTATCTGCCTGTTCATCGATTTCTTGCTTGGCTTTTAATTGTTGAAGGAGCAATTGTACTAAAGCTACATCATCAAACTGGAGTAAGCTGCTGACGTTAGTAGACTCGATTACAGCCCATAGCTGTCGCATCAATTTGGCAGTGATCATGAGTCTCTAACCTCTTAAGCTTTTCTTTATATTTGCACGGTTTCCTTGTTTGTGTCGAATTTTTGCGGAAGAATTAATTATTCAACACAATTACAAACAATCCAGCAATTTCAATAGCTGTAAAAAATATTTACAGTCATTGCGTCAAGCGTAAAGCCTCTGGTATTGCTTTCCTTATGGCACAGCCTCTCCTAGAGAAGCCATGTCCGAAGGAATTGATCAAGCGTACCGCTACGAGTTCTCCGTACTCCGATGGAGAAGCAAACTACGTGTAGCGTTCCTAAGGGAAAGAGTAGGCTTCACTGGTAATGACACGATCTAATTAATTCTGTCCAAGTGCTTATATCAGTGTGAAAAAGAATGCGACAAATACATGAATTAGGAGAGCAAAGCTTTGCTACGTCGCTACCGCTGCGCTAACACCGCTTTGCGTCTACGTTGTACTCGCGGCGGACATATCATAACTAATTTGCCGGACATGATATCAATCACCGCACATTTACGCAGAAATATCTAGCTAATTAATGGCAACGATTATGTCTAATTACCGAGTTTATAGTGTAATGAGGTGTCATACCCCTGATAACAAATAAGGGAAATTACTGTATTATGAGTCAGACAGAAATATTTTCTGGCAAAAATAACTAGTAAATACAAGTAGCCGACTAATAAGGTTACAACTCTTGACCGCAGGTTTTCATCTCTACTTAGTGGTTAGAGGTTATACGCCATAATATTAAGTAGGTAAGGCACAAGCCCTACCTATTATGAATATGTATTTCAATGAATTGTAAAGTTCTAGATTTTTGCCAACCTCGACTTTAGTGTCGGGTAAAAATAAACTTCTTACAGCTTCTGTCCTGTGTAAATCGATCGCACTTCGCCATTACGACGAACGATCGCTTCACCGTTATTGACATCTACTAGCGTCCAACCACTTGAGCCAATGCTTTCACCAATCTGAAAGCGGCGTGTGACGCCATCAATTTTAAACAAAGCCGCAGATTTAGTTCCTAACTCTAGTATTCCTTCTAGGGTATGGCTAGGTGCGACAGCCTCTGCAACAGTTGCGGCATACACTGAAGTTGTAGTAGGGAGTTGTGGTGGTGCAGCGCGGAATGGCACAACTGGTAAGGTTGGCAGCAGGTTGGAGGATTGCCCAATAACAATTGGTGTAGTTCGCACATTCACAGGTTTGAGATCTGTACGTACAGCAGCAGCAAACATATTGACATTCACAGGCTTGGCTGGCTTGCGCACAGAATTTAAGGCGTTTTTCACAGCATTAGGCTGGGATGCAGTTTTTACTGGTGATAGAGGTTTAGGAATACCAGGCAGCAGCGGTGCATAGCGCATTGGGGAAGGTGCTTGATAAACAGGTATGTATATGCGCTCAACAATGTTTTTCGGGACGCTAGGGGATGGTAATGTATTGTTGGCTGTCAGAGGTGTTGGTAAGAGCAGATTTTTTTGATTGCTAGCCAAAGCTAAGGCGGGTGACTTGGGAGTTGCGCTGATGGCGATTCCTGGGTTGGCGTAGCTTTGATTATTTCTGTTTTGTTGCTGCTCAATGACTGACAATGCGCCTAACATATAGTCAACCAACTCAGCTTGGGCATCAACTTTTTGAGGTAACTGAGTCTGCGGTACTTGAAAATATGCGGCTGTGATTGGCTGGAAAGTAAGGAAAGTTAGCACCTTGGAGTTTAGCAGGTAGATAATGCCAGCGATCGCCACGCCGACAATGGTTGTGCCAACAATCAGCAATCTCCCCAAAGGACGCCTGTTTTTCTTCAGCTTGCGAGTAACTGCTTTTTTCACAGGCGTATTAACTACAACCTTATTCAAAGGCTTTTCCCTGATTTGGGAAACTCCTTGTATAGTTTGGTGCAGTTCATTTGGCAAGACAATCTGCGGGACTTTCACTGTTTGTAGAGGCACATAGTCTACATTCACAGTTTGGGAAGCAAAATTCCCACTAGCATCTAGAACATTGTCGAGATCCGCAAAGATTTCATCCATCAAGCCATCAGCATAGAAATCTATCGTCCAAGGCTCGTTGGCGATCAAGTCTTCTGATGGTTCTGGAATAATCACATGAGTGCTGGCTTCTTTTAACATAAGGCTTTTGGGTGGTAGCTGCGAGGACGGATAAATACCTCCTCTACTGCCTGGGAATCAGGATTTTCTGTGAAATTTGCCATCTTCCATCTCAGTAGATCGGTTGAGGGCGCTGTGGTATTAAATTCAACTTAGAATCCAGAGACTGCTGATGATGCCAGTTCTTAATTCATGTCATCTATCATACCCAATCTCTTCCCTACTACTATACTCATGCTTCATGAAGTTTTTTTGAAGCTAACGCTGAAAACTCTGACTGGCTCTTTGTTTTACGTAATTCTAGATATATTAATAAAGCATTAATATCTGCTGGGTTCACGCCACCAATACGTGCTGCTTGACCGAGAGTCAGTGGTTTTACTTTACTTAACTTTTCTCGCGCTTCCTTAGAAAGGGTATCAATTTTTGTGTAATCTAAATCCGCAGGCAACTGGCGGTGCGCTTGACGGGCTATCTGCTCAATTTGATTTTGTTGCCGCGCCAGATAGCCAGAATACTTAATATCAATTTCTGCGCCTTCTTTTTCTACAGAGTTAAGGCTGGGGTTGCCCAATCCATATCTGTCGAGGTGGAGGTAATGGAATCCTGGACGCCGCAGCAAGTCAGCTAGAGTAATTGAGCCTTTAATTGCTTGTTGCGTATCAGCTGCGATCGCTATTCCAATTTCATCATGTTCTTTCACTCTGGTGGCGTGCAGCCGTTCTTTTTCGGCAATAATCTGTGCTTGTTTGCGGGTGAATAAATCCCAACGGCGATCGTCAATTAAGCCAATTTCTCGTCCCAAAGGCGTTAATCGCTGGTCGGCATTATCAGAACGTAGTATTAAGCGGTACTCAGAGCGACTAGTGAGCATACGGTAAGGTTCGCGTAAATCCTTGGTACATAGGTCATCGAGTAAAGTACCTATGTAACTTTGCTCGCGGGGGAACACAATCATCTCCTGGCCACGTGCAAAGCGTGCCGCGTTTACACCTGCCACAAATCCTTGGGCAGCAGCTTCTTCATAACCTGTTGTGCCGTTAATCTGTCCCGCACAAAATAGCCCCGCAATCTTTTTCGTCATCAGTGTGGGATAACACTGAGTTGCAGGTAAATAGTCGTATTCCACCGCATAAGCCGGACGCAGCATCACACAATTTTCCAAACCAGGCAAACTACGTAACATTTGCAGTTGCAAATTTTCTGGCAACCCTGTGGAAAACCCTTGGATGTAAAGTTCGGGAATATCCCTGCCTTCTGGTTCAATAAATATTTGATGGCTTTCCTTATCGGCAAAGCGGACAATCTTATCTTCAATGCTGGGGCAATAACGCGGGCCTTTCGCTTCTACCCAACCACCATACACAGGCGATAAATGTAAATTTTCTTGAATCAGGCGATGGGTTTCAGGTGTTGTGCGGGTGATGTAGCAAGGCATTTGCTCCCGTTCTACCCAAACTTCCGGGTCAAAGCTAAACCAATGCACTTCTTCATCTCCCGGTTGGAGAGACATTTTACTGTAATCCACCGATCGCTTGTCTACCCTAGCTGGCGTACCAGTTTTCAGTCTTCCGGTTTCAAATCCTAGACGATTTAAAGTATCAGTTAATCCCTCAGCCGCGAATTCTCCCGCCCGTCCCGCCGCCATTGACTTGTTACCAACCCAAATCTTTCCGCCTAAGAACGTACCTGTCGTTAAGATAACTGCTTTACATTGGAATGCCACACCAAAGTAAGTCTGAACGCCAATTACTTCATCATTAGCGCCCAACACCAAGTCTGTTGCCATCCCCTCACGGATAACCAAGTTTTCTTGATTCTCCACAATATTCTTCATCACAGCAGCATATTCTCGCTTATCCGTTTGGGCGCGTAATGCCCATACTGCCGGTCCTCGTGAAGAATTGAGAATTCGCTTTTGCAGGTAAGTACGGTCTGCCATCTTACCAATTTCCCCACCCAAAGCATCAACCTCATGGGTTAATTGGGATTTAGCTGGCCCACCCACTGCTGGGTTGCATGGTTGCCAAGCGATTTTATCTAAATTCAGCGTCAACAGCAGAGTCCGACAACCGAGGCGGGCAGTAGCAAGGGCTGCTTCACAACCGGAGTGACCTGCACCGACGACAATGACATCAAAAGCGTCTTGGAATTCAATAGAATTGTGCATGGTCATACTTACAAATGGGAAAAGCTGAGAGTTATTTTCAATTTTAACCGATACCGTAGTTTCATGGATGTGCTTTTACAAGCGATAAGTTAATACATTGAAAATCCAAAATTCACAAGAAAAACCTAAAAACTAATATTAAGAATTATACTGGCTAGTAACTTTGCGTAAGTTGAATATGAAGCAGTTAAGCCAGAATAATAGGTATGAAATTATCAAATAAGCGTTCTAGTATTGTAGGAATTATCTTCAATAAGATCCAACGAAATCTCCGGAAGATAGTTTTTCTTATTATTCTTTTCTTTGTTTCTGTTGTTTTAGTTGCTAGTAATGGGATTACTCACCACCAAGCAGTTATTAACACTGCACAATTCAATAGTTGCGCAAGTGCTAGTTCAATTCCATGTATAGATACTCCTCAACCAATAACCTTACCCACGCCAACTACACCATTTACTCCTAATCCACAGTTAAACGAGCAGCAGCGTTTTTTGTCTGTAATTGCAAATAAATTAGCGACAATTCCCCAACCTGGCACTTTTGAATATATATTGCTGCGTAAATATGGAGCAGCATTTGTCAATCAAGCACCAGAACTTAAACTACCTCAAAAAGTTATTTTTACTAACGAGCAGGAAACTAAAGAATTTCAATCTACTCTGACAATGGTTAAAGTTGATGGGACTAATAACTGTTACTTACAACAAGCCGCAGGATTAGCTTTAAATAAAGCAAAAGCCATCCAAAAAATTCCTTTGAAATCTGGTTATGGTAGCGGTGATTGTACTCGCACCTTCACCACTAATTTAAGATTTTGGCAAAAATACGCTAACGATAGAACTTTAGAGAAAGTACGCCAAGGTAAAGAAACAGCAATTCTAGGGATAGTTGCACCACCTGGAACATCACAACATCTCTGGGGGTTAGCCATTGATTTAGGCATATCCAGTCAAAAGCAGAGACAGGCTTTAAATCAAAATGGCTGGTTTCAAACTGTAGAAAGCGATATTCCTCATTGGACTTATTTAGGTTTGACCGAAGAACAATTACCTCTGTTTGGTTTTAAGAAAAAAGTTGTGAGGGGAATTACCTATTGGTTAACACCAATCTAATCAATTTAAATTTAAAGCTTATCTGACTTCCACATAACGTAACTCTGCATTTTGAGTTACTTCTTCCACAGTTTCTAGATAGGCTTTAATTGCATCTTTGATATTTTCTAAAGCCTCTTCTTCAGTTTCACCCAAAGTCCAACATCCTGGTAAAGCAGGGCACCAGATAGCATATCCTAACTTTGTTTTATTTAACTTGACTTTGTAACGCATATCTAAATAACCGCTTTTGTCTGTTATTTTATATCGTTAAATTAAACAAAAATTGATCGTATGATACTGCAAAAACTGAAAGTATTGGTTTACAAGAATATAATTGAGGATTTGTTGACACAAATCCCAGTTACAACGAAAAAATCAGCTCTATTGAGATTTATAGGGTGAAGCTACAAATTGCAGAAATTTTAAGTGATTATTTTCCCATTTATAGTAAAAACGCCCAATTCCTTGTTCTCCGTCTTTACCTCCTGCTTGACCAACAATGATGAGTAACTTACTATTGGCTCGATAGTGTAACCCACCATCAGGTCTAGGAGGATTATATCCAGCACCGCGTTGGTCGTGATAGCCATAAAGTTGTGTAGGTAGATAAACCTGACCAGTTTTGAGATCGACGATCGCAGATGTATCTACACCACCCATAGCACGATTGAGATGAGGAGCGATCGCATAATGACCTGCAAAATTTGCACCTTTGTTAACAGTCGCGTTTAGTTGCGGTTCGTAATCTTTGATGTCTTGCGTACTAACGGCTAGTGCAGCTGGTTTTCCTTGAAATACTGGTTTTGCTGGATAATTTTTAAAATGCGGTTGTTGAACGCGAGACGTTTGCTGCAAGGATGCTGCCATTATCGATCCACTTTCTTGGACTACAGTTAAGCCTATGACTGTAGCCAATGCAGCAATAATAAAGCTACTTTTTAACATTAAATGCGTGCTCTACTAATGATTATAATTAACTTGTTGAGACTAGCTACAAGCTCAAGTTATAAAATTCCTAAAAATTATCTTTAGTCTGTTATGATTTTGTAGATGGATTATAATTTGCTTATGTAAATTTTACCTATATCTTTAGTTATATTTTGGCTAGTTGAAGAGCATATTTCTGGATAAAACCCGCTCAAAGGATAAAGCTACTTTAAGGCGGGAAACTTTCCTAGTAAATCATCAAGTTTACGATTACCTTCAGCGTTCATGTTCTCCGCTCCACCTAGTTTCTGCTTAATCTGTTCAAATTCAGCACGGGTTACTTCTTTGGTGTTAGTTCCCGTTGTTGTTGGGTTTTTAATTTGTTATTTGATGTCATCAATCTGAGGGCCAATTTCGCCCTGTTTTTGCTTGACTTGATTGAATGCAGTTTTAGCAAGTGATTTTGTATCGTGAACTTCAGCGCTTAGAGTGCCAGTGATTTTTAATAGATCGTTAACCCCAGTTTGCGCTGTATCCGCCTTGCCTTCAGCACGAACAGCTATATTTTTTACTCCAGTAATTGATTGTTAATTTTTTATAAATTTTCTAGTGAGTAGGATTTGAGTAGCATGATCGCAACGAGCGATCGCTAAAAATTGAAGAAAAAATAGTGTTTTTGAGTAGCGAATGAGTAGCCATTTAAGCGCTAAGAGCTACAAAGCATACACCGTCGAGTTTACATCATACTGGATAGTAAACTTCATGATTTTAACCTTAATTAAGTAATCGAACGGCTCAGGGAATTTCGGGGTACAAAAGAAAAAATGGTGTTGGGTGTTGCAATTTATGAATCAGCCTTTACGGTCATTGGGAGTTGCACCAAATGCTTGGACAGTGAATCAGGCGATCGCAGACATTACTCGTCCTCCAAAGACCCCACAACCCGCTATCTTATCAACTGAAACCAAAACCCTGCGACTGGATTGGGCAAAAGCTATCATTATCGTCATTGATATGCAAAATGACTTTTGCCATCCCGATGGCTGGTTAGCGCATATTGGCGTAGATGTAACCCCAGCCCGCAAGCCAATCGAACCTTTACAAAACTTACTACCACAACTGCGTGGGGCTGGTGTGCCTGTAATGTGGCTCAATTGGGGAAATCGTCCCGATTTACTCAATATCAGTGCTGGGTTGCATCATGTTTACAACCCGACAGGGGACGGCGTGGGATTGGGCGATCCTCTACCGAGTAATGGTGCTCAAGTACTTATGGCAGGTAGTTGGGCAGCAGCAGTAGTAGACGAACTCCAACAGTTACCGTCAGATATTCTGATTGATAAATACCGCATGAGTGGATTTTGGGATACTCCCTTAGATAGTATCTTGCGAAACCTGGGAAAGACGACACTATTTTTTGCTGGCGTTAATGCCGACCAATGTGTGATGGCAACTCTATGTGATGCCAACTTTTTAGGATATGACTGCATTTTAGTCAAAGATTGTACCGCTACAACTTCCCCCGATTATTGTTGGCTGGCGACGTTGTACAACGTAAAACAATGCTTTGGTTTTGTTACTGGCTCACAAGAGATTTTAACAGCATTACAAAATGCTGATTCTTGAGTTTTGCATCTTGTAATTATTCAGAGGAGATACATAAATGCACGCTACTCGTTGTGTGATTCCTGTGATTAAATCTCCCAAAGATTATCAAGTTTACCGCATTAGTCCTCATGATTCTAATCGGTTAGCGATTATCTTCGATACAGCAAATGCTAATACTTCCTTGACTTGCTGTGTGGAAATTTTTGATGTCGGTGGGCAAACTCCACCTAATCGTCATCAATGGGCAGTAGAAATGTTTTTTATTCTGAAAGGGGAAGGTATGGCTATTTGTGATGGCAAGAAAGTTGCTATTAAAGCAGGAGATAGTTTATTAGTACCGCCTACAGGCACTCATTTGATTAAGAATACAGGTTTTACTCGCTTGTATACGTTAACAATTATGGTGCCTAATGAAGATTTTTCGGAATTGATTCGTAGTGGTACGCCAATGGAGTTAGATGCAGAAGATATGGCGGTGCTAGGGAGATTAGATGCTTTGATGCCTTGTTAAATAAAGCTCACATAATTTTAGCTTTTAGATTTTAGTTTGCTGCCAAGGGCGGGAAAATCCCGCCCCTACAGATTCAAAAATTCAATCCCACCAATAGCAAACTATTACTGCATCAATGTCTTGTTGAAAATCTTTACCCCACAACCCACCTTCTAAGCGAGTTCTCAATCTTCGTTTTAGCCGCAAAGCGTACTCCTCATTTGTTCCATCAATTATTTCTACTGAATCAGCTTGCCACTTTTTACCTAAGTCTAAAAGTTCAGATACTGTTGTATCTTGATTCTCACTCAATATGTAGAGCGTATCGGCAGGATAAGCAACAAAATGGATGATGCTAGTTTCCGGCATAGGACGGTAGTTTGCCATTGCCAAGAGAGTATCGAGCGCACCACCAAAGCTAAGACCGTGTTCATCTGGCGCAAAAATAGGTTTTGTAAACAGAAAGCTTGCCCATAAATCTGTGCGCGCAGCCAGGTCACTAATCACTTGTTCTCCATCAAACTGATTAAATTGACGCTACCAAACTAAGGCAGCAAAGAGTTCTTGTGGAGAATAAGATTGAGCTATTGATTGAATTTTGGTTAAGTCTAGCATCACTTTTAGTTAAGTTGAAAGGCGCAAAAGAACCAAAATATGCAAGGAAAAGTAAAGTTAACGTGAGTTCGATAGAATTAAAAAATGGCAGGAGGTAGTGCAGGCAAATCTTTTGGGTAAATATCAATCGACGGTTTTTTGGGCAAATAGGTGTAATACCAATTCAAAATTCAAAATTAAGAAATTGAGACTCAGCAAAGGTTCCAGGGTTTGCGTCTGCATCATATTTTTGGTGAAATGGTGTAAGCAGCTAAACCAGCCATCAAGTTAACCAAAAAATTAAATGGGCTACGATGGCGGAAGTGTTCTATTTGACAGATATTTTTGAGATGGTCATTGACAGACTCAATGACAGCATGTTTGCGTAACAGAATCTTATCAATCAGTTTGACCAAGTGATTTATTAACTTTGATGAATTGCTGCTCCTATCAAAGTTGCCGAAATCGAACTTTTTTACAAGAGATACTTTCATTACTTTTGCATTACTGAAGTTAGTAAATTCTGAACTATATATCTGCTCAACTTAAGTATTAAATAAAATGATTACCAATAAACTAGGAAAAGCAAAAACGTGAACCGTTTCAAAAAGCTATCCTCAATAGTGTTCCTGTTATTAGCCTTCATGTATCCACCTGCTTTGGCTGAAGCTAAGGATACTACTCTCAATCATGTGTTCAATGAACAGAGTCTTAACGCACAGACAAAATTAGTTGAAGAGCAAAGTGAAGAGCTTTTGTTAGCTCACCGAAGGACTCGACGACGTTATCATAGACGGCAACGGACTGGAAAATATTATCAACGCCAGGGAAATCTACAACATTATTATAGACGACGCTATCGCTCTATACGTTATCACGGACAAGCATATCGTCATGGACAATGGGAACTTGTGCGCGATCGTCATGGACGATTAATGTATGATTGGCAGCGTTAATAGTAAACTTTACCCCTAATTTTCCCAGGCATAACGATGCCCTGATGCTTTTTGTTGCTTTTTTTTAGTATCGCTGAGACGGTTCGATCTAATAATTATAGGTATGTTCTTCTCACTACAGTCTCAGCCTTTTTTTGTAGCTAAATCAATCCGTCGAACTCACGTAGAATTAGAATAAAGATGACGTACATTCACCAGTAGCTAAAGTGTCAGACTCTCTACCTTTGCGCGATCGCTACCTTGCTTTAATCGATGAAATTGTGGACACCACCCTCAAGGGCAAGATTAGCTCTGTAGAGCAGGTGTATCAAATGTTGCTCAAAGGGGTGAATTCCGGCACAGGAGAAGTGTTTGAACTCGTTTTGAGCGATCGCCTCGATGCTATCCAAAATCAAGTGGATAGTGAAAAGGATGAACTCAAGAAAGCTAAGGCTACCCGCAGTTTAAGAGCCATCAAGACAATTCAGAGTCAATGGCAAAGGTGGCAAGAAAATAATAAAGCTACAGAAGCGATCGTCTCTGGTGTGAAAGAAATTACCACAGCCTCAGATGATGAACGTTTAGCAACATTTCTCCGATTTACCGACCCCAATCAAAAGTATCCCCTAAATTCGCAACAGCTACAGCAGTTGTCAAAATCTTTACAGCAATTTGCTCAAGCAGATTCTGATTTACAGCAAATATCAGTAGGAATTAACCGGGGTTTGGCTGCTTGGCAGCGATTGCAAGACCATTTAGTTAGCTGGATGTACGAGCAAAATCAAGCACTGGGGTTTGGGGGTGTACCTGGTGAAAGCGGCCCTTGGGCAACTTGGGCAAAGCAAGTTAATAGTCAAGTACCCCAAGCATTACTGCGTACCTTGGCAATGGAGCAATCTGCCATTGAATTTGCCGCCCAGCAGCGCAGTATTACCCTAAGTGATTGGGTAGAAATGGCATTAATTCTGCAATACTTGCAAAGAGGTTTAGTCAACTGGTTTGACCAACAGGCTTATAATGTGCAAGCAGGTTCAAAGTTATCTATTTCCACATACTTAACCTTTGCAGTACTGTGGAGTCAGTTAGCAAGTGGTTTTCATAGCATTGCCGCAGTGTACAGCGAAGGCGCTGCGCAAATCATGCTCCAGATTCTCCGCAACTTTGCCTTGCGTCCCTATTTTCCGCTTTACGGTGGGATTTTCGCTTCGTTTTCTGGTAACTATTTGCGGGATACCTTAGATTATTTAGATGAACCGTTGCGGCAAGTCGAGGGAACCCAAGAAAAGGCTAGAATTCTGACAATTTTAGGCTATTCACAGCGTGCTTTAGGGCAATATGAACGTTCTAGAACCTTTCATCAACAAGCATTAGAGATAGCTAGGAATGCAGGCGATCGCCCTTGTGAAATTGCCAATCTCAACCACCTTAGCCGTACCTACGTCCAAGAACAAGATTATGTCGAGGCCATTAACCATAGTCAACGCGCCTTAATCCTCAGCCGTCAAGTAGGCGATCGCACAGGCGAAGCCAATGCCTTGATTAATTTAGGCTACAGCGAAGTGATGCACGCCCAAGAACTAGAACAACTAGAGCCAGAAACCTATGAAATGGCAATTAACTATCTGCAACAAGGCTTAAAGTTATCAGAACAATTAGGCGATATTCAAAGCAAAGCTTTGTGTTTTAGTAGCTTAGGAATTGCCTATTTAGTGATTGGGCAACCACAAGATGCAATAAAATATCTGGAAGAGGGTTTTAAAACAGCGCAGATTTCCGGGGATTTATATCTTCAAGGACGCAATTTAGCTTACCTAGCTGAAGCTTATTATCATTTACAAAACTCAGAAAAAGCGATTTACACTGGCAGCTTAGGTATGTATCTTCTGGAGCAAATTGCTTCCCGTGAATGGCGACAACCAGCAGGACTACTGACAATTTTACAAGGTCAAATAGGAACAGAAGCTTTCCAAAATTTCTTACAACAACATCGTTCTAAAATTATTGCCATTATCGGTGTAGATGGATACGACCACATTCCGCAGTTATTAGCAACATACAAAGGAGATATGTAGTCTCGATAGTTATTCAAGAAATTATCCTTTTTCTCTAAAATCTGGCTACACATAAATCTCCTTCGGGTACTCTTCGAGAAGCCGCTGTTTGAGCGTCTACGGAAGTTCGGACTCGACGAAAAGCTAAGTCACTGCAGGACGGGTCTCCCGGCATAAAAAAGCCAGCGCTGTGGGCGGGGAAATCCCGCCCGTTACGATAATCGGTATGTCACAACCATTGATTGAATCGGCATAATTTGCCGAACATGATATCAAAAAGCACAAGCGACCAGCGATTGATAACAAATCATGGTCTTTCTCAAAATGTGCAATTTTAACGGTCATTTTGCTATTAGCTCAACATCTTACCTGCGAGTTGTAGCAAGAGATGTCCTTGGTACATCAGATTCTTCGTTGAAATAGTAGTAACTATGGCTTTCATATTGAGGAATAACTGCGTTTACCACTTGTCCTAAGACATTCTGACCAGATTTTTCTAAAATATCATAAGCCATAGCGGCGTTAACAGAATCAACTACTCCAGGACGAACTACAAACAAAACACCATCAGCCATTTGTCCCAATGTAGCTGCATCAGCTGCAACGTTTAATGCAGGAGCATCAATAATCACAAAATCGTAGTTGGCTGCAAAATTCTGCATTAAGGAAGCCATGCGTTTTGAGTCAAGTAGGGATGCTGGTGAGGGAGGTACGACTCCAGCAGTCAAAACATCCAAATTATCCATATTATCCATAACTTTGTTGGTGGCTGTCTTGATTTCAGCCTCTCCCACAATCACATTGCTGAGACCTTGACTATTAGTTAAGTCCCAAATTAGATGCTGAACTGGACGGTGCAAATCTCCATCTACGAGTAAGACTTTACGTTCCATCTGCGCCATTGCTAAAGCTAAATTAGCAGCTATTGTTGACTTACCTTCTCCTGGAACAGAACTGGTAACAACAATCACCTTTAATTCTTTATCAGCACTCATGAACTTTAAGTTTGCCCGCAACATTCGATAAGCTTCACTAATTGGTGAGCGAGGCATATCTCTTACAACCAGCCTAGAACTATATAGTTCGCCCTCTTCTTGACTTAGAGAACTTAGTCTAGACTGATTAAACAAAGGAATTACACCCAAAAGAGTAAATCCTAGTAATTCCTTAGCCTCATCAACCGTCTTAATAGATTTATCCCTGAGTTCTAAAATATACATAGTTACTAAAGCAGCCAAAGTAGCTAGTAAGCCTGCACTTAGGTATGAAAACATAGGAGAAAAAAGAGGCTTGTCAGGAACTAGGGCTGCGGAAACCAAACTGGCGTTACCTATGTTCTGATTTTCTGCTATTTGGCTCTCTTGTAGTTTTTGTAGCATTAGTAAATAGGTAGATTGGGATGCTTGAACTTTGCGTTCTAGCTGGCGCTGTTGTTGTTCCAATCTAGGAAGGGTTTGGAGCCGTTGTCTATAGTCTGCTTGTAATTTGGATAAGGTTGCAACTTGATTCATTAAACCCAGACGGGTTGACTGTAATCTGACAAGGTCTCCGCTAAGTTGTTGTTGCAGTGCTCCAATCTGTAAATTGCCATTTACTAGTGGTTGATTTGTTCCTGCAACCTGTTGGATTCGTTGTTGTAGTATCTTTTTTAAGGCTGCTAACCTATCTTGTGAACTAATGATTTCTGGATGGTCATCTCGCAAAACAGTTCGCCTAGCTGCAAGTTGAGACTCTAGCTGTTGTATTTCTTTAAGAAGATCTTGAACCCCAGAAGATTGGCTAATAGAGGTCATCACTACTGCTCGTTGGGAATTCATACTCAATTGCTGGCGTAAATCCTCAGACTGAGCATTGATATTGGCAATTTGAGATTTAGAGCCATCAATTTGCTTTTGTAAGTCTGTAACGACTCCTATTGCTTGAGTTGCTTCTTCCTGTAAAGAAACAACTTTGTTTCTATCTTTAAAGATTGCTAACTCAGCTTCTGCTTTCCTAACAATTGATTCAGCATTTGGTAGTTCCTTTTGCAGAAACTGCCGGGCGGATGCTGCTTCTTTGCGCCGAGATGCTACGTTGTGTTCTAAATAAACATCCGTCATCGTATTAACAACCTGTGCAGCTATTTCAGGGTTGCTATCTTTGTAAGTAATTTGGATGATATCTGAACCTTTAATATCTTTGACAGTAAGATTCTTCAAGAAGTCATTGACATTTAAGGGCTTCCCTTGCGCATCTTTCAACTCAAGTTTATCTATGGTTTGTTGTGCAAGGGGTGCAGAACGTAGAATTTCTGCCTCTGTATTTAAAGGACTCGTTTTATTATCTTCTGTTAGTGCTTCTAACTTACCTATCTCTGCACCTACTCCTGTTAATGAAGGGATAGTATTTGTTCTTTGAAGCAATATCTTTGCCTCTGATTCATAAGTAGGTTTTTTCAAAGATAAAGCCACTACAGAAATCAGAAAAACTGGGACAAAAACTTTGAGGCCAGGTTGCCAACGGCGCTTCAGTATTTGCCAATATTTATCAAAGGTAAAAAAAGTTGCTTGTGTTTGCATAAATCTAGTTTTTATGTTTTCAATATTGTAAAAAACTATGCAGTTAATATCAAACCGTTAAATATTATTACTTACGATTGTGGATATAAAGCATAGTTAGCATCAAATCTGTTTAGTCAGATGAGTTTTTCTAGCGCTATAGTGAATTGCGGCGATCGCTTCAATTACCCGAGCTAAGTCTTCGCCTGTAAGATTAGATCCAGAAGGCAAGCACAAGCCACGTGAGAATAAATCTACCGCTACAGCATCGCCAATATATTCACAACCAGCAAACACAGGCTGTAGATGTAAGGGTTTCCATACTGGACGCGCTTCAATTTGCTTTTCGACCAGTGCTAATCTGACTTGTTCTCGATCTGCACCAAATTTCTGAGGATCTATCGTTAAGCAGGTTAACCAGCGAGTAGCACGGCCAAAGCTAGCTTCTGGCATAAATTCTATTCCCGGAAGATGTGCTAAAGCCTGTTGATAAATCTCAAAGTTACGTCGTCTAGCAGCCACTCGCTCGCTCAGAACTTGTAATTGACCGCGACCAATACCTGCCAAAACATTGCTGAGGCGGTAGTTATAACCTATTTCTGAGTGTTGATAATGGGGAGCCGGATCGCGGGCTTGAGTTGCTAGAAAGCGGGCTTTTTTGACTAAATCTGGGTCATCTGACACTAACATCCCGCCGCCAGATGTGGTGATGATTTTATTGCCGTTGAAGGAGTAAATCCCAATTTTCCCAAAAGTTCCCGGAGTTTGGCCTTTATAGGTAGCACCTAAAGCTTCCGCCGCATCTTCAATTAAAGGAATTTCATAGCGATCGCAAGCTTTGAGAATCGGCTCGATATCTGCACTTTGCCCGTATAAATGTACCAGCACGACTGCTTTGGGTAATTTGCCAATGCGAGTGCGGTGTTCTAAGGCTTCTTGCAACAAATCGGGATTCATGTTCCAAGAAGTGCGATCGCTATCGATAAAGACTGGTTTTGCACCCAAATAAGTAATCGGATTAGCGCTAGCAGCAAACGTCAAGGTCGAACAAAAAACATCATCCCCATAGCCAACACCAACTAATTGCAAAGCTAAATGCAGTGCTGCGGTTCCAGAACTGACGGCGGCTGCATGGCCTGCACCGACTACTTGACAAAATTCTTGTTCAAAAGCATCTACATGAGGGCCTACAGGGGCGATCCAGTTAGTTTCAAAGGCTTGTTTGACGAATTCTAGTTCGCGATCGCCCATGTGGGGAGTTGAAAGAAGAATTTGTTTAGTCACGATTTTAATTGCATCAAAAATAATTTCTGGGAACAGATCTTCCGGCTCTGCAACTTGAGCCTATTGGTCTATCGACTAAGAAACTTCTCTAATCACTCGGGCAGGCACTCCTGCGACGATGGTTTTGGGTGGAACATCTTTCCTGGCTATTGCCCCCGCACCAACAGTAGACCAAGCTCCAACGCGAACACCAGGAAACACAACGCTACCCAGTGCCAGAAATGCACCCTCTTCAGCAGCTGCACCCCCTGCTAGATGGGACACAGCTATATGTACATAATCTCCGACAAAGCAGTCATGATCGACGCTTGCCTTAGTATTAAGAATTACATGAGAACCAATTTGCGCATAAGGCTGGACTATTGCACCAGCACAAACAACTGTACCTACACCTAATGAAACTTCCGGGTGAACCCAAGCAAACGGATGAACCACGGTCATCCACTCAAAATCGAGCTTTTCTGCTAGATGCTTGCGTACTGCGTTAGATCCTATGCCCAGGATTGCATGAGAGCAGCTTTGAGAGGTCAACTCACTTACTGCTCCAATAACGGGGATGTTAAAAATCTGGCTACCCCACGTTGTTGGGTTATCGTCATAAAAACCTACTACCTTGTGTCCCGCAGCAATCAGCGTACTTGCTACAACTTTGGCATGACCTCCCGCTCCAATTACCCCTATTCTTGAGTTACTCATATACTTTTTTCTTTTTGCTCCTAGTTGCTGCATTACTTGAGAACAAATTTTCTTATAGCGGCGATTACGATCTTCGCTCTTACTTTAGATAGATATTTACCAGAATTTTGTAGTTTTGATATTTCTCTATTCAATAAAATTGAATGAGTTTTCTCATTTTCTCTTCATCATATTGATCTGAAGGCTGAACTACAGCCATACTAGATTCTCTGCAATTGCCAGGGGTTCCCCAAATAGTGTTACTTCTTCAATTTCAGGCAGATGTCTCGATCGAGACGATGCTTAAGATTATTTATTGCAGAAAACCTACTATATAAGCTGCATTAGCTGCCAGCGTACCGATGATTTATTGGAGTTTAGATTCTGTTTTGCAGTTTTTTCAATAATTATAAATTGATAGGGGATATTATGAAAATTCTTAAAGAATCATATATGTCCCCTATCAAATTTATCATAGTGCTGTTCAGAATCATTAAAAAAAACTTACTGATGACTCATTTACTATTAAAAATTAGACTCCTTCAATCATTACCATTGATGATACACACATGTAATTTTTTACTCTCTAGAGTAGCATTTTATGGACTATGGCTGCTAAGAGTGAAATTTTATGGTTAGTATTTGGTTACTAATAGCCTCAGCAGCCGTGGCAACAAAGCTCTTGTGCGTATTTGAGCTATATGCCTTGGTCTTAAATGGCAAGATGCGTTTGTCTTGGTATCAGCTCTAATAGATTATTAGGAGCAGCTTGCTCAATTTGAAACTTCTCAATCTCCTGGGCAATTCCCGGTACGGTGGGAGATCGGAACAAGCTAATCAAGGGTAAGTTGACATTAAACGCCGATCGCAATTCCGCAATTAATGTGACTGCAACTAGGGAATTGCCCCCCAAATCAAAGAAGTTGTCTGTAGTTCTCACTTCCGAGACTTGAAGCACTTTCTGCCAGATTTCAATTAGGGTTTGCTCAATTTGGTTTTGAGGTGTTGTTGTCTTCAAAGCCTCGTCATCCTGGCGTACCATGATGGGAGCAGGCAATGCCTTGCGGTCAACTTTATTGTTGGGGGTAAGTGGAAATGCTTCCAAGAAGACGAAGTTAGAGGGCACCATATACTCCGGCAATTGGGAGAGTAAATATTCTCGCAAGTTGGCATTGGCGGTTTGATTCCCTGGTTGTGGGAGTAGATAGGCGACAAGGCGCTTGTCTCCAGGCACATCTTCACGAACCACAATCACGGCTTCCCGGACTGCCTCGTGTCGGCTTAAAATCGTCTCAATTTCTCCCAGTTCAATCCGATAACCCCGCACTTTTACCTGAAAGTCCATGCGTCCCAGAAACTCCACATTGCCATCCATGCGGTAAAGAGCCAAGTCTCCAGTACGGTAAAGGCGTTCTTGGGGATTCGTGCTGAAGGGGCTGGGGATAAACCTCTCCTGGGTTAACTCCGGTCTGTTGAGATAGCCGCGAGTCACTCCTTTACCACCGATGAGTAGTTCACCTGCTACCCCAATGGGAACAGGTTGCTGGTTCTTATCCAGGATATATAATTCGGTGTTGGCGATCGCTTTCCCAATGGGAACCACCCCATTCACTTCGGCCAGGGTATGGGTTGCAGACCAGATGGTGGTTTCTGTGGGGCCGTACATATTATGAACTTGCCCGGGAATAATCTGTTGGAGTTGGTTGGCTAGGGCTTCGGTAAAGGCTTCACCGCCAACCATCATGGTATGGATCTGTCCGATTGCCTCTCTCGTCGTGCTATCGGCAATCAGCATACTAGCCATTGATGGGGTGCATTGCAGATGAGTAACTTGATGCCGCTTGATGAGTGCAGCTACAGAGTTATCTTGTGTCTGTGCTTGATTTGCGATTTGGCCATTGGCTTGTGCTTTCAACTGATTCAGCAGTGGCAATTGCGCTAATACTTTTTCTGTCTCCACGCCATAATCAATTAGACAGGCAATTTCATCGACATCAATGCCTTTGATGCGATCGACCATCTGCAAACAGGTTTCAACTGTGCCAAACAAACCGCTGGTTTCAAAGTAGCGTTCAAAGGAGAAGTCCAACACCTCATCCATATCTTGCTCAGACAGATGAGATACGGAAAATTGACCGTTGTTGTTGGTAGTCTTCTGCTTGAAGGTAGGGAATGACCAAGCTGCTTTTTTAATCAGATCGAGGGAACTGCCCAGGTAATGCCGCATCGGCTGACGGACAATCTCTTTGACTGTATCATTATTTTCCCCGACGAAAGTGTGCAGCATCAGGCTGACAGTTCCCTTGCCGGGATGACCATTTTCTGTCCATGCTTGCCGATAAATGGCAATTTTGGCGGCTAACTCCTCAAGACTTTGTCCTAGCAGGTGGGTCAAAATATGATAGCCTTTGGCTCCTGCCATTTGGAATGTTTCCGGATTGCCCGCCGCTGTCACCCAAACTGGGAGTTCGGGTTGAATGGGACGAGGAAGTGTCTGCACTGCCACAATTTCTCCCTTACCGTTGGGATAGTTGACAGTTTCCCCACGCCAGAGTGCCCTGACCTCCTCAATTTGCTTGAACATGATGTCTTTCCGGTTCCCAAAGGTTTCCGGGCGCAGCACAAAGTCATTGGGTTGCCAACCAGCAGCGAAGGAGATACCAACTCGACCGCCGGAGAAGTTGTCTACTACAGACCAATCTTCGGCAATGCGTACTGAGCTATGTAATGGAGAAACACAACTACCAGCGCGCAGCTGAATCTGGTTGGTGACTGTGGCGATCGCCGCGTTGGTTAGGGCTGGGTTTGGGAATAAGCCACCAAAGGCATGGAAGTGGCGTTCGGGAGTCCAGATGGCTTTAAATCCATTGGTATCAGCAAACTTGCTACCTTCAAATAACAGACGATACTTTGCGGCGGCATCTTCTCCTTGTTCGTGGCTGGAGAAGTAAAACAAACTAAAATCTACAGTTTTTGATTCATTTTGCAGCTTTAGCGTTGGCGAAGTAGAGCGAGCGCGTTCTTCCTTGGCATTATAGATGACAACCTTAAATCCTCGTGCCAGAGTCCAGAAGAGTTCCAGTACGGAAATATCGAAGGATAAACTGGTGACAGCCAACCATACTCCTGGTGGGTCGTGGGCAATTACACTATCCATCCCGGTAAAGAAATTGACCACATTGCCATGCTCTACCATTACCCCCTTAGGCTTGCCAGTCGAGCCGGAAGTGTAGATGATGTAGCTCAAATTCTCAGGTTTGACCCCACTCTTGGGATTGGTGGTTGGTTGTTGGGCAATTTCTCCCCACATTGTATCTATGGGAATGATGCGGGCATCATGTTCAACAACTAAATTGGGAATCAACTTCTGCTGCGTCACAATGACTGGAGTTTGAGAATCTTGCAGCATGAAGGCCAGCCGATCTTGGGGAAAATCAGGATCGAGGGGCAGATATGCTCCGCCTGCTTTGTGGATTGCCAGTAAAGCGACCATCATTTGGTGCGATCGCTCTATGTGCAGACCTACCAGGACATCGGGGCCAACTCCACACAGCCGCAGATAGTGGGCTAGTTGATTGGCTTGTGCATTCAATTCGCGGTAGGTGAGTTGGCGATCGGCAAAAGCAATAGCGATCGCGTCCGGCGTACGGGCTACTTGCTGCTCAAATAGCTCATGAATACAGAGCTCGCTAGGGAAGGGTTGTGCTGTCTGGTTCCACTCCAGCAAAATTTGCTGCTGTTCGGCAACCGAAAGTAGTGGGAGTTGCTCTAAAGATTGTTCGGGATGCTCTATGCACGCAGCGATTAAACTCTGAAGTTGCTGGACAATCGCACCACTGTAAAACTCATTAATGGCCCCAGTATGTACCAATTCTGGTAGGCTACCATCTTCGTAAGCAACGAAGGCAATGGATGCATTGAGATGCTGCCAATCCAGTTGATCGGGACTTGGCGCTAGAGCGATCGCTACTGGCAGAAAATTATGGCGATCGTCATCTTGTAGTTCTGGATAACGTCTCAAGAGGCTATTTCTAAAGCTACCCAGCCGCGATGTCCGCTTTAGATCTGCTTCTAGGCGTTCTTGGAATTGATTGAATGTCTCCTCCGCCTTCACGTGAATGCGGATCGGCACTCGTTGGGCAAATATTTCTGGGGCAATGCTTCGCTGTGCGTTAGTTTGCAGCCCCAAGTCAAATTCTGGCTCTGTTGTTAGTCGCGCACAGTAGGTGGCAAACATCGTTAACAGAGATTTCGGCTCTACCTGTTGAGTTGGCAGCGAGATGGAATAACGTTGCAGCGAACTATCTACCATTTGACTAGATAGTTCAACTGGTAAATAAGGATGCTGAAACGGAGCTAATTTCATCAACCGTTCTGCCCATACCGACTCATGACGACAAATGGCCGCATTCCGCTTGGTAATTGCATCTCTGGTTTCGGCATCAATTATAGGTAAAACATTCCCGACTTGCACGCCATAGTCTTCGATCAAGCTGTCTTCAGAAAGGTCTTTGCCATTTAAAGTAGTTAAATTACTCAACTGCACAGCACCATCTACGGTGGCAACATACAGCCCATCTGCATCGAGTTTCAGCACCTGTCCGGGAATGCCGTGGGAAGTTTTGATTAAACGAGCAGATCCTACAGCAACCACTCCTCCTGGCAACCAGATTTTGGGCAGACCTAGTTGGTTGCGAACTGGCCCAAACTCTAGTGCCCTTACCAAGTTACAAATATCTTTGCTATTGACATCAAATGATATCAGTGCGGCTGAAGGTGGGCGATGGCTGGGGCCAAAATAACTCCGTTGAGATAGATCTTGGGAGTAAGGCTGTACCAGATCCATTGTTAGTTCCGTTAACAGTTCCGCAAAAGAGCTGACGGCGGCATCGAAACAGCGAGTATTCAGATTAAATACGGTATCATCTGCTAAAATTGGCACTTCTTTCTGTTTGAAGATGCGCCCCCCATCAATTTCGCAGGTAACTTCATGCCAGGTAACAGCATGATTAGTTTCACCATTTAGTAAAGCCCAAGAAGTTGCATACAAACCGGCATACTTTGGCAATGGTGAGTCGTGGTAGTTAATGGTTGCTTTGCGTGCCTTGGCAATAACGTCAGCTGGTACGATCCACTTGACGTTATTAATGCTGAAAAGATAATCGTACTCGCTACCCAAAAGCTGTTCTTGAAAAATAGATCGAGAAGCCGCGTGGTTGATGCCATGTTCCTCAGCCCACTTTTGTAAGGAATTATCTGTTGAATAAACTCCCAGCACTTGGCAACCTTTCTGTAACAGGATTTCCAAGCAACTTAATGGCAAAGCACCATCACCGACTACAAAACAGGAAAAGCTGGAGATTGGTATTTCTTTCACCAAGTTCATAATTTATTTATCCTCGTAAATATAAAAAAACTTTTTAGATATACATTGAAAATTTAGGATAGTTAAAAAAACGATACACAGGTATCAGCGTTAGATGGCATCTAGGTTTCAGGTTGGCGGATTGGGATTATGCCAATATGTATTGCCGAATGCGATCGGCAATTTTTTGGCTAGCACTGTCAGCTGCCACTAGTTCAATCTGTTCTGAGGTAGACACCCCTAAACCCAATTCCACTGCTTTGCGAATCTGTTCTAACTGCCAAATAGATCCTTGCGTCACTCGATCTGTTGTTCCCAGAGAGCGCAACATTCCCAAAGCAACGACATCAATGGCTATCCGATCTGTACTTGCCAGAATCACATTTGCAGCAACCTTTTTCCCAGAATCCGGCCCTCCGTCTACAAAGGCTTCGACACCATCCATTAACACCAGAGTAGGCTGATAGACGGCATTGATTTCCGCGATCATCGGTTGCATGTGCGAGGAAGTATGGAGATCGCGCATATAGTTAAATGGATCGCCGGGAACATACTTCGCTACCATGCCTACAGTATTTTTCAGGGACAAGGTATAATGCGCTCCCCGATGAGTTTTCAGACAACAGGTATTGACAACTGCTTCTGCCTCTAGAACTGGCCGCGCAAAGGCGAAACCTTCCTTCCAGTGGGTTCCTTTTGCGGAAAAGTATTGCCACTGCTCGGTAGACAGCTCATCAAACACGATCGCCTCTAGCCCATAGCGATCTGCCAGTTGAAACACTCCTTTGAGTTCCATTGCTTGACGGGTGTTTGCCATGCCGGCGCGATCGCCCACAGTAATTTTCCCAGCGCCAGCATTTTGTAGCTCTTGCACCAAGGCTTCTAACATTTTGCTATCTGTGGCTGCCGGAGCTGGATCGGCAGTATTAAAGTTAGGCTTGAGGAAAACTTTTTTTCCCTGAATACCGCTTGGCTGCAACAAGTCAAGAGCGCGGCGGGTTCCAGATACCCGATCTTCACTGTGGACTATGACAACTTTCCTAATGCCAGTAGGTTGTGGTAAGGGCACTACTCTCATGGCATCGGTTTGCTTTGCATGAGCAGCATCCAGAATCGATCCAGATGTTTTCAGCGTGTGAATAACGGAGCTAGGAGAAAAACCAGATGTTTTCAGGTTGGAAAAAATATAGGGAGAAATTACTGCTCCCGCTGTCAGTCCAGCCAAGCGAAGGAAATTACGCCTTTTTTGTTTGAGATTGAGAGAGTGAATATGCATAACACTGCTTGTGAAGGAAATGCTTTCTGTCTAGTTATTATGAGGAATCTGATTTGCTCCCGGCCAATACTCGCAAAGTAGGCGATTCGATTAGTGCCTAGATTCGCAAACATCAAATCTTATGCCTCTAGCAGAATTTAATCACCGAATTTTAGATTTTCAATTAAGAGAATTGAAAGTTCAAAATTTAAAATTTTAAAATGCCACAAAGCTAGCAAATCTACTTATGTAAAAAATCTAAAATCTAAAATTGTTAAATGCGTATGAAATTGCTTGGCACGTCAAACTTTGCAGTTTCTCCTGGAGAGTAGACTGCCCGATCTTCTGTATGACTAAGAACGATCGCGCCTGCACCAATAATATTTTCTTTACCGATATTAATATAATTGCGGATAGTAGCATTCAAACCAATAAAAGTATATTCTCCTATGGTTGCTCCACCACCAATCACGACATCAGAGGTTAGAAAGCAATGATCCTCGATCGTACAGTGATGACCGATATGATTTGCTCCTAAGAGCAGACAGTTGTTGCCAATCGAAGAGAAAGGTTGAATAATGCTATGTTCAAGAATGAAGGAGTTTTCGCCCAATTGCGTACCGTGATAAGATGCTTTAGAACTGATGTATGAAATACAGCTATAGCCACGCTTTTTGGCATTAAAATATTTTTCTGCTCGTAATTTGTTGACATTTTTATAACTAATTGCAATGAACAATTTGTACTCAGAAGGTGGATAATACTTCTCAAGTTTCTCATAAGGGACAAGTGGTAGACCATTGAAGCTCTCTGCTTGAAGGTAAGCTTCATCAACAGTAAATCCAACTACCTCATGTTCAGAATCATGTTTGAGATAGTAGTGAACTATTTCTGCAATCTCACTAGTTCCAAAAATAACAACTTGCGCCATAAGACAATTTTCTCCTACTGTTGATGAACGATTAAGCGATCGCACTTGGAACTTATAACGTTAGCTGCGAACATCTGCCAACTTGGCTCTGGTTCTACACCATTAGCCCAAGCTATTAACATTGCTGGCAGATTTGCTCCAGCACAATGTGAAAATGGATATCCTCCACCAAAGCGGGGGTTCATTTCTAGAACATAGCAACCTCTAGAATTGACAATTACATCACAGTCAAGATTGCCAATATGACTGAGTTTACGGGCTATTTCTTGACCAATATTTTGAAGTTTTTGCTCTGCGACTGTGACTGCGCGATCGGTCTCTCCCGCACGCATACCCAGTTTACGTTTCACAAAAGTTGTCACATATTCGCCATCCAAATTATTAATGATATCTAGACCGTATTCTTCACCTAATACTCGCTCTTGGATTAGAATACAATTCTCGATATCACATGCACTAACATCCGCGAGAATTGTGCGACATATTTTTTTCTGTACATACCGATATGCTAATTCTAATTCTTCATCATCTTCGGGATATTCAATTCCAATTGAGGCGCTTCCCCAGCGAGGTTTGACTACTAAAGGAAAAGTTATTTCTCCTTGTTGAATAGCTTCTTGTACTGCTCTGACAGAAAGATAAGTTTTTGGAGAAGAAAGACCGATATTCTCTAAAAATTGAAATGTGGCAAACTTATCAAAACAGATATTGATAACTTCTGGAGAGGAAACAACTGGAATAGTGCCGATTGTCAGAAAGCGATCGCGTTGTTCTGCTAGGTACGGTAATTCTAAATCGTTCAACGGAATTAACAAGCGTACCTGTTTTTGCTGACAGATATCCAACAAGTTATCGAAATAATCGCTGTGATGGATAGGCGGTAACAAAAAATATTCATCTGCTTCTTGTAACGCTGGTGCTTCCAGATTAGAATCAGTAGCAAACACTTGTCCTCGATTTCCTAGCGCTTCTTGGAAGAATTTCACTAGATAGTTGCGTCTTCCCGCACAAGTCAATATGACATTCATATCAGGTTTTACCTCTTAGAGGACATAAGTAGAAAACACATCCTGAGAAGTTTCTCGCCGTCTGATTAGTGTGTACTCGTCCTGGATATAGTCGTAGCTAATAATGGGGGGATTGGGGCGAATAAATGGTGGTTTAAAGACGACAGTATAAGCACCCATATTCTCAAAAACTATATAATCTCCTATACCTATTTCCCCAGGATATTCTTTGTATAAACAATCATGTTCCATACAAGTATATCCAACTATATCGATACTTCCTGAGAGTTTTTTGTGGTTGGTAATTTCTTCATTTTTGTAAACTTTTAAAGACAGAGTTTTATCAGTTCCGGTTGGTTTGATGTTGTGAATACTACCCACTACTAGAGCAATTTGGCGCGATCGCACTGTTTTTAAACCTACAACTTTAGCTGCAAATTTCAACACATCGGAAACTACAGCTACTCCTGGCTCAATAATCAGTTCTGGGACAGAATTGGGATATCTACTTTTTAATTGTGGTGCAACTGCTGCGGCGTATTCCTGATAATTAGGAATATAAAAATCAAATTGATTTCTTAAATCGTCAGTCATCTTGCCAAAGAAACCACCACCGATATCAAGAAATCTTGGCTGTTTATCCTGGAAATAATAATCAGTTAATTCCAAAATTTTCTGAGTACGGCGAGAGTATGATTCGGTGCTTCTTTCGGATGTAGAAATGTGGCAATGTAGTCCAGCAACAGTACAATTATTTAATTGTGTCAAGGTTTTGAATGCGCGATCGAGTTCGCCTGCTTCGACATCAAAGCCAAATCGAGATATCCGGCTGTTCCCGATATCAAAATTACACCTCAATCCTACAGCTATGTTCTGTTCTGGTAATCTTTTTGCCAAAGCTGTAACTATTTCAACTTCTTCTAAACAATCCAAGTTGACTATAGAACCAGCCAAGATGGCTTTTTCGATATCTTGCTGATGCTTCAGCGGGCCATTAAAAATAATTCTGGTTGGTGGTACGCCGATCGCGATCGCTAAATCATACTCCATTTGGGAAACAACTTCGGCATACCCTCCCATAGAATGCACTGTTTGGCATATCTTGGGAATATAGTTAGTTTTGTAAGAATATCCCAAGTTGGTATTGGGATAAATTGAACGGAAACTCTGGAGAAACTCTTTATAGTTATGTTCAAATTGTCTGAGATCCAGAATAAAAAAAGAATCTCCGTATTCTTTTTCTAAGTGATGCAGTGTTTGCCAAGAAAGTGCCATTTTTTAACTGTTTTTTACTAAAGACAACCCATCTTCATCAAAAGCATCCAGCGAAATCTTTGGCTTTTATACAGTTGCCATACTCTTGATTTCCTCCAGAGCATCAAACTTTGCTGCCATGAAGTTTGGTCGAACTTTCAGCCAATTTGGATCGGCTTCTTTACCACTTGCCCAAGCAATTAGTGCGGCGGGTAGATTAGCTCCTGCTTGATGAGAAAAAGGATAGCCTCCACCCAAACGCGGATTCATATCTATGACAAAACAACCGTCTGCTGTTACAATTACATCGCAGTCGAGGCTACTAATATGACCAAGCTGCTGACCAATAGATGCACCTAAATCTTTTAACCGTTTATCATCAACTACGATCGCAGCATCTGTACTACCAGCTAGCATAGAAAGCTTACGTTTAGCAAAAGTAGTTATATAAGAACCTGTTAAGTTATTAATGATATCAAGACTGTACTCTTGTCCATACAGCTTTTCTTGAATGAGAACGCATCTTTGAGGATCTTTTGCACTTACGTCTGCCAAGGATGTGCCAAAAATAAGCTTTTTAGCAAACTGATAGGCCATCTCCATTTCCTCATCGTCCTGAACGGAGAAAATACCAACTGAAGCACTTCCCCACCGAGGTTTAATAACTAAAGGGAATTTAATCTCTCCTTGGCTAAGTGCTTGCCGTGCGTCTGACAATGAAATATAGGTTTTTGGGACTGAAATACCCCAGTTTGTTAATAATTCAAAGGTTGCCCACTTGTCAAAGCAAGTATCGATTACTTCTGGAGATGAAATGACTGGAAAAGTCCCAACTTCGAGAAAGCGATCGCGCTGTCTTGCCAACAAGGGAAGTTCGAGATCGAGCAAAGGAATTAACAGACGTACCTGATGTTGCTTACATATATTGACAATTATGTCAAAATAATCGCTATGTTTAACAGACGGTACAACAAAACCCTTGTCAGCTTTTTGTAGTGCTGCTGCATTGGGATTAGCATCACAAGCCAGCACATATCCATTTTTAGCAAGTGCATCTTTGAAAAAGTTAATTAAGTCAATCCGACGACCGGCACAGGTAATTACGATATTCATAATCGATAGCCCTTTTGCGAAAACTTTTTGGTTTACTGCTTTTTACCTTCTTTCATCACTTTGAGAAAAATTGATGATTTTACGTTACTGAGCTAACGAAAAATCAAGGTTTCAACCCAGTTGATGAAATAGGGGGTAAACCTCCAACATTGGTTAAATCAAAGTCTCATAATTTGGCTTCGATTATTATTTTTCGATAGTGACAAAATAGGGATATATTTTAAGTATTTTCTGGAGACTAATTGCCCAGAAACTCTTCCATAGTGTCATGATTAGCTTGGCTAATCCCTTCTTTTTTAACTACTTTCCATGCCGTCAGGAAAAGTATTTTCAGGTCAAGCCACCAACTCCAATTATCGACATACCAAACATCTAGTTTAAATTTTTCTGGCCAAGAAATAGAATTGCGACCGTTAACTTGTGCCCAACCAGTAATCCCCGGCTTGACTTCATGACGGCGTGCTTGTTCAGGAGTGTAGCGCTCCAGATACCTGACCATTAAAGGACGCGGGCCAACGAAACTCATATCACCCTTGAGAACATTCCACAGTTGGGGAAGTTCATCCAAACTCGTTTTGCGCAGAAATTTACCGAAAGATGTTAGGCGTTTTGCATCAGGCAGAAGATTACCCTTGGCATCGCGCTCATCGGTCATAGTGCGAAACTTATAGAATTTGAAAATACGTCCGTTTTTACCAGGACGGGGTTGGGCGAAAATCACTGGACTACCCATACGGTAATAAATAGCGATCGCCACAAGCAACAGTACAGGAAAACATAAAATTAAAGCGATCGCAGCTATGAACCTATCTAATATAGATTTGATTAATCTGCTTTGTTTGTTAGGGCAATTGCCATAAAATTTTTGAGTTTTCATAGATGTATCCACAGATTGAAGATTTGTCATAACGCACGAGTCCAAAAAATTTCACAAAAACCACTATTTTTACTGCCTTGTATCTTTTGCGTAGCTGTTGTCTGAGCCAAGTCATAATTACCTGGCTTCTTTCAGATTGGAAATCGGTTTGGGAACGGCCAACCCTTTCTCTAATAAAAGTCGTACATACTCTTGATAAAGCGCATCCCAAATCCTTTCTTGGTTAAAGCTCTGCACAACGCGAGAGTGCCCTGCTTGACCATGTTGCTGGCGTAACTCTTGGCTATTCAAATACATCCGAATTGCTGCTGTTAATGCCTCTACATTACGCGGTGGTACTAGTGTTCCTGTGATGCCATCTTGTACAGCATCTATACAGCCTGGAATGGCTGTAGCTACAACTGGTAATTGCATTGCTGCCCCTTCTAAAGGTGTGTTTGGAAATCCCTCCCGATATGTTGGTAAGGTCAAGATATCCATAGCAGCATAGAAGGCTGGTGTATTGTTGCTGTCTCCAGTCAGATGGATGCGAGCATCGCTCTTCAGCCACTCTTCTACGTCTGACGGTACTGGATCTTGGGGTTCAAACGAACCAACCATTAGTAGATGGAGATTAGGAAATTCGTCCCTTAAGATTTTCCAGGCGTTGACCAATTCTGTAATGCCTTTATCACGAACGATACGACCAACAAAGCCAACTACTAAAGCATCAATAGGAATTCCGTATTTTTGGCGCGTTGCGTGACCGACATCTGCACCTACACGTATAGGATTAAATCGCTCTTTAGTATCTACACCATTGCTACTGCCTTCGAGCAAGACTTTGATTTTGCTTGGCGGGCAAAGATTTTCCGACACTGCTACTTCTCGTAGGGAATGGCTGACACAAAATACTTGGTGAGCCAACAGGCAAGATATTTTTTCGCTCCACCACAGCAGCCAGCGTTTGAAGCCCTTAGCAGTCATCAAAGGCAAGCCGCGCATCAAGTAAATCCGAATCGGTGAGCCTGCTAACCATGAACTAACTATTCCCAACAGCCCTCCTTTAGGAGTGCTGGCATGAACTACCTGCGGGCGAATGTGACGCAAACACTGCCAGAGATGGAAAATGGCTACTAAGTCTTGTAAGGGGGTAATTCGCCGAGGCATATCAACGGCGTATACCGTCACTTGTTCGCGTTCCGCAAATTTATGCAAGGCTTTTCCGGGAGAAGATAGAGCATGTACTTCAAAGCCTTGCTGTTTCATATATCCAACCTGACCACTCAAGAAGCTAAGTGTTTCTGGTACGGTTGTGATGTAAAGCAGTTTTAATGCTGGTGCATAGTCAGGCATATATTTGGGTTACTATTTATGTGGAAATTTAGCTGTTAGATTTGGTAGTAAGACCGATACCAAGCGACAAATCGCTCAACCCCATCTTCAATTGAAGTGCTAGGCTTAAATCCCACATCTTTTACTAAATCATCTACATCTGCATAAGTCGCAGGAACATCACCTAGTTGAATTGGTAACATCTTCTTTTCAGCTTGTTTTCCTAAACAGCTTTCCAAGACTTCAATCAAGTGCATTAACTCCACTGGTTGATTGTTACCAATGTTGTAAATTTTATAGGGAGCTTTGCTAGTACCTGGGTCGGGAGCGTCTCCAGACCAGTTAGGATTTGCTTGGGGAATATTATCTGCTACACGAATCACACCTTCTACAATGTCATCAATGTAGGTAAAGTCGCGTCGCATTTTGCCATAGTTAAAAACATCTATGGGTTGGCCTGCTAAAATCGCTTGGGTAAATATAAACAGCGCCATGTCTGGGCGACCCCACGGGCCGTAAACAGTAAAGAAACGCAACCCAGTTGTCGGCAAACCATATAAATGGCTGTAGGAGTGAGCCATCAGTTCGTTAGCTTTTTTAGTGACAGCATACAGACTGACGGGGTGATCTACATTGTCGTGAACAGAAAAGGGCATTTTGGTATTAGCACCATAGACAGAACTAGAAGATGCAAATACCAGGTGTTGTACGCCTGAGTGGCGACAACCTTCCAAAATGTTGATAAAGCCAACGAGGTTGCTGTCTACATAAGCATGGGGATTTTTCAGGGAGTAACGCACACCAGCCTGAGCTGCTAGGTTGATGACAACATCAAATTTTTGCTGTGTAAATAATTGGGCTATGCCTTGGCGATCTGCTAAGTCTAGTTGATGAAAACTAAAACCTGGTTTTCCCTCTAGCTGGGCTAAACGGTCTTTCTTGAGAAAGACATCGTAGTAATCATTCAGGTTATCTAACCCAACAACTTCGTCTCCTCTATTTAGCAAGCGTTGGCACACATGAAAGCCAATAAAGCCAGCAGCACCAGTAACTAAAAATCTGACCATAAGATTTTCCTATAAGCTTGAGTAATAAATGTTTGCTGGCACAGTCGCAGGGTCAATCACAGATTTGACATCCATCAAAACTCCACCGGGACGAAGTTGACCAAGCAACTGTTGGTAAGGCATATCCAAATAGGCTTGATGAGGAACACCTAAGACAATCCCATCTAGATTAGTTAATTCCTGCCAGTCCGCAAGTTGAATCCCGTATTCATGTTGAGTTTCATGCCGATCAGCTAAGGGATCGTGGATGAGAGGATAAATCCCAAATTGCTGCAACTCGACAACGATATCTGGAATGCGGCTATTTCTGACATCGGGTACGTTTTCTTTAAAGGTTAATCCGAGAATTGCTATCCGTGCGCCTTTAATAGATTGGTCAGCTTTCACTAAAAGTTTCACAAGGCGTTGAGCAATATGAATTCCCATCAGGTCATTGATCCGACGACCAGCGAGCATAACTTCAGGATGATATCCTAATTCTTCTGCCTTGGTCGTGAGATAGTAAGGATCGACGCCAATGCAGTGACCACCGACTAGTCCTGGGGTAAAGGGCAAAAAGTTCCATTTGGTCTTTGCTGCTGCTAGAACATCATGGGTGCGGATACTTAGGCGATCGCAAATCAGGGCTAATTCATTCATCAAAGCAATGTTTAAGTCCCGTTGGGTATTCTCAATTGCTTTGGCTGTCTCTGCTACCTTGATCGAAGAGGCGCGGTAAACACCGGCGTCCACAATAGTTGCGTAAACTCTCGCTACCCTTTCTAAGGTTTCAGCATCTTCCCCAGCCACTACTTTGACAATTTTTTCCAATGTGTGATTTTTATCACCGGGATTAATTCGTTCTGGAGAGTAGCCCAATTTGAAATCAACACCTTGCTTTAAACCGGATACTTTCTCCAAGGTCGGCCCGCAAATTTCCTCTGTCACCCCTGGATAAACTGTGGATTCATACACCACTACTGCCCCAGGCTGTAATACTTTGCCAATCAGTTCCGATGCCTTCACTAGAAAGGATAGGTCTGGGCGATGGTTGCGATCGACTGGCGTTGGTACAGCCACAACGAAAAAGTTAATATCTTCTAAATCGTAGAGATCGGCAGTGATCCTCAGATTAGTGTGCTTCAACTCATCGCTAGATACTTCCCCCGTAGTATCAATGCCTTGCTTCAGTCTTGTCACTTTTTCGATGTTGACATCAAACCCAACAGTGTGAGGGAATTTCTTAGCAAATGCTAAGGCAACAGGTAAGCCAACATAACCAAGACCAATAACTGCTATTTTTTCGCTCATATATTTCCTCACAAATCACTAAGTTATTTAACATTTTTCATAAATGAAAAATGTATTACAAAAAAATTAAAGTATGATTGAAATTGCCTTGGGCACTGCGCCAATCAAAATCTAGAAACCACTCAAATATTCATTTCTATTCAGAGTGGACTATTATAAAAATGAGCTAATCGCCTACTTCCTCTGCATCAAAGGAATATCAGTTCTTGACCGCGCCAGATGATTGCGTTGATATTCTGGCTGTAAACAAAAGCGCCAATAGTCATTTCCATCATCACTAACGTCAAAGAGACGATGGTGTAAAACTGCCTCAGCACCGTCAAGGCTACAAATAACACCAGTAATATCCTGAAATACTTCTAAGATTAATATGTCTTCATTCGTGGTAGATGCTTGCATACGTCTTGGCTATCCTTTGCTGCTGTTGTTGGTTTGGAAGTCTGTTGTGATTACCCTGATACTCTGTTTTTATCTTGCATAACCAGGCTCAAATTTGTAATACTTACGCATTGGCTGGATTTTTTAATATAGACTTTGAATTTTATAGTTAACATTTCGAGTCATAATAGATTTTTGATTTCGAGATATTTCTTTACAATCTTGATGAATTAGCACTTAAATTTAAGTGACGAAACTATTAAAATTAACAGCAAGATTTAGTAATTGTTATTTTAGTTGTTCATGATTTAACCTAGCTAGCAGTTTCTTAAAAATTTTGCAAAGATATCATATTTTTTCCTCATACAAATTTAACAAATTTTGGTACCATAATAATTTCCTTAACTTCCTGCTGTTGAGGTTTATTTCCGCGAAAGCCTTTCTATCTCTTCGCCCAATTGCCTTCGGACAGATTCCAAGACGTTTGGATCGCGTGTCCAATTCTTCCAATCACGACCGACTTTTTGAGTTACTCCGAGTACCCATTTCTGGCGGCCAAGTTTTTTAAGTATCTCGATATATTCGTAATCTTCTACCCCTTCCCTCACCCACTTGAGTCGCATGGAAGGTACAACGCCTTTGACACCTACCTGTTTGCCAGGATAGACTAACATTCCTTCACCAGGATAATAGTCATCCTTGTCAGAATGAGTTTGAACATCTTTCCAGGGTTGTTTTGTCCACAAATCAACTTGCCAGTATAAAACTCCTGTTAACCCAAGACTTTGATTAATAAAGCCGTGAGGAATTCTATAATTTATGGGTTGAAAATCTATTTGCCATTTAGGAGAGTAACCCTCTTGTACCAAAGCGTTGTAAAACCAGACTTTATCTCCTTTTTGTAAAACCTCAGATATTCGCTTGGGAGCCGCATTGTACATCGCTGGCAATACTACCCAGATGTCTACAGCAGAACGTCCAGTACCAGAACCATCATCATACAGAGCAGGTTTTGGGGCCATTGCTATAACAGTTGAAATTCCTGCTTTGTGAAAATTTCGTGCCCACTGCTTGACTGGTTCAATCAGATTTGAGCATTTATCAATCTCATCGGCATACCTAGCGAACAGCAACAGATCTGATTGATGTATGCTGGCAGATTTGCGGATCTCATCTACAGAAGGAGGTGGCTTCATTGCGCACTGCTTGAGATCGGCTCCACTCCAGAAAGGAAGACGCAGGGAGCGTAATCCCCATTTATCAATCAGCTCGCGCTGATCTTGTGGATCTACCCTTGAAGGCATGATTTTGTGTTTTAGCAGTTCCACCATAGCGCTCTTAGTTTTTTCTTCCCAGAAAGCAAAGGAAGAATTGAGTGATGGCTTAAGAGGTAACTGAAAATTCCAAACCTGCAACAGAATTTTGCCTGTCGTCACTCCTCGATTGCTGCTAATCGTGAAAGTACCCTGATATTTACCAGGGCTAGCATTGCGGGGTACAAACACATCTACCCAAATTGGTTGGTTATTCCCAGCTTTCAGGTTGAATGGAACTGCGTCTAACTCAAAACCTTTGAGATTGGCTTGAGTTTCAGGATTAACAAATGGAATTAGTCCATCAGCATACCATCCCGAACCCAAAGGTTGGTTGTTACTGCCTCTCTGCTTAGGACTCGACTGACTAACGTAAACGTAATGTTCTCGGTAGAGAGTAATGTTGTTCTTGGCAATTATTTGATTGTTGGGGCCAGACAAATCTGAGACTGAAACATTCACATTTGTGAGATCGCTATTTGATGCTCGAATACCAATCTGAAATGGTTCGTATTCACCTCGAGCTGCATAAAGCTGAATCTCGGTTGAACTCCCTGGCCGCTCGTCTTTTCCTATCCTTTGTAGACCTGAAGTCACCCAGACTATAGGAGTTGTTGAAGAGTTTGCTAATAGCTTTACACTTGAACAAGCATATAAAGCCAATACTGTTCCTAGTAGGCAGATGATAATTTTATATTTGCTAATTGCTCTTGTATTTATTTTAAAAATAAGAGACATTTTAAATTATCCTAATGATGCTTCAAGAAACTAGAATCAGTAAAAATGTTGTAAAAAGGTTTATTTTTATAAGTTGCTAATTTTTTCAGTTAATAGTTTGTTTCTAACCAAGATTGGAACATCAACGCATTCCATAAACAGGATTTCCAACGCCGATCGCCTGCAAGATATTCTGCCCACTTCTGCCTAATTAGTTGTGGATTTAAAAAACCTTCTTGCTGCAACCGATGTTCATCCAACAGACTTTCTGCCCAGTCTTGCAAAGAACCATGCAACCAGCTATCAATCGGCACACCAAAGCCTTTTTTGGGGCGCTCAATCAATTCTTGCGGCACATACTTATACAAAATTTGACGTAATAGCCACTTACTTTGACCGTTACGGATTTTCATCGACATCGGCATACGCCAAGCTAATTCCACCACCCGATGATCTAGCAACGGTACTCGAGCTTCCAAACTCACGCCCATACTAGCCCTGTCTACTTTGACGAGGATATCATCTGGTAGGTAAGTCACCATGTCTAGATACATCATGCGTTGAGTGCAGTCTGGTATCTGTACCCAAGATTGGCGATCGCTAAAAGCCGTCATAGGTTCTGAGCTACCGATCACCAAGGCTTCTGGTTGTTGCCAGTCAGAAGCCAAATATTTATGCAAGGCTTCAGGATTGGCAGCTGCCAAAAAATTGGCGAGTAGGTGTACTTTAGTGCCAGGGGTGGGTTGTTTAAGTTTAGCTGGCAGTAAATCAGCAAAGTGACTCAAGCCTCGATCCCAAGTTTCGGGCGATAAGCTAGTCAATATATGGGCAGCAGTCTGTCGCAGTCTTGAGGGTATCCAGCCGATCTTCTGCCAAATCTGGGAGCCTTTAAAATAGTGAGAGTATCCAGCAAATAGTTCATCGCCTCCGTCGCCAGAAAGACTTACGGTTACATGCTGTCTAGTCAGCTGAGATAAGAGAAAAGTCGGAATGTGAGAAAGGTCGCAGAAGGGTTCATCGTAGATAATAGGCAGTTTGGGAATGACAGCAAGCGCGTCTTTTAGAGTCACATAAAGTTCTGTGTGATCTGTGCCCAAGTGCTGTGCTACAGCTTTGGCCTGCGGTGCTTCATTGTAACCATCCTCATAAAAACCAATAGTGAACGTTTTCACAGGTTGGCTACTTTGAGCCTGCATCAGAGCTATCACTGTAGAAGAGTCAATACCTCCCGAAAGAAAACCTCCTAGAGGAACATCGGCAACCATTCGCAGTCCTACTGCTTCCTGGAGTAACTCCTCTAGTTGTGCTACTGCTTCTACGTCAGAGCCAGTGAAGGGTTCAGCCGCGCCCGATTCTACAATTTTTTTAGCAGACCAATAAGCGACTGGTTTTGGATGAACATCTTTGCCATCCCAAGTTAAAGTTGTTCCTGGCGGTAATTTGTAAAGACCTTGGTAGATGGAATAGGGAGCAGGAATGTAATTGTAGCGGAAAAACAATCCCAAAGCATCGCGGTTGATTTCCCCCCGAAAATGAGGATGGGCTTTCAAAGCTTTTAACTCTGAACCGAACAAAAAAGTTTTACCGTTCCAACCGTAATAAAGGGGCTTTTCTCCCAAGCGATCGCGTCCCAAATGTAAAACTCGCTCTTTGCGGTCCCATAGGGCAAAAGCAAACATACCATTGAAGCGCTCAACAGCCCCATCCAGACCCCACTGGCTAAAGCTGGCTAGCATCACCTCAGTATCGGAATGACCTCGAAAATGGTACCCAACGTCTTTAAGTTGATACCGCAGTTCTAAAAAGTTGTAAATCTCACCATTGAATACAATCACATAGCGGCCATCGGTAGACACCATCGGTTGATGTCCTTCTGGTGAAAGATCCACAATTGCCAATCGCCGATGACCGAAGGCAATACCAGCCTCAGCATCTACCCAAATGCCGCCATCATCCGGCCCTCGATGTACTAAGGTGTTTGACATGCGCTTGGCGATCGACTGTAGCTCTTCTAAACTGAATTGTTGAGATATATTCCAAAAACCGTTAATTCCACACACACTTGGTTTACCTCTTTTGTAATTACAACTACTTAAGTTTCTGTTAGCAAAGTTAGAAATATTGTTTATTTTGTAGGGTTTAAATTCAGTTTACTCATTTCTAATTGCATAGCATCTTCTACAAGAATTTGATTCATTTCACAAATGATTAAGGCACGCAATGCTAATCTATTGATATTTATGGGAAGAGATTTCGCTGGAAATAAGGTTTTAATATAACATTTGAGTTCCTCTGGCATCATCATTCTAATTTTGGACTTCCAGCTATTTTTGGCAGGTTTACTATTGGATACTTGCAGATTCTCGAAAATGTAGTCTATAAATTCAGAAGTTAAAATTTTTCTAGCAGAATCTGTCTTTAATTTCCTTGATAAGAAATTTACATATTCTTGAGTTGCTAATAAATCTTCTAACTTTTGCGTTGACATTTGTTGGGCAAATGGTATTCCTTTAGGGCTTAGGGAAATAATAATACTTTTAAACAGTTTTTTCTGTATGCGTAAATAACTAGGCATCTGTCTCACTTGTTCAATAATTTCCCTTGAAAGTAAAGGATTAATTATTTCAACATAAGAACACTTTAAATCAGTTAATGCTGCCAATATATAAGGAATACGAAATTCATGATAAAGTCGGTCTCGCCAATCCGCAAAAGACTCTCTATTTTTTCTGAGTAACCTTTCTGGGAAAATCTGCGATTCAAATCCAAATTTGGCAATGATATTGTAGTTATAGTAGTCTGATAATAAGTTATTATTCATAACTCTTCTTACATCTAAAGATGTAAAAGCTGACAATATAGGAAACCCAAACGCTTCATCTCCTCTAATAATTCCTAATACTCCTTGTTCAAATAATTCTTTCCAGACTTTAAAGCCATCCATATAGCCTGAAATATGGTCTATTCTTCCTTCACCAGCAACCAAAAATCTCTGGAAAATGTTTTCCCATGATTCAGATGATGAATCTAATTCAAAGTATTTATTTTCGACACCAATATGTGTTGCTAATTTATTAGCCACATAAGCATCACTATTTGGCTCGGACAAAGAAGATTTCAAGCCCCATGTTACAGTTTTCAGTCCAGTTCGATTTTTTAACAGTAAAAGAATCGCTCTACTATCGAAACCACCAGAAAGGGGTAAAATCCAATTTGAATAATCAAAGTCATATTTGGTAAATGTATTTTCCAAACTATTCAATAACTGCTTTTTATGTTGTTTTTTAGATAAGTTTTGGCTTTGGAATACTACATCTTTCTTCTTTATTTCTAACTCCCACGATGAACGATTCAGTAAAACACTAGAATCTGCTTCTACAGACTTTATCCTCGTATCCCAAGACAAACCAAAACCAAGTGAACCAGAAGACAACATCCACGAAACTGTAGTTTTGTTTGGTTGAAAACTCTTGAGGAAAAATACAATAGCGCGTTGTGATGTAGAAGCAATAAATTCTTGCTCAGTTTTCACATACCAAATTGTTCGGGAAGCCAATACATCAGTTACTAATTCAACAAAATTATCATCGCTACGAAATAATGCAAATGAGCCATCTGCAATACATGTTTTTGGCTGCCACCAATGCTCTTGTTCTGTAATAATTTGCCCTAAATAAACACTGGTATTATAAGTACCTACAGTTTTATTTGGATTAAATATGCCGATCAAAACTCCATCTTGGCAGATTGTTTTAGGTGGATTTGGTGAAAAGTTATCTGGCATCAGTCTGTTAGATAACCTTTCAATATCTGCCTGAGTATATTTATTTTTTTTATCTCTTCGGCATACTAGTACGACTTTTGACATTTTACACTTCCTTATAGTAATAGTATTTGATGTGAGTTTTACGTTTAATTCTGTTCTTCAACAAAATGTATAACTTGAAAATCTTTTTTACATCCCTGACTTGAAAGTGCTGAGTTAACAGTAATTAATCATCCTCCTTGTCCTTGTTACTTTTTTCATTGGCAATACGTTTTTGTTGCCTAAGCCGTTTCATACAATGCCTCATACTTAGCGGTAATAGAGTCTAAAGCACAGTATTCAATTGCTCTTTCTCGTGCCGCTTTTCCTAAAATTGCTCTGCCTTCTACACCTAAAGTAATTAACTCTTTCCAAGCATCAGCAAGTGCCTGTGGATTTTTCGGAGGCACAACTCTACCCGTTTTGTCTATAACCCAGCCTGAGTCTCCCACGTCTGTTACTGTACAAGGCACCCCGGCAGCCATCGCCTCTGCAACTATTAAAGGAAATGCCTCACCATAGGCGGATGCAGAAGCAGCAATATCGAGTGCAGCAGTCAGCTGAGCAATATCTTTACGTTCCCCCAACAAATGAATGCGATTAGCAATCCCTAGCTTTTGAATTAACTCAGACAATTCCTGATTTGTTTGTTCAACATCTGTTCCAACTAAAACAAAATGAACATCTGGATAATCTTTTAACAAAATTGCAGCAGCTTGCAAAAAATTCGCATGATCCTTCATTGGATGATAACGACAAATTAAGCCAATCAAAAAAGCGTTATCAGTTAAACCTAACTCTTGACGAACAGCTAATCTGGCTTCAACTGATGGCATAAATAGCGAAGTATCAGCTGCATTTGGAATCACATAGCCTTTATCAACACAATATCCCAAACCTTCGTGCTGTGATCTACCAATCCTAGATACATAAATAATTTTGCTAGAAAATTTTGAGAGTGCGGCACCTAACTTAATAACATTCGCCGTCATGCTTTTTTCATAAGCCAGAGAGTATACTGAGTGCTGAATATTCCAAAAAACAGGGATTTTTTTGGAATAAAAAATACTTGCTATCTGGGCTGCTAAATTGCCGTGATACATCCAACCTTGAATTAAATCAGGTTTAAGAGTGTTTATTGTACTAATTAACCGCAAAACCACAGCTGGTGTTGCTAGCATTCCAGCTTTTATATTCAGTGTATAAATAGGTATATTTAATGCAGCAACAAGCTCACCAACTGTACCACAATCCATAAGAGAGATAACAGCTACAGAAAACCGATTTCTATCTATTCGAGACAGTAATCGATAAAGCATCATTTGAGCGCCGCCAGTAGAAAGGTTAGTAGTAACATAAACAATTTTCATGACTTTATACACCAATTATTTACTATTAATGTTTTGTTTTTTAAATTAATTTCTGTTGTTCTAACTGGCTTCTCCAATTCATAGAAGCCATTAAAGAAAACATCAATAAAATATTGCGCTCTTCAAACACATTATGGCTAAACAATCCCCACATTAAAATAAAAACCGCGAAAATCGAACCAATATCTTTTACCTCACCCCGTGCATTTACAGTGGTTAAAAAAACTAGTAATGGTAAAAGCGTAATTCCTAAAAATCCATGTTCAACTATTAACATTAAATACATATTATGAGGTCGAATCTGACCCCAAATTTCGGTATAGCCAATGCCATGGCCTAAAATTGGGCTTTCGACGAATTTGCTCCAAGCAAAAGGAATTATATCTAATCTGGAAGTATCATCATTAACAGGTTGTAACGAAGGATTCAACAAAAATTGTAGTCTTGCCAGCGCATTATCATCTAAGTTCAAGTTAGAGCTTAGCTGATTCACCAGCAAACTTGATGAAATACCAAAAGCAATAACAATGCCCAACAAAAATAAAATTGTATACAGTGATTGACGGCGAGGAATTATCTGTCTATGTATAAAAAATACAGTTATCATTAGCCAGCCAATCAGTCCTCCTCTGGAGAAAGTTAGAAAGACTCCTAGACCACATACGGCGAGAAAAATTAATCGAAATTGAAGTGGCAAAATACCAATACTGAAAATTAGACCAAGGATCACAGCACAAGCTGCCGTATTGGGATTTCCATAAAATCCTGCTGGTCGACCTGATTCATTTAAGCCACCAAACATTGAAGGATCTATTAATTCATTGAAAATGTTAATAATACTAATAATTGTGACAATAAAGATTGCCCGCCTCACCCAAATTTCAATATTTTTATTTGGAGAAGATATCAGAAATAAATTTATTACCAAAAAAGCCGTTGAGAGAAATCTATTTCTGAATATCTGAACAATAACTTCAGACTGAGCCGATAACAAAAAAGAAAATGCCGAAAATCCTAAATATAGTGCACACCAAGCAATTAAGTTTATAGGTAAATATTTACATCTAGCAGAAAATGCAATAATTAAGGGAATTGTTGCTATTCCAAAAACGATGACCCATGTAGTAGGGGCAGGACCAATGCCAATATCAAATAAATATGTAGCTAAATTTGTGCCGAAAGCCAAGGTAGAGGCTACAGCTAGAGCCAACTGATAAGACAACAGCCAATCTATTTTTTGATTTTTTTTATTTACAGCTTGATTCATGAGATAAACGCAAAAAAACTGCTTCTGTTTTAAGAACTAATTGAAATACAGAGAAATTCTCCGTTATTTGTTGGCGAATTTTTTCTTTAGAGTAATTATTTGTGCCTAAATTTTCGATCAAGCTATGGATGCACTTTTTCAAGGCTTCTGGATCTCTGGGAGCAACTATGAGGCTGCTATCACCAACAATCCAAGCTGAATCACCCACATCCGTAACTACGCAAGGAACGCCACAGGACATGGCTTCTCCGATTACATTAGGAAATCCTTCAGTATAAGAAGACGAAACAGATATATCTAGAGCATTATGTACAGCAGGCATATCTGCACGTGCTCCGGCCCAAATCACTCTCTCAGAAATACCTAACTCTTCGGTCAGCTGATATAATTCCTGCTGATATAACTCCTGTGCCTGGTTTTTTGTTCCACCCACACAGACGAAACGCAAATCCTGAATCTCCTGGCATAGTAAAGCAGCTGCTCTCAGAAATGTAGGATGGTCTTTCCTTGGATCTAGTCGCCCCACCAAACCGATCAAAATTGTGTTTTCTGGAATTCCCCATTCTAATCGTACTTTTGCCCTACTTTCTGGGTCAGGTTTAAAACATTCAGTATCAATACCATTGGGAATAACCATAATTTTATTGGCAGGAACTCCATGATCTAGGTAATAGTCTTTACCTGCATGAGAATTGAATACGATCAGGTCAGACCAGGGAGCTAAAATGTACTCTAACTGAGAAAGAAAACGCCCTAACCAACCATAAAGATTAGAGCTAGCATCGCCAGATTCGCGTACTCCCCAAATCATGCGAGTTGATGGAAAAAAGGGTTTTAAGAAAATAGTTAGTAAATTCGATTCGCCAAGATATCCATGCAAAACATCAGGCTGTATGTGTTTAAGATGCTGGACAAGGCGCGAAAAAAAGCCGAACACATCCCAACGTTGCCGTTTTTCCAAACATATCAATTTAATCTCATTGTCTTTTAAGTCTTTCTCTAAAGCTCCACCAGAGTAAAAGTATAAAACTGTTACATCGAAATTTTGCTGATTAATCCCTTTTACTAAGGTCAATAATTGCTTTTGAGCACCACCAAAGTTGAGATCGCGAATCAGAAAAGCAATTTTTAACATAATTTATTCCTAATAAAAAATATTAAATAGTAATCGTTTTTTTAATTGCTACTTCTTCAAGTAACGTTTCCCACATACCCATGATTTTTTCTAAACTAAAGCGTTCAATGATTTCTGGTGCACGAGCAGCTAAAGATTTTCTCTGTGACTCATCAGACATGAGTTTGTCCATTGCTTGAGCTAATGCTGATACGTCTTCATTCGGCACTAAAATACCATCGATACCATTGCGGATAATCTCTTGAGGCCCACTAGGACAATCCGTAGAGATGACTGGTAGACCACAAGCCATTGCTTCAGCAAGAGCATTGGGAAAACCCTCAAACCGAGAAGACATGATAAAAAGTTCAGCTTGCTTTAAAAAACCATAGACATTTTTTACTGGCCCAAGAAAATGGACGCGATCGCCTAGTTCTAACTGATTACGTAAAGCTTCTAGCTCTGGAAGTAGGCTTCCTTCTCCTAAAATAGTTAATTTCCATTCTGGATAAATATCTTTCAATTTTGCAAAAGCTTGTAGCAAAAGATCGAAGCCTTTTTGTTGATGCAAGCGTCCTACAGCAATGAGCGATCGCGGATCTAACAACTTGTCTGATGATGCTTGTGCTTTTGGTGGCGCTAAGACTGGATTAGGAATAATACAGACACGGCTTTGCAGCTGAGATGGAAAAAAATTCTTTATCCTCTGAGTTTGCACAACTATTCGCTCTGCAAATGGGTAAGTCAATTGGCGTAATTGTTGCCACCCCATACCTATAGAATGTCTTAGAGGATAATTACGTTCTGATACTATTACTGGAATGCCTAACAATCGCGTTGCCAGTAAAGTAATTATATTTGTTTGAGTCATGAAGCTAATCACGGTATGAGGTTTGTTTTGAGAAATTGCACTTCTTAGTGTTAAAATTCTCTGCAAATTACTCCAAATACCAATGAGCGCATTGGGAGATTTTTTATATAGATTTAAAGGAATGTAAGAAACACGGGAATCTAGATAGAAATCGGGTATTTTAGTATCATCTAGGGTTAATACAGTAATTTCCCATCCCTGCGCAGCCCAATAATTCGCCATGATTGACATAACCCGTTCTGCACCACCAAAAGTAAGGGAAGAGATGACAAAAGTTACACGCATTACTTTTTCCTAGCTGTTAACACAATGTAAGCTGATAGAAGTTTGGCTGTTTTCAAAGGAGTTAAATCTTTTTCAACTGCACAAACTGTCTGAGATTCACTGTATGTTTTACCTGCTTGATGATTATTCATGGGCTGTATTTCCTCGATAAAAGGCACCAATTATAAAATAAGTAGGAAAAAGATATTGCATATACACAACTAGTAGATAGTGCAATACCTGTAATTCCCATCTTTTGCATAAAAATATAATTCAAGCTAATATTAGCTATTAAATTAATTGCCGATCCATACATTAATATATGATTAGCTTTGACAGCAGATATAAGTCTGACAACCAAGATCCCAGCAACATAAAAAGGTATCTGTAAAGCGAAACAGGATTGAATTTGAGCTACTAAATGAGTATCGTTAGCTGTAAAAGAACCTCTTTGGAAGAGTATCCTAACGATCAACTCAGAAAAGGCAAACAAAAATCCCCCCAGTACCACAGTGACAACAAAAATGATCCGCAGATAGTGGTTTAGCGTCCGACGTATCCCAGCCCAATCGTCAGAGGCAACCATCTTGGAAAAATAGGGAATCACAGCAGTACTTAATGCTGTTGTGGATAGACTAATTGGCAATGCAATCACCTTGTTACCATAGTTTAGTGCTGCCACACTCCCAGAAGGCAACATTGCTGCCATTGCTTGATCCACGAGACTAGTACTACTCATCAACAATGCTCCGGCGATCATTGGTAGATACTGCTTAGTTACCTGACGCAGATGAGAGTCAAAACCATACCACCTTGGTAGCAATGAAATACCTTGTCGATGTAGTGCTATTCCCAAAAAAGTTAATTCCAGTGCTGCACCGCAAATTAGCCCTGCTACTAACGCATAGATGCCCCAAGACTTAACAACTATCAATAGTAGTAAGATGGTCACAATTGGAGTAATAATTGGCGACACAGCTGCTATAGCAAAACGCTCTCCTGCATTCAAAACAGCACTCCAGATGACAACAAATCCAGTCAGCATCACCAGAGGTGCGATCGCACACAGAAGATGAAAAGTCAGATCTAATTTTTCTGGACTGAACCCCCTAGCCATCAGTGGTAGATACCAAGGTGCACTAGCTACAGTCAGTATGGTTGTGATTCCTAGCAGTCCCAAGCTCCAAACAGTAGTTCCGGAGAACAGCTTTTGAGCAGCTTTCTTACCTTCTCGCTCTCGCACCTGAATATAGGTAGGTATGAGGGCAGCATTAAAAGAACCAGCCACCACACTGATGATAGAAGAAGGAATCAGAAAGGCAATGAAAAACGCATCTAGATCGTCTCCAGTGCCAAATTTCTGGGCAACTACTAATTCTTTAGCAACAGCCACTATTTTCACTAATATTGTGAATAAACCAACTGTTACCGCAGCACGAAAAATTTGGCGATTAACAGAGCCGATTGTCAGCCTTTTCCAATAATTCACTAATTTTTGTGATTGCCAAATCTTCATACTGCTTCCTTGGAAGTTAATTTCTACTTTCTTCTTAAGATTTTTATTAAAGATAAATATAGTTGTCCCTTCAGAGTTATAGGGCGAGCACAGTTATATCTTTTAACAACTTCTCCTCCGAACTTCTCTTTAAACTTATTAATTCCTAATTTTTGATTATCTGTATTTCCTGTATACCAACCTCCAAAATCATACTTAGAAATTCCTGCATTTTTGAATCGCAGAATATCTTGCCAGTGATGATAAAGATTTGCTCGTCCTAACATTGACTGATAAGAAGTATCGCTATCATTTTTAAGTGATGCTGAATGCAGAAGATAAGCGCATTCTTTATTACGATAATAAGTATGCCAAATTAGAGGATTACCATCGTTTGACTTGATCTGCGAAATGTCAATCAACCCAGAATCTGCACGACTTTTGAGTATAGTTCTATTAATCTTTTTTAGACCTTTTTGCACGGCAAATACATCATAAAAATCTGCAAATTCGTTGAGAATATTAGATTCGGGATTTTCCCAATATTCATAAATAACTCGATCTCTTTCACCTGCTCGCTTAATCTTATACTTGTCATTTTTACCAATATTGAGCCAGATTTCATCTTGAGTTTTTTGCAGATCTATCAATCTTGTATGGCATTCTTCATAGGTAACGTTATTAATTGGATAAGTCCGTTGTTTGTATAAGAGTACATCTACATTTCCCATCTCTTGGGTTTCTGCGTCAAACCAGACTTCTCCCATTAACAATAGTTTGTTTTTGAAAATATACATATTGTTTATCTCATTTGTTGGAACATAATTAAACTGTATTTATGTCTACCATATTTTCCATGTAGTATTACGACCATCTACACAGGCTATCCATTTTTTTGCGTCAATCTGGTGAGGGTCAATATGGTGCATCCCTACTTTATTCCAACCCGAACCGCTGGCTTTGATGATTGGATTTTCTTTGACCTCTTTCTCTTCATAATGTGTCGTTGTTAGCTCAGTTATTTTAAATGCTCGAACTTGTTTACCATAGACACGCTCACAATCTTGGGTATATCTAATAATTTGGTCATCGAATATGACAACTCTACCTGCTGGTCTTGCTATGGTTTTATTTCCCTTGATAACAGGACTTTTAGGATGCTCGATCCAGGGACCTGTAATCTCTTGGGAATAGTAGAGACGTAGAATGTTCCTATCCGCTGATGTTGCTGTAAACAACCACCACATATCGTTGTGTTGAAAAATAGAAGGATCTACAAAGTCATTTTTATCTAGTAAAGTTGCTACAAATGACCATTGTGTAGGAAAGCTAGTGGCTTTATATAAACGAACAGAGCTTGCTTGAAAAGTCTCTGGAATCATGTAGTAGTCGTCTTGCCACTTAAATACATATGGGTAAGACAAATGGAAAGGTTCTTGAAGCACAATTTTTTTATAAGTCCAATCCAACCCATCTTTGCTAATTGCTAAACCTATTTCGCCTAGATTATTGCGGAGATTTAGAACTTCAAAAAACATATACCAATTCCCATTGTCATAAACCATAAATGGGTCAGCAACAAAGTCTGCGGGTACATCAGTTACATCCTGAGCAGTTAAAATAGGGTTATTTATATTTTTAGGAGAACTTAATCTCAAAGGAGATTCGCCTGTATAAATTGCAATTGCCCACTCAGAACGTCTTCTGAGCATCTTTTTAACCAAATTTTTTATAGGCTTAGATAGTTCCAAAATAATTCTCCTTTCTTGTTTTTACTGGTTTCATCGCTACATCAATTGACAATTGGCACGCCAAATGCCTGAGAATGATTTTGAACTGTATCTATATTTCCTTTTAAGGAATTTAATTGAGGATTAGCTGTCAAATATTTAGGTGTATATTCAGGGACAATCTGCTTCAGTAAAAACAAAATGGTATGATTATGATTTTTAGCCGCTGCTGTAGATAAAGCCTCCACACTAACAGACAAATTTTTAGCGATCATTTTACTGGCATTTTTCACAACAAATAATTTTTCGTGGGGAGTTGGTTCGTATTCTTCTCCTTCAATAAATAGTTCCTCAAATAACTTTTCACCTGGTCGTAAACCAGTAAATACAATGTCAATGTCTTTGTTTACTTCATATCCTGAAAGGTGAATTAGTTCCTTGGCTAGGTCAACTATTTTTACTGGTTCGCCCATATTCAGCATTAATACTTCACCACTGCGACCAAGTACCACAGCCTGCAAAACTAGTTGTACTGCCTCCGGTATAGTCATGAAATAACGGCAGATATCAGGATGGGTAACAGTTACTGGTCCTCCTGCGGCAATTTGTTTTGTGAAGGTAGGAACAACACTACCTCTACTACCTAAAACATTGCCAAAACGCACAGCTACATAAGGCCTACCAGTCTCTCTAGCAGCTTGCAGCACTAACATTTCGGCGACTCGCTTACTAGCACCCATGACATTGGTAGGGTTGACTGCCTTGTCTGTAGATATCATCACGAAATGCTGGACATTATATTGCTTTGCCAGTTCCAGCAAATTTCTTGTCCCTAGCACATTGTTGCTGATTGCTTCTGCTGGATTTAATTCCATCAGAGGAACGTGCTTATGAGCTGCGGCATGAAAAATTACCTCTGGTTGGTATTGCTCAAATGCCTGTTCTAAGCGATACCGAAAACGAATATCAGCAATGAATGCAGAAATGCGTGGGGTATTGGGTTGTACTTGGCTATCTTTTCTGATGACTTGGGTAAGTTGTTCTAATTCCTGTTGGATATTGAAGACAGAGTTTTCGCCATGTCCTATTAGTATCATTTCGGCAGGACGACATTTAAAAATTTGGCGGCAAAGTTCGCTACCAATTGAACCGCCTGCACCGGTAATGATGACTTTCTTTCCGGCAATAAATTTGGCAACTCTTTCAATATCTGTCTGCACAGATTCGCGTCTGAGTAAGTCTTCAATGCGGACATCGCGAATGCTATCTACTCGTACACGACCATTGAGGATTTCATGTATGCCAGGTAAGGTGCAAGTTTGAACTCCAGTGGTTTTGCAAATATCGACAATTTCCCTTATCACTTTGCCTGAAACTGTCGGCATTGCAATGATCGCTTTTTGGATCTGGAGAGATTGCACGGCTTCAGGAATGTGGAAGCGATCGCCTACAACTCGAATCCCACGAATATGTACGTTCAATTTCTGCGGATCGTCATCAATGTAAGCTACAGGATAAAAGCCCAATTGGGGACTTCTTTGCATTTCTTGGACGAGGGAAACTCCTGCACTTCCAGCACCGACTATCAGTACCCTCTCTTTTTGGTGCAAAAATGCTTGTTTTTGGCTAGTTCTTTCTACCGCTCGCACACTAAAACGTAACCCCCCAATAAAAGTAAAGGAGAGTAATCCGTCAAGAAATGGTAGCGATTGTGGCAGTTTCTCTCTACTTAAATAAGGTATATATTGAAGAACATCAAATAAAAGACTTTGAATAACTACTCCAGCCACCATCAGCATGGCTATGTATAGCAGTTCTTCAATACTGGCATAACGCCAGTAACGTCTATAAAAACCAAGATTCCAAAATAAAGTTAGTTTGACTGCTAAAAAAAGTATTGTTGCAGCTGCTAGCTCTTTGATGTATGCATTTAAGGAAAAATCACCGTCTAAACGAATAATCAGAGCTAATAATGGCGTGAGTGCAAACAAAATTATGTCGCACACTAACAAATGTCTGTTTCTCAGCTGTAGTAATCTGTGCAGAAAAGTTTTAGCAACTTTTTGAGCTGCTGTGTGAAATGTCAGGAGTAAGTTGTTCATGCTCGTAAAGCTATTTAACCCTGGTAGCTTGCCTATATTTGCATCTTTGCTGTTAAAGCCTAAAAGCTTTAATTTGTATCAGCAGGGGAAAAATTGTAATTTTACTTTATAGTGAAAAGCCTTGTGCTATAAGGCTTCAATCACAAGCACATTACAATTTTGCCATTATCAGGTATTAAATTTTGATTTTTCTCTGCTGGCGGAATTAAAAACCTTGAGATATTTAATAACAACAAATGCGTTATTGGCTTTTTCGCAAAAATTATTGCGATCTCAATTATTTAACAGTAGGGCTTAATATGTATATTATTTTTTATACCTACTGATGTGGTTAGACAACCGAGATAAACCTATAAGTTTTCTGAACTGGCTTATGGACAGTTGCCAGCAATGCATACATGATATCAGATCATGGATGTGCATTTTAAAACTAGTTATTCAGTGCATCCTAATTTTGGAAAACAATATCTGACAAATGAATGTCGTTTCTAAAACCAACTAAAAATTGAGTACGTCGTATCACAAAATTGTTTTTAGCCTAGTTGATTCGGCTATTCTGTGGAACGCACTTTTGCGGCATATTTGTGCAAAAGTTAATTCCTATCTCAAGAAAATTTTCCAAAATGAGGCACACCTTGTTTATCGCGTCATACATTTAAACTTTAGTTTCCCACACGATTGTGTTAGGTATATCAAATTTCCTACTTTATTGAGTTTTACCAGCGATAAACAATGAATGTCAAACTAGCTTATTGTTATTTAGTTTGTCAAAAGTCGACTTAATTGTTAATTTTAGCTTTTGAGACTAGTATGTATCCTCCTATAGATAGATAAAACATAGATTAGCGAAAGTTGTTTTAGTTTCTCTGGAACTATTATCACTTTATTATACTGAATGTATGTATCAGTTTATAAAATGCAATATCTGAGAATTTACGCTTGTATTTGATTTTTTATCATCTTTTGCTGAGTTTATTTATATAGATTTTATGAAATGACCTACTTGGGATCGGGAAATATGTATAGATTTTATAAAGCCCAACATTTGACACGATAATCCTGAGAATTTAGCTCCTGCTATCAAGCATCTATCAAGCCATTTGCTAGCTATATGAGCCTTCCTGAGGATCATTGTTTTTTTCAAAAGAATATCAAGCATATTGCTGAGTTTTGATATTCCACTCAGAAGAATATACCTCTATAAGCGGTTGACAATTTATCTATTTTCAAAGATAGATAAAGGATAAAAGCTGGGAGTAGGGGAAGCTTAGGGTCTCTACGAAGTGGGGATTAGGCGCTACTACTACCGCTACGCTAATACTGCACTGCCTCCCCCATACCCAAAAACTACATCCCTCTGTGGGTGGAATTTTTCATTTGCAAGTCCCTAATTCATTCCTTTTCTTACCAAATCTGGAATTTGAGAAGGACGTTCGGCTACTGGAACTTCTGCTTCTTGGAAAGCAGCTAATTTATTTTGCGCTGTACCAAAGTGAGGGTCGCGTCCGATAATTGTTGCTAAAGTGCCGGTTTGACGCCAATGTTTTCCCGGTGGCGCTTGTCTACCTGCAATGTAGGCAATAACTGGTTTATCAATTGCTTCAGCAATGTAGCGTGCTGCTGCTTCTTCACTACCACCACCAGGTTGACCTACTAAGACGATCGCTTGTGTAGTTTCATCTTCATCAAGAATTTGCAACCATTGCAGAAATGATGAACCAACGATCGCATCACTACCAATACTGACACTGATTGACTGCCCTAAACCTGCTTTGGTTAATTCCCAGGCAATTTCGTAGGTAAGGGTACTGCTACGGCTGACAATTCCTACTGAGCCAGGGGTATAAAATTCACTGGGGTGAGTGCCTAAAAGAATTTTGCCCGGTACAATGATTCCTGGGCTGTTAGGCCCTACTACCAGGGTTTCCAGGGACTCGGCTTTCCGCAGTAATTGCACCATATCCAAGGGAGGCACGCCAGCAGAGATAATGATAATCTGGCGAATATTAGAGGCGATCGCTTCCAATGCTGCATCTAATACTTGATAAGGGTTGACACAAATAATTGTGGTGTCAATTGGCCCAAATTGTTTTACTACCTCCTCAACCAAATCAAATACTGGAAGATTGTATAGTTTTTGTCCACCAAATCCAGGATTTACACCAGCAACCAAATTAGTACCATAAGCTTTCATTTGAGTAACATGAGTTGCTGAGATAAATTCACTGAACCCTTGGATTAACACTTTACTGTCTGGCGTTAAGTTCATAAAAAATTACGGTAAATTTGACATCCCAGCACCAGAAGTTACAGGGAAGAGATTGACACATACATGGTGTCATATAATGCCATTTTGACTAAAATTTATAATTATTGTCTTTAAACAGTGATTAAATTTTGCTCATCTTGAGAGGATATTAAAAAAGTATTGCACAACACATCAACTTATTGCTGATTCCCCGGAGTTATCTGATCGGTGAGAAGATTGTATATCTCTATTTCAGACAAGGCTAAGGCGGGGATCTATGCAGTTAAAATGTTGATAAAAATACTTCTTAAACATCCTCATTGCAGAGCTTTTGAGAGAAACGGTAAAATCTGACTACCTTTTATAAGTAGTTGACTTGGCCAGACGAACTGATTCCGCTACTGCCTCATCTAAATTTTCTACTAATATCAGGGTGTCGCCTTGAGTTTTAAGTGTGGCTAAGTATTTTCTCGCTACATTGAACTCAGAACCAGCAAGGCGGACAACTAAGCGAGGCAAACTGCTTTCACGCCGATGTTTGCTGCCATTAGTACGTACAGGCTGGGATTTAACTTCACTTTTGTCTTGCTGCAAGAATTTACTAATCACTTCAGCAAATTCCTCAGATTGCGGAATGCTGCCTAAGAGGTTAACTAGTATCACCTGAATACTTTTATCAGCAGACAGAATTTTCAAACTTGTATCTAGGCGATCGCAGAATGTAGTCTCAGAAGTATCCGTTACAAAAGCATGACGCAGATTTAAACACACTCCAGGCTTACCACCAGCATTGACGACTAAATCTAAAGTTGCCAACACTGAACCTGTACCATTACCAAGAATGCCGATTTTACCGTGCATTTCTATCCCATCCCACTTACTCAAATGGCCGTTAGTCTCACTATAGTGATGAGTTTTGACTATTTTTGCTGCCATTTGGGCAATGTTTGGATGACGCCCAATTGCCCGTTCGTTAACCCTAACCTTACCATTGAGAGCCATTACTTGGCCGGAGGCACTAACTGCAAGGGGATTAATTTCTACTAAGTCTAGGTCTTTTTGGATAAACAACTGATACATTTTCTCGATTACATGACTAATCGATTGCATCAGCGTACCTTCTAAACCCAGTTTTAAGGCCAATCTGCGGGCATAAAATGGAGAAAATTCTTGTTCTACAACAACATACTCCATTTTTTCTCCTGCCGATTCCCAATCAATATCTGCTTCTTTGCAACCTAAAAGTACTGGTCGGCAGACAGCGGTATCTAAAACCACAGCTAAATATAATTCTTGCTTGGTATCGTATTTTGACTCTGCCAGCAGAACTTCGGGTAACTCCCCCCAAATCGGTAAATTGAAGATAGTTTGGGCTGCGGCGATCGCATCGATTGTTGTTTCAACAATCCTCACTCCACCCGCTTTGGCCCGTTCAGCTGCGTGTACTTGAGATTTTAGTACAACTGGGTAGCGAATCTTCAACCGCTTTAAATCCGTGGGATGGTCAATTCTTTGGGAGGGCAATACAGGAATGCCTATTTCTCCAAACCATTCTTTTACTTGGTACTCCAATAAATCCATTGATACGCACCTGGTAGCGACACTTGCACAGTATTTTTTTGAAAATTGTCTTTAATCTTTCACAGCACCCTAATTACACAATTTTGCTATAGATACTTATTAACATTTATTTTTCAACGATCAATTTTATCGAATTCAGTAAATTTGGTAAATTAAATTGCTTACGAAAAATCCGCGGCATTGCCACAAGACGTTATTAATCTCCTCAGTAATTTTCCCAGGATGTCAGGGAAGCAACATACTCATAAAAACCCCCTAAGTAATGTAGATTTAGTTTTTCTACATTACTAGTGTAGAGTGTGAAGCGCTATCGCGTAACGCATCACTCTCAATTATTGGTACTTTAGGTTAGTCATCAGGCAACTGAAAACATTCAATTTAGAGATTTTATCCCTATTAGTAACATAATCTTATTTGCTTTACTGGGGGATAATTTTGTCACCACTATAGTGCAAAAGCTGAATTGAATATCAGTAGCAGCTATACATTTCACCTTAGATGTAAAGCAGTGAAAATACCCAAAAATTTTATTATTCCCATTTTTTAGCTGTAATTGATACTTTTAGCAGAATTGTCAAATCAGACTTTTATCAGTAGCAAATTGCAGAGAGGAGAAAAATCTCTCTCTGCTTTCTTGATTTTTGGTGAAAACTCAGAATTTGTGTTAGAAAGTTGGTCAATCTAATTATCTGGCTCTGGTTGGTTAAACTGTGCATCTGCATTCAACAAACGAAAGTCCTACCTTTCCCAGTCTCGAAGATAAGAAAAACAATATAGAAGAACAGCGGGAACGCTCTATGACAGTAGCAGTTCAACAGGAAGACTTACAGCTGTTAACCAAAACTTTGCAGGAATTATTCCTGGCCGAAGTTCCTTCTGGTGGAGTCTTCCAAGTGAAGTGTGCCGTCAATAATGACGGACTGATGATACTAATTCAACATCCAGTAGGTTTAACAGTTGACACTCAAACAGTCTTTCAAGTAATTGAAGACACAATCCGGTCGCTGCCAACTCAAGCAGAGCAAAATGTGGAATGCTTTTTGAGAGTATTGGGTGAAAAACGTCCTTATACCAAACGTTCCCTCTATATTAGTCAAAGGGTAGAATTGGATGAAATTAATCTTTACTCGACTCTACAAGCAAATGATTTGCAAGAGTCTACAGAGAACTCCTCTGGTAATAGGTTAATTTTCCCTCCCTTTTCTATCCCCACCTCAGCAGCATCAAGCGATGAGGCTGATTCACCATTTTCACAAAGCATCCCAGCAAGTTCATCAAGCGATGAGTTTGATTCGCCATTCGCCCGTCCTTTCTCGGACGTATCAAGCGATGAGGCTGATTCACCATTCGCACAGAATATCTCAGCCGCTTCATTCATGGATGAGACGGATTCATCATTCGCGCCTTCTACCTCAGCAGATGCATCTGATGAAACTGAGCATGAAGAACCGTTCGATCCCTTTGCTGGCTCACCAGATTTATTAACTTCTAAGCGAGCAAAACCAATCAAAGCGATGTTGATCGGTGCAGCTTGTGTAGGAATTGTTGTGTTAGCTGGCGGAGCTTACCTTCTGAGCAGTCCTTGCCTGATCTCAGAGTGTAAAGCAATACAAACTGCGGAGCAACTAAAAACTGAATCTAGACGATTGATGCGCAATGCTAAATCGGAAAAAGAATTAGTAACAGTGCAACAGCAACTAGAAGCATCAAGCTCAGACTTAGAACAGATTCCCTCTTGGTCTCCCCAATACCAAAAAGCAGAGGAACTCAAAGTCAGTTTATCTGGGTCGTCAGAAAAAATCGATCAGGTAGTCAAAGCTTTGCAAGCAGCATCCTTGGCGATGAGTAAAAGTAAAACCTCTAGCAACAGCCTAGAGGAATTGCAAGCTATACAAAAACTTTGGCGAAGAGCGATCGCACCATTAGAAGCAATCGGTGCCAATAGCGAATTGTACAATTTGGCGCAGGTGAAATTACTAGGTTATCGTGTTGAATTGAAGACTGTTAATCAGCAATTGCTAGGGGCAGAAAAATGGTTGAAGAAACTTAATGCTGCTAAAGCTGTAGCTGTTGCTGCCAGTCAGCAAGAAGCCAATATTAAATCATTGCGCGATCTCCAAAAGTTGCAGTCTACTTGGCAGGTAGCAGTTAATGCATTGAATATTATTCCCCGGAATAGTTCAGCATACCAAGAAGCACAAACACTGTTAGGAGAATATAAACCAAAATTAGCAGCAGCACGCGATCGCAACACTAAAGAACAATTAGCTTTCAAAACTTACCAACAGGCGATTAGCACTGCCAACCAAGCTAAGGCCTATGAGCAAAAGCAACAATGGCAACCAGCGGTACTTCAATGGGAACAAGCTTTGCAGTCTGCCAAACAAATTTCTGAAGATAGTTTTCAATATCGTCTGGCTCAACCATTAATTGAACCCTACTCTGCTGCCCTCAAACAAGCACAAGCAAAATTAGAAACTGCTAATAGTTTGCAACAAACCCGCACGGATCTAAATAAACTGTGTACCAATGGAATGCGGATTTGTACTTTTACTATAGATAATCGTGGCATTACTGTGCAGTTAACCCGTGAATATGACCTAGCACGGCAAAGTACAAATACTTCACCTAATGCTAATCCTGCAAAATCAAATGTAATTGCTGATGGAAATCAACACTTGCAGATGTTACAGCAAGCGCTGGGAGTCATTAGTGATAATGCTCAACTATCTTTGTCTGTCTACGATTCCCAAGGTAAACCAGTATATACGCGATCGCTCGAAGGTTAAGCATAGCAAACAGTAGGGTTGGGCAATGTCCACCCTACGAAATCATTTAGATATGGATGTATGCAATTCAGTACGAGTTTTGTTTGTAGTAACAAAACTTCATCATTATTGAGTATTTTTAATCCAAATCTCCAAAATCAACCAACAGATGCAAACATTAAACTCAAACTAAATCTGATTTTCTTAATTTTGAATTTTAAATTGGTATTATGGCTTCTGGAATTTATGCGATCGCAAACATTGGTCGTTTTAAACTCTTTGTTGGCGATGTCACTAGTATAAAAGTTTTATGGCCTCCAATACTAAATATGCTCAACACTGGCACGTATCCTCATGCAGCGTTGCAACAAGAGTGGCAGCAATTCGGAAAGTTGCGCCGTTTCACATTTCACACTCACAAAGAAATTGCAGGCGATCGCGAGATTATTGGCATTGAAAATTTGCAATAATCTCAATTTACCAAAATCACTATGCATAATGCGTCATCGTTGAAATTAACCTACTTTTACCATCCATACCAAAAAGCTCAGAATTTGTTCGATAGGAGGGAGAGAATAATCCATTAAATCAATTGTGATCGTTTGTTCTTCTAATTTGAGAAATCGCCACTGCGTACCGCTACTTACTGTTCCGTAAATTGTTGTGAGCGGTTGTTCTCTAGCTTGATTAAATCGCTATGCAGCTACCATTTCTGCAATACATTGTCCTAGCCCAGATTTGAGATCTGATTTTTTCGCCTCAACAATGACAATTGCTGGTGCTTCCACTGTTAATTGTTCTGAAGAACGACTGATGAGAAAATCGCATACTCCATTCAGTCCGACACTCGCATCAACGTTAAATTCTTCACCTGAAAAGACGCTAATTGTTGAATTTAAGATGCGTCGTACTTCTAGAAGAACGGGATTTATAATTACCTCATAACGTGCTTTTTCTGTATCTACAGCTATTGCCCAAGGTAAATATTCTAAAATACCTTGTAGTCTTTGGCTAGGAAAAATTTGTTCTATCGAGTCGGGAAAAAAACGAACTCCCTCTACAGCTTTGAGGTGAAAATCTTGTTTAACTTTATCGATGCTGAATTGACTATATAGCATGATAAGTAATCCCAATTTTAAACAATAATGTGACAGATTAATTTATGGTTTCACGCAACTATCTGCCATATTTTAATGGTTTGATCGGAACTACTACTAGCTAGGAATTTACCATCTGCACTTAAAGCAATAGAATTGACTTGTCCTGAATGTCCGGTAATTGTATGCAGCAGTTCGCCTGTGGAAATACGCCACATTTTGATGGTTGTGTCAGCACTACCACTCCAAAGTATTTCTCCATCAGGGCTAACGGCGATGGATTTCACCTCATCAGAATGTCCAGTCAGGGTATTTAGTAGTTTACCTGCAATCGGATGCCAAATTTTGATGGTTGTGTCAGCACTACCGCTAAAGAGCAGTTTGCCATCAGGACTGATAGCTAACGATTTTATCCCAGCATCATGACCGATGAGCGTGCGCAATGGATCGCCAGTAAGCGGATTCCACAGCCTAATTTTACTATCAGAACTGCCACTGGCAAGGATTGTGCCATCTGGGCTGATGGCAGCAGCATCAACTACGGATGAATGCCAAAGAGTACAAATGCGATCGCCTTTATGCAGATGCCAAATCTTGATTTTATGACTGCCACTAGCAAGCAGCTGGCCATCTGGGCTAATGACTACTACGTTAACAGGTTTTTGATGCCCTAAGAGTGTATGCAGTAGTTTACCTGTTTTTAAATCCCATACCTTGACATTACTTTTAGGATGTTGACAGCTACCGACAGCCAAGTAATTACCATCAGAACTGACGGCTACGGAGGAAATTTCTCCTAAATTCTCTGTGAGAGTACGGATAAGTTCTCCTTTCTGGAGATTCCATACCTTGATAGTTTTGTCTGCACAGCCGCTGACTAACATTTCTCTATCCGGTGCGATCGCAATCGATGATACATTACCTTTATGCCCAGTAAGGGTATGACAAAGGGTTACAGATTCTAGACTAGGTTGTTGATGGAGATTGGCGATCGCTTGTAACAGCCTTTCAACTTCTAGAATACTTTGGCGATCGTCAACGAATGTGAAATATTCTCTTAACTTTGTCAGATATTCCCTATCTTCTATTCTCAGTACAGATTGCATCGCCTCTAAGGAATTATTTCCTTCTTGTACTGAAACTTGGCGTAGTTGCAACCATGTATTGATAGAATACTTAACCTGTTCTTTTGCCCAAGAGCGTAGTTTACCGCCGTAGGCATCGCTTAAGTAAGCTAAACTCACAGCTAATTGCAAAGCTAACTCTGGAATCCAGTAACGTCGCTCTTGTTCTAGGGCTTGGTAAACTTGTTGATAGCCTGTAGCGATTGTTTGTACTGATTGTAAATCCAAAGTATCGTCAAGCAAGCTCATCAGTAACTCTGGCAGTAGGGGAGGTACATCATGATGAATCAGGTGATAAATATCCGCCACCCAGCTAGCAATCAGACGATGACAGTTGATTAGTACTTGGCAAAGTCTTTCAAAGTCCTGATGATTAATTTCATACTCCAGGGATAACTTATTAATATCAATACCTTGATTTTGCCATTTTTCGGCTTTTTCTAAAATTGCTAAATTTCTTACGTTATCTCTACCAATCGTATTAATTTCGTCTAAATCTTCTCCTAGCAACAACAATTCATCTCTGATTTTCTGCCATTCTAAAGCTCGGCTTTTAGCAGAATCCTCCAAAATTTTCTTGTAAGGTAATCTTGAGATAGTTTTATAGTAATAATTGCTTTGCCCTAATCCCCAATAAGCAATCCGAAAATTTAAATAATCTCCATCATGCTCTGACTCTAAAATTAAAATAGGCTCTGTTTTTAACATACTAAACAGAGCCTTAATACTGGATTCACTATGAAAACGTTTACTATCCCAAGCGCCTGCTAAAAATTCTGTTGGTCTAACTGAATTGTGGAGCGAGTAATGCTTGTTAATAAATTCTCGTAAACCTTCGGCTAACATTAACTCAATTTCTGGAATTACTTCATTTTTCTTGGCAAACCTGTCATATTCCAGTTGTGGAGGGGCAATAAAAATTTTTAATGGAGTACGTCCATAATTACTGTAAGATTCTAAAATCTGCGAAGGATATAACCTTAAAGGCCAGCTTTCGAGAATTTTGTGAACTTCTGGGAGCTTGAGTGCAGTTTCTCGCTCTTTTTGAGTTATTTCTAATAAAGTTTGATGTTGATAAACAGCTAATTGATGTTGCAGGCGTTTTTCTTGCGTCAATCCTACTTCATAGTTAAAATTTGCCGTAGCACTATTGAAAGATTGATCTGATTCAGAAATTGTCAGTGGAATTTCGTAATTAGTTGCATTTAAGCTGGTCTCCATCCGCTTTTGGATGAAAGATGCGATCGCAGGTGCAAACTCTATAACTAACTGTATAAGTAATCTGATTCCTTGCTCCATAAGGAGATTTCTGTTTAACGAATAATAGTAAAAACTAGCTTAATTGTTTTACTATTTTTGCCATTAATTAAGTAAAATAAATAGCTGGCGATTCAAAACCGCAGCTATCCAAACAGGAAGAACCTACACAAGGTTATACAGTACATCAAAATTAAAAGCTATTCAATATTTATATATACTAAATGGCTAACACCAGCGAGTGGTGTTTATTTTTATTCCTAATTTTAGTTGCAGAATAAAAATTAAAATCTTACTCCCACTTGTCCATTGAAGCCGCGAACAGAGTTGTAACCAGCACCTACAAAAATGTGATCTGTAGCGCCTACCTGAACACCACCAGAAACCGCAACACCTTTATCTTCTGAATAATACCCCAATCCTACATAAGGTGAAATTACTGGTAAATTAATAAATTTCAAAACATCTACCCCAGTAGAACCGTCAGGCCCAGTTCCGACTTCAACGCCTAAATTCAAAGCTCTAGCTCCCACCGCATAGGTGACATCGCCATCATTTCCACCCACTGACACCCAAGGTTGTGGTACTAACTGCGCTGAAGCCTGATTTGGACTGAAAAAAGTTAAAAAACCTAGCGATGCAATTAGTGTTTTGGCAATTACTGCTGTTTTCACGTTATTCTCCTGAAATTACCTGTTAGATTTTAATTTATCTATGCTGTGTAATTATGACGGATTGCACTTTGCTTAAGTGCCCACTCAAATAATTTTCGATTAAGTTTGTAATAAGCACTTTAGATCTGAAAAATCTAGGACTGAAGTCCTAACTACGAAACTATTTATTATGAGTAACTTACAAACAAAACTACTAACCGATACTTGGGTAACAGCTACTTGGGATGACTACATCCAAGTAATTGAAAATCCTGCCTACGAAAAAGCTAAGGGCTACTACTACAATCATAAAATGAGGATTGAAATGCTACCCGTAGGTAATGACCACTCACGAGATCGCATAATTGTTATCCTTGCTGCTGGTAACTACGCAGCTGTTAAAGGTATACCTCTGAATGGTAAGGATAATTGCACTTACCGTAAAACAGGCTTTAATGATGCACAGCCTGATGTTTCTTATTACATTGGTGAAAATGCCGATGTGATTCCTTGGGGAACTTCTATAATTAACCTTGATAACTATCCGCCCCCAAATTTGGTTATTGAAGTTGCGAATACGTCTCTTGCAGATGACAAAGGTGAAAAACGTCTACTTTATGAAGAATTAGGAGTAGATGAATACTGGATTATAGATGTACAGAATGTCCAAGTAATTGCTTTTGCTGTTGCTAATGGTGGGAGTCGCAAAATTACTCAATCTCAGGTATTACCAGGATTAGAAATTTCTCTTTTAGAAGAAGCTTTCCGTCGTACTCGTCAAATGAATCAAAGTCAAGTTGTTGCTTGGCTATTATCCCAATTTCAGCAATCTTGAATCACTATTTCTTTCTTCTCTGTGTCTGTGTGGTTAATTTATTGCTGTAAATCCAAAATAATATTCACTTCCTGGCTGAAAGAACCAGGAGTGTTAAGAAAAAATGCCTGCATCATTACAAACGCTGTAGTAGGCTTAAACCGTGGGTATCAGTACCACAGGTATTGAAAAGTCGGTATTCACCAGCCAAATGTTGTATCTGTTCTGATTCCACAGCACTAGGCCTCCAAGGGTTGGGGTTGTTGTAAGCGTAGAAGGTTTCTACACCATCAATTCCCTTTTCCGCCGCCGCCGGAATCAAATCTAAGTGCGATCGCCTGTAACGCGCTGGATGGGCTAGTACAGCTAATCCCCCAGCTTCATGAATAGCAGCAATTACGTTATTTGCTTGATATTCTTTGCCTGTAGTCGCTTTTCTTTGTAAATAGGGTTTCATGCTGCTGTGTTCTGGCTGGAAAGAGTAAGCCAAAATATGCACTTCAATATCCAGAAGGTTGGCATTAATTTCCACACCACTCCACAGGTGAGGAATGCTCACACCCGGATTATTCCACTTCCAATCTTCTAACCAAGCTTTTGCTGCTTGATAGCCACCAATAGTATGATGGTCGGTGATTGCCAGTCCTTGTACTCCAATGGCGATCGCTTGTTCCATTAAGGTATGTGGTTGCAATCTGCCATCAGAGTGGACAGTGTGCATATGAAAGTTGAATATTTTCGGGCAACTTTGAGCATCAATATTCTCAAATACTTGCTTTAAAATTTCCGTAGAAGCAGAAGTCCGAGCAAAATTTACAACCATAACCCCCTCTGAGATAAAAATTACATTGTTCTCAATCCGCCAACACACCACACATATCCAGATAACAAACCACCAACACTGTAAGCTAGTGCTGGTAGGTATTTTCTCGAATTCGACCGCAAATTTTTCAATATGTTAAGACTACGTTAGCAAATCTCAACGCTGACGGCCATGAGTATTTTCAATTGCAATAATCAGAATAGGTAACAAATACTGCCAAAATCTCATTGCAGATAATTTAGACATCATTAAGCTTGGTAAAGTGCTTTCTCATACCAAACTTCAATATCCTTTATTTACCTGTATCAATTTCTGCATTTATTTCAGCAATCCCACTAGTGAATTAGAACCAGAAATTACTTCACCGATCGCAAAAGCTGGAATATCTTGTGATTGAAAGTAGGTAATTGCTTGTTCTACGTGCTGGGGTGGAACTAATAGCACAAAGCCAATACCCATATTGAAAGTGTTGTACATCGCTTCTGGACTTACTCCTCCAGCTTCAGCCAACCACTGAAATACAGGGGGGATCGCCCAACTATTGGGATCAATTTGAATTGCTTGACCTGTTCCTAAACATCTGGGTAAATTTTCTGGCAAACCACCACCTGTGATGTGTGCCATACCGTGAATTTCTAAACCTGCTTGACGTGCAGCTAGCACGGGTTTGACGTAAATGCGTGTAGGTGTGAGGAAAGTTTCTCCGATAGTTTCGCCACCTAATAACTCTGGGCGATCAGTCCAATCGAATTCGCGATCGCTAGCAATCTTTCGTACTAAACTCAAGCCATTACTATGTATACCAGAACTAGCAAGAGCGATCGCTACATCTCCTATTTGGACTTGGGAACCATCTAGCATCTGGCTTTTTTCGACAATTCCCACCGAAAATCCAGCCAAGTCATACTCACCCACTTGGTAGAAACCAGGCATTTCTGCTGTTTCTCCTCCTAGCAAAGCACAACCAGCTTGCTTACATCCAGAGGCGATACCCGCAACCACCTCAGTTAGTTGCTCTTTCTCCAACTTACCTGTTGCCAAATAATCTAAGAAAAACAACGGTTCTGCCCCAGATGTCAACACATCATTGACGCACATCGCCACTAAATCAATACCTACAGTGTCATGGCGGTTGAGAATTTGAGCGATTTTTAGCTTTGTACCTACGCCATCTGTCCCGGAAACTAATACTGGTTCCCGGAAACCGCCTGGAAGTTGGAAGCAACCACCAAAACCACCCAGTCCACCAATAACCTCCGGTCTAAAGGTGCTGTGAACCAAATTGCGAATTTGATCTACAAAGGCTCGACCAGCCTCAACATCAACCCCGGCATCGCGATAATCCATTCCTGACTGCACTGTTATCAATTTGTTACAAACTCAGACCATCATCATACATCTTTATATTGTGGTACAGCTTTGGCTATGCACAATTTCTCTAGGAATGAGTTAAAAACCACTACAAATCTTAAGTTTTTGCTTTTACTGATTTTTTATACCTATCTGGATACTTCCGTTGGAAATATTCTTCCATAATTTCTAAAATCATCGGGGCTGCAATGCTACCGCCGCCGCCACCGGAATGTTCAGCAAAGGCTACTATCAATAACTCTGGCTTGTCAGATGGGGCATAAGCACCAAACCAAGCGTGATTTTGTTTCACACCCCGGTTCCAGGCTTCGGCTGTGCCACTCTTACCAGATACAGGGGGAATTGTCTGTTGATTCAACGCTTTACCTGTACCTTCAGCTACCACCTTCCGCAGTCCTTCCCGCAGAACCTTAATAGTTGTCGGTTTCATATCTAATGATGAACGCCAATTTTTTGCCTCTTCATGATCTTTGAGTAAATGTGGCTGAACTCGATAGCCACCATTAGCGGGCACAGCAAACATAATCGCAACTTGTAGGGGTGTGGTTTGTAAAGCACCTTGACCAATTGACATATTGATACTGTCGCCTACAGTCCAAGGCATTTTCCACACTTTCCGCTTCCATGTTTCATCGGGAACTAAACCTTTAGTTTCTTCAGAAGCAAACTCAAAGCCTGTTTTTTGCCCAAATCCATACTTACGAGTCCATTCAATTAAAGTCGGGCCACCAACTGCCCTCCCAATTTGATAGAAGAAGGTATCACTACTCCACTGTAATGCTCCAACAAAACCCAAAGGCCCGAAGCCGGCGTGGTTCCATTCACCAAAAGTAGTACCACCAATATTCAAGGAACCGTAGGTTTGTAGGACTGTGCTGGGAGAAAATTTACCCGATTCCAACCCTGCTGTTGTGGTGACAATTTTGAAGGTACTAGCAGGGGGAAAAGCGCTGAGGGCGCGATTGACCAAGGGATGTTCTGCACCTTGTACCGTTTCCCAATCTTTTTGCGAGAGTTTCTGCTTGGAGAAAATATTGGGATCGAAGGTAGGGTGAGACACCATTGCTAAGACAGCACCGTTGTTGGGATCGAGTGCCACGATCGCACCATTGCGATTACCCAAAGCTTTTTCCGCTGTCCGTTGCATGTCCAAATCTATGGTCAAGTGCAAATCGTTACCAGCCTTTGCTTGTTTTTCTCCTAAAACCCGCAGTGGTCGCCCAGCACCATCCACTTCTACCTGTTGACCGCCCCATTCGCCTCTAAGTGTTTTCTCATAAGCTTTTTCGATCCCCATTTGACCGATGACATCTCCCAAGCGATAGCCATCTTGCTTCTTATCTTTTAACTGTTCGGGTGTCAGTTCACGAGTATAGCCCAGTACATGAGCTACTTCCTTGCCGTGGGGATAATAACGCACAGCTTCCAGATGGATTTCTACATCTGTTAGTTCGCTTTGATACTCTTTTAATGCGGTAATTTCAGCTTCATTGAGATCCCGCGCAATTCTAATCAGCGATGAAGAATTCCTACCTGCTTCTTCTAGCTTTTTCTCAATTTCTGCTTGAGGAATTTCCAGAATTTTGGAGAGACGCGCACCCACCACTGGCCAAGAAGGTTTGGTGTGAGCCATTGGCCATAAATATACAGAACGCGGATAGCGAGTACTAGCTAAAAGTTTGCCATTGCGGTCAAAAATATTACCCCTTTCTGGCTGTTTGGGGATCATTCTAATGCGGTTGGACTCGGCTCGCTTGCGGTGATTTGGACCTTCAACGATTTGCAAGTATGCCAAACGCGCACCTATGGCACTTGTCGTTAATAGAGTAAATACAATCAGAAATATTGCCTGAAAGCTTCTGCCAACTGTACGTGTATTTTTCTGATTGCCAAATGGATTTGGTTGCAATAATGCCATAAAACAATAAGTACTGCAAAATTAATATTATGCGTATACAATTATGCTGAGTCTGTACCCGGCATTAAATACTATTTCACTGGGAAAAGTATAAAGGATGAAGTACTAGCTATGCACTTCAGCCTTTATCCTCAAAAGTCAAAATTCAAAAGTCTAGAATTTTTGAACCAATGACCATTGACATATTAGTCTCCAGTGCTACCTCCAGCATTCTGATTCTTACCTTCAGATTCAGGTTTTTGATACTTGCCTGGATACTTATGTTGAAAATAAGCTTCTAGCACTTGTAACGCCATTGGGCCACAAACAGTACCACCGTGATCCCCAGAGTTTTCACCAAAGGCTACCACAACAATTTCTGGCTTATCGCTGGGTGCATAAGCGCCAAACCAAGTGTGATTTGGGCGACCAGCACCGGCTTCAGCAGTACCACTTTTGCCTGAGGCTGGGGCAATTGTTGGCACATTCAACCGCTTACCTGTACCATCACTTACCACCTTCCGCAATCCGTCCCGGAGAACTTTGATGGTTGTTGGCTTCATATTTAATGAAACTCGCCAGCTTTTTGCTTCTTCATGGTCTTTGAGCAAATGCGGCTTGACTCGATAGCCGCCGTTAGCAGGGACAGAAAACATAATTGCTGATTGCAGAGGTGTCACCTGTAAAGCACCTTGACCAATTGACATATTGATAGTGTCACCTACAGTCCAAGGTATTTTCCAGGTTTTCTGCTTCCAATTTTCATCTGGTACTAAACCTTTTGATTCTTCGTTGGCAAACTCAATCCCAGTTTTTTGACCAAACCCATATTTGCGACTCCAGGCGATCAAATCTGGCCCGCCAACTCTTCTACCAACTTGATAAAAGAAGGTATCACTACTCATGGCGAGTGCACCTGGAAATCCCAAAGGACCGAATCCGGCGTGGTTCCATTCACCAAAGGTTACGCCACCTACAGTCAAGGAACCGAAGGTTTGTAATACTGTGTCAGGCGAAAACTTTCCTGTTTCCAAGCCGGCTGACGCGGTAATAATTTTGAAGGTACTAGCTGGTGGAAAGGCACTTAAAGAGCGATTGACTAAGGGATGATCTTTACCTTGTACAGTTTCCCAATCCTTTTGAGAGAGTTTTTGCTTGGAAAAAATATTCGGGTCAAATGTAGGGTGAGAGGCCATTGCTAAGACAGAGCCAGTATTGGGATCAATTGCTACAACTGCACCTTGAAATTTCCCTAAAGCGTTGTCTGCTGCTTTTTGCAAATTTAAATCTATGGTCAAGTGCAAATCGTTACCAGCTTTGGCCTGCTTTTCTCCTAAAACCCGGATGGGACGACCAGCACCATCTACTTCTACCTGCTGACCACCCCATTCGCCTCTGAGTGCTTTCTCATAGGCTTTTTCCACACCCATTTGCCCAATGACATCTCCCAGCCTGTAGCCTTCTGCCTTTCTGTCTTTTAACTGTTCCGCAGTTAATTCTCTTGTATATCCGAGTACATGAGCTAATGCTGCGCCGTGGGGATAGTAGCGAACAGCTTCCGTATTAATTTCTACCTCAGGGAGTTCGTTGGCATACTCTTTTAATGCCGTGATTTGTGCCTCGTTGATATCGCGTGCAATCCGGATGAGTGAAGAAGAATTAGCACCTGCCTGTTGGAGTTTCTTTTCCATGTCATCTTGGCTAATGTTAAGAATTTTCTCCAGGCGGGGTGCGACAACTGACCATGAAGGCTTAGTGTGAGCCATTGGCCACAAATATACAGAATGAGGATAGCGAGTACTAGCTAAAAGTTTGCCATTGCGGTCGAAAATATTGCCCCGTTCTGGTTGTTTAGCAATCATACGAATGCGGTTAGATTCGGCTCTATGACGCAGTTTTGGCCCTTCGACAATTTGCAAATAAGCTAGACGAGCATCAATCCCAGCCGTCATCAATAATGTAAATCCGATTAAAAATATTGATTGAAAACCACGACCAACTGTACGTGTATCTCTTTTGCTACCTGGTAGAGCTGATGGTAATAAATCCATAAAACAAGATTATGATGGCGAAATTTAGTATTACTTGTATACACGAGCTTATAAACGGCTACTCAGTAAGAATCGTCAAATAATTACGAGAATATCTTCCCAATCAATTGTTTTTGACGGATACAATGAACCAAAGTGCTTGGGTAGGCTGCTTAATAGACTACCTCAAAGGGCACAATCACGTAAGCTCATGGCATTTTACTGAGGATTATGGCTCAAACTGTAACGCAGAATCAGGGGGAGATGATGGCTTTGCAGCCGCTTGATGTTGAGCTGCGTAATGTGTTCAAGTTTTTTAACCAAGAACCGGCAGTCAATGGAGTAGATTTGGAAGTTAGACAAGGAGAATTTTTTAGTATCCTAGGTCCTTCTGGTTGTGGCAAGACAACTATATTACGTTTGATTGCGGGGTTTGAACAAGCTGACGCTGGTAAGGTATTGATTCAAGGTCAATCTATGACTAATGTCCCTCCTTACCGCAGACCTGTCAATACGGTATTTCAAAGCTATGCACTGTTTAATCATTTGAATGTGTGGGATAACATTGCCTTTGGACTGCGATTAAAGAAATTTCGTAAACCAGAAATCGATCGCCGAGTCAAAGAAGCTTTAAAGCTGGTGAAAATGGAAAGTTTGCGATCGCGCTTTCCTAATCAGCTTTCTGGGGGACAGCAGCAACGGGTAGCTTTAGCTAGGGCTTTAGTTAACCGTCCCTCCGTCCTCTTACTTGATGAACCCTTGGGAGCCTTAGATTTAAAGCTACGTAAGGAAATGCAAGTCGAGTTAATCAATTTGCATAAAGAATTAGGCTTAACCTTTATCATGGTGACTCACGACCAAGAAGAAGCTTTATCCTTAAGCGATCGCATCGCTGTGATAAATCAAGGCAAAATTGAGCAAGTTGGTACTCCCAGCCAAATTTACGAATTTCCCCGTACTTCTTTTGTTGCTGATTTTATTGGTGATACTAATTTATTTAGTGGTGAAATTGTTGCAGTAGAAGCCTCTACCGTCCAAATCCAAACCAAAACAGGACTAACAATTGTCGTTAACCGTAATGAAAATACACCTATTGAAGCAACCGAACCAGTAGTAGTCAGCATCCGCCCAGAAAAAATTCAACTCTCGCTTTACCCGCCTAACTTGCCAAGTAACTGCTTTGAAGGAAGGCTTGTCAATATCATGTATTTAGGAACTCATGTTAATTATGTTGTGGAATTGATCAACGGCATTAGCATTAATGTTTTGCAACCTAACACCATTGGTAGCTTACCAGACCCTAATACACCTATATATGCTTGGTGGACAGAAAGTGATTGTTTGGCTATTAGTCAATAGGCTTTTGTCATTAGTCATTGGTCATTTGTCATTTGTGTTTAGCTAATGACAAAAAATAAATATCAATCATAATTGCTGGAAAATATGTAAACTATTAGCAACTAATAAATGGCGACTAAGCGTTTCCAGGAGTTACAAGTTTATCAATTATCAGAACAATTAGCAGATGACATTTGGAAAATAGTTGCCGGATGGCATTTCTTTGCCAAGGATACAATTGGTAAACAGATTGTACGTTCCGCAGATAGCATAGGAGCAAATATAGCAGAAGGCTTTGGCAGAGGTAGTTATCAAGAAAATAAACGTTTTATCAAGATAGCGCGAGGCTCATTAAATGAAACTCAACATTGGCTAAGACGAGCTTACACTCGTAATCTTTTAACTACTGAACAGATAAATTCAATACTAATAATCATTAATGAACTAGCACCAAAATTAAACTCATATCTCAACTCAATTGGTAATCTATCAAATGACAAATCACAAATGACTAATGACAAATGACTAACAGACGAAGATTTTTACAAGGAATAACAGCACTTTCTAGCTTATCTTTGGCTGGGTGTGGCTGGAGGCTGGCTGATGTCAGAGCTAATGCTAAAACTTCTGGTCAACGCGACCAACTATATATATATACTTGGACGCAATATACTGACAATCAATTATTGAAAACTTTTAGTACTCAAACTGGGATGAAAGTCCTGGCGGATGTATATGATTCTAACGATGTTATGCTAGCTAAGTTGCAAGCTGGCGGTGGTAGTAATTACAGCATTATCTATCCATCTGACTATATGGTACAGAAGATGGTAGAGAAAGATTTATTAATTGAAATAAATCACGATCGCTTAATCGGGTTGGAGAATTTATTTCCCCGGTTTCAAAATCCTACCTATGACATCAAAAACCGCTACAGTATACCCTTTAATTGGGGCACAACAGGTATAGTTTATAATTCCGAAATTCTCAAAGCTGCGCCAGAAGATTGGGATTATCTCTGGCAAAATCAAGAGCAACTGAGAAAACGGATGACTTTGCTCAATGATGTCCGTGAGGTTATGGGTGCAGTGTTGCGAATGCTAGGCTACTCATATAATTCACAAGACGAAACTCAAATTAAGCAAGCTTACGAAAAGTTGAGAGAACTCAAACCTGGAATTACTGCTTTTGACACCGAAGCTTGGCAAAATCAAATTTTGGCAGGAGATTTAGTGTTAGCAATGTGTTATTCAGCAGATGCAATCCGAGTCACTAAAGAAAACCCTAAATTGAAGTATGTAATCCCTCGGAGTGGTTCTTCATTGTGGACTGATACAATTGTAATTCCTAAAACCGCTGTAAACATCGATGGCAGCTATGCTTGGATTAACTTTGTTTTACAGCCAGAAGTAGCTGCCCAAATTAGCCAACGTCTTAATATTGCTACTCCCAATCTTTCTGGATTTGAGCAATTGCCTATCAGCTTACAGCAAAATACTAGTTTGTTTCCTCCAGATTCAATTCTAGAAAAATGTGAACGTATTAGTCCTTTAGGAAAATTTGATGAGGTTTATGACCGCTATTGGACACAATTAACTAGCAGTTAAAAATTAAAATATTTTAAAATTAATATTGTAATTTAAAATTATGTCTAATCAAACTTCTGACAATCAAATACATTCAGGAAGTGATGTTGCAAAGTTACAAAAATTGCAACATTCAAATTTCAGTTGGCTCCAGCCTTTAATATTACTGGCACCCTCTGGTATTTGGTTGGTACTGTTATTGGTACTACCAACATTGATAATTTTTGAGTTGAGTTTAGTACCAAATATTCGACCCGGAGATTTAGTCAATCCTAGTGGATTTCAAAATTATCTGCGGATATTTGATCCGCTTTATGTTCAAGTAATACTGCGTTCGCTGGGTCTGGCAAGTACTACCACAATAATTTGTTTAATTTTCAGCTTCCCTGTTGCCTACTGGATTGCTCTAATAGCACCAAAACGTTGGCGAAATTTATTATTATTAGCCTTTATTTTACCTTTGTGGACTTCTTCATTACTTCGCTCCTATGCTTGGATTACCATTCTGCGTCCTACTGGTTTATTAAATACTGTATTAAAAAGTTTACATTTACAACCTTTAGAGTTACTAAATCGGACACCATCTGTATTGATTGCTATGAGTTATAGCTTACTTCCTTACATGGTTTTAATTTTATATGCTTCTCTAGAAAAGTTAGATACACGTTTATTAGAAGCAGCCGCCGATTTAGGAGCAAATCCTAGACAAGCTTTTTGGAAAGTTACAGTACCGCAAATCTTGCCAGGATTAACTGCTGGTTCAATGCTGGTATTCATTACAGGGTTAGGAGACTTTGTTAATCCAGAATTACTCGGTGGTGCTTCTAGTATGACAGCAGCACGGTTAGTTTATAACCAGTTTCTTGGTGCTACTCAAAATTGGGGGTTTGGTTCAGCTTTGAGTATGACATTAATTTTACTTGTCAGTATTGCGATCGCGCTGGTAATTAAGTTTGGTGAGGCTACACCGAGGCGTTGATTTAACTTGGACATGGGATATTGGCCATGATAGGAAGCAGGAACTTTAATTAATTTGTCAAATTCTTATGACTTAAGTATTTCATTGAGTTATATGCGCTTACCTATCTTTATTAGTGCAGGATTATTGCTGACTCTTAGTTTAAATGCACCAGTTTTATCTCAAACTCCCATCCCAGCAGCACAAACAAGAACTATTGCTAATTCACAGTTGAAGCAATTAAATGTGAATCGTCAGTTGTGGAAAAAGCAAAATATCCGTAACTATCGGTATAAATTTAGCCGGAGTTGCTTCTGCGCACCCAAAGCTAGCGGCCCCATCATCGTTAAAGTACGTAAAGGACAAAGGACTTCTATTACTGATGCGGTGGGTAAATCTGTGGATCGAGAATTATTCCAACAATATGATACGATTCCCAAGCTTTTCAATATAATTCAGGATGCGATCGCCAAGAAAGCATCTAACCTGACTGTAGAGTACCATCCCAAACTCGGCTATCCAACCAAAATTAACATCGATTACAACAGTCAGATAGCTGATGAGGAAATATATCTCACAATTGAGGACTTACAGAAGATTAAATAATCCCAATTTGAACAGGCTTTGTTGATGGCTCTGAATGGCAGGATTTCGGGGACTTATTACACAAATATAGTTAATAATCCTCAGTATTTACCACATATATAATTTCTGATTTAAACTTCTTTAAATGGTTATGGCATAAAAAGCTATGACCATTTTTATTTTTTATCTTGCTCAAAAGATAAATATTTATTTAGTAACAGGGAATACTAAGCATAGTTAAGGTTTTGTCGTTGCTATGCAATACCTGCTTTACCCGATCGCTATCTACGCTTTCCTACTTTTTATCCGCTATTTCATTACCTTTTTACAACTTTGTAAGTCTCAATTTCAATATCCCAAATACCAAGTTACACAAGCTGATACTGTTCCTAGCTACCTGAGAGATTTGTTGGAAACCCCAATTAGAGAACTAGAAGAATTAGGCTTTCAACCATTTAGCTATTTGCAATATCAACCAATGGTAAAAGTCTATCAACCAACAAGTTGGGAAATTCTCTTATATAACAAGGCGTTTAAAAGTTATGCCACAGTAGTTGTGCGTCGTTTAGTCGAGCCTGTCAATTTATTTGATATAGAGTTTTATACCTTCTTTAAAGAACAAACATTGTTACTGACTATTAACGGTAAAGAATTTGCTCTAATTGGTGAAATTCCCAACACAATTATTCAAGATGTTTATACAGATCAAATATCAATGCAATGGCAGACTCATCAAGATAAGCTTAATCAATTAACTGCTAGCAAAACCCCCCTTGGTTTGCTACCGGAGGCTTTTGCTAAGGCACTACAGATATATATAAGTAACTATGTAAATTATCTAGCAAAAGCAGGGCATATATTGCCAATTAAAGGAACAGAGTTATTTCAGCTACATTGGCTAACAGCACTGAAAACAGTCAACCCAATTATCCAAGGTAGTAATAAAGCGGCAAATATCATTAAGCAACGCAAACAAAAAGCCAAAACTGATTCCAGCATGTCTAAAGAAATCCCGATAGAACTGGAAGTTGAAGGCTTTCAACAAATGCAATATTTGCAACAAGGTTTAGTAGGAAAAAAGTTTCGCACCTGGCTATTGTTAGGAAGTTTAGCACTGTTTGTTGCTAGCTATACTCACTACCTCAATGCCAAAAGCATTGGAATTTTTATCAGTGTACTCCTGTTTCATGAAGGTGGACACTTATTAGCGATGAAACTGTTTGGTTATCGTGATACTTCTGTTTTATTCATACCCTTTTTGGGTGCTTTAGCAACCGCCCGCAAAGACGACGCTACACTTACGCAAAAGTTTTGGATATCCCTAGCAGGCCCATTACCAGGCTTGATTTTGGGGATTGGGTTAGCAATCTTCGCACCTGTTAATAGTGGCTTTCCTGGTTGGGTAAAGGAAGCAAGTTGGACGCTAATTTTTCTGAATTTATTCAATTTGTTGCCTGTATATCCCTTAGATGGCGGACAAATTGCCGATTTACTGCTGTTTTCTCGCTTTCCTTATATTGGGGTTTTATTCAAAGTAATTGGCGTTATTCTTTTGGGACTGATCGGCAAAGATCGACCAGAAATGTTGTTATTTGTGTTTTTGATAGCTTTAAGCATCCCACACAGCTTTCGCAGTGCCAAAGTTAATGCCAAATTACAGAAAGAACTACGGCAAAACCCACCCACAAATCAAGATAATCTTCTACACTCTATATTCAAATATTTGCAGCGATTCGGCTATGGAAACTTACCTTTCAATGCCAAATACACTTTAGTAAAAGAGTTAATTCAAAAGCACTACGAATTGAGTGGTAAATGGACAACTAGAGCGTTTCTCGTTGTTGTTTACTGTGTGAGTTTGTTAGGCGGAATTGCTGGTAGTGTCCAAGCAATTATTCCTAATTGGGTCAGCGTTTTACCTTATTACTTTGAAAATCCGCACCAAAGACGCGAACGTTTGATCAAAAATAGAGAACAAGCAGTTGAAGAAGCGACTGCTGCTATACGTTCTAATCCCGATGATGTTAATGCTTATATCAAGCGATCGCGGGCTTATATTACGTTACGCGATTATCAAGGAGCGCTAGCAGATTATGACCAAGTTGTACGCTTACAACCTAATGATATTGAATCTCGCTTGACTCGTGCCAGTTTTCGTCGCAGGTTAAAAAATTATCAAGGCGCTATTCAAGATTACAATCAGGTCTTAAGCCTTCAGCCTAAAAATGTCAATGTCTACCAGCTAAGAGCAAAAATGCGTGATGAAATGCAAGACTACAAGGGTGCGATCGCAGACTACAACGAAATAATTAAATTGAATGCTCAAGATACATGGGCTTACATCTCTCGTGGATATGTGCGTCAAAAGCTCCAAGATTACAAAGGCGCGATCGCTGATGCTAACTATGTAATCAAGCTAAATCCGAAAAACCCTCAGGCTTATGTTTTGCGCAGTCAAGTCCGTCATCATATAGGAGATACTCAAGGAGCGATCGCAGATAAACAAACAGCAAATAATCTTTATAAAACTATGTATGAGGAAGATCCAACCTGATATAGACTGCGATCGCTAGTTTATGACATTAATTTCGCAAAGCTTTTCTAATTATTTCTGTATCTAATGCTAATAATTCTGGTATTTCCTCGCGGCTTAAATTAGGAAACTTGTAGACTACGATTGTCTCTATAAATTCTAGAACTTTTCTTTGATAGATGAGGCTCGTAGTTGCGCTTTAGCGCTAAAACATCCAACAAAGATTTATGTACAAATACCGACAACTTACCTAAGAACAAAAAATAGTTCTTGTCCAAGAAAGATTAGCTAAAGGTTATCCCCCTCATTCACCGCCACATCCCATAGAAAACAGTACATTTTATTTGATTACTGCAACTTGTTACGAACATAAATATCGAATAACGAGCAAAGAACGTCGTCAGCAATTATTAAATCAATTATTTGAACAATTCACATATCAAGACATAGAAATACTTGCCTGGATAGTACTAACAAATCACTATCATTTATTGCTCAAAAATGTATACTTCAAAATTTTAAGTAAAATTTTGCGTTCAATTCATGGTTCAATTGCCAGACAATGGAACCTGGAAGATAACCTAACTGGTAAACTTTGGTGTTCCTTTAGTGACAGAGCAATTCGTTCGGAGCGACATTACTATACAACTTTGAATTATATTCATTACAATCCTGTTAAACATAATTGTGCAAAATCTCCCTATGATTGGACTGAATCTAGTGTTCATTGGTATTTAGAAAATTATGGGAGAGATTGGTTACGCAGTTGTTGGATTGAATATCCTCTAAGAGATTATGGTAAAGGATGGGATGATTTATAGTAATCCATCTCCTCGTTCCTAATTAGGCTTGTAGTAGCGCTTTAGCGCCTTCACAATCCATTGCTTAATTATTCCACCTCAGATTGAATTTCAATAAATCTTTTGTCCACAACTTGTAGTTAAAATCAACCGCTAAAGCGCGATCGCAATTTTGGGAAAGTCTCAGACACTAGTTTTGTTGTCAGTAGTGTCAAAACTCAGATTGAAATAGGCTGACGTATAGTTTTGGGATGAAGCGGCGCTAAAGCGCAACTACGAACCAAATTGTTCGAGACGTAATTTCAGACTTCAGCCCCAAAATGTTGTAAGAATGTCATCATAGTTAAGGTAAAACATTCTGGAGATAAGGCCACGGTTTACGCACGTCCTTTAGCACGGTTAATTGAGCAATTGCAACGCCTCCCGGGAGTTGGGCCGAAGTCAGCCCAGCGATTGGCTTTGCATATTTTGAAGCGACCAGAAACGGAAGTAGAGGCTTTGGCACAAGCTCTGATTGATGCTAAAAAACAGGTGGGCTTGTGTTCTGTCTGCTTTCATTTATCTGCGGAACCAGTTTGTGAAATCTGCCGCAATCCTAGCCGTGATGCCAATACTATCTGTGTGGTGGCAGATTCGCGTGATGTGATTGCACTGGAAAAAACCCGCGAGTTCAAAGGTAAGTATCACGTTTTGGGTGGGGTGATTTCACCAATGGATGGTATTGGCCCAGAACAGTTGACTGTCCAAGCTTTAGTGCGGCGGGTGAGTCAACAAAAACCCCAGGAAGTGATTTTGGCAATTAGTCCCAGTGTCGAAGGGGAAACCACGACATTATATATTGGTCAGCTATTAAAACCATTTACCAAGGTGACGCGGATTGCTTTTGGTTTACCTGTGGGTGGAGATTTGGAGTACGCTGATGAGGTGACTTTGGCAAGGGCTTTGGAAGGGCGGCGAGAGTTGGATTAGGGGAAGGCGGCAGGAGGGATGAGGGAAGGGACAAGGAGGACAAGGGGGATTGAGGTTTGATCGCACTCCTGTGCATTTTCACCCCATGCAATGCGATCGCAGGGCGATGCATTAATATAACGAGGTGATGCAATGCGATCGCAGGTCGATGCGTTAATATAACGAGGCGATGCAATGCGATCGCAGGTCGATGCATTAATATAACGAGGCAATGCAATTCGATTGCAGGGCGATGCATTAATATAACAAGCCGACGTTATGGCATAACGGGGCGATGCATTAATATAACAAGGCAATGCGATCGCATACAATGTTCCCGCGTCTTCCCTACCGCCATTCTCCCTGTATAGTGAAAGCTGCCCATTCATAAGGACTGCGCCCCTCTTGCCATAACTTGCTTTGCGCTGCACGCAACGCCTCAGCAGGAGTTTTACCTTTCTGTAACATCTGTTTGTAAAATTCCTGCATCAATACTGATGTACCTTCGTCGCTAACTTGCCACAGTGACACCACAACCCGCGCTGCGCCTGCATACATTAACCCGCGTGTCAATCCGACTAATCCTTCACCGTTGACGTTTTTACCCAGTCCAGTTTCGCAAGCACTCAAGACAATTAACTCGGCTGGGTAATCTTGATTAAACAAATCTTCCAAGCGCAAGTAGCCACTGATGGGATTGCCTTGTTTATCAACTAATGACAGTACAATCCCTGATAGCTCTGGTTGGTCAGAATTGACAAAACCGTGAGTAGCAAAATGTAAAATGCGGAATTGACTTAAGGCGCTACTAGTTGCGGTATTGTAGTTAGCATCAAAATTTAAAGCTTCTAAGCGGCTGGCTGCTGGTATCAGTTTTAATATTTCTTTGGCTTCTATTGCAGTATTTTTTAACCTATCCCAACCATTGCGTTTCAAGCTCCTGGCGGAACGCTCCAGTGCAGAACGTTCGAGTTCAAGGTTAGAGCCAAGTGAGGATTTTTCGGGTTTAGCTGTGACTCGCTCATCAGTAGCACTATATACTGGATCGGCGAGGATAGCTAAAGCTTTCGCTGCTGGTTGGCGTTTGGCGATTTGTTGGCGTTGAAAGGCAATAGTTGAGGCTGAGGGTAAATTAACAATTTCATGATTTACCATTAATGGTTGGTATTTATTTGCACTTACATCAGCCAACGCTGCAAAAGGAATGGTTTGCAACGCACCATCAGCAACAATTACTAAACGCTTTCGGGCTAGTTGATCGGCAACAGGTGCAAGGATGAGTTGAGTAAGTTTTTTTGCCCTTGAGATGGATAAATCGCTAGCTGTTCCTGCTTGCAAGCTTGAATGAAATTTTGTGGCAACTTCTTCTATCTCTTTGCGTGGCGGGAGTGTGTAAGCTTGCATCGATGTGGGAGTGACAGCCCACAAATAACTATGTTCATTTCCCAAGGAATACTGCAACAGTAGGGTGTCTTTATCGAGTTGTTGCTGAATTTGGGGTAATTTGAGAATGTCCTTTTCCGGATCTGGGTTTGTCAATTTTGCATATACTGGGTTGCTAGTACGAATTTTTGCTTGTATTTCTTGGTATTGTGCCAGGAGATTTGTAATTTCTGTAGTTAGTTTTTGAATAGATTCTTGAGTTTTTGGAGCGTTATTACTTGCTGATGTTTGTAAATTGCGCCGCAGGGTATCTTTAGCATCAATTTGCTGTCGGAAATTACGTTCTTGTGCTACTAATTGTGGGTTTGCACCTTTAAAAATTTTGGCATGAGCTTCGTTTAACAATTCTATGAGGCTGCGGGCGCGGGAGCGTTCGCTGTAGTGCAAAGCTAATGCATCGTATCCTTGTAATGGATCTTTTTTGTGCAGTTCCATCAGCAAGTCGATGTAGAATTTGTAAAGATTCTGCTTGGTGGCGAAATAAGAACTGCGGAGTTCTTTGCTGTCAATTTTGGTGCGTAATTCTTCGATAATTTTGATAGCTGCTTCTACATTGGTGTGGGCTGCTTGCAAGTTACCACGACTGCGTTCTAAGAAAGCGATATTACTAAGAGTACTAGTTTCGCCACCCCTGTCACCCACAGCACGATGCAGTAAAAGTGCACTGTTGTAATATTCCAAAGCTTTTTGCTTTTCCCCTAAACCTTCGTAAAGATAGCCGAGATTATTCAACGTAGTAGCTTCGCCACCTCTATCGCCCACCGCACGCCGCAGTGGCAATGCAGAGTTGTAACATTCCAAAGCTTTCTGCTTTTTCCCTAAAGTGTCGTAAACATAGCCGAGAGCAGTCAAGGTAGTAGCTTCGCCACGTCTATCGCCCACCGCACGCCGCAGTGGCAGTGCACTATTGTAATATTCCAAAGCTTTCTGTTTTTCCCCTAAATCGTCGTAAACTCCCCCGATGTTACTCAACGTAGAAGCTTCGCCACTTCTGTCACCTACTGCACGCCGCAGTGGCAGTGCACTATTGTAATATTCCAAAGCTTTCTGTTTTTCCCCTAAATCGTCGTAAACTCCCCCGATGTTACTCAACGTAGAAGCTTCGCCACGTCTATCGCCCACTGCACGTCGGAGTGAGAGTGCGCTGTTGTAATATTCCAAAGCTTTCTGCTTTTCTTCTAACTTGTTGTAAACTGCACCGATATTATTCAAAGTGGCAGCTTCCCCAAGTTTGTCACCTACTGTCCGCAGTAGTGAGAGTGCATTGTTAAAATATTCTAAAGCTTTTTGCTTTTCCCATAAATCTGCGTAAACTATCCCGATATTAGCTAAGGTAACAGCTTCTCCACCCTTGTCGCTCACCGCACGCTGGATTGGGAGAGCAGAGTTGAAATATTCTAAAGCTTTTTGCTTTTCCCATAAGTCGTTGTAAACTAGCCCGATATTAGTTGAGATATTAGCCTCGCCACCCTTGTCGCTCACTGCACGCACGATTGGGAGAGCAGAGTTGAAATATTCCAAAGCTTTTTGCTTTTCTCCTAAATCTGAGTAAACTAAGCCGATATAAGTTAATGTATTAGCCTCCCCACGTCTATCACCGACTGCACGCCGCAGTGAAAGTGTGTTGTTGAAATATTCCAAAGCTTTTTGCTTTTCCCCTAAATCGGAGTAAACTGTACCGATATTATTGAGAGTAAGAGCTTCTCCACGCCTGTCGCCCACCGCACGATACATTGGAAGAGCAATGTTGAAATATTCCAAAGCTTTTTGCTTTTCTCCTAAATTTGAGTAAATTTGCCCGATATTAGTTAAGGTATCAGCTTCCCCTTCCTTGTCACCAAATGTACGCACCAGTGGAAGAGCAGAGTTGAAATATTCCAAAGCTTTTTGTTTTTCCCCTAAATTGTTGTAAACTCCGCCGATGTGAGTTAAGGTACTAGCTTCCCCTCTCTTGTCGCCCATCGCACGCCGCAGTGAGAGTGCATTATTGTAATATTCCAAAGCTTTTTGCTTTTCCCCTAAATCGTCGTAAACTCCTGCGATATTAGTTAAGGTATTAGCTTCCCCTCTCTTTTTGCCGATCGCACGCCGCAGTGAGAGTGCATTGTTGTAATATTCCAAAGCTTTTTGCTCTTCCCCCGAATTGTCGTAAAGTGCGCCGATATTATTGAGAGTAAGAGCTTCGCCATCCTTGTCACCCACCGCACGCCGTAGTGGGAGTGCATTGTTGAAATATTCTAAAGCTTTTTGCTTTTCCCCTAAATCTAAGTAGACCCCGCCGATATTGGTTAAAGAATTAGCTTCGCCACCCTTGTCGCCCACCGCACGCCGCAGTGTGAGCGCACTGTTGTAATATTCCAAAGCTTTTTGCTTTTCCCCTAAGTCGTCGTAAACTGCACCGATATTATTCAACGTAGTAGCTTGCCATTTTTGATCCCCTGCTTTTTGCCACAATGTTAACGCTTGTTGCCATTTTTCTATCGCCTGCTTAAGTGATTCTGCTGTACCTTGTTTAAAAAGTGCCATCCCTTCTTCATAGGCTTTTGCTGCTGGACTTTGAGTTGCATCTTGCTGGTTTGTAGTTGACTGCTGTGCAATTTGTGTCTGTTTTAACGTGGCTTTTGCCTTCACTGACTCAGATAATAGAACCACACTCAGCAAGCAGATTAAACTGTAAAACTTAAATTTAGGTTTTAGATATGTGAAAAAATCGCTTTTTGCGGTTTTATTCTTCATAGTCTAGGTATTAATTATGTACAGCAACATTAGTAACACATCAATGCAGTGTACAGAGATAAATATTGTCAAAAGATATACTAGGATAGCTGGAATTTAGTTTAAGGTTGCATCAAAGATGAATAGTGCTGCTGTAAGTTTTTACAAAAAAATTAGATGCGATCGCATCGAATGACAATGCAATTCAATTGCAGGGCGATGCATTAACATAACAAGGCGATGCAACTCAATTGCAGACCGATGCATTAATATAACAAGGCAATGCAATGCGATCGCAAACCGATGCATTAACATAACAAGGCGATGCAATTCGATTGCAGAGCGATGCATTAACATAACGAGGCGATGCAATGCGATCGCAGACCGATGCATTAATATAACGGGGCGATGCAATGCGATCGCAGGGCGATGCATTAATATAACAAGGCAATGCGATCGCAGACCGATGCATTAATATAACGGGGCGATGCAATGCGATCGC
>JAVRCV020000026.1:0-71273 GCA_034530615.2 Aulosira sp. ZfuVER01
TACCCGTTCATTCTCTCAATATTAGTGTACCTCATTTACCTGCAATTGGCTGTATTTGAGTACTCCAAAACGATATTTGAGTACTCCAAAACGATATTTGGGTACTCCAAAACGATATTTGAGTACTCCGAAATGGCAATTGTGACTCCCAAACTGGCAGTTATCGAATTGAGTCAGGACGATATGATGAATATACAGATATTCCCAGCAAATAATCTTGAACTGAAGCAGGAATTCATAATTTAACTATGACTCAACAACCGATACAAGTGATTGGAGGTGGACTAGCTGGAACAGAAGCAGCTTGGCAAATAGCGCAGGCTGGAGTGCCGGTAATTTTGCATGAAATGCGTCCAAATCGCTTTAGTCCTGCTCATCATACAGAACATCTGGCAGAATTAGTGTGTAGTAATTCCTTTGGTGCAATGGCGAGCGATCGCGCTACTGGATTATTACACGAAGAACTCAGGCAGCTTAATTCAATTGTCATTGCCAAAGCCGATGAACACGCGGTTCCGGCTGGTGGGGCTTTAGCTGTAGATAGAGGACAATTTAGCCAAGAGTTAACGGAAACTCTATCTCACCATCCTTTAGTTGAATTCCGCCGCGGTGAAGTCCCCGCAATTCCTGAAGGTATAGTAGTTTTGGCAACTGGCCCCTTAACTAGTCCTGACTTAGCTGAAGATATCCGCCGTTTAACAGGGATGGAATACCTGAGCTTTTTCGACGCTGCTAGCCCTATCGTTGTCGGAGAATCGATTAACCGCGATATTGCCTTTATGGCTTCTCGCTATGACAAAGGCGAAGCTGCTTATCTCAACTGTCCCATGAATAAGGAGCAATACCTGCACTTCTGGGAAGAACTGAAAAAAGCCGAACAAACAGAATTGAAGGATTTTGAACGGGAAACAGCAAAATTTTTTGAAGCTTGTCTACCCATCGAAGAACAAGCACTGCGCGGAGAAGATACAATGCGCTATGGCCCCCTTAAGCCAGTAGGGTTGTCTGATAGTCGCACTGGAGAGCGTCCTTATGCTGTTGTGCAGTTGCGCCAAGAAGACAAAGCCGGTCAACTGTGGAATATGGTAGGGTTTCAAACTAATTTGCGTTGGGGTGAGCAAAAGCGAGTGTTTCGGTTAATTCCTGGTTTGGAAAATGCAGAATTTGTGCGGTTGGGAGTGATGCACCGCAACACTTTTATTAATGCTCCCCAACTGATGCATCCGACTCTGCAATTTAAACAGCGTCCTAACTTATTGGCTGCTGGACAATTGATTGGGACTGAAGGCTACACCGCAGCAGCAGCGGGTGGTTGCTTGGCAGGAATTAATGCTGCACGAATAGCTTTAGGGAAAGAGGCTCTAACTTTACCAGCAACTACTATGATGGGAGCGTTATTTGAGTTTATCAGTTCCGCTTCGCCCAAGCACTTCCAACCAATGCCACCTAACTTTGGCATTTTCCCCGAACTAGGTGTGAAAATCAAAAATAAACAAGAGCGTTACGGACGTTACCGCGATCGCTCTTTGGCTGACTTGGCAAATTGGAAAGCGAATCAGTTATGACTTATCTGGTTTGCTCTTGTGTTGCTCTGGGATAGTTGCTAACCCATGTATACCAAGTCCTGTAATTACTCCTCCGATTAATCCCCAAGTCCCATCAGCAAATACATTAATCCGATGAGCTAAAGTCCGATGATAGGCATAATCTAACTGTCTATCATTTACTTTTTCATCTTTTGCTAGCTTTTCTATGTAATTCTCAGCTTTTCCTAGTGCATCGTAATCCAAAATAAACCAATAAAGCGATATACCCACTACTGCTAAACCAGGAATAACTAAAGTAATTAAAAGAATTGCTTTGCGTATATTCATATAACTAGTAATTCGTAATTCTACTTATTAACTACAAAATATGAATTAACAATTACGAATTATCGTGACATTACTAGGATGTTTATGTTAAAACGTGGCTGACAAACTTGATACATAGCGCATTTGAGTAGGTGAGCCGGATTTTGCAACTAATCCTGATGGTGTTTGGTTGGAGCGATCGCTTTTGGCAATCTCACACTATGAAAAACTTCACCCACAAAGGTATGGAGTTTTTGAGCATGGGGAATGAGGCAGGGGGCATGGGAAAGAGCCACCAATGCCCCCTCCCCAATGCCCCAAGTCGGCGGGCGAGTATGCCTCTCCACCCAGAAGGAGATGAAGTTTCCCGCCGACTTTCAATGAGAGCGCCATTTTTTGCAAAGCAGAGATTTTGCTGGTGGAATCTGGCAATTGGCTGGATTCTATGTATAATTTTTGTGCTAGTTATTCCTACATTATCAGTACAGGCAGCTACTAACACATCAATTGATACTCTCAAGCAGCAGCAACAACAAGTAAAGCAACAGCAACAGAGTGTAGTTAAGGAACGCGATCGCTTAAACAATCTGCAAAATGCAGCGCAAAATCGCCTGACAGGAATTAAGCAAAATCTCAAAACTACTGATAGTCATATTCAACATAGTGAATTGCAATTAAAACTGGCTGCTGAACGTCTCCAGCAGTTAGAGGCTAATTTAGCAGTCGCGGAACGTTCCTATGAAGAACGCCAAGTAGCAACTGTTGCTAGGTTGCGGTTCCTTCAGCGATCGCCTACAAGTCAAGGATGGGGAGTTTTGCTGCAAAGCGAAAATATCAGTGATTTTATCAGCCGCCGTCATCAGTTAAAGTTAGTCTACCAAGCAGACCAGCAAATTTTAGTCAAACTCAATCAGCAAGCAAACTCGATTATCCAACAAAAAACCGCAGTAGAGCAGCAAAAAAACGAAATTGCTTTGATTAGGCAGCAATTACTAGCGCAGAAATCTGATTATCAAGTCCAAGCGCAGTTGCAATCAGAATTGATTCAACGCCTCAATAGCGATCGCTTGGCCTTAGAAGCTGCGCAAAACCAATTAGAGCAAGATTCCAAAAATTTAGAAGCCTTAATTCAACAAAAGGTAGCAGAGGCGCAAGCGAAAACCAACAGCAGCAGTAAAAACATTCTCATTCGCGGAACTGGAATGTTCGCATTTCCTAGCGATGCACCTACCAGCAGTCCTTTCGGTTGGCGAATACACCCGATTCTTGGCTATCGTCGCTTTCATGCTGGACTCGATTTTGCCGCTAGTTATGGTAGTACAATTCGGGCAGCAGATTCAGGAACAGTAATTTTTGCTGGCTGGTATGGTGGTTATGGTAAAGCTGTAATTATCGACCACGGCGGAGGTATTACCACACTTTACGGTCACACCAGTGAATTGTATGTTGCTGACGGACAAGGTGTGCAACGCGGACAAGCGATCGCGGCTGTGGGTTCATCTGGCTTATCTACTGGGCCTCACCTGCATTTTGAAGTGCGACGTGATGGTACACCTGTAGATCCCGCTAATTATCTTTAACTGGGAGTGTGGGAAGTGTGGGAGAGGGTGGGGAGTGTGGGGAGAAGAAATACTTGACTATTGACTCTGGACTCTTGACCAATGATAAATGTGTTATAATGCAAAAGATTAAGGGCGCGTGGCTCAGTGGATAGAGCAACAGATTCCGGTTCTGTGGGTCGGGGGTTCAAATCCCTCCGCGCTCGTTATTTACAAAAGTAACTACAAAAACGAGAGTTCATTTTCTCTCGTCTCAATCTAAATTGATCCCAAAACAACTAAAAAGGGGTAGGTAGTTGGCTTAAGAGAAACTCTATCTTTTAAGCTCCTTGTTGCTAGGAACGCCCCAAAAATAGTAATCCGCTTGATAATTAACTTTAACCTCGCGTTTGGCGTGGGCGCGATCGCAGCCTTGAGTTGGGGCTTTACCGCCAACTGTATGCAAACGCTGTATCCAATTTACTTGGCTGAAGATACCATTACCTTGATGCGATCGCCCCTCCAACAGCAACCAGGGAATTGTAGTGGTTTGCGGTGCATTAGCTTTAGCTTTTAGTTGACCGATGACTTTACTACCATCATTCGATTCCCAGGTAGGCCCAGCATAATGTTTGCCTAGTGGTTGTCCTTGCTCATTGAACAATACTGCATCTGGAGCCTTCAGCGTCCACTCGAAAGCATCGAGATTCTCTGGCTTAAGTTTGCAAACATATATTTGTGAACCTTTAGCCGATGCTTTGAACAGAAGGCTTTGGCCTGGCGGAACTTGCAGGTTTGTAGGCACATCTGATGAAGTGGTCGATGGGGTTTGGGCGTGGGTGTTACCAGCACTCAACCCAAAGAGTACGAGCAAGAGACTGATATTCAGGAAATAAGTTTTGTTCATCACAATTTTCCTTCAATATGACCTCATAGTTCCTGGATTCTAGGATCTGGAAAAGAGAAAAACATCTGAACAAAGTCTTAAAATCACCCTAAAAAAATAGATAAATTATTTACAACTTTCGTTGAGTGATTAGTAAATGGTTGGGCTAAAAGTAGTGAAGAAACTGCTTATATTTCATTAGCCCTGAGCCTTTGTAAGAACTGTGCCACCTCTTTGCGAGGTTCCCGATTTAGTCTCAACTCAATGAGGGTAGTTGTAAACGGCCAGAAAAGCTTGACTTTGGACTCGCGCAGTAAGTATGAGATATCCATTTGTGCATCCCATTCACCGAAATTCTTGATTCCTAGGTAGTCGATTAACTGCGAACCGGAGGATGCAATTACACGCATTACCAAATTTGGCATATCCGTTGGTTGCAGTAAATTATGTGGATTCAGAATACCATTCAGGTTGACGTAGAAACAGCGGAGGCTTTTATCACCACTATATGTATGCACGTTTACACCAAAATTCTCAATTCCTTGGAATTCATCATTACCTTGGGTAAATATCTGAAGGTAGTAGTCAGGAATAGGATCGTCGCGTTCGTCCACTGCACGAACGATAAACTGTTGCCAAGGGTTAATATCCTTCGGTGTGAGTTGATCGCTAGTTTTTTTATACCAATCCTGAATGTTCTGTTCGGCGGAGAATTGCAGCGCTTCACAGACCGCATCCACCAGTTCAGTGCTAGGATTGCTCATAATTGTGTTGTGGTTTAACCCCTTCACCAGTACTGTGGGCGCGATACCATTGTTGCTGGAACCATCAAAATCGATTCGCTGACCCTGCTGCGGCTGCTTTGTGAGGTCAAGTACTATTTTGCGGGTATTTAAAGCACATCCTGCCCAACGCACAGTACCATCAGTACCAGGATCGCTGACAAATTTAGCTAGTCCGCTATATGGGTTTGTACCACAGAAGGTGAAGACGTAAGGCGTATCGGTTTTCGTCCCATAGAATGTTTCACTGCTAAATAAGTCTTTGTGTGCTAGATCCCAAGTAAATCTGCTTCCTAATTCCAAGCCATCCAGCACCTGATCTCCTGCTTCTAGAAAGTCGGGGCCAAATTCTTTATTTCCCTTGAACATTGCACCTAGCCAACTGCGTCCCTTATGAGCTAAGGGAGAACCGAAAGTTGCAGGTGCTAGTCCAATCAAGTGTTTGAGTCGATTGCGTCGCTTACTGGAGTAGGTAGTCAACCAAGAACGAATTACTAGCATTCCAGTTGAATGAACGATCGCATCAAACTCTTGATCGGGCCCTAAACCAGCATCTATAGATAATGCGCGATCGAAGCCTTCGGCGATATCTTTGATTGTTACTTCGTTAGTTAGCGTTACATAACTACAAATATGGATAGTCGAAACATCATAGCCACGTGCTTCTAGCCTCTGTTCCCACACTTTAAAAGATTCGCCTGAAGCAGAGTAGCCATGAATCAGGACAATGGGATTTCTTGTGGAATCGCTAACCATATACTTTTCTTAGATAATCTTGAATATGCTGAAGCAACTATACGCAAATGCACATTATCTCAGGTTTAATTTGCAACCTGCCTTTAACTTTGAAAAACTTAGGATACCTTATGCGTCATATTTCATTTTTCAAATAATCTTGTGCTATCGTAATTGGCAAGCGAAGTACAGCTTTGCATTTCTAGCTTTTTTAAACGCAAAGGAACGCAGAGTCAGTGCGGAGTAATACAGAGTTTTTCTTGGGAAATCTTGTACTAAGCATTTAACTTTCAAATTATTTATCTAGGTAAATCAATGGATTTGCCAAATATTCAAACTTATTTAAGTCCTGATGATGTTGAAAATATTAATAACTGGAGTCATGATTGGGCTTGGTTGGCGGGGGGAACGTGGCTATTTTCGGAACCGCAACCACAGCTAAAAGTTCTAGTAGATATACAGCGTTTAGGATGGTCAGAGATTGAAGTTCAAGGAGATTCTTTAATTATTGGGGCGACCTGTCCGTTAATTAAATTATTAGAATATCCTTGGTTAGGAGAATGGACAGCAGTTGAGGGGTTAAAAAGTGCTGTTTCTGCACTAGTAGCTTCATTAAAAGTAATTAATGTGGCGACTGTCGGCGGAAATATTTGTTTAGCTTTATCGGTGGGAACTTTAGCACCTTTAATGATAGCTTTAAATGCAAGTTACGAAATTTTGAATTTGCGGAGAGAGTCACATCAAGTTGCAGCCAAAGACTTTCAAATTGGTTCTCGCCAAACAATTTTACAACCAGGAGAAATTCTCAGGCGGGTTTTAATTCCATTACCTAATTTAAAATGGCAAGTTAATTATCAACGCTTGAGTATAGCCGCAACCGATCCGGCTTTGGCAATTGTTGTCACTGCTAAGAATCATCAACAAGTCCGTTGTGTAATTGCGGCGAGTGTTGCTGCACCCCGCTTGCTAGAAGTTGATAATATAGAATTTTTGGAAAGACAATATATTACTCTTTTAGAAAGAGTAACTTTTATCGAAGATGCTAGAGCTAGTGCTAAATATCGCCAGGAAATGACAGCAGTTTTAATCAAGCGCTCACTATAATAATTTAAAATTTAATATGCTAGAACCGTTAAAATTTCATGTTAATAATCAAACTTACACAGAAATTTGTCAGCCGGGAAGCAGCCTGTTAAGTTTATTACGTCAATTAGGCTATTTTGGCGTACATCGTGTTTGCGATTCTGGTGATTGTGGCGCTTGTACTGTTTGGGTAAATGACACACCAATTCACAGTTGTATTTACCCTGCGATGCGAATTGCTAATAAATCGGTAACGACAATTGAAGGAATTTCGCAAAATGGAGAACTTGCACCAATACAACAAGCATTTTTGACTGCGCAGGGTTTTCAATGTGGTTTCTGCACTCCTGGGATGATTATGAGTGCGGCTAAGTTACCGGAGTTATCAGAAGATGAATTACGGTTGGCTTTAAAAGGTAATCTCTGTAGATGTACAGGTTATCAGGCGATTGTTGAGAGTATTCTGCAATATTATCAACCGCCGATGAACACGGATGAAAACAGATGTAATATTAGTGTTTGCAATTCTGTAGAGTCTGTGGGAAAAAGCATTCCCAAACAAGATGGTACAGCAATTGTCACGGGGAAAGCATCATATACAGCAGATATTGCACCACCTGGGTTACTACATCTTAAAGTACTGCGATCGCCTTATGCTCATGCTCGTATCCGCAACATCGATACTGCAAAAGCGAAAGCACTTCCTGGTGTAGTGGCGATTTTCACCCACGAAGATGTCCCCAGAATACCTTACACCACCGCCGGTCATGCTGAACCAGTACCCGATCCGCTAGATCGTTACTTATTAGATAATAAAGTAAGATTTGTAGGCGATCGCGTGGCAGCTGTGGTTGCAGAATCACCCAGTATTGCTGAAGAAGCTTGTGAATTAATTGCCGTCGATTACGAAATCTTACCCCACATTCTCGACCCTGAGCAAGCAATGAACGGTGGAGTCGTGATTCACGATGAACCAGAATCAACCCAAATACCTGATAGAGATCGCAACATTTCTGGCAAAATATTTCTCGAATCTGGTGATGTAGAACAGGGATTTAAACAAGCAGCTTTAATTGTCGAAAATATCTATAATTTACCAGCAGTTCAACACGTCCACCTGGAACCTCACGTAACTATTACTTGGTTAGAAGCTGATGGTACTTTAGTTGTGCGTTCCAGTACTCAAGTACCATTTCACTGTCAAAGGTTACTCTCGCAAATATTCAACTTACCTAAAGATAAAATCCGAGTTTATAAAGCACATCTGGGTGGTGGCTTTGGGAATAAACAAGAAATTTTATCAGAAGATTTGTGTGTATTAGCAACTTTACGCACAGGTAAACCCGTACAGTGGGAATTTACGAGAAAAGAAGAATTTACTGCCACTAATAGCCGCCATGCGATGAAAATTAAAATTAAAACTGGCGTGAAAGCAGATGGTACAATTGTTGCCCAAGATATGGAAGTAATTGGCAATACAGGTGCTTATGGCAATCATGGACAAACAGTGGTATTTTTATCAGGTTATATACCTTTAGGTTTATATCGTTGTGCCAATAAAAGATTTCAAGGTTTTGCCGTTTATACAAATACAATGACTGCGGGTGCATTTCGCGGTTATGGTGCAACTCAAGGCACCTTTGCAATGGAATGTCAAATCGATGAAATTGCCCAAAAATTAAATATTGACCGCGTAGAGATGCGTTGTAAAAACTTAATTCGTGCTGGAGATATCATTAATTTAGGCAACGCTGATAGCCACTTTAACTTAATTGGTAGCTACGCAGTTCAAGAATGCTGGGAAAAAGTTATCCAATCACTAGGGTATGTTGCTAACACACCAGCAATCATAGAAGGTTCGCGCCGTCGTAGTGTCGGTTTTGCCGTTTCTATGCAAGGAAGTGGTTTATGTAAAATCCACGTTGCAAGTGTGAAATTATCTTTGTTACCTGATGGCAAATATGAATTAAGAACAGGTAGCGTCGATGTTGGTACAGGTTCAGATACAACATTACGCCAAATAGCGGCAGAAGTTTTAAATGTCAGCTTTGCCGATATTCATATCATTTCCGGTGATACCCAAGAAACACCTTTTGATGCAGGTTCTTATGCTTCTGCAACAGTTTATATTTCTGGACAAGCTGTTAAGCTAGCAGCCGAAAAACTTCTTTCTACAAATGAAACCAGCGTTGAAGTTACTTATACAGCAGATGAATCAACTTTAACTTTTGCTGTACAAGGTGTAGAAGTAGAAGTTGATATTGAAACAGGCAAAGTTCAAGTTTTACGATGCGTACAAGCCATTGATTTAGGTAAAGCCATAAATCCGCGTATGTGCTACGGACAAGCAACCGGTGGTATAGCAATGGGAATTGGCTATGCGTTAACCGAAGAATTATTATTTAACGAACAAGGACAAATTCTTAACCCCACATTGCGCCAGTATCGCATCCCCACCGCCGCAGATATGCCACCAATGGAAGTAATTTTAGTCGAAGCCGCCGATCCTTACGGGCCATTTGGTGCAAAAGGTGTGGGAGAAATTACCACCAATTGTACAGCCCCAGCCATTGCCAATGCGATCGCCCACGCCACAGGATGCAGAATTCGCCAACTCCCCATGACACCAGAAAGAATTTTCAAAGAATTCAAAATTAAAAATTCAAAATCTAGCGTTGCAGAATAGAAATATGAATTAGAGTGCTCGCGCTGCGCGGATTGCCCTCAGAAAAATACCTCTTTCTGTCAAACACTTTCTTGCATACAACACTAAACATGAATAAAATAAGGGTGAGGCTATTGGAGACACATTATGCCTACTGTTTATCTAAAAGGCGGAGAGACTGTAGAGGTTAGTCTAGAAGAGCTAGAAGATTACCTTTATAAAAATCAAGAGCGTATTGAGATTCGTCGCAAGAAACTGCGTAGACCCCCAGTAGATAATGCTACAGCCTCTGTTAGCAGTAAATAATTATCGTTACGTTAGGCAAATATTCTGCTTCAAAATCGCCATTAGCTAGTTGCTCTTGAGTTTTAGCAAAGTAAACATCACAACCTGTAAAAATTCTGTAGTCCGTAATCGGATTATCTTTTGGTGATTGGATGTATTCTTGTTCCGATCCTAACTCGGCATAAGCATAAAGACCCCGTTTCCCTTTAATCTCACCGTAGACACAACCATTAGCACAAGCTGCCTGAAATTCTTCGCGTGTGGCCTTTATTCTTAGTGTCATTGTTTATCCTCATAAGTAACTAGAGGAAACATCACAGACCACTACAAACGCATTTACTTCATTTAGAAGGCATAGGGTTTCCAAGGAGCTTAACCTCGGACTATAATTAAATTGGGTCATTTTAGACTCCATTAATTTAAGAAAAATTTGGCGGCTTGCTTTCTAGCTGTAGCCGTCGTGCATAAAACCTAAAGGGGTCATCGTTGGCGCGATGGCCTCTTTCTGTATGATAAAGACATGAATTAAATTTGACAACTGGTTTTTTGTAAAAATTGCTGATTTGATAAAAACTGAAGATGCCTCGAACGCTTACCCAGCAGTGTATACACAAAATGAGGTTTTATCCCTAAGTTAATACAATTAAAATATACATTAAAATATAACAGAACTGCGGCACCTAGTGCAGGGGTTTATATTAAAGCAACAATATGCAGGATAATTATATGTCAACCCAGGAAAGCTCTCAAATTAAAAGAGAAAGTATTCCAGACGTTAAAAACCGCCCAGATTCAGTGATGTTTGTTCACAACCTGGTTGATGAGTATGGCTTAGATCCTTATGAGTTTCGGATCTATGCTCATGCAGTTCGTAGAACAGGAGGCAAGCCAGATGGTAAGTATTTTGCTAGCCTAAGTAAGACAGCAGAAATCTGCAAGATGAGTGTTCGCAAAGCCCAGTATGCACTCAAGTTTCTTTGCGAGGCAGGTTTTTTAACGCAGGAAAAGCGTAAGGGGCGGACAGATCAGTATAGAATGACCCACAGTCGTGAGTGGGCAAAGCCAGAAGATTTAGAAGCAATACGAGAAAGAGTTACAGGTGTTAAAAGAAAAAAGTCCAAGAACAAGCGTCAGTCAGCTACATCACAATCTTCATTAACCAAACAATCCCATGAAATAGACGTAATCAGTCCACTCAATAGTGAGAATGATGTGATTGCGTTTAATACATAGTTGTTAATGTTGAGAAGATTGCTAAGTTTACAACGATATAAAAACGACTAGAGTGCGATTGGTTTAACTTAATAAATTATCCGATATCAACAATAATTTTAGCTAAATCATCTCAAACTCTAACTGATGACTTTTCAGAAAATCATGAGTGAAATGATCCACCACATTCGTATCATTCAATTCTAAATTATAAAAATCCACAACTTCATGGTCAAAATAAGGGCCTGCGTGCCAAGTCCCCTCATTTAACTTAATAAAACAATTCCCTGGAATTCGGAAAGCCGCAATTTCATCTAACACAGGTTCATCCAATTCATGATGCGGAGGACAAACCGCAATTAACCAATCTTTCCCTTCCAAGGAACCTAAACATTGAGTACATTGCAGATGGCGAGTAATTTTATGAAACTTTCGCCCTCTACTATGCAGGCGCATAATATAAAAGCGTGGAGTGCCATTTTGTAGATTTAATTGGGCATCTTCTGCATCAAAAGCCTTACCATCTGAACTAGGAAAAATCACCTGTCCATAAGGTTGAAAGTTTTCTGATGTGACTAATTCTGCCTGTAATTCTTGTACTATTTGTGATGTATTCATAAGATTATCAAATTACCATTCTAACTCTTTAGGAATCAATGATTTAGGAATAATTGACGCTTGTTTTTCTTTATCTGAAGGTTTCGTATACCACCAAGCCCAAGCAATGAAAACTGCTTGGAAGGGAAGCCTAATTGCTTGCAACCAAGGTGAATCTGAATAAGGTATAGTTTCAATCTTAATATGATTAACCGCCATATTAATATTCGCAGGAAAAACCGCAATAAATAACAAAATTAATCCCCAAGCAGCTGCTTGACTCACAGGCGGAACCAATAAGCCTATTCCACCCAAAATTTCATAAAAGCCACTGAGATAAACTAATCCTAAAGGATATGGCAGTTGTGGGGGCATAATTTTGACGTATGGTTGGGGAACAACAAAGTGCGTCACTCCAACTATAATTATCGATACTGCCAGGATGACACGCCAAAGTTCCTTATTTTTATACATGGGATTCGCCTTATTCTTGATTTACTCACATTTCTTTAGTTTTGTTGAGTGGTGTAATTTTGTCTTCAGTCAACAGTGAGAAAAATTGAGAAATTGCTTCCCAAATACCACCTCCGACTTTAGAGTGTTGAAATAACTAAAATATTTATCTATCTGAAGGCGAGGTATGAAAACCAACTTTAGTCGGCGTCAATTTATCTTGTTTGGTTCAGCGGCGTTTGGTACTAGCTTACTGCTAAAAGCTTGCAGTAATAACCAGACGACACCAACAGCGACAACAACGGGCGGTACTGAAGGGTTTAAAATAGCGATCGCTCTCCCTGGAATCATCACCGACAAAGCTTGGAATCAATCTGGTTATGAAGGAATCAATCTAGCAAAACAAAAGCTAGGTGCAGAAACCGCCTATGTAGAGAAAGTAGCACAAGCAGATCAAACAGAAGTACTCACAGATTTTGCTCGTAAAGGCTACAATCTCATCTTTGCGCACGGCGGACAATTTGATGCCGCAATTGAACAAGTCGCCGCACAATTCACCAACACCTTTTTTGTGGGAGTCAATGGTAATCTCAAGGGAGAAAATATTGCCTCTTTACGAATAGATCACCTCCAAGCTAGTTATTTGTGTGGGATTATCGGCGCTTCTGTCACTAAATCGAATAAATTGGCTTATATTGCTGGGGAGAAGTTTCCAGCAACAGAGGGAGAACTGCGGGGATTTGAATTAGGGGCAAAATCTGTAAAGCCCAATATCCAAATTGCTTCTACTTTTACAGGTGACTGGAACGATGTTGCTAAAGCCAAAGAAGCAACTCTCGCATTAATTTCTTCAGGTGCAGATGTCATCTATCAATGGTTAGATAATGCCTCAGCCGCAGTTATACAAACAGCAAGTGAAAAAGGAGTTTATGCTTTTGGTAATACCAACGATCAATTAGATGTTGCGCCAAAAGCCGTCTTAACCAGCGCTGTTAAACGTTTGGATTTAGCCATAGCTTATATAGCAGAACTAGCTAAACAAAAACAAATCAAAGGACAAATATATACACTTGGGCTTGAAAGACCAGATATATTATTTTTAGGAAAATTCGGGGCAATCGTACCGGAAGCAGTTAAGCAAAAGGCATTAAATACAAAGCAAGAGATTGTTGATAAGAAAATAATTTTTGAAGACTGCAAAGAGACTGGTAAAGATACACGCTGCGTGAAGAAAACAACAGCATAAATTTAGCATAAAGACATATTAAGAAGTTTCGCTTTGAGGAATTTATTCCTCAAAATGTGGACTAAACTTTTGACTGCAAGCTATCATTTGCCAGCGTACATTGGTGTTTATCCGTGGTTCCTTAATATGAACTATTTACGCTTAGAAAATATTACTAAACGATTTGGTTCTTTTGTTGCCAATGATAATATCAGTCTCAGTCTTGCATCTGGAACCATTCACGCAATTCTAGGCGAAAATGGTGCGGGTAAGAGTACTTTAATGAATATTATTAGTGGACTCTATCAACCTGATGCTGGTAATATTTACTTGCAAGAAAAACCAATAAAAATCACCTCATCTAATGAGGCAATTAAACTAGGTATTGGCATGATTCACCAACATTTCATGCTTGTACCCCAATTGACTGTCACAGAAAATATCATCTTAGGAACGGAGAAAAGTTGGCAACTGAATCTACAACAAAAACAGCAAGAAATCGCTGCATTATCCCAAGCTTATGGATTAGAAATTGACCCGACTGCCAAAGTTGAAAATTTACCTGTTGGCACACAACAACGAGTAGAAATTCTCAAAGTTCTTTACCGCCAAGCAAAATTGTTGATTCTCGATGAACCAACAGCAGTTTTGACACCACCAGAAGTAGAGTCATTAATTGCTATCTTGCGCCAATTAGCAGCCGCAGGCAACACAATTATTTTTATCAGCCATAAATTAGAAGAGGTAATGAATCTCTGCGCTACAGTCACAGTTTTGCGCCAGGGAAAGGTAGTAACTACAACATCAACTGAAGCGGCGACTCCTCAGCAGTTAGCAACATTGATGGTAGGACGAGAGGTGGCTTTACAGTTAAATAAAACTCCTACATCGCCAGGAGAAATTATCCTGTCGGTGCAAAATTTACAAGTTGCTGATAATAGAAATATTCTTGCTGTAAATAATGTATCTTTTGAGTTACGGAAAGGTGAAATTTTAGGAGTTGCTGGTGTAGATGGCAATGGACAGAGAGAATTAGCTGATGCATTAGCAAGTTTACAAACTATCAAGCACGGTAAAATTGAGTTCACACACAAACCTTCCTTAGTAGGCTACATCCCAGAAGATAGGCAAATAATGGGATTAGTGATGCAATTTAGCATTGCCCAAAACTTGATTTTAAAAGCTTTTAAATATCTACCATTTTGTCGCCGTTTTTTGTTACAACAAGAAGCGATCGCTCATCATGCCCAAACTGCAATGCAAGAGTTTGATATCCGGGCGACAGGGAAAGATAGCAAAGTAAGCCAGCTTTCGGGAGGAAATCAACAAAAAGTGGTGTTAGCGCGAGAATTGGCGCGGGAACCAGCATTAATTATCGCTATGCAACCCACACGGGGGTTAGATGTGGGGGCGACAGCCGCAGTTCATACTCGATTATTAGCAGAACGCGATCGCGGTGCCGCAATTTTGTATATTTCTACTGAGTTAGAAGAAGTGATGGCAATGAGCGATCGCATTGCCGTAATCTACAGAGGTGAGTTTGTCGCTATTTTGGATGCAGCCACGGCGACGGTGGAAGAGATTGGTTTATTGATGGCTGGGGGGACGCGGTGACGCGGGGAAAATTGGTATGCCAAGTCTTTATAACATTGGTGGTGCAAATGGTTCAGGAAAGACAACTGTGGCGATGAGTTTGTTGCCGAATTTTCTAGACTGCTTTGAGTACGTAAATGCAGATGCTATTGCTGCTGGACTATCTCCATTAAATCCAGATTCAATGGCTATGGAGGCAGGAAGATTAATGATTACACGGCTACAAACACTGTCTAATTCAGGTAGTGATTTTGCTTTTGAAACTACCTTAGGCGCGAGAACTTTTGCACCTTTTATAATTGAATGTAAAGCTAAAGGCTACACAGTTAACTTAATATACTTTTGGTTACGAAGTGTAGATTTAGCTATAGAACGGGTAGCACAACGAGTTGCTAGCGGCGGACATTCAATTCCAGAAGATGTTATACGTAGACGTTACGAAAGGGGAAGGAGAAATCTAATATCTTTGTATTTACCGTTGTGCGATGGCTGGATGATATATGACAACTCTGGATCATCTCCCCTTTTCGTTGCTGAACGCATTATTAATCAACAGCATATGATTTATATAAATGAGATTTGGAGCCAAATTATAGAGGTATGAAATGACTGAAGAAGAGATGAAAAAACTACATAGCAAAATTGATTCCGGAGTCAAAGCAGCAATTGCAGCAGCGATTGAAAGACATCGCAAACTGGGTCAATCGATTAGTATTATGCAAGATGGAAAGATTGTGACTTTAACTGCTGACGAAATTGCAGCGATTCAGAATCAACATAACACTGAAAAAATCTGAATTCATCCCGCGCTTTTTCATTGGGACTGTCTTCTGCCTTTGCTTGACTATTGATTGCTGGGGGCTAATTGAGGATAAGCGATCCTTTTGTGATGAAACTGCTGCCAAACCTGAACAAAAATATAGGCAATTTGAGACATTTCTTGGCGTGTTAACCCTGAATCAACTAACTGATTATCTTCCCAACGCGCTTTGAGGATTTTATTTACCATTGCCAATGCTGCTTCTGGGGTTGCATCTTTTTGCGAACGTAAAGCCGCCTCACAAGCATCAGCCAGCATCGCAATCCCGGTTTCTTTCGACTGGGGAATGGGGCCGTCATAGCGAAAATCTGATTCGAGCAACACTATGTCAGGATTATGTTTTTGTTGCTGCTGGGCTTCTTGGTAGAAATACGCAATTAAAATAGTTCCCTGGTGTTCGGGAATAAACGCCTGAATGGCGCTAGGTAGCTTGTACTGACGAGCCATTACCAGCCCTTCACTTACGTGCTTTTTGATAATTTTGGCACTTTTCCAGGGGTCATGAATAGCATCGTGTTTATTGGGGCCTCCCATCTGATTTTCAATAAATCCCAGAGGATCGTGCATTTTACCGATGTCATGATAGAGAATTCCCGCCCGTACCAATTCCACATTACAATTTAATGCCCGTGCCGCAGCTTCTGCTAAAGTGGCGACAAACAGTGTATGTTGGAAAGTTCCCGGAGTTTCATGAGCTAGGCGTTTTAATAAAGGTCGGTTGGGATTGGACAATTCAGCTAGGCGAATTGGTGTAACTAAATCAAATAAAGCTTCTAGGTAGGGACTTAACCCTAGGGCTAAGATGCTCCAAATCAACCCTGCCAAACCATTGAGAACTGCTGTACCCAGAACAGCATACCAAAGGGGAGCGATCGCAGTATTTACCAATAGATAAACCACTCCCTGCGTTAACCCAATTAAAATTCCCAAGGTAGCTAATTCTTCTCGCGTGCGTAGTGCTTCCCTACCGGGGAATCGCCATTGTCCCGCCATCAATCCGCCAAGCATTCCGCCAGCTGCACTAGGTATTAAATCAGTCCAGCTAAGTTCGGTTCCGATGGAGAGCAATATTGTCAGTAAGCCCATCACAGTACCCCCAATTGCCGTACCGTAGAAGCTACCAAGCAGCAAACCGATGGCGGGTAAAGCTGTCAATGATTTGGTCAAGATTATCAGTAATGGCGCACTGAGAGTCAAGAACAAAATTAAGATATAATCGCTACTTCTTAATTTGGGGTGAATCCTTTGTTCTACTAGCCGGAAAACAGCCACCGCCAATCCCACAATCCCAGTAAAACGCATTAGATACAGCCAATCAATACCGCGTTGGCTTAAGTGAAAGCGATCTAACAGTACAAAATCAGCCTGAGTAATTTTTTCTCCCGCCTTAACGATAACTTCACCTTTTTGAATGCTGACTATCGTTGGTTCTACTGCTTGCGCTGCTTGTTCGGCAATTAGCTTGGTTTGCTCTATATCTTTAATTAAATTGGCACTGATTACCGCTGATAGTAATTGCCTTGCTAAAGGTTGTGCGGTTTTTGGTACAGAAACACTCACCTGCATCCTGATTGCATAGTTCAAGTTATCCTTGGATAACCCTGAATAGATTCCTTGTGCTAACATTCGGTCTAAAGTTTGACGCACTTGGATTCGAGTTTCTTGCCAATCTGCATCAGACAAATTCAAAAAATTGGCATCATAAAGCGTTTCATTTTCGCTCAAGCTATTTAGGGTGATAGTATAGCGCTGACGAGAAGAGGCGATCGCTTTTAATAATTGAGAAAAATCACGGTAAGTTCGGAGTTCCTTAACGGCTAGCTGTTGAGCAGAATTTAAGCCAGTCAGATTGGTATTTTTCTCCAAGGTGCGCAATACTGTCTGCCATTGAGGTTCTGGTGCTTGTCGCAGGTAAGTTTGCGTGGCAGTGGATAATACTGAAGTCTTCACAAAGGGAAAACTGCCCAACTTCTCCCGGATTTTATTGCCTTGTGCCAATAATTCCTGGAGTTTTTGGTGAATTTCCTCATTCACTTGTTGATCGACAACCCATACCGCCGAAGCCCCGCTACGAGCCTCCCTGCGTCTTTCCTCTGTGGTTTTGACATCTTCTACATGAGCTGAAATCGGTGCGGTAAGCGTTTGCGGCGCTATCTTACCTACATCCAATTTTGGTTGGTTATAAAAACGGTAGCCTAGTCCACTAGAGAGCGATAGCACGACCAACACAAACATCCCTGTAGAATAGAGACGGTTTTTCAGCGATCGCCTACTTTTGAGTACAGTTTGCCTGTAAGACCTACGAAATAAACTCAAACATCACCCCCAAAAACTACGCCAGGATACTGCTTGTCAAGTCTAATTGGGCGATATCGATATCACTGACCAATCCATTTTATCTACAATTTTGAGAACTGTTCAGTAACTTTTAGCTGAAATCACATCACAATAACGATCGCAACTAATCCTATGAAATTCCTGCTACCAATCCTATCACCGCTAATTGCGATTGCCTCCGCCCTGATCGTTGGCGCTATCCTCATCCTCATTGCTGGCGCTAATCCCCTCACTGCATACACAGCTTTATTTCAAGAATCCCTTTCTAGCTACTTTGGATTTGGTAACACCCTCACCAAAATGACACCGCTATTATTCACCAGTTTAGGCGTGTTAGTAGCATTGCGGGCTGGGCAATTTAATATCGGTGGGGAAGGGCAAATTTACCTCGGTGCATTGGGAAGTACTTTAATCGGGTTGTACGTGCAAGGTTTACCTGCTGTGATTCATATCCCCTTAGCACTTTTAGCAGGATTTCTCTTTGGTGCAGTTTGGGGTTGGATTCCTGGTTATCTCAAAGCAATGCGGGGAGTGAATGAGGTAATTACTACGTTATTGCTCAACTACATTGCCGTGAATTTAGTTAGCTATCTCGTACAAAATCCGTTAATGGCTCCAGGTGCGCCTAGCCCTTATTCGCCCTTAATTGCTAAATCTGCACAATTACCGATTATCTTATCGCAGAGTCTCGCCCATGCCGGGATTGTATTGGCGTTAATTGCCGCTGGGATTTTATGGGTGTTGTTAGTGCGATCGCCTCTAGGTTATCAAATTACAGCAGTGGGATTTAACCCCATCGCCGCCCGTTATGCCCACATCTCTGTCGAACGGACAATTATGCTGGTGATGGCGTTAGCGGGGGGGTTGGCTGGTTTAGCTGGGAGTTGTGAGGTGATGGGGTTGAAATATCGGCTATTTGAACAAGTTTCGCCAGGTTATGGATTTGATGCGATTGCGATCGCTTTTTTAAGTCGTGGTAGTGTTGTTGGTGTAGTATTGACTTCCTTGTTTTTTGCCGCGCTTCGCAGTGGTGCGAATGTGATGCAGCGGAGTGCAGGTGTGCCGATAACTGTAGTTTACGCGATTCAGGGGTTGACGGTGTTGTTTATTGCTATCAGCCTCGCGGTGGAAAGGGAGATAAGAGTAGAAACGCAAAGGGACGCGGAGGTTCACGCAGAGTAACGCAAAGATTTCTCTGTGTTCCTCTGCGTTTAAAAATAACTCTATGAATAATCTCAACTTCTTCTCTGATTACTTGGTAGCTACTTTACGTCTAGCTGTACCCTTGGGATTTGCTGCCCTAGGTGGATTGTACTCGGAACGGTCGGGGGTACTCAATATTGCCTTGGAAGGTATGTTGCTCACTGGTGCTTTTGCGAGTGCTGCTGCTACCTTCTACACTGGTAATCCCTGGCTTGGTATCCTCGCAGCTTTGATTGCTGGAGGATTAATAGGGTTACTTCATGCTTTTTTATGTGTAACTTTGCGCGTTGACCAATTGGTGTCTGGGTTAGCAATTAATCTTGTCGCAGCTGGGTTAACATCATTTTTGGCAAGGTTAGTATTTAGTGGTAGCAGTACACAGCAAGTACCTGGAATTGGGGCAATTATTATTCCTGGTTTAGCTAATATTCCCGTGCTTGGTTCGCTGCTATTTCAGCAAGATATTTTAGTATATTTGCTATTTATATTAGTTATTTTTACTACTTACATTTTATTTAAAACTAGCTTTGGATTAACATTACGGGCTGTGGGTGAATCTCCCAAGGCGGCTGATACAGCTGGCATTTCGGTACAGATTGTACGTTATATCGCTGTGATAATTAGTGGCTGTCTTGTTAGTTTGGGAGGTGCTTATTTAACTTTGGTACAGGTAAGATTTTTTGCCGAGGGGATGAGTGCTGGTAAGGGATTTATTGCGATCGCAGCTTTAATTTTTGGCAGATGGCATCCTATATATAGTGCTTTAGCTTGTTTGCTATTTGGCGCTACAGAAGCTTTACAACTGCGAATTCAAGCACTAGGTGTAAATATCCCTTACCAATTTTTAGTCATGTTACCTTATGCGATCGCTTTATTGGCATTAGTAGGATTAGCCGGGAAATCTACACCACCCAAAGCTTTAGGCACTCCCTACTTTCGAGAAAATCGCCACTCAGACTAATTTATCTTGTACCAAATAAGCGATCGCCTGCATCTCCTAATCCAGGAATAATATAGCCGTGTTCGTCCAAATGATCATCAATAGCCGCCGTGTACAACGGTACATCAGGATGCTCCTCACAAAAATGCTGAATACCTTCTGGTGCGGCGAGTAAGCAGACAAACTTAATCGACAAAGGATTAGTTGATTTCAACCGTTCCACCGCCGCCACCGCAGAATTACCCGTCGCTAGCATCGGATCGACAACGATCATGTCTCGCTGCTCTACATCATGGGGAACCTTAAAATAATACTCCACCGCAATTAAAGTTTTCGGATCGCGGTACAAACCAACGTGTCCCACCCTTGCTGATGGAATTAACTCCAACATTCCATCTAAAATTCCTTGTCCCGCCCGCATAATCGAAACTAATACCAGCTTTTTATCAGGCGCAAGCACAGGCGCATTCATTGGTGCGAGTGGTGTTTGAATCTCTTCGTATTTCAGCGGTAAATCCCGCGTTACCTCATAAGCCAACAACAAACTAACTTCTTTCAGGAGATTACGAAATTTCGTTGTACTAGTTTCAGCCCTCCGCATCAGCGTTAGTTTGTGCTGAATTAATGGATGTTCAATTAGTGTTACTTGATTTTTGTCATTTGTCATTTGTCATTTGTTATTTGTCATCTGTTATTCTCCGCGTCCCCGCGTCCCCGCGTCCCCCTGTCTCCCTGTCTCCCTCATCTCCCTCATCCACCAATCAGAATACCGTGCCATCACTTTCTATTTGTATGGGGGGTATCCCACCCGTTCTAAGTTCAGCAGCGATTTTGCGTCCAGCCGTCCAAGTTCCCCCTTGGAGGATTTTTACTAATGGCAATTCCTCGGTACTCATACTCAACTTTTCGCGGACTGTCGCAGCGATTCTATCTAAAAGAATCACCGTCAAAGCTCGCCATTCAACTATAACTGCCGATGCCACTGAGTGAGATGAACTTAAAATATCTAGGTTTTTCACACTGATAAGTCCCAAGTCGAGACATAAACCTCCATTGCGATATTCTGGTAAACCAGTAAGTTGATCTAAACCAGTAATTTTTAACCCAAGTTCTTGCAGTGGTTCTAATAAAGAATATGTCAACCACTGAGACAGCTTATGAAAAGGTACTAAACCATCATCGCCAATAGCTGGATGTTGCCATACATCACCTAAATTTACCCCAGCTACCTCTAATCTTCCCGGCCAGATATCACTCAGCCCTTCCAGTACTGCATTTAAAACAGTTGTAGCTGCTAACTCCCCGTTTTCCGACTTACCCAACAGATAATTAACCAAATTCCCCGGACGAGGATTTTTCTCTCCAAATAAATGGGGTGAAGCCAGTAAAACTTGCCCTAACTTTTGTAATAAATTCAACCTTCCCGCAATTCCCACCAAAGGATTTTCTGAACTTACCTGAAACCCAGTGGCTAATTCTGCCTCAGTTAATGCTTGCAACCGCAAAGCATCAGCCTGTGGTAAACCATCACTGGCAAAATTACCTTCACAAAACATTTGGAAACTAGCCACAGCCAATCCTTCAGAACGCCCCAACCTCAAGCCAGTTTCCTGTTCATCATAATGCCATTTATCCCCAGCACCTGCATCCAACAACACGCTGACAATCGCTAAATCAAACTTAGCCGCCGCCTTCTCTTCAGGCGACAACCCCGCTAACAAATTATCCAACTTAGCTAATCGCGGCACACCCCCAACTTCAAAATGTCGCCAACGACTATGAAAGGGAATATCCAGATTTGGGTACTCTCCTCGCATCACCTCAATTACATAATCCGCAACCCTTCCCAACTGCGCCAAATCACATACAAAATTATCTGACTTCCCCTCACACACCCAGGAAAACAATTGCCCACATCGTTCCCGAATTGCCTCCGGCGAACGAAGATATGCAACTAATCTCTCTTCTTCCCTTGGCGTTCTTGGCGTCTTGGCGGTTTGTTTTTCCATCCTTCACCTCCTAATACACCCCAGAAGGATAAAGGATAAAACTTCATCCTTCAAACTTTATCAGGAAGACAGAGAGCATTATTCCTTCTGCCCTCTGCCTTCTGCCTTCTTTACCCTTCCAACTCTCGCCCCTTCACCTCACTCAAACCCTCACCATCTAACACATCACCAGTGGTATAGTAACCAGCCGCCTTCTTCGCCTCAATTTCCACCCGCGCATCTTGGGGAATCAAATCCTCTGGAATCGGCACCCGTTCCACAATTTCAATCCCCGCTTGGGTAATGGCGTTGAACTTCATATTACTCATCGACACCATGCGGTCAATACGGGTAATACCCAACCAATGCAATACATCGGGCATCAACTCCTGAAAGCGCATATCTTGGACTCCTGCCACACATTCTGTACGGGCAAAGTAGGCATCAGCGCGATCGCCTCCTTCTTGGCGCTTCCTGGCATTGTAAACTAAGAATTTCGTCACCTCTCCCAAGGCTCGTCCTTCCTTGCGGCAGTATACAATAACACCCACACCTCCTTCCTGTGCGGTTTTTACGCAGACTTCAATCCCATGTACTAAATAAGGACGACAAGTACAGATATCAGAACCAAACACATCAGAACCGTTGCATTCATCATGTACCCGCACCGCTAGCGGTTTATTGGGATCGGCGATCGCAGCTACATCACCGACAATGTAAACAGTTACACCGCCAATTGGTGGTAAAAACACTTCCAAATCAGAACGTGTCACCAATTCTGGGAACATTCCCCCAGTTTGTTCAAATAAAGCGCGACGCAAATCTGCTTCTGTGATGCCAAAGCGCTTGGCAATTCCTGGTAAATACCAAACTGGCTCAATTGCTGCCTTAGTGACAACCAAATCACCACCTGGTTTCATAATTTTGCCATCAACCTGCAAGCGCCCTTTGTCCACGGCGTCTTGCAGTTCCGGCATATTAATATGAGCTTGAGTAATGGCGATCGTCGGGCGGATATCATATCCTTGGGCGTAAAAAGAGGCAAACACCTCACTAGCTACTGCCCCAAAAGGGTCAAGGGAAACTATTTTCTCAGGATCGCCCCAGCTAGGATGGGGGCCAATACGTGTGACTGGGGATGTATTAGTCAAATCTGCACGATGATCTGACTGTAAAGCACCGCTAGCCACCGCGAGAGCGCGATATACAGCATAACTACCAGAATGAGTGCCAATCACATTCCGGTGCGCCTGCTTAGTTAAAGTGGCAATAATCGGACCACGTTGCAAGGGGTCAGCTGCTCCCCAGTGAATAGGGATTGGTTTGGGGCCAAAACTATGGGGATGGGATGTGAGAACAATATGCCTGGAGACGCTATTTGGCTTTGGCATAGTCAATTTATTTTTTTTGTGATGTTTTTATCAACTATTAGTCAAGAGGGGTTTGTCAACTACCAACAGTGACTTTTATTTTTAAATTTATGATGTACTAATCGCTAGTTAACCATGAATTTACATATTGAAACCCGTATTTATAGTATTACTCAATACCTAAAAATAACAACACGGAAATTTCTTAATTTGTAAATGTAAAAAGAGAATTTAAAGATGACTTTAAAAATGCCTAAGTAGAGAATTTTGTGCGAAAGTTGATATATAAATACAATTACCTAGACCGAATTTATGGATTCTTTATCTATCAGCTCTCTACTTGAAGATTTGAAAAATTCAGATGCTGCAATCCGGGAACAGGCAACTAAAAAAATATGGCGTATCTGGTTTCAGCAAAAAGGAATTTACGGATTGGAGAAAATTGACCATAGTCAAAAGTTGCTAGATGCTGGTGAAACTACGGAAGCTGAGAAAGTGCTAACCCAGCTAATTGCAGAACAACCGGATTTTGCTGAAGCATGGAATCGTCGTGCTTTTCTTTACTACAGCATAGGTGATTATCAAAGGTCTTTAGCAGATTGTCAGATGGTTGTGAATCTTAATTCTGTACATTTTGGCGCACTCCACGGTATGGGCTTATGTTATGCCGCATTAGGAAAGTATCGTGAAGCAATCCAAGCTTTTCAACGCGCTCTACTAATTCAACCTTATTCTGTGGTCAACCAAAAGTTGATTCTAGAATGTACATTCAGAATCAGCTAAAACACCAGAACCAAAAGAGCTTTAACCTGTTCCATGAATCAGTCTCCATCTCCATCAACAGCAATTCATCGCCTTAGTCGCCGTCAATTTATTCAGTACAGTTGCATCAGTATTGGTAGCAGTTTGCTTGCCGCCTGTGCTAATAGCAACCAACAATTATCCACAAGTTCAGGGTTAGAAAAAGTTACCTTTGGTACAAATTGGATCGCCCAAGCAGAACACGGCGGATTTTATCAGGCGATCGCAACTGGAATTTACAAAAACCACGGTCTGGATGTGACTATTAAAATGGGTGGTCCCCAAGTACCAAGTGGTGCCCAGTTATTGATGGGAGGTGCGGTAGATTTTTTCATGGGTTATGGCGTTGATGCCATAAACGCAATAGCACAAGATATTCCTAAAATCACGGTAGCGGCAATCTTTCAAAAAGACCCCCAGTGTCTGATTTCCCATCCCAACACAGCAATAAAAACCCTTGCCAACCTCAAAGGCAAACCAATTTATGTCTCTGCTGCTGCTAACGTTACATATTGGCCACTTCTCAAAGCTAAGTATGGTTTTACTGACGATCAAAAACGTCCTTATAACTTCAATCCTGCCCCATTTCTAGCTGACAAAACCTCAGCACAACAAGGCTACATCACATCCGAACCCTTCGCTATTGAAAAGCAAGGTGGGTTTAAGCCGATAGTATTTTTACTCGCAGATTATGGTTATCCAGCATACGCAACTACTATTGAAACCAAGAAAGAATTAGTAGAAAAAAATCCAAATTTAGTCCAACGCTTTGTTGACGCATCAATTAAAGGTTGGTATAGCTACTTAGAAAATCCCCAACCAGGTAATCAATTAATCAAAAAAGATAATCCAGAAATGACAGATGAGCAGCTAGCTTATAGCGTTCCTAAACTTAAAGAATACGGGATTATCTTATCTGGAGAAGCAGAAAAGCTCGGTATTGGGGCAATGACTGACGAAAGATGGAAAGTACTATTCGATAGCATGGTTAATACCGGACTTTCTCAGCCTAATGTTAATTATAAAGATGCATTTACATTGCAATTTATCGATAAAGGTATAGATTATTACAAATAATAGACAATCATTTATAGCGTTTCTTAGTCTGCTGAGGTACGAATTTACAGCAGAATTCTGAATTATGAATTCAAACAGGCTTTCTGCCTGACTAGCAACTTAGGAAATAAATCTAATTTTATGAGGAACTTAAGACGAAGAGCATGAAATTTAGTGAGGGCAGTTAATTGATTTTGCTATTATGTGAGCGCGCTACTGGTGAACAACTTGAGCAAATGCTCCAACAGCACAAATTTTATGTGAAACTTGCGGTTGATCTGGAGCGTCGAGTGTTGATTGGCGGTGGTGATATGCACTATGACTGCGAACAAGCTTTACTACATGATGGTAGTCGTCAGGAAAATATCTGGGCAGCAAGTTTTATGCCTGCCACTGGGAAGATAATTTTTGAATCAATTGTCAACCTGCGCCCACGCCAGAATCGTTCAATGGAAATTTTAGACCCTATTATTAGAGAAAGGGTTGCTCAACTGATTAACGAGTTCCTGGGAAACTTATGATTGAATTGACACCACAACAACAAAGTTTTGTACAAGATGATGTCCCTACTCGTTTGCATCATCTAGCTGCACATCTATCACAAATTCAATCCTTGTGGACTCAAGACTCTTCCCAGGACTTGATAATGGCTCTGGCCAAAGAAAGCAGATATTTTATCGAGTGGACTGTCCCCGACATGGTAAAAGCAGACGATATTGACCAAGCAGCAGAATTGGTTGATTTGGGTCGTGTCTTGACTCGTTGGTTATTTAATTGGGACAACATCTGGTGTGATTATGAACAAAAGCAAGTTGCTGCTGAACAAACACAAGATTGGTTGTGTCGCGTTCTGGAGATATCAGGTACAGAAACTAAGTCACTGAGTGCTTAACTGATTTACCATTGCTTATCGAAAAATTGGGTTTAAAACCCCGTCCTTCTAGGACGGCTTTTCTCGATATTTCCATAATGAATAACCATCTCACTATTACACTCAATCACATTAGCAAAATCTACGCTAATGGCACAGTTGCTCTGCAAGACTTGAATTTAGCTATCCCAGAAGCACAATTTGTCAGCTTAGTTGGCCCTTCGGGATGCGGTAAAAGTACAGTCCTGAGATTAATTGCCGGACTGGGACGCGAAAGTTCTGGTAGTATTGACTGGGGTTTTCCTCCGCAAGTCCGCAAACTAGCCTTTGTGTTTCAAGACGCTGCACTCATGCCTTGGGCAACAGTGAGAGAAAATATCCGCCTCCCCCTGAAGCTGGCAAAAGTACCCCAAAAAGATGCAAATAGCTTGGTAGAGCAGACACTAGCATTAGTAGGATTAGAAAAGTTTGAGCATTGCTACCCCCGTGAGTTATCTGGTGGGATGAAAATGCGGGTATCAATTGCTCGTGCTTTAGTCACTCAACCAAATATTCTCTTAATGGATGAGCCATTTGGCGCATTAGATGAAATCACTCGCAGCAAACTCAACAGCGACTTACTGGATTTATGGCAGCAGCACCATTGGACAGTAGTTTTTGTCACCCACAATATTTACGAAGCGGTATACTTGTCAAACCGCGTGCTGGTGATGGGGACAAATCCTGGTCGCATAGTTGCAGATATAGAAATTGATGCACCTTACCCTCGCAGTGAGGCTTTTCGCACTTCATCTGTGTATATTGAATATTGCCGCAAAGTTTCCCAGTCTCTAGCGGTAGCTATGAATCATCCCCAAACTACTGCATTTTGAATGTTTAACCGTCGCTCAAAACTACAAAAGAAACCTACTAAATTACTATCGGCTGATGTTTGGGCACCAGTAGTAGTTGGTATTTTAGTACTGGTGTTGTGGGATATTTTGGTGCGGGTAACACATTTACCTCCCTATATTCTTCCTGGGCCTATCTTAGTATTTAAAACCTTAATTACTGACTGGAATGAGCTTTTCTCATCTTTATTAATTACCCTACAAATCACATTTGTTGCCTTTATTGCTGCTGCTATTTCCGGGTTGCTGATAGCGATATTGTTTACCCAAAGCAAATGGATTGAACGCAGCTTATTTCCCTATGCAGTTATTTTACAGACAACTCCCATAGTTGCGATCGCACCTTTAATCATTCTCTGGCTCAAAAATAATACCTTTGCCGCTTTAGTAGTTTGTGCCTGGATAGTTGCCTTTTTCCCCATCGTCTCCAACACCACCCTCGGACTCAACAGCGTTGACCGCAACTTACTCAACTTATTTCAACTCTACAAAGCCTCCCGTTGGCAAACACTGCTGTATCTCCGCTTACCCAGCGCCATGCCATACTTCTTAGGGGGGTTAAAAATTAGTGGTGGTTTAGCCTTAATTGGTGCAGTCGTCGCTGAGTTTGTCGCTGGGACTGGTGGGGAAAAATCAGGTATCGCTTATCGCATTTTAATTTCCAGCTATAACCTGCAAATTCCCCGAATGTTCGCCGCATTATTCCTTACCACGGGGTTAGGAGTCTTAATTTTTATCAGCTTGAGTGTTTTATCAGACTTTATTTTAAGTAAATGGCACGAAAGTGCTGTGAAACATGAGAATTAATACCTCTGATACTTGAAGCTTCGGCTCTAAAACGAGAATGTTCTGGGTTGAAATGAGAATATTTTGGGTTGAAACGAGAATGTTTTGGTTCTAAACGAGAATGTTTTGGTTCTAAACGAGAACTTTCTGGGTTGAAACGAGAACATTGCGGTTCAAAGGCTGAAGTTTGGTGTTTGTCAGTCGAAATGTTACTATTACAACACCTCTATTGTTCTTCTCTGCGCCTCTGCGCCTCTGCGTGAAACAAAAATATCCCTGTAAAATCGAACCGCAAAGGACGCGGAGGAAGAGGTAAGAGAAAACTTTAGCTGTAATATAGCGTTATACGGGCTAATTTTTGTCATCTGTCGCTAGGATAGGTTACAGGTGTAAAAATTATATCTAGCCCTAGCGAAGATGAGTATTGATATTGTAGTTAAAGCACTTAAGAGTCTTGCAAAACCTGCGGCTTCTCTAGTAATTAATCAAGCTCAACGCAATGAAACTGTAGTCAGAACTTTAAAACAATTCAATTTTGACCCAGCACAACCACCCAAAGATGTTGACGGTGTTTATATCTACTCTTTAATTGAGTATGGTGTCGGTAAGCCGGAAGCCATGCTGAATCTTTTTAGGGAAAGAGAGATAAAAAAAGCTTTTTGGAGTGCTTATACTTCCAATAATCCCTTGGGTTTTGTCAAGGAAGTAGAAAAGTTTTTGCAAGGGAATGATTTAGAATTTGATATCCGATTGAAAAGAATTGAATTGCGATCGGAGTTAGAAGAGTTTGGGGAAATATTTATTCAGGTTGCTAAAAGAAGTAAATCCAAAGAGTTTGAACCTTTCCCTGAATGGAATTTAGATGAGTATCCAACGGAATTTAAGTCATTAATTAAAGAAAAAATTCGCTCATTTTGCGGTCGTCAGTTTGTTTTTGACGCATTTCACAAATTTTGCGACCAAAATCGCAGTGGTTACTTTACAGTAGTGGGTGATGCAGGAATGGGGAAGAGTACCATTGCTGCTAAATACGTCTGGGACTATACATCACCATGCTATTTTAATATTCGTTCCGATGGTCGCAATCGAGCGGAGCTTTTTCTAGAAAGTATTCGCAAACAATTAATTAAGCATTACCAGTTGCAGAATGTCGAGAAGGCTAATTTAGCAGATTTACTAGAACAGGTTAGCAAGAAGCTGACTGCTGGTGGACATCTTGTAATCGTAGTTGATGCACTGGATGAAGTAGAACAAGAAGCAGGGGGGAATCTTTTAGATTTACCACCTTCGCTTCCTGAACGTATTTATTTTTTGCTGACTAGGCGACCTTATACCAGAGATAAAAAGCGCTTGTCTGCACCAGATGTCCCGGTAGAGGAGCTAGATTTAAGGATAAGTCAGTATGTTAATTTGAGTCGTGAAGATATCAAGGAGTATATTCGGTACTTTTTGAATATCGATCAAGACTATAAAAATGCAATTAAACAATGGATTCAACAGTGCAATATTTCTGATAACGTTTTTGTTGAGCAGGTAGCAACTAAGAGTGAAAACAATTTCATGTACCTGCGCTATGTTTTGCCAGGAATTGCTAAAGGTGACTATAATGACCTGAGTTTAAAGCAATTACCCGATGGTCTGCAAGAATATTATCAAGATCATTGGCAGCGAATGGGTATGGATGATAAATCCCAGGAAGTAAAGGTACTTATTCTGTTTATTTTAGTGGAGATTGGTACACCAATTCCTTGTGAGATGATAGCGGCTATTACTGAACAGGATGAATATGATGTGCAAGTAGTTTTAGATGATTGGGTTGAATATTTGAAGCTGCAAAATATAAAAGGAGAAAACTGCTACAGCATCTATCATGCTAGTTTTTTAGACTTCTTAAAAGTAAAACGGGTTTTGGATGCCAAACGCAAGCTATTTCAAGAGGTTAATCAACGCATTGCAGATTACCTTATAGAGGAGATGGCATGATATGGGAGAATTTGCTGACAAGTTAGCGGCAAAAAAGCCGTCTATTCAACGTGTTTACTTGGGTAGTTTAGTACCAAGCTTGGTGAAGTCGGGAAAATTAGGAAAGTATTACCAAACCCTGACTGATTTTGATTTCATTAATGCCAAGATTAACAATCCTGAGTTTGGGGTGCAACCGCTAGTTGAAGATTATGATTTGATTGATCGTGAAGAGACATTAAATTATCCAGAATACAACTCTGAGAAAGTCGAAAGTCTGAAATTGATTCAAGGTGCATTAAGACTGTCAGCGCATATTTTAGTAGTGGATAAGCAGCAACTAGCAAGTCAATTGCACGGACGGTTACTAAATCAAAAAATGCCAGAAGAAATTCAAGCATTATTGACACAAACCAAGCAAGAGACAACTACCCCTTGGCTATGTCCTTTGACTGCTAGCTTAATCCCACCAGGAAGAAACTTAATCCGCACCCTCACTGGTCATAGCTTCCCGGTAAATGCCGTCACCGTCACCCCCAATGGGCAACAAGTGATTTCTGCATCTAATGACAACACCCTTAAAGTCTGGAATCTGGTAACTGGAGAGGAACTATTCACCCTCAAGGGTCATAGTAACTCGGTAAATGCAGTCGCTATCACCCCCAATGGGCAACAAGTGATTTCTGCATCCAATGACAACACCCTCAAAGTCTGGAATCTGGTAACTGGAGAGGAACTATTCACCCTCAAGGGTCATAGTAACTCGGTAAATGCAGTCGCTATCACCCCCAATGGGCAACAAGTGATTTCTGCATCCAATGACAACACCCTCAAAGTCTGGAATCTGGTAACTGGAGAGGAACTATTCACCCTCAAGGGTCATAGTAACTCGGTAAATGCAGTCGCTATCACCCCCAATGGACGACAAGTGATTTCTGCATCCAATGACAACACCCTCAAAGTCTGGAATCTCGCAACTGGAAAACTAATGTTCACCCTCAAGGGTCATAAGTCCTCGATAAATGCCGTTGCCGTCACTCCCAAGGGGCAACAGGCGATTTCTGCATCCAATGATAACACCCTCAAAGTCTGGAATCTGGTAGCAGGAAAGCAACTATTCACTCTCAGGGATCATAACTCTTCGGTAAATGCCGTTGCCTTTACCCCCAATGGACAACAGGTGATTTGTGCATCCAATGACAACACCCTCAAAGTCTGGAATTTAGCAACTAGGAAGCAACTATTCACCTTTGATGGTCATGGTAACTCGGTAAATGCCGTCGCCGTCACCCCTAACGGACAACAAGTGATTTCTGCATCCAATGACAACACCCTCAAAGTCTGGAATCTGACAACTGAGGAGGAACTATTCACCCTCAATCGTCATAGTTCCTTGGTAAAAGCTGTCGCCGCCACTCCTAACGGGCAACAAGTGATTTCTGCATCCAATGACAACACCCTCAAAGTCTGGAATCTCGCAACTGGGGAGGAATTATTCACCCTCAATGGTCAGAATAACTTGGTAAAAGCTGTCGCCGTCACACCCAATGGGCAAAGGGTGATTTTTGCATTATGGGACAACATCCTCAAAGTCTGGAATTTGACAACTGGGGAGGAATTATTCACCCTCAATGGTCATGGTAACTCGATAAATACTGTCGCCGTCACCCCCAATGGGCAACAAGTGATTTCTGCATCAGATAACAACACCCTCAAAGTCTGGAATCTGGCAACTGGGAAGGAAGTATTCACCCTCAAGGGTCATACATCCTCGATAAACACCGTTGCTGTCACACCCAATGGGCAACAAGTGATTTCTGCATCCGATGACAACACTCTCAAAGTCTGGAATCTCGCAACAGGGCAGGAACTATTTACCCTAAATCGTCATAGTAACTCGGTAAACGCCTTTGCCGTCACCCCCAATGGGCAACAAGTGATTTCTGCATCCAATGACAACACTCTCAAAGTCTGGAATCTCGCAACTATGAAGATAATTGCCACTTTTACGGGAGAAAGTTACATCTCTTGCTGTACTGTTGCACCTGATCGCATGACAATTGTCGCAGGGGAACAATCAGGTAGGATGCATTTTTTGCGTCTTGAGAACATGAGATCTAATTCATAATTCATAATTCGTAATTTGTAGTTGAGAAACTATCCAGGATATTAATGACCAAGAATTTCGCTAACGGTAATGTTTACATCGCTTCAGGCTGGAATTGGTAAAGTTTGACTGCTAGCGAACTTTTGAATATGCTGATATCCTGCTGCGGTGGGTTGTTGATAAACTTCGACAATTTGCTCGTTAATATCTACTAACTAAACTTCAATTATGTTTGCTTCTGCATATAAAGGAATTTTCTGTTCTCGGTCATACTCGATAGTTGAATCAGCTACTTCAATTAATAAAAAAATATCCTGGGGTTGGGGGTGTGCAGTGGCGTAAAAATCATCACAGGGTTTAAGTAATGCTACATCTGGCTGAGGTTGTGAGTTATTGTTTAACACGACAGGATTATGAACAGAAATTATGATGCTATTTCCCAAACGCTGACCTAACTTATTACTCAGTCGCCTGACACAAGCCGCGTGTTTTGTGCCAAAAGGCGACATTTCAAGAATCTCTCCCCGTATCAGTTCTACTCGGTCATACTTTGTTAGAATCCCCGAATCAATAATTTTATGATATTGCTTAACTGTGAATTTCTGTCTTAATAACTGCACAGTCATGACTACCTCCACTGTTGGTTTAATAGTAATGCAAAATTCAACATCCATTGTCATTGCGAGTGTAGCGAAGCGAAACGAAGCAATCCCAACCCTTGATGATTACTTCACTTCTTACCCTACGGGAAGGCTTTGCCTACGCAATGATATAAATAGTTTTGCATAACCGCTACTCTTATAATTATTCCTCACAATTATGAACTCGCCACCTAAACCACCCACTAAAATCAATTCCAGAGGACATCCCAAGAAGTTTGAGGAAATTATTACTGAGAAAAGCCATAATTTTATTGGTCGTGAATTTGTGTTTACAGCTATTCATGAGTTTATTCACCGTTATCGCCGGGGTTATTTCACTATTGTTGGCGCACCTGGTAGTGGTAAAAGTGCTATTCTCGCCAAGTATGCGACAGATAATCCTGATGTTGTCTATTACAGCGTTGAACTTGAGGGTAAAAATCACGCCGAGGAATTCATCAGCAATATTTGTACCCAACTTGTTGAGATATTCAATGTAGAGACGTTACCTGTAGAGACATTTCATGTCACATTTCTACATCAGTTAATTCAGCAAATCAGCGATGAGTTAGAACCCGAGCAAAAACTAATAATTACTATTGATGGTTTAGACCGCATTGACCGCAAGAGTCAATCTCCTGGGACAAATTTATTTTATCTTCCCCGCTATCTCCCAGATGGGGTTTATTTTCTCCTCACCCGCAGACCTTTTCTGAGAGAGAAATCGGGTTTATTAATTGAAACGCCGTCACAAAATCTGGCGTTAGAAGACTACTCAGCAGAAAATCGGCAAGATATTCAAACATATATCCAGCAATATTTAACTCACGAAGATATAAAGTCTTGGCTAAGTAATCGCCAGATAGGTGAGCAAGATTTTTGCACTAGCATTGCTGCTAAATCGGAAAATAATTTTATGTATGTCAGTCAGGTTTTAGCTGCTATGGCTGAGGGTTTTGATCCGCAAGCTTTGGATGACAATCAAGTTCCACCTGGATTAGATGCATATTATCAACAGCATTGGCAAAAAATGATGACTGCAAATCAAGATGAGGATTTTAGCCAAGCTGTGTTGAATGTTTTAGTAGAGCAACAGCAGCCGATGTCTGTAGAAGCAATTGCAGAAATTATTAATGCGGATGAATTTGATGTTGAGGAAGTGTTAGAAAATTGGTTTGAGTTTTTCCATCAAGAAGAAATGGGAGAAGAGAAATATTACAGCTTTTATCATTCAAGTTTCCGTAAATGGTTAGCAAATAATATTTAATTAAAAAAGCAAAAAGCAGTGAAATATATGTAGAGTTAGCAATGCATATCAAAACTTGAATATATTGGAATAATATTATATTTTTTTTTAAAATTAGCTCAAAATATCTGCTTAATACTAATTTAAATAAGTTAGCGATACATAGAATTATGGCTGAGGGCAAGGCAATGCCTTGCCCCTACGCATTTGTCCGATTATTTTTTCAAATTGGTATAACACACCCTATATTAATTTGATTTTTACTTTATCAAGAACCTCTAAATGCGTGAGAATAAAAACAAATTTGTTGCTTTAACCAAAATACTAATGAAAACTTTCAACTTAGATACCCTGACTGCGGCTTTTGCAGACATCGAAACCATTACCGACCCCGCGCAAGTTGCCAAATTATCCCAGGACTATCATACCTTTAGCCCCGTTCTTGTACCCAAATTAGCCGGGAAAGTCGGTGATATTGTCGTCCGTCCCGCCAACGAAGCAGAAGTGATTAAGGTGGCTGCAACCTGCGCCAAACACCGCATCCCTGTAACAGTCCGGGGTGCAGGTACAGGGAATTACGGGCAATGCGTACCTATGCATGGTGGCGTAATTCTCGATATGACCAAAATGCACGAAATTCTCTGGGTAAAACCAGCAGTAGCACGGGTAGAAGCTGGGGTGAAATTGGCAGCATTGGATAAAAAAGCACGAGAAATCGGCTGGGAAATGCGTATGGCCCCCTCTACCTACCGCACAGCAACTATTGGCGGCTTTATTGCTGGTGGAAGTGGGGGTATTGGCTCAATTCAATATGGCTTATTAGGCGATCGCGGTAATCTTTTAGGACTGCGAGTGGTAACTTTAGAAGATGAACCTCGTGTCATCGAGTTACGCGGCGATGATGTGCAAAAGGTAAACCATGCTTGGGGTATTAATGGTATCATCACCCAACTGGAACTTCCCTTGGGGCCAGCCTATCCTTGGGCGGAAGTGATTGTCACCTTTGACGACTTCATGACAGCCGCCAAGTTTGGCTATGCTCTTGGCAATGCCGATGGCATGATGAAGAAATTGATTAGTGTATTTGCATCGCCAATTCCCCAATACTTTCATGCTTTACATGAATACATCCCTGAAGGTAAGCACCCAGCATTTTTAATGGTTGCGGAACCGAGTTTGGAATCATTACCAGGATTAGTACAACAATATGGCGGACAAATTACCTATCAAAAACCCGCACAAGATGCAGGTAAAGGCACTCATTTAGCAGAATTTACCTGGAACCACACCACCTTACACGCCCGCACTGTCGATACTTCAATTACCTATTTGCAAAGTATCTTTCCTCCAGATTCGAGTTTGCAAGTAGTGGAACATCTGTATCATCACTTTGGTGATGAAGTCATGATGCATTTAGAATTTTTTCGGGTGCGAGGTGCAGTCATTCCTGGTGCTTTACAACTCGTGCGATACACCACAGAAGAACGCCTCAACGAAATTATCCGCTATCACGAAGCGCAAGGTGTAGCGATCGCCAATCCTCATACATACATTATTGAAGATGGCGGCAGGAAAGTAATTGACCCCGAGCAGTTAAAATTTAAAGAAATGGTTGACCCTCACGGGTTAATGAATCCTGGTAAAAGCAAAGTCCTAGAATTCAAAGTTCAACATTAACAGGAAATAGGGAAATCATTGCCAGCTGTAAAGATTTCCCTTACCAGTAAAAGTTGTATTGCACTCAACTGCAAACCGCTATAAACTTTGTAGTCTGATTACTCAACCGTAGAGATAATCAAAAGTTCCAAATCACCAATTGCCCATGATTGAAATTGACGGTTCCTACGGAGAAGGAGGTGGACAAGTTCTTCGTACCTCCTTGAGTTTAGCCGCTATCACTGGCGAAGCTATCACCATTGCAGGTATTCGTGCCAAACGTAAAAGACCGGGACTAGCAGCACAACACCTGACAGCCGTTCGCGCTGCGGCAAAAATCTGTCATGCGCAGATGCGGGGTGATGCTTTAGGTTCAATGAAACTAGAATTTATCCCTGGTAGTGCTGTACAGCCAGGACACTATACTTTTGATGTCACAGAAGCACAGCAAGGTGGTTCGGCGGGGGCGATGACTCTGGTTTTGCAGACTGTACTTTTACCTCTAGCTTTGGCTGCTGCTGATTCCCAAGTGACTTTAAAAGGCGGCACTCATGTTCCCTTTAGTCCGACAATGACATACATTGAGCAAGTTTATCTACCAATGCTGCGCCGCATGGGAGTCAAGGCGACAGCAAAGCTACGTGCTTGGGGATGGTATCCGCAAGGTGGGGGAGAGATGCAGATCAAAGTCAGTGGTAGTGGCACAATCAAAGGGATCACTTTGCTAGAACGAGGTCATTTACACCAAGTGCGGGGACTAGCAGTAGTAACAGAATTGGCTTCCCATATTGCCCAACGCATGGCGAATCGTACCGAGAATTTGTTGCGTCAAGCTGGGTTAAAAGCGGCTATTGAGGCGTTGCGAGAAAAAGGTGTTGCACCTGGGGCAGGTGTGTTCTTAACTGCTGAGTATAAAAATAGCTTGACAGGATTTGGTGGATTTGGACGTTTGCGCTTACCAGCAGAAAAAGTTGCAGATATTGCTTGTCGGCAACTATTGCAGTTTCATCAAACAGGTGCGCCAGTAGATGAACATTTGGCAGATCAATTATTGTTACCGGCAACTTTAGCATCTCAGTCCAGTGAATATCGAGCATCTGAGATTAGCAGTCATTTAATCACCAATGCAGCGATTATTGAACGGTTTGGACTAGCACGGATAACAGTGGATGAAGCAGAGAAGATAGTTGCGATCGCACCTGCTGTCACCTAACACTGTTTTAAAATAACACCCAAGCCAACAAGCGATCGCAGTAGTCAAGCTATTTTCAATAAAATTAACGAATTATCTTCAGTACAATAGATATACCGCAGCGATTTAAAACAGCAATAATGGGCGAACAAGTTTGAACTAATCTAGAAATTGATGACTTCGGTTATGTTTCTTGCCTATGCAGGAAGAATTTTTAGGTTGAACTTGTTCTGATTATAAGAATAGAGAACTTTACTAACAAGAGAAAGCTTATGTCTCAAGTTCTTATCGGTACAGAAAAAGGGCTTTTTCACCTAAAAAGCAATAATCAGGTGATTCGCGATGAATCAGCACCCCCGACAATCAAATTTTTAGCCGCTAGTCACGGTCAAGTTTATGCATTGACTTTAGATGATGTACTTTGGTCGAAAAAAGAAAATGAAGCTTGGGAAATAGTTAACTCAAAACCAGTAACAGAAGAAGTATGGTCTTTTGCAGCTGATTCTCATATTCCAAATCGAGTTTATATAGGCGTGTCTCCCGCACTGCTATATCAAAGTGATGATGGTGGTAAAAACTGGAAACCTTGCGACTCTATCCGCCAGATTCCAGGTTATGAAACATGGACTTTTCCGCCACCTCCACATATTCCTCACGTTCGCTATATTGCTTCAGCGCCCAAAGCTGAAAATGGTCTGTATATTGGAGTTGAAGAAGGCGGAATATTTCGGAGTGATGACCAAGGTCAAACTTGGGAAAGCCTGAATGAAGGACTTTATTGGGATGTGCATACAGTCGTCCCAACTAATGATGGCTTACGGTTGTATGCAACGACTGGAAATGGTTTTTATCGCAGCGATGATGGTGGTCATCACTGGCGACATATTAAAGAAGGACTAGAACGCAGTTACACAGTACCTTGTATTGCATCTTTGCAGCAACCAAATCTCTTATTTACCGCTGCGGCTGCGGGGCCACCACCAACTTGGGGGCGAGGAGCAAATGCGGCACTGTATCGTAGCTTAGATGGTGGCGAACACTGGCAAAAACTAGAGCAGGGACTACCATCAAAGTTCGATGCGATGATTCGAGCTTTAATTGTAGATCCAGAAGATAGAATTTTTGCGGCTGCTGGTGATGAGCTTTATATGAGTCAGGATTTGGGTGAAAGCTGGCAATTAGTAGGCAAAGATTTGTCTAATATTCGTGCGTTAGCAGTGGTGTAAGCTGATTTTTATTGATTATAATCAAAGCTTTCGCTTAATATTAATGGAGACTAAACGCGGTTAGTAATTAGTTCATTATCCGCAAGTCTCCATTTAATTTATCTGTACTTAATTTTCAACACCAAAATCATCCCCGCAAACACAAAGGTAACAATGTTGGCGGCAATAATAGGAATATCGCGAACATAAGCGCCATACACCAACCATAAAATAATCCCTATACACAGAACAATCAGCATACTCCAAGACAAATCTTCGGCTGATTTTGACTGCCAAGTTTTGATGAGTTGGGGTAAATAAGCAATGGTTGTAAGTACTCCTGCTGTTAACCCTAAAATGGTGATGAGATTAGATTCCTCCATTTGAGTTTGCTACCTCTATGCAGTGAAATGGCCAAGTACAAGCTTTTGAACGTTGACCATACACTACCATATTTAGCCGAGTAGACTTATCAGCCTTAATTGGTATTACTACAGTTTATTTGTGGGCGCGATCGCTCTTGTGCAATTTCCCTGTTACTGTGTCTCTAGGGGAATGAGACTGGCGCTTTTGGCTGCACTATCCCAAACTATCCAGCTACAAGAATTGTCTACGTCATCTGGATTAGTTGTGACTTTAAAATAGAGCTTGTTGCTATTCTTCGGTTCAATAGCAAAATCGGCATTTTGGGCATAAACTACTTTAAAACCTCTATCTCTCAGGCAATACATCGCCCAATTTTTCAACGATTGCTTGTAGGGTTCGTGAGGAATTGACGGTTTTGTAATCGCGTCTTCGATGACTTTAAATATCTGCATTGATATCATGTTTCTGGAAATGGTCAAAACTTTGTAATCAGAACTAAACTTGACTACGAAACTGGATCGCAACGAATCTCAATCATAAAACCATCAGGATCGTAGAAGTAGACACCTCTACCAGTAGGACGGCTGACTGGGCCATGAGCGATCGCTATTTGATTGTCTCTGATTACTGCCACTGCGCGATCGAATAACTGCGGATCGATGTCAAAAGCTAGGTGATATGCTCTGGTGAAAGTCTTTTCTGGATTGGGATCTGGTGGGGATAATTCTGGTTCGCCAAATAAATCTAAAATTGTGCCATCGGGGGTAATGAAGTTAGCTACCTTCCCAGCAGCGACGAGTTCAACTAAGGTTGCGGGGACTTCATCGCCTGTGAGTTCGTGCAAACCGAGAATCGTGCCATAAAAGTGTCGGGATGCTTGCATATCTTTAACATTGAGCGCAATGTGATGCACTTTCCGTAGAACACCCGGAGTTAAGACGCTGTTCGCACAAGAGATAGATAGCATGGCAGAATCTACTTTCCCTACAAAGATAGAAGTTCAACTCTTTATTTAGAGTTTATTATTCATCATAAAAACTTACCATGCCTTTTGATTATTCTTTAGACTTTACAAGTATCAATTTTCGTCAACATCCTGAACTTTATCGTGTGGGTAAGGGCGAACAGGGTGTACTTTTGGTAGAACCATACAAATCAGAAATTCTTCCTTACTGGCGATTTAAAACTCCTGAGATTGCTAAAGATTCGAGTGAAAAAATCTACGAACTTTTTCTTGCATATTTAGAGCAAGATGATTTTGTTGGTGCAGATATGGCGCGGAAGTTTTTACAAATGGGTTATACCAGATCCCGGCGTTATGCTAATCATAAAAGTGGTAGGAAGTATAAAAAATCTGAATTAGAATCTGATAGTAAGAAAGAAATTCTGCCCTATGAAGTAGATCTGATTAAAGCGGAATCAGCAGCGATATTTAAAGCTAAGTGGATAGAAGCAAAGAATAATGAAAAATATGTGCGGCTTTTAGCTCAACATAAACAGATGTATGGATAATATTTTCGCCTAAATACGATGCCTAGATATTAGTGGTTCACACGCTAAATTTAGATGGGTAAGGGAACGAACCACAAAGGACACAAAGGACACGAAGGAAGAGAGGAAGAAGAAGAACTGAAAATTTGACTCAACTCTAAAAATTAATGTGACAGACAAGTAGTTGTTCATCGCATTACTCTTAATAAGAGAAAATAACTTTTCAATTTCTTTTCTCTTTCTCTTCCTTCGCGTACTTTGCGCCTTTGTGGTTCGTTAATAAACCCCTTCAAATTTAAGGCGATGAATCCTAGCTCAATAAAGTACTGATTTACGATTTCATCTCCCCATATTTTGGACTCCACCAACCTTTTTGTGTATGGAAGTAAGCGACATCTTTATGTTTCTTATCTTGACGAGATTGGGGATCGGAACATCGCAGCATGGTTTTACGCTGTCCATCTTTGGTGTAGCTGTATTCTTCTAAAAATTTTTTGCACACTGGACAGGGATACGAGCTAATTTTGCTTGGCAACTTTTCATCCTTGGTTTCTTTATTTCGCGGTGCTTCCCAAGCTTTCTGTAATTCATTCCAAAATAGAACAATATTTTCACAGCCGCTATTACATTTGAGGAAGTATTTCTTTTTGACTTTACTGCTAGGAATTTTAACAAGACAGTTATTACATTCAGGGCAACGAGTTCTAGAAGTTTCAAATTTGCGTTCAGCGACAGCAGCAGTTTTAACCCCATTTCCTGAACTCACAACTACAGTTTTGGCTTTTGCTAATGCTGGTGCAAAGTAATTTTGATTCCAACTGGTGAGGTATTGTTGCCAAGGCTGTTTTCCGGATGCGATCGCATCTAGAGCATCTTCCATTTTGGCGGTAAATTCTGCCTCTAGTAAATCTGGTAATGCTTTTTGTAAAAAAACGTCAACTTCTAACCCTAGAGTTGTCGGTTGGATAATTTCTTTTGTTAGCTGGATATAATCCCGTTTTTTCAACGTAGCAATGGTGGGAGAATAGGTACTGGGACGACCAATGCCTTTACGCTCCATTAATTGCACTAATTTGGGTTCGCTGTAACGCGGTGGCGGTTGAGTTTGTTTTTTCTCGTGTCCTGCATCTGCTAAAGTTAACATCTGTCCCTGTTGCAAGGCAGGTAAGATAGTATCTTTACCAAGATTAGGCCAGTAGCGTGCATATCCTAAAAACTCGACTACTTGCCCTCTAGCTTGCCAAAAAATTTCCCCAGATTTAGTAATAACTTTGGTTTTCCGCAGTTGAGCAGGGCGACATTGAGAAGCGATCGCTCTTTTCCAAATTAAAACATACAAGTTAAACTCGTCGGCAGGCAATTGCACTCGTAACTCCGCCGAAGGGCGAAATACATCTGTCGGACGAATCGCTTCATGGGCTTCTTGCGCAGTTTTGTTGCTGCGATGTCTCGTTGTGCGTTGCGGTACATTCTGCGGATCGTTTGCTTCTAACCACTGACGCGCACTTTCACAGAACTCAGGACTTAACATCACTGAATCTGTCCGCATATATGTAATTAACCCTGCTTCATAAAGCTTTTGGGCTACTTGCATGGTTTTCTCTGGTGCAAATCGCAACCGCGAACCAGCCGCTTGCTGGAGAGTAGAGGTGATAAAAGGTGGCGGTGCTTGGCGGTTGTTAACTTTCCCCTCATATTGCACAACTTGATGGGGATGGCGTTTTGCTTCTTCTACTAAGCGGTTGGCTTCGGCTTCGGAAAGTACGCGCGTAGATTCTGGCGCTGTTTGGGTATTGATAACAGTATCATCAGTAACTTCTGTTTCCTGCTTGGCTGCATCCTGGGGAGCATTCGCCATCCCGTGATAAAAAGCCCGGAATCCCTCCGCATAGTCTACCCAGACACTCCAGTAATCTTGGGGTACAAAGGTTTGTATTTCGCGTTCTCGCTGACAAATTAGGTGTAATGTGGCACTCTGAACTCTGCCTACACTCTTAGCACCATTATTTAATGCCCATACTAACGGGCTGCCCTTATAGCCTACTAGTTTATCGAGGCAATCTCGACACAAACCTGCACCGACTAAATTTAGGTCAAGTTTTCGCGGATGAGCGATCGCATTTCTGACAGCCGATGCGGTAATTTCTGTGTATACTACTCGCTTGGCTTCCCTTAAACCTAGCACTTCCTTAAGATGCCAAGCGATTGTTTCCCCTTCCCTATCTGGGTCTGTGGCTAAAACAACTTCACTTACCTGTTTCGCTACAGTCTTTAATTGCTGGATGGTTTCTTTTGAACGTTGGTCGCGGGGAACATAGTTGCATTTAACGTTACCGTTATCCATACTAAATCCCAGCGAATCTTCCCCCTGGTCGCTGAGTTCGCGAATGTGACCGCAACTTGCACGCACAATCCACTCAGCACCGAGAATTTCGCTGAGTTTTTTGACTTTACCAGGAGATTCGACAACTAGAAGGCGTTTAGGCATAGCACCCGCTTGTTAGATGCTGTATAACTGATACAACTTTTTATCATATATTTAGTATAAATGTACTATAAATCTCTTATTGTTAATCAGCAAACAATGTCCACGTTAGTAGAACAGCAGGAAACTATTACCGGAGTAGTCGAACGCTTGACTTTCTACTCTGAGGAATCAGGGTATACAGTGGCACGGCTGACACGCTCTGGTATTAAAGATTTAACTACAATTGTTGGTAGCTTCGCAAATATCCAGCCTGGGCAAACACTGCAACTCACAGGCTTCTGGCGTGACCATCCCCAGTACGGGCCGCAATTTCAAGTCATAAATTACAAAGAAACTAAACCTGCAAGTCTGACAGGGATTGAAAAGTATTTGGGTAGCGGATTAATTAAAGGTGTAGGGCCAGTCACAGCCAAGCGGATAGTTGCTCACTTTGGACTGGAAACTCTAGAAATTATTGAAAACCAAATTGAGCGCTTAGTGGAAGTTCAAGGTATAGCTAAGAAGCGAATCAATATGATTAAAACCGCTTGGGAAACCCAAAAAGCCATCAAAGAAGTGATGGTGTTCTTGCAAGGACATGGTGTTTCTACTACCTACGCAGTAAAAATTTATAAACAGTACGGTGATGAGGCGATCGCTACAGTTACTCATAACCCCTATCAATTAGCTACCGATATCTATGGTATTGGCTTTCTGACTGCTGATAAAATTGCTCGTAATTTAGGCGTTACACCAGATTCCGAGTTTAGATACCGTGCGGGAATTATCCATGCTTTGAGTGAAGCGGCGGAAGATGGACACTGTTATTTACCCCAAGCGGAATTGGTTGAGAAAGTCATTCCCTTATTAACTACTGACACTCATCAACCCCCAGAAGCCGCACTTACAACAACTATCAAAGACATGGCTCTCAAGGATGAGCTAATTAGAGAAAGTAGTGCCGATAAAATAGTTAATTGCTACAAGCCAACTTTCTTCTACACAGAACAAAACCTAGCGCAACTTGTACAGCAACGCCTGAATCAACCTGTTGCTACCGACTTTCCCCGCGTCCGTACTTGGCTGGAACGCTTTACCGCCAGTCAGAAAATTGAACTTTCTACCCAGCAACAACAAGCGGTAGAAATGGCTGCTTACGCCCCTGTAATGATTTTGACAGGTGGGCCTGGAGTCGGTAAAACGTTCACCACCCACACCATTGTTTCACTATGGAAAGCGATGGGTAAATCTATTGCCTTAGCTGCACCCACAGGACGCGCCGCCCAACGTTTGAGTGAAATGACTGGTTTAGAAGCGAAAACCATACATCGCTTGTTGGAATTTGATCCTAAAACAATGGGTTTTAAGCGTGACAGCGAAAATCCTTTGCCTGAAACGGCGATTATCGTTGATGAAGCGAGTATGCTGGATTTATTTCTCGCTAACTCGCTGCTGAAAGCTATAGGAAAAAATGCTCAACTGTTGTTAGTAGGAGATATCGATCAGTTACCATCTGTAGGGCCAGGAAGCATACTCGCTGACCTAATTAATTCTAGTCGAGTGCCTGTAGTCCGGTTAAATCAAGTATTCCGCCAAGCCCAACAAAGCGCCATCGTCACCGCCGCCCATCAAATCAATCGCGGACATTATCCCACAATTGAACCGATATGCGATCGCCCCGTTTCTGATTGTATTTGGCATGGTGGCGGGTATCAGCCAGAACACGGCGTTCAAGCAATTTGCGAACTGATTACAGACTTAATTCCTAATTTAGGGTTTAATCCCGCTACCGATGTGCAAGTACTTTGTCCCATGTCACGGGGAGTAGTAGGTACTCGCAACCTCAACCAAGTGTTGCAAGAACTGATTAATCCTCCCAGTGCTGAGAAAGTGGAAATCTCCAGAGGTGGAATTAAACTGCGGGTAGGCGACAGAGTGATTCAGCAGACTAACGACTATCAACGGGAAGTATTTAACGGAGATTTGGGAATAATTACCGCCATTGATACTGTTGAGCAAGAAGTGAATGTCCAGTATTGCGAACGTATTGTCACTTACGATTATGCTGATTTAAATGAAATATCCCTAGCATTTGCCACCTCAATTCATAAAAGCCAAGGCTCTGAATATCCGGTAGTAATTCTGCCAATATATATGCAACACTACATGATGCTGAGTCGTAACCTCATCTATACTGGTTTAACTCGTGCTAAACAATTGGCGATTATTATTGGTGCAAAAAAAGTAATCTCCTTAGCTGTAAATTCCAGCGAGAGACAACAACGTTACACGCAATTGCAACAGAGATTAATTCAGGCTGGATTGCATTCATCAATTATTGACAATCAAAACTCTAGCATCAGTCAATATTTTGAATATCAAACCACAGATGAACAAAGATAAAAGAAGCATCCCAATTTTGCACCAATATCCAGAACTAACGCAAAAACCCTTTTAAACTTTCTTTCCTTTGTGTTCTTTGTGCCCTTTGCGGTTCGTTATTTTATTAGATATCAATGACATCTGAATGCAACTCAATTTTTATACAAGAAATAGCAGAGTTTCTTAATTGCTTATTTAATGTTGAACGCTTCCCTACAACTGAAAGAGGAGGCATATATTTAGCATCATCAAATCCTATAACACGCATAGGATTAGCACTTGAACCAGACACACAGTTACAAGATTGGATAAAAACCCACAATTTAGACGCACTATTCTTACATCGCCCTTGGAAATTAACAGCAGATAAAATTCCATCCGAACTTGGAATAATCTCCTACCATCTACCATTTGATGAGTGCTTGACGCTAGGTTTCAATCTCCGCCTTGCTCAAGTTTTGAGAATGTCTGAACTAGAAGTATTAGGAAAAAAAGAAACCAGAGCAATTGGCATGATTGGAAATATTCCGACTCAAAGCTTTGAGCATTTGTGCAATTGTATTACTCCAATTTTCGGCGGACAAGAACGAATACATCCAGCAGTTAATTCTGAAATGAAACGCATTGCTGTTGTTGGTGCAATGACAGATGCGTTAGTCCGGGAAGCAGCAGAACGTGGTGCTGATGTCTACATTACAGGACAGTTACGACAACCAGCCGCAGCAGCACTGCAAGAAACTAAAATAGGAGCGATCGCAGTTGGTCATCGTCGCAGTGAAGTATGGGGTTTACGTTCCTTAGCTGGGATTTTACAAGAACGCTGGGCTGATTTGGCAGTATTTGTCAAACATTAAATCAGGCAAAAGGCAATATATAAATACTATTGCCTCTTGCCTATAAAAAGAATAGCAATTAAACACCAGCAGGTTGTTCGTTTAGCAATTGAGCCATTGCTTCATCCACAGTTTTATTGAGGTACACAGCTCGTTCATCTACTGCTCTCACCCAGTTGATCGGAAACCAGTGATGTTTTCCATCAGGAGCATTGTTTTTTGTCAATTTGATGTAATTGCCCCCTTCTACGGAGTCAATATTTCCAATATGTGTGTCCGATGCTCCTGCTAAACCGCCAGGGCCTTCTGCGTAGACGGGCATGCGTTCTTTAATTTGTGATACGTTCATTGTCAGCCTCCTATTTTAATGCTTAAAAATTCTCTTCAACTAAGGTTTCTATTTGTTTGTGCCAGTAGAGTTTGATTCTTTAGCTGGGCGTTGGGTTGCAGGAGGATAATTAACAGCTTCGTCAACTCTGAGAGTTTCTGCATTAGTTAAATTCTCTGGCAGAAGATCTTCAGGATTTACTGTTTTATCCACAGCATCATCAATTATTCCATTAGCATTAACATTGGGTTTGTCAGAAGCGCCTTTATGACTAGCATGACCACCAGGCATAATTTGTTCCCCTTAAGTTCTACGTCTAAACATACCTAGCCTAGACTTTTTGATTTTGAAAAATACACTATCAGAAGGCTGAGAGCAGAAGGATATAGATCGCGTCTTGGGTTATACAGCGTTTTCAGCTAAATGAAGTACACAAGTAGGAAAAATTGTTAACCTGTGTCAAATTGAGCGTGCCAGTTGCTACCCTGTGACTTGAAAGTCCACTTATAAAAGCATTGCTAGTCTGTCTGATTCTAATATCAACTATTGCTGTAAGTAGCGAATTATATTTGTCTAAAACTTTTCAAATATGCTTTTATACTCGCTCAACAACTTCATCTTTTTCCCAAATAACTGATTCTTCCATTGTCCCAAGCTCCGCGAAAGCTTTGGCAGCTTTAAGGGTTGTATTTAGGTCAACGCAGGACTTAGCCGGATAAATACCTTCTTGACCCCCAACTATTACAAATTCATCTATATCTGATTTAAATGGGTCAACAAGATAATGAAAACTCTCATTATCAAATGTTAAATACACTATATATTTGTCTAAACCACCACCCACCGCCATGTGAGTTTCGCCATCCGTTTCTAAGGTTACAAGTGTTTTGTGATGCCCATCCAACTCTCTAATAGCTAATTCTATTTCTTGCCAGCTATGCGCTTGCTCTACACTTCCCTTGTTCTGATTACCAATCCAATCTTCAACTGAAAATTTTGTTATAAACATAATTAACCTCACATCAGTGTAATCGTTTGACGACCGCTAGGGCTAATAACTTCTATTTCTTCTAGACCAAGCTGTCTAGCCATTCCTTTCACACCTCCGTTCTGACCACATGCTCTGCAAAGATCCCGATCAACTGTTAAACGCGCTTTTCCTCCTCTTAATCCTGCATCAAAGGCTTGTTGAAAGGCATCAGCTTCAGCATGTGTGCGACTAATTGGATTTACTTTAAGTGTAATCTTTCTGCGATTGGGGTTACTGCCTGCACTGATACCAAAAAATACGCTACCACCTATCTCTAACTTTGCGATTGTAGCGCGATCGCCTTCACTTCCTGCTGGAGGAAGACCAAGCAGTTGCCTATACTCTGCTAATTCTTCAAAAATAAGCTTTCACCCTGATAAAAGTAACTGTTATATTTACGATGCACTATGACCTAAATACTGCTTGGTTAAGGATTTAAAAAAATTTGATCGTTCTGCTTCGCTACAATCTAAAAGCAAAAAAGAACAAGCGTAAAGGGAAAAAGGACTAAAGCATAAAGAGCTAGCGAAGAATCCTCCCGAACGCGCAGACAACACGAAAACCAAGATCCAGATAGATGCTATCGCGCTCTGCCCAATAGTGGAAGCTACGGAACGTGGAACGGCAGTACCTAGGGCTACTGCCCCAGGAACCGCCACGCCGTATACGAGACTGATTATCATTAAGCCAAGCACTACCATCTGTTGGCGCTTTTTTATAGCTTTCATGGTAAGTATCTTGACACCACTCCTCAACGTTCCCGTGCATGTCGTATAATCCAAAGCCGTTGGGTGTAAAACTTCCTACTTCTGTTGTTTCTCCACGTTTTTTGCCTAATGGCTCAGAACCGTAGGTGTCAGTCCCATCGTAGTTAGCTAACTCAGTTGTTATCGTTTGTCCGAAGTAAAATGGTGTAGTCGTTCCTGCTCGACAAGCATATTCCCACTCTGCTTCACTTGGTAGGCGATATTGTTTGTTTGTATATTTGGAGAGGCGATCGCAAAACTCAACTGCATCATTCCAGGAAACTTGCTCTACTGGTCGGTTGTCTCCTTTGAAATTTGATGGGTCAGCTTTCAGGTCATACTTAACTTTGGGTAGTGTTGCTACTCTTCTCCATTGCGCTTGAGTGACTGGATTTTTACCCATGAAGAATGATTTAACCGTTACTTGATGTTGCGGTTTTTCTCTTTTAAACCCATCCCATTTGAATTTTTGCACAAGCCTTTCTATTTCTTCATCTTCCGTCCCCATCATGAATTTGCCACTAGGGATATGCATTATTTCTAAAATGACACCATTGCCTAAGTCTTCAGTAAAATATTGAGCTTGGCGTTGTTCTCGTTTAATTTCTTGACCTTTGGCATTTACCGTAACCACATCAAATTTAAATACTTGTAGTTCAGGAGTGACTGACTTCTCTTCCCTTGAGCAAGTAATAAGCTCAGAAATTACTTCGGTTAACCTCTCTCCTCTTGAGGAAGTAACAGGCTCAGGAGTTGGGGATGGTGAAGAAACTCCCTGTTTATTGGCAATTCTGATAAATGCTTCAATTACCTGCACATCTGAACCCCTAGCAGCCACATTCACCCGCAACCATAATTGTCTAGCTAATTCCCAATCTCCTTTAACCTCAGCTTGATAAGCATCTATTTTCAGTTGGTTAATATCATGAAGCGTGGCGTAGTCGGGTAACAAAATTAGGTGTAGTTTTGTGGCAGGTTCGGCTGTAACATAGGGATTTTGCAGAGTTTTTCGGTGTATTTGATTAATTGCGGGTACTCTTGCTTGTAAATATCTATCCAATCTTTCTACTGTGGCGCAGTTTCCTTCACCTGCTATCCTCAACCCTTCTAACAAAGCTTGGGTGAATGAGCCATGTTGTAACTGCTCAATTTCATAAGACTTTTGACTGGGACTGCAAGAGTAAAAGGTGACTACTCCTTGATGTTCTTCTCCAATACCCACTCCCCGTCTGCTACCTTCATCACGGCAAGCATCCAAAAACAACACTACATTATCTGCCCCACTGCGGCGCAATCTTTGGGTAACAAATTCCACAGGGATTGCTGTATGTTCTACATCGCCTGGGTCGCTATCTATTAGCATAAGATAATCGCGATCGCCTTCCCGACAGCCATGACCTGCAAAGAAAAACCAGAGATTATCTCCTGGTTCTAGTAGTGGCGTTTCAAAGTTTGCTCTTAAGAACCGCCGCAAGTTACCGTAAGTAGGCTGAGTGGGTATAGGCGGATTGGTTGGGATTGGGGGAGAATCATCAGTGAAGAGGAAAACTTGATCAAATCTGGCTTCCTTGCCAAACCAATCGCGCATAGCTTCGGCGTCTAGTTTGGCGTAATTTAGGTGCTGAAGATTGTTGTATTGATTAATGCCAATTGCTACTGCCCAATTTTTAGCCATTCTGCGTTGGTATGCTCGTCTTGTTGCCAGTTTACGTGTTACTACTGAATAATAGTAATGCAATAGCGCTGGAAGCTTTGGTAAAAGCTAGTTAAATCAAGAATAATCTAAATAATTAAAATTATGTCAGCAGAACATCCTACCCCAAAAGCTATCTGGATTATTACAGAAGAAGTAGCGGAAACTTCAAATACAACCACTGAAACTTACACAGATACCGTCACCAGAGGTGGAGCCAGAAGCGGTACTCAAGATACAGGCGGAAGACTGGGCGGAATTCAAACCAAGGAAGAAATAGTTATCAGTCAAAAAAAAGGCGAACTAGTAATTACTAGACGCAAAGTAGAAGTATCTCAACTCAAGCAAGAAATGAAGGGATTTCTCCAAGCAATGCGGGAGATGCTTGATGAAGCGGAAGAACCCAATTCAAAAATGCAGTTAGATGAGGTTGAACTTTCAGTAGAAATTAATGGGGAAGGACAAGTCAGCCTGTTTGGGCTTGGTGGTGGTAAAGCCGGCGGAAAAGGCGCGATGACTTTTAAGTTTAAGCGGAAATAATTGGTAGTTGAAGATGGGTAGAAATTGGGCGATTGTTGTGGGGATTAATCACTATGAAAATCTGCGATCGCTAAACTTTGCCAAGCGAGATGCTACTGTGATGGCAACTTGGTTTCAACAAGAAGCCAGATTTGAGCAAGTTTTTCTATTTACTGATGATTCTTCCCCAATCCCTACCAATCCGCCAATTCCTACTCAACCTACTTTTGGACATTTGCGGCGATTTTTACGGGCACAGTTTGAGAATACTTTATTAAAGCCAGAAGATAATTTATGGTTTTTCTTTGCCGGTCATGGCAATAGATATAAAGACAAAGATTATTTAATGTTCTCCGATAGTGACCCAGGAGATATAGAACATACTGCTATTTCTGTTGATTATATAACTCAAAGATTGCGGCGTAGTGGTGCTGATAATGTAGTGCTATTTCTAGATGCTTGCCGTGATGAAAGTAGTCGCTCCGGATTGGGAATTGGTGAGCAAAGACATCAGGGAGTTATTACATTTTATTCTTGCACAGCTAACCAAAAATCTTGGGAAATTGATGAATTACAACATGGTGCTTTTACCTATTCACTATTAGAAGGATTGCGGCTACAGGGAGAGGCTAATTGTGCCACAGTCGAGCGTTTAGCACAATATTTAAGTTATCAAGTTCCTGATGTGAATACTCGTTATGGCAAGGCAGTACAAAATCCTTATTTACAGGCAGAACCGCCTTATAAAATGTATTTTATTTTATTAGAGCAAACTGCTACACTGAGAGATGTTGAGCCATTAAAATATCAAGCCTCTCAAGCTGAAAACAGAGGTGATTTTTCATTAGCAAAACAATTATGGGTAAGAGTTTTAGCTGTATCCCGTGGTGATTGGGAGGCAATTGAAGCTATTGAAAGGATTGCCCGTAAGCGAGGAGGTTTTGAACCGACAATCTCAAATTCTGAGCCTGTGACTTTCTCAAGCGGAGGTAGATCAGTAAGTAATGAACTGTTAGCTCAAAAGCAAGAAGAACATCGGCAAAATATAGTTCGCTATCGGCAAGCTTTTTCGGAAGCAATTGAGCGAGAATATCCTCTTAATGAATCAACTCGTCGTCAGTTAAAGCAGTTGCAGCAATCTCTGCGACTCAAAGAAAAAGAAGTATTGCAAATTGAACAGCCAATTGTTTCTCCCAAGGAAGTAGAATATCAGCAACAGCAAGAGAAAATAAGACAACAGCAAGAGGAAGCAGAATATCGTCAAAAGCTACGGCAGTATGAGCAAGAATTGATTCAAACAATTGAGCGAGAATTTCCCCTAACTGAAGCAAGTCTTAGACAGTTAAGAAATTTACAACAATCCTTGCAGCTTATGGATCAGGAAGTATTGCAGATTGCACAACCAATTGTGATTCAGAAGGAAGCAGAATATCAGCAACAGCAAGAAAGAATTAGACAGCAAAAAGCAGTAGAAAAACAAATACAACAAGAGACAGAATTACAAATAAAGCAGCTGGAAGCAGAAGAAAAACGGCAGAGAGAAGAAGCCAAATATCACCAAAAATTACGGCAGTATGAGCAGGCATTAATTGAGCAGGCATTCATGAAAACAATTAATGCAGGAAATTCCCTTGATAGTTATGTTATGCGGCTGAGGTTAAGACTACTTCGATGGACTTTAGGACTTAAACAAACGGACATCACTGCAATTGAAGCTAGAGTTGTAGCAAGCTACGATCAATCGACTCAACCTACTCAAGAACGAATAACTCGACAAAAGTTTTTGAAGTGGGCTGGTTTGGGAGGTGCAAGTTTAGTGACAGTAGTAGTAGGCCGTGAAATTTTTAAGAATCAGGTTGAGTTTGAAACGGTAACTGTAGATGAAAAGGGACAGGTAATTAAACGAGATTCTAAAAAGCAACCTAAGTCCTTTAAGGAGGACTTGGGTAATGGTATAACTCTAGAAATGGTCTCTATTCCTAGTGGTTCATTTAAAATGGGTTCACCATCAGGGGAGAAAGGTCGAAGTTCAAATGAAAGTCCCCAGCACGATGTAAATGTGCCTGCTTTTTTGATGGGCAGGTTTGAAGTCACCCAGGAACAATATCAACAAGTAATGGGTACAAATCCATCTAACTTCAAGGGAAAGAAACGCCCTGTAGAGCAAGTATCTTGGAATGATGCAGCAGAATTTTGCAAAAAGCTTAGTGATAAGACTGGGCGGAAATATCGCCTACCTAGTGAAGCAGAGTGGGAATACGCCTGTCGTGCAGGAACAAATACACCTTTTCACTTTGGCGAGACAATTACAACAGAGTTAGCTAATTACAATGGGAATTCTACTTACGCTTCTGAGCCAAAGGGTAAAAATCGTCAACAGACAACAGAAGTAGGAAGTTTTACACCCAACGGCTTTGGATTATACGATATGCACGGGAACGTTTGGGAATGGATAGATACTAATTCTAATTTTCATCTGCTGCGGGGCGGTTCCTGGAGCAACTCTCCTAGCGTCTGCCGTTCCGCTTCTCGCGTCAACGACAGTTGGGCGGGAGGCGCCATCATCGGCAGCGTTATTGGTTTTCGTGTTGTCTGCGCTGTTGGGAAGATTATTCAATAGCCTTTTATATTAGTTTTTTCCCCTCTACCCTTCTTTCTTTTACCCTTTTAGAGTGTAGCGAAGCAGAACGATCTAATTTTTTGAAAAACACAGATGTAGAGTTGATGGTGCGTTAGCCTACGGCATAACACAACGCCAGCCGCCTCAACGGGGGGAACCCCCGCACGGCGATGGCTCCCCTACGTTTCTAGTCAGTTTTAATATTCTCATCTGATGCTTTTTCTGCCGCAGATTTTAAGCGGGTGGCTCTAATTTTACGGACGCGATCGCTATTGCGAACACCACCCGCCATTTCATATTCGCGGCTGTCTTTATCATATTTAATTGCAACTACCATCAGCATTTTCTCACAAAGCTGACTCAAGTTTTTTTCTGGCAATATAAAACCGTTCCTCTCTAACTCGGAGAAGAACGGACTCGAACAAAAGTTCATGCTAGAGAAAAGTTTGTTGAACTGACATTAATTAATGGTTACAGCTACCTTGTTGATGGTGCTGTTCATGGCCGTGACTATTACAGCCGCCTTCATGATGGTGGTGTTCGTGATTTCCACCATGTGCGCAGCCTTGTAAATCTTTGCCCATAAGGTTTTCAGCTATTTCGCGGAAGGATTCATCTACAGGTTGTAAGCCAATCCATGCGTCAATTTTGTCTACTTCAAATCCTACCTCGCGGCGATCGCCTACTTGAATTAACGGACGGCGAATTAATAGCGGATCTTGCAGCATCAGCGCTAAAGCGGTGTTTGCATCCAGTTTTTCGGGAACCACCTCACCAGATTTTACCCTTGGCGAACTGCGATTAAACCATTCGGCTATGGGGCGATCGCCAAAAAATGAACGCAATCTTTCAGCAGTCCAAGGTTCTGCGAGTAAGCTTTGTGGTATGACTTCATGACCTGCGGCTGTTAGTAAAACTTTCTGTCTTGTACCACCTTTACAGCCTGGTTTTTCATAAAAAATTACTCTAGCCATTGAGTCATCTCCTAGTTATATCTGTTATAAGGTCGGTGATTTTAAACGCAGAGTTTTTTGAGGTTAATTTGTGACGAATTTGTGAATTCTTCTATTAAGCCTAAGAGGTTGTTTTAAAAGAGGTTAGTTGTGACTTTAGGCACTTATTGATACCCCCTAACCCCCTTAAACAAGGGAGAGAAAAGTTCTTAAAGTCCCCCTTATTAAGGGGAGCCACTGCGTTGGGCGGGTTTCCCGACTTGTAGCAAGTGGCGTGGATTTAGGGGGATCTAAAAGTATTTACTACATCACTAAGGACTTTTCAAACATCCTCTAAAACTTTTTAGCGATATGAGTTACTGGGTTAAACTCAAATCTTTCTTTGGGATCGGTTTCTCCATAGACGTTAAAAGTCACAGTTGGTTCATCACCTACTGCTTGGACACAATGAATTGTATCAGGAGTAAAACTAATAATATCTCCCGGTAATAAGTTAACTTCTGCCGTTGCTTCAATTTTATCTTGCGCATCAGGGCTAGGATTTCGCCGCCAAAAGGTGTTCTTTTCTTGACCTTTTAAAACTGCAACAATTCCCCAGGTTCCATGATTATGAATTGTCGATAATGTCCCTGGTTCAAATGTGACTGTTTGCACTGTCAAAGGAAAACCCAATTCATCATACATCAGTAAAACTGAGGTTCCAGTTTTAGCATCAGGTTCTAAATATTGATTATTTACCCAGTAAGAATTGACAATTAATCGCCTAACCAGCATTCTCAGTTCTGGTAGGCAACTGGATTCATCATCAACATCATTGAGAACATCTTCCACTTCAGTCAAAAAGCGATAAACACGATAATTCTCACGTAGCAAATCCCATGCTCTCGCAGATTTACACAGTTGTAACTTGCCATCGCCAGTTACAAGCAAATCCCTACCTTGCATAAATATTAAACCATAAATCGAAAAGAATTTAGCGGCAGAACCGGGGAGGGAGAATTAATAGGAGTAATAACTGGTGCAGGCTGAATAGGTAGGTTAGGTGCAGGAATCAAAGTAGGAAGATTAATGGCAGATAGGGAAATGAAATTATTCGATGAAAAAAGACTCATGATTTTTAACCAAATAATTGACAGATTTTCAATCCTCTTCTTCAGGTGGACGAGTGAGGATATCCAGCAGAATTCCCGCGCCAAAATCATTATTCTCGTCTATTTCTTTGACTCTGCTACTAATTTTCTTAGCCTGCTCGATATCTCCGAGTTTGGCTAATACTAATCCAGTAGCAGCATAAGCATTCAAATACAGCCTGATTTGCGAGTCTTCTTTCCGACTGACTAAAATCGGCTTGAGTTGCTCCCAATCTTCAGGAAATTTTTCAGCTTCCTTAATTTTATCTAATAATTGGTTAGTTGTTTGCAGAGCTAATAAATAATTATTTTTGTAATAGAAATACCTATATGCTGCTACTAAAACCTCTGTATATCCGCCAGTTTTAGCTACAGCTTGTTGCATATATTTCTCCGATTCTGATGTGTTTTCCCAAGTTTGTGCAGCCAACATCAAGAGCTTTTTGATGTCTTCTGGAACTTGGAACCATGAGAATTTATTGGTATCAACTTGCATAATAATCTCCAAATGGGGCATAGGGCATGGGGTATTGCTTATTTTTTCCTGTTTTCCCTAGCCCCTAGCCCCTTCTTAAAACAAAGTGAGAACGTATACCAAAGTGAAGAGAATAATCCAGATGATGTCTACGAAGTGCCAGTAAATTTCTGCCATTTCGATGAAAGTATGATTGGTAGCAGAATATTCACCGGGAAGACGCGATCGCCATAACACACGTAATATCAATAACAGTCCCACAAAAACGTGCAAACCGTGGAACCCAGTCAAGATATAAAAGCAGTTGGCGAAGACGTTGGTAGTCAGACCGTATCCTAAATTTGTGTACTCATAAACCTGACCACCCAAGAAGATTGCACCCATGATTGCAGTAATTGTGTACCACAGTTGCATTCCCTTGACGTTATTCTTTTTAATCGCCTTATCACCGAAGTGAATCACGAAACTGCTGGATACCAGGATAATGGTGTTAATCGTTGGTACAAATAGTTCTACTTCAGTTCCTTCTGGAGGCCAAACTGCTGTAATGCCTCGGAAAAACAAGAAAGTGGCAAAAAATCCCCCAAACATCAGGGATTCAGAAGCGAGGAAAGTCAACAATCCCCAAATTCTTAAATCTGGATGTTCTTCGTGTCCTGCACTGTGAGCTTCGCTCGTCGTTGTAGCTATAGTCATAGATTTGTTGACAATATTATCCACTGTGTCTGTTGTGGAAGCTTGAATGAAGAATGAAGTCTGAAGCGGCAAAATTTTCATTCTTCATCCAAAATCCTTATTTAACCTTTTTTAATCTCTTTACTCTGTGTTCTCTGTGCCTCTGTGGTTTAAAAATAATTTATTTAACCACAGAGACGCTGAGAGCGCTGAGAGAAAAAAGAGATTTTACAAGTCAGCTTGAAAGGGTTACTCTACCAACTAAGCACTAGCTTCCGGCGTTGCAGATGGCTGTACTTCACTGCGATCGTGGCCGTAATCATAAGGTCCGTGAGTGACAACCGGCAACACTTCCCAGTTTTCAATTGCCGGTGGTGAGCTAGTTGTCCACTCTAAAGTCAAAGCTTGCCAAGGATTATCACCAGCCAAAGGCCCTTTCAGCCAACTGTAAATCATGTTGATAGCGAAAGGAATTACCGATATCCCCAAAACAATTGAACCAAAGGTACAAAGTTGATTGAGGTCGATAAATTGGGGGTCATACATTGCCACTCGTCGGGGCATTCCTTTCAAACCCAACTCGTGCATGGGTAAAAAGGTAAGATTAGTGCCGATGAAGGTGAGGGCGAAATGAATCCGTCCCAAGGTTTCATTCAGCATCCGTCCAGTCATTTTGGGGAACCAGTGATAAATACCGGCATAAATCCCAAACACGGAACCGCCAAACAAGACGTAGTGAAAATGTCCGACTACATAATATGTGTCGTGGACATGAACATCAAAGGGGGCTGTTCCCATCGTCACACCGCTTAAGCCGCCCATGACAAACATGGATAACAAGCCAATGGCGAAAAGCATTGCACCGGTGAAGCGGATTTTACCACCCCAAAGGGTAGCAACCCAGGCAAAAATCTTCACGCCAGTGGGAACTGCAACTATGAGAGTGGAGATAGTGAAGAACATCCGCATCCAGCCGGGTGTACCACTGGTAAACATGTGGTGTACCCAAACGAACAAACCGACAACGCAGATGGCTACGCTAGAATAGGCGATCGCTTTATAACCAAAAATTGGTTTACGGCTGTGAACGGGAACGACTTCGGACATAATGCCGAAGATGGGCAGAATCATTAAATATACTGCCGGGTGAGAATAGAACCAGAATAAATGTTGGTAAATAACAACGTTACCGCCTGCATCTGGTTTAAAGAAGGATGTGCCAAAGTTGAGGTCAAATAATAACAGCACCAAACCGGCTGCTAATACAGGTGTGGAGAGAAGCGCCAGAATGGATGTTGCCAAGATTGCCCAGCAAAACAAGGGCACTTGATCCCATTTCATGCTGGGAACCTTCATCATCAAAATGGTGATCACAAAGTTCAGCGAACCCAAAATTGAGGAAGTTCCCACCAAAACGATCGCAAGTATCCACATAGTTTGAGCGATTGGTGCTGTCACCAAACTCAAAGGTGGATAAGCTGTCCAACCAGATTGGGAACCGCCAAAAATGAAACTACCTAATATGAGTAATCCGGCTGGTGGGTTTAACCAAAAAGCGATCGCATTCAGTTTGGGGAAAGCCATATCTCTAGCACCCACCATCAGCGGTACTAGATAGTTACCAAATCCCCCAATCGCGCTGGGGACAATCCACAGGAAGATCATGATCGTCCCGTGATTGGTCATGAAAGCGTTATACAGATTGGGATCGAGGAAATCTGCTTCCGGTGTTGCTAATTCAACACGGATAGCCATCGCCATCAAGCCACCGATCAAATAAAACACAAATGCTGTCACTAGGTATTGAATACCAATTACCTTGTGGTCAACATTAAACGTGAAGTAGTCCTGCCATTTCCACGCTGTTGGGTGTGTGGTGTGGGCTAGCACCACTGTTTGGGATTTATTCTTGTCTGGTGGCGTATTCCGGGGAAATTCTACTTTTGTCATATTTTTGTCCTTTGTCATTTGTGGTTTGTCATTTGTGGTTTGTCGTTTGTCATTCATGCTTTGTCCTTGATCCGATGACCAATGACTAATGACCAATGACCAATGACCAATGACCGATGACTAATGACTCTTGACCAATGACTCTAGAGTTGTTGCACTCACTCCCATATCATGGACATGGGGAGCAAGAAACTCTGATGTTGATAAATCGGTTGGGTTAACCGCGATCGCTTGCTGCAAATCTTGCTTTTGAGCAACTTGATTTTCTGTCAACCAGCTATCAAACTCTTCTGGTGTGTGGACAATCACCTGCGATCGCATTGAGCCGTGATAACCACCGCAAAGTTCAGCGCAAACTACAGGATATGTACCGGGTTTGGTGGCGACAAATCGCAGTTGGGTAGCGATACCGGGAATTGCGTCTTGCTTCAGGCGGAAGTTCGGCACCCAGAATGAGTGAATTACATCTTGTGCTGAAAGATTGAGTTGCACATCAGCACCAACCGGAACGTGCAATTCCCCAGAGGTAATGCCACTATCGGGATAGTTAAATATCCAGGCGTATTGCATCCCTTGAACATCTACAACCAAATCGGCTGCTTTGTTTTGGTTTGTGGAAGACGAACCAATACCGATTGTGGGTGCAGTTTTAGCTTCTGAGGGATTATCCAGGGTAGCGGCCATTGCACTTCCACTTACATGAGCAACATGCGCTGTACCATGAGGATGACCTGCTGGGTCTAATCCTCCCATTCTGTTAAAAACATCTACGCTGTAAATGCCTAAACAGAGGACAATCACCGATGGAATTGCCGTCCAAAAAATTTCTAGGGGAACGTTACCTTCAACGGGTACACCATCGGTATTATCTCCCCGACGGCGACGGTACTTCACTAGAAAAATTATAATTGTTCCTTCTACTACCAAAAATAGCGCGATCGCAATGGTAAACATGATGTTAAAAAATCCGTCCACCATCGGCGCTTGTAGCGATGCTTGCTCTGGGAATAGATTATGGTGTTGACCAATCCAAATGCTGATTGCTGTAACTAATACACCAGCAACTAAAGTCCAAAGTGAAACAGGAATTTGTTCCATACATACCACCTGCTCTGTAAAACGCCGTCAAAGGGAATTAATTGGGTATTGGGCATGGGGCATGGGGCATGGGGCATGGGGCATGGGGCATGGGGCATGGGGCATTGGGCATGGGGCATTGGGCATGGGGCATTGGTAATTTCTCCCCTTTGTCCCCCTTGTCCTCCTTGTCCCCCTTGTCTCCCTTGTCTCCCTTGTCCTCCTTCCTGTCCCTAATACCTACTTCCTTCATCTACAAAGCAGCGTTTTTGTTTTCTCTCACTCTTTTTCTAACTTACCCCTATAAAAATTGGGGAAATTTTCCAGATCTTTTCACATCTCTTCCCCCAAAATATTTAAAACTATTTATTTTTTTTGATGAAAAACTATCCCTAACTTTCACGAAAACCTAGTTCAGGAGGGTACTTTTAGCCTTAATATTAATTTAGCTACGTTAGCAGCAAGTATGAATTTGTTAATAGATAACACTTTAAGATTTACGCATTTGTTTACTACGAACCTTTTGCTGATTTCGAGTAAACATCAAGTGCAGAATAGCAAAAATCACTACACAGTTCAACAAGGTTACAAAGCTTACTTTCCAAACTTTCTTACCTCCTGGCTTCTGCCCTCTGCCTTCTGCCTTATATCCCCCCTAATTTACCTTGCTTTTTGTCCCTCCTTGAACTAGGCAACGATGTTAACTAATGCCAAACAATCTTAATTGTCTAATGCGGCGTGTGTGTAGCAATTCTTAGGACAAATCCGCGCACAAGCTTCGCAACCAATACAGTTTTCTGTATTAGCAACTACCATTACCTTGCGCTCGATTTCTTCATCATCTTCATCTTCAACAAATTCACCTTCTTCGTTGAGAGCTTTTAGATCTAGCACATTATACCCGCATACTTTCATGCATCTGCCACAGCCGATACATTTATCTTTATCAATTGCTTGGGCAAATTTTGGTGTCCAAGTTTTACCTCCAAAGGTCAATCCTGTTAGTTGTGCCATGATAAATCCTCGGCAATTATGCCTAAAAATATGTTGGTGCTTTGATCGCTATCCTAACCTAATCTTAATAGTTTAATTGTGTTATTAAAGCATCATTTATCTATAATCAAAATTTTCTGACTTTTTACCAAATTTACTTGTTTATTTATTGACTCTATTAATTGAAAGCTTTTGCCAATAATTATTATAAAACCTTGTTCAAGTCATGCCCACTTAACATACTTTCCTGCTTTCTCTGCGATAATCAGACATTCTCTATATTTGAACAAACAACTGCAACTGCTAGCAGTAAAAATCAATTGGATGAATAATACCTGAGTATAAGAATATGATTTTATACAATTAATCCCCTTGTAAAATCAATAGTTTTTTGCTTGTTGAGGAAGGCAGAGAGCAGATGGCAGAAGAAAAGATAGTTTTGAGCCAACTAAATGTATTCAAAGCAAAAAAAGATGTAACTTGAGACGCACAATGCAAGAAATAGTATGTCCTTAATATCCTAAATTTATTTATAGGTATTCCTTCTTCCATCTGCTTCCTGCCTCCTGCCTTTATCTCTTGATACAAATGCAAAAAAAACAAATGTTATTTTTGCACATTACACCAAACTAATAAGACAGAATATGAGTGATTGAAAAACTGTAATACTTGTGGCAGAATATAAACTAATGTAAAATATTAAAAGTATTAATAAATAAGTTGAATACTATTAACTATAAGGGTTGGTGTTCGTCAAAAACACTTTGGCTAAGGTTTTAAGGTCTCCAAAAACTATTCTTTGAATCTCTACAAATAAAATCGTTAAGAAACTCCTCCAGGCTCATTGTGAACAAACTTATGAATATGATTATGAAATGTATAGTTAATAAAGAAGTAATTATGAGGCTCAGGTGAACAGCCTTAAATAACTTCCTAGTGGATGTAATGTCCGAGTATGAATATGGTCAAATTCTCAAACAAGGAAAATTTTTCTTGTTAGCAAAATCAATTGGTAGCGAGTCGTAAATCTGATGAGAAAAGAGGACACATCCAGGGGAGACTTGAGCCAAACATCTCAACGAGTATAGTTGGAAGTGCATTATGCCGTATACCATTCCTAACAACAGTTGCGTTGGATGTGACAATTGCCGTCCCCAATGTCCGACGGGTGCAATTAAAATCGACAACAACGAATATTGGATCGATCCTTGTCTGTGTAACAATTGCGAAGGTTATTATCCCGAACCGCAATGTGTGATCGCCTGTCCCACAAATTCACCAATCCCGTGGCAAGCGAAAAAGGGGAGATGTAAAGTAGAACCGAGAGATGCTACCAGCCCAGATTTGTTTTCTAATGGAAAAAATAACCCATTTGCATCAGCCATTGTAATTTGGGAAGCTTGCAACGTCCTAGCACAGCGCACATCCCTCAATTGGGAAATCGATGAAGCTGGGTATTTATCCTATAGCCGACAAGTTAATCAGGGTAGAGGTGCGATCGCATTTCACATCCAAGATCCATTTAACGTCAGCACTCAGACAACAGATATCGCAGCAATTGAAGCGCTAGATATTCGAGCCGCTTGTATCCATTTAATTTTTGCAGCTTATGCAACTGCTTTAGACCAAGCTTGGGAGCAAGAATTCTCCATTGATGAACGCCAACTAGAAAAATATTTAGGGTTAGAAAAACGCAAAGACCTGAGCAAGAATGCCAAACTAACTTTAATGAAAAATATTGTGCAACAAGCTTGCTCATTGATAATTTCTATTGATTGGCCGCAACAAGGCCGAGTCAAAGGATTCTCAATTGCAGGAACGCGCTTGTGGCACCTAGTAGACATCGAGCATTACTTTCAAGAAGACGACCTCGGATGCAAATATTTAGTTGGGCTAACTTTTAAAATTAAAGCCGGAATTTGGGCGCAGCATTTCTTAAATAAACAAGCGTGTAAAGAACGCAGCGCATTCTATCAATATGGCATTCTCCCGAAGACACTGTTAACTACTATTATGAGTATTTGGCAGCAACATGAAGGCGCAGCAAGGCTCATGCTGTGGTTGCTGTTTAAAACTAAAATGGGCAGAGAGCAACGCATAACAGTTCCTACCTTATTGCGTGTTGCTTACGGTGAAGAAAAAGTCACCTTAGCTTCTAGACAAAGAGAAGAACGCAAACGCCTATTGCGGACTTTTGAAAGCGATCTAGAAATACTGAATCATTATGGAATTAAACCTATATTTGACCCAGTTACTTATCCTGTAGAAATTCAACCATTGTGGGCAAAGTTAATCGATTTGCCAGAAGATCCAGAAGCAGCCTTAGAATTTTGGATGAATGACGGCGGCGGCGAAACTCGCCTCACAGACACAGGCCCCCGTGGTAAATGGAATTTGCTGATGAATGCGCGAATTTTATCCTTTAATTTGCCAACAGAATGGGAACACCAAAACTCAGACTCAGACAAAAAGCCACGGCGTAGCGTTAACCGCAATCGCAGAAAGCCCAAAACCACAGGCGATTTGCTTGGCGAACAGATTTTACAAGCGCGAAAAAATCTCAACCTTTCTCAGAGAGAGTTAGCAAAGTTGACAGGTAAAAGCCAAAGCTGGATACGCGATATCGAAAATGGGCGGTTAAAAGCCAAGTTAGAAGACCAAGCGCTATTACGGAAAGTACTGAATATGGCTTAATGGATTAGTGCAATCTTGCTGATATGGCATAACATCGCGCCGTTATATTAATGCATCGCTCTGCAATGGCATAACATCGCGCCGTTATATTAATGCATCGCTCTGCAATGGCATAACATCGCGCTGTTATATTAATGTGTCGGTCTGCAATGCGATTGTATTGGGTGACGATTCAATTGCAGCCGGATACAATGCGATCGCATCGCTCTGCAAAAATTAGACAGACAGTTTTTTCAACGGGAAATACCTCTACATAAGTGTTCTCCTCTGCGGGAAACAAAAATTATCAATACAACTAATTGACTTATCTGAAAATATTGATAACAGTGGCACGGTATTTTGCTATGGATTCAGCAGCAAATATCTATAAAAATTCGCTGCACAAAATTTTTATGCTCCAAGAATTTAATGAAATAAATTGGAGATTGCATCCATAACAAGAAGTTTTGCTTCAAGAGTATCGAGATAAATGGAAAAAGATTGTGTAGGAAGTTAATCATGGATAGGTATGGCAATTACACCTACTATATACGTTGTAATAACCTAGACTTAATCGAAAATGTTCTAAACAGCATTTTCGAGCAAGAAAGCTGTCGTCGCATTGCTCTGCCAAACCTTTCTGTAGATATTGAAGAACTGCATCGCAACCAATGGCTATTATGTAACGAATTGTGGGTGATTGGGCTGTTTGTTGGTTCATTTGGATGGACGATTATCAAGATATTACCGAATGAACTACTATGCTGTCGAGCTAGAGGTGTCAACCGTCCTCGACTATCGGTGCTAGCAATGCATATTGGCAGCGATGCTTTTTATGTAGGCACCAACGAAGTTGAGAATATTCTGATGGAAACAGATGCAAAAGGTAATATCTTTATCTCTGGTTCAATGGATGCTCCAGAAGACGATAAATTTTTTGAGGAGCAGATTAATTTTGTACCTCGTATCCCATCAATAGAAGAGATGAAGCTGATTCGTTTACAAGGGTATAAACGGTTTTTTCTGTTAAATGTTCCAGAGGAAATGCACCAAGCAGAATCAAAACTAGAAAAGGAGCAAAGTCAAATATTTAAAAAGAGAGAGGAACAGTTTTTAGACGATTATGCCAAACGGCATTTTCCTTTAATGTCACCCGATGAGTTAGAACAGTGGAAAGTAAAGTTTAGGGAAAACAAAAATCAGGTATTCAAAGAAAAAGGTGGGAATAAATTATTTCGAGCTTGGTATTCTGAATTGCAGGATTTGTGCGAGATGCCTAGTGATTTTCAAATATTCGAGGTAGCTATAGGGCGATTGTTAGGCGGAACACCTAACTACTGGCATTTAGGCAGAGAACCTTTAGTTTACCGTGCTTACACCCAGCAACAGCAGCTAGAAGCAGATGGAGCGCGATTACTATACTTTCAGCCTGCAAGGTCGGCTCAAACATGAGACGAAAATTATCAATGTAACAAATTGATTTTGTAAAACTATTTGTAATTTTGGTTATGAAGTGAGATCGCCTTTGTGCTAACTAAGTGCCACAATTAGTACAGATTGAAAAGTACCAATATGCCTGAAAAGCCTACTGAAATTCCGGTAAGCGTAATCATTCCTATATTTACCGCGATAAGCGATCGCCAATGGGAAAAGTTCCAAGAATTAGAAGCAGATTTTGTCTTACACCACGGAGTAGAAGTTTGGCAGGAAGTATTTAATTTCCGCGTTAAACCTGCATTAGACAAAGAATCCGATCGGTGGCTACTCATCCAGTGGTGTGGACAAGGTATTAACTGGGTGAAAAATGTGACGTAAGTGCGATCGCCCCCTCAACTACCATAAACAAAGTATTACTGCGCTAGCTCATTCATTTTGTGAGCCAGATGTATATCATTCATCGTTATTCCATTTGCGTCATGAGTGATCAAATCGACTGAAATTTGATTGTATACGTTGCACCACTCTGTATGATGTCCCATTGTTTCTGCCACCAGTGCCATACTGGTCATGAATCCAAAGGCTTCAACAAAGGATGGAAACTGAAACCGACAATGGAGTTTTCCTTGTTCAATACACCAACCTTTCAGTTCTTGCAAAGCAATATCAAGTTCACTTGCTGATAAAACAGGTAAGTCGCTCATAGTCTGACTTTAGGTAATCAAAAGGTGAAATTATGAAAACATCTCTCGTGTTTATGCTGTCTTTTACACGAATGCCAATTCCAGATTTGGATAATGGCGTTCGTGTAAAGAATTGAGTTTAAATATTGCCATACACAGGAACTACTGCTCCCCTCATATCTACAGCAACTTCTGAAGCCAAGAAACAGATGACCTGTGCTAGAGAATCAGGTTTAACCCACCCAGAGGCATTCTCTGTATTCATTGCATCTCGATTGCTAGGAGTATCTATCACACTAGGTAAAACGATATTAGCAGTAATGTTTGTCCCTTTCGTTTCATCAGCGATCGCTTGCGTTAACGCTACTAATCCAGCTTTGGCGGCACAATAGGCTGCTAACTGTCCCCCTGGTTGTACGGCTCCCCGCGAACCTACTGTGACAATTCGTCCATAGCCGTGTTGAAGCATCCTTCTTAAACTATGCTTCAACACCAAAAAAGCAAGATCCAAATTCAGTTCTAAGTCAGCTTTCCACTTTTCATAAGGATATTCATGGGTTTTTCCCATCGAAAATCCGCCAACGAGATGAATCAGCACATCTACCCGTTCCATCTCGTTGACTAAATTTTCTAAAGCCGATTCATCTGTAAGATTGGCTGTAACAAATCTAATGCTATCTAAATCAGTAACAGACAGAAAACTTTTCAATCGCTCAACGTTGCGCGCGTTAGTATAAGGAATTGTTACCGAAGCAGGTTCATGAGCAAGAACAGTTGGCGTAACACCAAGTCCTAATCCACCCGTTCCACCAGTCAATAAAACGTGATTGCCTTTCAAAATTGAGGAAAGTGTATTGCTCATTATATCCTCCTAACATTAAATATTTAATTGAGGACACGCTTGATGAGGCGTGTCCGTCTATGTTTGCAAAATTCCCAATTTCAGCTAATTACTGTTAGTTCAAACATTAACAAGTTGAGGTTTTTGGGAAATCGAAGGCAATTCAATTGCAGTTCGTAAATGAGGACGGCTATACCAACTCCAATGTCCTTCGGTAACAGGTACAATATTCAACTCTGCACGCCATTCAGCCAAAGGTCGCTCTAGTCCTTCTTCAAACTTCACCGGGAACAATGGTTGTGCTTGCCGAGCAATTTTTACCCCTTGAGAAATCAGGTCAAAATCGTATTCTAGAGCCACATCAATACCTTGGCGTTGATGCTTGTCAGAGAGGAAACTTAACAGTAATGCGACAATATCAATGAAGGCAAAGCCTGGATAACCAATTTGACCCACAGTGACAGCAATTACGCCTAATTCGCCATAGTCATCGAAACTGAAACCTGTCAAAATATGATGCAAGTCGTGGGTTTTACGAACGCGATGAATGATGTAGTCAACATCAGATGTAATCTCACGTTTGCGATAAAAATCTGGGTCGTAATTAAGCGCACTCAAAACTTTTGCATAAGTCCATCCTAGAGAATCTTTAGGCATTTGCAGCATGGCATCCAAATTAAATTCTGCTCCCATATAACGCTCTTCTAGCATTTGTGCAGAAACAGGGTATTGGCGCACAATTTGCAAACATTTTTGCATTTGCTCGCTATCACGTAGTGCATCTTCAATATCGAAAACATTTTCTGTGTCAGTGAGTCCACCAACTACCATATCTACCATTGTCAAGAGTTGATTGACGTTTTCTTGAGTTGCTAATTCGCCGATATATTTGAAACCCATGATGGCTATCTCCTTGCAGTTGCTTGTCTTTGGTTGATAGTTTCATCTTAGGTTGACTAATTGAGGTAAATCTAGAGGATTTTTTTGATATAAATCAAATTTGACAAATATCAAAAATAGCAGTTATTCAAATTAGAGTAAATTCTGAAGCCATAATGGTGAGCATATCAATCATCAAACTGAGCCAAAAAAGTCTTCTGAATTAAAACTGCCACATTCTGAGTAATTATTTATGTTTTTGCTGATATATGAGTAAGAATTAATTTCGCAAGCGTTGACGATTCCGATGTTTGGCACGAATACGGCTTAGTGTTTCTTGAGTTACTCCTAAATACGATGCTAGATGCCCTAGTTTGACTCGATTGAGAATATCTGGATATTGTTGCAGTAAATGAGCGTAACGCTCTGAGGCTGTTTGAGATTGTAATGAAAAGAAATGTTCTTCTAATTGAATATAATAACTTTCGATGGACAACCGACCCAGCCTATTCCACACTGAATCTTTGTTGTAAAGATATTGCAGACTGTCATAACTAATCGTTATTAACTTGCAATCAGACATTAAAATAATACTTTCTTTACTGGGTTTTCGAGAAATAAAGCTGTAAAAAGAATTAATAAAATCACCCTCAAATCTAAAACCAGAAGTTATTTCTTTATCATCTTGCTGATAATAATATCTAACTGCCCCTTCGACGAGAAAATGTAGGTGATTACAGATCTGCCCTTGTTCCAGTAATACTGAATCTTTGGGAAGTTCTTGTGGTTTTGTCACCCTTTTAAGATCTTCACGCTGCTGTTCACTAAGTACAACGAGTCGATCTATCGCTTGAAACATCTTTTCGTACATTTTTGGACTGATTGCATCAAAATCATAAAACCTGTAATCAACGCCCAAAAGTATTGTATCTTCGTTAGCGTCCCCAGCGCCATAACCAACCGTCAATTTAAACTTCTCAATCTCAATCGCTACAACCGGACTGAAGTTAATTCCTCATACTACTTGTAGAGGATGCTTGCGTGTCTCTTGATATTCTTGATACCGACCATGTTTCATTAATTCTCTGCATTCATCCCTAAGTTATTGCTAACGCTTCTCTACATCGAAGGTGAAAAATGTTATGCAGGTGCGATTGGAATAACAAACGCGATCGCACTGACCAAGCTTTTACTTTTTCTGCTTGCCCCCATTCCCTGCGATTCTCACAGTAGAATGAGAAAGACACTTAAAGTGTTTTAAATATGGCGATAAATCTGAATCTACCGCAATCCCAGCCAGCCATCAATCAGAAACTGACAGTTTTAGTAGAAACTCTCAAAAATGGACAGTTTGCTGCATCTATATTTGAGTTTCCTAACTTTCGCGTCGAAGCAAAAACACGAGAAGAAGCGATCGCTCAACTTCAAGCCACCTTTTTAGAACGAGTCAGCCATATCGAAGCTATTTCCTGGAATGTACCACTTTCCGCTTCACAACCTACGTGGCTGCAATTTGCTGGTGTCTTTCAAGACGATCCAGATTTTCAGGAAATTATGGATCAAATTCGAGCAGAGCGAACCTCAGATGATGACACTGAAGTTGATTCCTCATACTACTTGTAGAGGATGCTTACGTGTCTCAATATATTCTCGATACCGACCATGTTTCACTAATTCTTTGCAATCATCCTCAAGTTCTCGCCAACGCTTCTCTACATCAAATTGCTGTTACTGTAATTACGGTTCAAGAACTTTTCAACGGCTGGATTGGTAAGATTAACGAGCCGTCATCAGTACATAATCTCCCCGCACTCTACTCAAAACTTTCAACAACCGTCAAATATCTCCAAACAGTTGAGATTCTAGATTTCACACCTGAAGCTGATAACTGTCTTAAACAGTTGTTGAAAGAGAATCCTCACCTGCGAAAAAATCGCCTGCAAAAAGATATGCGAATAGCGGCGATTGCATTATCTCTTAATGCCACAGTCGTTACTCGTAATCAACGAGATTTTGGTTTAGTACCCGGATTAGCGATTGCAGATTGGACGCTGTAAGCAATAAAATTTTATTGCAATGCGATCGCGCTAATAACTCTTTCTTCTTTGCGCCTCTTACTGGAAACACAAATTATTGATTTATCTAAAAATAACCGTAACTGCGCTCATAAATAGCGATTTTCCCCGCCTGTATATAACACAAAAATTATTTATTTACCCAACAATAAATGCAACTGTGATCGCCATGTTCCTCGTGTAACTGCGTTCATAAAGTGCGCTCGATCTTCTTGCTACTGACACTTATAAAAAACCTTTAGCTTGCATCCAAATAAAATCTGCGATCGCAACTAATAATTACATCTATCTTATGGCAGATAATATTACTTCAAATGATGACATTTCAATGGTTATGTAAAACACTCACGAGCATTGTAAAGGAAAAACTTTGAGGCTCAAAAAATCAGCAATCAGTTGAGACATTCTCAAATTTCTAACTTCAGTTAAAACAAAAGCATTCTAATTTCCCCCTTTAGTTATGTATAGCTGCCGAGGAGGATTGTTATCTTAATAACCAATACAAACGATTGATGATTTTTTACTTTTGTTTAAGGAGATAAATATCATGGTTGATAGTAGTCAGACATTTGATGATAACCAAGACAAGTCTATTACCCCAAAAGTTCAGGCTCAGTCTAGTGATAATTCAATCACGTCTGAGCAACATGATGAAAATATAGAGCAGCAATCTGGTGGACATCCCATTGGTACAGCACTTGGTGCTGCTGGAGGTGCAGTCACTGGCGCGGCTATTGGTCGATTAGTAGGTGGACGACTGGGTGCAGCCGTCGGGGCTGTAGGTGGTGCAGTTGCTGGTGCCGCTGTTGGTCGAGATATAGCTGAGAATATTAATGAGACTGTAGAAGAGGTAGCACATAACGTTAAGCACACAGCCGAAGGTGTTGCAGATTCCCTCAAGGACGCTGTTGAAGATATCAAGCCTTCTGTTAAAGCTACCGTAGAGTCTGTCAAAGACAAAGTTGAAGAAGCTAACATTCAAGGCATTTCTGATTCTGTCAAGCATAAAATTGACGAGGCCGATGTCAGTGGTCTGTCTGAATCCGTTCAGCATAAGATTGATGAAACTGACACCAAAGGCATCTCTCAGTCTATCCAAAATAAGATTGATGAGGCAAATGTCAAAGGAATTTCTGAGTCTGTAAAAGGCAAAGTCGAAGAAGCTAATATCAAAGGAATTTCTGATTCTGTAAAAGGCAAAGTTGAAGAGGCTAATATCAAAGGAATTTCTGATTCTGTAAAAGGCAAAGTCGAAGAAGCTAATATCAAAGGAATTTCTGAGTCTGTAAAAGGCAAAGTTGAAGAAGCTAATATCAAAGGAATTTCCGATTCTGTAAAAGGCAAAGTCGAAGGGGCTAATTTCAAAGGTGTCTCAGAATCCGCTCAACACACAATTGACGTAACTGACACTACAACCACTTCTGACAAGGCTAAAGTGGTAATTACACATAGCAAATCAGAAGACCTATCTACTCCACCCGAAGATGTGAAACGCCCTATTTAGCCTAGTCTCTTCAAAGTATCAAGGTAGAAAAACGTTTTGCTTCTGCTTTTCGGTAAAGCCCATATAGCTCTATCAAGTTGCTCAAGTTGAATGTAGTGTAACAATATTCCTACATCGCTCATTTGCGTGAAAGCATTTCTCCAAAAGCTGTGAACTATAATGCCTTCAATGCCTAAACGCACATAGGAACTATCTGTGAGTATTTTATTGTCTCATCCAGCAAAGATGACGATGACAAAAATGATCAACGCTGTCAGTAAAATGGCAGCGTTATCTGTATGATTGCAATCCGCACGCATCCCTCGCCTACCCTGCGGGTACTCCTACTCTGCGTGAAGGGCTACGCCCAACGGAGAACTCGAAGAGTAGCCGCTGCGCGCCTATGCGAGAGACAAAAACAACTCGATTGATCTAAAAATGGCTGTAACGGCGATCGCCATTTCCAAATTCTACCGATAACTACCCACTTCAACTTTCCTCTGTCCCACCACTTCCGGCGTCCCAACTTGTAAATTCAAATCGTCATAACGTGTAGTCAAAAACGGCTGATTGAAATCTATGCGAGAAAAAGGACTTTCCGCAGGAACTTCTAACTGCGAACTAATCAAACCCAAGCGAGATTCAAATTGTGCCGGAAATATCAGCAAATCAGTACCCATAGCACTAAAACTAGACGCGCCTAATTTTTGCCGCCACGCTATACCTTGTTGTCCATAATTGAGAGTACACAACTTCCGGTTTCCCTGGCGAACAGTAACACGCTGTCCTTGTTCCCAGTCGAAATCAGCTAGTTCTTTTGGTAATCCCCAAATTTCTCGACCACCAGCCATTGAATCCACATGGTCTACATAAATGTGAGAAACCCAACCACCAAATTTCCCTTGATAACCTACAATAGCAGGGGCAATAATTAACTCGCTGTACTCTAATTCTGAACCTGACCCGTAATCAGATAAATAAACACTCGCCACAGTTTTACCAGGCCAGACCGAGATAATATCTAACTCTAAAGGTGCTAAAGGACGTACTCGGTCAATACTCACTAAATGCAGAGTTTGGATAGCGTAGCCTTGTAGTTTCCAAGGTGCTTGTGGATAAGACATATTAGCAGTTCAAAATTCAAAATTTATTCCTTGATTAATTCTTAGCAACTAATCAAATAAAAAAATCCACCCACGGAAGGGCCGGGTTTTAAGCTAAACAACGGAAAACTAAGGGTTTAGCATTGCTAAACCCCTACAAGTAATCCCTCTTTTATCACTACGGGGAGAGAATAATACTCTACCCAATCTGAACCTTAGACAAAATCATCAATTGAGCGATCGCATGATCATTTTCTCATTTAACTTAGCTTGTTGATAAATAACCCAATAATAAGACTTAGGGATTATTCTCTGCTGAAAGTAACAAAAGAGGGGTAATACCAATTCTCTAAAATCCGGCAACAGATAGAGCCTCAAGAATGTGCTTTCGTC
>JAVRCV020000027.1:0-60438 GCA_034530615.2 Aulosira sp. ZfuVER01
TGATTCTACTGTCCGCTTGTGGGATCGCAACGGCAACCCCATCGGTCAACCTTGGTGTGGGCATGAGTATTGGGTAAATGCCGTAGCCTTTAGCGCTGATGGTAAATTGATTGCCAGCGGTAGCCTTGATGGAACAGTGCGTTTGTGGCGCTGTGGCTGGCAAGAGTGGTTGCAAGTTTGCTGCAACAGGTTACGTTACCATCCCGTCTTTCAAAATCCTGAAAGTGGTAGTGATGTAGAAGTTGCCTACCAAACTTGTCAAAAATATGTATGGAATCCAAAATGCCCTAAACAACTGAACAACCAAGGTGCAGCAAAGCTAAAAGGGAAAGCTTATTCAGCAGCTTTAGAAGACTTCAACCAAGCAATTCAACTTAATTCGGAATATACTGCTGCCTATTATAATCGGGGGCTTACCTACACCTACTTAAAAATTTATCAGGCAGCAATAGAGGATTTTGACAAAGTAGTTGCCGCAGTTCCAGCCTACGCTGATGCGTATTACACTAAAGGAATTTGCTACGCCCAGCTAGGTAAAAACCAGGCAGCAGTTGAGAACGTTCATCAAGCTGCTGATTTATACCAGCAACAAGGAAAAGAAAAAATGTATCAGAAAATGCTGCAATATTTATTAATACTCCGGACAATTTTTAGTTGACGGAAACAACCGCGTTGGAGTTTTCACAATATTCCTGTGCGCCAAATCAAAACCCGTTGTTTTAGCTTCAGCGATCGCACTCCTAATCCTACTGCTTTCCCAGTAGGCGTTAAATCATTTTGGCAATCGAAAATATGGAGAATAGGGAAATCGAATCCCTGACCTCTGCGGTGCGATTAAAGAGGCGAAGACTCTCTAAGTCCTTACGGGATTAACTTACAGCTACTGTTAATAACAGACATATAATCATTATCTGGCTTTTGCCACTTTACAGGCGATCGCAAAGGACAAGATTTTGGCATGAGCTAAACTTTACTACTTTATGTCCTCAACAATCAAAATTAGAAAAAGATTGAGCATTAATGCTTAGAGGAAAACATTTGTGTGAGCAGATCTCAGATCATTTAACTACATCTAGAAATCATAATGTACGCTGATGAAGCGATGTCTTCTCTTTCAGAGACGCTACCGTGTAGCTTGCTTCTCCATAGGGGTACGGCAAAGCTTCACTAATGCAGTAGCAACTTGAGTTCACCTTGGGAAGGTGAACTCAATCTTTATTTTTCAAAAGTTTCAGGCTTGCTCACAAGCCGTACACCCATTTTACACCCAACCAAGATTTAGGATTTAGTTTTTGAACATTGCGATCGCTGAAATAAACTGACATCAAGCCTGATTGATTTGGGAATATCTACACAAAGTCTAACCTGTGGTAAATGTTAGCTCAACAATGCGGGCTTTCTTTTACGGTAATGGGCTGCTCCAACAAATTAACTCTTTTTGGTTTGGTGCCTAAAACTGCGTCTACAGAATTTTACAATAAGTCTTGATTTCCCAAAAAAATTAAGATTTCACAATAGACGTAGTTTAAAAGCCTGATTCTGTCTTTGATGAGGTGGTTTAATTAGTATATTGCTATCGGATTCTTGATTAGGTAATTCCCAAATATCTTGTCGCCCCTGTTCTTGGTCTACTAATAATTGAAGATGAGGTGGTAACTGGGAATATTGCCTAAATGACCAGGGTTCTCCATTTGAGAATTCTTTTTCTATGCCATTTAACATAATGTTCACCCTTGCGAGGAATAAGTTATGATTCTGGAAAAATGTACTTTGGTGGAATTAAGACATTTTCTAAAAGCAGATCTTGGCTACTTGTTGCTCGCATCCCCAAGTGCTCCCAAGTATTGAGGGAATACTTTTTACTTACATTTGGTGATATCTTCGTTAAAAGCGTTGTCCCAAAATAGCTTGTCATCAGACATCGCCTCTTCAGACACAGGAAATAATTTTTGAGGGCGCTGTTGTTGTCCTTCTTGAACATCCTTGTAAACAATCTCTTCATCAAGATTGATGGCAGTTGCATAACTTTTCGACCACTTTTTCAGCTGAGATTCAAGCCAGTTTTGCAACCGACAGAGAAAATCTCCAATGTCTAAGATTGACTACGCCTACACATTGATAGAGTGATTGGGGTCTATCGAATCTCGGCATGGTTTTCCTTTTAGTCCTTATATGGCGCGTTGGAATATCCAGAACGAAAAGACCTGACACTTCCTTGTTCGGGGTGATATTGGTGTCGCAAAATGCTTCCAGTATCATTTCCCATGACATGAATTGAGATGGCAGGAGTAAATACTGTCGTTGCTTTTACAGAGTGAATGTCTCCATCCGGAGGCAATAGATGGTAAATATTGCCAGTTTTGACTTGATAGACACCGATACTTTGTAACTGGGCACGTCCTTCTAGTTCACCATTATCTAGACGACGGTAGACAGTTTCTTCTTGTCTACCTTTATATAAGCCCACAAGTCCCCAAGATAAATGATCGTGGATAGGAGTAATGGAATTGGGCGGGATCACCAAACTAAAGACGGTAAGTGAACGATCCTGAGAACGATACAGTAACCATTGCCCGATACCACCGCCCAAACCGCTATTATGATTTGGTTGAGCAAATTCCTGTGGTAACCAATCTTGTTTTTTCAAGAGTGCGGAAAAATGGGGTACAAGCGCATTGAGGGTTTCTTTGCGGTCATGAGTTGTGCTAGAGCTAATTTCTTGAGCAATAGTCACAAACTCACGTAAGTCAGGGCTATCAATAAACCATTCATCTGCTTCTAAGGATTTGAGAACAGTTGTGTGAGTCATAGAATTTTGGATGTGAGATTTTGGATGAAGACTGACGTATTCTCCCCTTTTAAAGCGTAAATCCTTTCCTGGTGGTGCAGCGGCTTTGACTTCAGCAATACGTTGAGCGATCGCAGCTAAGGGTTCTCCCCAAAAAGCATATACATTGCTGTGTTTTGCACCTACACCAACAGCAGCCCCAGAAGCGCCACCAAAATATATAGGAAGATGGGGTTTCTGTAATGGTTTAACCTCGGAAAATGCTTGTTTGAGTTGGTAAAATTCACCTGCACCTCCTTGATTTACGGCTACTTTTTTACCTATTAAATCAGCAGGTTTACGAATGTTTCTGTAGTTTGATTGCTACTAACAATTTTTGAGGCAGAATCTGAGTTACCTGCAACATTAACTGATGCTTTTTGGCTACAACCAGAAACTATCAAACTCAGACATGAAACAGTAACCAAAAAGATTTTATTGGCAGAATACACTTGCTGATCGCGGAAGCTGTGCTGTTTTAAATAAGTCACCACAATTTATTCCTTCATCTCAATGGTTCAGGGTTGAAGCAGCAGCCATATCGATGTAATACGAGAGTATACAAACTACTGTAGCTTGATTGATATACCGTAGTTTAGCAAAATCAGCATACCATTTTTTGATAGGCTGCAAAAATTAAGTCAATATTTCTTGATTTCCAAACGAGTTAATTAAGGCTCAAGAGTATAGTATGTATGCTACGGCTCGAATGACTAGAGTGATTGACTGGCTTCATTAAGCAATGCGATGAAATGATTCACATCCTGAAAGTCTGCTAAAACAAATTTAGCACCCTCGGAAATTAGAAGCTTTGGGTCGCTTTGGTATGCTACACCAATGAAGGAGTAGCCCAATTTGTAGGAAGTTCTGATATCTCAGATTCCATCTCCTAAATAAATTGCCTTTGAGAACTTCTGCTGATAGTGAGTTTCAGCACGGTTAAATAAATGCGATTTGACAGATTTCTTCACGGGTATAGGCATCATCTGCAAAGGCAGAGGGGATATCTTTATAAGGCAAGCCAGCAGACTTGAGCTTCAATAATGCTGAGTCTGTCCAAGCGCCACCTGCATAAGCAACAGCAAAATTGGATTGTGTTCTCAACTGCTTAAGGGCTTCGACTGAACCTGGAATCGGTTTGATTCCACCTATCTCTGTTACAGCAGTTGTAAGGCGAATCATCAAGTGATTATGAAACCTCTTAACTTCTTGCTCACTGGGAGGATGTCTAAAATTAGACTCATAAATTTCATGTAAAATCCATGAGTCAGTCACATGCGTGAAACTAGAGCAATCAGGATTGATAAGATATTGGTGAAGCCACCGCCCTAGCACTAGCAGCAGAAGGCGCAACAGTAGTGCTGGCTGCTCGCAGAGGCGATCGCTTAAATGCCCTAGCAGAAAAAATTGCTATCAGTGGAGGCAAAGCATTACGCATTGTTACAGATGTGACAGACGAGACTCAAGTACAGAATTTAGTCCCGTAAACCAAGACAGAATTCGGTCAAATAACAAATGGTTCGTGAAATTATCTCATTAATAATCGTATTAATTTCATTTTTTTTGATTTGGTGGATTACTGACCAAGAGTAGAAACTGTGCCTATTTATTTCTGTGGAGGGGTAACTAGTTTAAAACTCTGTCAATTTAGATAATTAAATTACGGTAATCTCATAAGTTTACTGTAGCTAAGTCGAGATAGCCTTACTATAAATTTTGTACGATCGCATAGCCTTTATTTGGCGCTCCGATACTTTTGCAAGCGCTGATTCAAAGTACCTGTGTGTAATTCAAACAAATAATTATCGTAGTCATAGAAATATAGAGAACGTCATTAGCCTTCGACACGGTTTCTATCTTCTTTGGCATCAACTCCCAAACTCTTAACTCTCGCAGCATAGAGTTCGTAGTCCTCTGCGGCTATTTTAAAGGCTACATGGTTATAGGTCTTTTCTGGTGAAGGTTCGCCTTCCATAATTGCAATCCATAAGTCATTAATTAGAAGAAATTTTTCTTTAGAGATAGAGAAAATTTGCTCTCCACTCGCATATACTTCTTGAGCATCAAATATGGTTGTGAGAAATGATGTCATTTTCTCCAAATCTCTGATGATAAATGTAATATGACTGATACCTTGAATCATTTTCCTCATATCCCTAGAGATTTAACTGATTTTTGTGTCAACAAAAATTGAAAATCAGCTAAGTCAAATTAAACCTGCCATAGCAGTTAATAACAGCTGAGTTTCAAACACCGATATTTCTATCGTTTTTCTTGACAATAGCTACCCTAAAACCTTCTAAGTATTTATTTAAGTCCGAATGTTAATTTAGGTGCGGGTGCTGGTAGGGTAGACAAAGATACTTCCCTACACATTGAAGGATTTTACCAATATAAACTCAACGACAATATTGCAATTACACCAGGGGTAATATGGATCACTGCACCAGACTTTGATGCAAGCAATCCTGATACTGTAATTGGTTGGCTTTGTACCACCTTCAGGTTTTAACTATAAAAAACTAGCTATTTAGTTTCTAGCCATTCTGCTGGTTAGAAACTAAAGAGAAATCTTATCCAGGGGGTGCTTCCGTGTCGGCGGGTGCTAGCGTCACGATTTTGAAGGCGCTATTTGATGAGGATTATGTCATTCCCAATCCAGTGATACCCGATCCGAAAGACCCTACTAAGTTGATTCCCTATGAAGGCCCGCCATTGACAGTAGGTGGGTAATTGAACAAACTGGCGGCGAATATTGGCTTGGGTCGCAATAGTGCAGGAATTCACTGGCGCAAAGATGCAGCAGCTTTGTTAGCACTTGGGGAAGCGATCGCAATTGGTATTCTCAGAGATGAAAAGCTAACGTTCCGCGAACAATTTGAAGGTTTCAGCTTCACCAAATTTGATGGCACAAAAGTCAGGATTTAATTGCCATTAGGTTAAGAGGGAACATTTGGAAGAATCTCTATCAATATTTGGGGCTAAATTTCTCTTCTGCTCATCCTCTTTTTTTAGCAAAAATCTTGCTCTCAAGACAGAGTGAATAACGCGATCGCTTTTTCTATGAGAGCGAAATAGTGTAGTTATCAACACATTTTTTGACTTTTTTTATAAAAATATACTTGCCTTTTTTACCTGCCTATGTGAGACTACTAGAAATAAACTACTAAATATCTACCAACTTATAGTATTTTGTAGTTAATGCCTACTCTTATCCTATGAGTTAGACAATACACTGCTTAATCGTTGATTACCCGCCCACTTGTATAGTCATTTTGCCTCCGCTAGTGAAGCGTTGCGTAAATCCCTAGTCCTCAGGCGACTAACGTAGCGCTTCCCTTCCCTCAAATAGTTTTAAAAAAAGTTAGTCTTTACTACTTAGCAAACTTCAACATACATGGCATAAGGGAAGAGAATTTGTTCCTCTGAAAAAGAGCGACATTTTTCTTCATCCCATTTCCTAACTCCCTTGCCATCCTAAACTTTACACAGCCATGAATCAAAAATTAACAATATTTTTCAAGCACAATTTTATCTTAGGTTTAGCCCACCTTAATTTTTTAATTCTAAATTGAGCGTTCGCTATATATATCTATATTTATTTTCTTCAAAACAATATTCTATTACATCAATATCTAATTTTTTATAGTGCTTTTAGCTGAGGCTTAACAACATCGTATGAAATCTAAAATCAGAATCACAAAAATATTTTTAAATACTCTAAATTGTTAGCTTATGGTATTTAAAACTGTCCAATTTGGTTTTTGCCAATCGTTTCAAAAGCAGAGGTTAAACAATTAATGCAAAATCTGAAAGATAAATTCCAATCTTGGAAACGCGGACGTATTACTCGTCGTTCAGCGCTATTTGGGCTTGGTTATAGCTTAGTGTTATCGACAACACTATTGAGTTGCAGTACGCCTGATAAAAATACTCAAAAACAAGCAGATTCATCTTCATCTAATACAACTAATACAACCAACACAGCTAGTACATCTACAGCTAGTAGCGGTCAAAAACTAATTAGAATTGTACGTTCTAAACAACTGACTGCCTTAGCGGTTCTAGAAAAACAAGGCAATTTAGAAAAAAGATTAGCAGACCTTGGTTATAAGCTTGAATGGCCTGAGTTCGCTGCGGGGCCACAACAATTAGAAGCATTAAACGCCAACGGTCTGGATATTGCTTCCACAGCAGAATCACCCCCTGTTTTTGCTCAATCAGCCGGAACACCTTTAGTATATTTAGCTGCTAATTCTACTGATGGTAAAGCAGTTTCGCTCTTAGTTCCTAACAACTCGACTGTTAAAAGTATCAAGGACTTGAAAGGTAAAAAAGTTGCTTTCCAAAAAGCATCTATTGGTCATTACTTATTAGTCAGAGCTTTAGAAAAAGATGGATTAAAGCTGAGTGATGTACAGTCAGTTTTTCTCCCGCCTCCAGATGCGAATGCAGCATTTAACCAAGGCAAAGTTGATGCTTGGTTTATCTGGGAGCCATTTGTCACCAGAAATATACAGAATAAAGTTGGTCGTGTTTTGTTAGATGGTGGTGATGGGTTGCGGGATACTAACAACTTTTACTCTACAACCCGCAAATTTTATCAAGAAAATCCAGAAGTAATTAAAGTCTTTTTGGAGGAACTACAAAAAGCACAAATTTGGTCTAAACAACATCCAAAAGAAATTGCAGAATTACTTGCACCTGTAACACAACTGGATGTACCAACATTAGAAGCTATGCACGGTAAATATGATTTCTCTTTAGAACCAATTACCGAGAAAATTATCACCAAGCAACAACAAGTAGCAGATAAATGGTACAGCTTGGGACTGATACCTAAAAAGGTGAATGTCAGAGAAGGGTTTTTGAAACCTGAAGATTATACCAAAATTACACCCCAGGATGTTTTAGCTAAACAGTAACCAGAAGTATGCCCACATTAACATTAACAGAAGTTAAAATTACTCCCTTAAATGCTCCTCTAGGTGCAGTTGTTACGAGACTCGATGCTAGCCAAGCTGTTGCGCCTGAAGTGATTTTGCAACTTAAACAAGCATTGAAAGATTACCATATTCTCATCTTCAAAAATCAACGACTGACTGATGAGCAATTTTTGAATTTTACATTCTACTTTGGCTCGCTATTTGTACCACCGCAAGATATCCCAGTGTTAGCTTCAGAAACAGGAGTGACACCGGTCATTGTTCCTGTTTCTAATGTTGATGGTGGTTATACGGGTACTGGTGAATTAACTTTCCATTCCGATCACCATTGGACTCCCTATCCTTCTAGTAGCTCCTTACTCTATGCTCTAGAAGTGCCTTCTCAAGGTGGAGATACTTCTTGGTTAAATCTGAATTTGGCTTATGAGGCGCTAGATGAGTTCACCAAGAAACAGATAGCGGACTTGCAGTTGATAACTTACAATCCGTTTGTAAGAGACCGCAACGCACCTCGTTCTAACTACCGTCTTGATCAAAGTATTCCTCTCATTAGTCCTGTTTTTCCTCATCCTTTGGTACGCACCCATCCAGAAAGCGGTAAAAAGATTTTATATCTCGGACAAGAAACAGAAGTAGAAGTTGTTGGTTTAGATCCGCAAGAGGGTGCAGAATTAATTACACAATTGCGCCAGCATCTCAACCAACCACAGTTTTACTACCGACATAAATGGTCTGTGGGTGACATTGTTTACTGGGATAATCAAGCGACTTTGCACCACCGACAAGCTTTTGATTCCAATGAACGACGGGTGATGAAGCGCGTAAGTTTAGCTGGAAGTCGTCCGTTTTAATAGTTAATTTTCTCGACTTCTTGAACGTCAATAAGCTAAGAGTCTTGATGTTTCTGCTCCAAGTAGCAGTTTGGGAAGATCCACCAAGCTGCTACTTTTCTTCATAATTTCTAGCTATTGTGTCACTAGGAACGGAAATATAGGAGGACAGAGCAACTAATTTTTGGTTCGGAGTTCTTAATGCCTGATGAGGAGTACAATATACGTTAAGTTTATCGATTTTAAGTATTTTTGTAAGATATCGAGAGGAATAGACGTGACTCCGGTAGGAAAGCAAAGAATTTCAGATAAGGCGAACCAATTCACAGAGTCAGTCATTCGTGAAATGACGAGAGTTGCATTACAGTATGGTGCAGTGAATTTGGCACAGGGGTTTCCTGATTTTCCTTGTCCACCTGAGTTAAAACGGGCAGCTTGCGAGGCAATTACAGAAGACATTAATCAATATGCTATCACTTGGGGCGATCAAGCTTTTCGTCACGCGATCGCAGATAAAGTTAAATGGTATTTAGGTTTAGATATCGATCCAGAACGACAACTTACTGTCACCTGTGGTTCAACAGAAGCAATGGCTGCGGTAATGCTAGCTACTCTCAATCCTGGTGATGAAGTCATCGTATTTGAACCGTATTACGAAAACTACGGCCCCGATGCGATTTTAGCTAGTGCAACGCCTCGTTATGTATCTTTGCATCCCCCTGAGTGGACATTTGACGAAGCAGAACTACGTCAGGCATTTAACGAACATACAAAAGCGATTATTATTAATACTCCCCATAATCCAACTGGTAAAGTATTTACTCATGAAGAATTAAATTTAATTGCCGAACTTTGTCAAAAGTGGGATGTGTTGGTATTCACTGATGAAATTTACGAACACATCCTTTATGACGGCACAAAACATATTGCAATGGCAACTCTACCAGGAATGGCAGAACGAACAGTTACTATAAATGGTCTTTCTAAGACCTATAGTGTAACTGGTTGGCGAGTCGGCTATATTTTATCAAATCCAGAATTAACGGGAGCAATTCGCAAAGTTCATGATTTTCTCACTGTTGGCGCGCCCGCACCTTTGCAAAGGGCTGGTGTGGCGGCGATGCAACTTCCTGTAAGCTACTACGAAGAATTAGCAAAGCTTTATCAGCAAAAGCGAAATCATATCATACAAATTTTAGATACAGTGGGAATTCCTTATTTTGTGCCCAAAGGGGCTTACTATATATTTGCAGACATTTCTAAATTTGGTTATCAAAGTGATCTGGAATTCGCTACATATTTAATTAAAGAAGTGGGTGTTGCGGTGGTTCCTGCATCTAGCTTTTTCTCGAAATCCGAGACTGGGAAAAATTACATCAGATTTTGTTTTAGTAAGAAGCCAGAAACTTTAGCGCAAGCAGGAGAGCGTTTACTAAAATTACAATCAATTCTAGAAGTGGTGAATTGAATAAGATAACATGCCTAAAGTTACATTTTGAAGGCTCTTTAGATTTGCCCATAATTAAGTCAAATGACAAAAGAAAAATGCCATACCTAAATAAAAACCCCTCTAAAGTTGGAGAGGTTTTGTAGTTGGCATTCTGATAAAGATTCAGTTCGTTCTGAACAACGCTAACTTTGGGCTGTTTCCTCTACTCCCGGCAAAAAAAAGATGCGCGATCGCGCATCTGGTAAAAACTTAACTACTATGTATATCTCCTGTCTGATGCTATTTTTGGCTGATTGTAGGTGGAGTGATTGCTGCGTACTGTTCAGATGTCAGTGTGGCTTCTTGAATATTGATAGGTTTAGGAATCAAGCCATTTTTATGGAAGTAATCTGCAATTCGCTGTTGTTCCCTAATTAAATCTGGAGAAATAGCTCTCAATCCATAAGAACGACGGCTAATTACCAAGTCCATCACATCTGGAGGGAGTTTTTGGTACGGTGCGATTAGCTTTGCCGTCTCTTTGGGATTGGCTTCTGCCCAACGCTCAATTTTATCTATTTCCTCAATAACTATCCGCAATAATTCCGGATTATCAGTTGCAAATTGCTTTGTCCCAATATAGTATCCACCGGGTGAATCAAGCCCTTGGGAGTTTTTGAGAATTCTGACTTTACCCAATCTTTCAGCTCGAGCTAGATGAGGATCGCCAGTTACCCAAACGGGTATTTTTCCTTCTAAAAAAGCACTAGCAGCTTCTACGTTAGGTATGCTCAGGACTTGAATATCACTATATTGTAAACCCGCATCTTCTAAAGCTCTAAGGATGAAATAGTGAGATGCAGAAGCTTTTTGGAAGACTACTTTTTGCCCTTTAATATCTTTGATACTCTTAATTGGAGAATCTGGAGGAACTGCGATCGCACTTCCTTTACCAGTATTTTCAGTTCTTCGCCGACCAACAATATAAGCGATCTGAGCACCAGCTGCTTGGGCAAAAATGGGGGGTGTTTCTCCTACTGAACCCAAGTCTATTTTGCCGACATTCATCGCTTCCATCAGTTGCGGCCCTTGGGCAAATTGTGCCCATTCCACCTTGACTCCCAAGGGTTCCAAACGCTTTTCTAGTACGTTCGTGATTCTAACTAAATCACCAGCTTGTTGATACCCCATCCGGAGTACTTTAGTTTTGATACCCGATGTCTTAGTATCCGATACATTACTAGTCGGAGATTGGCTATCTGCTTTTTGGCTTTGTTGGGTGCAACTGACTAGCGTCAAAGAAGTTGCTAGAGTTAACAATCCAGGCGCTAAAAGCAGTGTCAAGCGGCGAAAGATATTGATATATGAAGGTTTAACTGTGGCAACCATAGGTTTTCTGTAAAAAAATTTCAGCTTGTTTGTCGGCAAGCACTCGATCCCTGCACCGATCTCGTCTTCAACCGTAAATATCCAGAGGTTTTTTGGAGGGACACTCTTTCAATTCAATAATTTTTTGCACCAGCAATACTTTTGCAAATAATGCTCATTTTTCGCAAAAGCTATTTTTGCTTGATTCTCAAAGTGTCTGAAGGATGGATCTGTGCAGTATTTGCATCAGAAGCAAATTAAATACGGTTTGTCGATCGGTATATCGATGTTTCTCTTAGCAGTATTACACAACCCTAGTGGGAATACAAGCCTAAAATTTCGCTACACTCATTTTGATGAAAAACCGGGAGATTTTTGGTTCATCCAACAAGCCGTAAACCCTCATGTCCCTATTCCTAATGCGGGCAAATACCTAACCAAGCATCCGTAGTACGCTACCAAATGCCGAGCCAATTCATAAAAAACCTAGAGGGTATCTGTCCCCAAGCTTTTGGTACTTTATTTACTTCTACCGGGAAGATCCCATATGTAGCGATAGCAGAGTGTGTGGGAGTGTCAACGAGAGTGCCTTTGCTCGAGTGAAGTCTCTCAACCAATAGAGTTCCACGTGATACCAATTCACGAAAATCCTGATACAGATAGATTTTTCGTAGGGGTTTAGCAATGCTAAACCCTCTACCACTCAGCTTTATGACTAATTAAACTGAATAATTCTTCACGAGTTTTTTGATTGTCTTGAAAAACTCCTAACAAAGAGCTGGTGACAGTCCAAGAACCTGGTTTTTGCACACCACGCATTACCATACACATATGAGTAGCTTCAATGACAACAGCAACACCCTGAGGTTGAAGTATAGTTTGAATGGCTTCAGCTATTTGTTTAGTTAACCTCTCCTGTACTTGCAAACGACGAGAATACATTTCCACAATGCGAGCAAGTTTACTCAGTCCGACAACTTTTTGATTAGGGATATAAGCAATATGTGCTTTACCCATAAACGGCAAAATATGGTGTTCGCACAAGCTAAAAATATCAATATCTCGAACTAATACCATCTCGTTGTGGCCTTCATCAAAGATGGCTCCGTTAATAATTGCTTCTAAAGATTGGTGATATCCACTAGTGAGAAACCGCATAGCCTGTGCGACTCGCTTATCTGTTTTCAGCAGTCCTTCACGTTCGGGATTTTCACCAATACCTAGCAATAGTGTGCGCACGGAGTCTATAATTGGGTCGTTAAGTTCCTGTGGCGATGCTAGTAAATTCTCGGTATATGTATTGCTGTCGAAATAATAATCAAGTTCAGTAGTCATTCGCGATTAAATTAGAGACAATTTGGCGAGCCAGATAGCTTTGTGGCAGTTGTATAGATAAAATAATGCTCTGTTACTTTGACATCAGCTTGAAAACCGACTTGTACCAGTTTATTTTGCAGTTCATCAGGCTGATAAAAAATTTTGACAATTTGAAATTCTTGCCCATCATTTAACTTACGGCTTTTGTATATACTGCCATCATCATTAAGAATGTGGTTATTAGCTGTAGATGTCGGCTCAAAACGCGAGTCAACAATAAATAGTTTGCCACCGACACGCACAGATTTATAGACTTTTAGCAAAAATGAGTCAAGTAATTCGGGTGGAACATGAGATAGCCAGAAGGAGAAAAAAACTAGATCGTATTCAGCATCAGGTTCCCAAGCAAATAAATCAATTTGGTGATATTTTACATGAGGTGAATTTAACTTGCTGCGATTAATTTTGATGACTTCTTCTGAAGCGTCAATTGCAGTAATTCTCTTGCCAAATTTCAAAAGTTCTTGTGTCCAAATTCCCGTACCACTGGCTAGCTCTAAGATTTCCTCAGCTTGTCCAATTTGTTGTAAAGCCTGTTTGACAATATCAATTTGTTTGAACCAACGCTGGTTGAGTTCCTCACCGCGATCGTAACGACCAAGGCGATAGAACCACTCATCATATTCGTTGGCTCTAGCACTATAATAGGCAATTTGTTGTTGCAGAATGCGATCTGTCATTGCCAGCCGATCGTCCGATCTGATCAATTCCTGATAAATTTTAACTTATTTACTGTATCTTGATAAATATACAGTAGTATTATCTGAAATAGTTTTATAGCTTGCTTTCACACGCCATAGTTTCCTCGACTTCTCAGTAATTCTTGAGAGACTGTTTGTTGTTAGGTGATATTTTTTCAGTTATCTACGGTTAACAAATCGATTTACTGCACTTTTTGGTTGTTTCATAGGTGTTTACCATTAAAAGCAGAGTATTTATGTTGTCCAAGTTTTTTCAATCTCGATTCTTAAACATTTTGCTCGGCTTTCTCCAAAGGTTTCAGCAACGAAGAATTCGCATGTTTCTGCTACTGTTTGCCGCCGGACTCGGCTTAGTTCTATTTGTTTCGGCTTGTTCTTCAAACACGAGCGATCGCGCAGCAACAACGCAGGCAGCAGCTACACCTACTCAGAGTGCCGCAGCCAGCAGTACTGTGGTTCGGATCGGCTTTCAGAAAGCGGGAACTATTTTAAGTGCATTGAAAGCAAGAGGAGACTTAGAAAAAGCTTTGGCTTCCTCTGGTGCTTCTGTCACCTGGGCTGAATTTCCATCAGGCCCCCCAATGTTAGAGGCTATTAACGCCGGCAGTATAGACTTTGGCTACACCGGAGAATCACCGCCAATATTTGCCCAAGCTGCAGGTACGCCTTTAGTATATGTTGCCTACGATCCTTGGAGTCCGAAGGCGGAAGCTATCGTCGTTCACAAAGATTCACCTATTAAAACAGTGGCCGACCTCAAAGGTAAAAAAGTCGCCTTCGCTAAAGGTTCCAACACTAACTACTTGGTAGTGAAAGCCCTGGAAAAAGCCGGACTAAAGTATAACGACATCCAGGCAACTCTTCTCCAGCCTGCGGATGCGCGTGCTGCTTTTGAAGGTAAGAACGTTGATGCTTGGGCAATTTGGGACCCCTACTTAGCTTTAGCAGAGAAAGCAACAGGGGCACGTACCCTAACCGATGCTACAGGATTAGCCCCCAATCGTGGTTATTATCTGGCGGCTAAGTCTTTTAGCGAAGCCCATGCAGATACTTTAAAAATAGTTCTAGATGAAGTAAAAAAGACTAGCGATTGGGCAAAGAATAATCCTGCTGAAGTTGCGAAATTTCTCTCGCCTGCATTGGGTATTGATGCTGACGTTTTAGAAGTAGCAGAAAAGCGGCGCGATTATGGTGTACTTCCCCTTACTGATGAAGTGATTGCTGGACAGCAACAGATAGCCGACGCTTTTTACAAAATCAAACTTGTGCCGAAACAAATTAATGTCAAAGACATAGTTTGGCGTAATTAGGGCACAGGGCATTGATTATTTCCTATCTGCTTCCTTGTCCCCCTTGTCCCTCTTATCTTTAACTCAGGTGATCGTATGGAAACAACAACCCAATGGATAAAAACCGATGTGTTAGTGATTGGCGGTGGTACAGCGGGGACGATGGCGGGAATTAAGGCGAAACAGGCTAATCCAGCGGCACAAGTGCTGATTCTGGAGAAGGCTAATATTCGTCGCAGTGGTGCGATCGCAATGGGAATGGATGGTGTAAATACAGCAGTCATCCCTGGATACTCTACGCCAGAACAGTACGTCCGCGAAGTCACCATTGCTAACGATGGTATTCTCCATCAAAAAGCCGTCTATCAAACCGCAAAGCTAGGCTACGAAACCATTCAAGAACTCGAAAGTTGGGGTGTTAAGTTCCAAAAAGACCCCCAAGGAAATTACGATGTGAAGCAAGTGCATCGGGTAGGCAAATATGTATTGCCAATGCCCGAAGGTAAAGATCTGAAAACCATTCTTACCAGACAGGTAAAGCGCCATAAAGTCAATGTCACCAACCGCGTCATGGCGACGAGGGTTTTAGTAAAAGAAGGAAGAGCGATCGGTGCAGTTGGGCTTGATGTGCGTGGTGGTGATTTTGTTGTTATCCAAGCCAAAGCCGTCATTCTTTGTACAGGCGCTTGCGGACGGTTGGGATTACCTGCATCAGGCTATCTCTACGGCACTTATGAAAATCCCACTAATGCCGGTGATGGTTACTCAATGGCTTACCACGCAGGTGCAGAATTGAGTAATATCGAATGCTTTCAAATTAACCCCTTAATTAAAGACTACAACGGCCCGGCTTGTGCATATGTTGCCGGGCCTTTTGGTGCATATACCGCCAACGCAGAAGGACACCGCTTCATTAATTGTGATTATTGGAGTGGTCAAATGATGCTAGAGATTTGGAAAGAATTGAACTCTGGTAAAGGGCCAATTCAGTTGAAAATGACGCATTTAGATGAAGATACTATTTCCGAAATTGAGTCTATTTTATGGTCAAACGAACGACCCAGCCGAGGACGCTTCCATGAAGGTAGAGGCGAAGACTACCGCACCCACGGTATTGAAATGAATATCTCAGAAATTGGCTTATGTAGCGGACATAGTGCTTCTGGTGTTTGGGTGAATGAAAAAGCAGAAACCACAGTACCAGGATTGTATGCAGCTGGAGATATGGCAAGTGTTCCTCATAACTATATGATTGGGGTATTTGTATTTGGTCGTTTGGCAGGAACTCATGCAGTTGAGTACATCCAAGATGTGGAACATTTAGAACCCGATCCAGATTTTCTAGCAGCAGAAAAAGCGAGGATTTATGCACCATTGAGTCAGCCGAATAGGATTCCTCATACTCAGGTTGAATATAAGTTACGGCGATTAGTAAACGACTACTTACAACCACCAAAATCAAATTACAAAATGGAGATTGGGCTGAAAAGTTTTGTCCGCTATCATGATACTTTGGCACAAATGGGAGCGCGCGATCCTCACGAACTTATGCGCTGTATAGAAGTGCATTTTATTAGAGATTGTGCAGAGATGGCTGCACGAGCATCAATATATCGACGAGAAAGTCGCTGGGGACTTTATCATTATCATTTAGATTTTCCGGAAAAGAATAATCAAGAGTGGTTTTGTCATGTGAATTTGAAAAAGAATGAAGTAGGGGAAATGGTGTTATTTAAGCGTCCTGTTGAACCTTATATTGTGGAGGTTGATTTAGGAACAGAGGTTTATGATGTAGCGGTGAGATAAGTTAATGAGTAATTAACCGCCGATATAGACGCCCAAAGGGCGGCTTCCCGAAGGGTACGCTGATAAACGCCGATAAAAAACTCGCTGCTAATGACTAAAGATAAAATCCAAATAAGATTGGCTGAGGCTAAAGATGCAGAGCGAATTGCTATTCTTTGTGAGCAACTTGGATATTTTGCTACGCCGCAGCAGATAGAGCAACGCCTTGTACAAATCCAAAATAATAAAAGTCATGTCATTTATGTTGCTACTTTAGCAAATGATTATGTTATTGGGTGGGCACACGCTCATACTTGTGATTTAATAATGATTCCCACTCAAGCATTACTTTTAGGTTTAGTGGTAGATGAAGATTATCGTCATGCAGGAATTGGACGTAAATTAATGCAGGATATTGAAGATTGGGCTGCTTTAGTTGGATGTGAAGAGATTATTCTACGTTCTAATATTAAACGCACAGAGGCTCACATTTTTTATGAAAAAATTGGTTACACCAATACCAAACAGTCAATAACGTTTTATAAGAAAATTGGGTATTTTGCAGATGCCTCTTTATGATTCAATTGGTAAACAATATACAAAAACTCGCATTCCTGACTATCGCATTGTCCAGAAGATAATCGACTTACTCAATTTACCTCAAGGTAGCATTATTGCTGATATTGGGGCTGGCACTGGTGGTTACTCACAAGCGCTAGCTAATCAAGGATTTTCTGTTTATGCTGTAGAACCATCATCGGTAATGCGTACACAAGCATTAGAACATCCACAAGTGAAATGGTTTGCTGGATATGCAGAAGCTTTACCTTTACCTGATAAATCTGTTGATGCAGTAATTAGTATTCTGACAATTCATCATTTTTCTGATTTAGCAAAGTCATTTCAAGAAATGCATCGGATTACTAAATATGGAACAATTATATTGTTAAGTTTTGATATTAGATTTGCTCAAAAAATATGGTTATATGATTATTTCCCTTGGTTGTGGGAAGATGCATTAAAATTTATCCCACTAAATGAAATTACAAGTTTGCTTGAGACGAATACTCAAAGAGTTATTGAAGTCATACCTTTTATGTTACCCTCCGATTTATCTGATTTATTTGCCGCAGCAGCTTGGAAAAGACCTGAGTTGTATCTTCAGCCAGAAGTGCGTGCGGGAATATCTTCTTTTGCTTTAGGTAATCAAGATTTGATTGAATCTGGTGTTAAATCTCTAGCAGCAGATTTAAGTAGTGGTGAATGGAATACAAAGTATGGAGATATTTGTCAGTTAACAGAAATTGATGTGGGTTATCGTTTTTTGAAAGCAGAAATTACTAATTAAAATTATTACACTTAAATCATCCGTGAAATATTAATCTTTCTGTAGGGTAGGCATTGCTTAAATGACAAAGATACTAACAATCACAGAGGTGTCAGATGGCTTTAATTAATCAAAGAGTAGATGTTCCTGTTATTGTAGACGAGTCTAAATGTTTAGAAAAATGTAGGGTTTGCATTGAAGTTTGTCCGCTTGATGTACTAGCCAAAAATCCCGAAACTGGCAAAGCTTACATGAAATATGATGAATGCTGGTTCTGTCTTCCTTGCGAAAGAGAATGTCCAACAAATGCAATTAAGGTGCAAATTCCTTTCTTGTTACGTTAAAGATATAGTCCCAGAATAATTTTTTCATAGTAATGCCTACCCTCCAGTGTGATTAGTGTTTACTAAAAAACATCCACAAAAAATTAGAGGAATAAAAAAGCGATCGCTAGTGGTTAAGAATGTTCTCAGGATACAAAATGTCTGCACATATAGATTCTGAATTAAATGAATGGTTGCAAATGTTGCGATCGCTTACATCAGGCGATCGCCTAGTCGCAGTCAAAACGCTGCAACACTTGGGGGATGAAGCGGCTCTTGATGCGCTAATTCTAGCTTTGCAAGACGAAAGCACCGCCGTGCAAAAAATCGCTGTCACTGCTTTATGGGAACTTGCCAATCCCGCTGCTATTCCGGCTTTATTACCCTGTCTAGCTTCATCAGATGCAGAAATTCGCACTGAGGCGCTGTCAGCTTTGGGTGAGTTGGTAAGTTCAGAACATTTGCTGCTGTTATTAGATGCGTTGCAGCAAGAAGATATCAACCTACAACTAAACGTATTAATTTTGTTGCGAAAGATACACGATGCCCAGTCTCTCCCGGCGGTACTATCCTTTTTTGAGTCAGAACATCCTCAATTACGAGAAGCGGCTGTGACTACTCTTAGCTATCTCAATCAAGTGCAGATATACCCACCAGCCTTACCTTTAATTAGCGATCGCGATGATAGTGTGCGTCGTGCAGCTGCTCTAACTTTAGGTCATTTTGCAGATGCCGATATCGTAAATTTACTGTGTAATGCTCTAATACAGGATACAGATTGGCAAGTACGCCGCAATGCTGCTAAGTCTCTCGCACTTCATGCTGATGCCAAAATTACTCCTACTGTACTAATTTCATTGAAAGATGAACATTGGCAGGTAAGAAAATTTGCCATTCAAATATTACAAAAAATCACCGATATCCAGTCTTTACCTGCACTCATTGAAGCCCTAACAGATGAGTATTCAGATGTGAGAAAAGAAGCTGCGATCGCTCTTGGGAATTTAGGTAAACCTGAAGCTATAAACGCTCTTCAACAAGCGCTAGACGATCCCGATCGGGAGGTTAGTATCTACGCACAAAAAGCAATTCAAAAAATAGGAAAGCAAACAAAAACATAATACGGACACAGCCTTATAATTTCTCTGGTGATAAAGCAATAAATCCAGTTTTCACGCCGCGTTTGAATCCTGCTTGCTCATAAAAGCGCAAAGTTTCCTCGCGGTTTGAACTAGTTAAAAGCATTACTTTATAACACTTTTGCTGCCATGCAATATTTAAAGCATAACGTAGCACCTGTGTACCCAATCCCTGTTTTCGATAATCGGTATGAGTAACAACATTTTCAATAATACCGTATGGACGTGCGCCGCGTGTCAGGTTAGGAACAATTACTAAATTACAGGTCGATACTAACTTACCAGCAATGTCTGACACAATATAAAAAAGACTTGGATTACATATAATTTTATCCCACATCGACTGCAAAATATGCTCATCAGGTAAAGGCGCATCTGCTGGATTCAAATGTTGATATAAACTCAGCAGTTGTGGAAGTTCATCGCGTGTAATTAAACGAATCGTGATGATTGTATCTGGCAAATTAGCTATGTTAATAAACTGTGGTTTTGCTATAGACATAAATAAAGATATTTACTAAATAAAAAAACTGTAGATTGCGCTCCCTTGGAATAACGCATTTAATTTAATCGATAGAAAAAGTTGGCGATATTTTCCCGTTCAATCCAGCCTTGTTGGCGATAAAACTCGCGTTGATAGGATTCTCGCTCTTTGTTGTTATGTAACATCAAAAGTAAACACCCTCGGATGAGTGCTTCAGAAGTGACAGTTTCTAGCAGCGTTTTACCGATTCCTTGTCCCCGATAAGCCTCATGAATGAATAACTCGGAGATATAAGCTTGAGGTTTTGGCAGAAATGGACAAGGTAGCCAATGAACTGCAATATATCCGATTACCTGATTTTGGACATTTTCCGCCACATATATAGAGTGACTATCATTTGCATGACACTGCGCAATGTGCTGCTGGATTTGCGCGCTCGCTGTTTGGGGTGAAGTGGAATCTAGCCATGCAAACCAACCCAATTCTTGCAGAATTTGGGAGATCGCCTGTGCATCTGATTCTGTAGCTTTTCTAATATTGGCAGGAAGCATGAACTAGAGAATTTATTAAACAGGAGTTTGCAATTGGGCAACTATCTTTTGAATGATTTGCCGACGTGTATCTTGACGATTTTGGCTAGCGGCTTTCACCCTATTGGTGATCGCCTCCGGCGCAGTGTGGGGAGAACCACTGTTAAATGGAGGTTGGGGATTGTATTCTATTTGTAATTGAATAGACTGGGCAATATCTTCTCCAAATAGTTCCGCCGCGATAACCAATCCAAAGTCAATGCCGGATGTAATGCCACCACCTGTAATGCGATCGCGATCGATGACAACTCGCTGTTCCACTACTTCAACTCCAAACAACCCTAACAAATCTAGAGATAGCCAATGAGTAGTAGCGCGATAGCCTTGGAGTAAACCAGCCGCCGCCAGTAGCAGAGAACCAGTGCAAACGGATGTTATGTAGCGGGCTTTTGCTCCCTGCGTTTTTAGAAAATCGAGAAAATTCCGATCTTCTAGCTTCGCATCAATACCTGGCCCTCCAGGGACAAACAACACATCTAAATGTGGGGATTGAGCAAAGGTTGTGTCAGGTAAAAAAGTCAAACCGCGATCGCTCCGGATAGGTACTAGAGCCTCCGCTAGCAGATATAATTGCGTGTTGGGTAACTTAGCAAAAACCTCGTATGGCCCTGTGAAATCTAACTGTGTCACATTAGGAAACAGTACGATTCCTATTGATATAGAAGGATTTTTTGCTATAGCATTCATGACTTTTTTAATTTTGAAAAGAGATAAAATCTCATTTGTAATATCTTTATTTTCAATCACCGGAGGTGGGCATTGCCACCCTACAAAAATCACCAATTTAATTTAAGCCTAATTGCATAGCACAAATTTATTACAGAATTACGAATTCTGTCCCCAAATTAAAATGCGCTTGTAAGGGAAAAAGAATGGACGATCATCTGGCAAAACCTCGAATAACTTTTGCTGATACCTTTCTACAAACCGCTCATAAGTTTGGGTATCTAATTGCGTTTCATAAGCTGTTAACAATGTCCCGCGATACCATTCCACTACAGCTTCTCGTGACGGTAACAAATGCCCATAAATTTGCAACTTCACTTGTTGCTTGACAAACCCCAATTTATAAAGCAATTTGGCGTAAGCTAATGGAGAAAGTACTTCCAAGCGCCGCACATATCCCCCTAATTCCTGACTAAATTCTTGCGCTGTCTCCACTGCTAACTGATGCACTGGCTCGTCATCCATTGCTGGTATTTGTATAGCTAACTGTCCACCAGATTGCAGCTTGTCTCGTAATTGTGCAAATAATACTTCGTGTCCTGTTAACCACTGTAAAGCAGCATTGGAAAACACTACATCAAACTTACCTTCTCCTGGGTTATCCTCAATTCTTCCTTGCTCAAACTGCAACCCATTACCTGCAAATTGACGCGCCACAGATAACATTTTTTCGGAAGCATCGATTCCTAAAGTCTCTTTAGCTTTTAATGTTTCATGGAGATACTTGGTTAACTTTCCGGTTCCACAGCCTAAATCTAGAACTCGTAAATTTTTTTGGTGATGCACCAAATCTACTAAATCGTAAAACGGACGACTTCTTTCTACTTGAAATTGTTCATATAATTCTGGATTCCATTTATCTGGCATTTTGATAACCTATTTTTCGATTTAGCTAGAAGTGACTTTATACAAGGAGAAGAGGACAATAAATTCAAAATTAATTTTGACTATTTAAATTTTAATTTACCCAGTTTCTTGAAAGCAAAAAATAATGAACATTTCGGTAATGTTAGTCATGGTTGTGCTGCTCCTACAGTTAATAAAGAAACATGAGCAGAAACTACCTTCCATCCATCTGCAAATCTGTACCAAGTTTGGCTTTGTCTGCCAAAACGCTCTACATCATCGATAATGCGACGAAATTCTAGAGTTACGGTTGCTGTATCTTTTCCTAAGGTTACAACTTTAAGATTGGAAATTTCTCGCTCAATTTTTGGGTTTGGTCGAGAGGCGCGAAAGTTGCGAATCTCTTCACTACCATAGAGGTTTTCTGCTAAACCAAAGCGCACTACCTCTGATGCATCCCAAAATAAACTATCCATCACCTCCAAGTTATTATTAACCAAAGCTTCTTCGTACTTGAGGTATAAATCAGTTACTTCAGCTACAACAGCAGGATCGTTTACTGTAGTCATTGTTGCGATTGATTTGGGTATTGTGCCATTTACTATAGTCACTTATTTTTTGGAGCCATTACGAATTACAAGTTTAGAAATATCCTCTGGAGAATACGCAATAAAATCAGCACCGTGAGTTTTCAATTCCTCCTCAGTTCCATAGCCATAGGTGACACCAATTGCAGTAACGTGATGGCGCTTGGCTCCAATCATGTCGTGAGAGCGATCGCCTACCATAATTACAGTAGAAGGTGAAAGATTCTCCGTTAGCAGAATATGCTGTATTAAGTCGCCTTTTACACTCCTGGTTCCATCAAGTTCGCTACCGTAAATACCATCGAACAGCGACGATAAGCCAAAATGTTCCAGAATGCGGATTGCATAAATATAAGGTTTAGAAGTGGCGACAAAGGTTTTATAACCAGCAACGCGAATAGCTGTTAAAGTTTCGAGAATTTTGGGATAAAGAAAATTTTCAAATAATCCGATTGTGGAAAAGCGATCGCGATACAGTGAAATGGCCTGTGTCAACAACGTAGCATCTGAAGTTTTCAATAATAGCGAAAAAGTCTCTTGGATTGGCGGGCCGATATACCAACCCAATTCATCAGCATCTGGTGGCGTGTAACCAAGTTCCAACAGCGCATACTGAATACTACGAGTGATACCAGGCTTGGCATCTGTCAAAGTCCCATCTAGATCGAACAAGATAGCGTCGGCAGGCATTTCAAAATCCACAATTCAAGAAGTTAATCGTAGAAAAATACCACAACCAAGTATAAAAATGAGGATTGGGCATTTGTCATATCATATCCAGGCGATCAATTATGATTCGGTAAGTTTGTGTAGAAACCGAAACCTCTGCTTCCTCTGCTGGCTTCACGATGTACTACATTTGCGAATCAAGTTTTCTCGACTCAACAAAGCGATCCCCAATGTGACGATACCAATCCCCACACATTGAACAACGTTTAAAGTTTCGCTAATCGTTGCCCATGCGACTAGTGCAGTCATTGCGGGACTGCTAGCGCCAATGATAGAGGCGGTAGTTGCGCCAATCATCCGAATCCCTAAATTGTTGAAAGTGTGTCCCATAAAGCTGACTACCCCCGAAAAAATGCTGCCAATCCACATCGGTGTCCAATCAAGTTGGGCACTGGAAGGAGGCCAAAACAATAAGCTCGCACCAGAGAGCAGGAGAGTAGTAGCAAAACTAACCCAGGTAAAAGGAACTGGATGCAATTTTTGCAAACATTTTTGGGCGAGGACGTTATAGCAGGCGTTAAAAATTCCAGCAATAACGCTAGCGCAAATGCCGATCGCAATTGTACGACTGCTGTGATTAACAGAAGATTGAGGAAGAGTAAGAACTCCACCCACCAAAATAATGCCCATCACCAGCCAACTGAAGGGTGTAGGGCGATCGCCAAAAAACCGCCAAGATAGCAGCGCCGTAAACACGGGATAGGTAAAAAAGAGGGTGAGCGCAATTCCCGTGGGAATCAAGCCAATCGCCATGTAGAGTGATGTAATATACACAAACATCAGCACCCCACAACCAAAGGCTTGGAGCATGACATCTAGGCGTTCCCGCCTAAATAAGCTGAGGAATTCTTTAGGTGCAGATGGATATAGCTTGAATGCTACAGATGCCATCAGGGGAACCACCACCACCATTCGCATAAACATCAGCAAGAATGAATTCTGCAAATCTGGTTTAACGTAGCCACCGAGTAGTAACACACCCAGCAGGAGGTGTTCTGAAAACAAAACTCGGACAGTAACGTTGTGAAATGACAATAGAAAGGAGGATACAAGAACCGTCAGGATACCCAACACGGTAAAAAAGTCTTCGTAAGACCTGCTTATATTGCTGAAACCACTGCAATAACAGACTAGACGTTTGAGGGGATTGAATCTCTGGCGCTAGGTCGTCATTGTAATTGCCAGACTTTATACCCTAAAATTTTGCATGAGTCGATGTCAAGCTAATTCACAATCAACCGCATAGCAAAATAGGCAAGTTAAATTAGGAATCTGGTTTGGTTACTTGCAGAGATGGTCACTTTGAAAATTCATTGTACCAACGAGCAAGTTTAGAGGAATTATTTCGCTATTGCAAATCCGACAGACGAATTTCTAATCCCAGTGCAGACTTTACCTGTAGGGTTGTAATTCAGTAGATTGCTGTTTAGATCTCGTACCGTGACTTTTTGCATTTGAATGCGATCGCTGAGTCTGAGTTCCCATACAGCTATCCGTGCTATGCGTGCGTAAGGAGAGTTAGGTGTGTAGAAGAGTTTCATCAAAAAGTGCGACTTTTTTTGATACAGCTAGACCAAATTTCCCCCTTCTTCAATCAAAGAGATAGGGGGTAATTTTTCAATGAGATTGATGTATTACCAGATATTTTTCATACATCTTTCATAAAATAGCCCAGTAATATCATGTAGCAATACCAGCTAGTTCAGGGGATGCAACTTTGCTGAACTGGTTAACCGGACGAGGTAAACCAAGATTTTCCCGCAGAGTCCGCCCTTCGTACTCAGTGCGGAATATACCTCGGCGTTGCAGTTCGGGAATGACAAACTCTACAAACTCATCTAAACCACCAGGCAACCAAGGTGGCATGATATTAAAACCGTCAGCGCCATCGTTAATAAACCAGTCTTCTAGCTGGTCGGCAATCTGCTCTGGTGTACCGATAATGGTGCGATGTCCGCGTGCGCCAGCAATCCATAAATATAGTTGCCGGATGGTTAAATTCTCTCTATGGGCAAGGTCTTTAATTAGTTGTAAACGGCTTTTGCCACCGTTGGTATCTGGCAGATCTGGTAGCGGCCCGTCTAAGGGATATTTCGTTAAATCATGCCCACCTATAAGACTTGAAAGCAGACCCAATCCCACTGACGGATGAATTAAATCCTGAAGTTGCTCGTATTTCTCCTTGGCTTCTTCCTCTGTTCTACCAATCACCGGAAATACACCAGGCATAATTTTGAGATGTTCGGGGGAACGCCCGTATTTAACTAGTCTGCCCTTAACACTGGAATAAAAAGCCTGTGCTTCTTTTAGAGTTTGTTGAGCAGTAAAAATGACCTCTGCTGTTTGGGCGGCGAGTTCTTGACCTGCTTCGGAAGAACCAGCTTGCACAATCACCGGATACCCTTGGATAGGACGGGCGACATTCAACGGCCCGCGTACCGAGAAATTTTTACCCTTGTGGTTAGGAATGTGTAGTTTGTCAGGATGGAAGTAAACGCCTGATTCTTTATCGCGGATAAAGGCATCATCTTCCCAACTATCCCAAAGCTTGGTGACAACTTCTAAAAGTTCTGTTGCTCTCTCGTAGCGCAGTGCGTGTTCTAAATGGTGTTCCCGGCTGAAGTTTTTTGCTGCGGCTTCAGCAGAGGATGTGACAACATTCCACCCAGCACGACCACCACTAAGATAATCTAACGAAGCAAACTTACGGGCGAGGTGAAAGGGTTCGTCGTATGTGGTTGATGCCGTTGCTACTAACCCGATGCGCTCTGTCACTACAGACAAAGCCGACAATAAAGTTAGTGGTTCAAAGTGGACGCTGAATTGTCCCGAACGGCTAAAAGCCTCTTTCCCTTGTCCCCGATCCCAGACAGCTAAACCATCTGCGAGGAAAACCATGTCAAATTTAGCTCGTTCAGCTGTCTGTGCCAGTCGCTTGTAATGCTGAAAATTCAGTCCTCCGTCTGCTTGGGCTTGGGGATGTCGCCAAGCTGCTACATGATGACCTGCATCTGGGAGAAATGCACCTAGTTTTAGTTGTTTTTTCTGACTCATCTTTTTTTATCTATATGAAATGCGTTTCCGATATCAGCTAAGGGAAGGGGGAGAAGGGAGACAACGGAGACAAGGGGGAGTGTGGGGAGAATATCAAAAAGCTTCCCACCTCTCCCCATGCCCAATGCCCCATGCCCTACACTCCTGGCGTACTTCCACCATCAACAAGAATCTCTGCGCCTGTAATTGAAGCAGCAAGATCGGAGACTAAAAATAGTGTTAATGCAGCAATTTCTTCTGGTTGGGCGATTCTCTTCAGGGGAATTCCTTGCAGGGTTGCAGCTTTTGCTTCCTCAACTGTAATCCCTCGCGCTTGGGCGTTTTGTTCTGCCAAGCGTTCAGCTCGTTCGGTGGCAGTAGCACCAGGCGAAATAGCATTAATCCGAATGTTGTACTCAGCTAACTCTTTAGAGATTCCCTTTGTGAAGTTAAGCAAGGCGGCGTTGGTTGTGCCACCAGGAAGGAAGCTGGGGCGAGGTGTCCTACCTGCACCGCCAATGATATTGACAATCCGTCCATCCCCACGATTCTTTTGATGGGGAACAACGGCTTTAACTAGGCGAATGTAGCCCAATAATTTTAAGTTCCAAGCATCTAGAAATACTTCATCGCTCAGGTCAAGGAAAGACCCCGCACGGGCTGATCCAGCATTATTGACTAAGATATCAATTTGTCCAAACTGTTGTAATGTGGTTGCAACAACTCGCTCGACACTTTCTGCTTGAGTTAAATCGGCACTGATAGAAATGACTTTTGCCCCTAGTGTGGGTAGGGATTGGATCGCGCTGACGGCATTCTCTAGCCGTTCTGGATTTCGGGCTGCAATGACTACATTTACACCTTCACTATAGAGGGCTTTGGCGATCGCTAAACCAATACCCGCACTACCACCTGTGACAATTGCTGTTTTACCTGATAGTTGTAGTTCCAAGCTCATGAGATAAATTCCTAGATTTGGTGGTTTGATTATCTACTGCCTGCAATAGATAAATTCAATAGAGAACTTAGTCCTTCTCTAGTTCATATTCCTGTGGATAAATTAATGATATTTAATAATATACGGTAAATTGATAAAGTTTAAGTATTTAATACTAATTAGCAGATTTATCAGATAATATCTAAATAATCAAGTATACTAAAGACTAATATTTTTGAGAGAAAGTGCTGTTTAGGGAAATTTTAGCGTAGACGCCTTAGCTGCTTGCCGAAGGCATCGCATATTAAATTCCCCATTCTAAATATAATGACGGTTGAGGTGATGTTGATCCTAGAACCCAACATGGGTGGCAACATCTGCGATCGCCATTTGCCCCTGTTGCAACAACTTTGTTGATAAATAAAAAAGCAAGTGCGATCGCCTAAGCTTAGAAAATTCTATCGCTGACATTCTCGCACCTGCCTTTACTGCCATAAAGTAGGTATCCATCCCCACATAATTGCAACCTAAAGCTTGGCTCAAAACAGCACAGCCTTCAGTGGCAATGATGACTGAATATGTGCAATTAGCTTTGCCCTACTGAAAGCAATGGCTACGAAGGGCTAAACCTAAGCACTTTAAATCTTAAATACTCTTTGTCGGTCAACTTACCGCTGTTTATATACAAATAAAGCTTTGCACACTTTTTTTAGAAAATCAAGGGCTATCCTAATAAAAGTCAAGACTCATCAAATAGAGTTGCCAGTACTAAGAAAAGCGTGCAGTTTTGCAAATAAATATGTTTAATAAATTCGGCTCAAAAACTCAAAATTATCAAAATTAATTACTCTACAGCAGGAAGTTGCTGATAAATTCTCTGAACTATAATTAATTCCCAAACAAATTAACATCAAATCAGTGATGCTGATACGTGAGCAATATACAGCTTTGTCACCCAAAAACCCATAATTCGTAATTATGAGCAATCCTACTGAGTTATTCCATCGTCGTTATGGGGTAGATGCCTTCAATGCAGATATTCCCTGGAATGAGACAATATCTAATTTGCTGTCTCATCGTTCGATTCGTGCTTACCTGAGCGATCCTTTACCAGCAAACACTCTAGAAACATTGATAGCAGCAGCACAATCTGCATCAACTTCCTCAAATCTCCAGACGTGGAGCGTAATTGCTGTCCAAGATCCCCAACGTAAGGAGAAGTTATCGCAGTTGGCGAATAACCAAGCACATATTCGCCAATGTCCTTTATTTCTGGTGTGGTTAGCAGATTTGGCGAGACTGACATACATCGCAGAAAGTCAAGGATTACCCTATGAAGGTCTAAATTATCTGGAAATGTTTTTGGTGGCGGCTATAGATGCAGCATTAGCAGCACAAAATGCTGTTGTCGCCGCCGAATCTCTGGGTTTGGGAACGGTTTATATTGGCGCATTGCGCAATCGTCCAGAACCAGTGGCAGAAGTTTTGAATTTACCGCCTCATGTTGTTGCTGTATTTGGGTTGTGTGTTGGTTATGCAGATTCATCTGTAAATGTGGAAATTAAACCGCGTTTACCTCAAGCGGCGGTATTGCATCAAGAGACTTATCAATTAGAGAAACAAGACCAGGAAATTGCACTTTACAACCAAATTATGAAAGCATTCTACAATTCCCAACAGATGAATGTTCCCGGTGATTGGTCAGAACACTCAGCCAAACGAATAGCGTTTGTTGAATCTTTATCAGGACGCGATCAGTTGCGGGAAGTTTTGAATAATTTGGGGTTTGAGTTGCGATAAAAAAGTGCTGGGTGCTGAGTGAAATAATCAGTACCCAGACCACTAATTGGGGAGCATCAGGCAAGAGACAGCACTACACTGTTTGCAGTTGCAGGTTTTTTTGGAATAGTTCTAAAACTTGTTGCCAAGCATCGGCGGCGGCTTCGGGATTGTAGCTGGCGCGATGGTTGCAGAAAAATCCATGTCCTGCACCCTCGTAACGGAAGATTTTATGCGGAATTTGATGTTTCTTTAGTTCGGCTTCAATTTGTTCTGTGTGTTCGAGTGGGATTCCTTGATCTTCAGTGCCAAAGAAGGCATAAATGGGGCCTTTAATCTTGGATGTATGGGTGATAGTGGGTTCACCACCACCGGGTGTAGAGTTGGTAATTCCGCCACCGTAGAAGGAAGCTGTAACTTTGATGTCTGGGAGAGTAGCTGCTAAGTAAACAACATGACCACCAAAGCAGAAACCAATCGAGCCAATTGCATCTTTTTGGACATTTGGCAGAGTTCGCAAGTAATTAATTGCCGCTTGAATATCACTTAATATTTCTTTTGCTGTTGTTTTTTCTTTATAGCTTCTACCACGCTGGATATCTTCTGGGGTGTATTGAGCCTCGAAACCGGGCGCAGTACGTTGATAAAGTGCGGGAGCAATGGCCACATACCCCTCTTTGGCAAACTTCTCGGCAACTTCCCGAATATGAATATTTACTCCAAAGATTTCCTGAATTACAATCACTGCGGGGAATCTTCCCTCTTTTGCAGGTTCAGCTAGGTAAGCATCAATTTGCAAATCACCGTTTGGGACTTTAACTTGAGTTGTGCGAATTTCTGTGCTTGTCATTTGAAGATTTAGCCTACAATCTCGTTGAGGGTGGATTGTTCTTGATATTTCTTAGATTACTACGGTAAATACGTCAAATTACCGTATTTACAAAAATATCATTTCACAACCAAGTAAGAAAGGCAAGTACTGTTACCAATATCCCAAATATTACTGTTAAAATACGATAAACCTATCGAATTAGTGTATTAATATGACAAACTCTAAAAAGATTAGTGACGATCTCAGTGCAGCTGGACAAATAACCCCAGAGGAATTACAACAAGCAGCAGATGAGGGTTTCAAGTCGGTAATAAATTTACGTTCCTCCGATGAGCAGGGTTTTTTGAGTGACGAACAGCAAAAAGCAGAAGCAGCTGGATTGCAATACGCCAATATTCCCTTAAAACCTACGGAACCAAATCAAGAGTTAACCAAAGCAGCACTTGAGGAAATTGCTAATTTACCCAAACCGATATTAATTCACTGTGCTGCTGGTGCTAGAGCATCGGGAATAGCCTTGATTGCCAATGCGGTTCAAGAAGGTCTGACTTATGAACAAATTACCCAAAAAGCCGCTGATTTAGGAATTAGTTTAGAACAGCCCCACCTGAAGCCATTCCTACTGGAGAAATATACTATTAAGCCAGCAGACAAAAGTTAGTTTTAAAATTTGGAGAAAACTTCTGCGCTTCAATCATCATCATCAATAATTGCAGAATTCCCAGCATTATCCTGTTTGTTCTCACCCACAATAAATTCAAACAAGCGGTTCAACCGTTTTACCCCACTAAGAATAATCAGAGTCAGCAATCCCCCTATTAAACCCATTTGCCACAAACCACAGCCGATTGCTGCTCCTAACCCAGCCGCAGTCCAGACACAAGCAGCTGTAGTTAATCCTCGAACTTTTGGCCTCTCAGACTTTCTGGGAGACTCTTGTAAAATCAATCCGGCTCCGAGAAATCCCACTCCAGTAGCTACCCCCTGAATCGTCCGACTCAAGGCGTTGGTAGCTGCATAAGGACTATCACCCTCAGCCTGCAAAGGAATCATCACAAATAATGCAGCTCCCATACTTACCAACATGAAAGTTCTCATGCCTGCTGGTCTACCCCCTTGCTGACGATTGAATCCAATCATGCAACCCACCACAAGGGCTAAAGCTAGCCTCAATGCTATGTGTGGCCAATCGTTGGGGGTAAGCAACATATCTCCCATTGCCGGATTCCTTCTTTGAGATAGAGAACGGAATTTTGCACCTACTGACAGAGTTATAAGTAAAAATTTAACTACTGTAAGTCAATAGGTTTAATTGATATTAACGACAGTTTAACAAAAGATTAATAATAAGTAAATTAATATATATAGTTCCGCTATTGCTAAAAAGACGTAATGGTTAAAACCTCAAATTTGGTTAAATTGCCGCATTGTTGTCGCGTTGATCTGCGGTAGCAGGCATTGTAACAGTGATAGGATATCGGGCATGGGCTGTTCCTAGGTTTTGAGTTGTCGTTTAGGAAGACAACAACTCTACTATGTCAGCCCTCTCTCTTCATACTCTTTTTTTGGCGAAGGTATTGCAAGTAACTACCGCTTTATTGTTCTGTTGGTTTGCTAGAAGATAGTTATTACCTCGATAAATATCAAACTGCTGAATTGTATATAGCAAAGTCCTTAAAGCAAGGTTGAATACATGGAAGCTTTTAACAAAAGACTTGAAACCGAAATGATTAAAAGCGAACTAGCAAAGCAAATTTATGCAGTTTCTCATCTTGTTGGTTCGTTTCAACTGCGTTCTGGACGAATATCAAGTGAATACTTTGATAAGTATCAATTTGAGGCAAATCCGAGCTTACTTGATGCTATTGTGAAGCAGATGGTTAATCTCATTCCCAGCGATACTGAAGTACTGGCTGGTCTTGAACTTGGTGCTATTTCCATAGTGACACTCTTATCACACTACTCTGGCTTACCCACTGCTTTCGTGAGAAAAGAAGCGAAAAAATATGGAACTTCCCGATTAGCTGAAGGTGCCCAGATTAATAATCGGAAAGTGCTGATTGTAGAAGATGTAGTAACTTCTGGTGGTCAAATCGTCATCTCAGCCCATCAGCTTCGTCAACTTGGGGCTGAAATTGATTACGCACTCTGCGTTATCGATCGCGAGGAAGGTGCTGTTGACAAACTCTTAGCTGAAGGTATCGTACTGCTTTCTCTGCTCAAGCGTAGTGACTTACCTATCTAAAAATCGCTAATTCTTATTCAACCCCAAAATATGTCAGAAATTACCGATTTATCAGCTTCTCAACTGTTATCATTATACCGCGATCGCCAATTATCACCAGTTGAAGCCACCAAAGCAGCCCTAGAACGGATCGATACTTACAACAGCTCAGTTAATGCTTTTGCGATCGTTGATGAAAAGACAGCTCTTGCTGAAGCGTATGCCTCAGAAGTGCGATGGTTAAATGGGAATCCCCTAGGCTTGGTGGATGGAATACCTTTTACTGCCAAAGATTTACTGTTAACTAAAGCTTTACCAACACGCCGAGGAAGTAAAGCGATTATTGCCAATCAACCTTGGGAAGAAGATGCACCTGCGGTAGCCCGTCTACGCGAACAGGGAGCAGTTTTACTCGGAAAAACCACAACCCCGGAATTTGGTTGGAAGGGTGTCACCGATAGTCCTCTGACTGGAATCACCCGCAATCCTTGGAATACAGCACTAACTCCTGGAGGTAGTAGCGGCGGGGCGGCTGTTGCTGCTGCATTGGGGATGGGAACACTCCATCTCGGTACAGATGGGGGTGGATCGTCAAGAACACCAGCAGCGTTAACAGGTGTGTTTGGTTTCAAACCTACTTTTGGGCGTGTGGCTGGCTATCCATCAGCCCATACAGGAACTCTGTTTCATATTGGCGTTTTGGTTCGCACTGTTTCCGATGCAGCCGTCACGTTGAATGCGATCGCTCATCCAGATGTGCGTGATTGGTATGCTTTACCAGATGCGCAACAAGACTATACTTTGAATTTAGATCGGGGTGTAGCGGGGCTGCGAATTGCTTACAGTCCCAACTTTGGCTACGCTGAAGTTGAACCAGAAGTAGCCGCCTTGGTTAAAGCCGCAGTTGATGTATTTGCAAAACTTGGTGCAGTTGTCGAAGAAGTCGATCCTGGTTTTTCCAATCCCCGCAGTATTTTCCAAACCTTATGGAAAGTGGGTGCAGCCAAGTTACTGCGTGGTTTTAGTCCAGAACAACAAGCTGTGATTGAAGAAGGCTTGCAGGCTAATGCCAAAGAAGGCGGGAGCATTACACTAGCAGAATATCTCAGCGCCCAAGATGCTCGCGAAGCTTTAGGAAGACATCTGCAACACTTTCACGCCAACTATGATTTACTGATTACTCCCACCTTACCTGTAGTTGCTTTTCCCGTCGGACAAAACAGACCCCCGTCATATATTGACCATCCCGAACGAGATTGGTCGCCTTTTTCTTATCCTTTTAATCTCACACAACAACCTGCTGCATCTGTACCTTGCGGCTTTACTAAAAACGGCTTACCTGTAGGTATCCAAATTGTCGCTGCCAAGTACAGAGATTTACTAGTATTGCAAGCAGCTAAAGCTTATGAAACCGTTTCTCCTTTCATTATGCCTTCGGAAGTGAACACAAATCTTTCTCGGTAACTTCAGATGTACTACAAAGAAAAAGACCATGACTGAACTCATCACAGGAGGGTGTCTTTGCGGCTATGTGCGATATGAGTATCAGGGAGAACTAGAAGCCGCGAACTATTGCCATTGTCGAGATTGTAGAAAAGCCACAGGTAGCGCTTTCAATATTGGAATTCGTCTACAATCAGCCGCATTGCATATCGTAACAGGTCAAGTGAAGAGTTATACGAAAAATGGAGACAGTGGTAACAGCATCACTCGTGAATTCTGCCCAGAATGCGGTTCACCCCTGTTTACGAGAGCACCAGCAAAGCCCCAATTCGTCTGGCTGAAAGCAGGAAGTCTGGACAATCCCCAGTTGGTTAAGCCGATGCATCAAATCTGGACTGATTCCGCAGTGCCTTGGGCTTACATTGATCCTGAGCTACCCGGGTTTTCGCGAAATCGCCATAGTGTATGACTGTGTTAGTCTGATGCAGAGAAACTGGATCGTAATTGGTAATTCATCCCGTTAATAAATATTGTTGAAGAAAAGCATTCACTTCATCGGCACATAACCCGACATGAACTGTTTTTCCTGCTTGTTTGAGAATATCTAATCCTTTACCGTTATTGCGAGGCTCTGGATCAACTATCGAGACATATATTTCTTGAATGCGAGGGTCTTTAGCGATCGCCAAAGCACAAGAGGGTGTACGTCCTTGAAAAGAACAAGGTTCAAGAGTAACGTAGATTTGCAAAAACTGTAAATCTTGACCTTGAATGTGGGTTAGTGCATCAGCCTCAGCATGATGTTTTCCAGGTGAATGCGTATATCCTACTGCTACTATCTCACCAGAATGGACTATTACACAACCTACTGGTGGGTTAGGTAAGCATTCTGGTAAAGCTTTTCTGCTTTGAGCTAAAGCAGCCAGCATAAATTTATCGTCCATATTCTTGAATTTTTAAACCTGATAAAAAACTAGCACCATCAATAAATTATCAGGTGCGTTAGTTTACTACATAACATCGCTAACGGTGTGGCTGGGACTGGTGGTCCCTATATACACCTCCCGTACTGGCTGACTTACCACGCACGCTCTATGCACATACCGCTGATGCCATCGATTTTGCAGCGCTGTGCGGTAAGACTGTAGCAGTGCTAGGTGCAGCGGCTTCAGCTTTCGACGCAGCAGGGGTAGCCCTAGAATCGGGAGCGAAAGCAGTACATCTGTTTGCAAGGCGCTCGGCGATCGCATCTCTACCAATCCTGCGGGTACGGGGGTATCCTGGTGCCTACTACAACTATCCACAACTGCCTGATGCAGCTCGCTGGTTCCAGGCTTGGCGCTTTCGCCAGGTAGGCTCTACACCACCACCGGATGCGGTTGAACGAGCGATCGCCTTTTCCAATTTCCACTTGCACCTATCTGCACCTTGGAAATCTGCACAGGAAAAAGGCGGGCGTATCGTGGCTCAGGTGAACGATGATGTATTCGAGTTTGATTTTGCGATCGCGGGTACAGGTTACTTTGTCGATCCGACAAAGCGCCCCGAACTAGCGGACTTTGCCCAGCACATTGCCTTGTGGCGCGATCGCTACGAACCACCAGCCGACCAGCGCGACGATGATTTAGGAACGCACCCATACCTCGGTAGCGCCCACGAATACCTAGAGAAAGTACCTGGCACTGCGCCCTACCTCAAAGATATCCACATCTTCAATCCTGCTGGTTTCGTTAGCTTCGGTCTGCCCATTGGTGACGTACCCAGCATTCGCCGCGATGTGCCTGCAATAGTGTCGCGCATCAGTCACGACTTATTCTTCACCGACTGGGAGCAACACGAGGCACGCATCACCAGCGACAACATTGCACCCGATTTTGAGGAATCACTGTACGCCGCAGCAGTTTGGAAACAGCCAGCTAAGGCTCATCCGTGAGAGATTAAGAGAATTACAGAGCTAGTCCATAAATAAGACAACCCTAATAAGCGTTTAACAAAATAAAAAGCTTCTTCAATTCTCCATCTTCGTCCATAAATCAGGGGGAAGGAGGCGAGCGACGCTTGCCTTCTTCCCCCTCCCCACCGCATGATTATCATTCTTATATCTAAAACTTTGAGTACTTTAGCTCATTAACAAAACACACTTTTATTTAACCCTTCACGAGTGGGCTTATGTTGGTCTTCTTTTTTTGTTTTTAATTTTTACTTTTTTAATTTGAGTTCCATAAATATTTCGGCTATTTCATTGTCATTATATTTATTAATTTCTTGAAATCCATATCTTTCAAAAATCTTCCTAGCTGCAATAGATTTTCTCATTGTATCCAATCTTAATATATGTAATTCGTTTTTTTTTGCATTCACTAATAAATGTTCCATTAATAATGTACCTATTCCTTTATTCTGATATGAAGGTAAAACAAAGTACCTTTTAATCTCTCCTATTTTATCTATTTTGTTTAATATTTTTAATGCAATACTTCCAATTACTGCGGCATTTTCCCTCATAATCCAGAAATTTCCCCCTTGACTTTGGTATATATTTTCAATGTTCCTTATATCTGACTGTAAGCCAGTTGGATCAAATTTATATCCTCTGTACAAATACATTATTTCCAAAAAATCTTCCAAACTAGCTTGGAATTCGGAACTGTATGAGATTAATTCCATTTCTTCAAAGGGAGTTTTCACTTTACGTTTAATCGAAATCAGAGTTGGTTAAACTAGCTAATGCGCAATTACCTTAACCTCTCACAGATGATGTTGGATTAAGAAGCAGGGGGCAGGGAGCAGGAGAAAGAAAGAACTTATGACCAATGCCCTATGCCCATTAGAAAAATCCTCTTTTCGGCAGCGGCGTGCCGTTGATTTCGTAGTCTCCGATCGCACGCGCTTTGAAGTGACTTGGATTGTGAGATGCCAAAGTGCGAGCATTACGCCAATGACGATCGTAGTTGTAGCTTTGCTTTGTGGTTGAAGCTCCCCCAACTTCAAATAATAGGGTAGCTGAACGTAGTGCCAACTCATCAACAATCAATTTGGCTTTGGCTGCACTTAAGTTTATAGCTATTAGAGGAAGTGGCAGCATAAGGAAGTTTGGGAAAAATTAAACCATACACTACGTGGTCAGGTTCGCGCAAAATTAGGTAAATCAACACAACCAACTGCGATAAGCCTAACGGCATAGCTTCGCTTACCGCAGCAGATAGCCAGTCGGTAAAAACGACCCAAAAAAGGGAGCCAGCGCGTTGCGGGGGTTCCCCCCGTTGTAGCGACTGGCGTGGGATGTGTACGGGTTTGATGGGGGTAAGCTAGTCAAAGGAAGGAAACGCTCCTCAATCGTTGATAGCCTTGGGCTATTGCTCAAAGTGCTTGTGAGTGAAGGCAATGCCCCTGAAAGAGTGCTTGCAGCGTATGCTTTGATGGAACTGGTGGAGGAACGCCCAGAATTATTGGAAAAAGTTGAAGTCATTTGGGTTGACTCGGGGTACGACGGCGATAAGTTTGCGCGCTTCGGTTTGGCTGATGATCCAAGCTCATGTTGAGGTCATACGCCGTACTGATAAAGATTTTGAAGTTTTACCTAAGCGTTGGGTAGTAGAAAGAACATTCGGTTGGTTTAACCAGTACCATCGTTTGAGTAAGGATTATGAACGTCTTCCGGAGATGAACGAAGCTGCCATATATGCTGTTATGACTCGTATTATGTTACGTCTAGCCGTCTAAAGATTTGCTTTATAAACAGTCTCTAAATAAAGATAAAAACTGGGAAGAAACTGCAAAGCAATTTTTGACTGAGGTGCAATGGAATGGGTGAAATTAATGATTTGAGATTTACGGCACCGCCGGAAGATTTAAAGCGATGGGAACAGATAAATTCAGCAATATTTAATAATATCAAACGAATAATCAAAAATATAAATTACTATTATATTTTCCGAAATAAACACTGCTCTATCAGTTAATTTGAAGCCAGAAAAATGCTCCTAAATGCCGCAGAATCCCCAGCGTCCAGTGTACGCTTTGTTGGGGTTCCTTTATGCAGGCTTTCTGCTGGCTTTTAAAAACAAAGGCCATTGCACTAATTTAGTTTTACCAGGCTCATTCCAGATTGTTTTCAATTTTATCTCCAGTTGGTCAACTGGGTCGTTTCCAAGTTCTGCTGAATAGCGTTTCACCGCAGACCAAGTACGGAAATACCCTAATAATTGCTGTAAATTCCACTCTACCTTCATTGAAAAATTTTTTGGGATGTTAATTTCATCAAACGGAAGGACTAAATCACGATAGCCATTTTTTACTTGGCGATTGCCGCTTGCCCAAAATCGATCGATCGGCTCAAGTAAATTCTTAGTAATAGTTTCATCAATTTCGGGTTCAATTTCTAACCGACCATAACCCCAAACAGCTAAAATACCTTTTGGTTTTAGTACTCGTTCTACTTCTTGAAAAAATTTTTCTTGGTCAAACCAGTGTATTGCCAAAGCTACCATAACCAAATCAAATAACTGGTTTTCAAATGGGGTATGTTCAGCAGGAGAAACACTGTAGTTTATCTTATGATGTATGATGCAGTGTTGAATTTGCTCGACACTAATATCAGTTGCTTCAACATGTGAAAAAAATTTTGCACATGAAATGGCTGCTTGCCCATTTCCAGTTGCACAATCCCAGGCGCGGTCGTGATATTCGGAAATTTCGCTCAAAAATAAAAAAAGCTCATCGGGGTATTGAGGTCTATGTTTGGCATATTGTTCCGAATTGAGCGAAAAGCTTTGAATGTTGTTCACTGTTACTCCGATAAAAATAACTGGAAGCCCAACGGCTTAGTAGATTGCATTGCATACTGCTCGCATATCGGTTGTGCGCGGATGTCCTCCTTCTTTGGCTGGTGGGATCAAAGGAGCCAGGATTTCCCACTCCATATCATTTAAGTCTGTGGGATAAGACTTTCGTGCTATAAGCAACTATGTAAATACACTGTATATGAGGTATTTTAATCCTGGCGATTATCCTCTCCTACTTGCCTTTAGATTTACTTTATAAATAGCCTCTGAGTCATGGTTTTTCTCTGTGATAATTTTTTGAATAGCTGCATCTAGCTAAAAGATGCGGTTGTGGTCTGAAAGAAGCGATTAGCGGGGCGAGCGAGTCCCAGATTTTCCCGCAGCGTCTTACCTTCGTACTCCTGGCGAAAAATCCCACGCCGTTGCAATTCTGGCACAACCTTATCTACAAAATCGTTCAGCCCCTCTGGCAGATAAGGGAACATGACATTGAACCCGTCAGACCCTTCCTCGGTGAGCCATTGTTCCATCTCATCGGCGATCGTTTGCGGTGTACCAACGAAAGCCAACCCACCGTAACTGCCGATACGTTGCGCGAGTTGCCGAATTGTGAGGTTTTCCCGCTGCGCCAGTGCTATTACTCGTTCGCGCGACGTATGACCTGCGTTAGTCGGGGGAATTTTTGGCAAGGGGCCATCTGGATCGAAGCCGGAAACATCATAGCCAAGGGCGCTATTCAGACTGGCGATGCCGCTGTCATAGTGTACTAAGCTATCCAAATAGACACGCTTGGCGCGGGCTTCAGCGACAGTTTCCCCGACAATTACCAAAGCACCTGGAAGAATTTTGATGCTTTCTGGATCGCGTCCGATTGCCCTTACCCGCCCTTTAATGTCAGCAAAGAAGGCTTTACCTACCTCCAGACTACTAGCTGATGCAAACACCACCTCGGCAGTTTCCGCCGCTAATTGCCGACCTGCTTCGGAAGCACCCGCCTGAACAATCACAGGCCAACCTTGGACAGGTCTGGCGATGTTCAATGGCCCTCGTACCGAGAGATGTTTTCCCTGATGATTGAGAACGTGAATTTTTGCCGGATCGAAATAAATCCCTGATTCCACATCCCGAACAAACGCATCGTCAGCGAAGGAATCCCAAAGACCTGTAACAACATCATAGAATTCCCTAGCTCGGACGTAGCGTTCGTCATGTTCTACCTCTTCTTCCAAACCGAAGTTGAGCGCTGCATCGGGATTGGCTGTGGTAACGATGTTCCAACCTGCACGACCGCCACTGATATGGTCAAGAGACGCGAAGCGGCGAGCGATGTGGTAAGGCTGGTCATAGGTTGTGGAAGCGGTAGCTACCAGCCCGATGCGTTCGGTGACGCTGGCAAGGGCAGACAGCAAAGTGAAAGGCTCAAAGGAGGTGACGGTGTGGCTGCGCTTGAGAGCATTTAGCGGCATATTCAGCACTGCTAAATGATCGGCCATGAAGAAGGCATCAAACTTACCCTGCTCTAGTTTTTGAATAAATTGTTTCAGCGCTGGAAAGTTGAAATTCGCATCAGGTAAAGCCCCAGGATAGCGCCAAGCGCCAGTATGTATGCTTACCGGACGCATGAATGCGCCCAGTTTCAATTGCTTCGATCTGCTCATCTTAAATGGGTTATTAGTAAATACAAGTCTTTCAGTTCAATTTAAGAGTCGCTAGTCACAAGCGCGATCGCAAAGCCGTCGTAACCTTTGCTACCCACTGTTTGAATCTCTGTAGCACTCACACGCGGTTCTGCTGCCAGTAGTTCGTTGAAACGGCGTATCCCCTGCACGCTACGATCGCTACTAGCAGCATCGACCACGGCCCCATTACGCACAACATTATCGGCAATAATCAAGCTACCACGACGGGAAAGCTTTAGCGCCCAAGCTAAGTAATCGGGATTGCTTGGCTTGTCGGCATCAATAAAGATGAGGTCAAATGCAGCGTATACTTCAGTGGCGATCTGTGGCAATGTATCCAACGCCCGACCAAGGCGGATATCTACGAGGTTAGACAGACCAGCGCGTGCGATGTTACTGCGGGCAATTTCGGCGTGCTTGGGGTTAGCCTCCAGCGAGATCAAGCGACCGTCAGCAGGAAGCGATCGCGCTAGCCAAATCGTGCTGTAACCGCCTAGTGTCCCAATCTCTAGGATGGTGCGTGCCTTCTGGATCTGCGCTAACAGCAACAGCAGTTTGCCCTGATTGGGCGAAACATTGTGCGGTGGTAGCCCTGCATCGGCCGCAGTTTGCAGCGCTGTATTTAGAGCGAGGTCTGGCTGGACAAACAAGTCGGTGATATAACGATCGACCGCAGCCCAATGTTCTTGGGTCATATTACCTCCTAAACCTCGATAGAGTTTTTTATTCGATACCTTTAGTCTTTCAACAAGGGTGAGGTATGTCCCCACTTTCCACTAAAGACAATTTCTGTCAACGGCTTGCGGACACGGGGAGCCAGTTCGCGATCGCGTAGTCCGTCAGGGAGATTCTGCGGATCGCCAGGATAGCCAACTGTAACCACAGTTGCAGGCTCATACTCCTCTGGAATTGGGTATATTTCCCTGGCGGTGTCTGCATTAAATCTCGGCAAAAGCTCTAGGGCTCCAACGACTCCGAATGAAATCATGAACAGGGTATTGCGTTTGAGCAAGTTTCTGCGTCATGTTAATGAATTTCCTTGTTGATACTCTATTTAGATTTGCAGTAATAACCTGTCTATGCCTGCCTCACTGATTAATAATTAATTGTGGTTGTTCAGTGACTTGTAGCAGTTTAAAAAACCTTTTTTTGGAGAAGAAATTTTATACTCCTTTAAATTGATAGAATAACAGTAGTATTAGCAATACTACTGCATCGATAACAGGATAATCAAGCATCAGCCACTAAAAAATTAAGAAAGCTACGAAATATTGACATAAATTGCAAAAACAAAATATTTATTTTGGGATGTTGATAATACACTCGGTTATCGCGAAGGAACGTAGAGCGTAACTTGACATTATGTATTAGAAACTACAAGTTTTGGACTGGGCAAAATAGATAAAATCGCCCATAAACTACCCAGTTAGACTTATAAACTAATGACCAACAAGCAAATAAATCAAGTAGTCCGAAATAATGCTGTATGGTGCGATACAATTTGCCAAATCCACGGCAAACCAGGTAAATTCACGGACATAATATGGGTCAATAAACATAAAAAACTCTACCCACAAGGGGATGGAGTTTTTGGGCATGGGGCATTGGTAGATTCTTCCCCATGCCCCATCCCTCAAGTCGGCGGAGCGCTCACCTTACCCACCCACAAGGGGGATGGAGTTTCCCGTCGACTTTCAATGAAACCGGACAGGAAATTACCAAATTGCAGACTTTGAATTTTGAGCCACTGGGTTCCCTGAGAATCTGGGTAAGAGGAATTTAAGGGGTTTTGTTGTTCAAAGGATTTATTTTCTGTATTAGCAATAGCATTTAATTCGCTACTTTTATGCTATGTATTTACATAGGAAATGCATAAAAATCGATGAACTTGTCGTAGTATTTAAATATTAAAACTAGGCTATAAATAAATACAGTTTAAAAAAGAGAAAAAAGTATTTTTGGTTACAACTAATCAAATCAAAGTGCTATAAAGCACTTTGATAAAATTTTCACATATCTGAGATTTTTCGAGCTTGCCTGAGATGAAATAAATAACAGGTAAAGTATTCATGTATAAAATGTAAATTTCATTAATGTTAATTATTAATTTAAAAACAAAAAATATTTGCATTTAGGTCTTTAGAGAGATATGTTTAAGTACAAGTAGTAATAGCGATCGCTGGCTAAAAAAGGCCAAGAGTAAAAGTCGAGTAAATAGCATACTCGGCATACCAGGAGTGTTTATCGATGTCCAGTGAATTCAAGATAAATGCAAACCACGAAAAAGTTTTACAACAAAGTTTTCATGGCTTAAAATCACACTGTCTTTCTTTTGGCGAAGTTTTAGCACAATCTTTTGCCGTAATCGCACCAACAACCATCCCTGCATCTAATGTTGGTTTAATTGTCGCCCTTTCGGGTAACGGTGCTTGGCTAAGTATGGTTATAGGCTTAGTAGGACTGGTATTTGTTAGCATCAATATCAATCAATTTGCTAGCCGTTCTGCTTCACCTGGTTCTCTTTATTCCTACATCGTCAAAGGTCTGGGTCCAACAGCAGGTGTGATCTGTGGTTGGAGTTTGGTTTTGGCTTATCTATTCACTGCAATGTCGGTGTTGTGCGGTTTTGCCAACTTCAGCAGCGTATTGATTGGTCATTTAGGAATTCACCCCTCTAGCATTACCCTACTAGCGGTAGGTGCAGGAATCGCCTGGTATACAGGTTATAAAGATATTCAACTCTCAGCCGTCACCATGCTATGGATGGAGGGTATTTCCATCACATTGATCGGAATCTTATGTGCGATCATTTGGGCACACCACGGTTTTGCATTAGATATACCCCAGCTAACTTTGAGTGGTGTTCAACCAGGTAGTCTAGCAACAGGACTTGTACTGGTAATGTTTGCCTTCTCAGGATTTGAAAGTGCAACCACCTTGGGTGATGAGGCAAAAAACCCATTGAAAACTATTCCTCGGTCAGTTTTAGGAAGTGTGATCCTCGCAGGTTTATTCTATATCTGCACTACATATATTGAAGTGCTAGCGTTTCGCTACTCAGGAGTAGACATTACCCACACTGAAGAACCGCTAGGTTATCTCTCGCAACAAATAGGTTTAGGCTGGCTGGGTGAATTAGTTGGCTTAGGTGCGTTGGCTAGCTTCTTTGCTTGCGTCCTGGGTAGCATTAATCCCGCCGCGAGGATATTCTTTTTGATGGCGCGTCATGGATTGTTTCATGCCAAGTTGGGCAATACACACACATCGAATAAAACGCCTCATATTGCAGTCACGATGTGTTCCTTCTTAACATTTTTGATCCCAGCGGTGATGGCTTTATTTCAAATCAAGCTGTTTGAGAGTATGGGTTATCTAGGTGCGATCGCCAGCTTCGGATTTGTCACAGTTTACATTTTAATTTCTATTGCCGCACCAATTTACCTCTACAAAATTAACAGCCTGCATCGCAGAGATATTATATTCTCTCTTATAGCAATAGGATTTATGTTTATTCCATTGTTAGGCAGCGTGGGAATTCCTGGTAGTAAAATGTTTCCAGTCCCAGAAGCTCCTTATAATCTCTTTCCTTACCTCTTTTTAATCTACATTGCTACTGCTTGCGGATGGTTTATTTTTCAAAGGCTTCGCTCTCCAAAAATTGTTAAGACAATGGTCAAAGCCATCGATGCAATTCACATCAGATTTGACCGTGAGCGCCATAAATAGTTAATTATTACTTGCCCGTACTTATTCGTCATTTTTCAAAGTTAAGTAACAAACAATGAACGATGACAAATGACAAAACCAATATCTAAAACTGTGTAATGGAAGAATTAATTACCGCAATCCCTACAGGGATAACAGCTTTTACAGCAACTAATCTTGATGATTTAGTAATTTTGTCGCTTTGGTTTTCACAAGTAAATAACAATTTTCGTTCGCGGCATATTGTTATTGGTCAGTTCCTCGGATTTAGTATTTTAGTAATTACCAGCCTTACTGGTTTTTTAGGTGGTTTAATCTTACCAAAACACTTGATTGGGCTACTTGGATTAGTTCCCATAGCAATTGGTCTTAGTAGTTGGCTCAATCAAGAAAGCGGCGATTCAGATGCAGAAGATGAACAATTACAGCACTCTGAAACTTCTCCTTTTGCCAGTTTCCTTTCACCACAAACTTATAGTGTGGCTGCAATTACTGTCGCCAATGGTAGTGATAATATAAGTATCTATATGCCATTGTTTGCTAATAGCAGTCTTATAAAACTACTAATAATTCTCGTCATCTTCTTTTTGCTTGTAGGAGTTTGGTGCTATGCCAGCTACAAACTAATTAGCCAAAACAATATTGCTGATATCCTTAATCGTTACGGTAGTAATCTTGTGCCCTTTGTTTTGGTTGGATTAGGAGTATATATCATTTTGGAAAGTGGCGCGTTGAATCCACTCGCTTTAGTAGCCAGTTGCATCTGCCTCATGGTTATAGTCAAAAAATATAAACCTAGGGCAGAAGTCGAAGATAACTAATTTAGGCTAAAAGTAAGGAAAATGGTGATATCTAGACTTGTCAATTTCGTAATTACAGTCGCCACTAAGTCATCACGAACTTTTTAAATCTTTGCGGTCAAAATTTTTTACTCCTTGTAGAAATTGATTGGGGTATTTTGATTTTGACAACTTTTAAGCCTTATCAGGAGAAATGCATGAAACTCTTTAAGACTCTTTTATTAGCCTTTACACTCTTAGTGAATTTTTTGATTGTCCAACCTTCTTGGGCTGACCCTCCAATACTCACACAAACACCTGACTATGCTGAAGTAACACAAGCCCTCAATGAACTTATACAAGCAAAAGCAGCACCAGCAGAATCAGGATATACACCAGAACAAATTGAACAGAAGACAGGCGAACTCAATTTGCAAAAATACATTCTTGAGACAGCTTTAGAATGGGGACAATGTCGTAATCAAACTGGACAAACTTTAGCAATTTTTTCCCATAAAGCTAAGAAAAATCAACAACCGAGTCTTTACTATTTAGGAAATGGAAAAATTACCGACGATGAATGGAACTGTGATGGTATTTACTTACCAGTCGGAGCCAAAATAGCAGGCTTCATTCCTGGTGATACTCAAGGACAAGAATTAACAGAACCCTTAGCGTTGAAATTTGTACCAGGAACTCAGTTAATTGCTCAAACAAATCCACAAACAGGCGCAATCGAATTAAATGTTCCGCCTGCAAAAATATTCAAAGCAGGTGAAACTACCTGGTCAATTCCCAATTTATCCGCAGCGGATATCAGCGCACAATTTCCCAATGCTCCAATAGAAGACTAACGATCGTTAAGACGTAAAATTATCCCCAAATATTTTGCGTCTCCGCATGAATATTTCTTTTCAAAAGGAAAACTATGAAGTTATTTAACTACCTTTTGCTGGTCTTAATTATTGTGCTGAATTTTATGTTTGCTAAACCTTCCTTAGCAGATCCACCAAAAATCACCAAAAGTCCTGATTATGTAGAGGTAACAAAATCGCTCAATATTCTTCAAGAGCAATTAGAAGCGGCAAAATCTGGAGAAGCAAAATCAGAAACTTTCTCACCTGAAGACCTCCAGAAAAAAATCGATGAATTGTCGTTTCAAAAATATGCTTTAGAAAGAGGCATCAACTGGGGTCAATGTCGTAATGAAACAGACAAAACAATTGCTGTTTACGGCCCCAAACCCAAAAAACCGAAAACGCCCTACGATAATACACTCTACTTTTTAGGCGCTGGTCAAGCAACACCAGCAAATTGGGATTGTCAGGGTATTTATTTACCAAACGACACCAAACTTACTAGTTTAAACACTGACCCCAACCAACAATTAGAAGGTGCTGTAGCTATCAAAATATTCAAAGGAACGCAATTGATAGCTAAGACAAATTCAGAAACAGGTGCATTAGAGTTAAATATTTCCCCCAGTAAATTTTTAAAGGCTGGTGATATTAACTGGTATATTCCGAATGTATCCGAGAGGAATATTGCTTTTAGAGTTCCTGATGTTCTTTTAGGTAGCGAAGAAGAAGCAGATTAAAACATCAGATACAAAATGTAGAGGCGTTACGAGTAACGTCTCTACAGATAGGATATTTTTAAGAGGTCTAACCTGTGAATATTCTGGAATTCTCTTTATTAGTTTGGGTAGGTTCATTTACCGCTGGTTTAATAGGTGCATTAACTGGTTTAGGTGGTGGAGTGGTCATTGTTCCCCTATTAACTTCGGTATTTGCTGTTGATATCCGTTATGCTGTTGGTGCTTCTTTAGTATCTGTAATTGCTACTTCTTTAGGGGCTGCATCTACATACATTAAACAAGGTTACACCAATTTAAGATTGGGAATGTTTTTAGAAGTAGCAACAACAATAGGAGCTATACTTGGAGCTATAATTGCTACTAAAGTTTCCGTGAAAGCTCTAACAATTTTTCTAGCAATTATCCTACTTTATTCTGCCTATCTCTCGCAACAACCCAAACGCCAAGAACCAGAAAATGAAACAGAAGATGCCTTAGCAAATTATTTAGACCTCAATAGTTCTTACCCAACACCAAATGGATTTATGCCTTATCAAGTTCATGCTGTTCCCGGTGGGTTTGCTGTCATGTTTGTATCGGGAATAATTTCCGGATTACTTGGTATTGGTTCGGGTGCATTTAAGGTTTTGGCAATGGACAACGTGATGCGTATTCCATTTAAGGTATCTACAACCACCAGTAATTTTATGATTAGTGTGACAGCAGCAGCTTCGGCAGGAGTTTATTTAGCTCGTGGTTATATTGATCCTGGGCTGTCAATGCCTGTAATGCTGGGAGTGTTACCTGGTGCTTTTTTGGGTGCAAGAATTCTTGTAGGTGCTAAAACCCAAGTTTTAAGAATTATCTTCAGTTTTGTATTAATAGCAATGGCGCTGAAGATGGTCTACAACAGTCTGATTGGGGTATAATCAATGGTTTCTTTTGATTTATTTCGACGTTCAATTCCTTTAACTCTATCTAAAAGCGAAGTTATTGTAGAACCTTTACAGCCAGAAGAAGCAGATAGCGATATTGCAGCTTTAAAACAGCTTGCTAAAAATGCTGATATTACCCTTAATTCAAACAAAAGTTTTACTAAAAACGAAAGCGAACAAAAATTTTATAATTTCCTGAGTAACTTGCTAAAATTTGGTGTTTTAATTGCTAGTTCTGTAGTCTTATTTGGCGGCATAATTTACTTAGTGCATCATGGATATGAACCCGCCAGATATCAATTTTTCCGAGGAGAACCATCTCAGTTTTGCTCTCCAGATGGTGTGGTAAAAGCGGTGTTGTCCGGCAGTGACAGAGCAATTATTCAACTAGGAATATTACTCCTCATTGCTACTCCCATTATACGTGTAATAATTTCCTTTTTTGCTTTCCTGACACTGCGAATATGGAGCTTTGTCCTCATTACACTGTTAGTTCTTACTAGTTTGATTTATAGCCTTATAGGTGGTTATTACTAAGCTGATAATTTTATTAAGTAGCTCAACCTTATTAAACGTGAAATATTATTACGCTTATCTGAGTTGTGAAAATATTATTTTACCGAACCGCCAAGTACGCCAAGGATAAAAGAAAAAATTTAGAGTTGGTAAATTTCACAGTTAAACTACAGGCTGTAAGTGGCGGACGCGAGGCATAACTTCTTCGGCAAAGCGGGTCATTTCTCGTGCAAAGGGATTGAATTGCAACATAAATGTATTGATACCTGCATCGACAAAAGCAGCTATTCTGGTGGCAACTGTGTCGTAGCTGCCAACCAAGCCTGCGGCTGTAGCACCATTGCCAGAGTTTGAACATAACTGCGTCTGGGTCAACACCTTTAGCAACACTTAATTTCAAGTGTTCTTCCCTTTTCTGAAGTTCCGTGAGTCGCTGTAGTTCTGCTTGCGCTTCCGCATCGGTAGGTCGAACAACGACAAAGGCTGATAGGCCAAAACGTACTGGTTGGGGTAGCGATCGCGGTCGGCTCAAAACTTGCTTAATCACCTGACGCAGGCTTTCCATATATTTTATAAGCGAGAATGGTGAGCCAGCACTGGGGGAAGCGCTACGTTGGATTATTATATAATACGGTAAATCTATCAAGATACTGTATTATAAATTGAGTAGCGATCGCTTCCCTTGATGGCTTGCACTTGATGGCAACACCAAGGAAGTACACGAGCGCGAACACCCCCCAGGCAAAACTCTGGAAAATTTATATGAGCAACAAGCACATTGAAGTTCAACAGGTAGCTGGTTTCATCGGTGCCGAAATCAGTGGCGTAGACCTTTCCCGTCCTCTGCACGATGAAGCAGTTGCCGAAATTCGTCAAGCACTGTTGAAGTGGAAAGTTATTTTCTTTCGCGGTCAGAACATCGATCATGCTGCACAGATTGCCTTCACATCTCGTTTTGGCGAAGTGACTTATGCCCATCCCCACGAGGATGAACCAATCGAAGGCTTTTCAGAAATACTGCCGATTGACCGCAGCCGCTACGAACGGAAGAATGGTCTCCGTCGTTCCAGCTACGAGAGCCGTTGGCACACTGATGTAACAGCAGTTGTTAACCCACCGGCGGGATCTATTTTGCGCGCAGTTAACGTCCCTAGTTTTGGTGGCGATACACAGTGGACTAATCTGGTCGCAGCTTACGAGGGTCTATCAGCACCTCTGCGGGCGCTAGCAGACACATTGAAGGCAGAACATCGCTTCAATGCTCGGTTGCGTTTACCCAGCAACAGCAAGCTTGTTGAGCGCATTGCAGCCAATCCCCAGGTGTCTATTCACCCAGTGGTGCGGGTTCATCCAGAGACAGGCGAACGTGCATTGTTCGTGAATCCTGGTTTCACCTCCCACATTCTTGATGTGTCACCACAAGAAAGCGACTTACTACTAGAGTTGTTCTTCAATCAAATCACCAAGCCCGCCTATACTACCCGTTTCCGCTGGAACAACGGTGACATTGCATTCTGGGATAACCGCGCCACCGCACATTTAGCTCCGCAGGATCTAGAGCATATAGAAGTCGAGCGCGTACTCTATCGCACCACCATTACTGGTGATGTTCCAGTCGGCCCCGATGGTTTCCGATCGCAAGTAGTTGAAGGTGAACCTTTAACTAGTGAATTACCAACTGTCTTGAAGAAGAAAGCCGAGCAGCGAGAACCCGTGCTTTCATAAGCCATTTAGTTTTCAACTAGGCTGTGAAATATATCAGCAGCCTAGTTGATCTGATAGCAAGAGCAAATGACAAATGACTAATGACCAATGACAAAACTAATTTTACCTATAGAGCTTGCTACCGAGATTGAGCCACACCTACCATCGGATACAAAATTTGTGCGGGTAGATAGTGATGGTAATTTTGATGGTGATGCTAGTGATGCAGAAGTTTATCTGAATGGGTTCAAATTGAAGCCAACGACTTTACATAAGGTGTTGGCTACTGCTCCTAGAATACGTTGGCAACAAACTCCTAGTGCTGGTGTGAATCATATCCTTACACCGATTTTTCTCGAACACGATATTATCCTCACCAATGGGGCGGGGGTTCATGCGATTCCCATTTCGGAATTTGTCTTAAGTTTGATCCTTTATCACGCTAAGCAGTTACGACAATTGCAAGCTGCTCACGATCAACGCAGTTGGCGAAAAAGCTGGTTGGTACTGCCAGAGTTAGCAAATTCAACTGTATTAATTCTCGGTACTGGCAATATAGGACAGGCGATCGCATCTCGGATAAAAGTATTTGGAGCGCGTGTTTGGGGTGGTCGCCGTCGTCCTGAACCTCTACCCAATTTTGATAAAATCGTCGGTGCAGATGAATGGCACGCATTATTACCAGAAGTTGACTATCTAATTGTAGCCACACCTCTGACACCAGAAACCAAAGCCTTAATTGATGAAACAGTACTGCGATTGCTACCTAGCCATGCTTATTTAATTAATGTCGGTCGCGGTGCGGTTGTAGATGAATCAGCATTAACTAAGGCTCTTACTGAAGGCTGGATTGCAGGTGCCGGATTAGACACAGTTTCTATAGAACCCCTACCGCCAGAAAGCCTTTTGTGGTCGTTACCTAATCTATTTATTACACCACATACTTCCGCAATTTCTCCAGCATTGAAAGGACGCATAGCCAATTTGTTTCTGGATAATTTAGAGCGCTACCGAATCGGTAAGCCGCTACGGAATGTAGTCAACAAACAAGCAGGATACTAAACAAATTTATCTTGATAACTAACTATGGCAAAGTTAGGCAAATTTTTTCTAGCTACTGCTACCTCTAGCTGCTTTGATGCAACAATTTCGAGGGCCTTTACTAAATCTTAAGGAGCGATCGCCGAGCAGAAATTAATTTGCAAGATTTAATATTTGATAGTCTAATAATTAGGTTATCATATTAACTGAAATCATATGTTTATCAATACTGTTTGAACTTGCTGCCGACTTACTCAACTTGCCAATAGAAACGAAAAAGTCAAATAATACTTCGGCAAGCTCAGTGACCACATGAATTCAACCCCCCAGATTCATCTTTGGGGTGATTAATTTATGAATTCCCCAAAGAGGGTGCAACTACCAATAAGGAGGAAAAGGAATTGCTCAGAGTCGATAGCGAAACTGAACTACAACTAACTGCTGACGTGCTGGTAATTGGTGGTGGGCCTGCCGCTGCCTGGGCAGCATCAGCCGCCGCCGCCCAAGGTGTCAAAGTCATCATTGCTGATAAAGGTTTTCTTGGTACCAGTGGTGCAGCCGCCGCTAGTGGTAATGGCATCATGGCTCCTTCTCCCGAAAATTGGGACAAAGTTGTATCGGAGCGTTACCGCATAGGAAAAAACCTCGCTAACTTACGTTGGATTGAGCGTGTCATCGAAAAAACTTGGTTGAGTTTGCCCTTAGTCGAAGATTGGGGCTATCGTTTCCCTAAAGAAAATGGGGAATCTGTGCGCCAGAGTTACTATGGCCCGGAATATATGCGGGTACTTCGCAAACACCTGTTGCGTGTGGGTGTGCAAATTCTCGACCAAAGCCCAGCTCTAGAACTATTATTAGCTGAGGATGGCTCGGTGGCTGGAGCTAGAGGCGTACAGAGGCAAAATAATCGCACCTATACCGTTCGCGCTGGTGCAGTAGTTCTAGCAAATGGTGGTTGCGCATTCTTGAGTAAAGCTTTAGGTTGTAATACCAATACAGGTGATGGATTGCTGATGGCGGTGGAAGCTGGTGGCGAACTTTCTAGTATGGAAGCTTCTAATCACTATGCCATCTCGACCGCTTTTAATGCCACAGTTACAAGGGGTGTTCCTTTTGGCTGGGCTAGTTACACCGATGAAGCAGGTAACGATTTAGGTGGTTATATCAATGGTCGTCGCGATCCCGCCCTTCTCCCCAATGCCCTCTTGAAAGGCCCCGTTTATGCTCGTTTGGATCGAGCTACGCCGGAAGTTAAAGCAGTAATTGAAAAGTCTCATTTCATCGCCTTTTTACCTTATAAAAAGGCTGGCATTGATCCCTATACAGAAAGAGTACCTGTAACCCTAGTTTTAGAAGGTACAGTTAGGGGCACAGGTGGGATTCGGATTATAAATGATAATTGCGCGACAAAAGTACCTGGACTTTACGCTGCTGGTGATGCTGCATCGCGGGAATTTTTAGCCGGTTTAGCTTCTGGAGGTGGTGGCCCTAATGCTGCCTGGGCAATCGCTACAGGACAATGGGCTGGAGAAGGTGCAGCCGCCTTTGCGAAAAGTCTAGGTGCTCATGCTCATGAAAGAGTTGTACGTCCTGCTGGTCAAGCCGGAATGCGATCGCCTAGGTTGGAGCGTAGCTCCTCGCAATCTCCCTCTGCTGAAACATTCAATAGTCAGGCGATCGTACGCGGTGTCCAAGCTGAGGTGTTCCCCTTAGAGAAGAATTACTTGCGCTCTGAGCAGAAACTTCTAGATTCCCTCGCCAAATTAGAAACTTTATGGCAGCAAGTACAAGGGAATCCAAAACAAGATACTGTGCGTGATGTCGAATTTTCTCGTAGAGCAGCAGCTCTGGTGGCTGTAGCACGATGGGGATATTTTAGCGCTTTACATCGCACGGAAACCCGCAGCGAACATATTCGCGTAGACTATCCCGAAACCGATCCCAATCAGCGTTATTACCAAGCTACAGGCGGATTAAACAAGCTTTGGATAAGACGGGATTGGATTACAGATGAGACTACTAAACCACCAGTATTCACAACTCAAACTATAGCTTCAGTATCATGATCGAGCTTGTCAGCCATCAACTGTGCATTAATTGTAATGTCTGCGTTCAAGTCTGCCCTACCAATGTCTTTGATGCAGTTCCCAACCAACCACCTGCGATCGCTCGACAGGAAGACTGTCAAACTTGTTTCATGTGTGAAGCATACTGTCCAGCAGATGCGCTTTATGTTGCACCCCAATCTCATACCAATGTTGCAGTCAACGAAGATGATTTAATTGAAAGTGGCATTATGGGTGAATATCGCCGCATTTTAGGTTGGGGATATGGCAGAAAAAACAATAGTGAATTAGATACTGCGCATAAACTTCGTCAACTACCACGACCTTATCAAAGCTAATTTTGGTGTATTTTCTCGTGTTTCAATTCGGATTGCTACATATAGATTAAATCTTAAAAAGAGGAAACTTCATGTCAGAGAAGTCTGATTTGCAAAACCTACTTTTAGATGAAGTACTAGCTCATTATGAGCGTGGTCTGGAAGCCGAACGCTTATCAAAGCGGACAAATCCGATTGAACTTGTTCGCACCCAAGAGCTTCTTAGCCGCTACTTACCTCCTCCCCCTGCAGTGATTTTTGATGTTGGCGGCGGTTCAGGTATCTATGCTTGTTGGCTTGCCCAACAAGGGTATAAAGTTCATCTTATTGATGCCGTTCCTTTGCATGTAGAGCAAGCCCGCTCTGCTTCTCAGGCTCAACCTGATTATCCACTTGTAAGTGCAGAAGTTGGAGATGCCCGTCAATTAAATCAAGCAAACAACAGCGTTGATGCTGTTCTCTTATTTGGACCACTGTATCACTTAATTGAACGTAGCGATCGCCTGGTAGTGTTACGCGAGGCAGATCGTGTCTTAAAGAGCGGAGGTCTTGTCTTTGCCGTTGCTTGTTCTCGCTTTGCTTCGCTCTTAGACGGTTTATTTCGGGGATGGCTAGACGATCCGGAGTTTGTGGAAATTGCCCATCGGGACTTGCTTGAAGGGCAACATCGTAATCCAAACAACCATCCTGCTTACTTTACGACAGCATTCTTTCATCATCCTGATGAACTAAAGGCAGAGGTGGAAGAAGCAGGGTTATCTTGTCATAAGCTCTTAGCCATAGAAGGACCAGGCAAATTACTACAAAATTTTGAGGAACATTGGAGTGAACCAAGTCGCCGCCAAAGACTCCTGCAAGCCATTCGCTGGCTGGAGGCTGAACCTTCTACGCTAGGTGTAAGTGCTCACATTATGGCTATTGGTAAAAAAGTAGCAGTCTCAAGTCAGTAAAGCAAGGTCGCAAAAGAACAATACATGAAACATCTTTGTGTAATTTTTGATTTGGATGGAACGTTAGTTGACAGTGAGAGGCTTTGTAATCAAGCATTTATCGATCTGCTACCTTTTATCACTGAGTCAGTTGAAAGTCTGATTCTTAGATATCGTGGCAGAAAGCTAGCTTTAATTTTAGCGGATATAGAAATAAGATATGGCGAAAAGCTGCCGATATATTTTGAAGCAACATATCGTCAAAGGGTGAATGAATTATTTGAATTTTATTTGCAGCCAGTAACAGGTGTTCCAGAAATGCTCAAAACTCTGGAATATCCTGTTTGTATTGCCTCAAGTGCGCCCATAGCAAAAATTCGCCAGGCTCTAGATGTCACAAATCTATCGCATTACTTTGGCGATCGCTTGTTTAGTTCTTATGAGATAGGCTCGTGGAAACCTGAACCAGGTTTATTCTTATATGCAGCTAATAAGATGGGATTCCCGCTCGAATCTTGTGTTGTTATAGAGGATAGCGATGTAGGAATTCAAGCCGCACATTTAGCCGGAATCTATGCTTTAAAATATTCCATTGAGGAGACAGCAGATACACAAAATAATGTGTTTTATAATATGAAATATCTGGGAAAACATCTCGATAAAATTTATGCGTTGAAATGCGATCGCTGATAACTAGCGAAGAATATGTAATAAGTTTATGACTTTTGGTGGCACAACAAAGTGTAATATCAAGTTTAGGTGATTACTTATAAAGCTATCAATGTAGGTTGGGCTGAACAGTAGTGAAATTCAACATGAATATAGATAGGGGTGTTGGGTTTCGTTCCTCAACCCAATCTACAAACTGCAATGTAACTTAATACTTAAAGCCTTTAATTTTCGAGTTTAATAAAAAATTGCAAATCTTATTGTTAATTTTGTTATTAACGAATGATTGAAGATTGCTATATAGGAGAAAATAATTTCAGAAATATTTACACTTAGGGCAAATTTCAACCGTGAGTCAAGTATTTTTATACGCCGAGTATCAAGTGTCTATCCCCTTCAGTGAAATTGATTGGATTTCAATCAATGTGGAAATGAAAAAATTTTGACGCTATTTTTTGTATTAATATTTTCCAGGTTGCACCAATATCTCTTGCAGATGGAATGATGAATTGTGCAGTTAATTATCTTAGCGATCGCGGCTCTCTATTTATCTATGGGCCATTTAAGGTTGATGGCAGCTATACAACACCCTCAAATGAAGAATTCGATACTACTCTTCTCTCCTATAAAGTGCCGACATGGAAGCTAAAGGATATTGTAGACCTTAATAAGGCAGCACAGAAGTATGGGTTGACTCTGAAAGAAAAAGTCGATATGCCATCTCATAATTTCACTCTGATCTACAGTTTGAGATGAAATTTTTCGGTCATGCTCAATTAAGGGATGATTTTGCAACTGATAAAATTCTCCCCCTGCTTCCCCTGCCTGATGGTGGCAGCCAACAAGGTTCTTGACTTATTTTTGCTTAAGAGGTAACTTATCAATATTGTAATTAAATACGGTAAATCTATCAAGATAAAGTAAAATGTAAGTACAAGTAAACTAAAGTTTTTGGAAATAGTTCACACTGATTGTAATTTTTGATTAAAAATTGCTAAATTTGTATCTATTAATATTTATCAAGTAAAGCTGATAAATGTATTAGCAATATTTAGTCTGAATTTTAATTTCTTTTTGTTAATACTACACACCACTGTGTTAAGAAAAAGTTTTTTAGCACTGTTATTGCTTACAGTAATAGCGATGCCTAGGTTGGGCTACGCCTACACACTCATCATTCCTCCCGCCTTTGCTGCTACCGTAAATCCCTGTCCCCCAGAAATGTCCATGATTCCCGGTGGGAAATTCACGATGGGGTCAGATAACTCAGCTTATATAGAAGAACTCTCTGCTCAAGAGGTAACAGTTAGTTCTTTTTGTATCGATAAATACGAGGTGACAAACTCACAATTTGCAGAGTTTGTCAAAGCGACGGGCTATGTCACAGTTGCAGAGCGCCCTTTATCAAAAGAACAGTTTCCCGACGTGCCAGATGAGCAGAGATTACCCGGTTCTTTAGTTTTTGCAATAGCACAACCAGGAGCAAAACAACTGAGTTGGAGCCCTGTGTTCGCCTACTAGGGCAGCTTTGTTAACTGGACGCAATCACCATTCAGTCAATACAGGGGTAGTTGAGGAATTAGCTACAGGTTATCCTGGCTACACAACGGTTTTGCCTAAAAGTGCTGCTACCGTTGCCGAAATTCTGCGACAAAATGGCTATAACACAGCCGCTTTCGGTAAATGGCATAATACACCAGATTTTGAAACCAGTGCCGCCGGGCCTTTTGATCGCTGGCCCACAGGCTTAGGATTTGAGTATTTTTACGGCTTCCTTGGTGGTGATACTAACCAGTGGAGTCCAGCTTTAGTAGAAAATACTAAACGTATAGACAAACCCAACAAGCCAGATTATCACCTGACACCTGACTTAGTAGACCATGCGATCGCCTGGATTCGCAACCAAGAATCTATTGCTCCCGAAAAACCCTTTTTCGCCTATCTCGCCACCGGCGCTACCCACGCCCCCAAAGAGTGGATTGACAAATATAAAGGCAAATTTGACCAAGGCTGGGATAAATTACGCGAAGAAACCTTTGCCCGACAAAAGCAACTAGGTGTAGTTCCTGCTAATGCCCAACTCACCCCTCGCCCCCAAGAACTGCCAGCTTGGGATTCCCTCTCAGCAGAACAGCAAAAACTCTATGCCCACATGGCCGAGGTATTTGCTGGTTTTTTAGGTCATACAGATTATGAAGTAGGCAGGTTAATTAATGCCGTTGACCAACTTGGAGAACTGGATAACACCTTAGTAATCTATGTTGTTGGAGATAACGGTGCTAGTGCAGAAGGCGGATTAACAGGTAGCGTCAACGAACTGCAAGTTTTCAACGGTGTACCCGAAAATCTCCAACAACTGCTAGCTGCATACGATGACTTGGGTAGCCCCAAAACATTCAACCATTTTCCGGCGGCTTGGGCATGGGCAGTTAACACTCCCTTCCAATGGACAAAGCAAATCGCCTCTCACTTTGGCGGCACTCGCAACCCCTTAGTAATTTCCTGGGGCGCAAATATCAAAGAGCAAGGCGGCATCCGTAGCCAATTCCATCATGTAATTGATATTGCTCCTACCATTTTAGAAGTAGCGGGAATTACTGTCCCCAAAGAAGTGAACGGCGTTAAGCAACAACCAATCGAAGGTACTAGCCTCGCTTATACTTTTGAGAATCCTGATGCGACTTCCCATCGAAAGACGCAGTATTTTGAGATGCTGGGCAACCGAGCCATTTATGATCAAGGTTGGATAGCGGCGGCGCGTCATGGTCGCTTACCTTGGGAACGAACTGTAAAAGGCAACTTTGATACAGATGAGTGGGAACTTTACAACATTACCGAAGATTTTAGCGAGGCCAAGAATCTAGCCAAGGAAAACCCAGAGAAGCTAGAAAAACTGCAAAAGTTGTTTTTAAAAGAAGCCCAGAAGCATAACGTATTACCATTAGACGATCGCATTGCTGAAAGGTTTGATGTGAAAATTCGTCCCAGCCTCACCAGAGGGCGCACAACATTTACCTACTATCCTGGTACAGTTGGCATTCCCGAAGGTAGCGCCCCAAATCTGAAAAATCGCTCTTTCACTATTACAGCTAATGTAGAAATTCCCGAAAAGGAGGCAGAAGGTGTCCTCTTAACTCAAGGCGGCCGCTTTGCAGGTTGGAGTTTTTTCCTTGAAGATGGCAAGCCTACTTATGCCTACAACTATGCCAATACAGCCCGCTACATCATCCAATCAAGAGAAAAATTGCCTCCTGGTAAATCTACAATCCGCTTCAACTTTGATTATGACGGTGGTGTAGGTGCAGGCGGCATTGGCAAACTATTCATTAACGATCAACAAACAGCCGAGGGTCGAGTTGATAAAACCATCGCTTACCGTTTAGCTCTAGACGAAACCTTTGATGTGGGGAGAGACACAGGAACTCCTGTTGTTGACACCTATCAAGTACCCTTTGCTTTCACTGGTAACTTACAACAAGTCAGCCTGGAATTGAAGTAATCAAGATTGGGGCATGGAAATGAGGAAGCAGCGCCTCGACTCCGCTCGGCGACCGGGGGCAAAGGAGAAATAATGATGCCCCATGCCCCATGCCCAACCACCCCATAAATCATGAATGAAATATTAGTAGTAATCGACCAACTTGCACTATTCACATTCATTGTGTTCACTATGCTAGGTGCAGGTTTAGGTCTCACCATCAAACAAATTTGGGAACCACTGCGCAGCCCCAGACTCGTCATCTTGTCTTTGTTGACAAATTTTGTCTTGGTGCCAAGTTTTGTCTATCTGTTAGTACAAGTAGTACCTCTGAGTGAAGCATTAAAAGATGGTTTACTGATCATGGCAGTAGCATCAGGCCCGCCTGCGTTGCCTAAACTTGCCCAAATAGTTAAGGGTAATATAGCTTTTTCTGTGGGATTAATGATGTTGTTGATGCTGGGCACTATTTTTTATATGCCGATAGTACTACCCTTAGTGGTACAAGGTGTGCAAATTAACTCTTGGGACATTGGCAAACCGTTGTTATTGATGATGATTAGCCCGTTAGTAATTGGACTATTTATCAAAGCTAAATTTGCGGCGATCGCTCCTACTATCCAGCCTATTTTATTCAAAATATCTAATGCTGGATTACTTTTCGGTTTAGTAGTCAGATTAATAATTCATACCAACGATATTATTGGTTTATTAAAAACAGGTGCAATATTTGTTTGTGCAGTATTTATTATCTTTTCCTTTAGCGTTGGTTATCTTTTAGGCGGGCCTGGTATTGACACTCAACGGGTGCTAGGAGTAGGAACAGCACAACGCAATTTTGCTGCTGCATTATTAGTAGGTACAAGTAATTTTGAAGATCCCAAAGTCGTGAGCATCATCATGGTGACAAGTATATTAATGATGGTTACAGTTCTGATTGTCGGGACAAAGTTTATAGAAATAGATCAACCAAAAGATGGAGATATCAAACAGTTAGAGATATCAGGTTAAATACATTTTATTCGCCAAGCAAAAATCCAGAATTTTCAAATAAAATCTCAGCTTAAAAATAAATTTTTAATAAAATTAAATAACAAAAATGGTCTCATATTTTAGAAAAATACTTGGCAATTGTTCCTCAAAAGCAAAGGATAAATAATTATTCATCTTATGATAAAATCCTAAATTTGAGGCAAAAATATGGGTCAAAATCGGTTCAAGCTTGTGATTTTTGATTGTGATGGAGTCTTAGTTGATAGCGAACCAATTGTTAATCGCATTTTTGCAGAAACACTCACGGAAGCTGGTTTTCCTATCACCTATACAGAAGTAACTCAAAAGTTTATTGGCAAGTCGTTAAAAACCTGCTTAGAGATTATTGAGACATCTTACAACAAACCATTGCCCAAAGCCTTTATCGAACGTTGCAAAGAACGAGAAATAGCTGCCTTGAAGCAAGAACTAAAACCAGTTTCAGGCATTAGCGAAATATTAGAACAAATTACATTACCAAAATGTGTGGCATCAAATAGCAGCCACCGTCATATTCAACTGGTATTGAAATTAACGGGGCTGCTGCATAAATTTGATGGCAATTTATATAGTGCTAATGATGTTTCGCGCCCTAAACCTTTTCCTGATGTATATCTGTATGCAGCCGAGCAAATGAATACAAATCCAGAAGATTGTGCTGTGATTGAGGATTCTGTACCGGGTGTACAAGCAGCATCCGCCGCAGGAATGACTGTTTTTGGCTATGCTCAATATAGCGATGTCTCACGACAAGCCCTACCCTTCGGGAACGACTTCGTCGAACGGGTTCGGGGGTTCGCAATCGACGGGAACCGCCAAGACTGCGACCCCCTCACAGCTGCGCGTCTACGCACTGCTTTGGCTGAGGCTGGAGCTAAGATAGTTTTTAACGATATGCGGCAGCTATCTCAACTCCTTTAGCTATTAGGTAACAAAGAATACAGACGGAAGTATAGACTCTTGTCAGTTTCTTCCTCTGCATCCTCTACCTACTTTTAGCCAGCGATTTTGGGTTTCCTCTACGGACGATTTCCAGAGAGATACTGATGCCCTAAGATGGGATGGGGTGTGTAAGGTTCTTCGATAAATTTGCACTCTTCATCAGAAAGCTCTAAATCAACAGCCTCGACAGCCTCTTTGAGATGCTCTATTTTACTAGCACCAATGATGGGAGATGTTACACCAGGTTGATGCAATAGCCAAGCTAGGGCAATTTGTGTGGGTTTAACGTTTCGTTTTGCTGCTAATTCAACGACGCGATCGACTACTTTAAAATCCGAATCTTGATAGTAGAGATTGTGAGCAAATTCGTCCGTTTTTGCTCGTAGTGTTTGCCCATAGTCTGCCTTGCTGCGATTTCCTGCTAAAAAGCCCCGCGCCAAGGGACTCCAAGGAATAATACCAATCCCTTGATCTAGGGCTAAGGGTATCACTTCTCTTTCTTCTTCCCGATAGACTAGGTTGTAGTGATTTTGAATGGAGACAAAACGAGTCCAGCCGTGAATGTCTGCGGTATAAAGGGCTTTGGCTAACTGCCATGCAAAAACGCTAGAAATTCCTAAATAACGAACTTTACCTGCTTTGACAATATCATGCAGTGCTTCTAGAGTTTCTTCAATTGGTGTTTCATATCATGTTCGGAAAATGACTTATGATTAAGCTCCGATTTTAATCCAC
>JAVRCV020000028.1:0-141918 GCA_034530615.2 Aulosira sp. ZfuVER01
GCGATGCAATGCGATCGCAGGGCGATGCATTAATATAACAAGGCAATGCGATCGCTTAAAATTGGCAATATCTCAAATTTACTTTTCACGCCACAACTAGACAACAAATTCGATTTCGTCTAAAAACCGGACGGTTTATCACAAATGTCTGACATCAAGCAACAATTGCCACAAATAAACTACTTCAAAGAAGAAGATATTCTTCATTTGCTCATCTCGGAAGAGCCAGAATCAGCAAGTATTGAAATTAGCCCAAATGTCACTGCTGAACTGAATGCAGATGGAGAGTTAATTGGCGTAGAAATTCTCAATGCCAGTAATTATATGCGAGATTTTATTTTAGAATCTGTTCATGGTAAGTTGTTGAACTTGGTTCGCAGCAACGTATAGCCAGCGATCGCATTGTCACGCTATGCAATTCAATTGCAGATCGATACATTAATATAACCAGCCGCTCAGAACCCCAACTTCTTGAAGAAGTCGGGGTTCTTGTTGTTGACTATATTCAGTATAGTTAGGTGGAAAATGCTGGTTTTACAGCTAAATTAAGGTTGACACTTTCTTCGCTTAACTCGGTAAGTTTGCCAACTGTAGCATCAATATTTTTCTTGGCATCGCCAAACAACATCAGGGTATTGTGCTTGTAGAATAGTGGGTTTTCTACTCCGGCGTAGCCACTAGCCATACTGCGCTTCATGACTATTACAGTACCAGCTTTCCAAACTTCTAGTACTGGCATTCCGGCTATTGGGCTATTGGGGTTTTCTAAAGCGCTGGGATTAACAGTGTCATTAGCACCAATAACTAATACTACATCAGTCTCAGTGAAATCCTCATTGATTTCATCCATCTCTAAAACGATGTCGTAGGGCACTTTCGCTTCTGCCAAAAGCACGTTCATGTGTCCTGGCATACGCCCAGCTACGGGATGGATACCGAAACGAACTTTAATTTTGCGATCGCGCAATCGTTTGACAATTGCTGAGACTCCATGTTGTGCTTGCGCTACTGCCATACCGTAGCCAGGGACGATGATTACACTCTTGGCACGGGATAGAAGTTCAACTGTGTCTTCTACTGTGGTGGAGGTAACTTTACCCTCTATTTGTTCGCCATCTCCAGCAGTTGCATTTGTTTGAGCGCCAAAACCTCCTAAAATGACGCTGATGAAGGAACGGTTCATGGCTTTACACATGATGTAGCTGAGGATTGCCCCACTACTGCCTACCAAAGCACCTGTAATAATCAGTAAATCGTTTGATAACATGAAACCAGCAGCAGCAGCAGCCCATCCAGAGTAACTGTTGAGCATGGAAATCACAACTGGCATATCTGCACCGCCAATTGCCATGACTAGATGAATGCCCAAGATTGAGGCAATTGCAGACATGATTAATAAAGGTTGCAATCCAGTTGTTGCTTCTGCACCAATAAATTGGCTACCAAGCCAAATTGCCGCCGCAAGCATAGACAAGTTTAACAAGTGCCGTGCTGGTAGTAGTAAAGGTTTGCTGCTGATGATACCCCGCAGTTTACCAAAGGCAATAATCGAACCTGTAAAGGTGACTGCACCAATAAATACACCGACAAAAATTTCGATTTGGTGAATTGTGGATTCTACAGGCGTGAGCGATCGCGTTTCTTGGAGATAATTGGCAATACCTACCAGAACTGCCGCTGCACCAACAAAACTATGGAGAATTGCCACTAGTTCCGGCATGGAAGTCATCGCTACCCGCGAAGCGACAATTGCACCAATTACGGCTCCAGGGATAACGACTGACCCCAAGATGCCGTAAGCTTTCATATCTAGAGAGAGTGCGGTAGCTACGAAGGCAATCACCATGCCCACGATGCCGTAAACATTGCCTTTGCGAGCCGTTTCCTGGTCAGATAGTCCCCCTAAGCTGAGAATGAAGAGGGCGCTAGCCACAATATACGCTACTGTCAGTAAATTGTTTGACATAATTTCTTTCTATTTTTGGAACATTTTGAGCATACGTTGGGTGACTAGGAAACCGCCGGAAATGTTAATCGTTCCTACAAGAATTGCGATCGCTCCCAGAATAGTTGTATATGAACTCGATCCGCCTGAGATTTGCAGCATCCCGCCAATAATGATGATGCCGCTAATGGCGTTGGTGACGCTCATCAGTGGTGTGTGCAAAGCAGGTTTCACATTCCAAATCACTTGCCAACCAATAAAGCAAGCTAAGACAAATACGATGAAATGCGAAAGGAATTCTGGCGGCGCATTAATACCAATACCAACTAAGGCTAAACCAACTAAGAGCAGCCAAAGAAAGTTACTTCCACCTTTTGCAGAACTAGGAGTTGGGGCGGCTGGGGCAATTGTTAAGACTGGGGTAGGCTGTTTCTCTTTTTCTTTTTGTTCGCCAACCTTCTCTTGTATTACCTCTACTTTTTTCTCAACCTTTGGTGGCGGGTAAGTAATCTCGCCAGCATGAACAACTAAAGCACCTCTAATTACCTCATCTTCAAGATTGACTTGGAAATTATTCGCCCCACCCATTTCTTCAAGCAAATTGCATAGATTGTTACCGTAAAGCTGACTTGCTTGTTGTGCCATTCGGCTGGGCAAATCGGTCAAACCTACTATTGTGACGCCATTGTAACGGTAAACTTCACCAGGATGAGTACAAGCGCAATTACCACCTTGCTCTGCTGCCAAATCGACAATTACTGACCCTTCTTTCATGCTCTCAACCATTTCTTGGGTAATCAGCACAGGTGCTTTTCTCCCAGGGATCAGGGCTGTAGTAATAATGATGTCCACTTCTTGAGCTTGAGCAGCAAACAGTTCCATCTCAGCCTTGATGAATTCGTCGCTCATCACCTTGGCGTAGCCACCCTCACCAGTCCCATCTTCAGCAAAGTTGAGTTCGAGGAACTCTGCACCTAAGCTTTCTACTTGCTCTTTCACTACCAAGCGGGTATCAAAAGCCCTTACAATTGCACCCAGTCCCTTAGCAGTACCAATTGCTGCTAATCCAGCGACACCAACGCCAATAATCATCACCTTAGCAGGTGGTACTTTGCCGGCGGCGGTAATTTGACCGTTAAAGAAGCGCCCAAAGTGATTTGCAGCTTCAATTACCGCACGATAGCCTGCAAGATTCGCCATTGAGCTTAAGGCATCTAGCTTTTGCGCCCGACTGATGCGTGGTATCGCATCCATCGCCAATACTGAAGCCTTGCGTTTTACTAGTTTTTGTAGCAAATCTGGATTTTGAGCCGGCCAGATAAAACTGATTAACTTGCTTTGTTCACGTAGCAAATCCGTTTCATCTTTGCCTAGTTCTGGGTGCATTTGGGGTGGACGAACCTTAAGTACAATATCCGCCTCTGCCCATAAAGTTGCCGCATCGGGAACAATCTGGCATTTTGCTTGAGTATAGGCATCATCTGCAAAGTTTGCCCCACAGCCCGCATTGCTCTCCACAATTACATCAAAACCAAGCTTTTCCAGACGTTGGGCTGTGTCTGGCGTAGCTGCTACACGATGTTCGCCAGGGTAGACTTCTTTTGGAATACCAACCTTCATTGGCGTTCTCCTTTTGATTTAGCTGAGTTCCCCAAATAAAGAGAGACACTAAAACAATTCAAAATTCAGCAAGAAAGACAGAAGTTCAAGGGCAGACGGCAGAAGGTAAGATCGTTGTCTTCTGCCTTCTGCCTTCTGCCTTCTGCCTTTTTCAAAATCTAGTTGTTGATAGCTATCCTGGCTGCTGGCTGTATGCAAGTTAAATTGGAACCCTGAGATAACAAAGGGTCTACAAAATGAAGGATTCCAGTGTTTATTTTATTATGTTGCTAGTAGCGATCGCTGCTAGCCGGAGGTTTATATCTTGCACCAACCTCACAAATACCTTGAAATATATTTTGGGACGCTCATTGCACGCCACTTAAGGGAATCTTTCAGGTGTCTACAGCGCTAACTGCTCCAACAACCCTTGTAAACAAAGTGTCCTTGCTTTTTGCCTCCCCTACTCAGGTTTTATCTTTTATTTGGTTGAATTACTTATGTTAAACATACTATTTACTCTAGTCGATTGTATCTAGATTTGTATTAATTCTTCACAACTTTTGCAGAGATGATTTGCAGATAAAAATTATTGCCACTTTGATGTTTCAGAAGTTAAAGTTTAATTTAAAAACCAATACTTTTGCTAATATAGTATTTTAAATACTATAGTTTAAGAAGTTGTTTTCTAAAGTAAATAAGCCATTATACTTAATGGCTGATATGTGGTTATATACTTATACTCCAGCAAAACATATACAGCAGATTGCAACTTAGTGAGCTACAGATAGTCGTAGGGAACATGGCTGTGCCCCTACCCGTGTACTTCATTTACCTGAAATATGCTGTATGTAGCAATACACTTGGATTTTTGAACTTACTTGCCTAAGCAAGCAATAGAGAAGATAGAGAGGGGCGAGTTCATGGAGATTATCATGAGTAATCGATCGTATTTTCAAATCTGCTCCTACTGATTTTGTTTGCAAAATAAAATAGGATATTTTAGATATCTAACCACAGATAAACAGCACTATTTATCTGTGTTGATAAGTATGATGGCAATACAGTTCGGATAAGCAATTTTCATCTCCCTTTTGGTTTGGGAAAAGGTTAAGGGGTAAGGGGGAAAGGTTTAAATTTAGCCTTTTCCCTTTCCCCCTTAACCAAACCGTATTGGGTGCTGTTGCGTCTCCCGCCCAACAAATGCATCTATAGCTTTCTTTTTTCAAATTAGTCTTACTTGAATCTTTTTAAGCCTTAATCGGCAATTTAATGACAAACTCTGTCTTTTCTCGGGGAATAGTATCTACTTCAATTGTACCTCCATGTGCTTCAACCACAATCTGACGGGCGATCGCCAATCCTAATCCGGTTCCTTTGCCAACAGCTTTGGTAGTGAACAAATGGTCAAATATCCTTTGCTTCACTTCCTGGGACATTCCCACTCCGTTGTCTGCAATCCGAATCTTAATGTGCTGACCTGATTCATCTACACGGGTTTTGATTGTAATGCAATTAGGTTTAGCAGCGATCGCTTCCATACTCTTGCCTTGATTAGATTCTTCTAGAGCATCAATGGCATTTGCTAACAAGTTCATAAATACTTGGTTGAGTTGTCCGGCAAAGCATTCTACTAGAGGTAGTTCACCATAATCTTTAATCACCTCGATTGCTGGACGCAATTCGTTAGCTTTTAATCGGTGTCTGAGAATTAAAATTGTGCTGTCAATACCGTCGTGAATGTTGAAGGGCACTTTGTAATCTTTATCGGTTCTAGAAAAGGTGCGCAAACTGACGCTGATACTACGAATGCGATTAGCACCCAGAGTCATGGAATCGAGCAACTGGGGTAAATCCTCGCGCACGTACTCCAAATCGATCGCTTCAATTTCATCTTCGATTTCTGAGCCAGGATCGGGAAACTTTTCTTGATAAAGATTGATTAGTCCGAATAAATCTTGGACATAATCTTTAGCTGGTTGAATATTGCCAGAAATAAAGCCGACGGGATTGTTGATTTCATGTGCAACGCCAGCTACTAGATTTCCCAAGGCTGACATTTTTTCATTCTGCACTAATTGCAGCTGCATCTGCTGTACCTCTTGCAGCGATCGCTCTAATTGTTGACTGTAGTGTAGCGATTGTTGACAAGATTGCTGCGATTGTTGATACAAACGGGCATTTTCTAGAGAAATAGCGGCTTGAGTACAGAGAAGATTCAGGATATCAACGCGATCTTCAGTAAACGCGCCAATAGAGTGATTGTTTTCTAAATACAAAATCCCTAACAACTTACCCTGATGCAAAATCGGGCTACACAAAATACTCCTGGGTTGATGCTTCTGAATGTATGGGTCATTGGTAAATCTAGGATATACAGTTGCATCAACAATCACCAGTGGTTGCAAACTCCGTTTCACCGTATTGATGGGGCTAAAGGGTACTTCTAAGCTTTCTTCCATCGGTTGTGGGTGGAGTAGCGTTGCGGAATTATCGATATTGGCGATCGCTTGGACAAGTAAACGGCCATTTTCAGACAGCAATAACGCACACTTATCAGCGCCAGCATTTTCCAGAGCAACGTGCAGCAAAGTAGAAACGAGTTTTTCTAATTCAATTTCCCTAGAAAGGGTTTGAGAGGCTTTGAAAATCACTGCTAAATCTAAAGCAACAGAGGCGTTGCTATTACCTGAAGAAGAGGAATTTTGAGAACTTCCCCCACCTGATAAAACAATTGTTTCGTTAGTTGAAAAAGCGAAAGGCGCTTGTTTGAGGATAGGAGCTAAAAGTTGGGGATAGCGAGTTTCTAAATCGGCAACTTTGGCTTTAGCTCCCCAACGGGTATAGCAGTAATAAGCCTCGATCATGTAGTTTTGCGCAATGTGCTGCTTGCCCCAGTCGAGATAAAATTTGGCTGCGAGTTCGTTGGCGATCGCTTCTTGCTGAATATAGCCCTGCTGTTTGGCATTTTCTATAGCTTGGTCATACATTTCGATGGCAGCGGCTTTATTACCCAGCACCCGGTTTCTTTCTGCTTCCACCAAACACCACAGATGTTGATAGTTCATTGGGGCATGAGTTGCCCAGTGCTGCATCTGTGCTTGGTTTTTAGCTACTTGTTGGAGGTATTGCTGCTGCTCTTCGGCTGATACATCTGGGTAATGTGCCAAGAGTGAAAGAGACGAATATAGGTTATACTTCACGCTATGGATTGTTGCTATAGCAAAGTTTTGGTATGGTTCTGCTAGTCGCAGATTTTCCACCGCATCACCATAAGCTGCAAACAAGTAGGCAAGAATCAGTTTGTGTAAAAATACAATAAATAATATAAAGCCCAGCTTATTTTTAATCCAGATTGGTAACATTTCTGTTTCATTGCAACTTTCACCATCCAAACGCAATTTATCAATTGCGCGACCACTTAAATTTAAGAGAAATTGTCTGTTTACTTGAATATAAATTTGCTGAAACTCTTGTTTTAAATTTTGAATAATCTCAAGATACTGTGTCTGCTTGTAAAGCACTGTTTCTAGCTCGGACTCAGTGTGAAAACAAAAATCGCAATATGTCGTAGCATTGTAACAAGCAAATTCTAAATCCCCAGTTTCCAAACCAAGATGAAATCCTTCCTGCAAAGGTGTCAAGCTGGCTTGAAAGTGTTCTTTCCAGTAGCGAATGTTGCCATTAAACATCATGTAAACTTTAGATTTCAGCTTCCTGCTATCAAAACGCTCTAACAACTCGATCGCCATCTGACCAAACTTATAACCAGACTCAATATCCCCCCCAGCACAGAGTAATAATCCATAGATGACATAGGCATAAGCTGCAAGGTTAGAATTGCCATATCTCATGCACAGATTGACCATTGTCAAGACAATTGACGGATACATTGGGGGATTAGCAAGGTAAACTGCAGGCCCAACGGTCATCAAAATTCGCTGTGCTGCTAGTTTATCCAGGTCGGTCATTTCTGGTAGGTCGATTAATGCTTCAATCTCTAAGGTGGCGATCGCCTCTGACTCTAAAGTTACACCTAACGTCTGCAAAACTTCTAAGGCGATATCTACAGCTAATTGCAACTGATTCTGAGAAATTAAAGATTGAATTTTAATTTCGTAAACTCTGGCTTTTTGTAATGTATCCTTAACATTTTCTAGAAGCGTCTCTATTTGCAGATTTGCTTGCTCATAATTCGTATTCAGGTATTCTGTTTCTGCGGCTGCTAAATACAAATTAAGTGTTAAATCGTACTGAGTCTGCCAACTATGGGGTTCTAGGAACATTATGCCTGTATTTAAATATCTCAGTGCAGCTTCGTATGCTGTTGCAGATTTTGCCTGACGACCGGCTATCAGATTGAGATTTGCTAATTGTTCTCGTTCACTAGCATCAGTAATCAGTTCAGCACCCAAGTTGAGATGATTAATAATATTAAAAATTTTCTCGTGCTGGTCTGCTGCTGATGTATTGTTTAACAAGCGTCGCCCAATTTTAAGGTGAGTGGCTTGCTTCTGGTCTTGGGGAATCAATGAATAAGCTGCTTGCTGGACGCGATCGTGCAAAAATTTATAGCTGGTGGTGATTTTAGCTGGTTGATCGTTTGCCAATGACTCGCGATCGCTCAAGAATATTTCTTGTTGAAAAAACTTATAAACATCATTCTGCGGTAAAATCAACCCATCTTTTAGAGCTATCCACAAATGGTTAGCGGTTTCGTTTGGGGATTGTTCGTAGACGATCGCTAATGTTTCTAAGTCAAAAGAGTTACCAATACAAGCCGCTAACTGCAACACCTCTTGAGTAGCTTGGGGCAACTTCTGAAGTTGAACTGCCATAAACTCTACTACATCATCAGTAAGAGCCAGCGATCGCACCTGTGCAATGTCACACTCCCAGTAACCACCATGAACATTGAATGTAATTAAACGATCTTCGTATAATGCTTTGAGAAACTGAGTTGTGAAGAAGGGATTTCCTTGAGTTTTGCTAAATATCAACTGTGTCAATGGTAAAGCTAGTTCCAGCGAACAACTGAATGTATCAGCAACCAACTGATTTACTGACAACCGATCTAGGGTTGCAAGAGTAATTGTATTGACTGTAGCCTGTGACTTCTCAATTTCTTGGAGTGTCAGCATCAGTGGATGAGTTGCAGAGACTTCATTATCCCGGTAAGCTCCAATCAGCAAGAGATATCGACTATCTATTTCACTCATTAACAGTTGTATAAACTTGAGAGAAGCAGAATCCGCCCACTGCAAGTCATCGATAAAGATCACCAGAGGATGATCTTTCGTCGTGAACACCTGGATAAATTTTTGAAATAGGATGTTGAAGCGGTTTTGCGCAGCACTACCAGAGAGTTCGGGTACAGCAGATTGTTTACCAATTATCCGCTCTAGTTCTGGGATCACCTCAATAATGACTTGAGCGTTTTCTCCCAAAGCCGAGAGAATTTTCTGTTTCCATTGATCTAATTGCGTATCAGTTTCACTCAGCAGTTGTCCGATCAGATCGCGAAATGCTTGTAAAAAAGCAGACAGAGGAATATTGCGCTGAAACTGGTCAAATTTACCTTTAATAAAGTAGCCTTGTTGCCGTAAAATCGGTTTGTGGATTTCGTTGACCACAGCAGTTTTACCGATACCAGAGAAACCTGCCACAAGTATGAGTTCGCTGCGTCCTTGAGAAACTCGCTCAAAAGCCGCTAGTAAACTGGCTACTTCGCTATAACGACCATAGAGCTTTTCTGAGATGATGAAGCGATCGCACACATCGCGTTGTCCAATTTCAAAGCTATCAATCTGCCCAGTTGTTTGCAGTTGGTTCAGACACCTTTCTAGATCGTGTTTCAGCCCCAAAGCACTCTGATAGCGGTCTTCTGCATTTTTCGCCATCAGTTTCATCACTATGTCACATAAAACTTGCGGAATTTCTTCCCTTCTGCCTTCTAATAAGGGTTGTTTAGCAATATGACAGTGAACTAATTCCATCGGATCGTTAGATTGGAAAGGCAATTCTCCGGTGAGTAGTTCAAAGAAAGTCACCCCTAAAGAATAAAAATCACTGCGGTAATCAATTCCTCGGTTCATCCGTCCGGTTTGTTCTGGCGACACATAGGCGAGAGTACCTTCCAAAACATTAGGATTGCGAATTTCTTGGGTTTCTCTAGATAGTAAAGAAGCTAGGCTGAAATCAATCAACTTCACCTGCTGGGTATCTGGGTTAATTAAAATGTTGGCAGGCTTGATGTCTTTGTGAACAATCCGCTGGCGGTAGAGTTCATCCAGAATTGTCGCTAAGGCGATCGCAATCTCCAAAAACGCTTTCAGGCGATGCTCCCAAAGGGAGCCGCCCAAAGGGCGATCGCCGTTGTTGTTAATTTCTTTGTATATCCACTCTCGTAAAGAAATCCCACCAAAGTCCTCCATCACCAGTGCATAGCTGTTTTGGTAAGGTTCCAGACTGTAAAGACGAACAATACCTTCAAAGTCGAGATTTTTGGCAATGGTGTACTGATTGCGGAATTGCAGCAGTTCATTGAATGTCGGATACTCCTGCTTGAGTATCTTGATGACCACTGGCAGTTGATCCACCTCCCGAATTGCTCGGTAAACTAAGGTTCTAGAGCCTGCATACAGTCTCTCGCTAATTCGATAACCCAGAATTTTAGTAAGTGACTCAACTGCTGTAAACATTTTACGTAACCTTTGTGACAAATAAACTTATCATTTCCAGTATGTTTCCCAAATCTGAACGGGTTCTAACTCATCGAAATAGTATTGAACAATCAGTAATGAATAATGAATTTTGTTTCTTGCATAGATGTGCAGCCGCCACTCTACGTCCAGAGTTATGGGGTTACACTCAGCAGTATGAACCTTGCTTTTCGTCTGGTAAAAGTATTAAGAAATATAAAGCTTTACCTTTAACCACTGGGCACTAGTTGAAGGATGATAACCCGATCGGCTATGGAATTAAATTTAATATTTTTGTTGCTAATTAGAGTATTTAATTGACGTTATTCGCAATAAATTATTGTAGCTAGCCTTTAGAATACAAAGCTTTGTGTCTTTGTGCCTTTGTGTTTAAAAAAGCATTTTTCATCACAGAGGCACAAAGAAGAGAATATTCAGTTTTAATTAATCAAAAATCAAGAATTAGTGGCAGTTTTTGTTCCAGGTTTGAGTTGTGTCGGTTGGTTAAGACTGCGGAAGTATAAGCTACCTACCATGACCCAAAACAGGATATACCCGATCGCCTGAACGAGATATAGTTTTTGGGTATAGCCAAATAAAGTTTTGAGCAAAATACCAGGAAACTGTTTATCAGGTAAGATTGCTGATAAATCCCAAATTATGGGGCCGAGAAGACAAGAAGTGTTTTCTAGTCCGCAAGTATAAGATACTGAAGGCTTGATTTGGCTAAAAGCGATCGCAGCTGCATCTAAATGTCGCAAAGCAGAAATCACCAATCCAGAAACAATCAGCAGCAGTAATACACCCATAACTTGGAAAAATTGCTTCAAGTTAATGCGAATGCTCCATTTAAATAGCAGCATACCAATGACAACTGCCATAGCTAATCCACCTATAGCACCCAGTACAGGTGTCCAACCTTGTTGAAACTTAGCGACGATAAACACCGCAGTTTCTAAGCCTTCCCGAAATACGGCAATAAAAATTAGACTAAAAATCGCCCAAGCTGCGCGGTTGTCTTGTCCTAATGCACTTTTGACAGAACCTTCGATTTCGGCTTTGAGAGAGCGTGCTTGTTTTGTCATCCAGATTAGCATCCAACTAAGCATAGCGATCGCAACTACACCCAGTCCCACCTCAAATAATTGCTTGAAGACAGGCGCATAGAGTAGATCCGATGTCTGCAATCCTTGGATACCTAAATTGAGTAATAGACCTACCACAAAACTAGCTATAGTGGCACTAAAAATTCCTAAATATACCCAACGATGCAATCTTTGTTGTTCCGCTTGTTGTAAACAGGCGAAAACAATACCGACAACTAAAGCAGCTTCTACACCTTCTCTTAAGGTAATAAAGAAAGTTGGTAATGCAGCACTCCAATCCATAGCTATTTCAATGCTTTCAGTAGGTGATACCTCCACGGTTTTAACAGCCGCAGATTCTTTACCTTTAGCAGATTTTTCCTGGTTTGAGCGATGCTTTAATTTCTGAGACTTATGTTTGTGGCTTTTTTCCTTTTTGGCTTTAGTCTGTCAAGGGTGCGCCAAACCTGCGGCTGCTAATCAGAGTATAGCTGCGATCGCCGTTAAAAAACTCTCCAGTACATAGCTTGATAACCTTGCTGCTTCTACATACCAAGAGTTAGACAGATACACATAACAGAAAAATAACAGCTTGGTTATTGATGTTATGCCTGGTTTTGAGAGACAGAAGACAAAAATTGTTGTAGTTCTTCGACTGTCTGAGAAGTTTTGATAACCTGTTGAATTGCTTTTAATTGTTGTAAATCATTAATTTGCGAGACAATTGGCATCAGTTCTAAGCCCAGAGTGCCAAATTTAATCTCTAATGCCAATTCAATACCACTTCGCAAGCCGCGTTCCTCACCACGTTGTTCACCGCGTTCTTCCCCACGTTTCTCACCCTCGCGTAAAATTTCTTGATACCAAGGTGACTCGCGTAAAACAGCCATATCCCACCTCATAATTTCCTTGACTAAGGCGCTATCTAGTACAAAAGTAGCAAAAAAAGCTAAAACAGTTTCCAGTTGATTTAATTGTTGATCGGCACGCAAAATTTGTAATGCTTCTCTAATTATCGATTCATTTTCACCACCTTTAAGTATGGGCACAAACGGAAGTAATGACGGTCATGGTTGTTGAAAGGCAATGTTAACATCGACTTCCCACAGGTTAATCACACGGTAATCTTGACGTGCTTGTAACCCTGCGACATTTGATGTGTAAGTTGAAGGTATTTCTGCGTTACTAACTTTGAGAAGATTAATGAGTACCGGATATATTGGTAAGTTATATTTTTCTTCTGCAAGACCAGCATAAGCACGCATTCGACGCGGCATTTGTGGCTGATAGCGTAATTGTAATTCGTTGAGAACCAAAAATTCCCCTACTTGGGGACTACTAACGCGGATTAAAACGTCACCCTACGGGTTCGCAGTCGCTACAACGGGGAGGCAGCCGCGTGGGCGGGTTTCCCGACTTGAGCGGACTGCCGTGGGAACCCCCGCAACGCGCTGCTCACTTTCTCTACTAATCCATTGAAATTCGGAATTGAGTATTTCTGTAGCTGTCACATCAGGAATCTGAGTCACCCATCTTACCCAATTGTCAGGGGCGAGGCTAATTAACTTTTTGGTGCTGACATCTGCCGATTTTGTCATAAAACAGTTCTATTTAAAAGCAAGAACCTTAACTAAAGGTAGTGGTGACTAATGACTTATAACAGCTTTGCTGACTCATACAAGCGTTTGAGCATGGCGGTAATCTTAGCACCATAATCTAAATCTGCTGACCAGCGCCCTGATAACTGATCGATTAATGGAGCAACACCCCGCGTCACAAAACGAAACCTCGGATCGACAACTTCGTTGACCAAAGGTTCTAAACTGGCGTAAGCTTTCAAATGTTGAATGTGCGCTCTCACTCCAATTCTGGCACTTTCAAAAGATGCTGCTTGTGAACTACCGCCAATTGTACCTAAACCAGCAAAGTTATTTTGCTCTGGTCTAATATCACTACCAAAGCGTAAAAATCCAGTTTCAACACACATTTGGCAAAAAGCAATATCGTAGTTTATGCCCTCTGTTTTTGCTTCTTCTTGATAGAGTTTTGGGATGTCGGGAAATTTCACTAACCCATTTTCATTGTTATTGCTGAGAAATACTTGTAACTCTTTTTCTGAAGTATTACCATTTGATACAATACGGTCAAATTGACCAGGGCAGACAACTAAAATTGAACGCAAACTTACAGTGCGCGTTGCAGCGTCCCAGCCTACAGAAACATTAAAATCTCGCAGTTCGATGGCTTTGACATACACTACTTTATGATATGTAATCCGCCGAACTTCAGGTATTTTTGATAAGTCAACTTGTAAGCGATCTACTAAATCAATTGGGATGTAAGCATTGCCATTAATCAGTATTCCTTGTTCTGAGTATTTTTGCCCGTTAATGGTGATATTAATGGGTGGATAAGTTGGTTCTGGGGGAGGCCCTTGATTGGGGTCGATCGCCCGACTCCAAGATGCTAATCCATCAGCAATTCCCAAAGCAAAATCGCGGCGACGAGTTTGTAATAAAGACCTATCTTCAGGACTGCTGAGAAAACCTACCTGCATTAACAAAGAAGCGATCGCAGTTTGTCTGCAAAATATTAACCGACCCAATCCGCTATCTGTATCTGGTTTAACTCCCCGATTTGGTAACTGAGGTACGCGGCGCAACAGTCCTGTCAGCAAAAGTTCAGCATTGCTTTTGCGTTGATTGTTACTGGCAATGTAGAAAACGCTAGCCCCCCGTACACTAGGATTGCTGGCTGCATCAGCGTGAATTTCTAGCGCTACATCAGTCGAACGACCACGAGAATTGATCCAGGCGATAGTATCAGTCGCACTCAGGTCATCGGGAACTGACAAAACTTCAAAACTCCGCGCTCTCAATTCGGTTACAATCAAATCCCGTAACAGAATCATCTCTTTAGCTTCAGTTGTCCCGCCTGCGATCGTCCCTGGATCAATTCCTCCAGCTTCTTTGCCTCCGTGAGCAGCAGAAATAAAAATACGCCCCATCTTCAGTATTTCCTCTTATAAGACTCAGCCTAAGCAATCCTATATTCATTCTTGGTTGAGCAACAACAATATAATAGCCATCAGGAGTCCTTTATCATTTGTCCTTTGTTATTTTTCCCAAGTTCTTGAAAAAGGCAGTCACAAGGAAAAAAGAGACAAGGGGGATGAGGGGGACAAGGGAGACAAGGGAGAAATGCCCAATGCCCAATGCCCAATGCCCAATGCCCAATGACAAAATATGCAAATTCCTCGCTTGCACCCAGATACGATTGAAGAAGTTAAACAACGTGCTGACATTGTAGATGTCATCTCAGAGTACGTAGTTTTACGCAAGCGCGGTAAAGATTTTGTGGGTTTATGCCCCTTCCACGATGAGAAAACTCCTAGCTTTACTGTCAGCCAGACCAAGCAAATGTACTACTGCTTCGGCTGTCAAGCTGGGGGAAATGCGATTAAGTTTTTAATGGACTTGGGAAAGCGTTCCTTTGCTGAGGTGACTCTAGATTTAGCACGGCGTTACCAAATACCTGTGCAAACCCTAGAACCTGAGCAAAGGCAAGAATTACAACGTCAGATTTCTTTGCGCGAACAGCTATATGAAGTTCTCGCTTCGACATCACAGTTTTATCAACACGCCCTCAGACAATCTCAAGGACAAAAAGCACTACAGTATTTAAAACGCGATCGCCTCCTGCAAGAAGAGACAATTCAGCAATTTGGCTTAGGTTATGCTCCCGCAGGTTGGGAAACACTCTATCGTTATTTGGTGGATAGCAAACACTACCCAGTGCAGCTGCTAGAAAAAGCCGGATTGATTAAACCCCGCAAAGAAGGGGGCGGTTATTATGATGTGTTCCGCGATCGCTTGATGATTCCCATCCGTGACATTCAAGGGCGGGTGATTGGCTTTGGTGGAAGAACTCTCACCGATGAGCAACCAAAGTATCTCAATTCCCCTGAAACCGAGCTTTTTAGTAAAGGTAAAACTCTATTTGCTCTCGATCAAGCTAAATCTGGGATTTCGCAACTCGATCAAGCTGTGGTAGTGGAGGGATATTTTGATGCGATCGCTCTCCATGCTGCGGGGATTAATAATGTTGTTGCGTCCCTTGGTACTGCCTTAAGTTTAGATCAAGTAAGGTTAGTATTACGCTATACCGATTCAAAACAATTAGTTCTCAACTTTGATGCCGATAGGGCAGGTACTAATGCCGCAGAAAGAGCGATCGGGGAAATTGCCGAACTGGCATATATGGGCGAAGTTCAGCTTAAGATTCTCAATATCCCTGATGGTAAAGATGCCGATGAATACTTACACAGCCATACCCCAGAAGACTATCGTCAACTATTAACCAATGCTCCCCTGTGGTTAAATTGGCAGATCGATCAAATCATCAAAGACCGCGATTTAAAACAAGCTACAGATTTTCAGCAAGTAACTCAGCAGATAGTAAAATTGCTGAAAAATATCGTTAATAATGATACACGCAATTATTATATTTCTTATTGTGCCGAAATCCTCAGCTTAGGAGATAGCAGACTAATTCCCCTAAGAGTGGAAAATTTGTTGACTCAAATTGCGCCTGCTAGCAGTTACTCTCAGCCCCTACCATTCAGGAAAAAGGGGGAGAATGGTGGTAAATCGGTCAGTCGCCAATCTCCAATTCCTGGGGGCGAACGCGGTTTGTTAGATCGAGCGGAAGCTTTATTGCTCCGGATTTACTTACATTGTCCCGAACAGCGCCAAGTTATTTTAGACACATTAGAAGAGAGAGATTTACAATTTAGCCTTTCTCACCACCGATTTTTGTGGCTACAGATTGTCGAAGTACCAGGAGGAATGGAAGTAGATTTAGTTTCAACTCTGCAAGACAAATACCCAGAGTTTCCTGAAGAGATGGCGTTAGTGTCTCATTTATTTCATCTTAATGAGAAAAGCCAGAAAGAAATATTGCGTACTCCCCAGGTAGTTCAGGCTGCGATCGCGTGTATGGAAAGAGTATTGCGAGAAAAGCGCTATCGTCACTTTTTGGAATTGTGGCAAGAAACCGATCCAGAAGCAGAACCAGAGAGATGGCAATCATATTATCAAGCCTTTTATACCGAAAAACTGCGACTTCAAGAACTAGATCGTCAACGGCAATTTTCAATCACAGACTTACTTTAGTAATTGGATTTGAGTATTGATATATGAAATTTTCGGAATCAATTATCCAAATAAATCAATCACAGGGTCACGGAGAAATAAGAGAGAGAGAATATTTTTACACAATTTTTTGGAGATTTTTTTAATTGTAAGTCCCGTTAAGAATTTATTTTGAAAATTATATGGATGATTCAAAGTTTTTTCTGATATTTGGTTCTATATTTGCTGGTATAGGTAGTATATTTGCTGTAACAGGCGTTATCTTTGTCGTAAATACTCATTCTTTTGTTGGCACAGCAGAATCTATACAAGGAACTGTAATTGATTTAAAGCTACGTTCATCAACTGATAGTAAAGGTCGCTCCTCTTCTGCTTACTATCCAGTCGTTAAATTTACTCCAAGTGCTGGTGAACCAACTATATTTGAATCCAATACAGGTAGTCAACTACCATCATTTACTAAAGGTCAGCAAGTAGAAGTTATATACAACCCTCAAAAGCTAAATTCTGCTATGATTAATTCTTGGTTTGAACTATGGTTTTTACCTACAATGTTTACTGGTATGGGATCACTTCTTGTTCTAATTGGAGGATCTGTACTAGTTACATATTTTCGGAGATCGGTAAGTTTAAAATAGAAATGATATTATCTGGCTATAAGGCCTCCCAACGTAAGCAGTTTAAGGTTTTGACCCAACTTAATTATATTGCATAATAGCAATTCTATAGCCCGAAATTTGATAGGTTTCAATGATTATCAAGAATAAATCTTTGATATCTTTTGAGAATAAATGTGTTATTTTTTTTGATCAAATCACCAGTTAAAAGTACTGGTAAACGCTCTTGATAGGCTTTAATAGCAAGAATATATGCTTGTCCAGCTAGTTCTGTTTTAATTAGACGCAATTTATCAAAAACTACACCAAGTAATGTAATTTCCCCACTTAATTGGTCGGCATTAGGAGCTTCAATTCGCATAATTACTCCCTGAATTGTAATATTAGAGACATTAGTTATTAGGTCACTTAAAATGTCAATCTGTGACCGATTTTCAACTTCTTCTAATATTTCAATAGCTTCCTGGATGCGAGTAGGATAATCACCTAGATGTTGATTATTTGGTAACAAAATTTCAAATTCATCATGTTCTGGTTCTGGTTTAAGCCAAACTGTAGCATGATCAAGAAAAGGACGGTCTTCATGCCAACCATGAGATTGTAAGTAGTCCTTTAGTTGTTGTGGTTCGATAGTTTTGAGAATTTCTGCATCCCGCACAGTAACTTTCATGGTTTTATTCCTTGACCAATTCCTTGCATAATTGATTGAAGCGCGGCAACTGTAAATTGATTGGTTCTTGGTATGTTAATAGTTACAGCAGTTGTGTTCTGTGTTAAAACCATTCCCCTAAGAGATACCCAATATCCGCAATATCTCATGCAGAGTTCTGTTTCCGACTGTTGCAAGTAGTCGGCTAAGTTATCAGGGATTAACACCACAAGTAAAATTCTGGGAATGGCGAAGTTATCTAATCTCAAGTCATTGTAGTTTTTGAGTTTGAGAGGATAGCGAATAGCATTGTTGTCGAGAACGTCTCTTGATGTCGATTTTAACTGTAATTCTAAGCGTGGCGATCGGATGCGTCCCGTACCTCCCTTAGCGGCTATACCTAAGTCTACGCTGTCATCGTCTACTTCCGGTCTGTAGACAGAATAGCCAGCAACTGATGCAACTGCTCGGACATAAGCGTTACTGAATTGTTCTTTTTGTTGATTAACATCCACGCTTACGCCGCCTCTATTTTTGAATTTTGAATTGGTATTACTCCTCTTCATCCCAATCATCATCTTCGCTCCAGTACTGTTGCGGTGCATCACCGTGAATTTCTAAAATCTTGGCTTTTTTAATTTTGTTATCTGGCGGATCAATTCTTTCTAATTGCACATAAAATTCCCAATTGTCGCCAAAATCATAAAGATAGGTCATGCTTGTACCTGGTTCTAGAGCTAAATCACCAATGCGGACTTGATCGGCAAATGGGGGTGATTCCATGTAGGGATGACCAATTTTACAAGTGCGACCAAAACGGTCTTTATAACTAAATTCGTATAGGTGATCGTAGTCAAAATCAAAAGCATCGAGAATTGTACTAGCTAGTGAGCTTAATTGCCTTTTTGCAGGTATCGCAATACGTCGCCAAGACCTAGAGACAGATACTTTAAAAATATAAATCCCATCAGTGAAGCTTTGTTTGGGAAGAGTTAAATTATGCTCCCATTCGGGGAAGAATGGTTTAAAAATTGGCTGCAATTCGCCAAAATTTATATCTACCTTATCCTCAAACTTTCCTGCCATACCAATGGGAAAGAGCAACCTAAATATAGCATCACCAAGAGATAAACGTTGCACGCTAGTAATGCGCCATCCTTTACCTTCTTGTGGTTTTCCTTGTTTGATAGCTAAGAATCCAAATAATTCTAACAGAGCGATATTATGCAATCCAGGATAATAGCTCACATCCTGTTGGTCTTCATATTTGGTAAACTTTAATCCTTTATCTGGTACACGCGCCCAAAATTGAATACACTTAAATAAATTATTCCATGTATCTTGACGTTCACCTAAAATCTCGTTATTTCCCCAAATTAACCAGGCTTCTAGTAAAGTAAAATAACGTTCTGTTAAATTGAGGCTAGACCAAGATTCTAAGACAGCTTCATCTAATAATAAAATCTGTTTTTTACCTTGGGATCTAAGTTGGACTATTCCCGAACTGCGTAATAATAAATAAAGTCCATTGATGTAAGGGTATGATTTTTGGACAGGACGTTTAAGTTTAGTTTCGATTGGGTGACTTAAACGTGAATTTAGTTCTGATAATACTTTTAAAGGCAGAAGATGATTAACACTACTTACTTCCACGCCTTTCGGTTGGAGAAAATCTATTAAGATTTGAAAGTCATGCAGAATTTCACCGGGTTGATTTTCATCAATGCTTAGTTCTTTGAGAAGTTGTTGCTGTGACTCTGTTAAGGAAGGTAGTTCGGGATTGAGTGTGCGTTCTAATCTCGCAAATAAGTCTTCCATAATTAAAAATTAAAAATTGATTTAAAATAAAAAACTTAACCTTTCCTGTAATCCTCTGCTTTTTATACCGCGAATGCAGAACTGCTCAATATGAAATATTTAATGGTAATATTTTCGCTTGCTAATTGAAAACCCTAGAGATTTTGCTATGAATAGTAACACTCGTCTCCAGATGATTCTGACTGACACACCTATAGGCATGATATTACCTGCGATCGCGCAGCTTAATCTACCTGACTGGTGGTTAGCAGGTGGTGCGGTGCGAAATACAGTTTGGCGTTCAATTTTTGGTGATGACTGCGGGTTAGTTATCAAAGACTTTGATATTGCATTCTTCGATCAAAAAGGAAACCGTTCACAAGAACTAGCAGCAAAAGCCACCCTCACAGAACAGTTTCCTCATAATGAGTTTGATGTCAAAAATCAAGCTAGTTTTGCCCGTTGGCGTCCTGGTCGCAGACCTTACAATAGTACAGAGGACGGAATCAAAGAATGGTTACATACTGCTACTGCTGTAGGAGTTCGGCTAGATGCACAAAGGCAATGGCAATTTTTTACCCCTTATGGGTTGGATGATTTATTTAGTGGCATTATCCGAACTACGCCTGTGCATACTTATAACCCAAATGCTCATCAAAAAGCATCTGGTTTTCTGCAAAAGTGCCCTTATCTGCAATTAGCACAAAGCAATTCTATTTGAGTAGAGATATTTTTCGTGATGGTAGCCAAGTAGGTGTAGTAGGGTGAGCAAAAAAGGTAAAAATTTCTTTAAATCGAGGATTTTCCTTTTAATCACCCAAAATATTCATATCTATCTACAATCCTCTATCTGCCGCCAATTTTCGCAATCTTTGAACTAATTCCCTGCCACTTCCCAGCTTATGTTTAGATCCTAAGTCAATGAGTTCGCGTTCGATTTGTTGCCTGTCAATTGCATCCCCATCTAAATAAAACCCAAACACTATATCTACCATTGCATCTGTGTTTTGGTTGGTTAACCGTATCAAATTTTCTATCATTGCCTATCTCCCATAATTACTTCTAACAAGCCTGGAGTGCGAAAAACAGCATAATCAGATGTATAGTTCTCCCAGACTTATGCTATTCTTCCCGTGGTTTTACTTAAAATAACAAAGTATATGTTAAGAAAAATTTTGATATTTAAGTAGCTAAATATAGCTTGGTATTTTTTTGTACAAAAAAACCGTAGCTGGCGACTACGGTTATGTTGAGCGAACTGAATCTAATTTGCTGTGAGAAGATGGGAGTATTACAACGTGAGCAACTCGGCGTTGTGCAATGTCTTTGAAAACATAGTCTACTTGCTCTGTTTGCATCTGTCATTACTTAGGTAAGTGAATTAGGTTGGTGAGATATTTATCTAAGTCACCGTAAAATTTTGGTTAACAGGTAATGTCAACAAAGGTAATTTAGGGAGTTTAACCGTAATAACACAGTAACTTTTTTAAGTTAAAACACTTCACTATCGTGTGAGTGTTATCAGTAACCACAATTAACACCGTAACCGTAGCGGAAAATTCAGTAGGCTTATGTAATATTTCTTTAAACTTACTGTGAATTGCTTTTAGGCAATATAAAACCCTGAGTAACCCCAGGGCAGGCTAAAAAGTAATATACCAGCGTTAAACATTATCAATTTGCTGGACATAGTATTGTTTCGTCCATTGGGTATATTTATTGATCTATCAAAAGACTTAAATATTAGACAAATCACAGATACCCAATGTCAAAATTAACTTTGAGCTTTTACGCTTCCGTACCCTTGGTTAAGCAATTCCGCAATTTTTCTGCAAGAACTTTTACAGATGGTTCGTTGAGTAAAGTCAAGTGAGAGCCAGGAATATAATGAATATCTATACCGCCAGTTACTAACTGACCCCAACCAAATTGCGGATCGTATTTTACACCTACTGCCTCACTTCGTGTCTCATCCTCAGTGCGCAGGAGAACGATTTGACCAGGATAAACTTGGAAATTATATTTTTTGACAGCTTGTAAATTAGTTTCCATGACTTCTATATGCTGGTCAGTCTCCAATAGATGTTGAGTAATATCTAATAAATAATTAGGCCGTTCATTCTGGAAACGCTTATATCTTTGCTGCAAAAAGTACTTGCCTCTATTGAAATTATCTTTTGCCCAATTGCGCCAAACTTCCGCCCTTTGCCAAAGGTAAGCTGGCCCTAGCTGTAAAAGATTATTGAAATGCTCAACAATTCGCTTGAGGAATGGCGATCGCTGGTCACAACCTGGAATACTACTATCTAACATCGCCAGAAGAGCGACTTTTTGCCCTTGGCGTTGGAGTTGTTGCGCCATCTCGAAGGCAACTATACCACCAAAGGAGTATCCTCCCAGATAATAAGGCCCTTGAGGTTGAAGGGTTTGAATTTCTCGAATATAGTGGGCTGCCATGTCTTCAATTCGAGTTAGGAGAGGCTGTTTACCATCTAGCCCTTGTGGTTGTATTCCGTAAAATGGGCGATCGACTCCTAAATGCATTGCCAATTCCCGGAAACACAGCACTTCACCACCCAACCCATGTATACAAAAGAAAGGTGGTTTATCGCCTTGGGGTTGAATTGTCACCAAAGATGACCAAGCTGCTGGTGTAGTTACATTCAATCCTGTTTGCGGTTGCAGAATTTTCGCTAAAGATTCAATTGTTCCGGCTTGAAATAGGGTTGCCAATGGCAAATTTTTACCGAAAGCCTGCTCAATTTCCCAAAACAGCTTAATTGCTAACAGTGAATGTCCGCCCAATTCAAAGAAATTATCTCTCACCCCTATCGGCTGTACGCCCAAAACTTGTTGCCAAATTTCCACTAGTTGCTGTTCTACTTGATTCCGGGGTAGCACAATACTGACAGCAGAATTCCCACTGGCTGGTGCGGGTAGGACGCGGCGATCTACCTTGCCATTCGGTGTCAGGGGTAGCTGTGGCAGAAAGACAAAGGCAGAGGGCACCATATATTCCGGCAATCTCTGTTGTAAATAGCGCCGCAATTCCTCTTGGCTGGGTGATGGTTGCGATTCAGCCACCAAATAGGCAACTAAGCGTTTGTCTCCGGGAACATCTTCTCTAGCGATGACTACAGTCTGCTTGATTGCTGGATGTTGCTCAAGTATAGTTTCAATTTCGCCCAATTCAATGCGGAAACCGCGCAACTTCACTTGATAGTCCAAGCGTCCGAGAAACTCAATATTGCCATCACTCAGATAGCGACATAAATCTCCAGTTTTATAGAGTCGCTGCGATGCGAAATTCTCCCCAGGATAAACAATAAATTTTTCCTTTGTCAGTTCTTCTCGGTGCAGATAACCTCTAGCCAAGCCATCACCACCAACATACAATTCCCCAGGAATGCCAATTGGTAAAGGCTGCAAGTTACGATCGAGAATGTAGGTTTGGCTATTGGCGATCGCTCGACCAATCGGAATCGAACCTGTAATTTGGCTATGACTGTCGAGACTATAGCAACAGCTAAAGGTGGTGTTTTCTGTAGGACCGTAGCCATTAATCAACCGACAATTGCCGCCTGCTTGCAAGAGTTTTTTAACATGGGGTACAGATAACACATCACCTCCAGCTAACACTTGCCGCACTTGTTTAAGTTGGTCAACGTACTCATCTACCATCAGGTGGAACAGTCCGGCGGTTAACCACAGGATCGTCACTTGATAAGTAGCTAGTGCTTGTGCTAATTCTGGCAGCGTTGGTGTTTGGGGCGGCATAATTACCAACCGGGCACCGTTGAGCAAACATCCCCAAATTTCAAAGGTAGAGGCATCAAAGGAGATGGGTGCTAATTGTAAAAATACATCGGCGGCAGTGATCCTGACATAGTTGGTATCTTTGACCAAACGCACTACACCGCGATGGGTGACACTCACACCTTTAGGTTTGCCTGTGGAACCTGATGTGTAAATAATATATGCTAAGTTCTCGGCTGTAGTTTGGCTCAGGGGATTTTTCTGAGAGTAGGAAGCGAATACCTCAGCATCAGTATCAATGTAAACTACCTTGGCTCCATATAAGGGTAGCTTACCTACTAGATGTTCTTGGGTGAGCAATACCTGAACTTGAGCATCTTCTAACATCTTACAAAGACGCTCTTGGGGATATTGGGGGTCTAATGGCACATACACTCCACCAGCTTTCAGAATTGCCAATAACCCAATGACCATTTCTATTGAGCGTTCGGCAGCCAATCCTACCATGACTTCTGTCCCCACACCCAAGCTTTGCAAGTGGTGGGCTAATTGATTGGCACGCTGATTTAATTGTTGATATGTTAGTTGTTGCTGCCCAAAGACGAGGGCTACAGCATCAGGTGTGGCTGTTACCTGGTTTTCAAATATTTGCTGGATGCTCGCTTGTCTTGGGTAGTCGGTTTGAGTTTGATTCCACTGCCATAATTGCTGCTGTTCAGCAGTTGTGAGTAAGGGGAGGTGGGAAATGGGTTTTTCTGGTTGAGCGATAATCGCTGTCAATAATGTCTGGAAATGCCCCAACATCCGGCTGATGCTTCCATCTTCCCAGAGGTCGGTGTTATATTCGACGCTGCCTTTGATGCCTGTGGCGGTTTCGCTGAGTTCAAAGGTTAAATCGAATTTGGCTGTGCCTGTATGTACTGGCAAGGTGGTAATGTCGATTCCTGGTAGTTCCAGTTCTTGGTTGAAGGCGTTCTGGAGGACAAACATCACCTGGAAGAGGGGATGGTAACTTAAAGAACGCTCTGGTTGCAGGTGTTCGACAAGTTTTTCAAAGGGCAGGTCGGCGTGGGCATAAGCATTTAATGCCACTGTCCGCACTTGCCCTAGGAGTTGGCGAAAGCTGGGATTGCCTCCTAGATGGCTGCGTAATACTAAGGTGTTGACAAAAAAGCCAATTAGCCCTTCGGTTTCTGCATGGTTGCGTCCAGCGATCGCTGAACCAATTAAAATATCTTCTTGTTGGCTATATCGGTAAAGCAGAGTTTGCAGTCCTGCCAACAAAGTCATGAACAGAGTGACGCCTTCTTGCTGTGACAGCTTTTGCAAGGCTTGAGTTAATTCCTGGGATAAGGTGAATGTCTGCCTTTCACCCTGGTATGTCTGGACTAGAGGCCGGGGGCGGTCTGTGGGTAATTCTAGTAATGGTGCAGCGCCTGCTAGTTGCTGTTGCCAATAGTTAAGTTGGTTTTCGAGTACTTCACCTTTTAGCCATTGTCTTTGCCAAACAGCATAGTCGGCATACTGAATCGGCAATTCGACCAGAGGGTTGGGTTGGTTGTGGGCAAACGCTGGATATAGTTGGGTTAACTGTTGCCAGAGGATACCCATTGACCACCCATCACTGGCGATGTGGTGCATCACTAACAGTAAGATGTGTTCTTCTGCGTCAAGTTGGAGTAAGCAGCCACGCAACATCAGGTCGGTGGCGAAGTTGAAGGGTCGTTGTGTTTGCTGCTGTAGTAATTGCTCGATTTGAGCGGGGCGATCGCTCTCTGGTATATCTTGGAGGTTGAATACTAATAGTTCTACGGCACGGGGTGGTTGGATAACTTGGATGGGGTTGCCATCTTCGATAATAAAGTTGGTGCGTAGGGCTTCGTGGTGCGCAACTATTGCATCTAGGGATTTTTGCAGAATTGTGATGTTAAGCGCACCTTGTAATTGCAGTGCTTCTGCAATGTGATAAATTGAGTTGCCCGGTTGGAGTTGTTCCCAAAACCACAAGCGCTGCTGGGCGAATGATAAGGGTAGTGATGTGCGGTTAGCTTTAGGTATTTGCCGTAACTGCTGGGTGTTGTGCGATCGCTGTGCGATGAACTGTGCTAACTGGGCAATTGTGGGTTGGGCAAACAGCGATTGTAAGGCGATTTCTACTTTAAAAGCTTGGCGAATGCGCGAAATCGCTTGAGTTGCTAGTAGGGAGTGTCCGCCTAGTTCAAAGAAGTTGTCATTGATACCGATTTTTTCTCTTCCCAGCAGTTGCGACCAAATGGCAGCGATTTTTTCTTCTGTAGTGGTGCGTGGCGCTACATAATCGGTTGCTAAACTTACTGACACTATTTCTGGCGCTGGTAAAGCTTGCCTGTCTATTTTGCCATTGGGATTTAAAGGTAGAGCATCTAAAAATACAAATGCGGCAGGCACCATGTAGTCAGGTAGCTTACCTTGCAAAAAGCTGCGCAATTCGCTCTGGGTAGGAACTTGTTTGGATTGAGCAACAATATATGCTACTAGCTGCTTGTTGCGGGACACATCTTCTCTATCTATAACTATGGCCTGTTTCACCGCCAGATGTTGAGCGATCGCGGTTTCAATTTCTCCCAATTCAATGCGGAAGCCACGGATTTTTACCTGGTGATCGATTCTTCCTAAAAATTCTATGTTTCCATCTGGTAAGAAACGTGCTAAATCTCCAGTTTTATATAGGCGGGTTCCGGCTTCGCTATCAAAGGGGTTAGGTATAAACTTCTGCTTAGTTAATTCTGGACGGTTGAGATAGCCTCTGGCTAAACCCATACCACCAATGTGTAATTCCCCTGCTTCTCCCACTGGTACAGGCTGTAAATCTTCATCCAGAATATAAATTTGTGTATTGGCAATAGGGCGACCGATCGGTGCAAAACTGTAATCAGTTCCTCGTTGGCAAGTCCAAAAGGTAGCATCAATCGCCGCTTCTGTTGGGCCATAGCAATTCACGAGAACATTATCCAACTGCAAACGGGCAAAGAACCGTTCTACAAGTTCAATAGGTAACGCTTCGCCGCCACTGGTAATGTGTCTGAGACTTTGACAATTCTCGATTCCCTCCTCTTCCAGTAATACACGCATCATGGAGGGTACTAAAGCCATGACGGTGATTTGCTGCTTGGTAATTGTCTCGATCAGGTAGGTTGGATCTTGATGCCCACCTGGACGAGCCATAATTAGCTGTGCCCCAAACAACAAAGTCCAAAATATCTGCCAAACAGATGGGTCAAAGCTAAAAGAAATAGTCTGTAAAACTTTATCTTGCGGAGTTAATTTAAAGGTATTTTGTCGCCAGTAAAGCGTATTACAAATACTACGATGGGCGATCGTTACACCTTTGGGCTTTCCTGTAGAACCTGATGTATAGATTACATAGCTTAAATTATCAAGTGTGACTTCAGTTACAGGATTTTCTTGGCTATTATGAGCAATAATTTCCCAATCTGAGTCTAAACAAACAACTTGTGTTTGAGCTGTAGTTAGGTTCTTAGCTAATGACTTTACAGTTAAGATTAAAGGCGTTTGAGTATCTTCTAATATAAAGGTTAAACGTTCTTGAGGATAGGCTGGGTCCAAGGGTACATAAGCTGCACCCGCCTTGAGGATACCTAACAGACCGACCACCATTTCCAGAGAACGTTCTAAACAAATGCCAACCAATACCTCTGGGCCAACGCCTAAGTTTTTTAGATAGTTTGCCAGTTGATTAGCTCTGGTATTTAATTCACGATAAGTCAATTGTTGGTTGCCAAATATTACAGCCACCGCATTGGGTGTCTGCTCAACTTGTGCCGTAAATAATTCATGAAGACACAAATTTGTAGTGTGAATTCCTTCAGTTTCGTACCACTCCTGCCAAATTTGCCTATCTGCGTGAATATTGTGCTGATATTCAAATTTTCTACTAACTATACTCATAATAAAAAAAATTAATCTATTCAATTAATACATGACTAAAGATTCCTTCTTCAGTTGTAGTTTTGCTAAAGCTAAGGCTTGATGAGCATTCTCGAAATTATTGTCATCTTTAAATCTTTTTTCAAAGCGCTTTAAATAAGCTTCAAGATACCGAATCCTAACATTTAAATCATCTGCACTCTGAATAAAGGGAAGATCCGATTCAACCATAAAGCGGATAGCTAGCATGGGAATAGGACTACGAAGAGGACGAAAATTGGGATTGTGCAAACCAGGAGTTTGATTGCGCTTGTGAAATTCTCCTAGCATCAATCCTGATTCTACAAATAAAGGTTTAAGTTGTTTTTGAACACTATCAATTAGTCTAGGCGCATCGTCATGACTAATGTCGGGAAAAAGAAGTAATATTGCTTTATTTAACGAATCTTCTTGCTCTCTTGGTTCTAACTCTAGAAAAGTATTTAGGTACGGTAGAACTATATCTACAACTTGCTGCTGAACCAAATTATGAGAACGAATAACTCTCAGGCGAATGTAATCTAATTTTATAGCTTTTGGTGCAAATGGACACACAGGCCCAGGTCTACCTAAATCAGGATGAGGTCTAGCTAAAAACGTTTTCAACCATTGAGACGTTTCTATTAAATATGGTAGATCTTGCTGGAGTTGTTCAATTTCACTAAGGGTATATAGTTCCATTTTACCTTAATAGATATAATTTACTTGTTTGGGATCTAGGAATTAAACTATATAGGCTATTCCTAGTGGATTTTTTAAATTACAAAATGAATAAATGCAGAACTATGCTTTTGTTTGAATTATTTTTTCGCATTTAGACATTAGGCAAATTATTTATATTAAATTTGAAACCTCTTTTCAAGTAAATCTATCTAAATATATAACCTCTATCTGATTTTTGCGACGCTTGATACACCTCTAATGATTTACTTATTGTTCCTCATTACATCATTTTAAGAGTAATTTCAGGAAGCAAATGTGATTGCTAGATGATATATATACAATCAGAATTCATAAATATCTTAAGATAATCACCAAAAACTATTATTTTATCTTTGTGTTAGTTAAGATCCAATAATAGATAATTTATGGACACTATCAACTAATTCAAAGCAGTAGAATCAATAAAATAAGTTTTTGTGGATCGAAAGAATATTCATAAAGCTGAAAGTAACTTTAAAAATCGTCTTATTAATGATTTACATAAATCTACGAAATCCACAATATTACTGATGTTATTTCATACAATCTTTATGTATGAGCCTCATTTATGCAGTTACTAGCTAGCTATTAGAGGGTTATTTGCTGTATTGGGTAAAGCATTCGTGACGAATGAAGATGATATTTTTCAAAACTCAATATTTTTACGTAAGTATAAACTGAGCCTACGAGTTCAAGCTTGAGACTTCTAACAGAATCGGCAGGAGGTCACTTTTAGATACATTTGGGTAGCAGGATAGGAGTGCAGAGAGCAGTGGGCAATCAAGCGCCTATTTTCTTTAAAGACAGTGCCTCATCTTACTCAGCAAAACCAGTACTCTACTAGAATCCGCCTGAACTGTGTCTACGCTACTACGTTGCTAACACCATGCGACTGGCTCCTCAGTATACTGTTTCGGTGAGCCAAAGCCGAAACAGCAATCGAGACCACTGAGAGAAACTTAATTCACCTGCGAGAAAATAGCCTTTTCTGGGAAACCTAATCAATATGACGGGTATGAAAGTACTCACGTGGTTTCTTTAAACAATTCAAGTTTTATGCAACAGTTCAAAGATAAAGTTACGAATAAATTAGAGCGAATGTTAGAGCAACATTTAGTACCGCGTCTAGTAAAGTGGGGAGAATACTTAGAAAATAAAATCAGGCGTTATAAACATCAACAACTAAAGTCCCAATTGAAATTTTGTGGTTCAGGTGTGCGGTTTAAGCGAGATCTTAGAATTGACAACCCTCAAAATATATCTCTAGGAAATCAAGTCTACATTGGCCCAAATGTTTTATTAGATGGTCGTGGTGGAATCACAATTGACGACAACACCACACTTGGATTTAACGTTGTTATCCTCTCTGCTAACCATGACTATCAAAGTAACGATCTTCCCTATGAATATAATGTCTACATTCATAAACCTGTGGTTATCGGTCGCAATGTTTGGATTGGCGGAAATGTCCTAATTATTCCAGGAGTTACGATTGGTGATGGTGCGATTGTGGCAGCTGGTACTGTTGTAACTGCTAATGTTGAACCTTTAGCAATTGTCGGGAATCAACCTATGCGAACAATCAAATACCGCGATCGCGAACACTATGAACGACTTGCTAGCAAGCAAAAAACTCAAACTGAAGTATTAGCTCAAAATTTCGATAGCTAATCTCAATTCAAATAATGTCTGCGATACATAAATTATTAGTCAGGGCATAATATTGATCATACGTGTCAACTTAACGCGAAACCCTGTTAGCGCAAGGAACTTCAGTTCCTTGCTAATAGCAAAAGTCATCTGAAGATGACTAAATATCCTCAAAATCTTGAGTCTACTTCAGTAGACTAGGGCTATTAGCCTGAGAATGAATTCTCAGGCGGGCGACAAAGCTAACACAGAAGCTATTTTTAGCTTAAGTTGACACCAATGAATATTGTTTTGCCCCTACCCATCTGTTGCATTACTCTTTAAATTAGTATAAATCTAAATCTATAAGATTGATAAAGTTCCCCCTTTGCAATAATAAATTGAAATTAAGGGGGAATTTGCTGTTGACTTAAACTGCTACTGGCGTACTTGCACGCTTTATTTGAGGTCTGGCAATCATTCGCATTCCTGCCGGTGGGGCGACAGTTAAACCACGGCGCACAGGGTATACAGGATGTTTGCTAACCCCTGAAACTTGAAAATGCGACAGAATTGTTGCTAAGACAATTTTCATTTCATACTGAGCAAATGCTAAACCGATACACCGACGATTACCGCCCCCAAAAGGTAAATATTCGTATGGGGAAAATTGTCTTTCTAAAAAGCGTTCTGGTTGGAACTTTTTGGGATTTGGATAAACTTCTGGGCGATGATGTGCTAAGTAAATACTGGGGATAATTACATTTTTCTCAGGAATTGTGTAGCCAGTAATTTCAATTGGGGATTTCACAATCCTTGGTACACCATTCATCACGATTGGATAAATCCGCAAGGTTTCTTGACAAACTGCTGTTAAATAGGGCAATTTTGCAATACTACTCGGATCTGAGTTGATAATAATAGTATCTAGTTCTCGCAGCAACTTTTCTTGAACTTCTGGTAACTGGTCAATCCAGTAAAAAGCCCATGTTAATGCAGAAGCAGTAGTTTCATGTCCTGCAACTAACAATGTCATTAATTCATCACGCAATTCTATCTCAGACATTGGTTGCCCATCGTCATAACGAGCAGCCATCATTAGGCTAAGAATATCTTGCCGATTTTGCTGAGTTTCCGTCCGACGTTCCGCAATCAAAGCATAAATGAGTCGATCAATTTGCTGTATTAAGCGCATCACTCGACCCCACGGACTCCAAGCTCCTAAATCTTTTTGTAAGAAGCTAAAAAAGAAGGCACTGGACATCAAGGGAGCACCCATGAAATCTAACAAAGAAGATAGCAAATGCCGAAGTTCTTGAAAACGCTGTCCTTCATCTAAGCCAAACACCACCCGTAAAATGACGCGCAAGGTGATTTCTTGCATTGAACTACGGATATTGAAAGGTTTGCCTATATTCCATTCATTACTTACCTGCTCAGTTATTTTACGAATGTCTTCACCGTAGGCGCGCATTCTTTCGCCATGAAAAGGCGGGGTTAATAATTGACGTTGGCGCTGATGGCGATCGCCATCGAGTAAAATCAAAGAGTTATCGCCCAGTAAAAATCCTAAACCCCCACTACCTACCCCAGACACAAAATGCTTGGGATCGGCAGTAAAAATCTGCTCCAGTGCTTCAGGTTGGCTAAAGTAGATAATATGAGTATCTTTGCTACCCCAAATAGTAAAGCGATCGCCGTAGGTTTGAGCAAAATCTTCCACATATTTCACAGGCTGAGTAATAAACTTGACCAGCCGCAAAAAACGCGAGACTTTGGGGCCATCAGGTAGACTATTAGTGACTGTCATATCAACACAGAGGATAAGTTCCGGATTTTATTGTTACAAGTTTTTTGATGATTGACAGCCATTTGTCATTAGTTACTAGTCAATGAGTCAAGACTTATTAGTTATTTCTCCCTTGTCCTTCTCATCCCTTACTTACCGATTGTAAGTAAGTGTTAGCAAAATAAGTCTTCGAGGCACAAAGCAGTATATTCTTGTATGGCAGCGTCGGAAGTGAACAGTGCCAAAAATCATCGCTATACTCAACGGTAAAGGAGGTGTCGGGAAAACGACTACCGCAGTCAATCTAACTGCAAACTTTGCCCAAGAAAAAAAGGTGATTCTGATTGACGCAGATATTCAAGGATCTGCCAGTTGGTGGTTTGGGCGTAATCAGAATGGTATGGGATTTGATTTGTCTCAAGAAACTAATCCGAAACTTTTAGGTGATTTAAGAAAGCTAACCGGTTACGATTTAGTAGTAGTGGATACGCCTCCGGCGCTGCGCTCTGAAGCATTGGCGACGGTAGTAGCGATCGCAGATTATCTGGTTTTACCTACACCCCCAGCAGCAATGGATCTAGCTGTCCTAGTTGAGACAGTCAGAAAAGCTGTCACTCCGGTGGGAGTTCCCCATCGGGTGCTGCTGACTAAAGTTGATACGCGGAGTTTGGGGGAAGCAGTTGAGGCACAAAACACTCTCATGCGATTAGGAATTCCTGCTTTTAAAACCTTTATCCGTGCCTATAAAGCGCACGAACGAGCAGCACTTGAGGGTGTACCCATTACTCAATGGCGAGGAAAACACGCACTGGAAGCGGAATCTGACTATCGCCGTGTGGCCAATGAATTACAGCTTGACTGGAGGAAATAATGGTTAAGAAACGTCTCTCCGATTTATTACAAGAAGAAGCACAAAAATTTACCCCTCCCGAAGGTGAATCAGCTATCGAAGTTACTGCTGAAACAGTTAGCGAACAAAATGTGCCAGCAGCGGAAGAATTATCAACACAGACACCTGAACAATCAACTTCAGCTAGGCGTACAACTGCTACTAAGGCTGATTTAGAAGTAACCATCAAAGAGTTAAAAGAAACTCTTGAACAATCTCACCAGAAGGAAGCCACTCTCCAAAAACAAGTTGTAGATTTACAATCAGCTGTATCTGAACAGAAAGCATTAGCAAAACGGCTGACGAAAGAGCTTGATGAAGCGAAAAAAGCCGCATTGCACCTTGCAGAATCTAATTCCAAGCTTATAGAAGAAATTAACTCTTTAAAACAAGAAAAGGAAAAATTTGCCGAAGCTAACGCCAAGCTTGTAGAACAAGTAGAACAAAGTAGCGCCTTGAAGCCACAACAGGAAACTTATAAGCCAGTCAAACAAACCTATCACCAAGATAACTACAGAAAATCTTACCGAACTTCGGAAAAGCTAGCGACAACACAACCAGATGAATCTGAAGATACTTCTTCTCAAATGTGGTTACTGGACTAAAGTTTCAGCAAGTTAATAGCGAAGAAACATTGTAAGTAGATTATCTCAGGGAATACCAAACAATAAAATATCCCATCTTAAAGAAGGTGCGTTAATGAAATAATGTACCTTCTTTATTAAATTAATCCCACCAAAAGTACCAGACTTTTCTGTGTAGCAAGAGATTTGCTAATTTATTTAGGGTTTGTACTCCTTGGTCTACAATATCGTAGCAATAGATATACTGTTCTTGAGCCAGTTGAAATGCAGCCTCACGATTTTTAGGAGGATGATTAACCCACATTTCTACAACATCATTGGTAATCCCAACTACCTCTGCACCATACTTCTGATGCCAATACTTCATCAGACAAACGTGTATTGCTGATTCAGGACAGTCATTCCAATTGCCAAACTTGAGAAAAGCCGGAACTTCCCAACTCGATATTGTTGGAACTAATGCCAAAACTATGCTTGGATGTGGTAAACCAGTCAAAATATCATAGGGAATTGTGTATTTTTCATCAACAGCAGAAATCAGCTCGTTCCACTCACCTATTTCTGCTAATGTTAGTGGATCTAAAATTATATTTTTATCATATTCCCTAAAATATTTCCATTCTTCCCGTCGCTCTTGCGCTGTATTGTTCAGCCACTCGTTAGCATTTAAAGAAATTCCCTGTTTGATGATTTCAGCAATAGTTAAAGTTTGATCTGTTGAGGAATCGTGAGTGTAGAATTGCAGAGTTTGTAAGTGAAATTCAACTTCATTTTGATTACCTAATAATAAAGGATAGTGTTCTGTCTCATCAACAAGCTGGCGAAGTTGCTGCCAAAACTGAATAGCTTCAGAGCCGAGAACTCTCAATCCGTAAATCTTGTGTGAGTCAACTTGCCAAAGTAATTCTAGAGCATCCGAGTTCACACTATTTTTGGCTAATGTGGCTTTTAGCTGGCTGTGATTGAGAACCATAATGTTTACCTAGTTACCTGACATCCAGTTTCTACAAGTTAACTTTGTGTGTAAATCCTGATTTTCCAGACAGGGCGACCTATTCCGGTAACATGAGTAATTATCAATAAGTCTTAATCAATAGCTTATGTCTTCTACTCCCCTAAAATTGAATCTAGTTGAAGGTTCTGTCTCTTTGAGTTTTTCACCTCAAGGCGCACAGGAATTAAAAGGAGCGTTGGATGAATTGATGGCTCGCCTCAAAACTGTGGCTGCTAAAACGACTCCAGGTAGCGGAAAAGTCACTCCTCAGGCTCCTGTCGAATATCGCTACACTGGTGAGGTATTTTTGGAAATTTTCTGTAATCCAAATATCTGGCCTACCCCCTTCGCTGCTAAAGTCCTACTCACCGTCCGTGATGTCAATATTCGTCTCACTACAGAGGCGGAATTGACTCGCGTGATTGAAGACGTTAATCAGTATTTAGAGCAAGTTGGCTAAGTTGGTTAAAAATTACCGGAGCAGTCTACAATTGGAAACTGCCCCGGTTAGGGAATGTACATACTATACTCAGATGGCGGCATCGGAAGTAAACAAAAACTAGGATGCCGATGCGATCGCTACTGGAAAAGTTGTATAAATTCGACTCTAATGCTTCTCTCTTAATGGGGGAATTGAAGATCCTGGATCGGAGTAATGTTAATTAAAACCAGAGATTATCCCTCAAATTTGGCTCTCAATCCAAAATCTGAAATTGAGTCAAAATCTGAAGTTGAGTTTATTGATTAGTCGTTGTCCCATTCTTCACGACCAATCAGATCGCCAATGCGATCGCGTAACAAAAAGTCACATTTTTCTAACTCACATTCAACGCAAACCCACTCTCTCGCAGGGATGTATTGGCAGAGTGTATATATTGGCTGTTGCCGGCTGACCATTCCCTTCTGCACCAGTCGGCGTGCTTCGTCTTGAATTACATCTAGAGAGTAGTAACTGATAGAGGGCACCGTATTCACACTCATGATTTTTACTCACAAATTACACGTAGATAGTGTTCCCGATATTTACTTGGAACAAACATGACCAGAAATAGACTTGTAGCTAAGGTTTTGTAGTTTGCTATACGGAACTAATTTCATTTTGACGCTACATATCCTCAAATTATCTAAAGAAATGTTAATAAAGTCAACATATTCTGACATTAGTAGTCAATCTGCTTCATATAAGAATACCAGGGTAGTTAACATAACCTGCTATATAGATTTTTTGTTTTTGATTCAAAAAGGTTCAAAAGCAGGCAACAAAAGGCTTGAAGCATATTTGAGTAAATAGGAATAGTACATAGGAAACAACTCGGTACTGTAAAAGCTGGTCTAGTTTTGCTGCTAATTATCTAGATGAAAACCAGGCAGTAATCTCTGGCAAAAAGTCGGGTATAAACTATTGCCAAATATTAGGGCTAACGTACACCAGGAAACCTGACAGCCTCTCATCTGTTAATTATTTCTTAAAGAAATTCTTATTTGCCGTGTTAACTTAGGCACTTAATGCAACTCAAATTCTCTGTGGGATGATTTACTTTTAGGGTAGCAATAACTTGGGTGAAGCGATCGCTAATTACTCGTAATACAGACCAGGATAAATTGTTGAAAGTCTCTACAATTAGCGATCCCCGCATTACTACAAAGTAATTCCATCAATTCCCAGACACGAACAAAAACTACATTATTATGCATCTATGCAGAAGTAAAGGAACGATCCCCAAGAGATTGCAGTGTTTGCAGTAGGTTGAGAAGACTCAGACAAACAAACAATGTATAAGTTAAGTCGGCAGAATGCACAAAACCATATTACGAAACGTAAACACACATAAAATCCTTACCAATGACATAAGACAAATGACAAATAACGAGCTTCACTAGTTAGCTTTATTTGTGCCGATCTACTTAAACTTATGCAAAACACTCTTCCCTAAAGCTATAGTCACATTGAAACAGACGTTATCTAGTCACGTCTGTAAACTGGTTGGCGAATTTTCAGGGATTAATTGTTCGAGAAGTACTTTGTTGTTTAAGTCACTTATTCCGAGATTTCATCATCATCTTTGTCTGCATTGCTGTCATCCTCTGCTGACAAATTTTCGGCTGGACGCTCATACTTGAGTTGGTTCAACAGCGTCAACACTCTTGTACCGCGTTCTAAAGAACGGTCTTCAATAAATATCACTTCTGGGGTGCGACGTAGCCTTACCCTAGCACCAAGCTCGCTGCGGACGTAACCAGTTGCCGATTTTAAGCCCGCCATTGTTTCAGCTTTGGCTTCTTCTGTGCCATAGATACTGACGTAGATTTTGGCGTGTTGTAAATCCCCAGAGACATCAACATCAGTCACACTGACCATTCCTGTACCCACACGGTCATCCTTAATGCCGTGAAGTAGCATTTGGCTAACTTCCCGTTTAATCAATTCAGCAACGCGGGAAACGCGGCGATTTGTAGCCATAAAAATTCTGCCTCCTCACAGAGGTTGTACAACATAACAATAGATAGAAATCAGGTAGGATAGTCCTTGCCCAACTGTCTGGAGGGCAAACCTCCTATAGCTCCAGCCTAGATTGTATTTAAGCCCAGCATGGCGCGGAGGGTGAAAGTAATGAAGGCTAGGCTACCAAAAAATAAACCTATGAGGGCAATCAAGGTGACTGGGCGTTTCAACAATGGAAACAAAGGCTCAAACGTGTTCAAAAAAATCCCAAAGATGATAGTAATCAAGTAGCGGGGGTAGCGCAGGACGTTATCCCAGAATCCGTCAAACATTTATTTAGACTGCCTTGTTATAGACTATAAGTTTGTTTTGATATGCGTGTTTAATTCAATTGTAATCGATAGGGCCTGAAAATTAATAAATTCCTATAAAATAGGATTCGTTAGTTTATAGTGGTTAGGTTTAGTAAGTAAGTTGCAATGAAATAGTAAGCCAAATTCTTAAAGAAATTTGTCCAAGTCCCTCTTGGAAGTGGGCAAGTGGTAAAAGTCGGTTAATTCAGCAATATATTCCTTATTTGCCCATAAAATATCACACTTACTTTGAGACATTTATTGGTGGGGATGCCGTTTTTTTCTATCTTCAACCACAAGCAGTAGTTATTACTGATATTAATGCGGAATTGATTACTACCTATCGCTGCGTTCGAGATAAAGTTGAAGAATTAATTTCCTTATTAAAAAAACATAAATTTCGACATAATCGAGACTATTATAGCGTCAGAGCTAATCCTGGAAGCACCGATATAGAAAAAGCTGCGCATTTAATTTATCTGAATAAAATCTGTTTTAATGGACTTTACAGAGTCAATTCCAAGGGTCAATTTAATGTGCCCATAGGCAGATACGAAAATCCTAATATTTGTGACTAAGACTTACTGCGAGCAGCCTCAGCAGCCCTTACATCTACGGAAAATAAACAGGCTGATTTTGTATAACTGTTAAATTATGTAACCGATAGCGATGATTTTGTCTTTTGCGATCCGCTTTATCATTCTATAGGTAGTACTAGTTATTTTACAGGTTACAATCGTGATTCTTTTGATGAAGAAGACCAAGAAAGTTTAAAAGGTATTTGTGCTAAATTTCCTAATAGGGGTGTTAAAGTGATATATGTAATTCAGATTGTGAATTTATTAAATATATATATAATATAATTAAGTTTAATATTTATTCCGATCGCGGCAGCAAGGTCGATTAATTCTAATACTAAAAAACGCGGCACGATCTACGAATTATTAATCACTTCCTATTAGCAATATTTATTTGCCCAGGCTATAAATCTATCTAAGCTGTAAACCCCTAATAAATTTCGATTATACTTAACCTGTTGCCTGAGCCAATTAATTGCTCCTTCTCTCATCCCTTCACCGCCAATAACCACAATAGTTGGTGCTGGGTAAGAATTCTGAATATTCAAATTTAAATAAGGAAACTTTTCATCAACAGAACCTCCACTTTCCTGCCATTTGCACTCGATAATTAACCCTGACGGGTTTGCTGATAAACCAACAACATAAAAATCAACTTTTAGGGCAGTTTGATAAATTCCTGCACCAATATAAACCTGTTTTGCATAGCGTTTTGGCAATAAAGTCGCAGTTAAGAGAAATTCTTTTGTGACATGGTTTCCAATTTGGAAATAATTATGTCCGTTCAAGACTGCTTCTATATTTCCTTCTAGAATATTTCCAGACTTATTTGCCCGTGCGCCTTGAGTCATAGTCATGCTGAATCCTTCTGCCAAAATCGCCTCTGATTCTAGGATTCCACGGCAGGAGTCACAGATGCTATGTTACTTAATATGAATTTTCAATTTTGCATCAAAAAAGCTGAATTAAAAGATAGAAACTTGAATTTTTTTAGTACTTTTGTACCAATTTATCTTAATAATTTTTGATTACTGTATAACAGTTACTTCACCCCCATTACTCTCTTTTGTAATCAGAAGGTACGGAGGTAAAGTTACATATTTGATTTTTTTCCACGAGATGAATTTGATAGGAGATTAAATCAGAGAAAGACAGACGAGATGGCTGAAAACCCGATACCAATTTACTTTTACTGCTACATTTGAAGATTCATCAACGGGAGCAGGGAAGGAAGGTATGGGGAGATGTAGATGCCTGAAAGGCGGCTTTAGTAGGGTAGGGGACAAGGAGGACAAGGGAGACAAGGGAGACAAATAACTCTATTGCCTTCTTAACCATTGACTCAGCCTGTCTGAGCTTGAGTATTACCGTTGCGGATAGCCCATGCGAGGTCTAACAGTTGAGTCCAACGCTTTTGCAGTTGTTTGGGGGTGCATTTGAGGGTTTTGGCGATCGCCTGATCGCTGTGGCGTGCAGTTTTTAATTGTAAAATTTGCTGTTGTTGTTCTGATAGCAGACCTAAAAATGTTTGCCACTGTTGAGCAGAAAGACCCAATCTATGCTCTAAACCTGCGCCTAGCCATTGATGTACCAATTGCCATTGATGTTGCTTGGCAAACTTTTCTACATGGTATTTAAAACGCTGTTGCAGGTAGTCACGCTGACGGCTGCTCAAACCAAGAATTTGGTCAATTTCTGGTGCAGAAAGGTCTTGCAGCTTCAGAGTGAGGTAATCTACACAGTCGGATTGACCTTGTGATTCTAAATAATTGATTAATTCTGCAATTACGCGATCGCGTTCTGATTCTTCTGAGGGATCGAAGTTATTTTGCGCGATCATCTGCGATCTTAGCTGTTGCACCGCCGAGTTACGCTGGTAAGCTTCGCCTTCTTCACTCTTAGCCGACTCTACCGCCATTTCGATATCTACGGTAGTTTCTTGCGGTTGGCGACGGGCAAAACCTTGGGCGCGTAAGATAATTAACTGCTGACTAGCACTCCCAGGTAAATTGATGCGGCGCTTGGCATATTGTTCTGTAAATGCCATGTATTCCGCTAATTGCAGCTGAGTGCGGGGCGTGTAATCTTCAGCTAGTTCGTTTTCCCGACGGAAAGCTTTGATAGCTTCGATATAAAATGCTTGTAAAAAATCTTCAATCAGGTTGTAACGTCCCTGAAATCCCATATCTGAGCCGGAAATAGTAACGTGGCGATAAACCATAGCACCCAGATTGCTATGTAATTCTACACGTCCTCTGCGCGAACCTAATTGGTAGTAACGCAGACACTTTTGCAAACGATGTCTTGCTAGCGTCAACTGCCAAGATTGGATTTCTCCTGATGTTTGGATGCGGGTGCTTTTATCACAAATGCGTTCCACTTCTCTAGCTATACGTTTCGCTACCGCTTGCACACACCCAGGTGCAGCTTTTACTTGAGCTTGGATTTCTTCTAAGAGCAGTTGCATCAGAGTATCGATGTTGCTGGCTGTTACTTCTGTGGTTGAAGCGTGGAAGTTAAAAGCGGATGTAGAGATTGGCAGATTAGCAAGGTTAGCTTTCATAACTTTTACTAGGAGTGGTATTGCACCGTTATAACAATGTCCGTTCAGCACCTGAGTCTAGTCTTGGTTGATAAATTGGGTATTCATCCATCAAGACTCGCTGTGAGCAGTGCTCACATATATGACTGTACGAAATCTGAAAAAGTTACAGGTTAGCATTGTGTCGGTTTTTTCACAAGCAACCTCATCCAGGTGGCACAGAGGTATTGACCATGTTCTCAAATTGGCCCAAAACGATTACTGTGGCGAACTTTGTCGTCATCCGTTTCTACCTGCTTTTGGCCCCTGTAATTAGGACAATTGTTAAACTGGAGCTTCTTTACTTAGATTTTCCGAAATTGAGGAATTAGCTTGTGAAGTTTAGTGACTAAACCCATGCTGCTGCTGCTTCCCAACCTAAACCTCGTCTTGTAATCATTGGTTGATCTCCCGTCAAATCCAAAATTGTAGACACATCATATGTAGGTTCCTCGCCAGTGTCCACAATTACATCTACTAAGTTATCTAAACGGTCAAACAGTTCCACCTGAGACAGACTAGATTTTGGATTGGCTCCGCTCCCATCACCTACCTCATCTGGCGGCAGATGAGCCGAAGTGGAAATAATGGGATTACCTAGGGCTGTCAGCAATGCCAAACATACAGTATGGTCTGGAACTCGAATACCTGTAGTTTTGCGTTTGGGGTTTTGCGCTAGTCTTGGTACCAATTTAGTAGCAGGTAATAAAAATGTGTACGGTCCTGGAATTAGGCGCTTCATTATTCGATAAGCTGTATCACTTACGAAGGCATAAGTTGCCACATTTGATAATGAAGGACACAAAAATGTCAGCGGTTTGTCATTCGCTAGCTGCTTAATTTGCCGTACTCGTTCCACCGCCGATTTGGCATTTAAATCACAACCAATTGCATAGACCGTATCAGTAGGGTAGAGCATTACTGCGCCGCTAGAGAGTGCCGATTTTATTTCCTCTATACGGCGGATTTGAGGATTATCAGGATGGACTGTGAAAATTTTTGCCATAAAAAATTTGGGAAGAAAAATTGGGGGTTGTACATTGTCAGAAAAATATAAAATTGAATACTAGATCGAGTGGCAGTAAATACGACTATATTAAGGCTGTTAATCAGGAATAATCAGTTATTCAGGTGTCAGTCGGCAGTTATTAGCTTGTGTACTGTGTACTGTTAACTGATTACTATGTACTGATGAGAAATTCATATATGACCAAAGTTGCTTATCTTCAATGTCCATCGGGGATTGCCGGTGATATGTGTTTGGGAGCGTTGGTAAGTCTGGGTGTTCCTTTAGAGTATTTAGTTGAAAAACTCAACAAATTGGGCATTCAACAGGAGTACCAGTTAAGGGCAGAACTTGTCCAGCGTCATGGTCAGCAAGCGACTAAAGTCCATGTGGATTTAGCACACGAACATGAACACCATAACCACGAACACCACCACCATCATGCACGCCTTTTGCCAGAAATTGAGCGGATGATTCTTCAAGCAGAGTTGCCACCAAGGGCAGAAGCTTGGAGTTTGGCAGTATTTCGGCAACTAGCAGTCGCAGAAGGTGCTGTCCACGGTATAGCCCCAGAAAAGGTTCACTTTCATGAGGTGGGTGCTGTGGATGCGATTGTGGATATTGTCGGCACTTGTTTGGGGTTAGATTGGTTGGGTGTTGCCAGTAATGACGAAGGATGGCCTCTACTCTACTGTTCAGCGTTTCCCACAGGTGGGGGAACAGTCCGCGCTGCACATGGACAAATGGCAGTACCCGTACCCGCAGTTTTGAAGTTGTGGGAAATGCGGGGTTGTCCAGTTTATAGCAACGGTATTGAACGAGAATTAGTAACACCTACAGGAGCCGCGATCGCTACTACTCTAGTCAGAGACTTTGGTTCGCCACCACCAATCACTATTCAGCAAGTAGGATTGGGAGCAGGTTCGATAAATTTGCCCATCCCCAATATACTAAGGCTCTGGCTGGGTGAAAGCAGCAGTTTACAGTCAGATTTTACCAAAAATGGCGATACAAGCCCAAGTTTAGAAACTATTTCTGTTCTCGAAACCCAAATTGATGACTTAAACCCCCAAGCAATTGGCTATGTATTTGATGCATTGTTTGCGGCGGGTGCAGTAGATGTGTTTACTGTGCCTATAAGCATGAAAAAATCCCGTCCGGGGATATTGCTAACTGTGATTTGTCATCCAGAAAATTTACCTAACTGTGAAGCAGTTTTATTTCGGGAAACTACAACTTTAGGAATTCGCCGCACAACTCAGCAACGCGCCATCTTAAAACGGGAAATTCAACAGGTAGAAACTGAATATGGTACAGTGCGTGTCAAGGTAGCTTGGCAGAAAAAAGATGCGATCGCTAACGTGCAGCCAGAATACGAAGATTGTGCAGAATTGGCACGCAAACATAATATTCCCTGGCGGGAAATTCAGCGGCTAGCATTACACAATTGGTATTTGCAAAGACCGAATTGATATCCTGTGTAGTGAAGGACTATACAGGCTTTGCTATATCTTGAATGCTCAACTGAGCGCTTAAAATGCGATCGCGTCACTACAAAAATAAAAAACGGGGTAAGCATTTCGCTTACCCCTATCTTTAACCGATGAGTGATTTAAATTAACTTATCTAAATGTGCCTTTGACTGCGTCCGCTGCATCTTCAGCTGAACGTTGAACATTTGTCTTGGCATCTTCGCCTACACGTTGGGCATTTTTGCTCAAACCTTCAGCAGCATTCTGGGTGTTTTCTTTAATATTTGCAATGCCGCGCTTGGTTCCCTTACCAACGCCTTCCCCTACTTCTTGAGCAGAGCTACCAATATCTTCTCCCAAGTTCTTCACTCTTTGACCAAAGGGTGTACCTTGGCGATAATTTTCTACATATTGCCCTGGACTATCAATACCCTTTTCATCAACGTTTCTCTGAGCATTGTCCCGCAGAGCCTTTGCTCTGGTTTCTGCTGCGCGTTGATCTCTCTCTGCTCTAGCATCTACATCATTAAAGTTGTTCATTCCACCTCGAGGAGAATTGAGATCGTAGCTTTTTGTGGGATCGTATCTTTCAGCATTAGGTGGCTGAGAACTGGGTTGTGATGGCTGTGCAGCTATTCCGGGATTATTACAAGCTTGTGTCAGCAATAGGAAGAGACTGGCTACAAAAGCCGTTAAAACTTTCGCGGGACGAATGTTTGTAAACCAAGCAATAACTCGTTTCATTTTGCTACTCCTTACGTCGTTTTGCGGAATTTAAACTTTAACCAAGATGGTTTTGGGGATGTTTACCCTTTTCAAGTCCAGTGGAAAAACAAAAGTTTTATCTGCCTACTGCTGGATCTTTTTGCAATTCGGGTCTAGCACTTGCTTCATTTGCTTTATCTTTTAAAAAGCTAGAAGCATCTTGGACAGTTTCTTTGACAGTTTCAAGGCGCTCTTTGACACGAGTGCCTACATTTGGTTCGCGCTGAATTAAACCACCTGGTTCGGGTTGTTGGAAATTCTTTTCTGTAATTAGTGGTAATTCTGCTTCTTTTTGTAATCTACCTGCTGGTGTTTCTGCACCAGGGTAAAGTATTTCGGATTCGCGATTTCCTGTAGTTGTGGCAATCAATAGTGGTGAACTTGGCTCTGGCAAGCTAGCTTGATCGCGCTGATTGCGGCTGCTAGAGTTAGTAACTTTTGGATCGGTGGACATTCTATAACTGGTATATTTATCCCCACCGTTTTTATATGGATTGTTTGCTCCGCCAGCTTGTACGGCTGGATTTTGAGGATTTGCCCCTTGAGCATTTGCTCCACTACAAGCAGTGCTAACTATCAACAATAGACCGGCTAAAAATACAGTCAAAATCTGTCGCAGCCGCAGTTTTTTCAATAAAGCTGTCAAACGATTCACTAAGTCCTCCTTTCAACTATGAGCAAGCCAACTTTCGCTGAACATTATTGATTGCTCAGTGAAATTCGCTGCTTTTAATTGACTATTGTTGTTCAACAATTATTTAGAATATGTGTTTAAAAAAAGCTTTCCCTCTAGCGTAGGTCACATTTGTGATATGCCCAATCCACTATTTTTATCTAACTCAAGAGAGATATTATCTAAGTTAATTAGTTACTGTTCCCGATTACAGCTATTTAAGCTATTTTCGGTAGTATATACTTTTTCTTATAAATTCATCTCTCTATTTATGTTTACTAATAAGAGTTTGTTACGGAATATTAAATATAGATGAAATTATAAATCCTATTAATTAATAGACTTTTGATATGTGAGTATGTAAAATCTACAACGCTGATTCTCTGATATTTTTATTTGATGATAAAATTTTAGGAATTGTAGTTAAAATTCCATAAGTTCGTTAAAAGAAATACATCAAATGATTTTAATTCACCAGTATTGTTGCTCGAATAATTTGTTGATATAGCTGATGTAGCCTAAAATTTGAGATGTTCAGCCCTAGAAGATTTAACCGTTAAATTACTGGAATGTGGAAGAAAATTTTACGTTGGATGATTTTAGGCGGGACGCTGTTTTTTTTGGGGAAAGCCTTAAAGGATCACTGGTTAGAGGTAATCAATATCCAGATTGATGCAATGGGATGGGCTATTTTGGCGATCGCAACTGGTGTAACTTTACTAGCACATACTTGGGCAGGCTGGATCTGGACTTGGGTACTACACGAGTTGAATCAACCTGTACAATCTTTAGAGTTCATCCAGGTTTACCTCAAAACCAACGTAGCCAAGTATTTACCAGGTAATGTCTGGCACCATTACGGGCGAATTATCGCCGCCAAAAATGCTACAGGTTCTATAGGTGCGGCTACATTAAGCGTGGTGTTAGAACCACTGCTCATGGCGGCAGCAGCTTTAATTATTATTGTGTTATTTGGTACTGAATTTGCGGTTGCCAATACTAATATTGTGTGGCAAATATTACAATTTCTCTGTTTGGCTGGGATACTTTGTGCGCTTCATCCCTGGTTTTTGAATCCAGTTATTCGGTTTGTACAGAGATTGAAAGCAAAAAAGCTTGAGAAAGATAGCAACTCCAGCTTTAATCTCAAAATTGAACGTTATCCCTTACGCCCGTTGTTAGGAGAATTAGGTTTTTTGGGACTGCGTGGTACAGGATTTATCTTAACTCTCTTTGCTTTGGGACCTTTAAACGCAAGCCAAATTCCCTTATTGCTAGGGGCTTTTAGTTTCGCTTGGTTGTTAGGGTTTGTGGTTCCGGGTGCGCCTGGTGGGTTAGGTGTGTTTGAAGCAACCGCGATCGCGCTTTTGCAACATCATTTTCCAGCAGCCTTAGTGATTAGTGCGATCGCACTATATCGTCTGATTAGCATTATCGCTGAAACTGCCGGTGCTGCCCTAGCTTGGCTAGATGAGCGTTTATAGCTGAATGCTCATCCAGTCTTACGTTTGTGCATCTACTTTTAATTGTGAAAATACACGGTAATCATCTAGATTTTGAGAATTACAACTTTGGTTATCTTCTTTCATTTTAATCAAGTTGTATTCTACATTCTCAGCATAAATTGCAAATGTAATATTAAAAAATTCTAGAAAATTAATAAACCAATTACATTCATTTTCGGGATAGCTTTCGTAATAATTAATTAAATCAGCAATCCGAATTTCTAAATGGCTGCGAGCATTTCTACAAATTAAAATAATTTTTAGCAGGATAATTACTAATGTCAGAGGATTGCCTCCAGCCAGTAATAAAATAAATAATGGCGAAGGTTCTTTGCCAGTTTCTATTGTTAAAGAATCGATGACTCGGGTACAAGTTCTTAATATTAAGTTATTGGTAATAATGTCTTCATTAGATTCTTGTTTCCAAGGATAAAGCTTTTCTGATAAGTGCTGCGTTACAGCAGTTACTAATTCTTTGTTTTCTACTGTAAAGAATAAATATTTTTGAATACTTTCCTTAAAGTTTTTAAATGTTTGATTTTTTGTCTGCTTGAGAAATATGTTGGCAAGGTTTTCATAACTAAATACACCTTTTTTCAGTACTATCATTTTGATAATACGTAAAACATTATCGCCCAAAATGCTGGGATTTCTATAGCGGTTTGTACTTGAAGCCGCAGACTGAGAACGAGCAATATACATTGCTAGTTCAAACTTGTATTTATCTTTCATCTGTTTGGAAAGCTTTCTGGCTACTTCTTGCTGCTCTTTTGGTCTTTTAGCATCATAAGATTGAGCTACTAATAAATAAGAAGTGTAGCGATTAGCCCAATTATTTTTTCCTTCTTGCTTGAGTGCTTGTTTTTTGTATTTAGAAGCTAAAACCTTGAGTGCTTTATAGTCTTGACTTCCAACAAAGTTTTTCAACCAGCCTTGGAAAATCTGAGTGCGAGGATCGGTTGTATCTATCGAGGGTTTATAGGTGTCAAATAATTTAATTAATTCTTGGATTTGCTTGTATTTTCTTTGAGCTTCCCAATTATTAACTATGATGTAAAAACAACGTTTTACTGTGTAATAAAAATCTTGCTCGGTTTCTAAAAAGGAAATTTCGTAGATTCCTGTAGCTTTACCGAAATTAACTGAGTCAAGAAAATCTATAAATAAACGTTTAAACTCGCGTAAAACATCCTCTGACGGCCATTTTTGGACAATTTCTACCAAAAAGCTGTAAAGCTTTTCCTGGGGACTTTGGAGACTAATCTGTTTAGGTTTAGACTTAACAATATCTTGATGTCCCTGACTACTTTGTAAACTATTAGTTGTCATGCCTGCTTTAAAGACCCAGAAGCTTGCTGATTTTATTGTTATCAGCTTAACCTTGGTAAACAAGAGCTTCAATCTGTTATTCAAAAATTAAGTAATTTTTTTGGCTAAATTTGTTTAGGAATAGTAAAATTTCCGAGAAATTACGGAAGCTAAATTTTAAAAATTAACTTAATCCTTTGCACCGAGAGCAGTTCAGAGGAATTGAGTAAGAGACTTCTAAATAAAAAATATCCCATCGCGTTGAGGGTAGGGGGCTTCCAGGTAGTGTATTTCGAGTCTAGTGAAGACTTGGAAATGACCGCAAAAAACCCAGTTACTAGAAGCAATTAACAGCGAACTCCTAGAACCTGCGATCGCAAAACTAAAAAAAGTTTAGTAGTAATTATCGAGGGGATCGGGGTTTCAGGCTTCAGTGCGTAACAAAAAAAGGGGCAGGCAACCCCACCCCATTTATCTAAACCAGGAAACCCAAACTTTCTATACCAGAACCTTAGCCAAAATTGGTTCTACACTGGTAGCAATTTCTGGGACATACACCTGAGAAACGTAGTCTGCAATCATTCTGTCGGTGTTGAACAGTGGAGAATTTGTCTTAATTGATGCTTTCATCATCTGCACCCAACGCTGGGGAACACCTTGAGCATTTTGGTCATAGTACAGGGGAACAATTTCTTCTTCCAACAGCTGATAGAGCGATCGCGAATCTATGCGATCCTGTAATTCTTGATCGCTAGTATGCGCATCTTCACCAATTGCCCAACCATTAAGTCCTTTGCCATCGCTGCCGGCTTTGTAGCCTTCGCACCACCAGCCATCAAGGACGCTGCAATTCAAACCACCGTTAAAGCAGACTTTTTGCCCACTTGTACCAGAGGCTTCTAAAGGACGACGGGGGTTATTTAACCACACATCCACACCTTGCACCAGTTTTTGTCCGGTGTAAATGTCGTAATCTTCAATAAAGGCGACTCGGTTAATAATCGCTGAATTGTGACACCACTCCATCAATCTTTGGATAATCCGCTTGCCTTCTTCATCGGCTGGGTGTGCTTTACCTGCAAAGACAATTTGTACTGGACGTTGGGTATTGCCAAAAATTTTCAACGCCCGTTCGGCATCACGTAAAATTAGATCTCCACGTTTGTAAGGGCTAAAACGTCGGGCAAATCCAATAGTGAGTACGTCGGGATCGAGTAGGGTTTCAGTCGCTTGAATTAGTTCGTAACTTTCACCCCGTTGTTCCCGTGCTTTTTTGACTTTATAACGGGTGAAGGCAATCAATCTTTCCTTCAGCACTCGATGTCGCCACCACAGTTCCTCATCGGGAATTGCATCAACCTTCGCCCACATTTCGGGGTTCATGGCCTGAGTTTTCCAATCTTCTCCCAAATACTGATTGTACAAGTCAGCTAATAAGGGAGCAGTCCAAGTAGGTGCATGAACGCCATTAGTAATGTAACCAATGGGGACTTTAGCTTCGGAATGTTGGGGATAAAGAACTGTCCACATTTTGCGGGAAACTTGACCGTGCAATTCACTTACGCCATTACAAGCACGAGTCATCCGCAACGCCAAAACGGTCATACCAAAGGGTTCCCAAGGATCGCCCAGTCTTCTCGCACCTAATGCCAAAAATTGCTCGCGGGAAAGTCGTAATTGCGTCCAGTAGTGCGCAAAGTAGGAATCGATTAAATCGGGTGAGAAGACATCGTGTCCGGCGGGAACGGGGGTATGGGTGGTGAATACGCAACGATTCCGTACTGTGGCTTCAATGTCATAGAAAGATTTGCCAGTCCGTTCGATTTCTAAACGGGCAACTTCTAATGTACAGAAGGCGGCGTGTCCTTCGTTGAGGTGATAGACAGCAGGTTGAATTCCTAAAGCATCTAATGCTCTGACACCACCAATACCTAATACTACTTCTTGGGCGATGCGGGTTTCTAAGTTACCGCCGTAGAGGTGTCCAGTTAACCAGCGGTCAATGGGATCGTTGTCTTCGCGATCGCTATCGAGTAAATATAATGTGACTCGCCCTACTTGTACTTTCCAAATTTGAACTTTTACCAGCCGTTGGCGAACTTGTAATTGGATAGTCAGCGGTTCCCCATTTTGAGTTCTAATTAACTCAATTGGCATCCTTTGGAAGGGGTTATCAATGTAGTAATCTTCTTGCCAGCCATGACGATTTAAGCGTTGGCGGAAGTAACCTTGGCGATACAGCAAGCCCACACCCACCATCGGTACGCCTAAATCAGACGATGATTTCAGGTGATCCCCGGCGAGAATGCCTAAGCCGCCAGAGTAAACTGGTAGGGATTCATGAATGCCAAATTCTGCGCAGAAATAGGCGATAGGGTGTTCTTTGCTAAGTTGCGGTGCAACGCGACTTACCCATGTATCTTGCTGAAGCAGATATTGGTCAAACTCACGCGCTAAGGCAGATATCTGCTTCAGATAAAATGGGTCTTCTGCTAATTGAGTCAAACGTTCGTAGCTTGCTGACTCTAAAATTGCCACTGGGTTATGCCCACAGCGTTCCCATTCTTGGGGATCAATAGTTTGGAATAAGGCTACGCGATCGCCACTCCAACTCCACCAATAGTTATAAGCCAAATCTGCCAAACGCTTCAGCGGAAAAGGTAACTTTTCACTTAAGCGTAAAGCTGCGTTAATTGCACTACTATGAGCCATAAAACTTTAAACTCTCTGTTAGTTTTTTCTATTTCACTTCACATTTGATGCCCAAATAATTGCTCTTCAGGTTAATTGCAACTGAGTCTTCTTTGATGATTTATCACCTGAAGTCGGAGTAGGTTATCGACATCAACTCCGAACCAATTTAATGGTTTTTCTTTTTTCTATCTTTTACAGATTATCTCTGCTTTTGAGTATTTTTTTTATCAATTTCAATCACATTATTTTAATTAAGCTATTCTCTTGTTAAGAATTATTTTGTAATTGTAATATTCAAAAATAATTTCAGATGAAACTTGACTGAACAAAGGCAGAGGGGCTTTATTATGACATCTGCCTTCCTACTTCTGCCTTCCTAACATTGTCATTACTAAACTAATTTTTAACAGTTAAATACTGTATTTTTACTGTGATTTATCGAAAATTTGAATAAATTCCCTACACTTAAACTTTAAGTCAAATTAATGTGAAATCGGCGGTTAGAAACCACATCTACACAAACAAAACCTGCCGACTCAGGGCTTGAAAACCTTAAAGTCGGGAATCTGACCAGCTGGGATCGGGTGTAGAATGGCAGCGACACAACCTTTCACAGGAGAGATACGTGAGCATTTATCTCGATTCGGCAATCATCGCTGAAGCCCAGGCTGCTCAGAAATTGGGTTGGGTAAAGGGGATCACAACCAACCCAACTCTTTTGGCAAAAAGCGATTTACCAGTAGAGACTGCACTCAAACAACTGGCACAGTTGACTACAGGCCCCGTGTTTTACCAGTTGATGTCATCTGACTTTGATGAGATGTTGGCAGAAGGACGGGCGGCTTTTGAAATTATTGGCAAGCAGACTGTATTGAAGATTCCCGCATCATTAGTTGGCTTTCAGGTAGTTGCAGCATTAGCAGGAGAAATTTCCTGTGCTGTCACAGGAATATATCATGCATCCCAAGCAGCTGTAGCCAGAGAGGCGGGTGCAAAATATGCGATCGCTTATGTGAATCGAGCTACTAAACTTTTAGGTGATGGAGCAGCCTTGGTACAGCAGATGGCTAGTGTGGTGGCAGGTAGCAGTACAGAAATTATGGCAGCTAGTATCAAATCTCCCGAAGAAGCAGTAGCATCCCTCCAAGCAGGTGCTAATCATCTGACTCTACCTTTGGGAATGTTGCAAGCTATGACCACACATGAACTTTCCCTGCAAACTATTGATGAATTTGCCAAAAATGGGCGTGGCATTTGGATATCTTGTAAGTTGTGAGTCCAGAGTTCAATGACCATTGACAGACAATTAACACCTTAATAGCACCACAAGCAGATTAGGATATAATTGCAGCGCTTTGGGAAAATAATGGCAGAAAAAATCACTGCTGTATTTGATGGCAGGGTGTTCTATCCTACTGAATCAATAGCCTTACCAGCCAATACTCGTGTACGGCTGAGTATCGAAGTTTTACCGCAGGAGAAACAGGAGAGTGTATCATTTCTAATGACCGCGCGATCGCTCAATCTCTCAGGGCCAGCTGATTGGTCTACCAAAATTGACAAATATTTGTAGGGTCTAAAAATTCAGCATGAGGTCTGAAGTCTTTCTTGATACAACATTTGCGATCGCCTTGGCTGCACCGCAAGATAACTTGCATCGGCGTGCTGTCCACCTAGCAGAACTTTTAGAAACAGCAGGCACACGGTTAGTGACAACACAAGCCGTGATGTTAGAAATTGGCAATATTTTATCTAAACAACCATTACGTCATGGGGCAGTCACCTTATTAAATGCCCTAGCCGCAGACTCTAGAGTAGAAATTGTACCTCTATCTCAGGAACTCTATGATAGAGCTTTCCAACTATTTTGCGATCGCTCTGAGAAAGAGTGGCAATTTAGTGATTGCGTATCTTTTATTGTCATGCAATATAGCGGAATTACCGAAGCTTTAACTGCCAATGAACATTTTCTCCAGGCAGGATTTCGGGCATTATTGCGAGAAGAGTTACCTTATTGAAATAGTTAGCACAAACGAAGTACCATTTGGCAATTTACATCCAGAGGCGATGTTTCAATCCCCTTGCGGGGTAATAGTTAGCGGAAACTCCGTAGGTTTAGGACAACATCCCATACGGCAAGTTTCAATCCCCTTGCGGGGTAATAGTTAGCGGAAACTTGGCAGACCACCGGGCCGTTCGTTTAGAAAATGGCGGTTTCAATCCCCTTGCGGGGTAATAGTTAGCGGAAACTTATGGTGGTCGCGCCGATGCTGGCATGATCGTAGAACGTTTCAATCCCCTTGCGGGGTAATAGTTAGCGGAAACTCCCCAATTCACCCTGCAAAAAGCTTGATATCGACCCGTTTCAATCCCCTTGCGGGGTAATAGTTAGCGGAAACACTGTGGTTGATGCTGATGGAAAGGTAGTAGCGGCGATGTTTCAATCCCCTTGCGGGGTAATAGTTAGCGGAAACCCTGCGGTATTGAAACTGTTACAGAGCAAGGTTCCTGGGAAGGGTTTTGGCAGAGCGAAAATTTTGGTCATTTTCAGCCGACCTTATTGCAACTAATTTGCATCTTCCCAAAGTTTTAAAACGCTGCAATTATTGATTTGTCAAGGTTCTGGCGATTTTGGCGCAGCCCTGGAGTTTTTGCCCCCACTTCGACTTGCCAAAAATTGATTTAGTAGCATCATAAAATGCTCATCGACTTTTGTCGAGATGTTAGTAAACTACACCAATTTGACAAAAGTAGGACTTACGCAAGAACTCTCTCAAACTCTTATAGCTTCGTGTCCTTTGCGTCCTTTGCGGTTCGTTTTTGTAAGTTCTGAAAAGAATACCACAGATACATTTGTAGGATCAGGCTTTCCCAAATGTAACTTTCGCCACTTTTATGATCTTTTCATCTGTACAAGGCGAACAGAAAGAGATTTGCCAAGTTTGATACATATTTATTAAGAATAGTTACAAAAGCCGTAACACAAGGAAACATTTCTTATGGTAAATTCGCTTGATAATAACCCACCCCATCAGGTTGTTATAGTTGGTGGTGGCTTTGGGGGGTTGTATGCAGCAAAAGCACTTGCCAAGGCTCCGGTTAACGTTACGCTTATTGATAAACGCAACTTTCATTTATTTCAACCACTGCTGTACCAAGTCGCCACAGGTAATTTATCACCCGCTGATATTTCCTCACCCTTGCGATCGGTGCTGAGTAAGAGCAAAAATACTAAAGTATTGCTGGGATCTGTAAATGATATCGATCCAGAAGCACAGAAAGTGCTGGTTGACGGTGAAGCAATACCTTACGATACGTTGATTGTAGCTACAGGTGCCAAGCATTCCTACTTTGGTAAAGACGACTGGGAAGAATTCGCGCCTGGGTTAAAAACAGTGGAAGATGCGATAGAAATGCGTCGCCGGATTTTTACAGCATTTGAAGCAGCAGAGAAAGAACCCGATCCCGTAAAACGCCGTGCCTGGTTAACTTTTGTGATTGTCGGTGGTGGCCCTACAGGGGTAGAATTAGCAGGTGCGATCGCAGAGTTAGCATACCAAACCCTCAAAGAAGATTTTCGCAACATCGATACATCAGAAGCCAGAATTCTTTTATTAGAAGGTATGGATCGTATCCTGCCACCCTTTGCACCCGATTTATCACAAGCAGCAGAAAAATCTCTCAAAGAATTGGGCGTTATTGTCCAAACAAAAACATTAGTAACAAATATAGAAGATGATATTGTTACCCTTAAACAAGGTGATGGACTTAGAGAAATTGCCTCAAAAACAATATTATGGGCAGCAGGTGTGAAAGCATCCCCAATGGGGAAAGTCTTAGCAGAACGTACAGGGGTTGAACTCGATCGTGCAGGACGAGTTATTGTTGAATCTGACTTAAGTGTTAAAGGATATGCCAATATTTTTGTAGTTGGTGACTTAGCAAACTTTTCTCATCAAGATGGCAAACCTTTACCCGGTGTTGCACCAGTAGCCAAGCAAGAAGGAGAATACGTTGCCAAACTAATTGAACAGCGACTTCAAGGTAATATTTTGCCACCGTTTAATTACATTAACCGGGGTAGTTTAGCAATGATTGGGCAAAATTCGGCTGTTGTAGATTTAGGATTTATTAAGCTTAGAGGTTTCTTTGCATGGCTATTTTGGCTCTTAGTGCATATATACTTTTTAATTGAGTTTGATAACAAATTAATAGTGATGATTCAGTGGGCATGGAACTATATCACCCGCAATCGTGGTGCAAGATTAATTACAGGAGCAGAATCGCTAACCCTAACAACATTTGACGATAGTCATAGTTATTACTCGTCAGAAAAAAGTAAACAAGCCATTAACGTTTAGTAATTCAGTCAACAGGCCAACACAGATGAACCTGATTCTTTATCGGTGTTCATCTGTGGTTCATTGTATGATATTCGTGTTTTTGCAATAATTTTAATAATTAATATGATATCCGGTTGAACACTTGTCATTGCGACCGGAGGGAAGCAATCGCAAATATCTTGGGATTGCGTCGTTCCACTTCGTTGCACTCGCAATGACATATCACAACTAATTTAGCGGACATGATATAAACGCTGATAAACACCGATAAATCAAGATATATCATCAATATCGGAGATTTCTGATAACCCAACATACCTTAACTGAACAGTATTAATCCATCACCAATGGCAATAACTAATTATTTCCAATCGGTAAATTAACAATAAACGTTGTACCAATTCCCGGTTTACTAGCAAAAGAAATATCTCCACCATGCAACTCTACATAATGTTTCACAATTGCTAAACCCAAACCATTACCGGGAATATTGCCTACATTACTACATCTGTGAAAAGAATTGAACAAATTTTCTTGATCGGCTTCAGGGATACCAATACCTTCATCTTGAATCCGGAAAATAACTTCGCCTGGTACATAAAAAATTTCAAAATGAACTGTGCCGCCTTTTGGTGAATATTTCACAGCATTTGTTAGCAAATTAGTCAAGATATGGCGGAGCATTTTTTCATCCAAGCTAATCAACTGTGAATTTTGTGTGGTGATAGTATTTTTTGTACTGACGCTGCTTCCTTGAACAGTGAATATAATATTGTGATTTTCGCTAGCACTTAATTTAATATCCGCTATTAAATTTTTGCAAAATTTTGCTAGATCCAATGGCTCTGGATTAAATTGAGCTTTACCTGTTTCTGCTTTACCCATCAACAGAATATCACCCAATAAATGCTCCAGGTGTTGCACAGAATTTTGAATATGAGTGAGATATTCATCTTTCTTAGCTTCGTTTAATTGATGGCTATGATCTGTAAGTAATTCAGTACAAGTAAAAATATTACTTAAAGGATTACGGAATTCATGACTGATCATCGAGAAAAATTGGCTTTTTGTTTTTTGATGTTCTTTCTCTTTTTCTAACGCTTTACGCATTAGAACTTCAGTCTGATGCTTATTCAGAGCAATTTCAATAGTAGTAATTAATTGAGTTTCTTCAAATGGTTTAAGTATATAGCCAAACGGCTGGGTAGTCTTGGCTTTTTGTAAGTTACTCTGATCTGAATAAGCAGTCAGATAAACCACTGGGATATTAAAACGAGTGCCAATTTCAGCAGCAGCTTCTATACCACTCATCTCACCTTTTAACATGACATCCATCAAAACTAAATCTGGAGATAATTCTCCGGCTTTGATAATTGCTTGTTCTCCATAAGCAGCAATCGCTGGAACGGTATATCCTGCTTTCTCTAGACAAGATTTGATATCACAGGCAATAATTATTTCATTCTCAACAACCAGGATTTTTTCCTTCATTTTTAGACTATCCTTAGTTTTGTTCGCTAAAAGTAATTGTGAATGAAGTTCCTAATGACGTATTAAATGTAATCATTCCTTCTAACTGCTCTACCAAACTCCAAACTAATTTCAAACCCAGTGATTGATTTCTATAGATTTCTATGTCTTTAGATAACCCCACACCGTTATCGCTAACAATTAATGAATATTGGTTTTTATCTGTCTCTATAAGTTCTACATAAATATCACCTTGCTGGTTATTTGCAAAAGCGTGTTTTATGGAATTAGTGACTAATTCATTGAGAATTAAACCACAGGAAATGGCAGTATCTATTTTTAACGAGATATTTTTAATATTTAAATGGATTTTGTTTTTAGAGTTTACTCCATAAGAACGTAATAAATTATTAGTTAAGCTCCTTACATAATCACAAAATTCAATTTTTGTGATGTCATGAGACTGATATAAGTTTTCATGAATTATTGCCATAGCTCGGACACGATTATGGCTATCTTGAAAAATTTCTAAAGTTTCACCATCTTTAACGTATCTTGTTTGTAGACGTAACAAACTGGAGATAATTTGTAAATTATTTTTAACGCGATGGTGAATTTCTTTTAAGAGAATTTCTTTCTCTTTTAAAGATACTTTGAGTTTATTTTCTACTTGTGTTCTAGCAGTAATATCAGTATTTGAACCAGCTATAAAACACTCATTGCTTTGGGTATCACAAAGGAATGTACCACGGCTGAGGAACCATATACAGCTACCATCTTTGTTAAGCATTCGATGCTCAATTTCGTATTTCGGAGTGATTCCTGCTAAATACTGATTTAGGGCATTTTTTACATACTCAATATCATCAGGATGAACAAAATTTAACCATTCATCATAAGATTTAGGGATTTCCTGATCTGTATAGCCAAGCATAGCTTGCAAGTTGGGATCTATGTAAATTTCATTAGTTTTAATATTCCATTCCCATATACCTACTTTCCCCGCATTAATGGCTCGAATATATCTTTCTTCACTGATTCTGAGTGCTTGCTCTACACGCTTGCGTTCTAAAGCATTTCCGAGAATTTCTCCTACCATTTTTAGCATGGTAATACTATCTGCTGTCCAAGTTTTTGTAGTTTTAACTGAGTCAAATTCTAAATAGCCAATCAGCAAACCACTACATACTATGGGCACAATAATTAGTGATTGAATATTTTGTGTAGTTAAATCTAGTTTTGTTGTGCTGACTGTCACTAGCAAGTCATTAACATGAGGAAGATGAAGAGTTTCAAAGTTACTTAGTTTTTCTCTTCCCCAGGATAAAACTACATCTCTAATATCTTGTAAGTTATCAATTTGCTTTTCTATACCATCGGCATACCATTTATAGGTATCGTCTATCTTAGTATCTTCATCAAGTACAAATACATAAGCACAATCGACATTAGTAACTTCGCCAATTAGCTGTAATGCTTGGTTAATACCGTTCTCAATCTCATCAGGAGCAAGATTAATAAAATGGGTTGATATAGCAGTAATCAGTTTTTCAAGTTCAACCCGATATCGTAAGGCCTCTTCGATACGCTGGCGTTCACTAATTTCTTGTAGCAAACGGCTATTAGTATCTTTTAATTCTTGTGTTCTCTCTTCAATGCGAATTTCTAGTTCTCCTTTAGCTTTCTGCAATGCTTCTTGTACTTGCTTGCATTCAGAAATATTGCGGATAATGGCAATGATTTGATGCTGAACTGATGGTAATAGCCGTGCTTCAAAAGTTGCTTCTTCTCCCGCTATTAGCAAAGAATATTCAATTGCTACAAGGGAATTTGTTTGCTGTACTTGCAAAATAGCTTTGAGGAATTTAGCACCAACATTCGCTGGGAAAACCTCTTGCATTTTTTTGCCGATAAAATCTTCTGGAGGTAGATAAAATTCTGAAGTTTGTTTAGCGTAGTAACTCAGAATTGTCCCATCTTGATCGAGCCGAAAATATAGATCGGGAAATACTTGAAATATTTCTTGTAGTTCAGAAGTAGTTTGCAGGAGTTGTGCTTCTATAGTAATGCGATCGCATATTCCTTGTTGCAACTGCTTATTAGCTGCTATTAATTCTGTAGTTGCTCGATCAATGCGTCTTTCTGACTCTTCTTCAGCTTTTTTTAAGCTCATTTCTAATGAACAACGTTGTGCAATTTCTAATTGCAAATTTTCTGTGATTTTGGCAAGTTCTTTTTGCAAACCAAAAGCCAGGCTTTCTGGTGTAACAATTCCTAATAATTGTCCTTGCTCATTCACAATTGGTAGATGAGTTATGCCATACTGCTGTATGAGAGTCAATGTTTTATTAACATCAAAATCTGCCGCTAAAGTAATCACAGGTTCTCTCATCACTTCAGCAAGTTTAACTGCTGCCAAATTCATTCCAGAATTAATAAGCCTGATTACGTCAGCAAGTGTAACTATACCTAATAATTGCAATTTATCTACAACATATATGCAATCAATAGGCCGATTAATTTGATTATTTGGTGAAGTTTTTTTGCTAACACCAAGATGATTGAAAGTAGGCAGCGATTGTCCTGCAACTACTTTAACTTGGCTGCGGTAAGTATGTAAACTGTGAGCAGCCACAAATGAGCCATTATCTATGCCAATGTTTTCTCCTGCTTGTCCCATATAAATGAGAATTTCTTTTAAAGGTGTGTGAGGAGCAAAAGTCAAGATAAAGTCTTGGATGACATAGTCTAATACAGGCATATTGGCAACTTTTAATAACTACATTAATGCTGTAGCAACTCATTCAGTTGAAGAGTTAAAAATGTCAAGAATAATTATCGTCTAGCTCAATTATTCTCCATAAGGCTGATAGAATGGAAATTCTAAATTCCTCTTAATCTAATTATTCATCTGAAGAATCAAAAATTACAGCGTTTTCAGTAAAAGCTATCTAGGAAATATTACTGTTAACACCAAGCTATAGCACTTCAAGATCGCAATTGCTCTCATCAAAAAGTGCAAAGATGAATAAAGAGGACGAAATAATCTTTACTACTAGAACGCTAATAGCAGTTTTTAGTATAATTGCTTATTCATGAAGATATCATACTCAGATAAGCGTAAATGCTGTCTCACATCAGACCGATCTGATGTGGTATGGTGATAGATTGATGACATTGCTACCCTGAAAAATAAATATACGATTTATGGTCATATAACGCCTATATCGGTCAAATATGACTAATATAGATTTTAAGATGACAATTTCCTATAGTCAGCTTAAGTCATCATTAGTGTTATTTCTTCCGTGTTTATACTTAAAAATTTTTATCGAGTATTAAGTTAAATTAGAAACTTTATATTCTAAAATTGCCGCATTTTCGCAGCCCCTAAACATGGAAATTCCTTATTGCCTGAGAAAAGTTCCAATAGCTAAAGGCACTCAGCACTTTTTTAGTGAAGTTAGCCAGTAAATTAGAGATAGGGCGTAAAAAATAAACTGATGAAAGCGATCGCTTCTAGTCTGGCATCTATCGTCAATGAAGAAAATGCTGTCTATCTCTGGGAAAATCTTGAACCCACACGTAAAGAATCTATCCAAAAGGCAATGGCTACTGGTAGATACCCCAGTTGTATTGTCTATCCCCGCACTCAAGAACAACTAGCCGCCATTATTGCAGAAGCACACCGCCAAAATTGGCGTGTCCTCCCCTGTGGTAGTAGTAGCAAACTTAGCTGGGGTGGTTTGGCTCAGGATATTGATGTGGTAGTGAGTACAGAACGCATCAATCAACTGATTGAACACGCCGTTGGAGATTTGACTGTCACGGTAGAAGCTGGCATGAAGTTCTCCGAACTCCAAGGAATTTTGGCAAAATCTCGGCAATTTTTGGCGCTTGACCCCACTGCACCAGAGTTGGCAACCATTGGCGGTATAGTTGCTACAGCTAATACAGGTTCCCTCAGACAACGTTATGGTAGTGTGCGCGACCAGTTGCTAGGTATTACCTTTGTACGTGCTGATGGTCAAATTGCCAAAGCTGGGGGAAGAGTAGTGAAAAATGTCGCAGGATATGACCTGATGAAGTTGTTTACTGGGTCTTATGGCTCATTGGGGATTATCACTCAAGTAACATTCAGAGTTTACCCGCAGCAAGAAGCTTCAGCAACGGTGGTACTAACTGGCACAGCAGAGACGATATCTAACGCTGCTGCTACTTTACGAGGTTCGGCGTTAACACCAACCCAAGCTGATTTACTATCTACTAAACTCGTATCTAGCTTAGGTTTGGGTAAAGGATTGGGATTAATTACCCGGTTTCAAAGTATTAGCGAAAGTGTCAACGAACAAGCAAATCGAATGTTGGAAGTTGGGCAACAATTAGAATTAGCTGGAAACCTTTATGTAGCCAAGGATGAAGCTAATTTATGGCAGAGATTGCCAGAACAAATGCACTCTTCTGTTACAGATTTCCCGATTACTTGCAAAATAGGAGTATTACCTAGTGCTGCTGTTGAAGTTTTAAATAAAGTAGAAATGGGGTTGATTCACATTAGTAGTGGATTGGGAGTTTTGAGTTTAAATAGCCAAAAACAAGCTTTGAAAATGCGCGATATCTGCCAAGTTCATAGTGGGTTTCTTTCTATTTTAGAAGCACCAAATACAGTAAAAGAGAAATCTGATGTGTGGGGATATACGGGTAATGCTTTGGATTTGATGCGCCGTATCAAAGCACAGTTTGACAGTAAGAATATTTTAAGTCCTGGTCGATTTGTGGGTGGAATTTAGGTTTTAAACGAACCGCCAAGACGAGCCAGTGCGTTGGACGGGTTTCCCGGCTTGAAGCAACTGGCGTAGCCAAGGAAGCCAAGAGAGAGGGGATAGGGGTTTTATGCAAGTTTCAGAAAATTATGTTAATAATACGGCAAGTTTGAAGAATTTACAGGGTTTCGATGGAAATCATCCACCAGATCCAAAGTTAATTGATAGTTGTGTGCATTGTGGATTTTGTCTTTCGACTTGTCCTAGTTATCGGGTGCTGGGTAAGGAGATGGATTCTCCCAGAGGACGCATCTATTTAATGGATGCAATTAATGAAGGTGAAATTGCACTTAATACGGCAACGGTAGAACATTTTGATTCTTGTTTGGGGTGTCTGGCTTGTGTAACAACTTGTCCTTCTGGTGTACAGTATGACAAGTTAATTTCTGCAACTCGTCACCAAGTTGAACGTAACTATACGCGCAGTTTGCCAGATAAATTAGTTCGTCAACTCATATTTTCTCTGTTTCCCAACCCTGATATTTTGAGAATTTTACTCGTACCATTATTGCTTTATCAAAAGTTGGGTGTTTCCAAATTCATTCGCGCTACGGGTTTACTCAAAAATATATCTCCTCGTTTGGCAGCAATGGAATCAATTCTGCCAGAAATTACTTTGAAAACTTTTCAAAATAATTTACCGACGGTTATTCCAGCACAGGGTAAGAAGCGTTACCGAGTCGGGGTAATTTTGGGATGTGTGCAACGGCTATTTTTCTCTCCCGTTAATGAAGCTACGGTGCGGGTATTGACAGCGAATGGTTGTGAAGTTGTGATTCCGCAATCGCAAGGTTGTTGTGCGGCCCTTCCCGAACACCAAGGACAAACCGAACAAGCGAAAGCTTTAGCCAGACAGATGATTGATAGTTTTGCAAAGACTGATGTAGATTTTGTCATTATCAATGCTGCTGGTTGCGGACATACATTGAAAGAGTACGGTCACATTTTAGAAGATGACTCAGAATATCGAGAAAAGGCGAAAGAATTTGCGGCTAAGGTAAAAGATGCTCAAGAATTTTTGGCAACTGTGGGTTTAACAGCGAAACTATTGCCGATAACAGATAAACCTTTGAATTTGGTTTATCAAGATGCTTGTCATTTATTACACGGACAAAAAATTAGCGTGCAACCGCGTCAGTTATTGCGACAAATTCCTGGTGTGAAGTTAAAAGAACCCTTGGATGCTGCTTTGTGTTGTGGCAGTGCGGGTGTTTATAATATGCTGCAACCGGAAGTTGCAGAAGAACTAGGTCAGCAAAAGGTACAGAATTTGCTCAATACTGGTGCTAATTTAATTGCTTCTGCTAATCCTGGCTGTACGTTACAGATTACTAAGCATTTGCAGTTGCAAGGTAAGAATATTTCTGTAATTCATCCGATGGAGTTGTTGGATTACTCGATTCGGGGCGAAAAGTTGGCAGTTTAACTTTATTTTCCACTTAAGTTCAGATCCCTGGAAGCAGGAGATCTGAACTTTTCAGCATACAGTCAAATAATTTCTTTTTGCATAAGTAAGTAGACGAGAAAAATCCAATATATGCAAAGAAATATAAATTATCGGTAGGGTGTGTTATGCCGTAGGCTAACGCACCTTTAAAGGTTAATGGTGTGTCGGTGCGTTGCGCTGCGCGACAACACACCCTACATTTAAGACTACATTTAAGACTTACTTATTACTTACTAAATAACTTCAATTTTTAAATTGTAAAATTAAATGATTGCGTTGCGTTAATATTGCTTTCCATCCCGGTTCCACTATAATTGTGCTGATTTTTTCGGCAATAATCGCAGGCCCATGAATACTATCTTCAGGTTGTAAATCTTCCCGCCGATAAACTGGTGTATCATGCCATTGTTCAGCAGCAAACATCTTGACTATTTCAACAGATTGGGGGGCTGCATTTAACGGACGTTTACGAATAATTAAGGGTTCTTCGGGAGTATCCATTTTCTGAATTACTTCCACTGATACAGATTCAACAATTAGGCTTTTTTCTAATTGAATAAAGCCGTAGCGAGATTTATGTTCAACCTCAAATTTTTCTCGCATTATTGCCACTTCAGAGACGAAATCAACGCTCAAAGTAGAGTTTGTAGCTTCATATTTTAAATTTAATTTTTGAACTACTTGATTTTGACTGCTATCTTCATAATCGCTGAGTTCACTTCTCGCCTGAATTGCTAAACTCTCCATTAACTGTTGTAATTGCGGAATTAATGCTGGAGTTAAAGGCTGTTCTACTCCCTTTTCTCTGATGGCGCGGACATCTGCTAATCCCATTCCGTAAGCAGAGAGAACTCCAGCATAAGGATGTAGAAATATAGTTTTCATCCCTAAAGTATTGGCAATTAAACAAGCAACTTGTCCACCTGCGCCGCCAAAACAACAAAGCACATATTGAGTGACATCATAACCTCGTTGTAGACTAATCTTTTTAATTGCATTTGCCATATTTTCTACAGCAATAGCAATAAAACCCGCAGCTACGTGTTCGGGGGTAGGAGTGTTTCCTGTGGCTGTTGCAATTTCTTGAGCTAATTGTTGAAATTTAGATATGACAATATCTTTATCTAATGCTAAATTACCCTCAGTTCCAAAGACTGAAGGAAAATATTGCGGATGAATTTTGCCTAACATGACATTAGCATCAGTCACCGCTAAAGGGCCACCACGCCGATAACAAGCAGGCCCGGGATTTGAACCCGCCGATTCCGGCCCAACGCGATAACTAGAACCATCAAAAAATAAAATTGAACCGCCACCAGCTGCAATGGTATTTATCGCTAATACGGGAACTCGCATTCTCGCGCCAGCAATTTCTGATTCTAACTGTCGTTCATACTCGCCTTTAAAATGGGCAACATCGGTACTGGTTCCGCCCATATCAAAGGTAATGACTAAGTCGAAACCTGCTCTTTTACTAGTTTGAACTGCACCAACAATTCCGCCAGCCGGGCCGCTTAAAATGCTATCTTTACCTTGAAATTGTTCGGCTGCAACTAAACCGCCATCAGACTTCATAAACATCAATCTGACTCCAGGTAACTGACTAGCTACTTGGTTAACATAGCGCCGCAAAATCGGAGTTAAATAAGCATCTACAACTGTTGTATCACCTCGGCTAACCAATTTCATTAAAGGGCTAACTTTGTGAGATACTGATATTTGCGTAAATCCAATTTCTTGGGCAAGTCGCTCAACTTGTTGTTCGTGCCCATGATAGCGATCGCTATGCATAAATACAATGGCACAACTCCGAATCCCTGTGTTGTAAACTGCTTGTAAGTCTTTTTTTGCTTGTTCGCTATTTACAGGAATTAATTCTTTCCCATAAGCATCATAGCGTTCGTCTACCTCAACCACCTGCTCATAAAGCATGGTTGGTAAAATGATCTGACGGGCAAAAATATCAGGACGGTTTTGGTAGCCAATTCGCAATGCATCTTTAAATCCTTTGGTGATGAAAAGGGCTACTCTATCACCTTTTCTTTCTAACAGTGCATTTGTAGCTACTGTTGTCCCCATTTTGACTACTTCTATAATTTCAGTAGGGATAGGTTCGTTACTGTTAAGACCGATAATATCCCGAATACCTTGGATTGCTGCATCTTGATATTGTTCGGGATTTTCTGAAAGTAATTTATAGACTATAATCCATTCGTGATTAGGCAGAGGCACAATTAAAAAACGTTCGGGATGTTTTGAAATTCTTTCTATAATTGCCCGATTATTAGTAACAGCGACAATATCTGTAAATGTGCCACCCCGGTCTGCGAAAAATTTTAACATTACTTGGTGTATTAAATTATCTAGAAGTAGGATAACGAGGTAACTGCAAGGATCTCTACTTCAAGTTTGGATTATTGTAGCGGACTAACTTAAATACAGAAAAGTCAATTCAATTAAGTTTAGAAACCAGCCGGAAAGGATAGTGGGGTACAACCACAAGATATAAGTCTACAGCTATTTCTCCAAGCGAAGATTTTCAGCCGTATGAAGCACGCGCGCATTTTAAGAAAGAAACTGATTCTGCTAAGGTTCAAATTACTGTGCAATTTGAAACTAGCGGCATTCTTCAGATTAGAAATATTGAATTGCTACAAGCCCCAGCTAAATCATGCTCCTAATCAAAGATTCAATTGGTGCGTTATTCGGCTTGAACGCAACCAATGAATAATATAGGGGCTTCAGTGCCTCTATTACTCGTCAATTTGACCAACGCGACGTATATTGAGAATGTCGCTCATTTTTTTAATTTGGATAAACACTTGTTCTAGCTGTGGGCGATCGCGTATATCTATACCCAAGTCTATTAAAGCTGGTTGTCCAATTGCAGTTTTTACCTGAGCATAGCGGACATTGATCCCCTGGTCGCTTAACCGAGATAAAATATCTTTTAAAACGCCTACGCGGTCAAGTGCTTCAATTTGGACATTCACTGGGTAAGTATGAGGACGAGAACTATGTTCTGCTGCTGCGTTCCAGCTAACTGGTACTAGGCGTTCATACTCCACGCTTTCGAGATTATGACACCCTTGGCGATGAATAGAAATTCCCTTACCCCTTGTGACTACACCGATAATTGGTTCGCCTGGAATCGGGGTACAACACCCAGCTAGATGATACACCAAACCTTCTACCCCATGAATTGGCGAATCAGTGGAGCGTGAATGAGTTGCAGGTGCGTCTCGCAAAGCTTTTGCTGTGGCTGACTCTTTTGGCAGATATGGCGGTACAACAACCATAGGTTGTTGGGCTTTGACTACCTCTCGCCAACGGTTCAATACCAGATTGAGGGTGATTTCACCGTAACCCAAACCTGCAAGTAAATCTTCCACACTGTGGTAGTTACATTTTTCGGATACAGACTGCATTGCGTCTGATTTCAGCAGACTATCAAAACCAGTTTTACCAAGTTCTTTTTCTAATAATTCCCGACCACGAGCAATATTTTCTTCCCGACGCGATCGCTTGTACCATTGTTTAATCCGATATTTGGCGGCGGATGTTCTGGCAAAGTTCAACCAATCCAAACTAGGGTGGCTGTTCTTTTGCGTCATAATTTCCACAATATCGCCGTTGTGCAACCGCGTTGACAGTGGCACCATGCGTCCATTCACCTTGGCCCCTGCGCAGTGGTTGCCTACTTCTGTATGAATGTGATAAGCAAAATCAATACTAGTGGAACCGGGACTTAAAGGCACAACATCACCCTTGGGGGTGAAAACATAAACATCATCTTCAAATAAATTATCTTTGACGCTATCTAGATACTCTTGCGCATCCTTTAAATCGCTTTGCCATTCCAACAATTGCCGCAACCAAGTAAACTTTTCATCGGTTGCTGTTAAATGGCTGTTGTTAGAACTGCCAGTTTCCTTATATATCCAATGGGCGGCAATTCCATACTCAGCGATATGGTGCATTTCCATTGTGCGAATTTGCACTTCTAAAGGACGACCAGTTAAGCCAATTACGCCAGTATGCAATGACTGGTAACGGTTCGGTTTTGGTAATCCAATATAATCTTTAAATCTACCAGGAATTGGGCGAAAGGCATCATGCACCACCGCTAAAGCACGGTAGCATTCCTCATTGGTTTGTACAATAATCCGCAACGCTGCTAAATCATAAATTTCATGAAATTCTTTTTGCTGTCGTTGCATCTTCTGGTAAATACTATAGAGGTGCTTCGGACGGCCGCTGATATCCAGGCATTTTATTCCAGCTTGTTGCAAGCGATCGCGCAAAATTGCCGTAGCCTTTGCTAATTTTTCTTCTCGCGATGTACGTTTTTCCGAAACATACTGTTGAATTTGGCGGAAAGCTTCTGGCTCTAAATACTTAAACGATAAATCTTCTAGTTCCCATTTAAAATGCCAAATCCCCAAGCGATTAGCTAAGGGAGCAAAAATATCTCGTGTTTCTTGCGCAATGCGGCGACGTTTTTCATCTGGCATTACTTGTAAAGTTCGCATATTATGTAGACGGTCTGCCAACTTCACCACAATCACTCGAATATCCTGTGCCATTGCCAAAAACATCCGCCGGAAGTTTTCTGCTTGACTTTCAGTTTTGCTTTTGAAATTTATTTTAGAAAGTTTGGTGACACCTTCGACTAATTGCCGTACTTCTGCTCCAAAAAGCTCTTCTATTTGCTCAATTGTGATATCTGTATCTTCGACTACATCATGGAGAAATCCAGCTGCTATCATAGCAGGACTACCCCCTAAGTCACGCAGTAATCCAGCTACAGCAACGGGATGACAAATGTATGGTTCGCCAGATTTGCGGTATTGTCCCTGATGCAGGTTATATGCAAATTCAAATGCCCGACATATTAGATTTGCATCATTATACCCTCGATCGTTTTCTGCATTGCCATTACTTCCTGATGACTGGATAATGCATTTCTTGAGCCATTCCGGAAGAGGAACATCAACTGAGGTATTGAGAACTATGGTGCTCATACAAAGGGGACTAGAGGTGATCTGTGGATAAGTTCAGAGAAGGACAAAACTAACAGCATCGCCGATAGAAAATGCTAATGCCCAAAGACCCTTAGATAAAGTCATTTAAGGATGATTCCTTAATTGTCTATGGTAATCATCCAGTGCGAGTTTCAAGCTTCATCATCCCGAATATATATTGCTGGCAAATGAAGCCTCAAAGCATGATTTGAGGCTTCTAGTTCTAAAAACAGCTTAAGAAAGTTTATTGTAGAAAAAAAATTACTTGACTTTAATACTATCTTAACTAGCACTGGATGTCCCTAAATAAAGATAATTATCAGGTATTGGTGAGCTTGCTAGAGCAATTTCGCTCTGATGCTACAAACACCAAACTCGATGCAACCGAACTCCGACAGCGTTTAGCCTCCTTAAAGCAATTGTTTGCCCAGCAGATTGTTCCTTTGACAGAAGTAGACTCGCACGAGCAGTCTTATCGGACAGAGATGAGCAAACAGCTACGCCTGTTGGAAATTGACATAATGTTTTTCCAAGGCGCACGGCAGGAATCTACTGCAAAAGCGAGGCTGGAAACAATTAGCGATCGCTTGACTACGCTCATCCGATATTGTGATGCTATCCTGCAACCAGAAGATAAAGGGGAAAAAAATTATTAGTCTCCTTTTTCTCTGTTACTTTATCATCCCACCTAAAACTTATTGTTGACAGCTATTTTGGCAACAAGTTCTACAATCAGTTATTTTCCAGACTGAACAGTGAGGTTGGGATCGCTAAAACTTTGGAAATAGACAATAAATTGTTGATCCCTGCGATATTATTTTCTAATTATCAAAATCTGGAATTCTGATCTGTATAGGTTTTAAGAAATCTCAAACCCCTACTCAAGGGAAATTATATTTTCCTCTGTACAGAGATATATAAAAACTTTGGTTTTTCCCCGGATTTAGTAGTTGGCAAATGGGGTATTGGGCAAATCTTGAACCACAGGGGCACAGAGACACAGAGAGAACAGAGGTATTGCTACCTGGGTACTGCATAAACAATTCAGCAACAACCTATATAGGTAGTGTGGCTGACAAAGCCACACATATACACTCTGAAAAATTTATTTTACTGATATGCTTCAACGCACTTTAGCTGTGACTGCCTCTAGTGCAGTTTTACTGTCATCTTTACTCAGTGCTGCTTTTGCAGTTCCCGTTCACACTGCTAGTAATTTAGATAATATTGGCGTAATTAAGCAGAATGAAATCTTAGCACAGAGAATTCCTCTAGGCAGACGCCAAGCGATCGCTAACACACAAGATAGATATGCCGCCATTTGGGTGAAGTCTGGTGGTTCAGCTTGGCAAGCGCGACATGGAATGACCTCAGATCAATATCAAGCAACTTTCGATCAACTAGTTGGTCAAGGATATCGATTGGTTGATGTTAATGGTTACGGTGTGAATGGACAAGACAGATATGCGGCTATCTGGGTGAAATCCGGCGGGCCAGCTTGGGTAGCGCGACATGGGCTTACCTCCTCTCAGTATCAAAGCACCTTCGACCAATTAGTTGGGCAAGGATATCGATTAGTTAATGTCAGTGGTTACAGTGTAAATGGACAAGACAGATATGCGGCTATTTGGGATAAATCTAATGGCCCAGCTTGGGTAGCGCGACATGGTTTGACTTCATCTCAATATCAAAGCACCTTTGACCAACTTGTGGGACAAGGTTATAGATTAGTAGATGTGAGTGGTTACAGTGTTAACGGACAAGCTAGATACGCTGCTATTTGGGAAAAATCTGGTGGTTCAGCTTGGGTAGCACGACATGGACTTACCTCATCTCAATATCAAACCACTTTCGACCAACTGGTGGGACAGGGGTATAGATTAGTTCATGTCAGCGGTTACAGTGTGAATGGACAAGACAGATATGCAGCTATTTGGGATAAATCTGGTAGTCCAGCTTGGGTAGCACGACATGGATTGACCTCATCTCAGTATCAAAGCACTTTTGATCAACTAGTGGGACAAGGGTATCGATTGGTTGATGTGAGTGGTTACAGTATCCAGCCGTAGTACCGTGTCACAAAAATCCTGACTTAAAAATGCTTTGTGTCTTGGTGTCTCTGTGGTTCAAGATTTTTTTACCGCTATGACACAGAGACACAAAGAAAAAAAATTTTTCAAGGTAAGGTAATGACTACAACTTTGCAAGGTACACCCCCAATCATTATTGGACATAGAGGTGCTAGCGGCTACCGACCAGAACATACATTGGCTGCTTATGAATTAGCCATTGATTTAGGTGCTGACTATATTGAACCAGATTTAGTTGCCAGCAAAGACGGTGTATTAATTGCTCGTCACGAAAATGAAATTTCGGAAACTACTGATGTTGCTAGCCATGCAGAATTTGCTCAACGCCAAACTACCAAAATCATTGATGGAGAAACCAAAACAGGCTGGTTTACTGAAGACTTTTCCCTGGCTGAATTGAAAACACTACGGGCAAAAGAGCGAATTCCCGAAGTGCGATCGCAAAATACAAATTATGATGGACTATTTGAAATACCCACACTGCAAGAAATCATCAATTTAGCTAAGGCTAAAAGTATTGCAGTTGGTCGTATCATTGGCATTTACCCAGAAACCAAGCATCCGTCTTATTTCCAATCTATTGGATTATCGCTAGAGGAACCTCTACTGGCAAGTTTACAGGCGAACGGTTATCAAGGAGCGAATTCACCTGTTTTCATTCAGTCTTTTGAAGCCAGTAACCTCAAATATTTAGCAACAAAAACTGATTTACCTTTGGTGCAATTAGTTAATAACACTGGAAAGCCTTATGATTTTATTGTGAATGGTGATAGTCGCACCTATGCAGACTTGATAACAGCATCAGGTTTAAGAGAGATTGCTGAATATGCAAAGGCGATTGGGGTTCATAAAAATCTGCTTGTGCCTAGAGATAGTAATGGTAAATTGCGCTCTCCTACATCTTTAATTACCCATGCTCATGCAGCTGGTTTGCTAGTTCATGCTTGGACTTTCCGCAATGAAGATTTATTTTTACCCCTCGATTTTCAAGATAATCCCCAAAAAGAATATGAGCTATTTTTCAGCTTAGGTGTTGATGGCGTCTTTAGTGATTTTCCCAATACTGCTAATACCAATTTGAAAAAAGAATGCGACAGATGGTAGGGGCAAGGCATTGCCCATTGGTGTCAACTTAACGTGAAAGGCTTTGTTGCTCAAGATATTTGATCCCCCTAAATCCCCCTTTTTAAGGGGGACTTTGATTCTTTTCCCCCCTTTTTTAAGGGGGGTTAGGGGGGATCAAAAGTTTATGGTGCTAAAAGAGATAACTTCAAAGACTTACGCTGTATACATCTAAGCTTAAGTTGACACAGGTGGGCATTGCCTTGCCCTCTAGAATATATTGATGTGTCGCAAACATTATTTATTTGAATTGATATAAATTGGAAAATGTGAGCGATCGCAAAATATCCAATTAAAAGCAAATCTATTTGGAGTACTTCAATATCTAGCTTTATTGCCAGTTACCTACTAAAACAAAAGGTGCCCAGTAATAGGGATGTTTAAATTTAGGATTTAACTCGCCTGAAAGTAGAAATAATTGGGCATTACGCAAAGCTTCAGCTTTTTTTTGCTTGTGAGCCATTTCTTTGTAAAACTGAATCATGAGAGCCGCAGTTGCTTCATCATTCACACTCCAAAGAGTTGCCAATGTACTGCGTGCGCCAGACTGTACGGCAATTCCTGCTAATCCTAAGGCGGCGCGGCTATCACCTGCGGCTGTTTCGCAAGCACTCAAGACAAGTAAATCTATTGCAGTTTGTTGATTTGTCTCGCGGGTTTTTAATACAGAACTAAAATCGTTCACATTTAACCGTTGATTCCAAGTCAAAATGAAGGTATCTTCTGCTTTTGAACTAAACTTACCATGAGTTGCAAGGTGTAATATCCCGCCTGGAAAAGACTTAACAGCTTCTTCAATTTTTTGCAGAGTAAAATTATTATCAAGAAAATTTCCGGCTGTCGAAAATATACCTTTGATTTGCTCAAGCTCATATTTCACTCCAGGTAATGCCGGAAAGTTATCACGAGCTTCACTGAGTCCTCCAATTACTGCTTGTAATCGTTTGTTTGTTAAAGGTTGAGGAGGTAATAACTCTAAGCCTGGTGTGTTAGCGATGTTATATTTCTTCTCAATCAAATATTGCTTTTTTTCTCGATCGTAAAGAGCCGCAATCGGGATACTCTGCAATGTTCCATCTAAGACAAAAACGATATTTTTGACACCACTATTTTGTAAATCTGATTCGATTGGGCGAATCAACCATTCGTATACTTGCTGGGAAGTTTCTACAAACTCACGAGAACTTCTAAAAAATATTTTTCGATGCAGTTCTTTAATTTTATCTTCAAATGTATTTTTAGGCAGAATAACTGTATGCAATTTCAGAGATTTCTCTTTCTGCTGATGCGGTAATGAGAGAATAATAGATAAGCGATCGCTTAAAACCACAGGATAAATTACAGCTGTTTGTTTCTGTCGATCGATTTCATCAATTTGCACGGGTTTGGCATCTACACAGGCTTTGCGGAAAAAGTTATCGAGTTCTGCTAACTGTAATGATTCAATAACTTTTCTCGCTTTATCTAAATTTTTTGAACTAGGTTCCCCAGTTGCTGGTAAAAGCAAACTCACATACTCGCGGTAGACTGGTTCTACTTCATCCCGAAAAGAAAATTGAGCATCACGATTAACGGTAACTAAGTCACGGCGGATAGATTTTAAATTCTTGACTGCTTGATCGTAAGCTGCGATCGCACCTAGCTCGTTACCTTGAGTATTACCGGCAGCGCTGAGAATCCTTCCTAACTGCCATTGCCAACGATAAGCTATATCCCGCGCCTGAATGCCTTCTGCTAATTTTAGCGCTTGCTGAGTCAAGGTTTGAGCTTCCGTCCATTGCTGAGTTTGTTCGTATAAGCTCCCTAAAGTACCTAAAGCATAAGCTTGTGCGCGTACATCTTCCAAAGTTTTAGCTTGCTGAAAACCTGTAGCGACAACTTTAGCCGCCGTGCAGAGAGAATCAGCAGATGTGCAGGTGTTTTGGACAATACTTCCCTTTGCTAGCACTCCTGTTTTTGAAAGTTTAAGTAGAGTTTGAGCAAAGTTAATTCGAGCATAAACACTACTACGACTTGCTGGTAAACTTTCAAACTTTGCTGATAAATTTTCGATTTGAGAGAGAATTTCTGGCGATTGTTCTTTTGACTGAGATTGAACTAACAGCCGTAGTTGATTTAATTGTGCTGGTAACTGTGTTGTCGGCTTTTGGGAAATACTAGCAGCGCGTTCGTAAAATTGAATTGCTTCTTCGGTGTTTTGCTTTTCTTGGACAGTATTTCCCAAACTTAAGAGAATTTCTGCTAGCTTTTCTTGTTCGCTATTTTGCTGTACTTCGGCTTTGTTACCTAAACTTAACTTTAAATTACAAACTTCCTCAGTTTGCGATATTTTTGCTTGTATCTGACAACTTTGATCTAATATCTGCCGAGATTTATCAACATCTCCAACTACACGTAAGCTATTACCAAGACTCAGCAATCCAGTCACTTTCAAGGGAGAGTCTGGTTGTTTATCTAAAGTCAGCTTAATTTCCTCTAAAATGCTAGTAGCCCGACGGTAAAGCCCTAATGTTTGTAGTGCTTGAGCTTGATTGATTTTGCTACCAATTTTACCTGATTCATCACCAATTTTACCATAAGTAGCTGTTGCCTCTTGCCAACTAGTTAAAGCTTTTTCTGTTTCTCCGCGTGCTAGTTGTAACTGTCCTTGAGTATTCAGGGCTTGGGCACGAATCGATAAATAATCTTTGGTATTACTTTTGCTTTGTAATAACTGCAAACTTTGCTCTGTAGCCTGTTGAGCATCAGCTAACTGTCCTAACTGTTGATAAGTTAAGGAAAGATAGTTTAATATCAGCGCTTGATTGAGTTTATCTCCTGTAGCTTGAAACGATTCATTCGCCTGTTGAAAAATCTTTAGCGCTGGAGAATATTGTTCTTTTTGGTATGCTACTAAGCCTCTATCTAATAATTCCTTACCATTTGCAATTTGAGTTTGTGATACCTGTGGGTTGATGACTGCGACTATAGGAGAAATTGGATTAATTAAATTAACAGAATGATTGAGATATAGGGAAGTTAAAAGTAAGAATAAAGACATAAATATTTACCTAAAATGGTTGAGTATAAATGATAGAAAAATAGAGTCCGTTTTCTTGCCAAGTATTTTTATTAGGAATATCAATACCCAGTGGAATACCGCAATCAAAACGGGCTGTTAAATTGTTCTGTTGCCACAGCAATCCGATTCCAGTTGAGGCGATAGTATCGGGATTAATCGTAGTTCTTCCTGGTTGAGAAATATTCCAAGCTGTACCAAAATCTATAAATGGAGTAACTTGTAATAATCCTTGAATTTCTGGTACACGCAACACTGGATAACGCAATTCCGCAGTTGCCAAAAAGCCGTTATCTGCTAATATTTGGTCTTGACGATAACCGCGAACTGTTGCTTGTCCTCCTAAACCAATCTGTTCGGAAGCTAATAGCGGTCTATCGGCTAATTGTAAATCTGCACGTACTAAAAATAACGTTTCTGGTGCTAGCAGTCGCACCCATTGTGCCTGTCCGCGCCAAGCGAAAAATCTACCATCGGGCGCATCTTCGTTAATTGTGGCATCTAATGCATCTATACCCAAACTTAATTGCGATCGCGCCGCTAGTACTTGCTTACTACTACGCTGAGTCCAGTCTTGAAACAACCGCAATATAGTTACTTTCGTCTTCCCATTTGCATCTGCACCCGTAGAAGGAAAAGGCAATCTTTCTCCTATTTGTGCCTCTAAAAAGCCGACATCACTATCTCGATGAGTTGCGCTAATTCCCACTGCAAATTCGGTAGTAGGAGTTTGGACTAATGGTTGGCGAAAAGTAACGCCATACTCTTGGGAAGTACCTTCAATATCTAAAACATTGAAGGGTTTTTCAATTACATTACTGGATGCATAGCTATAGTTAAATTGCAAAGTACCATTGTGGGGATTGACGGGTAATTTATAGCTGACATCTACACTATTACTCCCATCGGTGTTGGCATAACCAATGCTTAATCCATCTCCTAAACCCAATAGATTTGCTTGGTTAAGTTGGATTTGTCGTTCAAAACTACCTATGCCTGGTGTACGGTTATTATTTAAGTTAATTTGAGCGCTAAATGTTTTTGCTTCTGCGACTTGCACAGATAATACACTGGCACCAGGATTAACACCATTACCTAATTCCGCAGAGATATTTTTAATTAATGGATCTAATTGTAATAGTTGCAAAGCTTGCAGTAATTTTTTTAAATTTAAAGGCTTATCTGTAGCTAAAGCAAGGCGACTTCTCACATAGTTAGGATTGAGTCTTCTTGTACCGCGAACCTCTATACTTTCTAAACTACCTTCCACAACTTGAATTTTGACTATCCCACCTTCTGCTTTGAAAGTTTGGTCTGAAGGAATATATGCGCCTGAGTTAACGTAACAAGGTAAATCTGAATTTTTATTTTCAGCTTGGCAACCTTTGGTGTAAAGTTCAGTAATTTTATCTGCCACCTCTAATAGTTGAGTAAAAGTAATGGGTTTATTGATAAATTCTTTGAGTGCTGCATCTAATTCTTGTTTATTAAAGACAGTGCTACCCACCACATCAAAACCAGTCACTTGAATTGTTCCTGGTAAATCTCTAGGAACTGTTTCGCCAGTTGGAAATGTGGGAGTAGTGACGGGTGGAGATGGAAATAACTCTTCGAGATTCGGGAGTTTTGGTAGTGTGGGAGTTGGGGGAGTTGGTTGTTCGATTTGGCGGTCTATGTCTTGTACAGGTGGGTTAGCTGGAGTTTGTGCTAGTGACTTAGGAGTGAGAAAGTTGAGTAAGAAAAAGGTGAATATGAACCAATTTATAAGATTTGAAGCTTGAAATTTGTGAGTTTGAAATCTAGATTTTTTTTGCAACGAATACATATATAAATACAGTTATTTTATTTAGTCGTGAATATAGATTTTAAAAAGGAATATTACGCCAAGAACGCAGAGAGAAGTTGCGGTGCGGGGGTTCCCCCCGTTGAGCAAACTTCGGTGGGCGCAGAGTACACAACTAGAGATTCTGGGCAAATAATTCTTGGCGAACTTGGCGGTTACTTTTAAAACCCTTAATTATTCCCAGCAAAACAGTTAGAAGAATTCAGCCAAGCAGCAGAAGATTTAGGTGTATAAGAAATCAGCGTAACTTCGCCCTTGTCATTGAATACCCAACCTGTCGCAGGCATAATTAATGCTGTCTTCCGTTTGACGGGGGTTGCAGTAGAAGTTAAAGCTGTCTGCTGTGTAGTGTCAGCCCGGATGCGGATATCTTCCCAAACAGTATCACTGCTGAGAAATTCGTCAGGTTTAGGCGGTAAACCACCACGCCCAGCATCAGTAAATGCACTAGCCACTTTTTCATTAACAGCGCTACAGCTTTGGGCGATTTGCTGGGAAGGGTCAGTGGCGTTGATTGGCAAAGAAACTATTCCTTTGCTGGGGTCAATATCTGGCGAACTGATGCTGACTATGCCGTTTAATTGGGGGTTGGTTTGGGAAATTGCTGTAATATCGTTAGTTGGCAGAAATTGTGGGTCAAGTTTTTCTGGGTCGGTTGTGCCTAATTTCTGCTCAAGTTCTTGCCTAGTCAGGGTTGCTAGCCCAATCACTCCTTTGGCATTGATTTCGATTGTCCCACCACTACCAGAGAAAGCATTCGCAGAGATATCGTTATTTTCGACAGAAGGAGAGACAATAAAGCCTCGGTTAGGATCTAGATTAATGGCGATCGCACCGCCATCGCCACCTGCACCTTGTCTGCCTGCGGTAGTCGAGACCACGCTGTTGCGACGAAACAGCAATAAATCTTGCAAGTTGAGGCTAATACTACCGCCTTGTCCGCTATTGGTGTCGGCGGTAATTTTGGCTTGATTATCCAGAAAAAGGCGATTAGCGCTCATGCTAATACTACCTGCGACACCTGTTCCCTGGCTATCTACAGTGATTTTTGCATCATCTTTAATAATGGCTTGCCCTGATGCAACATGAATTGTCCCACCATTGCCAGTAGAGTTTACTTCTGTATTGGCGAACAGTCCACTATATTGATTAATCGGGCCGAGGATGCGTTTAATTTCGCCATCATTTTGCGGGACAACAAAATTGTAGCTATCTTTAATTTGATAAAGTTGCTGTTTTAGTTCATTGAATTGTTGAACGTAAGTAGGGTCTTGCGCAGCAATTATAATTTGATCGAGTCCATTTAAGTTATTAATCAAGTTCTTAATTGGTTCGAGTATGTTACTAATTTCTGGGTTACTTGCAACCAGAAGAAAATCATAGCTATTTTTAAATTGATCGATTCGTTGTTTCAGTTCATTAACTAGTTGATTGGAACTAGGGTTTTCCAACAATGCACTCAAGTTATTAATTAAGTTACTAATCGGGTCGAGTATATTTCTAGGTTCTTGGTCATTTTCAGCTATAAAAGCATCGTAGATAGCTTTCAGGATATCAAGTCGGCTTTTCAGTTCATTAAAGCGTTGTTCATATTCATAATTTTGTCCAGCAATCTTAATATTATTGCTTGCACTAATTTTGATACTACCGGCTTGTCCACTTCTATAGGCGTTAGTGATAATTTGTCCCCCACCTGTAAGCTCAAGATTATTTACATCAATATCAATATTTCCGCCACGACCGCTACTTTTAGAAGGAGCGCTCAAAACACCTCCATCACTAATAGTTAGATTGCCAGTTTTAATAGTGATATTGCCACCAGAACCAGCATCTGGATTTTCACTTTCAGTATTCACAGATAATCCACTGGAAAATCTAATCAAAGGTGCTGCCCCAGAAATAGTAACAGAAGCAGCCGCTTGATCTTCATCGTTGAGAGGGTTAATAGTAATATTGCCACCTTTACCACTACCAAAAGTTTCAGCATTAATTCTTGCTCCCTCTGTTAGGGAAAGAGACTGTGTTTTGATATTGATATTACCTGCATCACCACTGCCAAAAGTTTGGCCATCAATTCTTGATATATCACTTAAAGATAATGACTGAGTAATTATATTCAAATTACCTGCGTTGCCACTGCCAAAAGTTGTAGCTTGAATCAGTGATTCATTACTAAAAGAAATTTCCTGAGCCTTGATGTTGACATTACCTGCATTTCCCTGCAAATAAGTTCTAGCATTTAAAATAGAGTTATCTGTAAAAGATACTGTTTTCTCTGCCGTAATATAGACATTACCGCTATCTCCTGAACCCAAGGTACTAGCATTTAAAATAGAGTGGTTTGTTAAAAACAAAGAATCAGCATTTATATGAATATCACCACCACCAGCACCTTCTTGATGAGATAAATTTTGCAGAGCTACGGTAATTTTATTAGTGCCAGTGTTTATACTACTCTCGGAAAGCGAGACTGCACCACCAGTTGTGTTAACAGTTATGCTTCCTGCTTTTCCAGTTCCTTGAGTATTAGCTAATAGAGAACTGTTATTATTAAGAGATACTGAGCTAGCCTCAACATTAATGTCTCCTCCCTTCCCTGCACTATAAGTTGTAGTTTCCAGATTACTGTTATTTATCAATAAATCTCCTAGAGATTTAACTACTATATTTCCGACATCATTACCATCCACAAAATTACTATTATTTATTTGGGAGTTTTCAATCGTGACTTTTTGGGGAGAAAAGTCTGCATATTCTGAAGCTCCAATAAATATTCTGCCAAGATTACCGGTACTGGAGATTTTGCTTGAGTTCTCAATCCTGACTTCTTGACGCGCATTAATAGCTATATCTCCTGCATAGCCAGAGCCGCCAATATTACTAATATTTAAATTAGAGCCATTTAAATAGATAGAACCACCAGTAGAGTTGATACTGATGCGGCTATAGTCATTATTATTAGAATTACTAGAAGCTTTGATATTAGCTACATCAATATCACCAGGGGCTTCAATAGTTACATCTCCACCCGCTTGTAAACTACCTTGTAAGTCGAGATTACCAGCGATGAAGCTCAAATCTTGCCCAACGCTTAAATTCCCGCTATTACTAATACTTCCCGACTGATTTCCATCAAACTGCAACCCCGGACGCAAGTTGACTGTGAGTAGTGGCGCTGTTTCAGGATGAGCGGCGCTGAACTTCAAGCCATTTTCAAAGACAAAGCTATTGGCTGTCGTCGCCAGAAACGAACCTGCAACATCTAAACGAGCATTCGACCCAAAAATAATACCATTGGGATTAAGGAAGAATAGATTTGCTCTGCCATCCACACCTAAAGTCCCGAAAATCTTTGAGGGGTCGCTACCTGTGACGCGAGTGAAGATATTTTCAATACCTGCGGGATTGGCAAAGTAGACTCGTTGTCCATCACCGACGTTGAATTGCAAGAAACTCTGGAATAAATTGATACCTCTGTTAGCTCCGCCTTCAATCAAGGTTGCAGGTAATCCTTGAACGTTGGTATTTGGGATCAATTTTGTACTTTCTGCGCCTAATGTGCTATCTGGAATAATTTGAGCGCGTGCAGAATTTGTCAATGCAGTAGTCATTGTTAGTATAATTATTAACCTTATTTGCCATAAATGTTGCCAATTAGCTCGAACCATGTCAGTATTGTTCCGCAAGTCTCGTGGAGACTTATTTATACGTAAAAATATTAAAAATAAGTAGATTTTTGGATAAAAATCATTCAACATTCTACTCATCTCCTAAGGCAAATGGCGAGGATTTTCAGTAGTGTTAAGTAACTAATAAAACTCCGTAAATAAAGTTAGAGAATTGAATAGAAAAAGAGCTTATTTTAATCCGCGTTGATGTTGAGTTCAGGACTAAAGCCGTGACTACATACTGTCATCGGGTTTTAGCTGCACAGTTAGAGGAATTTAACCAAGCCGCAGAAGATTTCGGTGTATGAGATATGAGGGTGACTTCGCCCTTATCGTTGAATACCCAACCTGTCGCAGGCATAATTAATACCGTCTTCTGTTTGACGGGGGTTGCAGTTGCAGCAGGAATGGAATTTGACTGCTGTGTTGTACTAGCCCGGATGCGGATATCTTCCCAAACAGTATCACTGCTGAGAAATTCGTCAGGTTTAGGCGGTAAACCACCACGCCCAGCATCAGTAAATGCACTAGCCACTTTTTCATTAACCGCGCTACAACTTTGAGCTATTTGCTGGGAAGGGTCAGTGGCGTTGATTGGTAAAGCAACAATTCCTTTGCTGGGGTCAATATCTGGGGAACTGATGCTGACTATGCCATTTAATTGGGGGTTGGTTTGAGAAATCGCTGTAATATCGTTAGTTGGCAGAAATTGGGGGTCAAGTTTTTCCGGGTCGGTTGTGCCTAATTTCTGCTCAAGTTCTTGCCTAGTCAGCGTTGCTAGCCCAATCACTCCTTTGGCATTGATTTCGATTGTCCCACCGCTACCAGAGAAAGCATTCGCAGAGATATCGTTATTTTCAACAGCAGGGGAAACAATAAAGCCTCGATCGGGATCTAGATTAATGGCGATCGCACCGCCATCGCCACCTGCACCTTGTCTGCCTGCGGTAGTCGAGACCACGCTGTTGCGACGAAACAGCAATAAATCTTGCAAGTTGAGGCTAATACTACCGCCTTGTCCGCTATTGGTGTCGGCGGTAATTTTGGCTTGATTATCCAGAAAAAGGCGATTAGCGCTCATGCTAATACTACCTGCGACACCTGTTCCCTGGCTATCTACAGTGATTTTTGCATCATCTTTAATAATGGCTTGCCCTGATGCAACATGAATTGTCCCACCATTGCCAGTAGAGTTTACTTCTGTATTGGCGAATAGTCCACTATATTGATTAATCGAGCCGAGGATGCGTTTAATTTCGCTATCATTTTGCGGGACAACAAAATCGTAGGTATCTTTAATTGAATTGAATTGATTTTTTAGTTCATTTAGTCGTTGATCGTATGCTAAGTCTTGACCAGCGATCGCAACATTATCGGTTGCATTAATTTTGATGTTACCAGCTTGTCCACTTCTATAGGTGTTAGTAACAATTTGTCCACCGCCTGCAATATCAATATTATTGACATTAACGTTGATATTGCCACCGCTGCCGCTACTTTTAGAGGAAGCGCTCAAAACAGCACCATCTTTAAGGTTCAAATTACCAGTATTAATAGTTATATTGCCGCCAGGCCCCGCATCTAGTTGTTCGCTTTCGGTATTAACAAAGAATCCGCTAGAAAATCCATTTAAAGGTGATGCACCAGATATGGTGACAGAAGCAGCAGATTGTTCTTGAGAGTTAAGAGGATTAATAGTAATATTGCCACCTTTACCACTAGCAAAAGTATCGGCATTGATTCTCGAACCCTCTGTTAAAGAAAGAGACTGTGTTTGTATATTGGCATTACCGGCATTACCGCTACCAAAAGTTTGAGCATCGATTCTTGATGTATTGCTTAAGGTCAATAACTGAGTGTTTATCTCTAGATTACCTGCATTACCACTGCCAAAAGTTTCCGCTTGAATTAGCGATTCATTACTGAAAGAAAGCTCCTGAGTTTTGATATTGACATTGCCAGCATTTCCAGTGTAATAAGTTCTCGCATTTAAAGTAGAACTGTCTGTAAAAGATACTGTTTTATCTGCTGTAATATAGACGTTACCACCGTTTCCTGAACCAAAAGTACTAGCATTTAAAAGAGAGTGTTTTGTTAATAGAAAAGAATTAGCAGTGATATTAATATCACCACCACCCTGACCTTCTTTTTTTTCTACATTTTGGGGTTCTGTGGGAAGTAGCCCATCGCTACCAGTGTTGATACTGCTTTCAGAAAGCGATACTGCACCACCAGTTGTGTTAACAGTTACGCTTCCTGCTTTTCCAGATCCTTGAGTATTAGCCAATAGAGAACTTTGGTTACTCAAAGATACTGAGTTAGCCTTAACGCTAATATTTCCTCCATTCCCTGAACCATAAGTTGCAGTTTCTAGATTACTGCTAGTAAGAAATAAGCCTCCAAGAGATTGAACTATGATATTTCCAGCATCTTTAGTAAGGATATTTTCTTGATTATTACCTTCTACTAAGTTGATAGCGGTCAAGAAAGTATGGTCAAGTGTGACTTTATTAGGGATGATTGACATTTCATCAAAAGTATTGCCAATTAAGATATTTCCAAAATAGCCATTACTAAAAATTCCATTATTTGGAGTCCTATCACTAGCAGAATTGTCAATAAGAGAAATCTCATTTAGCGCATTAATAATTATATTTCCAGCATAACCACCACCTGTATTAGTTGTACTCACCCTTGAATGATTCACCTGTACCGAGTCTTGATTGGCAGTAATTTGAATATAGCCAGGTAAAAAGTAAGTATTGGAATCATTAGGATTAATGACTAAGCTATTACTTTCACTAGTTATTTGGCTGTCATTAATAGAGATATCTTTCTCACTAGCATGAATCTCGATAGATCCAGCTTCTCCTAAGCCATTATTATCTGTTTTTAGAGTAGCTGCTTTTAGGGATATTGCACCAGCTTCAATACTAATATTACCTGCATCACCTGTACCACTTAAGACATCGCTATTTAGCCAAGAATCGAAAATATTCACTGTACTGGGAGAGAAGTTGGCATATTCTGATTTGCCAATAAAAATTCTGCCATAATTTCCAGTACTAGAAATTTGAGTTTTATTCTCTACCCTAACTTCGTTACGAGCGCTAATATTTATATCTCCAGCGTAGCCTGAACTAGCATTGTTAGTATTCAGATGAGACCCATTTAAGTAGACAGAACCATTCGTAGATTTGATATTTATGCTGCTAAATTCTTTACCATTTGAACTATTAGCTCCATCCGTGAAATGGCTAGAGGCTGTTATATTACCTAAATAAATATCACCAGGAGCTTCAATCGTTACGTCTCCAGCAAATCCATTGGGTGTTGCCGATACAATATCTCCTAATCTTGTATCAATTCCCCCATTTTTACTAATGAGGGTAATATTACCTCCATTTCCACTACTAGTCTGAACTAAATTTGAAAGCAATGGACTTCCAATGCGAATATTGTTATTAGCAAGGAATTGGATATTATTATTACTGTCAATACCATAAGAAATATCAATTACGCCATTAGTTGTGATATCACTTCGGGAATCAATGATAACATCACCAAAAGTTTGGATAAGATTAGTTGTAATTTTGCCAGGTAATTGATTAGGAGCGTACTGATTATTTAAAAGGATTTTGCCCTTGATAGGTTCACCAGTGCCAGAATAATTTAAATTGACAATTCTACCGATATTAATATCTGCACTTGAAGGTGGTGCGTTAGGGTTAATGATGCCAATAGCACCAGGAATCGGATTTGGTGTTAGCCCGGGAGTCCCAAAAGCATTAGTTCCAGCGCGAATATCTAAAGTTGGTTCCAATGCACCATTAATAGCAACAGAATTCGTGCCATTAGGGAGGCTGGTTGATAGTGGTACATTTTCTGTGATGGCGTTAGTTGCATCTGCACCAGTAATTGTAATACTGCCAATATTTACAGAACCTCCTGCGAATATGTGCAAAGAAGCGCCTTGATAACTATTGAAACTCACATCTCCACTAGCACGAATGATGGGATCTCCAGGACTTTTAAGATTGCCCAAATTGCCGTCGAGTTTCTCAATGCGAAAATGGCCACCAGCCCAGTAGTGCGCATCTCCAGCTACAGCATTGGGACTGCGCAACACCATATCGCTACCAGAGAACAAGCTACTTTGAGGGTGATTGAGGGCAAAGATATCGACAGCGCGATCGCCTTGTACAATTAACTGATTACCTGCACTAGCAATGAATGAATTTGCAGCTGTATCTCTGAGTTTGACGGTATCTTGAGCCTGTAGTGTTAAATCTCTGCCAGCCTGTAACTTACCTTGTAAGTCGAGATTACCAGCGATGAGACTCAAATCTTGCCCGACGCTTAAATTCGCTGTATTGCGAATACTTGCAGGCTGATTTGCACCAAACTGCAACCCCGGACGCAAGCTGACTGTCAGTAGTGGTGCGGCTTCGGGATTTGTGGCGCTGAACTTTAAGCCATTTTCAAAGACAAAGCTATTGGCTGTTGTCGCCAGAAATGAACCTGGAACATCTAAACGGGCATTTGAGCCAAAAATAATACCATTGGGATTAAGGAAGAACAGATTTGCTCTGCCATCCACACCCAAAGTACCGAAAATCTTTGAGGGATCGCTACCTGTGACGCGAGTGAAGATGTTTTCAATACCTGCGGGATTGGCAAAGTAGACTCGTTGTCCATCACTTACGTTGAATTGTAAGAAACTCTGGAATAAATTGATACCTCTGCTAGCTCCGCCTTCAATCAAGGTGGCGGGTAATCCTTGAACGTTGGCATTTGGTGTCAATTTGGTACTTTCTGCACCTAATGTGCCATCTGGGACAATTTGAGCCTGTACAGAATCTAGAAATGTAGTAATTATGCTACTGATAGTTAGTACAATTACTAAGCCAAATTTTCGTAACTGTTGGTGATTAGCTCGAAGGATGGCAGTATTAGCCTTAGAGTTTTCAGCGCTTATGGTATACACAATTATTAGATAAATTAAGTAGATTTTTGGTTAAAAATTATCCAACATTCTACTCATATACCAGGGTAAATGGCGAGGTCGATGATTTTCTAAGCCTTGTAGTAAAAAAGACATAAATCTAAAATTTTATGAAGTGCGATCGCACCTGTAGCGGTTTGTCCTTGCGATCGCAACGCTCTATAAACTTATACTCTCAAGCAAACATATAAAAATACCCGGTTTCTTTTGGAAAACCGGGTATGTAACTAATTATTGATTCATTGAAAGCAGCAGGAAAATCTATTCCCTTGTGATGGAGAGAGACAACCGCCCCACAGCATAGGGTATAGGAAAGTTTACCAATGCCCTATGCCCCATTCCCCATGCCCAAAAACTCTACCCACAAGGGGATGGAGTTTTTCATTTTTGAGGAGTACAACATGGCAACAAGGGCTTATCTGTAACCTCCTCAAGGTTCACTGACTTCAATAAATCTGCCCAGTATTGTTGGACTTCAGTATTAGTGGGATTCTGACGGCGTAAATCAGCTAAAATGCTGAGTGCATTTTCCCAAAATCCAGCGGTTGCATACAGAACAGCACGATCTAAAGGTTTTGGAGTCTCTTGTATCTGCTCTGCAATGTTCTCATCCTGCATGAGTTCAATTTTACCTTCTAGATACACATCGCGATCGCGGCTGTTAGGATCGCAAATCATGGAAAAACTCCAAGTATACTCTTTGTCTGCTTTTAAAGATGGTTGGTTAGCAGGTAAAGTTACACTTACAATTCCAGCTTGCCGAACTGCTGGGAAACTTTCTTTATATAACGGATCTGTATTCTCGTCATCCCGCAAAGCAAATTCTATTCCTGCTACTGTTTCAGAAGTTTTAGGAATATAGAAGAAGAATGTCGGATGGTCATTTGTGGTATGTTGCGCTTCTTTACTGCTGGGAATCAAAGGAATAGCAATCTCTGCATTCTGGAAACACGATCCTCGTGATGCTGCTGACCTTACCCTACCTGGTTTGCCGGGAACAAAACCAATCAAACTTCTGCGGCCTTGAATATAACCTGTGACATTCCTAATTGCCGCAGTCGCATATCTATCTCCGGGACGTAGTTGTGCTGCTTGCTGAAAAAATCCCAAAGCTTTGCGGTAGTTTCTCTGCCTAGTAGCAGTGTAGCCCGATCGCATATATTGGTCATAAGCAGACTTTGCTTGTGCTACTTGATAAACTGAATCTGCTGCTAAAAGTTTGCTAGTACTGATAGCGCTAAAAGGTAGACATACTAAAACAGCAAACAGATAACTTTTCCACAATTTACCTTTCATAATCTTTATATCAGCTGGTACCACTGTACTAAGTTTCTAATACAGTCAAAGCTTTTTTTTATAACGATTTTCTGAGATGCAAACCTAATATAATTACAAACTTCATGTTAAAAGCCCTGAATGTATGTATGTCTACATAGATATACATACTTACGTTAGACAGGGGATGACAATTACTAGTTCCCAATAGAACTGCTATAGCCCTTTAAATCCCATACCCATTTCTATCTGCTGTTCAACCTGCATAGAACTCAACTTCCGAGAAGCAATTCTGCGAGAATTTTGCCGTTGAGTACCAAGCTGACTGAGGAATATACCAACTAATATCAAGCTACCACCAAGGTATTGAGCCATTGTCGGGGCTTCATTTAATATCAAAAAAGCTGCAATAATGCCTATGATTGGGGTAAATGAGCCAATTAAGGAAGCAGTTGAGACTGTAGAAGCTCTTAAACCTTTAATCCAAAATGACTGGCCTAGCACTACAATCACGACACCATAAACTAACATCCATTGCCAAAGAAAAGGTGAGAATACATCTATAAAATGCTCTTGACCATAGAGTCCTAAAGCAATAAAGAAAAAGATTACCGTTCCTAAGGCAGTACGAAATATAGTGTAAATTCCTAAGGGAATCTGGGAAAGGTATTTTTTACCAATAATTGTGGAAATAGCGACAGCCAAAGCTCCTAATGCTGCTAATATTTCCCCTAAACCCAATCTCAGACCTCCCATGTCCATCATGGCTTTCTCTGGGGATTGTAGGAGAATTGTCAGACTAACACCAATAAATGCTGCGATCGCACCGCCAATTTCCCATTTATTTACCCGTTCTCGCAACAACCAGACAGAGAAAGCCAAAGTTAATGGTGGTTCCAAGCGACTAATTAAGACGACATTATTAACTCCTGTAATTGCTAGTGCTTGGAAAATTAAGCCAGGAGCCAGCGCTCCCGATAAGACAGCTACTATGGTGAGACTGAGCCAATCTCTTTTTGATAGTCGGCGTAAGTTCGTTTTATTCCACTGTCGCCAATAGATTGCAATCAGCACCATTAAGGCGCACAGATTGCCGACAAACAAGACATTGCACAATGATATGGGATTGCGATCGCCTATGAAGTGTTGGGCACCAATTTCTGTTAACTTGCGGGTGACTGCACTAGATGCGCCAAAGATCAGAATTGCTAACCAGAGATATATTTGCCCTGGAACCTTGTGCGTGAGGCGATGTTGTCTTTTTTCTCTAGTCACAATCCACCACTGCATATTTAAGTTGCCCTTATCTATTCATCATGAGGCTTTGCGAAAAAAATACTGAAATTAACTTGTAAATTTAAGATGTCATAACTCTATGAGGAAACGCTGAGAAGCAACTTAAATTTCTCAAGGGATAAATTCATCAAAATCATGGCTGAGTTTCAGATGAGCTTCAGTCTCAACAGCCATAGTGTGGTTGTTCCAGACAAGCCCAAGATTAGGAGTCACAAATGAAACTCGCTGCCATGCTCACAAGTGTTGCTTTAGTTGGTTGTTTTACAATTTGGGATGCTCCCCTCAAAGCCATCAATCCTTTACTCGTTCAAGCTTCAGCCGCAGAAGCCAAAGATGCTACAGGGTTAACTGCTCAACAAAAAATTGAATATCTCGGAAAACATAAAGGTGAATTTGGTAGTGGAGACGCTTTACGTCGTTACTTTTTTGGCGATTTAGAGCCAATTGCTGTACAGCCCGGTGGTGCGGGTATGGTGGTTAACCTTTACAACAAAACTAATGATGTCACGATCGCTTACTGTACAACCTACGATGTGGTTGTCGCGATTAAGAAAGGCAAGATTACTAAGTTTGCAGCCAACGAAGTAAAGTAAACCCCACATTTCAGCTAGTAGGGACTGGGGACTGGGGAATTTTCCCCGCATTCCCACGTCCCTGGCGCACTTTCCCATGATTGACTGATAAGCTGCGTTTATTAATACTATCCACAAGTATTTGTCAAGTTGGGTTGACTTATTGTAACAATCTTGTTAAATTTATTTACATAAGTTAACAAGCAGCAAAAGAAAAAACTATGTATACCACAGTTAATGAAGACGGCGTTCTCAACAACTACGCGATTGAACCACAAATTAGCTATGCTGAGTACCCAACAATTTGGGAACAACGCAAATATCTTTTACAAGCTGGATTCGCTACATTACTTGTAACCACTCTCGTGTTGGTTGGCTTGAGCGTTAGCTAAGATTTTTTGATTTCGGTAAAAGTAGCTCTCATCGTCATTTAACCTCTTCCCCATCGCCTCGGCTATAAACCGAGGTTTTTTTTGTGGCAATGGCAATGAGTTTTCAGGCGTCAATTAAAAGTGGAACTGCTTACTACCTGATTATCTGCTTGTGCCTGTTCTAAGCAAACAATTAATTTTTTGGCTAAAATCTGCACACTTGGTTCTCCAAGCATACCTAGATGTGTCCCAGGCACATCGTGCATCTCCACACCTTGTTTAGCCATTCCATTCCAGCCTCTACAGGGTTTGAACCGACACCATCTCAACACTTCTTTAGTAGTAAATAAAGTTACCTTACCAGCGTAGGGTTGTGGTACATAATCCGCCATAGTGGCTCGCTTGAGAGCTTCTATCAATGCCATGTTGTAAGGGTTGGCATCTTCAGTAAAAGAGTGTTCATTCCACAAGTCAAACTTGCTGCTTGGTTTCCCAGTTAACAAGGAACCAAACCAATCTAGTTTGGCGAGAAAATAGTTCCATTTATCTATTGATCTAAGTCGCAAGAAAGTCAGCAAATAGACATAAATTGTACGCAATAGCGAAGGATTATTGATATACAAACTGGGGCTATATGTATCAAACATAGCTAATAAAGCCACGCGATCGCCTTGAGCAACTAACTGACGCGCCATTTCAAAAGCAACTGTCCCACCACTAGAAAAACCACCCAACAGATAGGGGCCATGTGGTTGAACAGTACGAATTTCTTGGATGTAGTGAGATGCCATATCCTCAACCTTAGCGTGGGGAGTTTGTTTACCATCAAGTCCTTGTGCTTGTAACCCATACACAGGTTGTTCTGTACCCAAGTAACGCACTAGAGTTTGGTAGCCAATAACATTACCTCCGAGGGCATGGATCAAGAATAAAGGACGTTTCGCACTGCTACCTGGCTGAATAGTTACCAGAGAAGACCAAGAAACTGATGTATTTGATTGACTGAGAATGCTAGCTAATTGTTCTATGGTTGGTGATTGTAACAAGGTAGCTAGGGGAAGTTTTTGAGCAAATTTCTTTTCTATTTGTGTAAATAATTTTACCGCTAATAGCGAATTTCCGCCCAAATCAAAGAAATTATCGCTGATGCCAATTGACTCAATACCTAAAACCGCTGACCAAATTTGCGCTAACTCGATTTCTATAGTGTTTTTTGGAGAAACAAAGGCTTTTTCTAATTCTGGTCGACTTTGGTCAGGGATGGGCAAAGCACGGCGGTCTACCTTACTATTAGGAGTCAGTGGAATTTTGGCGATCGCTACAAAGGCAGATGGAATCATATACTCTGGCAATTTCTCTTGCAGAAAACGCCGCAATTCATTCATCGTTGGTTTAGACTCACCATTGATCGCTACATAAGCTACCAATCGCTTATTTCCAGGCTCATCTTCCCGCGCTATAACTACAGTTTCCTGTACACAATTGTGTTGTGCCAATACATTCTCAATTTCGCCCAACTCGATACGGAAACCGCGAATCTTTACCTGATGGTCAATCCGACCGAGAAATTCAATATTACCATCACTGAGATAGCGAGCTAAGTCTCCTGTTTTATAGAGTCGTGCTGATTTCTTGTCACTAAAGGGATTGGGAATGAATTTTTGGGCTGTAAGTTCGGGTTGATTTAAATAGCCAGAGGCTAAACATTCTCCACCAATATGCAATTCCCCAGAAACACCAATGGGACAGGGATTGAGATAATCATCAAGAATGTAATATTCAGCGTTTTGGATGGGTTTACCATAGGGGATACTCTTCCAATATGGCTCAACTTTGCCAATGGGATAATAATTAGACCAAACTGTTGCTTCTGTTGCGCCACCCAAACTAATCACTTCTACTCCAGGGAAGGTGGCTTTCAGTAAATCTGGCAGTGTGACTGGTATCCAATCACCGCTCATAAATACTAGCCGCAATTGGGGATGGCAATTACTTTCTTGAACCTTGGAGAAAAAACCGGCCAGTTGTTGCAGTGCAGGCGGTGCAGAGTCCCAGAATGTGATTGGCTCATGGCAAAGAATGTGCAACAAAGCTTCTGGATCTCGGACATCATGGCTAGGGACAACCCGAACTGAACCACCTGCGGCTAATAATCCGAAAATGTCATAAACTGACAGGTCAAAACACAAGGATGTGATAAATAAAACTCTATCAGCAGAATTAACATTAAATGTTTTGTTAACCCATTCAATCAGGTTGATAACGGGTCGATGACGAACCACGACCCCCTTTGGCGTCCCTGTAGAGCCAGAGGTAAAAATCACATAGGCAATATCATTTGAATTGGCAGATGCAGGCAAATTTCCGCTAGGTAGGAAATCGAGATAAGAACGATTCCATACCTGCTGATGTCCAACTTGCCATACAGATTCAGTATGTGCAGATTTATCCAAACAGATTAAGTGTTGCAGTGCTATCAGTTCTAGCTCATGAATATTAGGTAACAAACAAGTTTGGGTGACTAGACAGTTAATTTCTAGAGAAGACAGCAGTAATTGAATGCGTGCCTTGGGGAAACTGGGTTCTAATGGTACGTATGCACCTCCAGCTTTTAAAATCCCTAGCACCGTCGGAATCATTTCTAGCGATCGCTCTAGATATACAGCAACTAACACCCCAGGCTTAACACCCAGTTGCTTCAAGTGATGGGCTAACTGATTAGCTCTACAGTTCAACTGTTGGTAGGTTAGTTGTTCCTCTCCACAAACGACGGCTACAGCATCGGGTGTTTGCTCTACCTGCGCCTCAAATAGTTGATGAATACAAAGTTGCTCTGCAAAATCTGCTTGTGTATGATTCCACTCAATCAATATTTGATGTTTTTCATCAGTCGTCAATAGTGGTAGTTCTCTTAAACACTGCCAGGGATTATTTGCCATGCTGGACAATAAAGTCTGAAGATGTCCCAGCATCCGACCGATTTTGGCACGATCGAACTTGTGTTGGTCATATTTGAGTTTCAGTAACATTTCTGACTCTGCATAACCAACCAATGTCAGAGGAAAGTTCGTCTGTTCTTCTAGCCGGAATTCCAGGTTTTGCCATCTGCCACCCTGAGAACGTAAAGCTGAATTCAATTCATAGTTTTCAAATACCAAAAGACTATCGAACAAGGGCGTTCCCGGTGGCACATCGCTCCATCTTTGAACGTTGACTAGGGGAGTATGTTCGTAGTTTCGCAAAGCCACCCACTGCGATCGCAATTCTTTGAGCCAAGTCAGAAGCGATTTTTCCCCTGAAACGCTGACTCGAACTGGCAAGGTATTGATCAACAGTCCTACTATTGATTCAGCTCCTGCTACGGAGGAATGACGACAGGCTCTTGTAGCACCAAATACAATATCGCTTTCACCACTATAACGGCTCAAAAGTATTGCCCAAGCGCCCTGTACTAAAGTATTGAGTGTGAGTTGATGTTGTTGTGCTAAAGACTGCAACATCGCTGTAGTTTTTTCTGAGAGCCGGATTGCTTGCTCGCCAAAACCGCTTTGATCGCGCGGATTTGAGTCTAATAATAAAGGTGTGGGTGCGGTAAAGCCTTTGAGCAAGTTCCGCCAAAAACTTTCAGCCTGAGACCAATTTTGTTGCTGTAGCCATGTAATGTGATCTTGATAAGGACGGGGTTGGGGAAGTTGTAAGTCTTTGCCTTCGCAGAAAGCATCATAAAAGGTGAATACTTCCTTAATAATGACTGACAAAGAACGACCATCTAACAAAGCATGGTGAAAAGTCCAAATAAATTGGTAGACAGATGCTTTCAAGCGAAATAATCCTAGGCGCATCAATGGCGCGACATTTAACTCAAAGCCAAGAGTGCGATCGCTTTGCAGATAAGCTTGCAATTTAGTTGATTGTTCTGTGTCAGATAAGTCACACCAATCTTGCTGTTCCAGAGGAATTATGACTTTTTCATGCACATATTGCTGAGGTTCGTGTTCACTTTCCCAATCAAAGCTAGTTCTCAAAACTGCGTGTCGTTCTACAACTTTCTGCCATGCTTGTTGAAATGCAAAACAATCAATTTTTTCATATACTACACAGATCATCTGCTCAATATCTACTCCCGATTTTTGAGCAACTAGATTGTTAAACAGCATTCCTTGCTGTAGAGATGACAGTGGATATGAATATTTTCTGGCTTCTACTTTCATTTTGTTTTTATAAAAATCATGAATGATTTGATAGTTACTAAAAATGTAACTATCCGATAAAAGGTTAAATGATTACAAAATTAAATAAAATAAATTCTCTGCAATATCTAGTAATTAATAGATTGACTACAATTAATCAAATATATCTACTAATTACTAAATAAATTTTTTATAACAGGCAGAAAACTTATAAAAATTATGGTAGTGCAGCTTTATTAATAAGTATCAATAGAATTTAGCAAGTAATATTTCAAATTCTATATAAAAATAATAAAGAATTATCTAGATTCTACAAAGAAAAGATAAAGTTATAATAGCTACTCCGTGGTTTTAGCTAATAAATTCGATATTTTTAACCAGTGAAGTGTAGCCAAAATTCAATAAATTAAAGCATTCTATTTTTTGACTTTTGCCAGTGGTAACGATCGCTACATAAAATTTAAGCAAATAAAAAAGGCGGCTTTGCCACCTCTTTATTTATCTAGTTTTTAGATAACGGTACAGTATCAACTACACAGCTGGCTACAAATTATTATGCGTGTCACCATATCATCATGTAGCCAAGTTCAAGGCAATTGAGATTACCACTTGTGTCTGATCCAATCGTAAATCTCTACATATTCAGTGCCTGGAATATTCCATGAGTAGTCATACTCCATACCCTGAATTGCTAATTCGCGGAACTCTTCAGGAGAGTAATTCCACAAATCAATTGCTCGTTCCATTGCTGACTCAAGCGCATAATTATCGCTTTCATAAAATACAAAACCATTGCGTTTTTCTGGTGGTACATTCTCGTCATAATTGCGGTCAAATACTGTATTCACCAGACCACCAACACCGCGCACAATCGGTACAGTGCCATATTTCAAGCCAATCATTTGCGTTAACCCACAAGGTTCGTAATTGCTTGGGACAACAATCATATCTGCCCCTGCATAAATCAGGTGAGATAATTCTTCGTTAAAGCCCAGCTCTAAATGTACATCTGGGTTGTTATTTAAAAATTGTTTTTCATGCCGGAATTGTTCATTGATTCCTGGTTCTGTTGCTGAACCTAGTAAGACAAATTGCGCTCCTTTATTCAGGGCGTAATAAATGGCATGATGAACAAGATGTACGCCTTTTTGATTATCTAAACGGCCAATGTAAGCAACTATTGGTTTATCTTCTTGGCGGAGCATGAGCCGCTCTCGTAAAGCTTTTTTGTTATCGAATTTTTGTTCAAAATTGTCTTTGGTATAGTTGGATGGGATGTAGCGATCTACTTCCGGATTCCAAAAGTCGTAATCAATACCGTTGAGTATTCCACGGAATTTATCTTGGTGTAAATGCAAAGTATGGCCTAACCCACAACCAACATCGCTGGTACGGGCTTCCCAAGCATGGTTGGGAGAAACTGTGGTGAAAGCATTGGAGTAAACAATCCCCGCCTTCATAAAGTTCAAGGCAAAAGGGTTAAAGTTATCACGCAGCTTATCGTATTGGAAGTAATATTCTGGTCGATTTAAACCTGTAGCTTGGAGAGTTTCTACACCACCCATTCCTTGATGCTTAAAGTTGTGGATGGTGTAACAAACTCTCTGATACTCCATGCCATAATACTTGTACATTTCATGGAGCATGACTGGAATTAAGCCTGTTTGCCAGTCATGACAATGGATGACATCGGGTCGTTTATTGCTTTGAAGCAAAAACTCTAAAGCAGCTTTGCTAAAGAAGGCAAAGCGCATATTATCGTCATCGCAGCCATAATAGCAGCCCCGATTGAAGAAATTATCTTGAGAGTGGGGTTCAATGAAAAAACACACCCTTCCATGTACCCAACCGCAGTACACAGAACACTGAATTGCTCCACCATACCAAGGTACTGATAAGTTGCGGTAGGCATCATGCAGCCCCCAAATATGGTCGTAGCGCATACAATCATACTTGGGCAGAATTAGCTCAACACAATGTCCCCGAGTCTCTAATTCCCGACTCAGTCCGTAAACAACATCCCCTAAACCGCCAGCTTTAATTACAGGCGCACACTCCGAGGCAATCTGTACAATGTACATTCCTAGTCCCCGCTTCACAAAACTTTATTTGTACTATATTCTTATCAGTACATGAAAAATGTACTCATTGACACGTAAGTAGTTGAATGATAAGCAAAAAAATTTAAACACCGGTCTATCAATAATCAAATCTATTAGCATCAGTGGAAAATTATGCAATTTGTAAGATGCAGATTATTGTTATGGGAATCTAAATTTTATTGCTGAAATTACTTGTATCAAGAGGGAACGGGGAATAGGTAATAGAGGCGTAGAGATAAATACTCTCGAAAAATTGGTGAGTGAGAGGCTAGTTGACTTCCACACTCGCTATAGTGACTTTTACCTTGGCAGATGTAGTATTATCACCCAGAAAAAGCAAATTAGGTGTGGTGTAAGGATTTTTATAACCTGGTGGTGGTGTGAAGCCTGTATATTGTCGCAGCTTACCTTGAAGAATGGGGGAGGCAATTCCGTTAACAAACAGCTGATAGTTAGCATCCTTGACGGTTAGCTTATATGTTTGCACTGAAGCTTTCGTGTGATGAGCGACATTTTCGCCACGGGTAAAGCCGACATTCTGTGCCCAAATGCTATTTTCCCAGAAGCTCAATTCTATACCGTAGGGTTGCTGTTCACTAGTTAACTTGTTAGCGATCGCCATCATACTAAAGCCAGCGCGATTATCGGAACTGTGGCTTTCCGAATTAATTTGCACTCTGAAAGTGATGGTGTAACCTTTGCTGCGATCTAAAATTACCGGAGATTGGCGAAAATATCCTGCATAATTGGCGTTAGTGCCGCTAGTATCGAGAATCGTACCATTGGTTGTGGCGATCGCATAAGGTGCAGGAGATACGGCACTCCAAAGATACATCCATCCTTGTTGAGCTAGTGTTTGACTAGGGCTTGATAAGCCGTTATACAGTACCGCCGCACTAGCAGCATGAGTTCCCATCAGCAAGACAAAGCCAGCAGTCACAGCAGCGAGAGAGGTTTTCATTAATTCTTAATTACAAAGGTATTATTTGGTAGTTACGGTAGTGCTATCCCTGAAATCACGGTTCAAATTATACCTGTAATTAAGGTGTTTTTTCTCACGCCAAGAAAGATATGAAGTTAAATCACAAAGGGGTCAAGTTGGCTACTGAACCATTGTTCGCCCACGCGCTCTGCTATCAATGGTTTGACGGTAAACTTGGGTGGAATGCCGTCATGAACATCAATTCGCACGCAGGAATAAGCAAGTTGCTTTTGAAAGGCGTAGTCTTTGCGACCTACATATAATAGTGAATCTGCTACTTTGCGATTCGGACTACCAGGAATTTCAGTAAAGGTTTCCAGTAATTCACTTCCCTCTACTCGCTGGCGGCGGGGACGGCGACCGCTACCACCGGAGATAATATAGTTGATGTGGGAGTCAGCGTAACCTGTATCTACGGTACGCAGATATTCTAGACAGTGGGCATGACCGCTAAGAACTAAGTCTACTATGGGACGGTTTTGGATTTGGGAACCCAGAGTTTTTGCTACTCGATCGAACACCCAGCGTAGACGGTGACGCACTGCTAGAGTTTGGGCTTGATGCCATTTAGTTGCTTCTGTGACGTAGGGGGGATGGTGGAGATAGATTACCCGTCCGCGTACCTCAGAGTTATTCCAAGATTCAATCAACCTGTTACACAGCCAGTTTAGTTGTTCAAAGTCAATTGTCGCTGGTGTATGGGATGCTAATTGTTTTTCAATGTCGATTTTGACTTCGTTGATTTGGTCTAATTTGGCACTGAGGTCATCGAGTTGTTCCGCATCATCAGGGTTATCTGGGTTGAGGCGATCGCTCAATTCTAAAATCTGCACTTCTTCCCGATCTATTTCATGACGGCGCTTTTCCAATTCTCGACGGTAAATTCCCCCGGCTTGGGTTGTTGGTAAAGGCGAAGGTTCGTTAAAGGTATTGGAATCGAGAGCGAAAAAATCTATACCACCGTACCGAAAAGTGTAATAGCGGTTGGGTAAACGGGTAAAAATTCCCGGTTCGTAGCGTAAACATCGCCCTGTATCTGTTTTTGCAGTGTAGTGAATGTCTAAATGCTCGTTTAATTCTTCAGAAGAAGCGATTCCTGCAAGATAATCGAGAAATGCCCGTGAATATGCATCGCCTTGATTGGAACCGTGCCAACCAATTTCAAAATCTTTGTAGCGTAGCATCCGCCGCAGCCGCAACGTACTTCCTGTCAATAGGCGATACAGCAAGGGAACATCGTAATAATCATGATTGCCCAACACTGGTAGGAAGGGTAGATTAAATACCATGCGATCGTAGGCAATATTTTCTGGATTCTCCCCGCCTACCAGAAATTCTCGGTAGGGTTCGATAAAATTTGTCGGGTAATATTCATGGGAACCCACCACATAAATCACATCACCCGTGTGCAAAACCAAACTGCACTCGTCTTTGTGGGGATGCATGAGTTTAGCAACTTGGCGTTGGGGGTGGTATCCGTAATGAGACTTTGTCCCACTATCACCAATGACCATAAAAGAGAATTCTGGGCGATCGCTTTTGCAATCGTCTATGACCATACTAGTTTGGTCGATTCCCCGTTGCACAATATTGGGATGCAGCCACCGCACCCTTTCCTGCATCTTGTGAATTTTCACAGGAATTGGCGGTTCGGATATCAATCTCATTTGTCATTTGTCCTTTGTCATTTGTTATTGGGCATTGGGCATTGGGCATTGGGCATTGGGCATTAGTCATTTGTCAAAAGTTAGGCTTAAAGGTGTAACGTTCGTGTTTAAAGGTGCAGCTTCCGGCATCAAAGGCGCAACGTTAAGGCTAAAAGGTGCAATTTTCGACATTAAAGGCGCAACGTTGAGGCTAAAAGGTGCAACTCCGATATAAAAGGCGCAACATTCATGTTTAAAGGTGTAATCTCCAAGTTCCAAGGCGCAATGTTCAGGTTTAACGGCGTAATTGACGTGTTCACAACCCCAACCTCCGCGCTCAAAAGTTCAATCCCAATGCCCAATGCCCGATGCCCGATGCCCCATTCCCTACTGATAACCCGCCGCTTGTAACAAGAATAACCTGGCATATTGTCCCCCTGCTTCCAACAATTCTTCGTGAGTTCCCTGTTCGACAACTTGCCCGGCTTCAATCACCATGATTTTATCTGCCATGCGTACTGTGGAGAAACGGTGAGAAATCAAAAATACCATTTGATTTTGGGTAACGGTACGAAAATGATTGAAAATATCAAACTCAGCTTGGGCATCCATTGCTGATGTGGGTTCGTCTAATACTAAGATATCTGCCCTCGTTCGCATAAAAGCACGAGAAAGGGCGATTTTCTGCCACTGTCCCCCAGAAAGTTCCTGTCCTCCCTTGAACCAACGACCAAGTTGCGTCCCAAAGCTGTCAGGTAACTGTTGAATAAACGGTTCCGCCATACCTTTTTGGGCTGCATTTTGCCAGCGGTTTGTATCTTCTAAATATTGGACATCACCAACGCCAATATTCTCTCCGACAGTGAATTGGTAGCGGACAAAGTTTTGAAAAATTACACCAATGCGCTGCCGCAATACCTCTATATCCCATTCTTGCAAATCCACACCGTCAAGAAAAATCCTCCCGGAGTCGGGGGTGTAAAGTCGGGTGAGTAATTTGATTAAAGTTGTCTTACCGGAACCGTTTTCACCGACAATCGCCAGTTTTGCTCCTGGTTTTAAATGTAGAGAAATATTGTTCAATGCAGGCTTAGTGCTTCCTGGGTAAGTAAACGAGACATTTTCAAAGCGAATCCCATCTTGGGGATTAATACCTTTGGTAACTGTACCCCAAGGCTGTGGTGCTTCTACTTCGAGGAACTCGTAAAGATTAGAAAGATAAAGGTTATCTTCGTACATCCCCCCAATAGAAGTTAGGGCACCGGAAAAAGTAGACTGTCCTTGGCGGAACACGGTGAGATACATCGTCATATCTCCCAAAGAAATCCTACCCAAAACTGCTTCTACAACAATCCAAGCGTATGCTAGGTAAAATGCTACGGTACTTACCAAACTCAGGAGATATCCCCAAAGTCCCCGCCGTAAAGTTAAGTCACGGTCTTCGCCGTAAAGTTGATCGAAAATATTGCGATAACGCCTGAGTAGCATTCCTCCCAGTTGATAGAGTTTGACTTCTGTGACAAAGTCTTCCCTAGCCAAGAGATTTTCTAAATAATGCTGTTGACGGGTTTCTGGCGCGCGCCAACTAAACAGGCGAAAGGCTTGACCAGCAAATTTAGTTTCGGCAATGAATGCGGGCATAGCTGCTACAATCAGCACAATTAACGCCCACACAGAGAACTTCACCAGCAAAATACCGTAAGTCACCAGTGAAAGGGCACTTTGCACTAAGCCAAAGGTGCGAGTGACTAAAGAAAGCGGACGCACTGATGCTTCTCGCCGCGCATTCAGGAGTTTGTCATAAAATTCTGAGTCTTCAAAATGCGTCAGATCCAGTGTCAGCGCCTTTTCTAAAATAAGTACATTCACGCGCTGACCTAGTAGCACTCGCAACAGAGATTGACAGACGGAGATACCTCGCTGACTACCTGCCAATAACATGACAGCGATCGCTTCTAATCCCACATACAATAAAGGCTGCGTAATGTTATTATCTGCACCAGCTTGTGATGCCAATACCACCGCATCCACAATTAACTTCCCAATGTAGGCGATCGCTGCTGGTAAAAGACCAGCCACCAAAGTTAAAGTAGCAAGAATAATCGTTAAACTACGGCTAGTAGTCCACACCAAACCAATAGCCCGTCCGCTGTAACGGAATACTGCCAGTGATTGTCGCAGAGCCTTTCGTGTCTTTTTAGTCTTCATTATTATTTTTATAGCGCGGAAACACCGCCCTGCGATCGCCTGCCCAATCTCAACTATTCGTTGGTTGCGTCTGGCATCTCTTAATTCTGCTTGTGCCCATTGTTGAGATACCCAGTTTTTTCAGTTGTTGAAGTCATTTATGTTCATCCACGCATTTGACTTTGTAAATCAAAATGAGCCTGACATAGAACTTGGTATGAACCTCTTACTAATAACCAGTGACAAATGACAAACTCACAATTTGAATTTTATTTCACCTAAATAATTAAAAAATGGAATTACTGTCAGAACCTTTAAGTGTCGAATATTTAAATATTGAAATTTTGGGATTAACTAAGTCATTACGAAATACGCAGATAGTACAAATGTCAGATTTCCATTATGATGGACTGTTACTATCTGAAGAATTGCTGGCACAAGCAATTAATACTAGCAATCAAATTCAGCCTGATTTAGTACTACTTACAGGTGACTTTGTTACTCATAGTCCCAAACCAATACATCAACTAGCAAGTCGGTTGAAAGGCTTAAAAAGTCGAGCTGGTATTTATGCAGTTTTAGGAAATCATGACCTATATTTTCCTAACTCTAAAGCAGAAATTACCAGTGCTTTAACCTCTGTAGGTATCCAAGTGCTTTGGAATCAAGTAGCCTATCCTTTAGGTGCTGAGTTGGCATTAGTAGGACTTCCTGATTATTGGTCGCCGGAGTTCAACCCAGCATTGGTAATGCGTCAATTAAATGTTAATACACCTCGAATCGTGTTATCTCACAATCCAGATAGCGCCGAAGCAATGCAAAAATGGCGGGTTGATTTACAACTTTCAGGACATACTCACGGTGGTCAAATAGTGATTCCCGGAATTGGTTCTGTACCTAGTTGGATTTATGCTTCTCGTCATGACATTCCCGAATTTCTCTGGACTTGGATACCTTTTTTAAAAGGGAAATGGCCAAGAGTGGTGAAGAATTGGCAATGGAGTCAAGGTTTACATTGGGTAGGTACAAACAAGCTTTATGTAAATCGCGGTTTGGGAACATTTCCCCCAGGACGTTGGCATTGTCCTCCAGAAGTTACGGCGATCGCTTTAGTTTAACGGGAATATAGCTGCGTAACAGAGGTATCTTACGCGATCGCAGCGTGGCGAGAACATAGTCGGGTAACGCTCGTACTTCGCTAACAGCAGTCGCTCAACTTTTCGCAAAATCCAAAATCTAAAATGGTATTACAGGCAATTCTAGTCAATACTCGGCATACTTAAAGAGGGAGCGCGTTTAAACAACTCCCTGCTATCTGAGGCGTGAAGGTAAACCAGCGACAATGAGACGTACAACAACTAGTAGATCGGCTAATAGTTCTAGATCATCTTCAATTCCATCTTCCATCTTTAACTTCACCACCATAGCAATTTTGGGGGGAGTGTTTGTATTGGGAATTGGAATTGGTATTGCTTTTAGCTCGACAACCACTTTATCTCCATCGAATGTGGCTTCCCGTGAATTTATTGATACTAAAGCACCAAATCCTGAGATTTGCGTGCAATACGGAGCCAGCGCTATGGTGATGGATGCCAGACTTTTTGTAACTCTTAACCCTTTCAATGTCTACGTTGCTCAACCTAGTATGCGCCCTGGATGCGTTCTCCGCCAAAATAACTGGGCACTTTTAGAGCAGCGAAAGCTGGTTACATCTGACCAAGTAAGAGAATGTAAAAATCGCCTGAACACTTTTGGCTTCACAGGTAACTTAGACACTGACAAACCTGATATTAGATGTATATATCAAAATGAAGCTGCTCAAAACTTCTTCATGTCTCAACCAGGAGCAGTTTCCGCACCGCAAGAAACGGATAGATTTTAAATAGGCGTAAAGCTAGCGATCGGGTTCTTCTGCATTTATCGAAGGGCACTTGGTGAGTGTAAAACCTTCAAATGCAACAGATTTCTGCGCTTTCTTAACACCCATAAATACTGAGGCGAAGCCAATTGTTTGCGATTATGATGGACGGCGGACTATAAAAAAATAGCGATTTTTCATAACTAGCTACTCTGTATCTACACCTGGAAACCTATGGCGCTAGGAAACGTCATCAGAGTAACCAGTCCACAACTTCTTAGTTAAGGGATATCTAAAAAACAGACAAACCCTCGACCAGACTTAATGATGTGCTGGAGAAATAGTTCTCCAACGCACCATAGTCTTCCAAAAAAGGGACGAGATTTGGGTAATATAAAGGAGCTATCTTTTCTGCATAGCAGATACCGAGAGAGAGATTTTCTGTTTCTCATACCTTTTGGAGATATCTCTGATGCTTACTTTAAAAATCGTTGTTTATATTGTTGTTGCCTTCTTTGTGACTATCTTCGTCTTTGGATTTTTGTCGAACGATCCAGCTCGTAACCCCGGTCGTCGGGATTTAGAGTAAAAGCGCGATTGATAATCCGCGTAGTAATGCCGGAAGGCCGAAGACACTAAAAGCTATGGACACTTGCTGGAATGGGAATTCACCCTCCAAACATTGGCTACAAGGAGGAAAATCCCAAAGTTGACCCAGAAGGAAACCCTCCTGGCGGCTTAGTGTTCTTGTCCGGCCAGCTTCCTGCAAAGAGGCAGACAGCAAAGTCGGAAGGCAAAAAGTGTAATTCATCCTTCCGGCTACTTATTGGCTATTTGTTAGCTTGATTGTGCTGAAATATGCTTCATCCAGTTCTGCCACCTGCACCACCTCCGATTACGGAAGCGTTACAACCTGCAAAGACTACCTCATCTGCTAGTGATACCAAGTTTAATTTATTAATAGCAGTAGATACTGGGAACCAGGAAAATCAAGAGACATCCCAGCAGCAACAAGCAAAGCCACAGCCTTTAACTGTAGGGAAAAAGCAAAAGTCTCTGTCTCTGCCAGAGAGGCTGAAACTGAGTCGAGAGAACTTAGTATTTTCCTCAACCCTAGCTAAAGTTAATCCCCCGGAAACTTTTCCACCAGAATCTTCTTCCCCAATTGCTCCGAAGAGTGCTGCATTGTTGGGGCAGCCATTAGCAATTGCTTATCCTCAAAATGGCAGCAGTAGCTTGGATAAGCCAGCCACTATGGTATTAGCCGATTCAGCCCCAGGTGCTACCAGCAATCAGAACTTGTTCCCAAATGCACAATTTACCCAACCAAAACAGCCATGTAATACTCAAACTGAGCAACCAGCCACAAGTAACAATATTGCGCCATCTGTTACTGAAAATACGCCGCCACCTCAACCGATAGAAAATACTATCGAATTCAAGTCTCGCAGTCCAACCAACGGGTCATCAACACCCTCAACAATAGAATTTAAATCTCCGCAGCAACAAGTACCAGCACCTCAGGGAGACACAACAAATCAACCACCTGGTACAAATCCCCCAGCCAGCACACAGCCTACTAGACAAAGAACGGTAGAAGTTATTTCCGATCGCCAAATTTTTGACGACCAACGCCGGATTGTCACCGCCGAAGGAAATGTGGTAGTGCGATTTGATGGGGCAGTAGTGGATGCCGATCGCCTACAAATAAATTTAGATAACTTGATTGCTGTCGGAGAAGGCAACGTGGCATTGACACGTGGCGATCAGGTATTGCGAGGACAGCGTTTTACTTATAACTTTATTCAAGATAGTGGAGAACTGCAAAAGGGTAGGGGAGAAATTTACGTTCCCACAGCAGAAAAAGATGTAGCTTTTTTACCCACAGATGTCACCGCTGGAGGCATACCACAGCGTCCCGTGAGCGATCGCATTCGTTCCAATCAACCTCTGTCTGGTGTCAACAGTCCTGGAGGAATTGATATTACAGTCGGTGGGAGAGCCGATGCCAGAAACATTCCCCCACCAAAATCAGGAGGTTTAGTCAAACGCCTCCGTTTTGAAGCCGAAAGCATTGAATTTTATCCCCGTGGTTGGCAAGCCAAAGATGTCAGCATCACCAACGACCCTTTTTCACCTCCAGAACTAGTTTTACGCGCAGGGAATGTCACTCTAACACGGGAATCACCTTTAGTAGATAGAGTTAGAGCGCAGCAAGGGCGGTTAGTTTTTGACCAAAAGTTCGCTGTTGGTATTCCGCGAGAACAGCAGAGGATCGATCGCCGGGAACGTGAGGTGACACCAGCGATCGCTACCCCTGGTTTTGATTCCGATCAGCGTGGCGGTTTATATATTGAACGTGGTTTTGAGGTTATAACTACAGACCAAACAAGCTGGACGATCGCGCCGCAGTTTTTTGCGCAAAAAGCTGTAGAAGAAGGTACTGGAGATTTAGCAGGGCTGTTTGGACTCAGGAGCAAACTCAATGTGGTTTTGAATCCCAAGGCTGTAATTGAAGGTAAAGGCGAGTTAACCAGTCTCAACTTAGGTGAAGTTGAAAACAACCTCAAAGCTAGTTTGCGGTTGCGCCAAACATTAGGCGATCAAAATCCCCATTTATTAAATCTAGAATACAGCTACCGCGATCGCCTCTATAACGGTACTCTGGGCTATCAAACAGTTCAAAGTAGTCTTGGTGGCGTACTCATTTCTCCCGTGATTCCTCTAGGTAAAAGTGGCATTAACCTCAGCTATCAAGCAGGTGCGCAGTATATTAATGCCAATACCGATCGCCTCGATCTCCTAGAACCTAATCGGGAAAACGATCGCATCTCCCTAGGTCGCCTCCAAAGTAGTGCTGCTCTCAGTGGTGGCTTGTTGTTATGGCAAGGGCAACCATTACCGCCCACCGCTACTGAGGGATTACGATACACACCCAACCAAGTAGTTCCTTACTTGCGAGCGATCGCTGGTGTGACAGGTACTACTAGTTATTACACCAATGGTGATAACCAAAGCACCCTAATTGGCACAATAGGTTTAGAAGGGCAGATTGGTCATTTTTCCCGACCTTATTTCGACTATACCGCCTTTAATGTTAGCTATTCCCAAGGTTTTACTAGTGGATTATCGCCTTTTCTATTCGATCGCGCTGTTGACAATAGAGTATTGAGTGCTGGGATTACACAGCAAATCTACGGCCCATTTCGCTTAGGCTTTCAGACATCCGTTAACTTAGATACAGGTAGAGAAAGTAGCACCGACTATATTGTGGAATATAGCCGTCGCACCTATGGATTAACCTTACGTTACAATCCTGTACTCGAATTAGGCGGCATTAGCTTCCGAATTAGTGACTTTAACTGGAGTGGTGGCACCGATCCCTTCTCTGGAGAAGAAGTTAAGCCTGTTGTTGGTGGTGTGCGCCAGGAGCGTTAGGAAGTGTGGTGAGTGTGGGGAGGATGAGGGAGATGAGGGGGACAAGGGAGAAAAATCATCAATGCCCAATGCCCAATGACAAATACCATTTTCATTCATCATCTTCAGGCGGAGAAAATTCTGAATTTAGGGGCAAAATTATTGTAAAAGTTGTACCGACCCCTACTTGGCTGGTAACACTGATTTCACCATTGTGAGCTTCGACGCATCTTTTGACAATGACTAAACCCAGTCCATTACCCTGAATCAATTTTACATTTGAAGCTCGATAAAACGATTCAAAAAGACGATTTTTGTCTGCTTCGGGAATACCAATTCCTTGGTCTTGAACTCGAAAAGTTACTCTACCTTCAACAGGATTGCATCTGAGATCGAGGTGAATTGTTCCGCCTGTAGGAGAATATTTCACTGCGTTTGAAAGTAGATTTCCTAACATATAATGTAAGAGGCGTTCATCCATCCAAGCCTCTGTAAAGTCATTGTTAGAGGTAAATACAAATTTATGCAAGTCACTTTCAATCAGAGAAAATTCTTCAATTAAATCTCGACAAAATGCTTCCAGGTTTATAGGCCCTGGATTAAATCCCAGTTTTCCTGCCTCAGATCGACCCATAAATAGAACATCTTCCATGAGGTGTTTCATGGTTTGCACAGCACTTTGAATTCGCTTGACGTAGGTTTTTCTTTTTGCCTCTGATAAATTAGTTCCCTGAATTTCAATTAGCTCAATTGCAGTTTGAATCACAGTTAGGGGATTGCGAAATTCATGAGAAACAGTAGAGATAAATAAAGACTTGAGACGATTAACTTCTTGCTCTTTTTCCAAAGCTTGCTCGAGCAATTCTGTTTGTCGCCTTTCACTCATATCCCAAAAAACGACTACAACACCATTTACTTGATCTGGTCGTCGCATTAGGGGTGAAGCACTATCGCCAATTGGCACTCTTCTACCATCTTTGGAAATGAGGGAAATGTAATCTCCTAAATAAACAACATTATGCTCTCGCAGCACTTTTGTTACAGGATTTTCTATCGTAGCATCTGTTACTTCATCAACAAGATTAAAAATCTTTGACACCTCAGTTCCTAAAGCATCTTCTTTTTGCCAGCCTGTCAACGTTTCAGATGCGGGATTCATAAATGTTACAAGTCCTCGCTCGTCTGTGGCAATTACAGCATCGCTCATTGAGTTTAAAAGGGTTGCCAACTGATCGCGATTCTCTCTTAGTTCGCATTCAAGTCGGTATTTTAACATAGCTATTTCTATAGCTATTTGTAAATCTTTGATAGTAAAGGGTTTAACAATATATCCAAAAGGTTGAGTAACTTTTGCCCGTTCTAAAGTATTAGCATCACCGTAGGCTGTGAGAAAAATTACGGGAATGTCTAATTGCCCACGAATATAACTAGCAGCAGCAATACCATCCATATCTCCTTTCAGGATAATATCCATTAAAACTATTTCTGGTTTAGTTTCCAATGCCTTGGCAATGGCAACTTTTCCTGAAGAAGCTGTACCGGTCACAATATAACCTAATTGATTGAGTTGGCTAGCAATAGTTCTGGCCACAATCACTTCATCTTCTACAACTAAAACCCTCACCTGAACCATTGACGTTTACTGCTATAAAGTTAACTGGGGAAATATAATTTTAAATACTGTTTCGCAATCGGTTTCTAAAGTTATCGTTCCTTCTAGTTGTTCTGTAACCAAGTCATAAACTAAAGAAAGACCTAACGAATTAGTATCTCTCCAATTAACATCTTGTTGGAAACCGATACCATTATCACTAATAGTCATTTCAATACTATCATTGAGACAGCGTAATCTAATAATGATATTGCCTACTTTTTGGTTAGGAAAAGCGTGTTTGAGAGCATTGGAGATTAATTCATTGATAATTAAACCACAAGCAATGGCTTGGTCAACATTTAAGCTGACAGGATCTATATCAGTTTCTAATCCAATCTCCGCAGGTGATACCTGATAAGAAATTAATAAACTGGTGGCTAAATTTTGGATATAGTCAGCAACATCAAGTTGCCCAATATTAGGAGCAGTGTATAAATTTCTGTGAATTAATGAGATTGAATCTATCCGATTTTGACTGTCTCTTAAAACGCGGATGACTTCAGGATCGGTGAGGGTTTGGGACTGGAGTTGCAACAAACTCGAGACAATTTGTAAGTTATTTTTAACTCGATGATGAATCTCCTTTAATAAGACTTCTTTTTCTGCTAATGCACTTCTTAATTCCACTTCCGCTTTCTGTCTTTGGGCAATTTCAATTTGGGCTTGCTGAAGAATGGTAGATTGTTGAATAGCGATCGCTATTGACACCGATAGTTGATCGAGCAAATCTAATTGGTGTTCTTCCCACTCCCGAGTCCGAGAACATTGGTGTGCAATTAGTAAACCCCACAGGCCAGAGCCAGGATTTTCTTCACTGACTTGTAAGAGAATGGGTACTACTAAATTTGCTTTAACCTCAAACTGTTTTAACAGGTTAATATGACATTCAGTTAGTCCAGCTTCATAAATGTTAGCGATCGCTCTTTTATGACCTTGGTAATACTGCTTACCTCCGCCTGTTTGAAAACACGTATCTACTATCTGTGCATCTATCGAAGCTGTCCAGCCATTCACCACAGATTCCGCCACAACTGTAGCGCTCATATCTGAAGCAAACCGTAGAACTATCACCCTATCTACCTGAAGTAAATCTCGTACTTCTTTCACCGTAGCATCAAGGATATCTTGAAGATTTAACGATTGACGAATTCGCCCTGTAACGGTTCGCATCAATTGCTCCCGTTCAACTTGAGTTTTTAAAGCCTGTTCAGTTTGCTTGCGTTCTGTGATATTTTGCCCAATACCAATGATTTGCCCATTTTCCAAGTTAACATTAGTCCAAGAAGTATCAATTACACGACCTGCTTGAGTTTGAGTTCTAAAGTCACACCAAACTTTTTGCGCAGACTGAATAAAATTAACCACATATTGATAATCTTCTGGGTTTGGATATAAAACCTCAAGAACATCACAATTTTGGAAATCTTGAAAATTCCAACCTAAAATTCGTTCCCACTCTTGGTTTACCCATTGCAGTTTACCGTTAACATCAATGAGTGAAATCATCAACGGAATACTCTCAAATATATTCCGCAGCAATTTATTTTGTTGTTGGAGGTTTGTTTCTGCGTTTTTGCGATCTGTGATGTCATAAAAAGCTTTTAAAATAGCAGATTCTCCATTAAATGTGAGAAACTGCACTGAAGCAATTGCCCAAAATGAAGTGCCATCTGGTCTTTTAAATTGGACTTCGTGATTATGAACATAGCCTTGTTGGGCTAGAGCTTCTAATATTAATTGTCGCTCGTCTGGGTTGTGATAAAATTCTGAAGCTTGCCGAGAATTAATTAAATCTTCTGGATCTAATAGGAATGTTTGGCTAAACTCTTGGTTGGCATATAAAATTAACCCGTCAGTCAGGCGTGAGATAAACAAGGGGATGGGAATCGCTTCGGAAATTGCCCGTAATCTGGCTTCGCTCTCATGAAGCGTTTGTTCTATTTTTTTGCGATTGGTAATGTCTCTGATCACTCCTAAGCGAGCGTTGTGACCAGCATATTCTATTGAGTGTGCGAAAACTTCAACATCAATAATCTGTCCGTCTTTGCGGCGGTGCTTCCATTCTCTAGAGCAGTTTACATTAGTCTTTTTTTGGGCGAAATGTTGTTCTATAACAGGCACATCTTCTGGAATCAGAATGTCAGTTAAACGCAATTGCAAAAACTCTTCTCGAGAGTAACCATAATTAATTACAGCAGCATTATTGACATTTAAAAATCTCAGGTTATGGCAATCAATCACCCACATGGGGTTAGGATGATTCAGAAAAAGTATATTGAAATTTTTTTGGCTTTCATGAATAATTTTTTCTCGATGGAAATCTAAATATTTAATGATTTGTCGCGCTAATTTTTTTAATATTGCTTGTTCTTTGTCGCTGAAATTACGAGGGACAGAATCAAATACACAAAGACTACCTATAGCAAAACCGTTTGCAGTAATTAGGGGAACTCCTGCATAGGAACAGCAATAAGGTGCTGAAATCACCAGAGGATTTGCAGCAAATCGCTGATCCTGCAAGATATCTGGGATGATTAATATTTCACTTTCAAGAATCGTGTAAGTACCAAAGGAAATGCAGCGAGGAATTTCCGATTGATTGATTCCGACTTTCGACTTAAACCATTCTCGTTCAGCATCGACTAGACTAATCAGCGCGATTGGCACATCACACACATCAGCCGCCAACTGGGCAAGGTCATCAAAAATTTCTTCTGGTGGTGTATCTAAAATTTGATATTGATGGAGTAATTCCAGTCGTTGCTGTTCATTTTTAGGTAATATTATCACTGATCGCTTGGCAAAAATTTATTTAAAATGTTTTACGTAAATAGGTAATCTGGGTTCTCTTGTATAAACTCTTCACTATGCTATCTGCAATGAATTAAAGCTTATTCCTGAATTAACAGGTTGTTTATGATATGGGTTAAGAAAAATAATACTCCCTCATCAAAACTTTTAACAGAATGCAGTTACTATTTGCAACATGATGCATTTATGATGTTTTTACAAGATTAATCTCAACAGCCGTTCAACGAAATTGCGATCGCCTATTTTGCGAAAATAATATATGCGATCGCGCAACAAACCTTTCTCCTCAAGCCATACTCAGTCCCTTGACTTCCTTAAAGTCTTGGCGGTACCTTTGCTTGTATTTTAACGTAAGGGTTTGGAGACGGTTTCTTTGCATACAGGTTCACCGCATCTTTCCATCTCCACGTCTTCGTCTGTGCATCTGTGGTTTGTTCTATCTCGGTCGTCCCAATGTAGTAATGTAGAGAGCTGCCTCATCTGTAGGAATGCCTAGAACTTCATTTACTTGGTCGTCAAAAAAACCACCAATACCGCTGACACCTATATTGAGTTGAGTTGCTGCTAAATTCAATCTTTGTCCTAAATGTCCAGCATCCATGTGCAAATAACGATAGACGCGATCGCCATACTGAGCGATCGCAGATTTCAGGTCTGCTGTATGAAATAACACTGCGGCGGCATCTCGTCCTAAATCTTGTCCCAAGCAGAGAAAGTGTAACTCTCGCCGGAAGTTTTTAAAGCGAATTTGTCTTAATTCTTGCGCTTTAGGAGCATAATAGTAACAGCCTGTTTCTAATCCTTTGACCCCGCAAACTGCAATAAATGTTTCAATTAAATTTAGGTCAAAGTAATCTGGAGAACGATCTAAATTTTGGTAGATGTAATTTTGGGGTTGGTAAGTGAAATCAAGTAAAGCTTTGAGTTCATCAAAGGTCAAATCTTCACCACTGTAAGCACGGGTAGAACGGCGCTTGTGCATGGTGTTTTCCAGTTCTACCAGATTTTCTCCCCAAGAAATAGGTGTGGTAGCTGTGGAAATTTTCAGACAGAAAGGAAAATTGTATTTATCCTCTAAGGATCTGTCTTGTTTTACCTCTGGTAAATTGAGTTTGCCAGTTGTCCCTGTTTGTATCTGCGTCTGGCGATGAAAATACTTCAGCAGTTCGCCATCGGGGATAGTGGGGTAATCAGTTTCGGTAGCAGAAGGTAAAGCAGTGCGTCCCAATGGTAAATTTTGTTTGATATCTAATAAGTCTGCCAAAGGTAGAACTGCGATCGCTCCTTCTTGTTGCGGCTCGATATAAAGTAGATCGTTGACCGCTTCATCAACAAAACCGCCGATCAAGTGGGGGCGATAGTCATTAACCGCCGCAGCTAACTCGATATTCCCTAACAGGTGTCCTGTATCTAAAAAAATCCGGCGGTAAGCCCGATCTTCATATCGCCAAGCAGAACGATAGAATACCGCAGTAATTATAATTGCCAGTTGAGTATTTTCCAGGGACGGATGCCAAAAACAAGCTGCTTGTAAAGCTTGCCAAACGTCGCTTTCCCAATACTGCATCAGTGAATGAGTCCGACACTGGTAGTTATATAGCCCAGGTGGTAACAACTGGCTCCCCCTAGAAACTACATATACCTCAGCCGGGTACAACCCACCAGCACTAGGAGCAGATCGTAAATACACCGCACTGCCCATAGAAGGCATTTTCGCCGTTAGCCCATAACTACGAAACAATAGCCGTGAAAGTCTTTGCCACCATTTTGCATCTGCACTGTCACTAGAAGCCTCGGAATTTTCTTGCAGGTAGGGTTTAAGGTCGAAAGACGAGCCAATTCTGTACTCTTTGAACGGTACTGGTTGTTTAGCCCAATCTAACCTCTGACTTTTTGAAGCTAGCGTTTCAGGGTTATATTTAGTGCGTTCGTGGTAGTGCTGGGCAATTGATTGGTGTATTTCTGGCATAGTACTTTCAATAGCATTGGGCGTCCTTTTTTGATCTTGGCATTCCTGCGTCTAATTATTTCGTGTTAATTGGTACAATCTTAATAATTACAATCTGATACTGAATAACTACTAGTGTGCAATTTCCTCATTAGTAGCTAATTCACGACTCAGAACTAAAGTTTTGATTCGTACATATTATCTTCTGCCTCTCCGAAGTTCCGATGCCTGCGGCAACCCCTTCGGTGTACGGAGGAAGCCTCCGCTCGGACTTCTCTGTGCCCTCTGCCTTTCTTTGTTAATTTTATCCATCATAGTTTTCTGCTGGCGGAGTTGGTCTTACAGGCTGGGAATTGCGTCGCCAACGGTTCAAACCATAAATAGCAGCAGCCAAAATCAAAAAATAAGGACTGTAAACCATTAACCAAATAGTCAGCTTGAGTAAACCAACGGTGAACTCTCCAACAGAGTTGCTAGAGTTATTCCAAGTTTCTTGAATTTGTGCACCTAAGCCCCGTTGTGGACTGCTGCTAGAAACTGCTGCTTCTAGGTTAAGTGCGATCGTAGAGTAGGCAACTTGATTTTTTAAGTTTTTCAGTTGAGCATTGATTTGCTCAATTGATTGCCGGACATTACTAAGTTCCTGGGCAACACTTAATACATCTCTTACAGAACCAGAACGATCCATAATTTTTTGCAAATTAGCTTCTGTTCTTTGCAGATTGCTTAATCTAGCTTGGAAATCTACTAGCTGATTGCTGACATCTTCCGCCGTGATATTGCGATTTTCTACTGTACCCAATTTAGCTAGTTCATCAAGAGTTGATTCCAGTTGATTTTGTGGTACTCGCAAGGTTATAGATGCAGTATGACGAGCGTTGTCTTTTGTGGGTTGACGTTCGTTTAACCCAATTAAGTCTCCTTGTTTGTTATTGATAATTTTAGAGACTGCATCGATACTCTGATCTACAGAGTTAACAATTACAGTCATGGCTGCTTTTTTAATCAGTTGCGGACGGGATTGCGGTACTTGTGCTACCTCAGCTTTTTGTGCAACACTTCCCGCACTATCAGCTGGTGCAGCTTGATTGAAAGCGCGATCGCCTGCACTTTGTGTTGATGCCTGTTTTGATAGTTGCGGTGCAGAAGCACAACTGGTAAAAATCACACCTCCCAGCAGCACACTCATAACTAAAGCAGATTTATCAGGTAATTTAATCGAGACTGCCATAATTTAAACCCCAGGATAGATGAAGTTAATCTCAGTATCGCTGAGGGCAAAAGTGAAAGTTGGTATTGTTGCGATTTATGTAACAGAAATGCTAGCTCAGTTAGTTTTGTTGCTTAACAACAGCTTGTGATTTAACTCACAATTACCTGCTATTTACTTAGATACAATCAAGACGAAAGCATAAAATAATACTTAAAAACAAATGGCTTTAATACAGTTAATTTTAGTACTAGCTACAGTAATTGGTGTAGCAGATAGCAATACAATTCGTGTTAAAGATGATGCTGGCAAAACAACTACAGTTAAATTAGTGTGTATTAATACACCTAAAGAAACCAAACAGCAGTATGTTTCCGCAGCCACCAAAAAACTTCAACAACTAGTACCATCAGGTAGCCCAGTTGTCATTAGAAGCGTAGATCGAGATCAAAGTGGGCAGACACTGGGTGAAGTGTATGTAGATAATCGCTCAGTTAATCTCCGTTTGGTTGAAGAGGGTAATGCTGTTGTCGATCGAGATTCTTTATATTACTGCGAGGAAAGCAAAACCCAATTTTTAATCGCAGAAGCCAATGCAAAAAATAAGCGTTTGGGATTGTGGCAGCAGTTTAATCTTGTAAAGACAAAGACGAGGAATTGAATGTCTCAGATTTCCGACTTCTCGAATAAGTCGGAAATCTTAATTTTTGTAGGCAATAGCGACTAAAACAATACGAATTTTTAACTGATAGTTAAGAGGTACAAGTCACTCATATTACAATAAGAAACTATAATGCACTCCATCAAAAAACCAGATGCAGAGTTCTTTCCGCTTTCTTAGGTACAAAGGTGCCAAAAAAGTAGTTTTGGCAAAAGTTTAGTGCAGAATAATTGAAGAAGTTTAATTCAAAAGCCAAATCTGTATCACAGGAATGTTATTTGTAACCCTGTCTAGAGATTAATTGTCAAAATATTTTTGAACAGCTAATACATTAGTAGCGCTGCAAATAAGAGCTAGAAGCATGGAAACCAAACAGCTAGGAAAAACGGGTGTCTCTGTAAGTGCGATTGGCTTGGGTGGAATGCCGATGTCAATATCAAATCGTCCTCCCGAATCGGAATCAATTCAAGTTATCCATCGGGCTTTGGATTTGGGTATCACATTCATTGACACCGCCGACTCTTACTGCCTAGATGAATCAGATAAGCATCACAACGAAAGACTTATTTACCAAGCACTTGGCAGCTACAAAGGCGATGTTAGCCATGTGGTTGTTGCAACCAAAGGCGGTTTGATGCGTCCTCATGGCAACTGGGTACGTAATGGGAACCCCAAACATTTACGCCAAACAATTCGTGAAAGTTTTCAGGCGTTAGGAGGTAGTAAACCGATAGATCTTTGGCAGTATCACGCCCCCGATCCTAAATACACTATTGAAGAATCTCTTGCACCAGTTAAAGAAGCGGTAGAAGCTGGTTTAATTCGGTTTGTGGGAGTTTCTAATTTTTCTGTAGAACAAATTAAGCAAGTGCGAGAGGTGATTGATATTGTCTCGGTGCAAAATCAATATAGTCCTTGGGAAAGACAGCCAGAAATTGATGGCGTTTTGAAGTATTGCGAACACGAAGGATTAACCTTTTTGCCTTGGAGTCCATTTGGTGGGAGTCGTCGCCATCAAAACTTGCAAGATATTCCCGCGATCGCACAATTAGCTCAAGAAAAAGGTGTATCAGTTTATTGTATTGTGCTGGCGTGGTTGCGTTCTAAATCGCCTGCTATTTTGCCCATACCTGGTGCTAGTAAGGTTTCCAGTATTGAAGATTCGGTGCAAGCTGTTGATGTGCAATTATCTGAGGCAGAAGTCCAAAAAATTGATCGAGAAACGTAATTATTAGTCATTAGCCATTGGGGATTGATGATTTTTCTCCCTTGTCCCCTTTGTCCCCCTTGTCCCTATTTTCATCAATAAATATCTCCGTGCCCTTGTACCTAATTTGGGGTAAGATCAAAAGCCTGCCAATAAATGATGATGCTTGCTGACAGGAGATACGCTATGACCCGGATGTATTATGACGAAGATGCCAATTTAGACCTTTTGGCTGGAAAAACCGTGGCGATAATTGGTTATGGTTCCCAAGGTCATGCTCACGCCCTTAATCTTAAAGATAGTGGTTTGGATGTGATCGTCGGGCTATATCCGGGTAGTAAGTCAGCTGCCAAAGCCCAAGAGGCTGGTTTAACTGTTAAAAATGTCGCAGATGCGGCTAATGCTGCTGACTTTATCATGATTTTGTTGCCTGATGAAGTCCAAAAAGCAGTTTATAAAAACGAAATTGAACCTAATTTACAAGAAGGAAATGTTTTAGCCTTTGCCCACGGCTTTAATATTCACTTTGGTCAAGTCGTACCACCTGCGAATGTAGATGTGGTGATGGTAGCACCCAAAGGCCCCGGTCATTTAGTCCGCCGGACTTATGAACAAGGACAAGGTGTACCAGCGCTATTTGCTGTTTATCAAGATGCCAGTGGTCGGGCACGCGATCGCGCTTTGGCTTACGCTAGAGGTATCGGTGGTACTCGTGCTGGTGTTTTAGAAACCACTTTCCGTGAAGAAACCGAAACTGATTTGTTTGGCGAACAAGCCGTATTATGCGGTGGTTTGAGTGCTTTAATTAAAGCTGGTTTTGAAACTTTAGTAGAAGCTGGTTATCAACCAGAATTGGCGTACTTTGAATGTCTGCATGAAGTCAAACTGATTGTTGACTTAGTTGTAGAAGGTGGATTAGCCAAAATGCGCGACAGCATTTCTAATACTGCTGAATACGGCGATTATACCCGTGGACCCCGGATTGTGAATGAGCAAACCAAAGCAGAAATGCGGAAGATTCTCAGCGAAATTCAATCTGGACAATTTGCACGGGAATTTGTGTTAGAAAATCAATCTGGCAAACCTGGATTTACCGCTATGCGCCGTCAAGAAGCCGAACACTCCATTGAGGCGGTTGGCAAAGATTTACGCGCTATGTTTAGCTGGTTGAAAAAGGTTTAATTGCAATTAGTAATAGTTAATAGCTAATGCTATAACTCACAATTACAGCAATTTGCAATTGAATACACCATAGTAGGGGCACAACAATGTTTGTGCCCTTTTGATAATTTAGTCTTCAAAGCATGTATTCCACAGCGATCGCGTCTCCGGTCAAAGTCTTGAGTGTGGTCGTAGTTTTGGTCAGTGCTGGCAAGGACAAGCAATGCTGGGTTTCCTGTCGTCAACCCAGCCTACGGTGATCGGCGATCGCACTACGAGTGCGGAAAACGCTTTAACTTTCGATAAGTTCAGTAAAAAATGGAAACATTAGGACTAGAGAACAAGTTCGTCTAACTGATTAAAATCATTATGCCTGCGTTGCTTGAAAAGCAAATAATCTGGATAATTTCTTAAATCATTTTGTTTAATATCTCTAAAAAATCCTGATTTCATTCTACGAATTGCTCCGCTTAATGTCTTTGAACCACCGCCTGCTGAGAAATCAACATGCTTGAATTGAGATACTTTTTCTGATAACCCACCTTTGGTGCTTGTCTGTTTAAGCTTGCCACTTTTAACAAGTTGGTTTAGCTTCAAAGATAGCCCATACTCTTGATCCAAAGATAGGTACTCACAAAAATGATAAACTCTGAAGCTAAAATCTGCTAGTTTTATAAGTTTATTGTCTAAATTTATATTTTGCTTTTCGATCTTTGCAATGCAGCTATCAAGTAGCTCTGCCATACGATCACAGACATACTGGCACAAATGTATATATTCAAGTTTGTTCGAGGATAAATAATCAATTTGAGAATGAAAATAAACCTCTGAGCTAGATATTCTATATCCCCAAGCAATTACTTCTCCTTGATCTTCCCAAGAATCAGGAGGCTTAAACTCATTACCATATGCATCTGGGCTATTAAAGACAGATTCAATACTCAGATAAGTCGGCCCAATAAAAAATACTTTCTGTTCCATAACCAAGCTTTAATTTACCAAATATGTTCTTTCATGATAAGCGTCACACAAAGGATATGGAAAGATAGAGATTTTGCTAAATCGCAGCGATTATATTCATTACAATCCTGTGCCACATCAATGCTAGGCAAGTTTAGTTTAGGCGATCGCATCTCCAAGCTAAGATTGTTGAACCACAAGAGCAGGTGATGTCTACGACGGGCTATGCCTACGCGCAAATTTGAACCAACAGACAATATGTGCGAGCGTTAGTTAACAAGACGAGGACTTTCATTCACAAAGTGAGGACTTTCATTCACAAAGCGAAGACTTTCAGTTACAAAGCGAGGACTTTCAGTTACAAAGCGAAGACTTTCATTCACAAAGCGAAGACTTTCATTCACAAAGCGAGGACTTTCATTTACAAGATAAATGCTTTGGTGCGTTGCGCTACGCGACAACACACCCTACATGCACAAGCGATGGCTTCGCCAACGCCAAGGCGATCGCGCTCGTAAAGCCACCATCACGCGGTTAAAATCAAGCGCAGATGCAAAAGCCGCTGCTAAAGAGACGGTGTAATAGGCGACTCCTTTTTTATGTGCAGATTGGTCTGATTTTTGGATTGCGATCGCGCATTTTGCCCAAACATAATGCCATTGGGATTGATGAAAAATAAATTGGCATTATCCAAAACTCCCAGCCTCCCCAACTTCAAAAGCGATCGCCCAGCATATGGGTGCAAATTTGTACAAAATATTAAATTTTCCAACATTAACTTAATCAGATTTGAACTTTCGATAAGTTCAGTAAAAAATGGAAATGTCCCTTTGCAGATGGATGTAGGTGTCTAAACGTTCCTCGAAGCAGCTAAAGCAATCTGGCGCGAAAAAATCCAAACATCAACGACGCACTTACAAGCGTCTGATTAAAACTTTATTTAAGAACGCTCATGATGCGATCGCCCTGATTGACGATCGCGGATGTTTTGTAGATATGAATGTTGCTGCTTGTGATTTACTCGGCCTATCGCGTCAGAAACTCAAAGGGCAAGCTTTATCTACTTTCATCACTGCGGAGTTTGCTCGTCAATCTAACTCTCTTCGTTTTCCACCGGGACAATCATTGATCGGGGAACTGTTAGTTTCATCTCATGCCCAGAGCCAAAAAGAGGTGGAGTATACTTTAACACCTAACGTAATTCCCCACTGTCATCTGCTGCAATTACGAGACATTAGTCAGCGCCGGGAATCAATGCAGGCGGAATTACGACAGCAACAGCAACGGGTAGAACTGTTTTCGGAAGTGACGCTAAAAATTCGCCAGTCGTTACAGCTCAAGGAAATTCTGCATACCACAGTCACGGAAGTACAACGAATTCTGCAAGCCGATCGCGTGTTAATTTATCACGTATTGCCGGATAGGACAGGAAAAACCATCAGCGAAGCCGTTTTACCCGATTATCCCGCACTAATGGATCTGGAATTTCCCCAAGAAGTCTTTCCCGAAGAGTATCAAAAACTTTATGCTCAGGGACGGGTAAGAGCGATCGCAAATGTACACGATCCGGCGGCGGGTTTGGCAGATTGTTTGGTGGAATTTGTCGATCAATTCCAGATCAAAGCCAAATTAATTGTACCGATTGTCCAAAATCTCAATGCCAACTCCCAGAATCAGCTTTGGGGTTTGTTAATCGCCCACCAATGCAGCAAATATCGTCATTGGGTGGATTTTGAGTTGGAATTGATGCAACAACTGGCAGATCAAATCAGTATTGCTTTATCTCAAGCCCAACTATTGGAAAACTTAGAAGAAGTTGTTGCAGCCCGCACCGCAGAATTACAAGAAGAAATTAATGTGCGGATGCAGGCGGAAGCAGCGTTGCGGCAGAGTGAGGAGCAATTGCGCTTAATTACCAATGCCCTACCAGTACTGATCGCCTATGTGGACGATCGCCAACAATATCGCTTTAATAATCAAGCATATCAGGATTGGCTGGGGCAATCTCCTCAAGAAATTTACGGTTCCCACCTGCGTCAGGTTTGGGGAGAAGATTGTTATCAAAGGATGCAAGTGTATGTGAAAACAGCTTTATCTGGTCAAGCCGTAAACTATGAAAATGATATTGTTTTAAAAGATGGGAGTTGGCGATCGGTTGATGTCACTTACATCCCTGATGTAGATAACCAAAATGCGGTGAAGGGATTTTTCGCATTGAGTAGTGATATTAGCGATCGCAAAGCCATTGAACGGATGAAAGACGAATTCATTTCTGTGATCAGCCATGAACTGCGGACTCCCTTAACTTCGTTGCACAGTGCCCTAAAAATCTTAGCTACAGGGCGATTGGGCAATCTCTCAGATGAAGGACAACAAATGCTAGGAATTGCCGATGATAGTACTGAACGGTTAGTACGTTTAGTCAACAACGTCCTCGATTTACAGCGTATTGAGTCTGGCAAAGTGATCATGGAGTGCCAAGCCTGCAATGCTGCTAATTTGATGATCCAAGCATCAGAGGCAATGCAAGCAATGGCACAACAGCATGAAATAACTTTAGTTAAACAACCACAAGATATCTCAGTGTGGGCAGATGCAGATTACATCTTGCAAGCTTTAACAAATTTACTTAGTAATGCCATCAAGTTTTCATCACCAGGGGGGACTGTTTGGCTAACCGTCGAACAAGAAGAAAGCTTGCCAATCCCCACAGAAGTGGTGTTTCGAGTGCGAGACGAAGGACAAGGCATTCCTGCCGATCAACTCGAACGGATCTTTGAACGGTTTCAACAAGTAGATTCATCAGATTCCCGCAAAAAAGGTGGTACTGGTTTAGGGCTGACCATCTGTCGCAAAATTATTGAACAACACAACGGCAGAATTTGGGCTGAGAGTACTCCAGGTTATGGAAGCACCTTTGCATTCACATTACCTACCCTTGACAGCGCCAATATCTCATGAGGGGGGGAGCTATGCATACAAAGCGGATTTTAATTATTGATGACGAAGAAACCATTCAAACCGTTGTGCAATTTGGCATCAGAATGGCGGCGGGATGGGAAGTATTCACTGCCAGTTCTGGTTTTGAAGGTATCCAAACTGCCCAAACTCAAAAACCCGATGTGATTTTGTTGGATGTGATGATGCCAGAAATGGATGGTATTGCTACCTTTAAAGAACTCCAGTCTCATTCCGAGACAGAACAAATTCCGGTGATTCTGTTAACTGCCAAAGCACAAACGGCAGAAAAGCGCCAGTTTAATGATTTGGGAGTTAGTGGTGTAATTACCAAACCTTTTAACTCGCTGGATTTACCGGAGCAAATTACTAGAATTCTCCATTGGTAGCTGCATCGATGAAAATCTTACTTGTGGAAGATGATGACCTATTAATTAAAGTTCTGACCAAAAATTTAGCAACGCATCACTATATTGTAGATGTCGTGAAAGATGGGGAAATGGGGTGGACTTATGGTTCCAGCTTTGAGTATGACCTGATTGTACTGGATATCATGTTGCCGAAGTTGGATGGTATCAGCTTATGCAAGCGTTTCCGGACACAAGGATACAGCCACCCAATTATGTTACTGACAGCGCAAGATAATATTACCGCCAAAGTACAGGGATTGGATGCAGGCGCAGATGATTATGTAGTCAAACCTTTCGATCCCATAGAACTGATCGCCAGAATTCGGGCATTACTGAGGCGAGGAAGTAACAATCCTTTTCCCTTACTGACTTGGGGGGATTTGCTCCTCAACCCCAGTACTTGTGAAGTTACCTATAATGGTCGCCCCCTGAACCTGACCACAATGGAATATGATTTGCTAGAAGTGCTGCTGCGGGACTGCCAGCACGTATTTAGCACTGAAGAACTTCTAGATCGATTATGGTCTTCAGAAGATTTTCCTTCTGAGGCAACAGTACGTTCCCATATCCGGCGGGTGCGGCATAAGCTGGTAGCTGCGGGTGCTCCCCAGGATTTCATTGCTACCATGCACGGACGGGGCTACTACCTGAAAGCACCTAGCACGGAAGAATCGACTGTCTTATCTACAACACCTCCAGAGAATAATTCTCGGAGTTTCGCTGGTATAGCTGCGTCTAGAGAAATCGGAGGCGATTCCCCTCAATATCTGACTCCAGCCGACTCCCAACAACAATATCTAGCCTTCCTCAACGAGACTTGGACAACAACTAAACCGAAAAGTCTCGACCAGATGAGCATTTTGTTACAAATAGTCAGAGACTTACAAACCAATAAACTCACACCTCAAAAACAAGCACAGGCGCAAGAAATTGCTCACAAACTAGCGGGGACGCTGGGAATCTTTGGGCTAACCAAGACAATGCACATTGCCCGGCAATTAGAGTATTGGTTGGGAGGTAGAGAGCCACTGCAACCGAAACACGCGCCATTGATGAAAACTCTGGTAACGGCTCTCCAGCAAGACATTGATGATACCACACTGATCCAGTTGTCCCAAATTCCCAATGGGCAGTCACCGCTGTTGCTCATCGTCAGTTCGGATACTGAGTTCAACTCTTCCGTAGTAACTGTAGCAGCAAGTCGGGGAATTCGCATTGAGATTATTCCGGCACCAGATGTAGCTCAAGCCTTACTCACAAACGAGTCTGTCCTTGATGGTTTAGGTCAAGATCCTGATGTCATCCTGATGCGGTTGCCTGCAATTGTATCGGAATTGCCTACTCCGCAACTAAGTAACTTTTGGGAGACATTGCAGACATTCGCACACCGTTACCCTGACTTACCAATTGTGGTAATGAGCGATCGCGGTGAATTGAGCGATCGCTTGGAGGCGATGCGGCGGGGTGGAAAACTGTTTCTTGCAGGGCCGACTCCAGCGGAGCAAGTGATTGATGCTGTAGTCAATTTGTTACGAGGGCCAGAGACGCCCAACAAGGTGATGATTCTCGATGACGATCAAGATTGGTTACGCACTCTCCCCACCCTGCTGAAACCTTGGGGATTTAAGGTAACAACCCTTGCCGATCCGCAACAATTTTGGACGGTATTGCAAGCAGTCACCCCAGATGTCTTAGTGTTAGATGTAAATATGCCACAAATCAATGGATTTGAACTTTGCCAGATTCTCCGTAGTGACCCTTATTGGCAGCGGTTGCCAGTATTATTTCTCAGTGTGCTAACAGGCTCCGAAATCGCAAATCAAGCTTTTACCGTCGGTGCGGATGATTATCTGTGTAAGCCTGTTAAAGGAGTTGAACTGGCTAACCGGATTCTGCGGCGATTACAAAGAGTCAAAGCATGGGCGAGTTGATTCATTTGTCATTTGTCCCCATCCCCAATTTTCTATCTTCAAAGCACACTTATTATGGTCGCAACCGCACCCCTGGCAGAAACAAGAACTTTACTGAAAAACATCAGTTGGCAGACATTCAAACTCATGCTGGCTGAGATGGGAAGCGAGCGTCAATCTCGACTCGCTTACAATAATCAAATACTAGAAATTATGACCCCACTAATGCCACACGAAAACTCCAACCGCATGATTGAAGGTTTTATTGTGGTGTTATTAGAAGAATGCGATCGCGAGTTTAGACGTTCTGGCTCATTGACTTTGACACGAGATGATTTAGAAAGTGGGGGAGAGCCAGATAGTAGCTACTACATTGATAATGAATTATTGGTTAGAGATAAAGACAATATTGACCTAGGAATTGATCCACCACCAGACTTGGTGCTAGAAGTGGAATACTCTCGTCCAGCTATCGATAAGTTGCGCCTTTACGCTGCACTTGGTATCCCCGAATTTTGGCGCTACAACGGTAGCGTATTGCGAATTTACACACTCAGAGATAGGCAATACATAGAAATCCAGGCTAGCCCTACTTTTGCTCTAGTGCCAGTTAAAGAAATTCCCCGGTTTATTCAAGAAGCTAGAAAAAATGGAGAAAATAAAACTACTTGTGCTTTTCGCGCTTGGGTAAGACAGCATTTGTCAGCCACACAACAGTAGCCTATGCCCCATCCCTCCAGAATGCACACATTTTGCACGAACTATCCGTCAAGGTAAGTATTAATCCTATACTCAAAGAGAAGCGTATGTTGAAGTCTATGCAAGCGTCATTAAGAAGCCGTCAGCATCCACTAATCCACAGGTTGGCGGATTCCATTGAAGAAATTTGGCAAAAGCACCTTGATATCTCCCCTTACTCTGTCCCAGAAGGTTTAGGCTACGTCGAGGGACACCTAGAAGGCGAACGACTGATCATTGAAAATCATTGCTACCAAGCTCCGCAATTTCGCAAATTGCATTTAGAATTGGCTCAGGTTGGTAATGGATTAGATATTCTCCACTGTGTGATGTTCCCCAACCCCGAATATGCCATACCGATTTTTGGTACAGATTTGGTTGGCGGGCGAGGTGGAATTAGTGCAGCGATCGCTGATTTATCTCCAATTAGTAGCGATCGCAAGCTACCAGAACGCTATTATCAAAAATTATCTGTTTTATCTGAGCTGGAGTTTTCCCAACCACGGACTTTACCAGAATGGGGCGATATTTTTTCGGAATTTTGTCTATTTGTCCGCCCAGGAGACTCGCAAGAAGAAGATAAATTTCTCAATCGAGTTCGGGAATTTTTAACCATTCATTGTCAAATTGCTAGTCAACAGACACCCCTAACATCAAATCTTGACATCTCCAAGGTTCTGGCAGGACAACGAAATTACTGTACAAAGCAGCAACAGAATGATAAAACTCGGCGAGTTCTAGAGAAATCATTTGGTACTGAGTGGGCAGATCGCTACATGACTACTATGCTCTTTGACTATGTAGCTTGAAAATTCCACTGAATATAGCTCTCAAGCGAAGCGCGGGGATAATGTAAAACGGCGATGTCATGTCATAGACAAGCCCCTCCGCGTCTACGCATTTCCATTGCTCTAAAAACTCTTCACATATTTGGACACCCAGGCATATTATCTCTCAGTAGCAACCGTGCCAGACTGGGTAAAGCTTCACCTTCTAATATGACTCATATCGCTGACCGCGAAAGATTTACGACTGTACCAAATCGAGAAAATCACGTGTTGGTCAGAGCGCGCATTGACCGTCGCTTGGTGGGAAAGACTCAATCGCTGTATACGTATTTAAACACTCAGCCTAGCGAGGGAACTTACAGCGTGGATGTGCCAGCAGATCCACGTATTGGTAGAACCACAACAGAAGCAAACTCCATGTTGCCAGCCCTATTGCTTGCGCTATCGATAGATGAGGCATGTGTTCTGACACTATACAAGACCATTGCTTGAGATACTTATTTTTCAGCATCTCATGCAGCCTACCTACGCTGGTGCTACATTTTATTTTCTTATTTTTGTTGATGAACACTCACTCCTATGTAATAAACCTACACCTGTCAGAATTCCCACGGCAGTTCCTTCAAGTCGGCAAAGCCGCCCAACGGACTGCCTCCCAGCTGAAGCAACTGGCTTGGCAGAAGGGAGACAAAGAGAACAAATGACAAATGCTCAAAGCCCCATTAGCTGATAGCTGATGCCAGCTTTCTCTCCAAATCGAACAAAAAGCCGTGGATATATTCTTCTGTCCACTCAGCACCGTAAAAACGGGTGAACATTCCTCGTGCCGGGTCTTTTTCAGCCCGGTAGTGCAGATAGCGCAGTTGAGCTTCTTTAATCTCTGCTAAATACTGGGGGTCGGTTACGGGTTCTGCCTGGTCAACAAAATCTAGGTATGCTTGGAGATATTCCTGAAAGGCTGCAAAAACATGGGTTTCCACATCCTCCGTTTGCTGGGGTCGCGTCCAAAGAAACGCAGGTGAGAAAAAGGGTTGGGCTTCTTCGGGGAAGTCGCCACCCCAAGGCAAGTATTGCTGATATGCCTGAAAAATTGGCAGGATGGGCTGGGTATACTTCGCCTGATACGCCGGATCGTTCCGAAATAGGGGTTGCATATCCAGGGCAATCAAGTGCCCTCCCGGTAAGGTGACTAAATCTGCTCCAAAAAAAGGTAGATCGTAGTTCAGGTGGGGGAAAATCACGAAATTTAACACCTGAAGCGACTTTCCACCCTGTACATGGGCGGCGCGGATTTGCCGTAGCTTGGGAGTTTGATAGGCGTAACTGGTGGTTAAAACTTCTTCCTGATGTTTGCCTTTGCCTACCGTTGCTTGCTTCGATTCAAAGCCGGCGGGAATGGGATAAGGCTGTAAATTCAAACGTTCCTGCAAAAGCGCGATCGCGTAATCTAAAAATGGCTGATAGAGGGTCACGTCGCTTCGCTCCGAATTCAAAATTTTCTCTTGGAAAGTTCTGAGCGGAGGAAACCTCCGCTCAGACTTTCCGCAAAATTCAAAATTAACAATCCCCAGATTTTGAATCGCACCATGCTGCATTGGCGTAATACCAATTCACAAAAATTCTCATACAGATAGATTTTTCGTAGGGGTTTAGCATTGCTAAACCCTCCACCACGTATTTGGATCATTTTTAAAGTGAAATGGTATCAGCCTTCCCGTAAGGTGTGCAGTATGGCGGTCTGAGGCTTGTATCCTTGATTCTGTGTTGGTTCTGGTAACTTTAAATTACTTTCTGGTCGCTTTGGTTGCTAATGGCAAAGCATCTTCAAACAAAAATTCATGCAAAAATCGCTCTGACCATTCATGCCCAAAATAGCTACTGAATAAACCAGAAGCAGGGTCACGGTCGGCACTGTATTGATCGTAATCTTTTTGGGCTTTGACAATCCGTTGAATGTCTGACTGATCGTTGAGAGGTTTGGCTTGGTCGAGCATCTGCCAGTACAAATTTAAATAATCTTTGAATGCTTCAAAAACCCGCGTTTTCACAGTTTCAGCATCGGTTTTGGCGAACAACAGATATTTTGAGAAGTATTGGTTAGCGTCGTAAAATTTCATTTCCAGGTCTTGCGCCAAGTCTGGATACTTATCATGCAATGTCTGCAACGGGTAGATGTACTTTTTCAGGTAAGCTTCATCCTGAAATAACGGCTGGAAATCCATGACAATCAGGTTTTTCACCTGACCGAAAGTCAGAAAGTCTATACCGAGTAAGGGCAACTCATAGTCGTGACTAGGATAAATCACACTATTAAAGATCTGGGCACTTGCACCTGCATCTATATAGGTGTAACGAATTTTCCGAAACTCAGGACATTCATAGCACCAGCTTTGAATTGTGGCAGGATTTCTCCCGCGATCGCTCACCTGATACTCCAGTCCTGGCGGAATGGGGCGACTCTTTAATGTAAACCGTTGCAAAAGCGATTGTTCCAGATGCTCAAGGAAGCACTTATACATAAAAATTTATAGACTCATCTGCCTTGAGTTCTGAGGATACGGGATTCCTGAACACTCCGTCTCGAATATGTTAAACAAAGTAACGATCCTTAACGTTATCATTATGTGATGCCTCAATGCCTGCTGATTGCGATCGCCAGAATTCTTGCCTAGAAGCAACAGCACGTCTTTACAGATTATGAGCGACCAGAAAAATCATGCGAGGAAGTCACGTTGAGCTTGACGTTTTGCTTTCTGCGCTTGCAGCTTTTCCCAAGCAACCGCCAGATCTAGTTTCTGTTGACGTTTAAAATTTGAAAATCCTATTTTTTGTCTCTAAACTATCATCAACTATGCCAAACTCTTATTTTTACGTTGATTGAGGACATATAGACCGCATTGAAAACCCTTGTACAGAATGGTTATAACTCTTCGGACAAGTCTACTAACATAATTTATCAAGATTGCTGCTGGCGCGGGGGTACAAATTTCCAATCACTGATGATATCTTCGCATTCTTTGTAGGTGTCGATTAGCTCTTGCTCAGACGACAGCCCTCCCAAAAACCTCATCAAACCAACGTTGAGATGTCTGGTAGCACGACGAAAGTTATTTGCTTTTTCGCCAAGATTGATTGAGTTCACAACTCCAAATGATAATGCGCTAATAAAAGCAAAGATGCGTGTGTAAAAGTCTCCTAGCTCATGTGTAAAGGTCGCAACGATAAGTGATGAGCTGATCGCTAATATCCCTAAAGAAATATGAGCAAATTGTAAGCAATTAGCCCCCAAATTCCAGGTACGTTGATATCTTTGCATCCTTAAAAGCAGATCTTTGTTATTACTCATATTTTATTATTGCCAACAGATAAATGAAGTCTGCCCATATATAGATACCAGCCATCCTAGCTGATGATATCGCTGATAGACTATATCAACTCAGCACTAATAAACTAATCCGATTAATATTGATTACACAATCACCTTTAACCACCCAAAAATCTCAGCTACGGTCAACTCTAACCCACAGCAGAAATCTGGCACTGGCAAAATACCATCACTATCTTCAAAAGGTAAAGGTTGTCGTCCCGCAGGATAAGCAGCAATGAATCGCTCATCAGGGTCAATTAACCAACCCATTTGAGTTCCGTGGTTGAGAGCGTGTAAGATTTTTTTTGTAACTTTTGTATGGCTTTGTTCTGGAGAAAGAATTTCGATTATCCAGTCGGGTGCTAAAGTAAATGTGTTGGCAATATCACCATTTCCGTCTACAGGAAGCCTTGCCCAAGAAAATACAGCAACATCGGGAACTATAGAACGTCCGCCAAAAGTGCAACGTAATTCTGGAAAAGCCCAACCCGTTTTTTGTACTTTTACAACAGAATTGATTGTGGGACAGAGTTGTCCTTGAATAGTGCTATGTTTTCCTTGAGGCATGGGTTTTTGAATGATTTGACCATCGATATACTCGCTATATGGCTTAGTTTCTGGTAGTGAGAGAAACTCTTCTAAGGTCAGTATTTTATTTGGTACTTGTATCATTTTTATCCTAGCCTCGACGTATGAGATTTTTTTTACATAATTTCAGTCATAGGTTATGAGGATGCCCTAGATAAATTATGTTCGACCATTTGTGCGAAATTCGCCTCAGTTAAATAGCGCCGTTCGGAGCAATATGTCATTAAATACACGCCATTCATCATCCGTACTGTGCTGACGCGCACCCGGAAATCATCAGTCATGAACCAACAGCGTTCCTGTCCCTGGTTAGTTTCGTATTCGGTATCGATGGTTAAAATGCCGTCTTGGCCAAACCAGTAACGACTGACTACCGGAATTTTTTCCACATAGCCTTGGTTACGGAGCAGTTTACCCGATCGCCCCGTCTCATCATCTGGGACATCAATCAACACCGCTGCTTGATCCGGATTGGGTTCGCGGTCATCGTCGTGTTCTTGCCACATAAAGCTAGCACCTCCCTTGGCACTAGCTGGATCGATACCTTGCAGTTCGCAGATTGCTTTCACCCGTGGATCGTTCGCTGTGATCGCGTCCACATAGAGCTTTGATTCTCCCGACTGATCCGCAACTGTATCAAAGTGATGCACCGTGCGCTGGGTAAACCATACGCCTTCACTCTTGCGGAAAAAGTCCATCATCGTCATTGGTGTGAGAAACGGCATAAGTTATCCTTAAACAATTTTGGATTTTGGATTTTAGATTGGGAAATTCTTCAATCCAAAATCCAAAATTTAAAGTCTAAAATTCGATCAACGCCCAACTCGAATGATTGTAGATAGGGCGCGGTACAATACCCCTAAATAATCTCACGATTTCAACCCATGATCAGCAGGGAGACTCACAAGACACCCCAAGACGTTTTGGCTGTCCTCAAAGCAGGACTTGCTCTGACTCAGAAAGATTTATACCAATTCAACCTCAGTGGTTTTGATTTGCAAAGAGCTAAGTTGAATAAAGCTACTTTGATTCGAGCCAATCTCAGCAAAGCCGATCTCAGTGCAGCGGATCTGAGTGCAGTTGATTTACGGGGAGCCGATCTCAGCAAAGCTATTTTGAAGGATGCCAATCTACAAGCAGCTTGTTTGTATCGAGTCGATCTTTGTGGCGCAAATTTATGGGGAGCTATTTTAACGGATGCAAAGCTGTTAGGGGCGAGATATGATAGTCAAACTCTTTTCCCAGAAGGCTTTGCCTATAAATCTTCTGGGGCGATTGGCCCAAATGCCAATTTAAATGGTGCCCAGCTGAATACAGCTAACTTGCGTCATGCTGATTTGCAGGGAGCCAGCTTGTTGGGGGCATACCTGGGAGGAGCCGATTTGACTCGTGCTAATCTCCAAGGGGCGCGGCTCAGTCAGGCTGACTTGCGGACAGCCTGGTTGGCGGGGGTATCTTTACGTAATGCTCGGTTGAATGGGGCTAACTTGGCAGGGACAGATTTGCGGGCGGCAGACTTGACCGGGGTTGAGTTTGAGCAACTTGAAAGTATTGCTGGAGCAGATTTTAGCCACGTTCAAGGGCTGAGTGAAGAAATGCGATCGCGCCTTCTGAGTCAGCCTGCACAAGAGCTAGATACACCTCATGCTTTAACCCGCCGCACCACACGCGCCAGCTTAGAAAGTATAACTATTACGATTTAGTGGCTGTCCAATCTTTCTTGAGCAATGCCAAAAAAGTGGCAATCCCTTTAGAAAATCCTTGCGGATCGGGCAGAAAATATTCCGGAAACTCTTCATACGGCCGCCAAGGCTCAGACGAATCATGCCGCAGGTACAAGGCCCGATCGTCCCCTTCCAGTTTCCAGAGCATTTGACCGCCGGTTGGTATTTCAGCCATGTGTTTCTCCTATTGTGCAAACAAAAATACTCAGTAACAGTTTGCTCTTTTCAAATTCTGCCAGTCTAAATATTAAATTCTGTAAACATTGCTACAATACTTCTAGACTTTTGTGCCGAATTACTGTAAAAGCATGGATACATTATATGTTTCCCCCACTGAATTAGGCATGACTTGGAGAAGTAGTTTTTTCTCCATCTAGTGAGGGAGGCAATATTGGCATCAATTCTGTTTCAGCGGATTAAATCTTCCATTGCCGCCCCCACTACACGGTGATCGCCATCCTGTCTCAGTTGTGCTAGGGCTTCCTTGGCTTCGGGGACATCAAAATGTTTCAAAGCATAGGCAACCCGTACCCGGATATATTCAGCCTCCGAATTTTTGAGCGTCAGGAGTTGAGATAAAGCAACCTCAGACTGACGAGTTCCCACCAAAGCCCCCAGTGCATCTATGGATGATTCCTGCACCGCTGCATCTTCTGCTTCTAGTCCCAGAAGACAAACTTCGAGCAGTTCTTCAGGGCATTCCATTTCAACCAGAGATGCCTGGATGCTGCGACGCACTAACCAATGGTCGTCACGCAAAAATGTCTGCACCAGATGAGAAGCAGAGATTCTACCAAACAAAGACAGCGAGTTAGACGCTTCTGCTCGCACATTGGGCGTGTTATCAAACTTGATGATTTGCAGCAGGGCGGCAAAGGATTCGGATGTCTTTTGCTTACCTAATTCTCTGGCAACGAATGTTCGCACCAGAAACTCTGGATCTTGGATATGGCGGATAAGTAAAGGCACAGCGACATCAGCCGGATAGTCTTGGAGAGATGCGATCGCTTTCAGGCGGTATTGAAAATCAGCGTTTTGCAGATCGGTTTCGATTTGACTGAGATCCATGAAAATAAACGGTAGAGGGTTCTTCCACTTTAAATCTCAATAGATTCTAACGAAAGCAGAAGTTGACCTCGACTGCACCCCAGCAAACCCATCAATATATTTGCTTCTCAAATCAATTCTTGAAGGGGAAAGCGTTCTCCTCTTAGGTAAGCGGCAAAGTGCTGCTTAAAGTACAGCGTACTTGTCATATTTGCTTCGTCACTCCGATCGGGGGTAAATTCATAGATGGGCACTTGTTCACGAATTAGTTGAATTAGATTGGGATGCAGTTGTTCAAAAGACTCAACCCGAGCTGTTGTGGTCTCAAATCGTAAGCGTGCGGGATGACCGTAGCCCAGTTTCATCCAAGGCAACCAAGGACAGTCTCTAGCCCAGGTTGCGGGAGGGAGATCCTTCACTCCTGGTCGGCAAATGTGGCTGGTAAAGTACTCTGTCCCATTAAAGGTTTCACTGGGACAATAATCTCGGTATTTCGGATCTGCTGCTAATGGATGAGGATAAGTCAGAGGAATTTCTACGACAGAGGTAACATAGTCTTGCCCTCTGGGAATCACCGTCACCTTTGGTCGGACAGCCCCCTGCACTATGCGATTGGCAATATGCACAATCGGTACAGCAGGACGGTTTGAGTCTGTCTGCCATGTGTGCAGGATTTCTTGTGTCTGCGGATCGCAAAATAGACCTAACTCCCGATTGATCCGATAACCCACCTGCTCAAATTCAGGATCGGGACGAATGAAAACCTTGGTTGCATTCATCCCAATCAGAGAGAATAATTTCTGCCTTTGCTCATCAGCTGATTTCTGCCACCAGACTTCTCCCTCCCAGCGATAGTAAAGCTGCTGACCATAATAATTTCTGTAGAAATCTAGGTTATTAACTGTGTAGTCTTCTGAGTTGTTCATAAGTTTGCCTGTTGAGTTGCTTAACAACTTACCGTTACAATGACCGAAAAAGAATCATGAACAAGCCTACGCCACTTGCTATAAGTGTGGGAACTCTAGCCGAGCAGTGACTCCTCAATTTATTTATTTTTGAATTTTAAATTTTGAATTCGGAGCGAAGCGACGTGACTCAGCCACAATTGAGTGAAAAGGTTCGAGAACTAATTCAAAAAGCCAGGATTGTCAGTTTTGCCACTTGGCAAAATACCCATCCAGCGGAGGCTATTCAGCTATTCCAGGCGGCGGACGATGGGGGACGCTACCTCACGGATGAAGATTTAGAACAGATTCAGCAGCTTGCTCCTACGACTACAGCATTCATACCTGTGGTGCAGCAATTGCGCGATCGCGTCTCTGAAATCGTAGATGAAGCCAGAACCGAAGTATTAGCTAAATTTCCCAACATCACCCAACCCGGTGGTGGACTCTACCCACCAATCAGGGCAGATGCTTGTTGGCGTGATTTCTGGCACTTTCTACGCTGTATTACTTACGGTATCGCTGGGCAGCACACCGACTACACAAGCACAGAAGGATTGCACTATATGCAACTGTTGTATCAAGAATTGCAAGTACCTTTAGATGCAATGGTAGTAGGACTAGAAGGCATTAAAGCGGCTAGTTTAAAGCGAGTGGAACCGGAACCGCAAGCAATTCTTGCTCCTTATTTCGATCGTTTGATTGAGCAATTAAAGCAATTTCGCTAATTGTTGCAGCGAAATTTTGGCGGCTTCTGCTACCAGAGGATTACTATCTTGTTGTAAGCAGTTAAGTGTTGCTTGACTCTGGGAATCGGGAAGATTGCCCAAAGCTTCGGCTAAACGTTTCCGCAGCATCCAATCATTTGCATTCACAAAAGTCACAAGGCGATCGATCGCATCTACAGCACCAATCTCACCCAAAGCCATAATTGCTGCCTCTTGGAGTAAGGGATATATGCTATCAAGGGCTTCTAGCAAAACTGCTTGAGCCTGAACATCCTTTAAGTTTCCCAAAGCCACCGCCGCACTGAATTGTACTAACCAGCTTGTATCCTCGTAAAAAGCGTGACGCAGAGGAGCTAGTGCCTGCTTATCCTCTAAGTATCCCAAAGCTCCTGCTGCCATTGCTCGCACGTTATAGTCTGGGTCAGACTCCAGTATATTCACTAAGATGGCACGGTTTTCAGGAGTTTGTTTAATACCCAGAGAGAAGACAGCCATACCCCGAATCTGAACATTGCGATCGCTGAGTGCTTGTTTGATCAAAGGATAAGCATCCTGAACTGGCATAGTTTCTTTTTGCAGTTCAATCATGGCTAAAACGCGATCGCTCACATTTGAGCTGTTCAACTGTGCGGCAATTTGTTCTAGGCTGGGTTGGGTCATGGTATGTATCGCATTGGTATTGGCTCTCATAATTAAAAATCTAAACTAGAGTCAGTGATCATCCAAGTCCAAAATCACTATGATTAAACTTAAAACCCAACTCACTCTCGAAGGATTCCTGGCACTTCCCGAAGGAGATATTATCTACGAACTAATTGACGGAGAAGCTGTTCCTAAATTCAAAAGCGATGAAATGTCACCAAAACTTTTTCATAGTTCTATTACTGGTGCGTTATTTATACTATTTTCTGCATGGGCACAAGGTAAGGGAAGGGTAGTAATTGAATGGGCAATTAAGCTCACACGAAATCAACAAGATTGGGTTCCCGTTGCAGATTTGACATACATTTCTTATAGCCTCCTTCCTATCGATTGGTTACAAGATGAGGCTTGTCCAGTTGCACCCGAATTAGTCATTGAAATTATCTACCCTGGTCAAAGTTTTGGGGAAATGACAGAAAAAGCAACTGATTATTTGAAAGCTAAAGTTCAACGAGTTTGGGTTGTTGACACCAGAGCAAAAACTATTACCGTTTTTTACCCTGATGCTCTCCCTCAAACCAAACGCGGTAATGATAGTTTGGATGATTCTCTATTTGAAGGGCTAGAAATTACACCTCAACAAATCTTCCAACAAACCAACATTCCCTAACTTACACTAAATATTTATTTACCTGAAAAATCCTATGGTATGTATATACATAAAAATGGGCGTAGAAAACTTAAATTTTCCACGCCCATAAAGCTTAATATAAAATTGCGGTCAATCTTCCGATGCAGCTTCAGTTTCAGTTGAACTTTCACTTGCAGAACGGATGCCTACAATCCTACCCCCTAAGCGAGTAATGCGACGCATTTCTTCATTCATGCGGTTGTAGGGGACTTGAATCAGAATTGTGCTGCTATTGCGAATCTGATACTTATTGTTCTCAGTTTGCTCGTTCTGGCGTAATCCTTCTACTTCGTAGACAAAAACGCGGCTGCTTGAGCTTGAACTTGATGCTCTTGTCAATGCAGACTGTCCCAACATGATGGTTCTATCTCCTATTGTGCTAAGGTGATGCTGGCAACCTTACCGCCCAGCTTATTAATTTGCTGAAGGGTACTGGATAGCTGTTCGTAGGGGACGATGAACTCTTTATTGCTACGACGAACTTTGGGATATCTTGGCAAACTGATACTTGTAACTTCAATGCGGTAGAGGCCTGAGGTAGAACCTTGGGAGGATCTGCCAAAGGTGCGGCTGGGTGCTGTTCCTTGCAGTGAGGGTTTGTAAGCCCAACCTTCACTACCACCAGAAGGAGCGACAATCGCAGAAGCACTATTTTTAGCTAAGTCAGAAGCCAGACGAGAACTGGTACCTCCTAGCTGAGAGCGATCGCTATTGGCATAACCGCGATAAAGGCGGAACATGCGAGTGAAACCAACCGTTCTCTGACCAACTCCTGTGGTTACAAGGTCACGGTAGTAAGGAACGATCGCATCTCCAAAGTAGGCATCATACTCAGGAGAGTCGATATAAGAATCGATGTCTGCATCAAACCCTTGATTTTGGTAGCGATCGAGATGCTCAATCACTTCCGACTCATCGTAGGGAGCGCGTCCTAACAAATGTTTAATGTTCAATTCAATTACCCGAGTTTGAAAATGCGGGTAAAGAAATTTGGTTTTGTATAAGTCAGATTTGGCAACTCCGCGGACAAAATCCCGAACACTGAGTTTGCCATTGGTCAGCAATGACTCCAGGCTGGTGAGACGTTCTGACTGCATCAGGTAGTCGTTGCCTAATACTTGGCGATAAACTGCCGCAATAACAATCTTGGCATCTTCTGCTGTCCAGTTGGGACGCAGTTCAACCGGGCGTGTTTGGTCAAAAGCCGAAGTTCCCAAACGAGATGCTGCACTTGTGATGGGCACGAATAGCTACTCCTTGTAGGCTTGATATTGCAAAATTAATGGTTTAGGCAGGAGAAATATTTACCACTTTGCTACCCCGCTGATTCAGTCGTTGCAGAGTGGAGGAGAGTTGGTCGTAACTCACCAAATACTCGCTCATACTACGGCGGATTTGGGGAGTTCTGCCGCTACTTGCTTGCATAACGCGCACTCGATAAAGCTGTCCGCGATCGCCTGCGACAGTACCAGTCAGACCTTTTCCGAAGTTAGGGGTCTTCACTGGACTAGCCAAATTCAGAGCCAGATCCTGGGTTAACCACGCAGATTTGTTTTTACCTTGAGCGCGATCGCTGTTAGCATATCCCCGGTAGATTTGAAACATCCGGCTAAAGCCTACAGTTTTTTGTCCTGGTTGAGTTTCAAATCCCCGATAATAGGGAACTATCGATTCTCCAAAGTTTTCTTGATATTCCGGTGAATCAATATAAGAATCGATTTCTGCCTCGTATCCTTTCTGCGTATAGAGATTCACATGGTAGGCAATCTCTGATTCATCGTAAGGCGCACGACCAAGCAGATGCTTGTAGTTCAATTCGATGAAGCGGACTTGAGGTGTAGAGTAAAAGAACTTTTGTCTATATAGTTCAGATTGCGCTAGCGTCCGCACAAAATCTCGAACGCTAACGTTCCCTTGCTGCAATAGCGATTCTGCACTGGTGAGGCGTTCGCTTTGCATTAAGTGGTCATTGCCAAACACTTGACGATAAGCAGCATGAATCACTGCTTTTACATCTTCATTTGCCCGTAATTCTGTGGGAGGTGTGCTGGCAAATGGCTCAAATCCTAGCTGACTGGCGGCCGTAGAACTAGTCATAACTGCTGTTCTCCTTAGTTTCAATCAGAAAAAAGTTGCCCAGAACCCCGAAAAACTGCCCATGCTAGAAAATTAGCATTCACAGCCTTTAGTTGTTCTGGGCAAAAGGAAATCCCTAGCTTAGGGCGTTGATGGCATAGTCAATGTAAGAATTTGCTTCTACAGCAGGATCGCCACTCAATCCATGATTTGCTTTGATGTGCTTGAGAGCTTCAACGTACCAGCTGGGAGACAGATCGAAGGTACGGTTGATTTCTGCCAAACCACCAATTAGGTAGTCATCCAGAGGACCTGTACCACCTGCAATTAGACAGTAGGTGATGATGCGAATGTAGTAACCAATGTCTCGCGCACACTTGTCTTTACCACGTTGGTCAGATGCGAAGTTCTTACCTTGCATTTGGGTGGTGTAGGGGAACTTTTGGTAAACTGCATTAGCTGCGCCTTGAGCCAAGCTGTTAGCTTTGCTGCTCAACGCTTTAGCTGCATCCAAGCTAGCAGCAGCTTGACGGAAACGACCAAAGGCAACTTGAAGTTCTGTGGAGCTGAGAAACCGGCCTTGAGAATCTGCGGTAGAGACGGCTTCGGTTAAAGGTGTTTTCATGCTGATTATTCTCTCAACAAATATGTAAAGTTGTGCGTCAGAAAGTAGAAAGAATGAAGTGCTGAGGCGTTTATTAGCCTACTGCGGCAGCAGCACGATCGAAGTAGCTACCTACTTCAGACATCAAGGAGCTACAGTCACCACGGGTTACACCGTTGGGGTCGTTTGCGATCGCGATCGCAGCTTCTTTCATCTTTTGAACGCCAGTTGCTACGGAACCTCCGGGAACGCCTAGTGCCAGGTATGTTTCACGCAGACCGTTCAAACAGCGATCGTCTAAAACGCTAGCATCACCTGTAAATACAGCGTAGGTAACATAGCGTAAGATAATTTCCATATCGCGCAAGCAAGCAGCCATACGACGGTTGGTGTAAGCATTTCCACCAGGTGCAATCAACTGGGGTTGCTCTTCAAATAATGCCCGTGCTGCATTAGCAACGATTGTGGATGCATTGCCGGTGATGCGGTTAACCACATCCATCCGCTTGCTACCAGCAGCCACCATATCTTTTAGCGCATCGATTTCTGAATCGCTGACGTATGAGCCTCTTGTATCAGCCTGGGAAACTACTTTAGTAAAAGCGTCAAGCATTCCAGCATCTCCTAGAATAATTTTTATGCTGTGGATTCAAACTTGGTTCAAAACCTGAATTTTGATTTAGATAAACACAGTCATTGATTGAAAGATGGCTCCGCTATCATCAGTAAACAGGCAAACAGTTATCAGCGAGTTAAACTCGTTGGAAAATCAGGGCAAATTCACCCCTAAACTGTTAGCTAGTTCTAATAACTAACGGTACAGCTATAAATCAATACTGCAAATATCCTCAACAACTATTTCTTTAGGACTCACAAGCCCAAATAATGAAATAGTTGATCGTCAATTTTTCAGAAACTGAACCTCTTCCATCGAGAGTAAAGAGTTCAGTGGTTTCTTGAACCTAAATCTGATTAAAGCAATCCGTTTGTGCAAATTTTGTGCAATTTTTCCACTCTCACCAAATAATTCGTTAAAAAATATTAAGCAAACGCTGAAACCCTCTCAGATAAAGGATTGTTTGTATTTTATTTTTGTCTTTAGTCTTAAATTATCGTTACATTTGATTACATTGGTTAATGTTATCTAATGGCAGCGAAATCTTTAGAGTCATTGCCACAAGAAAGCACACCCAAATCTAAAAATAATATAAAAATATAACCTCTTGGTTATCGGGTTCATCCTGCTAAAACTGCATTAAAGTGCTAAGTAGGTTTTTTGTACCCAAATAGAGTATTTATACTTAATTATTAGCCCAAAATATTTTGAAGTAAAATCCTTTATGCGTCGAGACTCGATATTTTACCCTTCGGGTGACGCTCCTTCTGCCAAAGGAGGATGTTGTAGCGATCGCTCTGGCTGGCTTGATCGTTACCCGTTGATGTCACCAAGTGTGTAAGCGCTAAGTTAACTGGTAACTTAAATTAAGAATTTCAGTAGTCTAAATTTAACCAAAATTGAAGAATAAAGATAACGGATTGCAAGTTAGATTAGCCGCCTGAGGAAGTAATCAGGTCATCAATATATGTATCAACCGATCAACTAGCAATTGATCGTTTGGCGATCGCAGATGCAGTTATCTTTACAGTCCAAAGCAGATACAGATTGGGAAACGCTCAAATTTACATAGGAGCCAGATGAGTACAATCACAACTAAGGATGGTACGCAAATCTATTACAAGGACTGGGGCACAGGACAGCCTATTGTCTTCAGCCACGGCTGGCCACTGAGCGCAGATGCTTGGGAATCGCAGATGTTTTTTCTCGCCTCGCACGGCTACCGCTGCATCGCGCACGATCGTCGCGGTCATGGACGGTCGAGCCAACCGTGGAACGGCAATGACATGGATACCTACGCGGACGACCTGGCGGAACTCTTCGAGGCGCTGGATCTTCAGGATGCGGTAACGATTGGACACTCTACAGGCGGTGGTGAAGTGGCGCGCTTCATTGGACGCCACGGCACCAAGCGCGTGTCCAAGGCAGTACTGATAGGCGCAGTACCACCGCTCATGCTCAAGACGGAGGCAAATCCAGGTGGGCTACCCATTGAGGTCTTTGATGGCTTTCGGGCGGCGTTTTTGGCTGACCGCTCGCAGTTCTTCCTGGATGTAGCCAGTGGGCCGTTCTTTGGCTTCAATCGACCCGGTGCCAAAGTCTCCCAAGGGTTAATCAATTCGTGGTGGATGCAGGGGATGATGGCTGGGCATAAGAACACCTATGACTGCATTAAGGCGTTTTCGGAAACAGATTTCACCGAGGATTTGAAGAAGTTTGATGTGCCGACGTTGATCGTTCATGGTGATGACGATCAGATCGTGCCGATAGGTGCTTCTGCACTCCTATCTGCGAAGCTCGTCAAGAATTCGACTTTGAAAATCTATCCTGGGGGAGCGCATAGTCTGGGCGACACAAGCAAAGAACAACTCAACGCCGACCTGCTGGAATTTATTAAATCCTGATGCGGAAGTATTGATATGAGCCATCACTGTTAAAAATCTGAATGGGTGCATTCTTGATAAGTTTGCACCTGTTTCGCATAAGTGGGCTTCGCTAGCTTTAGATGTCATAAAGAAGGCAGGAGGCAGAGGAGCCAGTGCGTTCTGCCTTTCTTCAGATTATTAACATTTCTTAATCTTGCTTATCATTTTTCACTGGGCTGTATATACAAGTATATCTGGCTATGCTGCCGTCAGAGTGAGCTAAACTGTCCCAAGTGCTGATTAACAAGTATTAAGGAAAGAAAATAACAGTAATCAGCACAAAAAGCTTTGTAAACAAGCTTCTCAAGTCATCACAACATCAGCTTGACAATTTGTAATAAACAAACGATCCAACGATATAGTATAAACAACAAAGAAGAACTTCACAGAGCAGATGAAAAGTTAACGATTCATCTGAAATGAGTAAAGCTCTTCAATTGTTTAAGAAATAAAAAAATCTTCCAAGTTTCCTTAAAGGAAGAATTTGGAAAGGTTTCATCAGTGATTCAAGCTACTGCTTTGAGTTGATCAGGTGATTCAGGCGGCTTGATTGCCAAGCCTAATCAAACTGGGTTGTAACCTAATCCAAGCCATACTCGACTAAACGAATTAGGACATTGAGTGTATGTTTGACGCATTTGCAAAAGTAGTCTCCCAAGCTGACGCACGTGGTGAATATCTCAGCTCTTCTCAAATAGATGCTCTGAGCGCTATGGTTGCTGATGGCAACAAGCGCATGGACGTTGTGAACCGCATTACCAGCAACTCCTCCACAATCGTGGCAAATGCAGCTCGTTCTCTGTTTGCAGAGCAGCCCCAGTTGATTGCTCCTGGTGGAAATGCTTACACCAGCCGTCGTATGGCTGCTTGTTTGCGTGACATGGAAATCATTTTGCGCTATGTCACCTATGCTATCTTCTCTGGAGATGCAAGCATCCTCGACGATCGCTGCCTCAACGGTCTAAGAGAAACCTACTTGGCTCTAGGAACTCCCGGTTCTTCTGTAGCAGTTGGCGTTCAAAAGATGAAGGACGCTGCTCTAGCTATCGCAGGCGACCCCAGTGGCGTTACCAGAGGCGACTGTGCCAGCCTCATGTCTGAAGTTTCTAGCTATTTTGACAGAGCTGCTTCTGCGGTTGCCTAATTAGCGATTCATCAATTTTTTTGATCGGCTTCAGATAGTCGAACCAATTGCTAAAAGCTATTTCATCAAACAAGATAATTGGGAGAAAATCCGAAATGAAAACCCCTTTGACCGAAGCAGTAGCAGCTGCTGATTCCCAAGGACGCTTCCTCAGCTCCACCGAAATCCAAACCGCATTTGGTCGTTTCCGTCAAGCTAAAGCAAGCCTAGAAGCTGCAAAAGCATTGAGCGACAAAGCTTCTAGCCTAGCTTCTGGTGCTGCTAATGCTGTTTACAGCAAATATCCCTACACCACCAGCCAATCTGGCCCCAACTTTGCTTCTACTCAAACTGGCAAAGACAAGTGCGTTCGTGACATCGGCTACTACCTGCGCATGGTTACTTACTGCCTAGTTGTTGGTGGTACAGGCCCAATGGATGACTACTTGATCGGTGGTATCGCTGAAATCAACCGCACCTTTGATCTATCTCCTAGCTGGTATGTTGAAGCTCTGAAGTACATCAAAGCTAACCACGGTTTGAGCGGCGATCCTGCTGTTGAAGCTAACTCCTACATCGACTACGCCATCAACGCATTAAGCTAATTTAAAGATGGTTTGACCCGGAGGAGTATACAATGACTAGCAAAAGTTAGTGATTGTTTACCCCTCCGGGTATTGTTTTTTTGATCATTTGTCCTTTGTCAAGAATCCAAAGTCAACAGTCAAGGGTCAAACATTTCTTCTCCCTGCTTTTTCTTCCTCATCTCCCCCAACTATGGATAACGAAGCTGATATCCGGGATGATAACCAATTAACTGTAGAACAGGCGATCGCTAATCTCCAAGGTGAAGATTTGGGATTGCGAGTGTATGCTGCCTGGTGGTTAGGGCGGTTTCGGGTGGATGCTCCAGAAGCCATTGATGTATTGATTGCAGCCTTAGAAGACGAAGACGATCGCACCAAGGCTGGTGGTTATCCGCTACGCCGGAATGCGGCCAGAGCATTGGGAAAACTAGGCGAAAACCGCGCAGTTCCCTCATTAGTTCGGGCGCTGGAATGCTCTGATTTCTATGTTCGAGAAGCCGCAGCACAATCTTTAGAGATGTTAGGAGATTCATCCTGTATTCCCAGGCTGATCGAGTTGCTGAATAATCAAATTCCCGGAACCCAACCCGCACCAGAACCGCCCCAGCTTACCCAACCCTTCGATGCCATTCTAGAGGCATTGGGAACCTTGGGGGCAATCGATGCCATTCCTGTAATTGAGCCATTTTTAGATCACTTCATTCCCAGGATTCAGTATGCCGCAGCACGGGCAATGTATCAGCTAACTTGTCAAGAAACTGAAGTATCCAATCAGTATGGCGATCGCCTAGTGCAAGCACTTGCTCACGATGATTTGCAACTACGTCGAGCCGTCTTATCTGATTTGGGAGCGATTGGGTATTTGCCAGCCGCGGATGCGATCGCTGAGACTCTAGCAGAAAACAGCCTCAAGCTGATTTCTCTCAAGGGTTTGCTAGAAAAGCAATTGCTACAGACGCCACTACCAAATTTATCGCCAGGGGCAATAAAAGTGATGCAATTAATGGATGCGTTATTGTAGCAGCAAGAGCGACAATGTAAAAGGTAGAACTTAATTGCTTTCTTCTCCCTCATGCCTGATTACCTTGACACTCTAATTCGTGCAGTAGAAGTCGCAGATTCTTCTCTCCTTTTACAAGAAGCTGTAAAAAACCTGGCAGCGGCTCGTTTAGAAGGAGCTGTTCCTACGTTGATTGCCTCTTTGAGCTATAACAATCCAGGTGCAGCAGTGGCGGCTGTCGATGGGCTAATCCAAATTGGCGAACCCGCAGTACCCGGTCTTTTGGAACTACTCGATCTGCATAACTACACCGCCAGATCGTGGGCAATCCGTGCCTTAGCAGGAATTGGCGATCCAAGAGGATTAGTAACCTTGTTGGGAGCAGCCACCGCAGACTTTGCCCTCAGCGTCCGGCGGGCAGCCGCTAGGGGTTTAGGAATGATGAAGTGGCACTGGTTCCCCGATGAACTCCTGGAAATTGCCCAAGCAGAAGCATTGGAAGCCCTGCTATTTGTAGCTCAGGAAGACGATGAATGGGTAGTACGCTATTCAGCCGTAGTTGGTTTACAGTTTCTTGCCGATGCAATTGCTGTCACTTATCCAGAATGGCGATCGCAAATCGACTTCCAGTTTGAGCAAATGGCTGTCAAAGATAACAGTTGGGCAGTGCGTGCCCGTGCTTTGATGGCACAGCAGCAACTCCAAGCAAAGACAGCTACTGTTCAACCTGTGACAGACGATCGATCCTCACCTTTGTCTTCTATGGACTGGCAGAAGATTATGGAAGGTTTGTACGGACGTAAGGGACAAGAGCGACAACAGCAACTTGTATTTGCAGAAGGAGATCCACGCCGTTATCAAGAATTGGCGGTTGCGATCGCTCAAAATACGGATGAATAATTTCGTAGTCAGGACTGAAGTCCTGAATTTTCCAGCACTAAAGTCCTGACTACAAACCATCAAAACAAAATTGATAAACTACTATCGTGCATCGCCAATTAATACAAAAGGCGACCAAAAGAAAGGATGACTATCAATCTGACTCAATTTCGCCTGACGCAATGCTTCATCCTTGTTCATTCCTTGCTTAATATTTTGGTAAAATTGCACCATAATTTCTTTAGTAGTTTTGTCATCTGCACTCCAGAGACTAGCAATTACAGCTTTACTACCAGCACGTTCAAATATGTAAGCAAGTCCAGAAATTTCTTCACCATTGGATTCGGTTTGTAAACCTGTTTGACAAGCACTCAAAGTAATTAATTCCGTATTTTCTAGTCCCAATAAAGCAGCATCTCTAATATTGAATCTTTGGTCAGCAAACAGCAAAGTATTCTCTTCTAATCCCAATGTAGGACAGCCACCTTTTTGGAAACAGCCATGCGTTGCTAAGTGCAGCAGAGAAAAGCGCGGCAATTGGATTTTGAAAGTATTAAGTGTGGCTTGATTATTAATAAATGCTTCACTACCAGGGAAAATTGGCATAATATTTTTTACCTCTGCTTCTGCTTCTTTTAACGCCAGGGGTGGTTTGGGAATAGGATTGCCAAATGCCAGCACTTTTTTAGCAGATCCGGGCGTTGTTGTTGCTTGCAGGGAACGAGTAGAAAGGCGAGTTAAGTAGCTGATAGGATATTTTTCAATCAGGTATTGATTACCGTCGTAAAGTGCCTCAAAAGGGATGTAGCGCAGTTTGCCAGTGGCGATGAAGCTGAGTTTTTTGGGTTTGCTGGCTTGAATTTCTGCTTCAACTGGGCGAATTAGCTTTTCGTAGAGTTTTTCTAAGTTGGCCGCATCAGCGACTTGATCATTAAAACGGTTGGTTAGGTAAGTATAAGCTCGTGTGATTAGAGCATTAAATTCAGCAGGGTCAACAGGTATTTTTTTCACAATGAGTTTGTCTCTGGTTAAGACAAACAAAGCGATTGTGTTAGGGACATTTGTAACGTTGGTCAATAGCACAGGCTGAATTACTGTTGTATCTGCGGGAATGCTGGCTTTTAGTGCAGTAATATCGGTAGGGTTGGTTTCAAACAAATCTGCTATCTCAGGAAAGCGACTTCTAATGTTTTCACCTTCCTGATTCAGTTGTTCTTGTAGTTGATTAACCCGTTGAGATATTTCTGGTGAAAACTTTTCTTGCAAATTCTTTCGCAGACTTTCTACTTGAATGTTCTTTTGATTCCACTGGTCAAGTGCTTTTTGTGCTTCTGCGTTGGCAACTTTGGCATTAAGAAGGCGAGAATAATCAGCTAACTCGGCTACAGTAGCAAGATTAGCCCATTCAAAGGCGCTTTCTGGCTGTTTTTGGCCGATAAGTAAATCAACCAAGGCAACTGCTGTAAATCGTTGGCTTTCTAAAAAGGTTTTGCGATTTTCTCGCCCGATAGCGCTACGAAGTTGTAGGGTAATCTGAACAGATTGCTCCCAATTGTTGATGGCTTCAATGGGCTGCTTAGTATCTCGGTAAACAAGACCCATGTTACTGAGAGTTCTAGCTTCCCCAGAGCCATCGCCCACAGCACGAAAGAAGGGAAGAGCCTGGTTGTAATATGACAGTGCCTTTTGCTTTTCTCCTAATGCAGTGTAGACATCACCGATATTGCTGAGGGTTTTGGCTTCCCCATCGCGATTGCCGACTTCACGAAAGAAGGGAAGAGCCTGGTTGTAATATGACAGTGCCTTTTGCTTTTCTCCTAATGCAGTGTAGACATCACCGATATTGCTGAGGGTTTTGGCTTCCCCATCGCGATTGCCGACTTCACGAAAGAAGGGAAGAGCCTGGTTGTAATATGACAGTGCCTTTTGCTTTTCTCCT
>JAVRCV020000029.1:0-24594 GCA_034530615.2 Aulosira sp. ZfuVER01
CCCGTTCATTCTCTCAATATTAGTGTACCTCATTTACCTGCAATTGGCTGTAAATGAATATACAAATTATAATTACAAAAAGTTGTTTTTAATTGAAAATGTAAAATGCCACACGTTTTACTCGTGGACGATGAAGCAGCCCTGCGTGACAGTCTCACCTATACTCTACAAAAAGAAGGCTACACAGTAAGCACCGCAGTTGATGGGCATAGTGCGATCAAACAGTTCCATAAGGAAGTACCAGATATAATTTTGCTGGATCTGATGTTACCAGAAGTTAGTGGTATGGAAGTCTGTTGGCGCATTCGAGCTTTTTCCAATGTACCCATTGTCATGTTGACAGCTAAGGATCAGGATGTAGATAAAATCTGGGGTTTGGAAGCGGGAGCAGACGATTATGTGACTAAGCCCTTCAATACCCGCGAGTTGCTAGCACGCATCAAAGCTGTGTTGCGTCGTCGTTCCGAGGAGCAGCCTTCATGAAAGGCTGGTTTCCTCGGATTAAATTAAACACAATTCATGCCAAGCTGTTAAGCACATACTTGATGCTGACAGCTTTTGGAACGTCACTTTTAGCAGGTTATATCTTGTGGTCGTTCTACGATTATTTCATGCGATCGCGACAAGCAGATCTGGATAACTGGACGAGTGCGTTGGGTGAAAGTGTTGCAGATGCATTAGAAGAAAAAGATATTCCCCGGGTAAAGATACTGGTAAAACGTTATGGCGCACCACAAACTGTAACGCTGCGTGTTTTCGATCGAAATGGTCATCTGATAGCTACTTCTGACCCAAAGTTAGACTCTCAGGTGAAAGACTGGAATCAAGTTCCAGGAATGCGGGAAGCTCTGCAAAATAGCGTACAACAAGGAGTCTCCAAAGGCGTTTTATCAAACGAGGATCGTCTCTACATCGCTAGACCGATTGAGCGTAACACTCAACTGTTGGGCGTAATCCGAATGTCGATGACGCTGGAGCAATTTCAGCGACAGTTTGCGAGAGTGTTTTGGAGTGTTTTAGGAACCCTGGCATTGACGATTTTACTGTGTGCATTAATTAGCAGTCGCCTTGCTCGCAGTTTATCGAAACCGATTGAGATTATGCAAAACTTTGCCATTCGCTTGGGTGGCGGTCATTTTGGCGATAAGCTCACGATCCAGGAGAACAATGAATTGGATCAATTAGCCGCAGAACTCAACCGGATGAGTGAGAGGTTAGCTTCCCTAGATCAAGAGCGACGGGTATTTTTAGCCAATGTTTCCCACGAACTGCGTACCCCGATAAGTAACGTTCAGGTAACAGTAGACGCACTTAAAGGAGGTGCTGTTGAAGAACCAGAATTACGCGATCGCTTTTTTCAAACCATCGAAAACGAAACCAAACGTTTATCACGATTAATTCACGATCTTCTAGATTTAGGGCGTTTGGAAGCGGGAGTTACACAACTTGAACAGCAAAACATTCCACTGAGTGGATTGATTAACCGTGCTGTTAATGCAATGGAACCGCGAATGCAATCCGTAAAAATTTCTCTACAAGTGAACGTAGATCACCTGATTATACAGGGCGATCCAGAACGGCTATTACAGGCGATTCTCAATTTGTTAGATAATGCAATCAAACACTCACCTGCCAATTCTCAAGTATTGATTTCTGGATACAGTAAAGGAAAACAAGCGATTATTCAAATTCAAGACCAGGGTAAAGGCATCAATGAGAGCGATCTACCCCGAATTTTTGAGCAATTTTATACAACAGATCCTGCACGCAAAGGTAAGGGTAACGGTCTGGGGTTAGCGATCGCCAAGCGGATTATTGAAGCTCATCAAGGTAGTATTACAGCCACTAGTCTCCCCAATCAAGGTGCAACTTTTACTATCTGTTTACCTTTAAAAGGCTAAAGATATGTGAATGAAACGAATATCAAACTCCACTAATCTGAATTATTGCTGAGAAAGCTGTGAAAATTATGCTGCAAATTCCCTTGAATTTCTCAGCCAAGCTTTAGCTGTTCATCACCTAAGAGTTGCTACCAACCGTGATACTGAGAGCAGTTCACTCGCAGCAACTCATACATCTATGCAGCAAGCGTCTCATCCCACAGTCATCCTAGGTGGTGGCTTTGCTGGACTGTTTACAGCTCTGCACTTAAGCCAGCAAAATCACTCGCAACCGATTATTCTCATTGAACAGCGCGATCGCTTTAGTTTCAAACCGTTGTTGTATGAACTACTCAGCGGTGAATTACATAGTAAACAAGTTTATCCACGTTATACAGAACTGCTAGCAGGTAGTCGTGTCACCTTTGTGCAAGATACGGTGAAATCGATCGATTTAAATCACCGCAAAGTTACTGTAGCTTCTAGTAAAGTTTTTAACTACAGCAGCTTAGTGTTAGCCCTAGGCAGCAAAACAACCTATTTTAATACTCCTGGTGCAGCAGAATATGCAATGCCGTTGACTTCGGGTGCAGAAGCGATCGCACTCCGAAAACACTTGCGCCACAGACTGCATCAAGCTATCCAAACTCAAGATCCAGCACGTCGTCGGTTGCTGCTAACCGTCGCCATTATTGGAGCAGGGCCAGCTGGTATTGAACTGGCTTGTACCTTGGCAGATTTATTACCCATTTGGTACGACGAATTGGGCGGTGATGCTAATGACATTCGGATTGTTTTAGTCAATCGCAGTCGAGACATCCTCAAAGGAGATGTGAATAGCCATTTACGCTGCACAGCCCAACGGGCGCTGAAAAATCGTGTAGTTCCAGTTGATTTCTTATTTGATGCGGCTGTCACCAAGATTCAAGCCGATGGTATCGAGTACCAACAACAAGACAAAATCCAACTTTTGCCAGCAGGAACGATCGCGTGGACTGCGGGAACTACTCCCAACCCTTTGTTAATGGAGTTACCAGTCAAAAATAATCGTGGGCGGCTAGTGGTAACACCAACATTGCAACTACCTGAGTTTCCCGAAGTCTTTGCAGCCGGAGATTGTGCCACACATAGCGACGATCCCCAACCACCTACAGCACAAGTTGCTTATCAACAAGGAAGAGCGATCGCTCACAATCTCCAGCGTATTAGAGAAGGTAAACCAGCCGTACCTATGCCAATTCAAATGCGCGGTACTTTAATGAAACTCGGACTCAATGAAGGCGTTGCTAACTTGTTCAATAAAGTCCAGATTAAAGGCCAGCCCGGTCATTTTCTGAGAGAAGCAACATATTTACAGCTGCTGCCAAACTCTGCACATAACCTCAAAGTTACAACTGAATGGCTCACCGATGAATTATTCCAGCGTCATCGCTCCATTACTCATATGCAACTCGGACAAACCCCTTTACTCTCGGGGATTGCAACCCTTGCTGCTGGGATGATTTTGGCTACTCCTCTGGCCTGGCGAGCTGCACAACCGACACAATTTCAACAAACCCTCAGTTGGACAGGTGTACCAACATTACTTAATCACCTTGCGCCTTCTTCTCGATAACTTCTTTACGCATCCACATCTTTGCGTGACACATTCAAATCACAATCTCATCTTCAGGAGTTCATCATGAAATACTTACTCAACCTCCGGACTGCTATTACTGTCAATCGCGTCACAATGGGCGTTTTCTTCTTCCTCTCCGGTATTGCTAACTATCTCAACTTCAGCGTTCCCAACGGTTTCTACCAAACAGTCCTCACTCAAAAACTGCAAATCATCGGCCCGGGAATTCCACCCGGATGGGAAGGTATCGGCCCTCTACCTTGGTTAATTGCAATTCCCTATGCCTGGTTATTACCTTTAGCAGAAATTCTCCTAGGTGCATTGTTTGCTCTCAACTATTGGGTGCGTTGGACAGGGTTACTACTAATACTGATGACCTTTAGCATCATTCTGGCATTTGGCATTGTACCTGCTGGTAGTTTGGTTCCTAATGCAGCAGAGAGCTTTAACAAAAATATCCTATTCATGACTTTAATCTGGATCTGCATTGCCTACGAAGCTCATGAACAGAAAATGAGCCGTCGGCGTGCCCAAGCCGCAGCTGATTATACTCTTAACGCTTCTAGCAACGAGATGTAGAAACTCACGCAGATATGCAAATACTTTGATCTGGAGAAAATTCATGAATACTGCACACTACGATTTGATTATTATTGGTACTGGCGCAGGTGGCGGTACACTGGCTTATCGTTTGGCTTCCACTGGGAAGAAAATTCTGATACTGGAACGTGGTTCTTTTTTACCTCGTGAGAAGGCAAACTGGGATACAGTTGAAGTTGTCCAAAAAGACCGCTATCACACTAACGAAGTTTGGTACGACCAAAAAGGAAATGCCATTCATCCGGGTACAGGTTACTTTGTTGGTGGTAATACCAAAGTGTATGGTGGCGCGCTGTTTCGCTGGCGAGAACAAGATTTTGAGCAAGTAATTCACAAAGGTGGGATTTCGCCGGAGTGGCCGCTAAAATACCCCGATTTTGAACCCTACTACACTGAAGCTGAAAAGTTGTATGAAGTGCATGGTAAAAGAGGTTTAGATCCGACTGAGCCAACAGCAACTGAAGATTATCCTTATCCTGCGATTCGTCACGAACCGCGTATTCAAGAGATTCATGACTCTTTGAAAGGAGAAGGTTATCATCCGTTTTCTCTGCCACTTGCTATTAAGCTAAATGAAGTGAATCGTCGTTTAAGTGCTTGCATTCGTTGCAACACCTGTGATGGATTTCCTTGTTTAGTCGATGCAAAAGCCGATGCAGATGTGAATTGTGTGCGTCCAGCCGAGCAGTATGATAATGTCACCCTCATCACTGAAGCCAAGGTACAACGGCTACACACCAGTTCCTCTGGGCGAGAAGTTACTGCTGTGGAAGTAGAAATTAATGGAGAAATTCATTTCTTTTCTAGCGATATTGTGGTTGTTGCTTGTGGCGCAATTAATTCAGCCGCTTTGTTGTTGCGTTCGGCTAACGATCAACATCCTCATGGATTGGCTAACAGTTCCGACCAAGTAGGGCGAAACTTAATGAAGCATCAAAACGGAGCGATTATTGGAGTTAGCTTAAAATCCAATCCAACTTCTTTTCAAAAAACCTTAGCAATCAACGATTTTTATTGGGGTGATGAAGATTTCGACTATCCAATGGGTCATGTGCAGTTACTAGGTAAAGTCAATGCAGATATGATTGCCCAAGAATCACCATCAGTTCTCGGACTTTCGTTTCGGGAGCGACATACATTTGAAGCGATCGCCACTCACTCGGTAGACTGGTGGCTAACTGCGGAAGATTTGCCTGATCCCAACAACCGCCTTACTCTCCGCAATGATTCTGTACAGTTGCATTACACCGAGAACAACACCGAAGCCTACAATCGGTTGCTAAATCGCTGGACGCAAGTACTGAAAATGATTGGTTGTGGTGAAAAAATTATTCCCGCCTCCTTTTATTTTCGGAAAAAACTGCCGTTACAAGGTGTAGCCCATCAATGCGGTACTTGTCGCTTTGGTGAAGATCCCAAAACTTCAGTATTAGATATTAATTGCCGCAGCCATGACATTGATAATTTATATGTAGTAGATGGTAGTTTCTTCCGATCTAGTGCTGCTGTTAACCCTACTCTGACGATTATTGCCAATGCTTTACGTGTAGGCGATCGCCTCATGGAACGTATGGCTTAATTTGTATGGTATTAATCACCCCTTGGAACTTAGAAAAATTACTAAAACAACATCAATCCAAGGGTCTACTTTTTTCAAAAAATGGATTTGATTGCTTTTCAGTAACTTTACTGCAACATTATTTGTCTACTAAGCATTAAAAAGGTAGATAAAGGTATAAGTTAAGTGTCAGGAAAATTATAATGAATTTCCGCGAGTCTTTCATAAATGAGCTAGTTTCTTCTGGTATTGTTAACCAAAGTTTAAAACTAGGAGATTTAATTCCTAATTTTACTCTTCCTAATGCTTACGGTGAAACAATAGAAATAGAAAAACTATTAGTTAATGGGCCTGTAGTTATTTCCTTTTTTCGAGGCTCATGGTGTGCTTTTTGTAACTCAGAGCTAGCAGCACTCCAGCAAGCATTACCTGCAATTAGAACATTAGGAGCTTCACTAATTGCTATTTCACCTCAGACTAATCATCACACCGGATTAACTGTGGAAAAACATGAACTAACTTATGAAGTTTTGAGCGATCGCAGCAATCATATTGCTCGTGAATTTGGGATTGTGTTTCAAATACCAGAGTATCTCAGACCTATATTAAAGGAAAAAGGTTATATGTTACCGAGATACAATGGAGATGAGTCTTTTGAACTACCTATTCCCGCTACATTTATAGTTTCTCAAGATGGAAAAGTCATTTATGCTTTTGTTGATCCAGATTATACTAAGCGGTTAGACACGATTGAAATTATAAGTATTCTCCGAAATGTTACTCTGGTTAGCAAAAGCTAGAATTACACTTTATTTTTGTAAATTTTTAGACAATACTCAGCATTATTTTAGGATAGTCTGCCATTTTAATAATTAGAAAAAATAGGAATCAAGTTTGATTCGTGAAATTAATTGCGTAGATAGGGAAATAGTTTTTGTCAATGATTTGCACCAACCTTGGTTAGCTGGAGATCATCAAGGCGAACGGCTAGCTTACGAAACCTGCATTGACTCACCCTGCTATCAATGCGATCGCATTGATATTAATTCTTTAAGCCCACTTTAGAAAACGTTAATGGCTAAGTTCTCTTTCATCAGGAAGAGACACCAATTCATCAATATGTGAACTGATATTAAGAACTTTTGTAACCAAACCAACGCACAGGCTAGTAACGCTGTGAATTCAAAATTCAATATGAATACAGCCGAGTCGGTATGAATTTTGTTTTTATATATTAAAGCTTCTAGTAGCGTAAGCACTAACTACCATTACGGTTTACACTACTGTAAGTATAAGTTTATCTAGTTATATTAGGAAAGTGTCAAGGAAATAAATCTAATTGACGTAATGAACCTTGAAAAATAAGCAAGACAAAAATAAGTAGCAATAATATTAGTTGGGAAATTCCTACAGGAAGCTAACGCCAAGTTAAATTAGTTTAACCATCCTCGAAAATTAGCCTAGAGTTTGAACTCAAAATTATTGTTGAATTGACAATTTACTAGTTAATATTTAGGGTTCTAAGTTTTAGAAATATCTAAAACAAAGGGTTGATAGCATTCTCCAATTAATAGCTGGATGTTTCGATAAAAGCTCTTTTCCTCCGATGAGGAGGAAAGCTTTGCCATTCTGGTAAGGAGAAACTTTCAGAGTGAAAAAAAAGATTTTTGCAGTAGTACTAGCTCTTTTAACTTTTATTATGGTTATATTTGCATCTTCTACGCAGAGTTCTCAAAATGTTCATGAAGAGCAAATAAACGAACTCTATGTTTTTGGGGATAGCCTTTCAGATACAGGCAATATATTCAAGGCTACAAATGGAGTTTATCCTCCTAGCCCTCCTTACTTTCAAGGACGTTATTCTAATGGACCAGTTTGGGTAGAACATCTTAGCACTAAACTAGGATTGAATAATACTAAAAATATTAATTTTGCCTGTGGTGGTGCGACTACTATCAGCGGTAATATTAACGGGATTCCTGGAGCGTTAGCGCAAGTTTATAGTTATACCAAATCCCAGCAAAAGCTAAACCCGAATGCGCTTTATATTCTTTGGGCTGGAGCCAATGATTATCTTTACGGGGCTACTAATACTAGTTCTGCGATCGCCAATTTATCCAATGCAGTTCAATCATTATTAACAGCGGGAGCGAAAACAGTTATGGTAGCTAATTTACCTGACTTAGGTAAGATACCAGCTACCTATAGTACTTTCAATTCCAGTAACCTGAGTGCAGTGACAAATCTGCATAATTTGGAATTGGCTAAATCTATTGATTCACTTCAGCAAAGATTTGGTTTTGGCAATAAAATAATCCAACTCGATGTTAACTCCCTATATCGAGAAGCAATTTCTAACCCAGCAAAATTTGATTTCACAAATGTCACTAGTTCTTGTCTATCTAATGTGACTACCTGTAGCAATCCAGACAAGTTTTTATTTTGGGATGGTATTCATCCAACAACGGCTGCGCATCGCATCTTGGCAGACGCAGCACTAAAAGCAATCTCAATATCGCGATAAATCACCAGATTCAAAAATCATGCAAAGCGTTAGTTTAATGGTTGTAAATAAGTAACTAAATTACAAACTGAACTACACCCCACTGTCCATTTGTCAACCAAGAAGGGTCAGATTTTGCGACTTTTTCGATAACTTCAGATTGTAAACCGACTGCTACTTCTGACTTGAGAGTGCGTAAGGCTAGGATTGGTGCAGGTAAGTAGCAGACTATATCGCCAATTTTAGTAGTCATATCCCAGTGGCGATCGCCTAATAATCGCCTGTAATTCGCATCGCCTTTGACTATAATTAAACTCGCATTAGCTAGCTCATTTTTCAGGGAGTTGGGTATTTCCCAAAAAGCTAAAGGTGATGTCCAAAAATAATCTTCATACAACACTAAACGCCCCGATCTAATATTTTTTTCCAACCTGTGAACAAAAGATGTCAGTTGTTGATCGCCAGTAGCGGCTAAAAAATCTATTGTATAGTGTACATCCTTAATCGTGGCATCGGAAACAAAAGTTGGATGAGGTTTCAAGTGCAGATAAACCCGATCGGACAAGCCAGTACTTAACAAAAAATCCGCTAAACATAAGTCACAAACAAGTTCAAAACCAGCGTTATCTACAACAAAATCAATGCGTCTCCCCTGAGAACTAGTTAACAATTCACTAATTCTGTCAGCATCATTTACTAATATGTGAGCTAGTTGGCTTTGAATATCAAAACGACTTCTGTCTGACTCGAATGCTGACCACAAACTCAAGTCAACGCGATTTCCCCACAAAGCAAAATATAGTAATGTAATTAAAGCTGTTTGATTTGCTGTTCCTTCGCTTTGTGAATCATTAAACCATTGATTTACCTGAGTACAAAGCAGAATAGTCGAGTCAAGAGATGCTTGTAAACCTTGAGATTTTTGTAACTCAAATGGATCGATACCTTGCGATATACCAGGGCGAAAATAATTAGTAATGTCTAAAATTAGTCGATAAAAATAAGTTTCTGTAAAGAACCAAGGAACGTCTACCCAACGCTGACCTTGATAAGATTTAAAATATGTATTCCAATCTGCAAAATCTACACTAGTATCATCCACTAGAGGACGCAAATATCCTTTTGGTAGTTCTTGAGCGAGGGTTTCTAAGCTTGTATTAATATCATCTGAAAAATTATTTTCAGCAACAACTCGACGGGCGATTGCAGGCATCCGTTGAGTGACTGTAAACTCAGTAAAAGAACCAACTTCTGAACCAACAAGTGAAGATGGTAGTGGTAATTTAGGGATGGACGATTTATCTACCACAAACTTATCTTGCTCTCGTAATTTCTAGTCATTATATAGGATTCATCCCCAAACCGCTTTCAAAAAATCCAAAATTGGCACAACATCACCAATCTGTAATTAACCTGGCTTTCCTGAGCATATATTTAAGGACTGTCTCTTCTCGGGAAATAATATCAACTCGACCCTATTAGCACAACTGTGCCGTCGCCATCCAGAAACCTTCCAAGCCGATTGGAGACAATTACTGGCAGATGTTGGCTTGGAAGAGTTGGCTAATAAACCAATTACTCCATGTTGGACGCTGGAGCGATCGCCCACAGCCTCTGAAAGCCCTTAAGCTGCCAAGCCGCCATCAAATTGATAAAGATGGATTTTTCGTAGGGGTCTAAGCATTGCTAAACCCTTTGCCATTCGGTTTTCCCACTCATCCTAGGTTTTCGATAGCGGCGCTCACATCTGTGGGGGTTGCATAGTCCTTGAAAGGTATTTTCTTCAAAACCCGAAGTATTTTTTCATCGGCACCTTTTGCCTCTGCATTTTTAATCAGGGCAATTTTGCTGGTTGGATAATCAACTTCGTTCAAGCTTTTATTTAGCTGTACCAAGTTTAGTGAACTCATTATAGCGATCCTCCTAAAATAGGAACAGTTGTGTACTAATATCAGCAGTCAACATTCATCCGATTTTAAGTTTGAGATTTTGGATTGATTCCACACATTAATCCGCTTACTTGTAGTACCAAGAAATAGTTAGCCAGTTTTTCAATCAAAAAGAAATTAAAAATCTTTGTAAACACATATACATTTAAATTTTACATAAGCTTTTTAACATCATACTAATGGTAGATTTTTAGTTAAAAAATATGTTTAGTTCCTATTAGCAACAGCCTCTTGCTTAGGGATTAAGACTCTTCAATAACTAGTTTATGAAGCTAACAAAAGTTAGAGAAGAAGTTTCTCAAGATTTGCCAAGTAAGCTTCAAGATTTTAGCGGAATCTCACTTTTTACTGGCTAAAGGCAATGTAAACCAAAATGTTGCTCCTGCTGAAGATGAACTATTTACACCAATTTCACCACTGTGGGCATTGATGATTTGCTTACATAGATACAATCCCAAGCCCAAACTTACAGAATTGCGGATGTTACTACCCCGATAGTATAGGTCAAAAAGCCTTTCGCTTTGTTGTTGACTGATTCCGACACCGTTATCACTGACAGTGCAATAAATCTTCTCCCCTTCAGGGGTGGCGTTGATTGTTAAGAGTAAACCAGGGGGATTGTGTTTAATCGCATTGGCAATTAGATTAGAAAAGACTCGCCATAGTTGCGTAGGATCGGCATTGATTACGGGTAAATCGGCGTTTACTAAATTTGTGAGAGTAGCTTGATTTTCTGCTAGCATCGGTTCTAAGTCTGCGATCGCAGCTTCTACAACTGTATGTAATTGCACGGGTTGGAGTTGTAATACTACTCCTTGTACCTCACTAACATGAGTCTCTAGCAAGGAATTAATCAAATTGAGTTGGCGATCGCTACTTTTGACCATCCGTTCTAAAATCGACCGGGAAATTGTAATTTTGCTGTCTGGGTTTGCTAGCAAGTTCTTCAGCACCATTAAAGTCCCAAGTACTGGGTTGCGTAAGTCGTGAGAAACTGCATGGAAAAATACTCGCAGTGCTTCCTCAGCTTGCTTACGCTTTGTAATGTCTTCCGTCAGTCCCTCGTAGTAAAGTAGTTTTCCTTGTTCGTCACGAACTGCGTAGGCTTTTTCCGAAATCCAAACAACGCTCCCATCCCGGCGATAAATTTGCGATTCAAATTCCGAGATACTGCCATGCTGTTCAATTAAGCGGATAAACTCGGTGCGACGGTTGGGGTCAACATACAATTGATGTTCAATGTCAGTGAAGTTGGCTGTTACCTCTTCTGGAGAAGAATATCCGTAAATTTTGGCTAACGCCGGATTAGCTGTAATGTACTGTCCATCAGTACTACTTTGGAAAATCCCTTCAACAGCGTTTTCAAAAATACTGCGATATTTAGCTTCTGCAACCTTGAGTTTTTGATAGGCAGATTCTAGTTCTTGATGAGCATAAAAATCGGAACGTTGCAGGCGATCGTAAAGGTAAACACCAATGTCACAAATAGCACATAACCAAAATACATATAAAATGAATGTCACATTATAGATTTCTGGATGTTCGGGTATAGGTGTTTTTAGACCAAGTACTGTATTGACACCAAAATAGTAAATTAGCAAACCCACCTGCGACATCAGGTGTAAACGCCAGCAAACGGGGATAAATGTGGCTTGACTCAAAAACAGCAGCGACCAAGCTAGGGTATCAGGTAGGGCAAAACCTTTGATAGTAGCGAAAAATTGTGTTCCTAGACTAATTGACCAAGATGACCCCAAAAATAACATTTCTGGATGACGTTGACCAAACTGAGTTTTATGCAGGATAAAACAGACAAGTAGAGTCAGCAGCATGGCAAGATTAATGAATAGCCCCTGCGTTCTCAAGGACTCTGGTACTTTTTCAAACTCCTTTAAGGGGAAAAATACGTCATAAATATTGCGCAAGGTGAATGTCAACAAGCAGATTAATGCTAGTAATAACCACAATTGCAATCTCTGCCACAAAAAACGTTGTCTAGCAGCCAGCCATTCTGAATCGTGAACACAACTGTTAGCAACAGCAGCAGTTTGATCTGATGTTGATGCGCTAAAGGCTTTTTTGCCCCAGTTTTGCAGTGTTCTCAATAAGTTAGCCATGAACTTCTTACCAACTTTGCCCATCTCATCCCAGGTGTTTCCTTATTTCCAGACTGCCATAACACCTTGGGATTTGGACGCTGATTTATCGGTGAGTTGTAGAAGATGGAGTTGCTAAAGGTAATGTGAACCAAAAAGTTAATCCTTGCTTGCGGTGACTAATAATACCAATTTCGCCACCATGTGCCTGAATAATTTGCCGACTCAGATACATTTTTAAAGCAATACTGGTAGAACAACAAGCTTGTGGCTCAGGGACATATAAATCGAAAAGGCGATCGCACTCTAGTTTGCTCATGGTGACACCATTATCTTGAATTTCTGTGCGAATTATGTCACCTTCAACTTCGGTTTTCAGGGTAAAACTTAATCCTGGTGGGTTGTTCTGCAAACTATAAGTCAATAAATTTGCCAGAACCTTTTGCAACCGAGTCGGATCTGCCATCACTAATGGTAAATCGTCGGGCACTAAGTTATTCAAAGTTGCTTGATTTTGGTTGAGCATCGGCTGCAAGTCTTTGAGGCTACACTCCAGCAGCGTGTTAAAGTGTACCAATTCCCGGCGGAGAGCAATTCCTTGACCTTCGCATCTATGAATTTCTAGCAATGAATCAATCATCCCTAATTGACGGTCATTACCTTGAATCATGCGTTCAATCACTGAACGAGACATTGGGATTTGAGATTGGCTAGTTTCTTGAGTTTGTTCTTGAGTTTTGAGTAAATTCTTCAGCACCATTAAGTTTCCCATAACCGCAGTGCGCAAATCATGAGCGACGGTATGCAACACCACATCTTTGATTCGTTGCATTCCTTCTAGTTCCTGCATTTTCTGCTGTAGTTGGGCGGTGCGTTCTTCTACCTGATGTTCTAAATTAGTATTAAGTGCTGCTAGCTCTTGGTAAAGTCGAGCTTGCTCAATGGCGATCGCCAACTGTTCTGACATTTGCTGTAGTAAATCGATTTCTATACCTTGCCATTGACGCGGCCCAGAACATTGGTTAGCAATTAAAGCCCCAAATAATTCGTTATTGAGCATAATTGGTACAGCTAAGGTAGCTCGTGTCTGAAATTGTTGATAATGTGCTTTTAATTTTGGCGATACGATGATGTTGTTAACATCTTCAACTAAACGCACACGATTAGTTGTCAGGAGAGTTTTGATTTCCTGGAGATAAGTTTCATCCTCTGTCGTCCAACCTAAGATGGCGGGATATTTGGGATCTACTGATTCAGCAACAGCTTTAGCTCCCGTTTTGGCATCGTTGAGACCAATAAAAACCCGATCTGTTTGCAAAAATTGCCGCACTTCCGTCACTGTAGTTTGGAGAACTTGGTCGAGGTGAAGGGAAGACCGAATTCTGGCTAGGGTTTCTGTCAACAGGCGATCGCGCTGTGCGGAAAGGCGCAATTGAGCTTCTACTTGCTTGCGTTCTGTAATGTCGTAAGTAACTGCAAGAATGCAAGGGATACCATCTAAATCAATTATTTCTGCTGAAACTAAAGCTGTAATTATCTTCCCAGACTTCGAGCGAAATTCTAATTCTAAGTTCCTAATTAATCCTGTAGCGCGCAATTCTTGCAATAATTTCATGCGATCGCTTTTGTCTACCCACATATTTAACTCAAAAGCAGTTTTACCAATCACTTCATCTCGCTCATACTCTGAAAGTCTCACAAAACTTTCATTAACTTCTATGAAGCGTCCTTCTTGCACGGTGCTGAGGGTGATGGGATTGGGACTGCAACGAAAAGCTTTAGTATACTTTTGAGCGAGACTTTGCAAATTTGCTTCTGCTTGTTTGCGTTCTGTGATGTCTCGGACAATTGCTAAGACTTCATCTGCACCGCTAACAACTAACCGCGCCTCGTAATCTCGGATTCCCAAAGGTGTTGGTAGTTGGTATTCACAAGTTTGCAAATTCTGAGAATCCAAAGTTTTGGCGATCGCTTCTTGGTTAATAGCCGCCGCATCACTCGGCAAGACATCCTGTAAATTTTTTCCAACTATCTCTTCTTTAGGAAGAATTATATTTGCACCATCGCCTTTCAAATCGAGATACTGACCATCACGGCTCAAGCGAAACATCAAATCGGGAATCGCATCTAAAATTGCTTTATAGCGCATCTCACTGTTGCGCAACTTTTCTTCGGCTTGTTTGCGGTCTGTAATATCCATTACCAAACCCTCCCAAAGCAGGTCGCCATTAGCTTGTCGTTCTAGTTGTGAAGCACCTTGAAGCCATTTAATTTTGCCAGTTGGGGTAATGATGCGACCTTCCCAACGCCAAGGTGACAAAGTAGCTTTAGCAACATCAACAGATTCAGTTAAGGCTTGGACATCCTGTGGATGAAGCAGTTTGTCTAATACCTGCATATCTGCCATGATCGCTTCTGGTTCTAACTCATATAGTTCTCGACAACCAGAACTCACGTAAATAACAAGCTGGGAACCATCCTGCCGTTGCAGAACTTGAAAAATCATCCCCGGTAAATTTGCAGCAATTTTTTCCAACAGAGTCACAGTCCCTTGTTGAAAATCAGGTTTATGCAGTAATTTTACAGTTTCATCCACTTTTTGCGCCTTTGTTTTGCCAGCAACTGATGTATATCTCTTCTTTCAGATTAATTCTGGTTAAGGCGATCGCATTCACCCAAATGGGTGAACAGTTGCTAGATGATGAAAAAATTACCTTTTATCCAATCATTCTAGGAACCAAGTTTTCAAATCTTGACTAAAAAGAATCATTAACAAGCCTCTGACTAGAAAGAGGCAATAGGCAAAAGTTATTAATTATTCTTATTGTCTCCCTTGTCTGTTTTTCATGGGGGCTGCCTCAATCTTTTAAATTTTAGATTGGAGAGTTTCCCAATCTAAAATTGTCTGACCCACATAATTGTTGAATTTCAACTGCAAAAAACTGCGCTGGCTTCATTTGCTGATTTAAGAACTCAACTATACGCTGAAGTTCAGCCGGAATCTGTGTAGCTACAAAAACAAGACGGATCTTCACTGCTTGTAAGTTTTTGGTGACTTGTTGCCAAAACCGATCTGGATTGGCATCTTTTTCACCAAGAAGTTCTATTAATAACTGTTGCGCATTTGGTTTAGCTTCAAACTGAGCGCGAATTTTCTGTAATGACCAGTAATTTACTGCATTCGCTGCATAATCAAGCATTTGGCTCACTATTTCTCTTCTGATGGGCGTATCATGACCGCGTTTAACTTTTATTAAGGTAGGAATTCCATTCTCGTCGAGAAACAAATGATCTAACGCCCAATATCCACCATTGGCTTCTGCATTCGCTATTGTTTCCTCTTGTGAAACTAACAGCCAGTTGCGGTTTATAGCACCATCTATATGTTCGTCAGCTACAGCCAACAAATTTGGATATTCAGCTATTAACTTTTGTAATAAAGCTTTTGGTGTTAGTTCCGCTAGTTGAGCACAATCTTGAATTAGGTAAATATCACTACTCATAACAATTCTACCTTGTAGACCTAATTTAAGGTTCCCAAATTTATTAAACTGTTAACCATAACTTAGCTAGTTAGCAATATCAATTGCTGTAAAAGATGAGAATACAAGAAACATTTCTTCAAATATCAGAAATAGAATCATTAACTCATGAAACTTTTATCCATGCTTTGATGGTACTTGCCAATCTTGACAAAGATTTTGCTCAAATTTTAGAGACATTTGGGCCACCACTTATGTGGGAAAGAGAAACAGGTTTTCCCACGCTGCTGCGGATAATTCTCGAACAGCAAGTTTCCTTAGCGGCTGCAAGGGCTGTCTTTACACGTCTATGTAATCTTATTCAACCATTAACACCAGAGAATTTTCTCACGCTTGATGATGGGCAATTAAAAGAAATTGGATTTAGTCGGCAAAAGATGCTTTATTGTCGTGAATTGGCGAATGCAATCCTTAACGATCGCCTTGATTTAGTTCAACTGGAGACAATGGACGAAACGACTATTAGAACTGAATTAAAGCGGATCAAAGGTATTGGAGACTGGACAGTTGATATTTACTTACTCATGGCGCTACAACGTCCTGATGTCTTTCCCAAAGGAGATTTAGGAGTAATTATCGCTGTACAAAAGCTCAAAGGATTAACAACACGCCCCACACCCACAGAAATAGAAGCGATCGCCCAACACTGGCGACCTTGGCGTGCAGTCGCTACCAGAATTCTCTGGCACTATTACCTCAGCGATATTACGGTCAAGAAAAAACTGAAAATGCTGTAAACTCTCATCCTCTGCGCCCCTATTACCTCGAACCTTGCTCTTTCAACAAAGCATCCACCCAAATGGCATCCGCTTCCGACAACGGCGGCACAGGCTCACGAGTATAATCTATAGCCAAATCCAATCCAGCCCGATCGTATACCCCCTGTATCAATGCTTGCAAATCTAATAAAGGTTCTGTATCTCCCTTACGCAATGGTAAAAGAAAAGATGGAACTGGTTCTTGCAAATTAAATGGATATAGCTCAGCCTTGGGGCGAGAGTTGCTGCGACTCACCAAAATCCGATAACTTGCCTGAATCTCATTCCCCAAAATAGGCATAGGTTTTCCGCCTCTGAGTAAGTCAATTTCCACTAGATGAGACAAACTACCTAATACCTGTTGACGCTTCCCTTCGTAAGCATTTCGCCCTTCTCCAGGACGCTTATTTTTGGGTGAAAGAACTTCAATAACTGTGACAACTTCCCCTGTTCCTACTTCCCTAACCTCTAAGTATCCTTCCTGTACCTTCTCTGGCATAGGAACATTGACTGTAATCGGCTTAACTGAAGGTGATGCAACTGCAATGCTAGATAATTCTGCTTCTGTTTTTGTTAGCGATCGCCCCACACTCACATCAGGGATACCAACTAGAATATAATTTTCATCGGTTATCTGATATACCCGTTTCTCAACTGCCACCCGATATTTTGGGCGTAGCTGAGGAACCAATAACTCTGCAATGGCTGTGATGATCCAGTGATGGAATTCCGGCCAAAGTTCAGGATGTTCGAGGTAGGGATTCATCCCCGGAAATGGTGAGCGCATAGGGGTAGGATGTGATTCTCATTGCTCATATCCTACCAAATTCAGTTTTTTGGCATGGCAGGCAAGATACCTACCCACCAAGAAACTATAACTTCCCAGTAAAAACACGCTCTGCTGGGCCAGTCATATAAACTCGTTGGTCAACTTCTGACCATTCAATTTGCAAGGGGCCACCAGGTAGTTCCACGGTTGCTGTGCGATCGCATTTTTCGGTCAACACACCAGCTACCAAGGAAGCGCAAGCACCAGTACCACAAGCTAACGTAATACCCGCACCTCGTTCCCAAACCCGCATTTTTAGGTAGTTACGGTTCACTACTTGAATAAATTCGGTATTTGTCCGTTGTGGGAAAACTGAGTGATGCTCAAATTTAGGGCCGATGGTTTCTAGGGGAATTGCAGCTACATCTTCCACAAAGGTAATACAGTGGGGATTGCCCATACTGACGCAGGTAACATCCCAAGTTTGCCCCGCCACCTCTAGCGGTTGATTAATTACTTTTGTATCCGCAGCACTCAAGGTAGTAGGAATTTCTCCAGCTAGTAATTTGGGCAAACCCATATCTACCTTCACTTGGCCATCAGCCATGAGTTGGGGTGTAATTACACCTGCCAAGGTATGAATGCGATATAAATCTTGATTTCTGGATTCTCCCTCCAAATCAGCCAAAAACACACCTAAACAGCGAATACCATTACCGCACATTTCCGGTTCTGAACCATCAGAATTGAAAATCCGCATGGTGTAGTCAGTACCGTTTTCTCCCGGCAAAGCAAAAATCACACCATCAGCACCGATACCAAAGTGGCGATCGCACAACTCGATCGCTTGCTCTGGAGTCAGTACTGGCAAGGATGAAAAGCGATTATCAATGAGAATGAAGTCATTCCCCAAACCGTGATACTTAGTAAATTCGATTGCCATTTACCCAAGGATGAATTATCAAAGATTAGTTACTGTTGATTATGAATGAGAAATTGGGCATGGGGCATTGGGCACGGGGCAATGGGCAAAAGTCAAAAGTCATTCTTACAAAGTTCTGAGCGGAGGAAACCTCCGCAGCCCACTTGCTTTGCGACGCAGGGCGACAGGAACGCAAGTGACTCAAACTTTGTGCTTTGTCATTTCCCCACGTCCCCGCGTCTCCACGTCACCTTGTCCTCCTTCCAGTCCCCAAACTCTTATTAAAACATTCTGCCTTATGCATACATCATCACCAAAAACGCTTACAGAATTCGATACTTCACTGCCCAGCATTCGGCAAGTGCAAAACCTGATTAAACAAACAGCAGTAGTAGATTTCAAACTGGTGACGGGCGATTTACTTACGGGTAGAGTCATCTGGCAAGACCCAAACTGTGTATGTATTGTGGATGAAAACAGCCAGCAAATGACAGTTTGGAAGCAGGCGATCGCCTACATCAAACCGAAAAGTTAGGCTGGCTAAGATTCTTCAAGTCTGGGTCGTCAGCCTATGTTCGTATAGCCGCGCCTTTTAAGGTGTCGGCTTATCTACAGGCAGAAATTCTTTTAGGGCTTCTGTCTCACCAGCTTTGACTATAGGCAGAGATAGCGGTACTGCGTCAGGTGCAGCAAACAAATGTTGTAGTTGATTCAGACTTGCCAAGCCACCGCATAACAATACTTGATCGCCAATTCGCAAGTCCATTTTGCCATCAGGTGAGCGAATAAACTTACCATCGCGCCGGATTGCCTCTACTTTTACGCCATGTTTGTCACTAATATCTAAATCTGTAAGAGTTTTACCTAAGACTGGAGTATCTTTGTTAATTGTCGTCCACTGACAAGCGCTATTTTCTCCAGGAACTGCTGTTCTACCAACGGCAAATTCAGCCAAAGCTGCTAGTTCTTCGTCTGCTCCTACTACCAGCAAGCGATCGCCTTCTTCTAAGCGGGTTTGATTATCGGGATAGTCTATTTCTTCGCCGTTAGCGCGGCGAATTGCCATTAAACTCACCCCAATTAAGTAACGCATATCTGCTTCTTCTAAGCTCATGCCAATTAGGGGTGAACCAGATGGTAGGGGATACCAGCGCCGATTCAAATCGCGAGTTGCTTGCTGTAGATCGCGAGAAACTTCAGATGCAGAACGTTCTGGCCGCAAGTCTAAATAATGATCTTTGCGAATTTGCTGCATTTCGCGTTGTACGACTGCTGGTGGCAAATCTAAACCTGTTAATAAATGGGTTGCCATTTCTAAACTAGCTTCAAACTCTGGTTGCACCACTTCCTTTGCTCCCAGTTGATAAAGCACTTCAATATTTTTATCTTGGGTAGCGCGGACAACCAAATCTAATTCTGGGCATAATTCCAAAGCGCGTTTTAGACAAAGACGGGTACTCATGGGATCGGGGAGTGCGATCGCCATTCCTTTGGCACGGTTAACACCAGCAGTTTCTAAAACGTGAAAACTCACGCAATTGCCGTATACATAAGGAACTCCAGCATCACGTAATTTCTGAATTCTACTTTCCGATTGGTCTATGACTACCACAGGTAGCTTGTGTTGCTGCAACAACTTAACTAAATTTTTGCCCACTCGCCCGTAACCACAAACTACTACGTGGTCTTTCAATGGCAAATCGTCTGAGACATCACGCGGCTGAACTTCTTCTAAATAAGGTTTCAGCCAAGGCATGGATTCCGCCAAAGTAAATAAAAATGGCACCAAACGTAGAACAAACGGGGTTAGTACAAGTGTTACTGCTGTAGTTCCTAAAATCAGTAAATACACTGTGCGAGAAACTAAACCTAACGCCTGCCCTTCACTGGCAAGTACAAAGGAAAATTCTCCAATCTGAGCCAGTCCTAGCCCCGCAATTAAAGCTGTTTTCAAAGGATAGCGGAACAGTTTTACCAAGGGTGTAATAATCAAAAACTTCCCCACGAAAACTATTGCTACCAAACCTAAAATTAATTCCAGGTTTTTCCACAAAAATACTGGGTCAATTAACATCCCAATGGATGCAAAAAACAAACTGGCAAAGATATCTCGTAGTGGCTCAACATAGGTCAAAGTTTGGTCGGCGTATTCCACCTCGGAAATCATCAACCCAGCGACAAACGCCCCCATTTCAATCGAAAGCCCTAAATACTCTGTCAACAGGGCAATCCCTAAGCACAGTGCCACTACACCTAATAAAAATAGCTCTTTGCTTTCAGTACGCGCTAGCAGTCGCAACAACGGCGGGATTAACCAAATTCCTGCGACGACTGCACCAGCCGCAAATAAGCCAATTCGTACCAACGCTGTGACTACTGCTACACCAATCGCTTCACCGGGTTCATGCAAGGCTGGTAAGACTGCTAGCATTAGTCCCAATGCCAAGTCCTGTACTACCAAAATACCTAGCATCACCTGTCCGTGGGGTGTTTCTGTTTCATTGCTTTCCATTAAGCATTTGAGGACAACTGCGGTTGAAGATAAAGACAGAATTGACCCCAAAAACACGCCTTTAGCAGGTAAGGCCCCCCAAGCTCCGGTGACACCACAAACCACAACCGTGATCAAAATCGTCAGCGCAATTTGTAGTCCTCCGCCACCAAGAGCGATCGCCTTTACCTTCTTGAGTTCTGCAAAGGAAAATTCTACGCCCAAGGCAAATAGCAAAAAAGCGACCCCAAACTGAGCCAGAGTCTCTACTTGAATAACTTCTTTAATCAATCCCAGCCCCGCAGGCCCCACAACCATCCCACCGATGAGATACCCAAGCAATACTGGTTGTCGTAACAGCGCCGCAAACAGTCCGCCACAGGCTGCGACGGCGAGAACTGAAACTAAATCAACAATTAACCTAAAATCTTCTTGCACCAGTTTTAAAAAGAACTATTAAGACCTATTAACCTCAGCATACAAATTTTTATATATCTTCGCTCAGGTTATTGGTGCAAGGAAGACAAAATTTGCAGATTTATCGCTAAATATTTATATAGCTAGGTAACAGGGATGAGGAAGCAGGGGTGCAAGGTGACAAAGGACAAATGACTTTTGACTCTTCTTGAATACAAAAAAGCATAAGCGTGCCATTAAAGCACGCTTAAAGATGTATATTTAACAAATTTATAACTTCTCTCTATCAACCACCTGCAACAGCGGGGACAATACTGACTTCATCACCATCTTTAAGAGGGGTACTTGTCCCATCTAAAAAGCGAATATCCTCACTATTGACATACAAATTCAAAAATCGCCGTGGCTTTCCTTCTTCATCGCATAAGCGTGATTTAATACCAGGACAGCTATCCTCTAAGGAATCGAACAATTCCGCAATCGTACTGCCGCTACATTCTAGCGTAGCTTGGTTATTGGTAAATTTCTGAAGAGCCGTGGGAACTAAAACTGTTACAGACATAGTTGGAGTATGAAGTGTGAAATATGAAGTATTTAGGGCGAAGCCCTAACAGTTCCCTCGTTCGCGTTATTGTCTCCGCAGGAGAAGAGGGTTCTCGCAAGGTAGGGTAGTGTGAAGTATGAAGTGTTTAGTTTTGCAACCTTCAGCCTTCACCCTTTATCCTTTTAGACGAGTACTTGCTGCCATTCCAAACGATCAAGAGTACGTGAACGCTCTAATGCGCGTTCAAAACTATCGAGTTTGGCATCAATTGTCAAAGGTTCGCCAATGTAGCCATGAAGTGCTTCTTGGGTTTTCAGACCATTGCCAGTGATGTATACCACAGTAGTTTCATCTGGATCAATTTTGCCAGCTTCTACCAATTTTTTCAGCACAGCAACGGTTGTACCACCAGCTGTTTCCGTAAAAATGCCTTCAGTTTCTGCTAGCAGTTTGATACCTTCAATAATTTCTGCATCATTGACTGATTCAATATTACCGTTTGTTTTCTTAGCTATCTCTACAGCATAAACACCATCTGCTGGGTTGCCGATCGCAATCGATTTAGCAATAGTATTTGGTTTGACTGGTGTAATGAAATCACGTCCTTCTTTATATGCTTGAGCGATGGGAGAACAACCCTCAGCTTGCGCCCCGCTAAAACGAACATCTTTGGCTTCTACCAAACCAACTTCTACAAATTCTTTGAATCCCTTATAAATTTTTGTAAATAGGGAACCAGATGCGAGAGGTGCGACGATGTGGTCGGGTAATTCCCAACCTAATTGTTCAGCAACTTCAAAGCCTAGAGTCTTAGAACCTTCAGAGTAGTATGGGCGGAGATTAATATTTACAAAACCCCAACCATGTGTATTTGCTACTTCCGAACAAAGACGATTTACCTGATCGTAATTGCCCTTCACAGCCATTAATGTAGGACTGTAGATCAGGCTACCCATAACTTTCCCAGCTTCCAAATCTGCGGGGATAAACACACAGCAATCTAAGCCTGCGTGAGCTGCGATCGCTGCTGTAGAATTTGCTAAGTTACCAGTGCTAGCACAAGAAACAGTAGTGAAACCCAACTCTCTGGCTCTAGTTAAAGCAACTGAAACCACCCGGTCTTTAAAGCTGAGGGTGGGCATATTGACAGCATCGTTTTTAATATAAAGCTTATTTAAACCCAGACGACGAGCTAGACGGTGAGAACGAACCAGAGGTGTCATCCCAGTTCCCACATCTATAACATTGTCAGTTGCGACAGGCAAAAAGGGACGGTAACGCCAAATAGAATTAGGTCCAGCTTGAATTTTTTCACGAGTGACAGAATTACGCAGAGCGTTGTAGTCATACTTGACTTCTAAAGGGCCAAAGCATAACTCACAAACATGGTTGGCTTTCAGTTCGTATTCCTCACCACATTCCTTACACTTCAAGGCTTGAAAAGAAATAGTGGCTGCTTCGGTGAGTGCGGATTTTGTCTGAGTCATAAACCTAGCTTCCCTGTTTGTCTGTCAACTGTCGCCTGATAGTAACACGAGTAGAAATACCAGTCAAACATATCCGACTATTTTTGTCGGGTATTGTTAGTTTGTCAAAAAATTTGCAAATCGCCAGAAACTTGCAGTGGCTTGTCAAAGACATTGCTTTCAAGTTTCCTTGGCTGGAGGAGCGATCGCTTTTGATATGTCTACGCCAAAAACCGCCAACTCTCCTGAAAATTGGCAATGGGAAATCTTATATCTTGCACCTGGAAATTTTGATGTCAATTCCATGACTAAGTGCCAAGTTTCTCAGACGTTCAATGTCTTGTAAAAGAAGTAACAGCACTAATTGTGGAAAGATAATTTGGAATACAATTTCTGCGGCTTGTCCCCAATTGGGTAAATTTGTAGATGCAATTGTTGTAGATAAGTAAGCCCAATGGGCCAAGATGTAGGCGAGCAAAGACAGTATCAACCAACGGTAAACGCCTAAGAGTGTTCCTTGTCCAAAACGGTGTAAACCAAAACGGTGTTTGGCAGTTTTAAACCAACCTTCTATCTGCCATCGTCGTTTACCCCACCAAGAAATGGTGCTGGATTTGAGAGCTTTAGTAGACAAGACAAAGCGTTTTTCATATTTGCCATCATCACGCTTGAAATAGTACCAAGATAGATAAACAGGAAACTTTAAACCTCGAAGACGCAAGTGTTGTCCGCGTTTATGTAGTTGAGAAAGGCTGTATCCCGAAGTTAATTGCTGCGTCCTGGCGATACCAGCAATGACGTGATATTTGAGCTTTCGCACACCATGTAGAAATTCCACACTGCCGAAAAGTAATTAAACCAGTTCTACTAGTTAAGCCAAACACTTGAAGAACCTCAGGCAGCCCTTAAGAATGCCCTTTTTGACTAGGCATGGCTTGGTGACTTAACCATGACTCTGAATAAACTTAGGAAATTAGCTCTATATGAGCAGTAGTTTTACGGCAAAAAATCTGAGAATGTGAGATACTAACTACCTTCTGCCAAAAATCGCTAAAACTGTCCGTATTACTGCTGTATTTAATCTTTAGCCTTGCTTAATCGTGGCGATAGTCAAATCAAACTCTCGTAATCATCTCAATGTATAAATTTGAGAATTAACTGATCGCACTGATCCTAAACTATGGTGATTGTCGGTGATGCTTGGTAACGCTATAAAACCTAATGACAGGAATTGAACGCACAATAAAGTAATCTTAACAATACAAAAGCCCCTGCAAAATTACATGGAGGGGCTTTTGTGAGATTATAAACCTGGCATCGAGCTATTGTGGCGGGAGGCAACCCTCCAACTATCGTGGCCGCAGCAGCGTTTCAATAAAACCTAATGACAGGAATTGAACGCACAATAAAGTAATCTTAACAATACAAAAGCCCCTGCAAAATTACATGGAGGGGCTTTTGTGAGATTATAAACCTGGCAT
>JAVRCV020000030.1:0-72857 GCA_034530615.2 Aulosira sp. ZfuVER01
AAACTGGTTTACAAACTGTTGTTACTGTACCTCATAAACCTGCAATATGCTGTATTAATTTTTACTAAAAGTCAATTATTTTATTGCATTTCTGCGCTAGAAAATAAATATTACTAATATAAATTTAATTTATATATATTGAATTTGCTTTTAAAAGTCCCATTTAAATGAGACTATAACTCGATCGGTTAAGATGTGAGCTATAAATACGACACCAGTGTTAATATTGGTGTCCTAAAACCGAAGCAGATTAGGACAGATAAAGTGAAAAATCAAGCATTGAAGCTAGCCACAGGACTAGCACTTATATGTACTAGTGTAGCTATCAACACTGGTTTAGTTAATCAAATAGTCTTAGCAAAAACAAAAAATCCACAAAAGTGTAATCTTTATGCTTACGTTAATGTCTCATCTGGGCAAGCTTTAAATGTGCGGAGTGGAGCAAGTACCCAGAATAAAATTTTAGGGCAAGTGCCTGTTAACGACACTGTTCAGGTTGTTGCTTTTGTGCCAAATTGGGCAAAAGTTACTAATGCTAGTGGCGGTTTTAAAGGAACTGGGTGGGTATCTTTGCCAAAATTAGGTTTATCGACAAAAGGCTATGCCACTAAAGGAGTAAAACTTTATGCCAAAACTAATCAGAACAGCCAAGTAATAGTACGAATTCCTCCTAATACGAGTGTTAATTTATTAGGCTGTCAGGGAGGATGGGCCTTAGTGGAATATAAAGGTATTAAAGGTTGGTTGGTCAGAGAAGATCAATGTGGTGCTGCCCTTACCAGTTGTTCTTGATATCGTACTTAAAGTCAGATTCCCGACTTCTTCAATCAATCGGGAATCTTTGTTGATTATGGCGATCGCCTTTTGTGTAAAATCCTAACTAGCTTTACAAAGCCTCAAAAACGTTAGAATTTCCGTACCCTGCCTTCAAACCACCACCTGCAACCCAAATTTCTCCACCATAAACTACAGGAAAAATGCCATGTCTAGGAGTTGGCATAGGCGTACCAAGTCGCCAAGTATTGGTTTTTGGGTTGTAAATATCAACGCGATCGTAAACATTATTGCTAGTTGCACCCGCACCATTTAGAGTTTCACCACCCATCACATAAAACTCACCATTGAGATAAGCAGCTTTACCTGTCCCACCTCGTGCTTGTGGTAGAGGCTTGAGCGATGAGCCAGCATCCAAGCTAGATACCCAAGTGTTAGTTGCTGGATCGTAGATTTCTACAGTATTGTATCCATTAGTTACAGTATTCCCGCCATCACGGCCGCCAAAAACATATAACTTACTGCCATCCGTACCAGATGCTGAGTGGTTTAGGCCTTGTTTCATAGGTGCCAGCATTGTCCAAGTATTAGTTGTTGGATTGTATTTAGCTACTTGATTAGTCGTAGAGGAGCCAACAATTCCACCAGCTACATATATTTCCCCATTAATTACAGCAGATGAACTAGAGCCTGCTGCAAAAGGCATATTAGCACCTAAACTCCACTGGTTAGTGGCTGGATCGTAGATTTGTACCTTCCCATCGGCACCACCACCTAAACCTCCAAGTAGGTAGAGTTTTCCATTGAAAACCTCCGCCGCATGGTGATTGCCAACGTATGGTCTGACAGCTACATTACTCCAACTTCCAGTTGCCAGATTATAAGCCAAGGTAGCACTGTTAGCTTCACCTACAACATAAACTATGCCGTTAATTATGCCCGAACTCACTTCACCTAGGGATATAGGCATTTTTGGAGCCGAATCCCAAATACCTGGAGTTGTTAAAGGATTTGCGGAGGTGATGTTAACTGTAAATGTCCCTAAAGTGCCACTTTGAAGATAGTTATTATTGATGTCGCTAACTTGATTGGCCTGAACTGCTACAGTATAAGTGCCGTTATCAGCAGCGTCCCAGCTACCACCAGGAGCAGTAATTTGGTAAGTTGCCGTTCGCGGTGTCCCGTTACTGTTGGTGTTTACACTCAAGAATGTTACAGAAGGCTGAATTCCATTAGGACCGGTCACTACAATATCCTGAGAATCCAGGGTAGATACATTAATTCCGACGTTATCGGCATAAGATACCGTCAAGTTTTGACTTGTGCCACCACTAGTAGTGATGTTTGCAGCAGATAAACTTGCCGTTGGTAGTGTCGAGTCTGTTTGGTTAGAGTCAAGAAATTCAATGTAATCGAATCTGGCGTACTCTCCTTGGTTTTGTGTACCTTTGATCTCAATTAAATCTCCAGGATTAAGTACTAGCCCAGTGGCAATGGTTCGACGTAAAAAAGTCTGGGTAGTGGCTGCATTACTGCCCAGGTTCTGGTTAAGATTCCATGCATCTATTGGCTTACCACCAATATTTACGGCGAAATTACCCACACCGTCGTTCTCATCATAGTAACCAACTACGACACTATAAGTACCAGCAGCACCATTAAACTTAGTCGTGGCTGTACCTGTTGCCGCAGCACCCAAAAGACTAACGACCTTTCCACCAGAGGCGGTACTGTTAGATTCAGCATAGTAGTTAGTCAGTGCCATGTTTTCCGCTTCTAGACGAATCGGTGTTCCTGGTGGCGTTGGCGGTGGTGTTGAGTCTGTTTGGTTAGCGGGAATCAGATCAATATAATCAACCCTCGCGTACTCTCCCTGGTTCTGTGTACCTTTGATCTCAATTAAATCTCCAGGATTGAGCGCTAGTGCAGTAACAATAGTTCGACGTAAAAAAGTCTGGGTGGTGGCTGCATTACTGCCCAGGTTTTGGTTAAGATTCCACGCATCTATCGGCTTACCACCAATATTCACGGCAAAATTACCAACTCCGTCGTTCTCATCATAGTAACCAACTACGACACTATAAGTACCAGCAGCACCATTAAATGTAGTGGTGGCTGTGCCTGTTGCCGCCGCAGTACCAGAAAGACTAACGACTGTTCCAGCAGAAGCGGCACTGTTTGATTCAACTTGGTAGTTAGTCAGTACCATGTTTTCTGCTTCTAGGTGAATGGGTACTGCTTGTGCCGTTGCTTGTAGTGTTGGTTGTGAACTAGGAATAACCTCAATATCGGAAACTTTTGCATTGTCCACACTAGCCAAAAAGTCTATATTGAGTAGCCCATCTGTAACCTGAACGTCTACTGATTTTCTCAGTGCCGTATTTACCCCTGCTTGGGCAACGATATCCAGGTTTTTGATGACAGATGCACCCTCAATATTCACATCAAAAACCCGCTGCCCTGGATTAGACCAGAAAATCTCAGCAAAGTCTAGATTTACTGTGTAAGTACCACTACTGGATATGGGAATATTGTACGAAAACTGTTGTCCCCAACGTTCTGTCTGATATAGTAGTGGGTCGCTGCTACCACTAATAGGTTTATTCGTACCATAAGTATTACCACTAGTATAATTAGCGTCCTTTGCCCAAACATTGCCTGAAATATCAGTATAAGTATCTCCACCAGCATTAATTCTTACAATCGGCTGTGATAACATATTCTCCTAAGGTGTCTTATCATTACCAATAAGCTTTCTGACAAACGAAACAGTTCAAACAATAAGCTAAAAGATGTGGGTTTGAACTGTTTAATGTCGTCTTATAAGCTACAAAGCTTTTTGGCTTTATCTAGTGAAATATCCTGATAATATAAAAATTCTATTCATAAATGATGCTGATGATATGAAGAGACAGTGTTTTTTTAGTAAAGCCAAGTTCAGTATTTGGTAAATTCGTCCCGAATCAGCCGAAGGCAAGATAAGACACATCAACCTCTTTTGTCAGAGAAAGAACATAATATTAAACTGCCACTTTTACAAACTGTCGCAATTAATAAATTTAAATGACAAACTTGAGATGCAATGAATGCCTGTGGCGATTTGGAAGAAACTTAATGCTAAAAATATGCTTTTAGTAAAAATGTAATTTCTAATCAATATCAAGCTTGGAGTGAATATTAATTATAAATAATTGCAATAAATTGATATAAAAAAATTTACTCTTTAGAGAGATGTATTGCTTCTGGGCTAATACTTTGATAAGTATTATTTGGGTTTTAAGTTTTAATTAAAACCCCTATCACTGAATGTTAAAAATTATTTATGACTTACGATAACCGCGCGGTGGTACGCAAGGTTCTAATTATCACCCTACTGCTAAACCTATTTGTGATGGCATTGAAAGCAGTTGTCGGTTACTCCACCGGTTCTCTCAGCTTGTTGGCTGATGCTTTACATAGTGTTACAGATAGTGCCAACAACATTTTAGGATTGATTACTAGTAGGTTTTCTTCTCCACACCCCGATCGCGAACATCCCTATGGACACCAAAAATTTGAAGCTGTGGGTGCTTTGGGAATTGCTGCCTTTCTAGGGATAGCGTGTTTTGAAATTCTCCAAGGAGCAATCGAAAGAATTCTTAAAGGTGGCCACCCTGTAACAATATCAGCACCAGAATTGTGGTTATTACTAATTGTGTTGGGTGTGAATATTTTTGTAACTTTTTACGAACGTGGTGTAGGTAAGCGGGTAGGTAGCCCAATTTTGATTGCTGATGCTACACATACTATGAGTGATGTGTGGGTAACAATTACTGTAATTGGTGGCTTGGTTGGCGTTTGGCTAGGTTATCAATGGCTGGATGTAGTTTTAGCTTTTCCCGTTGCTTTGTTGGTATTTTGGAGTGGTTGGTCAGTTTTAAAAGCAAATTTACCTTCACTGGTAGATGAAATGGCGATCGCACCAGAAGCCATTCATGCGATCGCCCTTTCTGTTCCGGGGGTGATTAACTGTCATGACATTGCTTCTCGTGGGGTTCTCGGCCGTCAAGTCTTTATTGAAATGCATTTAATTGTAGATGCAGCAGATGTAGAAACCGCCCATAGAATTACAGAACAAGTAGAAAGCCTACTAGAAGAAAATTTTAGACCTGTGAGAGTTCTCATTCATGTAGAACCCCCAGCCTACCAATCTGAGAAAATTACCTTTGAATCAGGCTCAAAACAAGGTTAAATAATACTAATTCTCCCACCCGAAACAACCAACCGATCGGGACGCCGTAACGCGGAGATTGATGTTTGATCGGATTTTTGAGAACTAACATAACAAATTCTCGAAAACGCGATGAAATATTTTTTATTTGCAATTGCCTGGAAAGCCCATAAAAAAGAGTTATGAACTTTTAGTTTTTGCAACTTCAAATTCATAACTCACAATTCATCATTCAGAATTTAATTATTCCCACTCGATGGTTCCAGGTGGCTTGGAGGTGATATCGTAAACCACCCGATTCACACCTTTAACTTCATTGACAATCCGGTTAGAAATTACTTCCAACACATCATAAGGTACACGCGCCCAGTCAGCTGTCATACCATCTTCGCTGGTGACAATCCGCAAAACGATGGGGTAAGCATAGGTACGTTGATCGCCCATTACACCCACACTACGAATTGGTAGCAACACGGCAAATGCTTGCCAAACATCGTGGTACAAACCGCGTTGATTAATTTCTTGGCGAACTATCAAATCAGCATCCCGAAGGATGTTCAATCTGTCAGCAGTAACTTCACCAAGAATGCGAATCGCTAAACCAGGGCCGGGGAAAGGTTGACGTTGAACGATTTCTTCTGGTAAGCCAATCGAACGCCCAACTTTGCGGACTTCATCTTTAAAAAGTTTCCGCAATGGTTCTACTAGTTTAAATCGCAAGTCTTTGGGCAATCCACCAACGTTGTGATGACTCTTGATTTTTACCGCTACTCGTTCGCCAGTTTGGGGATCGACATTGGTATCGGCTGATTCGATCACATCTGGATACAGCGTACCTTGAGCTAGATAATCAAAATGACCGAGGCGTTTCGATGTTTCTTCAAATACATTAATGAATTCGTGACCGATGCGGCGACGCTTTTCTTCGGGATCGGTGACACCAGCAATTTTAGCTAAAAAGCGATCGCGGGCATTTACATACTCTACCGGAATATGAAACTGCTCTTGAAATAGCTTCACCAACCTTTCTGGCTCATACTTCCGCATAAAGCCTTGATCGATAAATACACAAGTAAGCTGATCGCCGATAGCTTTGTGTAATAAGAATGCCAAGGTAGAAGAATCCACTCCACCAGAAAGCGCTAACAACACACGCTTATCCCCGACTCTAGCGCGAATTTCCCGAACTGATTGTTCCACAAAAGCGGCGGTTGTCCAGGTAGGTTCGCAGTCGCAGATATGGTAAACAAAGTTACGGATTAATGCCAAGCCGCCCAGAGAATGTACTACCTCTGGATGGAACTGTACACCATAAAGTTTCTTCTCATGGTCAGCAATGGCAGCACAAGGAGTATTTTCTGTATGTGCTAGCAATTCAAACCCTGGTGGCATTTTAGTTACAGAGTCTCCATGACTCATCCACATCGTCGTGCCATCTTCGACGTTAGTCAGCAAGTCTGTGGGATCATCTATATATATAGATGCTTTACCATACTCACCGCGATCGGCCTTTGCGACTTCCCCACCTAACTGATTCACCATCAGTTGCATACCATAGCACACACCCAAAATAGGGACTCCCAAATTCCAAATTTCTGGGTCACAATGGGGAGCGTTATCTCCATAAACAGAACTTGGGCCACCAGAGAGGATAATTCCTTTGGGATTTAGTTGCCGTAAATGTTCAGCTGTCGTACGATAGGACAGGACTTCTGAGTAGACTTGTGTCTCGCGAATGCGACGGGCAATTAGTTCGGAATACTGAGAGCCAAAGTCCAGGATCACAATTATTTGGCGATTAAGCTGTCCCCAATTCTCAGTTGCTTGGGGTGATTGTTCAGTTAGTAGAGTCACCGCTGTATTCATGAGTGGCAAGAGATTGTGTCTGTTAGGATAAATCGTCGCGCTGTGGTCTAAGTGATCCCATTAACTCTACCTACTTTAGGTTAGTAATGGTAAATAAATCCCCTACAAACGCGCTTATTAAACGCGCCTGTTTAGCCTATTGATTTGGCATGGTATTAAAAAGACAAAATTACCCTAGTTCTGCTACCGAAAAAGTTATTTATTTGGATTATTTATGATTATTCATATTAAGTTAACATAATTTTCCGGATAACATACAAGCAGTTTTGCTCTTCACGATAATTTTGCGATCGCGGTCAAAAAGCACTGAACCACAGACTGTGGCAGATGCACCTCTGTTGCTGTGGCTTTGGATATATTCTTGGGAACGAGAGTCAATAGCTTGGGCGATCGCACTATAAACTTGATTTACCCAATTGCTGCCTGTATTGGCATCTAACGATCTTAAATATGTGAGTGCAGCTTCAGCAGTAGGACTGTCAAAAACTACTTGTATATCTGATTGCTTTAACCCAGCTAAACAACAGTAAGTACTGAGAATTTCCCGACGCCCATCGGCAAGATGATGATGGGTATGAAAAATCCCCCCTGCCAATTTCATGAGTTTTCCATGATGCCCAAACAATAAGATTTCTTTAACACCCAAAACATCAGCTTCTACTAACATTGGCCCTAGCCAGTTAGCAGTTTTTACTAACTGTTCCGGATTAATACCGATTTTTCGCGCTAAATCTAAGCCATTCTCACCAATACAAAATACCAAGCTGTCAAATTTACTCGCTTTCTGTTCTAAGTCAGCACGGAAAGCTGTTAGTTGATCTGGTGTGCTTAAAGGTTGGGAAATTCCCGTAGTTCCCAACAGCGAAAGCCCTTCTACCACACCAAAAGCAGCATTTGAAGTACGAACCGCAAGCGATCGCCCGGCGGGTAAAATTATTGTGACAGAAATTCTTTCGTTTGCTGCTAGCGATCGCCGCAAGTTTTCTTGTAATAGCCTTTGAGCATAAGCGTAAATAGCCGCTTTCCCCTCACCATTCTCCTGCTTACCAATTCCTTCGCCACCTTTAATAACTACTGCTTCCCCCTCTCCCTCCTGCCATTCCACCAGTGCCCAAATCGGCGTATTTTTAGTCAGATCGAGATTATCACCAGGATCGCTGCGGGTAATTGCCAAAGCCATATTCTCAGATAATCCTGCTACCTGTTCAATAGGGATTTCAGCGATTTGGGCTGGTTCAATTAAATCTACTGCTGCTACTGTCAAGGGTTGACGATGACGCAACCAGTGTAAAGCAGCAACCGCAGAGGCACAAGCAAAAACGGGGAGAGTGTATCCAGAACGAGACATTGTAAAAATTTCAGATTAAGAAGGCAGGAGGCAGAAGGAAAGGAAAAACTAAGAGTTTTCATGCTTGGTTGTGGGATTTTTCTAAAGAAGGTTGACATAAAGTTTTTTTCATTGAGACTACCTTCCCCTTATGCCCTCTGCCATCTGCCCTCTGCCTTCATTAAACACCTACTTCTGATAATAGAGCTTGCATATCTTCCCACAATAGTCCTTGTTGGATATAACGAGGTGCTTCAGGGTTGTAAGGAGTAGCTACGCGATCGATGCTGAGAATTTTAGCCCCATCTGGCAGCACGGGGACATCTGGATCAAATGCCGTTGGGCGCATCAGCGAACTAGAAAAGCCCTTAAATATGGCAATTGTGTCTTCCTCACTACCAACTTCCACCTGTACTAGTAAGACTTCTTGGGGGCGTTTAGCAGTGTATTGTTCCAGTCGCTTGCCAATAGAATTCATTTTTGCAAGTGTCAGGTATTTTGAATTTAAGCACCGCGAGGATTACTGTTGTGTGGCTGAACGTCCCTGTTTACCTAGCTTGATTAAGACAAAATAGCTTAAGTAAAGCACGTAAAAGATCAAGCCGACGATGCCAAGAAAGCCGAGAAATGCTGGTTTGCTATTGGCATGAAAATACTCTTTAAATAGCAACGGTGCTTCTAACCAGACACGACAATAAGAAGTTTTGAGCGCAGTGGGAGAAAAAGCACAACCCAAAAAAGGTAGAAAGGCTATGGTGCCTAAAATTCCATAAATAGTCATAGCCCAACGCCAAGAGGTAAAAATTAGTTTTAACGGCCCGCTAGCTTGATACTCTATTTCATCATTTAGATCTACCCAGAACCACAAGGAAACGGGGATCAAGATGCGACCAATCAATCCAGAGAGAAAACTTACCCCAAACCCACCAATCATCAAGTAAACGGTAATGGCCAGAATACTGGATACTCGCCAATAAATCGTTAATAAGCGTTGTATCCCTTCTACTCTTTGAACAAACGCCCAAATCAGCAGAATTAGGGGAATAATCACCATAAATACCAGTGCCAGTCTGTAGTCAAGCCACACAAACGGGCGAAACCAAACATCATTTTCCATAGTTTTTACCAAACTATAAATTAAGCAATCTCACTAAAACGATCCCTAACTGTCATAATTAACAGTTATTTAGACAGCTAATAGCTGTTACATGATAGCTAACAGTTTAATTAAAACAAACAATTTAGGTACTAGCTCAAGCTAGATATTTTTATACCAATTTACTTAAATTTCGACTAGACTTGAAATACTTTGTTAGACTAAAAAATATCTCTGCCCCTAATTACAGCATCTAGAGCTACATATCATAGTACTTAGATGTGTAATTAGCAAAAAGAACAAGCAACTTCAGGTTTTTTCACATAATATCTTGCACTAACCTACACCAACTGCAGGGTAAGTTGCAAAACTCACCCTGGTGCTATATGTAATGTAAACTCCCAATAATCTGTATTCAGACCAAAAATTACTTCTGAATTTCCTCAACCACAGTATAGATGGATGAGTGCCCTCAATCTTAAAAGAAGCTGAGTAAACAGATATGGAAGTGGTGTAAAGGTGCAATATATCAGTAAATCAGTCCTGGTTGCTTGCCCGTTAGACGAAAAAAATTAACCAATTTAATTTTTAGTCATCGTAAACTCGACACTCAACTGCTTCTGGATTGTCATCACAGTACTTTTCTAAAGAATTTTTTGGTTTACTTTGACGCTGATGGGAGGCTTCAGCTTGCAATTCTTCAACTGCATCCCAAGCCGCTGCACATTCAGCAGAGTTGCTACCTGAAATGTCACAGACAGCACGAGCTTGTTCAACTTCTTCTTGGATTTTTTCTTGGATGTCGCTCATAGATTTAGTCTCGTTGTGTGGTGTTAATACCAGTATAGAAAAATATCAAAAATGACGGTTTTTTGTCCTATCGTTCACCATTCTAACCACTGAGCTGTTAAGTTAGTGTTTTAGTCTAGTGATCCATAACTAATACAATAAACGATGGCACATATACTACATTTATATTTATCTTTTAAGATTTTGTAGAGTCAGTAGTACGAAAGTATAATCATACAATAGATTTAATAAATCTAGTAACCCTAGCTTCCTGGGATGGTCAGACCACTGAAGTGAGAGAAATTGAGTTGGCATCAACTCTTGTCGGATGCAATTCTACCCAGGAATAAAAGTCAAAAGAACAGCCCAACGAGAGAAAAAAGCCTAAAACTCATGGCAGATCGAATGCAGTGGACAAATGCCCTGTCAACCCGTCCTTCGTTAGAAGCAGCTATTACAGATGTGGTAGAAAGGGCTGTCTCATCGTTAAACGTACCAGCAGATCTAGGGCTGGTATTCATTTCTTCTGCTTTTGCGAGCGAGTATTCGCGGCTTTTGCCTTTGCTGGCTGAGAAACTTTCAGTCCCGGTGTTAATTGGCTGTAGCGGTGGCGGTGTAATTGGTACTACAACCGAGGGACAAACCCAAGAACTGGAAGCAGAAGCAGCTCTTAGTCTGACTTTGGCACATTTGCCTGGGGTAGATCTCCAAGTCTTTCATGTTGTTGCTGAAGAATTGCCTGACTTGGATAGCTCTCCAGATGCTTGGATTGACTTGATTGGTGTACCACCATCATCAAAACCCCAGTTTATTTTGCTAGGTGGTACCTTTTCATCTGGAATCAACGATCTATTGCAGGGGCTAGATTTTGCTTATCCCGGATCGGTAACAGTGGGAGGACAGGCTAGCGCTGGCGGGATGAGTGGTCGCATGGCTCTATTTTGTAACGATCGCCTGTATCGAGAAGGGACAGTAGGATTGGCTTTGAGTGGCAATATTGTGCTAGAAACAATCGTCGCTCAAGGATGCCGCCCAATTGGTGAGCCACTGCAAGTGACGAAAGCTGAACGCAATATCATTTTGGAACTCGATGAGCAAGTACCCTTAGTAGTATTGCGCGAATTAATTGCCAATCTCAGCGAAAAAGAGCGAATACTAGCACAACATTCTTTGTTTGTTGGGGTAGCAATGGATGAGTTTAAGACTTCTTTGCACCAGGGAGATTTTTTAATTCGCGGTATCTTGGGTGTAGATCCTTCAGCCGGTGCGATCGCAATTGGCGATCGCGTGCGTCCTGGTCAACGTCTCCAATTCCATCTCCGTGATGCCGAAGCATCCGCAGAAGATTTAGAATTTCTCCTCCAGCAGTATCAAAACCAAAGCGCTGCTGAAGGTGCTGCCGCAGCTGCTTTAATGTTTTCCTGTGTGGGTCGTGGTGAAGGACTCTACGGCAAACCCAATTTCGATTCTGAGCTATTTAGACGCTACATCAAAGATATTCCTGTAGGTGGTTTTTTCTGTAACGGCGAAATCGGCCCTGTAGGTGGCAGTACTTTTTTACATGGTTACACCTCAGTATTTGGAATTTGCCGAGCCTTAGATCTGGAAGATGAGAAGGTAGGGTAATGGGCATTGGGCAAGAAGGCAATTGCTAAGAGTCAAGAGTTATTTCTCCCTCATCTCCCTCATCACTCTGTCTTCTCCAGCAGAATAGTACTGTTGTTATCAATGAGAGTCGGAGTTCCACCTGTGGCGATCGCACTATATTTTTGAATGTAGCGGCGCACTTTGTGGGGAAACTGGGGGAAGTCTAATAAAGCATCACCATCGGCAATGGTTGCCCAGAAATCGCGCAAACTAGGAGCTAGTTCTTCTGCTTGGTCAGTTGGTAGGTTTAAAGGGGGTAGAGTTAGCAACTTCATCAAGAAGGGGAAAGAGCGATCGCCCATCCATTGCCTAGATAACTGTTGTAAATTGGGAAAATCAGGTACTGACCTTACACGATGTGATAAAATTTGCAACCATTGTCTGCCGTAGTTATCGCGATGGTACTCTAAAACTCGGTAAGGGTGGGGATAACTGACCAAAGAACCAGTGGTAATATCGTATACCCCATCTGAACAGGCCACATCCTGAACGTGCAAATGCCCCGTAAATACTAAATTAACTCCGTAGCGCCGTAGCAACGTTACTAGTTCCCGCGCATTTTCCAACATATAGCGATTTGCCATTGGATGGCAGGATTGATTGGGCAGATGTTCCACAACATTGTGATGCACCATGACTAACACCAATTCATTTGTGGCTGCTGCTAGCACCTGTTCTAACCACCTTAATTGTTCGCTATCCAAACGCCCTATTTGCTGACCTTGGTCATTAAAAGAGTTGGAATTTAGCCCAATCAGTCGGACTCCAGGCATTAACTGACTGGTGTAGTAAAGTTGCTGTGGATTTTCATAACCAAACTTGCGGTAATAGCCAGGAAAATCAGCAAAAGCAATAGATTGCCGATCTGCCATCAGTACAGGAACGTCATGATTACCAGGGACAACATACACGGGAAAAGGTAACTTCGCTAAACGTTGTTGTAACCAAGTGTGGTTATCTGGTTCACCGTGTTGAGTTAAGTCTCCTGGGATTAATAGAAAATCTAAATCGAGTTGTGTTAAATGTTCTAATACACTTTCAAAAGCTGGAATGCTGACCTCCACCAAATGAAATCGGCTGGGATGATCCCAGATTGTGTGGGGAAGTGCGATGTGTAAATCGCTAACTATGGCAAAACGAAAATTTAGAGCCATTGATTTCAGGATACTTTTAAAAGTAGGGTTAAAACAAGTCTTTTCCAAAAAGTATAACCCTTGCTTTGTAACCCTGTGTAGGATTGCTTATGCTTAACATTCGTACATATTAAATCTAGATTAAAAATCTAGCAGCTATGCTGTTCGACCTAACCGGGTTGCCTAGAGAGTTTTTGTATAGTAGGCAGAAGTAGAAAATAGTGCATGGATGTCTATGATAAGAATCAGCATCATCGGTAATTATTTACTGGCATCTATATTGAGCATTAGTTATTAATAATTAACTAGAATTTTGCTGAAATTATCTTAAATTCAATGCTATTCATTAGCTTTAATTTATAAAACCAAAAAATCATCATTGTTCAAAATATTAATAATATCGTCCTTCCAAATAATCCAGCTATGCAAAACTATAAGAAAATTTTTTAGAGACTTTATATTTATCTTTATTTTGAATTAGGATTTAAGTTAATATATTAATTACGATTGCTATTTAATATTTTCACGTCAAGGAGAGTCTATTTTGGCTGCTGTGCGAGTACGTCAACACGTTAATCCGCTTGCTCAAAAGTATCAAACACCAGTGAGTTCCCTTGATTGGGATAAATTGTATGCTCAACCTTACCAACCACTACATCTAGATATTGGTTGCGCTAGGGGACGGTTTTTGTTGAATATGGCAACGATAGAAGCAAACTGGAATTTTCTGGGTTTGGAAATTCGAGAACCCCTTGTAGTTGAGGCAAATCATTTATGTTCGGAATTGGGTTTAACAAACCTCCACTATTTATTTTGTAATGTAAATAGATCGTTGAAAACACTATTATCTTCTCTACCCACAGGTACTTTACAACGAGTCACAATTCAATTTCCCGATCCTTGGTTTAAAACCCGCCATGCTAAACGGCGAATAGTGCAACCAGAATTAGTGTCAGACTTAGCAAAGTATCTTGCGGTTGGTGGTGTTGTATTTTTGCAATCAGATATAGAATTTTTAGCAGTAGAAATGCGCGATATCTTTGCTCATAATTCAACCTTTCAGAAACTTAGTGCAGAAGAATGGCTGACGGTAAACCCGCTACCTGTCTCTACAGAAAGAGAAATAGCTACTCAGAATAAGGGTGAACCAATTTATCGTACTTTATTTATTAAAAGAGAAGTGGTAAAAGAAAACTTTTAAGTTCATACCTAAGACTAAATCCAGAGATTGGCTCATCAGTTGGCAATAGTCAGTAGTCAGTTTTTTTTGCTACTGACTATTGAGATTGTTAGCGATAAAACTGAGCAAAATGCTTAACGAAGAAAGGTAGAAGGCAAGAAGCAGGATGAAGAACAGATATTTTTGCCATCTATTAAACGGGTTTAAAGACACTATTATATTTATTTACGAAAAAAATCCTCTAATTTTTTTCGAGATGTAAAGCGAAGGAAGCCGCTTAGGCAAGTTTCCTGAGTTGGGTAGACTGCCGAATTTTGAATTAGTATTACTTGTCTATCATGGAATTGAGAACCTCAAAATAGAAGATTTTAAATTTGTGTCAGTGATATAGTAGCTGAACGCTGAAGCTGCTTTATATTTACTTCATAAATTAGCTAGTAATTGCAAGGATGTTTTAAAGTCTAGGTGAATTTAGCTTGATATTACTTAAGTGTATGCATAAATATGGAAGGTAATTGCTTAGGAAAGCAGCTAAATACCATAAATTAGAATATTAAAGAGCAATGGTAATCCAGGGGTTAGAAAATAAAGTAGATTCAATTATTGCGAGTTCTATTGGTAATTCCAACAATTGGACAATTGAGCAATTAATTATCGATGCTGTCAGACAAAATCCGGGAGCTACAGCGATCGCATCTCCTGGCCGCCCTACTCTGACATATACTCGCCTTTATGACCACATCCACAATGTTATTACCACCTTAAATGCCAAAGGCTTAGGTTTGGGCGATCGCATTGCGATTGTTCTGCCTAATGGCCCAGAAATGGCAGTTACCTTTTTAGCGGTAGCTATTGCTGCTACTAGTGCGCCTCTCAACCCGGCTTATAGCGCAGGGGAATTTGACTTTTATTTAGGAGATTTGAATGCAAAAGCACTGATTGTACAATCAGGAATCGATTCTCCAGCCAGACAAGTTGCAGCAGCGCGTAATATCCCAGTTATTGAATTAGTACCACAGTTGGCAGCAGAGGCAGGAATCTTTGAGCTAGTAGGTGAAACTCATTTATCTCCAGTAGAGCGCACTAGTAATAATAACGAGGATATCGCCCTGGTATTGCATACATCAGGAACCACTGCCAGACCCAAAATTGTGCCTCTGACACAGGCTAATTTGTATGCATCAGCCCAAAACATTCAAAAGGCACTTGCATTACAGCCAGGCGATCGCTGCTTGAATGTTATGCCCCTATTTCATATTCATGGGCTAAGTACAGTATTTTCTTCCCTAGCGGCGGGAGGTAGTGTAGTCTGTACTCCTAACTTTGATCCAGTCAAGTTTTTCGAGTGGATCAAACAGTTCCACCCCAGTTGGTACACAGCTGTACCAACTATTCATCAGGCGATTTTAGCAGAGGTGGAAGCTCACCGCAGTACCGTCAAGCAATACCCACTGCGTTTTATTCGCTCTGCGTCCTCAGCACTACCGCCGCAGGTGATGCAGGCGTTAGAACAAGCGTTTAACGTGCCAGTAATTGAAGCCTACGGCATGACAGAAGCTGCTCCTCAAATTACCTCTAATCCTCTACCACCACAAAAGCGGAAATTATATTCAGCAGGTCTTGCTGCCGGTCCAGAAGTGGGGATTATGGATGAAGTCGGAAATCTGCTGGCAAATGGTGAACCTGGAGAAGTTGTCATCCGGGGTAGCAATGTCATGCTTGGTTATGAAAACAATCCCACAGCTAACTCAAATGCCTTTACTAATGGATGGTTTAGAACTGGAGACCAAGGCTATTTAGATAAAGAAGGTTACTTATTCATTACAGGTAGGCTGAAAGAACAAATTAATCGCGGTGGTGAGAAAATTTCCCCTAGGGAAGTAGATGAAGTATTATTAGACCACCCGGCGATCGCTCAAGCAGTAGCCTTTGCCGTGCCCCATCCTACCCTCGGTGAAGATGTGGCAGCAGCAATAGTCTTGCGATCAAATACTACTGTTACCGATCGAGAAATTCGAGAATTTGTTGCCACTAGATTGGCTGAATTCAAAGTACCAAATCAAATAGTATTTGTCGCTGAAATTCCTAAAGGTTCTACAGGGAAACTCCAGCGCATTGGTTTGGCACAAAAGCTCAAAGAGCAATTGCAAGCGAATTTTGTTGCACCCAGAACTGAGCTAGAAAAAGTACTGGCTCTAATTTGGGCTGAGGTTCTGAATATAGAGCAGGTAGGAATTTATGATAATTTCTTTGCTTTAGGTGGTGACTCGTTGCTGGCACTACGTCTGTTCAACAAAATTGAGCAGCAATTAGGCTATAGCCTACCTATGTCTACCTTGATGCAAGCATCAACAATTGAGCAACTAGTAAATATTATTAGCGATGCAGAATCTTCAAATACTTGGTCTCCCTTGGTAGCAATTCAGCCACAAGGTTCTCGACCACCGCTATTTTTGGTTCATGCAGTTTGGGGTAATGTCCTGTTCTATCGGGATTTGGTGCGTTATTTGCACGCAGATCAACCAGTTTATGGTCTGCAAGCCAAAGGAATTGATGCTAAACAAGTACCTTTCACTTCCTTGAATGAAATGGCCGCTTATTACATTCAAGAAATCCGTAAGGTTCAACCCAAGGGCCCCTATTATATTGGTGGCTATTCCTTTGGCGGCATCATAGCTTTTGAAATTGCCCAACAACTCCAAGCGCAGAGCGAAAAAATTGGTTTGCTCTCAATATTTGATGTCTCATCTCCAGGTTATGCTAAACCGATTCCCAACTCAGGTAATAGCAGATTTTTCCATTTGCAAAAACTATTGAGTTTGAACATCAAAGACCAGCTAACTTATGTCTGGGAGAGGGTATTTTGGCATTTGCAAATTGGCAAGGCTAGCGCATTTTATCGATTTTACCTGCGCTATATTAAACGCTCACTACCAGATCTGCGGCTATTGCAAGTAGCTTTGGCGAATAATAAAGCGGGTAAGAGCTATGTACCGTCAATTTATCCCGGTCAAGTAACTTTGTTCCGCGCTAGTCAGCAAAATGTCGGCTTAGATGTTGACTTGAAATTAGGCTGGGGTAAGCTAGCGGCGGGTGGGGTGGAACTCCATCATGTTCCTGGCGCTCATGCTTCCTTGATTCAAGAACCTAACGTACAGGTGCTAGCGGAAAAATTCCAAGTTTGTTTGGATAAAGCACAAGCAGATTTGCTAGAGTCTAGCCGCTAAATCAGCAACGCTAGAAGCACAATACATTGTTAATAATTCAAAATTCAAAACAGTCTCGGTTAGGGATTTAAACCTCAACTGAGACTATTTGTAGATTTAGGGATCTGAAACTTTCTCTTGTAATGTGCGTTTTATAGCTATTTCTGTCCCTACAAGTTTTTCTCTTATTACTAAATTTTAGATGATCGTTAACTGGATATTTTTCTCTCATCAAAGTAAGAAATGGATAGGAAAAATTCCATTAATAGAAGGCTTTGGCTATTTTTTTGTTAACTACACATATCAATTACTAGCGATTTTAGCAAGCCCTTGAGATGGCATTTCTTTATAATTACTTTATAAATTACGTAATAATGATATTGATGTATTGAAGGCTTGATGAAGAGGAAAAATTATACTGTAAGTGGCTGTATATCTATTAATAGCTTTTTTCGAGAAAGCTATTAATAGCTATAGGAATTTAAGTACATTAAAGACAAATGGCAAAACAAGAGTTACAAGAGAGAGCCACGTCAATCTTTGGTACTTCAACAAATTTGACAATTGAGCAGTTACTTATAGATGGTGTCCGAAAAAATCCAGGAGCCAGAGCGATCGCGTCTCCTGGTCGTCTCCCTCTAACATACGCTCGTCTTTACGAACATATCAAAAATATCCGTGCAACCTTAAATGCAATGGGATTGGGGGTAGGCGATCGCGTTGCCATTGTACTGCCCAATGGCCCAGAGATGGCGGCGGCTTTCTTGTGTGTAGCTGCCTGTGTGACTAGTGCTCCCCTCAATCCTGCTTATAGCGCCGAGCAATTTGATTTTTATTTAGGAGATTTGAATGCCAAGGCACTGATTGTGCAATCAGGGAAAGATTCAATAGCAAGAGAAGTTGCCGCAGCGCGTAATATCCCCATTATTGAACTAGTGCCCAACTTAGAGGCAGAGGCGGGAATCTTTGAACTAGTAGGTGAAACCAACTTACCTCCTGTAGAAAGCAATCAAAGTCGCAATGAAGATATTGCTCTGGTTTTGCATACTTCAGGAACCACTGTCCGTCCCAAGATTGTGCCGCTGACACAGGCTAATTTGTATATTGCAGCAGACATTATTAAAAATGCACTGGAGTTAACACCAAGTGATTGTTGCTTGAATGTTATGCCCCTGTTCCACGTACAGGGGTTATTTATATCCATCCTTTCCTCTATTGCATCTGGTGGTAGTGTTGCCTGCGCTCCAGGATTTGATGTTTCGCAGTTTTTTGTCTGGCTGCAAGCAATGCAAGCAACCTGGTATTCAGCAGTCCCGACGATCCATCAAGCAATTTTAAGTGCTACTGATATCCATCAAACTTTAGATAGCATTCCCAAACTGCGATTTATTCGTTCTGGAGGTGCAGCTCTACCACGCCCAGTCATGAGAGCCTTAGAAGAATTCTTCCAGGCTCCAGTACTAGAAGGTTATGGCATGACGGAGACGGGCTGTATAATTGGACTCAATCCTTTACCACCTCGTCAGCGGAAACCTGGTTCTGTAGGAATTGCCACTGGCATGAAATTAGGAATCATGGATGAGACTGGTAATTTACTACAACCTTATGAAGTTGGGGAGATTGTAGTACAGGGCGGCCATGTGATGCTCGCTTACGAAAATAATCCTGTAGCTAATCAAAACTCGTTTACGAATGGCTGGTTTAGAACCGGAGATCAAGGCTATCTAGATAACGAAGGTTACTTGTTCCTCACAGGCAGGTTGAAGGAACAAATTAATCGTGGTGGTGAGAAAATTGCCCCTAGAGAAATAGATGATGTCATAGTAGAACACCCAGCAGTAGACCAAGCAGTAGCCTTTGCAGTACCTCATCCTACCCTCGGTGAGGATTTAGCAGCAGCAATAGTCCTGCGGCCAAACGCTAGTGTGACTGACAAAGAAATTCGTGAATTTGTCGCTTCCAAACTGGCTGGTTTTAAAGTACCAAATCAAATAGTATTTGTAGCAGAAATCCCCAAAGGCTCCACAGGTAAACTCCAGCGTATTGGTTTGGCACAAAAGCTCAAAGAGCAATTGCAGGCGAATTTCCTTGCACCCAGAACTGAGTTAGAAAAGGTATTGGCTCTAATTTGGGCTGAAGTTCTGAATATAGAGCAGGTAGGAATTTATGATAATTTCTTTGCTTTAGGTGGCGACTCGTTGTTAGCGGTACGCTTGTTCAACAAAATTGAGCAGAAACTAGGCTACAGCCTACCTCTGTCTACCTTGATTCCCGCACCCACGATTGAGCAATTTGCTGATGTAATTCGTCGTGCAGAATCTTCAGAATCTAGCTCATCTCTAGTAGCAATTCGTCCAGACGGTTCTCGACCACCGCTATTTTTGATTCATGCAGTTTGGGGTAATGTCCTGATGTATCGGGATTTGGTGCGTTATTTGCACCCAGATCAACCAGTTTATGCGCTGCAAGCAAAGGGAATTGATGGTCAACAAGCGCCCCTGACTGACTTAAGTGAAATGGCTGCTCACTATATTCAAGAAATTCGTCAGGTGCAACCCAATGGCCCCTACTATATTGGTGGCTATTCTTTTGGTGGGATCATCGGCTTTGAAATGGCCCAACAACTCCAAGCGCAAGGTGAAAAAATTGCACTGCTGGCGATATTTGATGTCTCATCTCCAGGTTATGCTAAACCGATTCCCAACTCAGATGATGCTAGCTTTTTCCATCTGCGGAAACTTTTGAGTTTGAATATTAAAGACCAGCTAACTTATTTATGGGAGAGGGTATTTTGGCATTTGCAAATTGGCAAGGTGAGTATGTTTTATCGGTTTTACCTGCGTTATATTAAACGCTCACTACCAGATCTGCGACTGTTAGAAGTAGCTTTGGCGAATAATAAAGCAGGTAAGAGCTATGTACCTTCAATCTATCCCGGTCAAGTGACTTTATTCCGCGCTAGTCAGCAAAATGTTGGGTTAGATGTTGACTTGGAATTAGGCTGGGGTAAGTTAGCGGCTGGCGGGGTGGAACTCCATCATGTTCCTGGTACTCATGCTTCCCACATCCAAGAACCTAACATACAGGTACTTGCTAAAAAATTCCAAGCTTGTTTAAATCGGGCACAAATGAATGTGCTATAGCCTAGCCGCGAAATGAGCAACAGCATCAATTCAATCTAATAACCAGCTGAAAGTAACCAAATACCCTAAATCTGTAGCCGAATTCTACGTTTGCTTTTTTTTGTCAGGGGCACACTACACTATTAACTAACTTCTTGCCATCCATGCATGGGTGCTATGCTTTTAATCGCCCATTCAATCATGATGGGAGGAGCTTCAGAAATCATGATGCTGGGATAAACTGCTGTACCCCAGTTCGGATGTACTAGCACACGGCATTTATTTTTAATGACTGGGTAATGAAGCAAAGCTTTAACTACTGCTGTATCGTCATGAGGAACGCTTCCAGGATGGGAAAGTAACGGATAGCCTGTGCGAGGATCTATGAGGTCTGTTAAATAGTTGCGATCGCGGAGATTAAATGCCAAATCACAACCAAACCGCATAAACTTTTCTCTTAAGCGTTCTTTCTCAGCTTCAATTACTGCTGTACTTTCATGAAGTTGATATCGCGATTGCTGTAAAACAATCGCTACCCATAAAAAAGACTGCTGTTTCCAATCTGGTAATATCCGTTCGCAGTTGGCACAGATATACTGGCTAGGAGAATGAATGGAAATCTGAATAGCTTGTCCCGTTTTGCCAACCAAATGAATGGGATAGCTTTGCTCCGAAGAGTAAACTTTGGAATAGTTCACTACATTGATTCGGTGGTTGCAAGTTTTTAACTTTAATCTTCGGTATTCATAATAACTCTTAAAACTTTATAAAAGTCATCAAATTTTTCTAATGGTTGAGTTATTTTCCAGATTTGTGGGTGAAGTGTTAAGTTTTAATCAGATTTTTATCTTTTATTAACTTAATTTCCATCAAACTGATTTGTTTGCTGTGAAGCCTCATATCTGAAAGTACATCCAAAACTACCAGAAGTATCTCCAGAAAATAGTACTCACGGCACAAATTCTAGGCTATTACGCATTTAAATTATATATTTCGCGTTTATGTTGCCAATATTCAAAAGTCCAGAGTCAAAGGCTCACTTGGACTGACTCTTGACCCTGGACATCTCACAAACGAGGATATTTAATCTAGGCGTACATCAGCTTATGACTTACTCGACAGCAGTCACATTTCGTCGTTTTATGAAGATAAGAGCGTTAGTATAGTACTCACATAACAAAACCACAAAACTTCTAAGGTGAAGTTATGTTTTGTATCTAAATATGTTAAGGCTTGATTAATCTAACTTTAAAGCATTGACTGGAACATCATCCCAAGAATCAACCATCCGCAATTGCGCTACCCAGCCGGCTGCTTTTTGTGTCTCACTCAAATTATCCTCAAAGGATTCATGACAATCTTTGGCTTGAGACTCGTTACAACTGGCAATACAAGCATGAATCATGCCTGACGGATCAATTTGCTCGTTTACCCAAATAGTCATAGAGTTTGCCCTCAACAACTGTAGTGAAAAAAGCGATTTGTCCTTCTAGAATACTATTAAAACTCAAAATTGCCGAGTAAATAAAAAATTGGACATTTTGATAAGTTAAGAATCATAAATAGCAGTTCTGATATCATTTCATTTGCAAAACTTAAGATTTGGGGTGATGTAAAGACTTAGAGAAGAAGGAATGTGGAGAGATTATAATAAGTAAGTGATGCGCCGAAATTAATATTACTTGATGAGAGTACAAACATTTTGCTATTAGGGAAAAGATTTAAAGATCATAGAGGACAGGATTTATCCTTGAACTTTTTGCTTTTCCCCAAAAGCAGAGTATTTTTTGATGAATCTATTATGGTTTTTGGGTGGCGATCGCTAATTTAGCTCCCTGCACCTGACGTAATCGATCCATAACAGCCACTACCTGACCGTGATGAACTTGCGTATCGGCATTAATAATTACCAACGCTTCTTGCTTCTCACCCATTAATGTGCGTACTTGCGCTGCTAACACATCGAGATTAACCGATTTGCGGTTTACACTAATTTTTCCAGCTGCATCTACTGTGACATTAATTGGCTCACTTGCTGCTTGTTGTTGTGCCGAAGCCGCCTTGGGTAAATTAACTGGTAAGCCTTCAGACCGAGTTAAAAACAGAGTTGACATGATAAAAAACGTCAATATCGCAAAGATGACATCAATCATCGGCACGATATTAATCTGGGGTGGAATGTCTGGTTCCTCTGGGAGGCGCATAAGATTTTTCTCCTCTTTCATAACGACGGCGGTAGAGTAATTCTAACTGTCCACCATACTCCTGAATCGCAGCTATTTGGCGTTGATAGAGTCCCCGGAAGCTATTAGCAAATAAAAGTGTAAAGATAGCAACAACTAATCCTGAGGCTGTAGATACCAAAGCTTCACTAATACCTGCTGTCACGCCTGTTGTTTTTGTACCGCCGACATCACCGATATTGAGGGAGGCAAAGGAGGCAATTAAGCCTAAGACAGTACCGAGAAGCCCTAATAGGGGTGCTAGTCCGATGATAGTCTCAAATATGTTTTGGAAACGCTTGAGTAAAGGGATTTCGGCTTGTGCTTCACTTTCTAATGCTAGGCGAAATTCCTCTGGAGTCGGTTCCTCTAATTCTAAAGCTGCTAGAAAAATTCGAGACATGGGTAAATCAGTATTTTGCTGCAACTTATCTAAAGCGCCAACTACATTATCTAAGCGATAAAGTTGTAGCACCTCACGCACTACGCGATTTTGTCGATTATTTATCTTTACCCAAAATATGACTCGTTCGATAATTAGCGCTACTGCTAATACCGAAAATCCTAGTAGCGGCCACATGACCACGCCGCCCGCCGTAAACAAATTTCCCATTTCCATCTATAAGTTTTCCCACTCCTCAACAATGTTAGACTATAGCGCTCTTCTTGGATTTGTGAACTTACTCGTGGAAGCAGGAAATATTTACGGATGATTTAGGAAATTTTCCATTCCAGTAACGAAGCCTCAATGCATTTTCGTAGCAATATCTATGTCATCACTTTTTAATTGCCCATCTTCCATATAAATAATGCGATCGGCAATATCTAGGATGCGGTTGTCGTGGGTAACTAACAAAATCGTACAGCCTTGTTCTTTAGCTAGCCTCTGCATTAATTCCACGACATCACGTCCCGATTTTTTATCGAGTGCAGCTGTGGGTTCATCTGCTAAGACAATTTTAGGATGACTGACTAAGGCACGGGCAATCGCTACTCTTTGCTTTTGTCCCCCTGAGAGGTTTTCTGCGTAATAATTTACACGTTCTCCCAATCCCACAGTTTCCAGCATGGCGATCGCTTTGTTATCCAGATCTTGATTGCGATAATGGTCATGTAACTCTAAGGACATCCGTACATTTTCTTTAGCTGTCAAAAAGGTCATGAGGTTATGCGCCTGAAAAATATAACCGATCTGACGACGTAGCTTGGTTAACTGCTGTTTTTTAGCACCACAGATTTCTTGCCCGAGAATTTTCAAACTACCAGCTTGAGCCGATCGCAATCCACCCATGAGGGTTAACAAGGTGGTTTTTCCCGATCCTGAGGGGCCGGTCATAATTACAATTTCACCAGCTTTAATCTCTAAATTAATATCGAATAATACTTGTTTTTGTAGCGCACCCTCACCAAAGTAGTGATTGAGGTTACTAATATTAATTACTGGTTCCAAAGTAGATTTCGGTAACATATATTTTCACGTTAATGAACAGATATTTTGTCTCATGCAGAGTCGCAAAGGAACAAAGAAATCCTTCTGCCTCCTGCCCTCAGCCCTCTGCCTTATTTCTTTTAAAAAATATCAGCGGGGTCAGCAGCGCGTAATTTTCGCATAGCGATTACCCCAGAAAAACTACACATTATGACAGTTAAAATAAAGACAGTTATCGCCCTATCTATTTTCATGAAGATGGGCAGCAATGTGGCAGCGTATGTGAGTTTATATAGCCCCAAGGACAGTAAAAATGATGGTAGAAAACCTAACAATGCTAAAAACAAGGCTTCTTGCATTAGGACTCCCAGTAAATAGCGATCGCTATAACCCATTGCTTTGAGGGTGGCGTATTCTGGGAGGTGGTCGGAGACATCGGAATAAAGAATTTGGTAGACAATCACAATCCCGACAATAAACCCTACTCCTACACCTAATCCGAAAATAAAACCAATACCCGTACCTGTGGCCCAATAAGTTTTTTCAGTTTGGGCAAATCCTTCGGGAGTTAGAACTAAGACATCATTGGGTAAACCAGCTGCAAGTTGCGATCGCACTTTTTCAGGGTTTGCACTAGGTTTAAGAGTAATTAAGCCAACTTCAATGCGATCGGGTTTCCTGTCCGGGAATAGTTGCAGAAAGGTAGAGTCGCTAGTAATGACGTTACCATCAGCAGCGAAGGAAGCACCATTGCTAAACACGCCTTTGACATTGACGGCTTTACCATTGAGTTCTGTACCAAAGTTGCCTGCTTTTTTAAAGATAGTGCCAACATCTCCATATTCTGGACGACCTGCTTGGTCAAACAAAACTTGATATAACTGTTTGAGATCATCCTGATGTTGTTGGACTTCGGGAAATAGGAAGGCGGGTTGTGCTGGTTCGACACCCCACACCAAGATGGCGCGATCGAGACGTGTTTGGGGGTTTCGCCATTGTCCAGTGCTTATATATACAGAGTTTACTGACTGCACGCCGTCATAACTTAATGTCTGATACAACCGTTCACGAGAAAAGCTTTTCACCGAGAATAAAGTTTGAAATTGGGGATTAATTAAAACTAAATCTGCCTTTAAATTACGATGAGGTTGGACAGCGGCATCAAACAACGCGCTTTCAAAACCTAACTGAATAAACATCAACATATCAGCAAAAGTAATACCTGCCACTGCAACTGCAAGACGGGTTTTTTCTTTCATTAACTGCCGCCAAGCTAGCGGAGTTTTGCGGAAGAGTTTAGACAACATCGGGAAACAACCCCTGAATAAATTCACTTTATATCGAACATTCGTTATTCTTTGAGATAAACAAACTTTACAGTTCAATGGCTGTCTGTACTTGCAAGTTAGTTAAACCTGCAACTCGCTTGCTATATTCAGGGTTAAGACGAATTTTGACTTCAATAACTCGGCTATCGAGGTTTTCTCCTGGTTGGTTGCTAAAAACGTTTTGTCTGTTTACCTGTAAGCCAATCTGGGAAACCTTACCGCGCAGTTCCCCTGTAAATGCTTGACCAGTAATTACTGCCTTTTGTCCCAGTTTTACTTTGCCAATGTCAGTCTGATAAACTTCTGCTACTGCAATCATCTGGTTAGTTTGAGCGAAGTCTGCAATCCCCGCATCCCCAATTTTTTCACCAGCGCGGTAATGAATTTTGAGAATTTGCCCTGCTGTTGGTGCTTTGATGTAAGCTGCTGCTAGGTCGGATTGGGCACGTTTGAGGGAAGCGATCGCATTTTCAACTTCCGTTTGGGCTGCGGCTACATCCACGGGACGAACTTCGGCAATACTATTGAGTGTGGCTTTGGCTTCGCTGACTTGTTTGTTACTAGTGGTGTTCATGCGATTAAGTGCTACTTTCGCTTCTGCTAGTTGTCTGCTGGCGGTGGTGTTAATCCGGTTGAGAACTGCTTTAGCTTCATCTAGTTGTTGTTTGGTGGTTTCTACACTCAAGCGCTTGGTGTCAAATGCAGAATTAGAAATTGCCCCATCTTTATATAACTGTTGGTAACGCAGGTATTCAGCTTGGGCGTTGTTGAGTTCTGCGATCAGTTTTTTAATTGTCGCTGCTTGGGCGTTTCTATCTCCTTGCCATTGTGCCTCTATGCGGGCGATCGCTTCTTGTTGACTTTGGAGATCGCCTTGGGATTGGGCTTGTAAGCGTTCCACAGTTGCTTGCTGTGCCTGAATTTCTCCCGTTTTCGCCCCCGCTTTCACTTGTGCAAGTTTAGCTTGGGCGACTTGGACTTGTTTTTGCGCTTGGAGTACCGCAGTTTGCAAGCGATCGCGTGAATCTAAAATTGCGACAACTTGCCCAGCTTTGATGCGATCGCCTTCTTCAACGAGGATTTGGGCAATGCGATCGCCATCTAACGCTAAGGGTGCAGATAACTTAATTACCTCGGCTTCTGGTTGCAATCTTCCCAAAGCAGTCACCTTCTGCACAACTGGTGTACTTGGGATTTCCGATGTAGCTGTTCTGCCAACTTGCCCAAACTGAGAAATTGCATAAAAAACAATTCCACCTGTAATTGCCGTAGCAGTAATTCCTAAGGCAATTATCCCTTGATTTTTTGGTTTCAATAACAGCCGATGACCCATTTTTCCCCGCTTTTAAGATTTAAGTTATGCATGGACAACGTAACTGCTGGTGGCTAATTTTTACGATTAGCCAGTTCGCGATCAACTGATTGCTGCAAATATGCCATTAGCATTTTTGCCAACAAGGCACATTGTTCAGGAAAAGAAATCGTTTCATTCCCCCATAATTTTTCCAAAATTAAACCATTGACGAAACTTAATACAAAGGAAGCTAAAACCGGATCTTCAACGCCTAAAAAATCACAAGCTGCTTGCTGATATCGCTGATTAGCCCGCTTTAAAACACCACTTACTTTTATTTGTTCAGAGTCTTGATGCTGAGAAAAATCAACCCAGATGCAAGTCCACTTAATAAAGTAATCTTCGTTTTTTACTAAGTATCTTGCTAATGCTGCCATTGCCTCTGGTAGCGGTTTTCTTCCTCCTAATTCTGCTAATGCCATCGCCACATCTTGCTGGCTAATTTCTTCTAGGAATTGCTCAAATAAAGCTTGTTTACTGGGAAAGTAATGATACAGCGTCCCAGTTGAAACTCCTAAGCCTTGAGCAATTTCCCTCATAGTGATGGCACTGTAGCCTTTTTGGGCAAATAAGTCGAAGCACTTGCCGAGCAGTTCTTTACGGTATTGTTCGTGGTCAACAATCTTGGGCATAACTTAGACTATTTATATCGAACGCTCGTTATATATTAAGATATAATCCTTAACACTGAGTTGTCAAGATACAGTTGATAACGTAAACAATTTTCTTTTTCTAAATCAATTTAATATCCAAAGCAACAGAATTTATTGCCGAGCATTTTTTTAGATGAAGCAATATGCATAATTAGTAAAAGGTGGCAACCTCCTGCGATGGAATAGCGTCTCATGGTTAGTTGTAGATGTGATGACTCCAAAGCGTCAAAAATACACTAAGTGATTAAAAAATCGGCATGAAATTTCAAATTTTATTCGGCTCTTTACTTTCCCAAATTAAAGGACGACATTGGTGGTTAAGTATCCTATTATGGATAGCTTTGGTTGCCCCAGCACAAGCGTCTGTAATCCTGCGCATCGCCATTGAAAGGAATGTCAATCAAGTAAGAGTTGGTAGCTCGACAACTGCAACAGTCAAGGATGGTACTGGTCGGACTCTGGGACAATTGCCAGCGATGAGTGCATTTTATGCCCAACCTGTGTCTGGTGGCGTAGCTTTAGATAGATGGCAGTCTGGTTTATTTTGGATTGAACCCACAGGTAAAGGATTCGTTTATATTGGCGATCGCTGGTATCGTGGTAGAACGCTGGTTGTGCCCACAGACAAAGGCTTAACTGCTGTTAACTGGGTGGATACAGAGGAATATCTCTACAGCGTTATTGGTGGTGAAATGGACGCCCAATGGCCCCAAGAAGCCCTAAAAGCTCAAGCGATCGCGGCTCGTACTTATGCTTTATACGAACGGGAAAGGCAGCGCAGTAATCCCATTTACGATTTAGGTGATAGCCCAGATCGCTGGCAAATTTACAAAGGTGTCAGCAGTGAATCTCCGACTACCTACGCCGCCGTTGATGCTACAGCTGGACAAGTTCTAACTTACAACAACAAAATTATTCTCTCAGTCTTCCATGCTTGTTCTGGGGGACATACGGAAAATGTTGAAGATGTTTGGGGCAGCAAGGAGCCTTATCTGCGTGCTGTTCAAGACTACGATCAAAATGTCAAAGAGTGTAACTGGGTGAAAACCTTCTCACCTGCGGAAATTAGTTCTAGGATTTCTGGTGTAGGCAATGTCACAGATATAATTCCAGAGGCACGCTCACCCTTCCAAAGTGTGAAAGTCCTGAAAATTATTGGTGACAGGGGCACGAAGGAGCTACAGGGCGAAGATGTACGTACTACACTCAGACTGAAGAGTACCCGATTTAATGTTAGTAAGGGAGCCGATGGTAGTTTTGTCCTTCAAGGACTAGGTTACGGTCATGCTATAGGTATGAGTCAGTGGGGAGCTTACAATCTTGCCCAGCGAGGCGCAAATTACCTACAAATTTTGGGACATTATTACCAAGGTGTAGCTCTAACCCCAATTAAAGCGAAGTAGTCTACTGCTGTAGTTGATTCAAAATTCCCAATTTATCGAAAATTAGCCCTCTTCTGTCATTAATAAAAAAGTGACAAAGAAGGGCTAAAAATCTTTATATTGGGTTATTTGTCTATTTTCCTTCATCTAACCGTCGTTGCCATTCAGCGTCAATCTGTGCAGAACGCTCAAATTCCTGTTCGAGTAAGTCAGTTTCGCTGGAGTAAACTAAATCTTCTTTGCCGATCGTTTTTTCTGTAGCAAACTGGCGGGCGTAATCAATTTTTTGCTGTAAACTGCTATCCATGTTTGTTAATAGCCTAGCTCGTGAAAGGCGATCGCGGTTACGTGCAGCAATTTTCCGATTGCGCCACTGAATCCAAAAATAACGCACTAACGGTACACCCAAAAAACCGATTCCATAAGCTAGCAGTAGCCAGTAAATCCCTTGAACAAAAACTACCAATTCGCCTAATTGGGCAGCAACTATGCCGTCTCTTAATAAACTTCCCAGCACTAAAGCAAGAACAAAATTGAGTATGCCCAACCCAGCACTGAGCATATTTTGTCCTGAACTGGCCTCACTAAAACGCCAGAGTGATTCCTCTAAATATACAGAGATCGATTGACGACGCTTTTTGCTGGCTTTTATCTGCAATTCTGGGAAGTAATAGACAATTTGCCCTTCTGGACTTACTTTTGGTTGCCCATTAAATCGTAGGAGAACAGGCAACATATAATCTTCGTATTCTTGTTGATATTTCTCCCCAATATTATCCAAGTAAGGAGCTATTTGTTCTGCTACCACTGCGCCACGATTATGCTGAATCACAGCAGCGATTTCCTGCCAACGACGTTCTTCTAACTTGGCATTTGGATTACCATCACCAAACAAAAACGAAAAGACTGCCTCAAAGAAATTCAGATTACTTGTTTGATTTCTTTCACGTCGCCTTTGGTGGTATTCAGTCTGATAATTGGGGCTAAAATACCAAAATAAATCTGGGAAAAAAAAGAAGCCACCGCCCCCAGAATGACTGCTTCTATTGTTACCATCACGATCTGAGTTCATAGCAGTAACGATCATGATGATGGTAACAGTAATTAAGGCGATAGAAACAATTAAGAAAATACCAAAGGAAATGCGAATCAGGTAAAACAGAGCACCCCAAACCTTTTGCCACCATTCCTGCAACCTTAACTGCAAATATTTATTCTGTAAAATTGCCCGAAAATTTTGCGGAAATAAGTAAACAATATCACCAGATTCTGCTACCTGCAAATGTCCGCCAGCATCAGAGGCCAAAGCTAATAACCCTTGTCCCGCCTCTGCGATATTTAATCCAGCCTGAGTTGCGACATCACCAACGGTGACACGATAACCCAGTTGTTCTACAGCTTGCATAATGGTGGGATTAGGAGCCATTGCTCTCCCCTCCTGTTAAATCTATTTACTCTCTTTATTCAAGTATAAAGTTTTATTTGAGATGACTGGGGAGAGCGATCGCCAATTCAACATTCAATTTTTAATTTTTAAATATTTTAGTTTTTTATTGCCACTATATTCATGTTAAAATCATCTTCTTTGGCTTGGTTAAATAGCAACTTTTTTGCTCTAAATATGGTTCAGTACACTCTCGCTCAAAGCCCAGAAATTATTCTCACTGTTTCTGGCAAAGATTCAGCCAAAGCCCGTGAGAAAGCAATGGATCAGCTGATGGAACTGATGGATGCAGGTAAGCTACCCACAGAACTAGAAGAGGGATTTGGTCCGCAACAATTAATTGAAGTTAAAGAACCAACCGCTGAGACTGCTAGTGGTGAAGATGCAATTACTCAAGCTGTCCAAGTTCTCAGCAACCTTGCCACACTCAAGCTAAAAGTTCAGGAATCACGTACTGAAGCCTTAGAAATTCGCAAAGCGGTTGATATTCTCTTCTCAGACAATTCAGTGACTGAAGAGGAAATTACTCGCCTCAAAGAAGGTTTTAAAGTACTCAAAAATTTTGCCCAAGCTAATGTACGTTACCAAGATGCACGAACTAAAGCCGAACAAGCAAGACAAGTTCTAGATCAGGCTTTAAAATCACCTGATAAGTAATAGTATTTGACAATTAGTAAAGGGTAATTGTTAATCAAGAATTAATCATGAATAACAATTACCCTTTTCTACTCTAGCTGCGTTTATTTTTACTTACGGTAGAGGCGCTAGCATTGACAGTTACTTTATCTGCGCTTACCTTTTCTCCACTCACGCTCTGCCTGTAATACTGTTGATAGTATTGATAAGAAACAGGTGCAGCATCTTTAGACTTATTAGCTATCATCCCTAACAAAGGAGTTCCAGAGATCTGAATTTGTTCCAATGCTTGCTGTAGTGCAGTCCGCTTCAGCTTACCTAAACCAGCAACCAGCACCAGCCCGTCAGTATTAGCCGCTAACAAGTAAGGATCTGCAAAACCTAACAGAGGAGGCGTGTCATAAATTACTAAATCAAAGCTTACTTGTAGTTCCTCCATGAGATTATGCATCTTTTGAGAGGCAAGTAACCTGACCGAATCTGGCGGAATCGGTCCAGCCGGCATCACAAACATATTCTCTTCTAAAGGTGATGGCTCAATTACATTGTGCCAATCCAAATCTTGGGAAATTACATCCGTCAAGCCTTGAATGTTCATGAGTCCCACTCGATTGTGCAAGCTAGGCGCACGCAGATTGGCATCCACAAGTAATACTCGTTGTCCCATTGCTGCTGCTGCTTGTGCTAGCTGCGTCGCAATCGTAGATTTACCGTCTCCCTGTCCTGCTGAACTGATTACTAGAGAACGAATTGGTGTATCAGAACCCAAAAGCAGAATATTGGTGTACAAAGAGCGAAAAACTTCAAAGAAAGAAGCCCCATCGGAATTTGGCACACCCCGAGAGAAATTGTCTTTTGTCGCCACTTCTAGTTCTTTTCTTAAAGGAACTATTCCCAGTAATGGCAGCCTTGTAGCGTCTTTGAGTTCCTGAGAAGAGTAGAAGATATTGCTGAGTTTGTCTACAACTAAAGCTGTGCCTACACCCAATAGCAAACCCAAAAGACCGCCCAATGCTAAGTTGCGTTTAGCACTGTCTGAGATGGCCAAAGGTTCATTCACTTTCGTAAGTGTAGGATCGAGTAACAGCCAAGGTTGTTGTTTTTGAGCTTTCTCAATTTGTAAGGATTGTTGTTTAGTAGTAAACTGCGTCAGTGCCTCGTTAGCAATTTGCAGTTCTCGCTGGATGTTGTCGTAATTCCGGCTAATAGTTGCTAACTTTCTAACTTCACTATAGGCATTGTTAATTTTTACATCCAAAGCTCTATCCCGTGCTGACATTTCTCGGATACGGCTTTGAAAGTCTTTTTGCACTCGTGCTTCTTCTTGGCCTAACAATGGCAGTAAATACTCTTTCTTTTGTCTTAAAGTCACCATTGCTGGGTTTTCATCTGTAAACACAGCTGACTGTTGTTTAATTGCAATATCTGCTGCCTGGATTTGATCTAAAATCTTTTGGTAGCGAACATTATCACTCAACAAAGAATTACCTGCTCTCTCACCAGGTTCTTGAGCTAATTCTTTTTGTAATTCTTCATATCTGGCTACCATTTGTTCTAACTGAACTCGATTTTCTATTCGCTGTTGCCTCAAGGTAGAAATTTGACTAGATAACTCTTGAGCTTTCTGTGCAGGTTCAATCAAGTTATTATCCAGCCGTAGATTGCGCAATTGGTCTTGCCAGTATTTCAGACTCTTAACTAGTGGCTGTTTTTGTTGGTTAACAAACTGAATAGCTTGTTCAACATCTGATTGCCGTTCTTGCAAACTATATTGCAGATAAGCATCAGCGAGCAGCTTTAATACATCGCTAACTAACTTTTGATCTGAGTTGGTATATTCAATATTTAAGATGTTTGGCTTACTGGATGAAATCTTTAAGTAATAAACCAGTAGATCATAAGTGAGGTCTGGGTATTGAGCTTGAAGTTTTTCAACAATAGGATTAAGGACCCTAGGACTTTGCAGAACCGTGATCGTTGTTTGAATATCTCTTGTAGACTCAGGAGGTGCTACCCTATCTTGGCTATTTAGTGTTTGAGGAACGTTGGCGATCGCTTTATCTTCACCAGTCACCGGCTTGGTTAAAATATCGAACGTGCCTTGATACACTGGGGGATCTGTTTCCGCCTTTAGCACTGCTGCTGTTGCTACTAAGGCTGTGGTTCCACCAATTAACAATAATCTCCGACGCAAGACTGCTCCAACTTGACCCAGGTTCAATCCACCTTCATCATCATTTAACTGGGTAAAGTTTGCTTGTGACAACGGGTGAGGATACTTTTCTGACTTCAGCATAGCACTTGTCAAATAAACTACTTATATTCCTTACACGGTGAATTCTTCGATTCAATCTTGGTATAGGTAGTTAGATTGCTCCGAAGTTGTTTTCTTGTCTCTGCACCCTAGTAAACCAATAAATTTACTGATAACTCATATAATACAAACAATATTAGGGGGTAAATAATTTTACCAAGACATTACTGAATACAAATACTTAGCTTAGGCTGCTATATATTTAAGATACGGCTAATTTGAATAATTTTACTATAACTACAGTAGCATTACGCAGGAAGAATTGGTGGAATTCTTTAAAAGATGAGTCTAACTTTGGAGAAAATGTGGTTCTTTACGTATAAACACTAGATTAATCTGTATTGAGAATAGCCATATTTGAAAATATTTAGATATATACTTAAATTTAGAAAATATACTGAATTTTTGTAAACAACTGTAATTTTCATATAAAACAGAATTCAAAATTAAAACAGACTTGATGCCTGTATTTGTGACTTACGATCTGTATTTCTCTCACTTGAAACCGCTGTATTATCTCAGAGTCTAAGTTACAGGCTATTAAGCAACTATACAGGGATGCGTTTAAGACGACACATTGAAGCTCTTAGACCCCAAACCTAAAAACTATTGATTCAATTCTAGGAAGATATTTTTTGTCTGCATGAAAAAATTCGCTGGTTGAGAACCATGCGATCGCCTACGGAAAGATATATCTCTCCTTCATCATTCGTTGAAAAGCAGTTAGTACAGGAGGGTTTTCGCTAAAAAAATACTAGAAGTGTTTGAATAAGTAAATTCTTTTGCTCTACGCAAACCAAATGCCAGAAAAGCTCTGTTTTACTATACCTCGCAGGCTTTGTTCTTCAACATAAAAAATTAAAGCCTTAGAGGCTTTGAATTTAATGAAGTAGTAGAGCTTTTAAATGAACTGGGGCGCTAGGATTCGAACCTAGGGATGGCGGGACCAAAACCCGCTGCCTTACCACTTGGCTACGCCCCAACAATTTGCACTTTAGATAATATAACAGCCAATGCTGGGTTAGTGTCAAGTACTTTTGAGAAAAAAAATTAAGATTAATTGCTTTGCTTTACAGCCAGATAGCGAGCATCCTGAATAAATTTAACTCTGCTTGGTATAAAGCTGACGGTTGGCACCAGTAAATTCTTGGTGTGCTTGAGGATTAAGTGATTGCCTACTCATCTGTCGTTGATGCCATTGTAACCCAATCAAAATAGCCACAGTCATTGTTTGACCAGGTTCTTCCATCTGAGTAATAATCAGTCCGTAAATAAACAAAGTCAGCATTAGCAATTTGGATAAGTCGTCCCGGCAAAGACGGCTCCAAACGATATAACCCAAATACAGATAACTTACTAAACCGAAAAAGCCTAAATCTCCCCAAATACCAGCCCAGCTGAAAAGAGGCATAAACATGGAAGATTCTAGAATCAGCCAATTAGAGTTTACATAAGCCCAAATTTGTTCTGTTACAGGATGAGTGGTAACACCTAAGGGAGCCAGCATAGATGCATAATCCCGGAATACCCATCCTCCTAGCCTGCTCACAGTATGACCAGGGCCTAAACCAAACAACCAATTGAAAGGAGAGTGAAAATAACTAGATATCATGCGCATTCCTGCTATTTTAGCCTGATAGCCTTCACCATCAGGAGGAATGTAAAGTGATGTTCTATTTGCCCAATGTTTGAATGCACTTAAAGCTTCTATATCTAAATTTTCCATTACCCAGAAAAAACCACCAATGACAATAACTACAGCTACAAAATACAATAGCAGCTTGCGAAAATCACTAAATTTAGTTAGTACTAAAATTATCCAAGCCAGGAAAAAAACTACCAATACTTGCTTGGAGTCAGAAACTAATAAGTGATAAAATGCAGCAAATATACAAAATATTCGCCACCAAAGAGGGGCACTTTTAGCATTTATCAAATAATACAAGGCAACACTTATTGAAACTGAAACAGATACATAATTACCCGCTCCAGATAAATAGAATACACCTTGAACGTTATCTGGTAAAGAATATCTAGTATACTTAAGTACACCTAAAATCAGCAGAAAGTATTGAGCGATCGCCAAAATTATATTAATAACGGCAGATGCTAAAAGAAAAAATCTTAATTTTTTCCAGCTTGCTATTGATAGTGGCAAACAAGATATTGCTAACAAGAGCATAAAAGGCTCAGTTAGTAATATAAAATCTAAAACTACGTTAATAAATCCTGCACGATTTAACAGCGCACTTGTAAGCATTACTCCTAAGAAAAAAAGTAACCCGGCTATAACTTCCCACGAAAATCTTATCTGCAACCGATTTCTTGTTGAAGTACTAACTATGACAATCCCCAATACTACGGGAACAACTAAGAAATGGACAAAATTGATAATTGAGGGTCCACCAACTGCACTAATGACGCGAGGATAAAAAGCGCTGGCAAAGGCTAACAATATTAAAGATATATTTTTAATATACCCTTGTTTATTGTTTTGATAAATTGCTGATTCATCAACAAAACTATGCATATATTTTCCAGAAAATTTATCTTATTAATTGATAATAATATCAATTAAAATTTTTCTAACTAAAGTCAGATATTTCAACTACTGAAAGTATTTAAAATACTAACATTCTAGCATAAAAATTAAGATATTGATGCGCAGTATTTAGCTTGCAAAAACGCTGATCGGGGATAATGTGGTTAGAATCAGGTTCAGATAAACAATCTGTAATAGCTTTAGCGAGATTTTGGGTAGTATCTCCGTGCAATTCAAAATAATTACAGTTATTATTGCCAATTTCTCTGAATATGGGAATATTAGAACAGACTACTCTACAAGCAAGATACAGTGCCTCAGCTAAAGGCAAACAAAAACCTTCAGTTGAAGAAGGTACCACTAAAAGCTGGCAATTCTCATACAACCAACGTAATTCACCATCATCTATTGATGTCATGAGCAAAATACGATCTTGTAAGGAAAGTGCTTGGATTTGGTTATGAATATTCTCCGTCTCTGGCCCAGTGCTACCTACAATAATTAACTGAGTCGAATCTTTTATCTGATGAGCATTTAACAATAGATGATAAGATTTGATTAGAATATCTAAGTTTTTATTTTTGCGATGCTGGGCAACAGCTAGTAAAAAAGGTAGTTGAGCATTAGTAGATTTTGGTGCTTGAGAAGTTACATGGCTAAAGTCTACATAATTATAGATAACACTAGCCTTTTTTCGCTGCTCAATTTGAGGGAAATATTCCTTTAAGCGTTCTAGAGTATATTGAGAAACGCAGGATAATCCATCACTATTGTTAATACATTGCTTTAGGAATAACTGATTAAAAATCACATTAGGATAGCCAAAATTCTGTGGATATTCATAAGCATATAAATCATGAATAGTAGCTACTACAGGGCATGGAAAAAGTTGACGAATAAACGGCAGTGGAAAGGCTAGATGTACTAAATCAGCATGAAGTTGTTTGGCTAGTTTTGGCAAATCCCATAAAAACCAAAAATTCCTTGTAATGGATATATTTTTAACATCTACACTTACCAAAGTGATTTTATTTGATTCTAAAGAAAAAGAAGTTTCAAAATAATATTTTTGCCATGAACCTACAACTAAAGTTACTTTACTAATGTTATCTGTGTCAGCAAGACATTTTGCAAGATTTGCAGCATGTCTACAAACTCCAGTAGGTTTTGTAGGTCTGTGTAAAGCAGCAATTAAAATGTGCATATTATAGTTTTATTAAATAATTTGTAACTGAAATGAAAATATAGTATTTGTTTATGTACTAAATAAATATTTGGATATTGTCCTATTTTTCATAAGCAAATCTACAGCTAGCCAGCTAATAAAAAAACTAGGTATAGAAAATACCATTTGAGAAAGAATAGTTACCTGTTCTAGAAGATGAGGTTGTATTTTTTTAACTAAAATCTCCATAATATTGATTGCTAAAGGGTGAATCAAGTAAATTCCAAAAGAACATAATCCCAAATTTTTTATAAAATTGTTCTCCTTTAATTGATTTGATAAAGCAATGCCAAACGCTAGTAGAGAGTATCCTAATAAAACTTCTCTAAAGCCAATAGGTAAAAACCAATTTCCTAAAAAATCGATAATAATAAATACCAATAATGCTAATGTAGTAGCTGTAAGTTTGGAGAACGGCAATGTAAAGTTACTTTTAAAAAGAATAAATTTCCATGTTATGGCAATAAAGAAGTAAGGCAGACACCTCACTATCCATGCAGTTGTTACTGAAATAAATCTCAAAACTTCATTGCTATTACTTTGGTTAGGAATTAATTGGCTTAATAGTCCTTGAAAAGCTACATCAGAGCCTAATAAAAATGTATTGTTAGTTATAATAAGTAAGTCATAAGAAATCAGACTTAATAAAGTTAAAATGAATAATCCTATAATAGAAATTTTGGTTTTATCTAAGTAAAACGCAATTATCATAAGTGAAGTTCCCACTAACAGTATCGGTAAAAAATATAATTGTATTGCTGCTCCTCCATAAAAAATTATTGAGAATGGATCTTTAAATAATTCATTTAGCTTATTATCTTGATGTAACGCTAAAAACATTATTGTTTTGATCGCCAAAAATATTATTGTCCAGATGATATATGGAAAAAGAATACGCTGCAATCTAACTTGCCAATAATTCCATGAAAAATCAGGATTACGCCTACAAATCATTAGATAAAAAGACGTAGCTAAAAAGAAGGGCACAGGAAAGTTAAATAAATATGAAAGCTGTGCAGATAAAGGGTGTACAGTAGCCCAAGTTTTATCTCCAGAATGCAACAAAATAACACCATATGCTGCGATACCACGGCATAAATCTATTCCTGCAAATCTTGATTTTTTTTCTATCTTGCTGTTCATAAATATTTCTGAGGTAAATAACTAACTAGTAATAGTAATCAGTTGCCTATACGTGAACAGTCTTGTAATATGGGTTTTTAAGCAAATTTAATCTGAGTAATTGTTTTTGCTAGCCTGCACTAGTAGTAATTAGTTTTTCACTAAAAAACCTTTAATTTAATGAAGTACTTTCGGTTTTTGAAAAGATATAGCTTCCTCATAGACTTGAGCAAGGCGTTTACCCATAACCTGCCAACTATAGGTATCTCTGACTAATTTCTGCCCTGCTTGCCCCATGCGGATGCGGAGTTCTGGATCTTTCGCTAAAGTAATCAATGCTTTTGACAAATCCTCAACTGCTTGCTCTGGATTAATTGCAGAAATTTTGAAGCCAGTATCTGCTGTTACCTGCTGTGCTGGTCCTCCTAAATCTAAACAGATGACTGGACGGCCTGTTGCCATTGCTTCAATACATACCCATCCACCTGAGTCATGTAAACTAGGGTGAACTAATACATGACAATTTCCTAAATTTTCTAGGGTCTTTTCGCGAGGTAATCTACCCCAGAATTTCACTTTTTGTGCAATGCCTAAGTTTTGTGCCATGTTTTGCAGTCGCTCCCATTCTGGCCCATCCCCGACAATCCAATATTCTGCTTCAGCTAAGTTTGCTTTTGCAAAAGCTCGTAAACCTAAGTGAAAGCCTTTCCAATGCAAAAGTCTGCCCATACTAATAAACCTAACAGGTTGTTGAGCAGGAATTGGATATTGGTTAAGTACAGCAATTTCTTCTGGGAGTAAACCTGATTCTGAAAGAATATCCACATATTTCACACCCATTTTATACAGTCTTTTAGCTGTATCTTCAGTTGTGGCTCTGACTATAGCGCTCTTTCTTGCAGTCAGATGCACAAACGGATCGAGTTCCCCTAAAGAGCGAGTGAAAATCCGTGCCGTTTCGTAAGCTTTAGCACGGAAGTTGAAGTCCTGCCAAAATTGTTTTGGAGCCGTTTCGCCACCACCAACAGGTCCCCAGATAAAGGGAACGGGCAATAATGACAGAAAGCTGGGATTAGAATACTTAACAAATGTAACATGATGTACTACATTAAAGCCAATTTCACGATGCAAACTACGGGCTACAAAGTATGCTTGTATCTGCCATAAATAGTAGTGGATTTGCATTGCGCCATTCGACCCTAAGCGCCAGAGTCCACCCAAAAGGGGTAATGTAAAATACACAAAGTGCAAGTTAGGAATTGGATTAGAGGCTAGCTCTGCTTCAATAGCTTCTTTACTTTCATCAGGTCGAGTTAAAACCCAAACTTCATGGTATTTGGCAGCTTCTCGAACCACATTCCACCCGACACCACGCTCAGATCCTTTTCCCGGTTCACACGAATAAGCAGAAATTAAGACTTTCATCATTAATGAATATATAGTTTAATAAACAATGTCAGTTACATAGAATACATCAAGAATATCCACCAATTAGCATATTTTTTCCTCTCTCAAAAAACAACTAATAGCCCAACAGTTTTTCATAAATTTCAGCAAGTTTCTCTGCTGTTTTTTCCCAAGTAAATAACTTAGCTCTTGACAATCCTTTATCGACTAATTCTTGATAATATATTGGGTCATTATGCAATCGCAGCACTGCTGCTGATATCGCTTGAGGATCTTTTGGATTAACTAGAATTGCAGCATCTCCAGCTACTTCAGGCATAGCTGAGGTGTTTGAAGTAATAACTGGAGTCCCACAAGCCATTGCTTCTAAAATTGTGATGCCGAATCCTTCATGCAGTGAAGGGGCTATCAGAATATCAGCAGCATTATATATTTGAACTAACGTATTTTTATCTGGCTTACCAAAGTAAGTTATATAGTTTTCTAACTGGTGATTTTGGATGTATTGTTGTTGCTCATCTGTGAAATCAGCCCCAACTTTCCAAAACTTGAAAGGTATTTCTTTTTGTTTGAGGATATTTAAGGCTTCAAGTATAGTAAAAATATTTTTACGAGGATGATTAGCCCCTACATTAAGTAGGTGAGTTGTTTTAGAAGCAAATCCCTGTTTTTGCCAAAAAGAGTCAATCTCAGATTGAGGCAATGGACGAAATATCGGCTCAACAGCATTAGGAGTTACAGATATTTTGGCTGGTTCTATATTTAATAATTGAGTGGTATCCTTAGCTGTGATATGAGAGACAGCAAAGATGTGGTTAGCATACTTCATACCTTTTACAGCCAGTAGCCATACAGTCTTACTAACAAACGGTAATTGCACCGAACCTTGAAGATTTCCAGAATAATAAAAATTTATTAAATCATGGCAGGTGACAACAGTTTTAGCAGCTTTATGTAACCAGTAAACAATATGAGCTTCAGCAGGTTCGATAATATGAAAAATATCAGCTGATTGCTGTTTTACAAATCGCGGAAAACGCCAGAAACGCTCATAATATTTGTTAATTCTCAGAAGCAAAGAGGAACTCGATCTATCAAAATTACGCGGTGCTAAATCCACAATTTCCCAATCAGGTCGGATAGCTTTTAGACCTGAAATAATGCCATCTGCATAGACATCCATGCTGAATTCTTGCATGGTACGGACAATAACTACGCGCATAATTAGTTTTCCTTTGCATCACACTCCAAATTTCAATTAAAGCCAACTTTGTTCATAGCATACCTATTACTGCTTGGCTGGATTAGGTTGTGCCAAAGGTTTATTAAACGTTCAGCAATCTTTTCATGTGTATAATGCTGATCGACTCTTGTTATACCATGTTGTTTTAACTCTTGCTGCCAATTTGGATTGCGAATCATTCGTTCCAGAATTGCTGCTAATCCTTCTGATTCTCCTTCTGGAAATACCAAGTCAGAACGCCCAATGACGTTGGCAATTTCACCACTACTAGAACCTACTACAGGAACACCCATTGCCATCGCTTCAATCAGGACGTGACCAAATTGTTCCTTCCATCTGGCAGTAGTTAGGGAAGGCAGAACTAAAACATCAAATTTACTGATTTCCTCAGGTGCTTGCTCATGGCGTACTGATCCACGCCAAACAACTAAATCTGCTATTTGCTGCTTCTGGGCTTCTTGTTTGAGAACTTCTTCATCGGAACCGGAACCACAGATAATAATCCGGGGGTTGAGTCCTTGTTCTTTAAGTAAACGTGCAGCAGTAAATATGGTGTTGACACCCTTTTCAGGCACTAATCTACCAAGAAATCCAATGTGAAATTCTCCATTTTTATTTTCAGGCGATCGCGGACTAAATAATTGAGTATCCACTCCCATCTGAGGCATAATTTCCATTAATCCGGTATAACCCCATTGCCGTAGTAAATTAGCTCCGTCCTGATTGCCTGGAAGCATGAGTTTAGTTGTATTCATCACAAATTGACGTACCCAGCGACGCACAATAGGCAGGTTACGATCCATATTTTCCCAGCCAAATACGACCATTGGCTTGTTTGTGATTCTGCTCCAAATTGCTAACTCAAAAGTACAAAGAGAAAATACTTCTTCTTCTACCTGCACGATATCAGGTTGAAAATCTTTCAGAACTTGCCACAGGTGCCAAGGTGTATACATATGAGCACCGCCGCGGCCGGAAAAAATTACAGGTGCTGTATAGATTTTAATTTTGGGGTAAGGTGTTTCTACTTCAAATTGGCGATTCCACTCCAGTGCTTTCCAGTTGCTAGGAGTTAGTAGGCCGACTTCAACTTTACCAGTTTCTGCGATCGCATTCAGCTTTCCTTGGTTCACACCAACTACATAAGCGTGGCTGACAAAAAGTACACGTAGGGATGAATTGGTCATTACACCTTTTCTCCTCAATGACACAAGTAGATTACTAGCTGAAGAAATTGGGAAAGACGCGAAGATAAATGGTTCATAATCTATTAGCTATGACTGAAGTAGGCAGAACTTAGTCTAGAAAACCGATTTAGTAGCCTATTTCACCAACATCGATTCTACTGGTTTGTAGGTGTGGGCAAGAGTTTTTTTGCCTTCTACAATCACAGATTGGATAGTTCGGCTGGAGTCTTCTATCTCCGACAAATCGTTAATCTCACTTTCAAAAGCTTGCTTGCTAGCTACTTCAAAACCAATCTCGGACATGACTCTCAGTAAGGTAGGAGTGTCATACATACACTTATGAGGAAATCGAATAAATGGCGCTAATTTACTCTTCAGCACCCCATCTTCAGGAGAATCATAGCCGACATACAGTTCATCCAGCAGTTTGTCAGCAGTGATTTCACCTTGCACGTATTTATTGATGATTACCCTCAAATCTGGCACGATGATGCGAATAATGCCATTAGGTTTTAAAACCCGATGGCACTCTCTTAAAAAATGTTGCCCTTCGGTTTTGGATAGATGCTCTAGAGTATGGGAACTATAAACTACATCTACAGAATTATCTTTCCACGGAAATTTCTTTCGTAAATCATAGAGAAAAATGTTCTCTGGCCAATCAAGATTAAGGATTTTAAAGCGTTTATTAATCTGGGAGATAACTGGTAGTTTTGCTATCCAAGCACCCATTGCATAGTCTACATTGACCCAGCCACTCGGAGTATGAGAACCGCAACCAAGATTTAGCTTTAACATATGATATCTCCTGTTTACTGCTAGATTATTAGAGGGGTGAAATCTAAAACTTAAAAAACTTTAATTTGCTACGATTTGATTAACAGTAAATTGATTTCTTATTAGCCTTACTGTACTCTTCAGCCAACCTGAACCATATACTTGGTTAAACAACATTATAAAAACAGAATCCGGCAAATATTCGCCCCATTTCAGCAACCATCCCTCAAGCCCTGTCCAACTAAACTGTGGATGGTTAATCAGTTGTTGATGTGCTTCTCGTCTTTCGGATTTGGAGGACTTCTTTAGCCGAGCCACTATATAACGATTATGACAATAAATCTGTCTTGATTGAATACTAGTTAGCCTTACAGCTATATCTACCCCATAAAAATTATTTAAAAAGCGTTTTATTTCTAGATTGATTTGTTCCGCAACTTTCATTTCTCTTTCTATATAATCTGCTGATAAAGACTGAACAAATGTCAGGTTTGAGCCATGCAGACGATACTTGCTTAGTACATCTTGTACAGGCACTATGGTAGATAAGAACAATGCAAAATTACGAACAAGAGCATCTGCATTCCGTACAAATGCTTCATTTAAAGGAAAAATACAATCAGTTACTTCACGACGAAAGCAGAGTGCAGAAGCTGGCGGTAAGTCATCAATAAAACCGCCATTTTCTAGTGCGGAGGGGGCCACCCAACCTGAAGGCATACTACTTACCAAAGGTTTTCTTTCAATGACATTTCCATTAGCATCTACGGGAATTACATTGTGAATTACAAATCCACTGCTTGGTTCTGCCTTAAATGCTTCAACAATTTTAGATAGCTTGTTATCCATCCACACATCATCTGCATCCAAAATACAAATGATTTGCCCTTTGCTTTCTTTATATGCTTTGTTTAATGCCGAGCCAACGCCTCCATTTGGTTTGCGGATCAGTTTAATTCTGGAGTCTTTTTGCAAGTATGTTTCGATTACTTCACAGGAGTTATCGGTTGAGCCATCATCACAAACTATGACTTCATAATGAGGATATGTTTGGTGAATAGCACTGTCTAAAGTTTCTCCAATATATTTAGCGTAGTTATAATTGGGGACTAATACTGATACCAATGGACTTTCAGGTAGTTGCGAAAGTTTAATAGGTTGCAAATTTTGAGCTTGTATTTCTTGCATTTGTTAATCCTTAATATCTGGATATCACTATTTCTTAAGCTTTTAAATGCTCATTTAGCTTTAGATAATTTTGCCAAAATTCAGAAGATGTTAAATACTTGAAAGCATTTCTCCACTCAGAACTGACAGATGACCATCTAGATGCATTTTTCATAATAATTTGTACCCATCTAATTAATAGGTTAATACAAATTTTTCTATTCATCTCATGCACATAAACGTTGCTATTTCCTTCTCTCGCAATAACAAACCGCCTTTTTGCGAATTCTTTATCCCAATAGTCAGTATATTCAGAAGAAATCCGATAATATCCTTCCTCATTACTTATCAAAAAATCAGGAAGTAAATGTCCATTGATAGTAACTAAAGCGATTATCTTTTTGATGAGTGGGGAAATAATATTTTTATTACTTGAATTACAGCGTTCTAGACTCTCGTCTGTGGAAGTTGCTCGTACACTTTGGGTATTATAGCTTTTACTAAGTCCTAGAACTCTAGTGTGGAGTTTCTCCGGATCGTTGTTGATGAGGAATTGCGGCCCTTTGAAATAATCCTCAAAACCCGTTATCAGCATTTCTGCTGAATTATAGTCATACGCCAACAGGTTGTAGATTAGCTGTTGTGTTAAAAACTTAACTGTCTTGATATATCCTGAAAATCTATAAATAGAATTGGTTATGAGATGATTGCGAAATTTATAATAGTTATCCCAAATAGGATTCTTTGCATAAAATGGTTCGTGCCAAACGGCTACTCCTGGAAAAGCAACTATTGAATTACCTAGACATTCTTTAATCCTTAAACCAAACTCCATATCATCTATCTTTATAAAGAAAGGCATTGGTAAGCCTGTTTTTTGAATAGTTTCCTTGGAAAAAGAGAAAAACCAAAAACCACCGTAGTCTGGGCTATCTTCTGATAGCAAAAGATTAAGAACACTAATATTTTCGAGATTGAGTCCAGGCTTGAGACTGAGAGAGCCGAATGGATTATATACACTATTACCTTGATTATTAATAGCTTTACCATATACTGCGCCGGCCTCAAATAATCTATGCTTGTTATACAAATCCAACATACTACCAGATACGGCAAGGTCCTGATTCGCATATTCGTATAATGGAAAAAGCTTGTATATGGATTCACTCTCTAACTCAATGTCATCATCCATAAACAGGAAGTGTGTATAGATGCCCTCTTGCACAGCTTGAATTAAGCCTCTAGTAAAACCTCCACTGCCGCCTACATTTCTGTTAGAAATTAATTGAACTTTAGGATTACCAAAGTCATTTTCTGTTAGAGTTCTACCATTATCAACAATAAAGACCTTAAACTGCTTATCTTGGAGTAATCTATCTTTTAAAATAGTATTAACTGTATTTTTTAAGTATGCTTCTTTTTTAAAAGTACAAGTAATAATACCCAACTTTACTTCTCTAATCTTGGGTTGGTCAGTTATAATTAGTCCCTCTGAGAATAAGCCCTGCTCACTTAAGCAAGTAATTTCAAGATAAGCTCTACCACTATGTTCACTCCGCCAGGAATCGGGTAGGGAGAGTTTCACTGGGTTGCATAGTTGACATTTCTCAAAGCTCTCTGTATAGATAAGTTCTCTATTGTCTTGCTCGTGATGCTCTCTGTAAAGAGAAATTTGAAAGTCACCTTCAAGTTTTAATAAATAATATAGAGAAGATATTTCAGTATATTTTGCGTAAAATTTCTCGAAAAACGAATTAAAATAGGTGTTAAAAGATAACAGACTATCTCTAATAAAAACAACCTCTGGGTGTTGTGCAGAAAAATTTAAAAATGTACCCTCGTGACATTTCATGTACAAGCTAGATGTTTCCAATGTACACGGAAATTGAATTCTATTTATTACGTTCATCTTGCTCCTATTCAGTTTTGACAGATTTAATGAGTTTCTGGTAGATACAGAATCTTGTCCTAATAAAGTGATAATTTGCCGACAACTGAATGCTAATACCTTTATTTCTCAGAGTTTATCTATCGTCACTACATTGTTGAAGTTGCTATCTCTTTTTCAAACAGACCAAGTGCACGAACTACTGCTTGATCCATGTCGTAGTATTTGTAATCTGCAAGCCGCCCTGCAAAAATTACTGTACCGTTGAGTTTTTCTACTTCTTTTAGGTATAGGTCTAGGCGATCGCGATTATCTTCATTGAGAATCGGATAATAAGGATCATTTTTACCTGGGACATAAGCTTGGGGATATTCCATCACTAAGGTAGTTTTGGGAGAAGTTTGTCCTGACAAATACTTCTGCTCAGTTATACGGGTGATGTCATAGTCATTGGGGTAGTTAACTGTACCAACTTCTTGATACAACTCTTGATCTAAAGTTTCAAATTGAAAGCGCAGGCTCCGGTAGGGCAATTCGCCATACATATAATCGAAAAAGGTATCAATTGGCCCTGTGCAAAGTATACGGTTAAACTTTACATCATTGATAATCTCGCGGTAATCGGTATTTAGGAGTACTTTAATGTTAGGGTGAGCCAGCATTTTGCGAAACATCTCGGTGTAACCAAGCTTAGGCATAGCTTGATAAGGATCTTGAAAGTAACGATTATCTCGACTGATATAAACTGGAACACGTCCCGTTACACCTCTATCTAGTTCTTCTGGTTTCACACCCCACTGCTTCATGGTGTAGCGGAGAAAGATATTTTCGTAAATGTAATCAGCTAAAAAGCTTAAATCTCCACTAGCACTTTCACGCAGTTTTAAAATAGGTACTTTGACTCCAAAACCAAAGCTTTCTAGAAGCAAATCCTCTAGCTTGGCTGCATATTTAGGAGGAAAAAGGGCATATAGAGAATTGAGATTAAAGGGAACAGGAACCTTTTTACCCTCTACTACTCCCAAAACATGGTGATAGTAATGTCTCCATTCGGTAAATTGAGAGAGGTAATCCCAGACTTTTTTGGATTTGGTATGAAAAATATGTGGCCCATATTTGTGAACTAAAATGCCATGCTCATTATAGTAATCGTAGGCATTACCGCCGATATGGTCTCGTTGTTCTACAATTAATACTCTCTGTCCAAGTTCATTAGCAATTCTTTCAGCTATGACGCAGGCTGAATACCCAGCGCCAATAATTAACCAGTCAAATTTCATTTGTTTTACTCCTCAAAGGCATCATTTAAGTAATAATTGAATTTCTTCGATAAATTTATCTATAGGGTCACGAGGAATTACTTTTCGCACATTAAAATATGCCTCTTTACCAATTTCGCGCCATGATTCTCTTCTTTGCCATGCTCTCTCCATCGCATCATCTAAACATTCAGTAATGGGCGCTCTTGCTACAAAACCATTGATGTTATCTTGAACTAATTCTGTATTTCCCGCAACATCAGTAACAATGCATAACCTCCCACACAGCATTGCTTCTACCATTGCTAATGGTAAACCTTCGTATCTAGAAGGCAAAATTAGAGCGTGATGATCGGTCCATATAGCTTCAACATTATCTACAAAACCACCAAACTTGACTTTATCTAAGCTCCATCGCTCTTTTAAGAGCTTTAAGGTATTTCGTTGATAACCGTCTCCAAAGAGAGTAACTTCAATCTGTCTGGTTTTCCATTTTTCAGAACGAAGTACATCAAAGAGTATGTCTTGCCCTTTAGCATCTGGATCTAAACGCCCTACACATGCAAACTTCAATACACTTTCATCTTTAGGCCATGAGAATGCTACATCATAGGATACGTTGTATGGATTTCTGACAATCTTGGCATTATGAAGTTCGACTGCTAACTGCCTGGCTGTAAGTTCTAAATTTCTCTGAGATACAAAAAAACATTTTTCAGCGCTCAAATAACCTTTTGCTGCTGTTGCAACTAAAGCATCAGATGGCCATCTGAATTCACCAGCAGCATGGACAATAACAACATAGGGAATATTTCTTTTCAGGCAAGCCTGCATCCAACCTTGATCCTCATAATTAAACCCTTCAGAAATCACGACTAAATCAGGAGCAAATTTATCTAACCAGAGCGAGAATAATTCATATTTAAATATTTTTCTAAATCCTTTAGAAGTTAACTTACCTAATAGATTACTGTCATATCTTCTATAGCAAATATGGCACTTTAACTGCTCAAGCTCCCGAATTCTTTTTGGAGCTTGCTTATGACCTTTAACATTTACGCCAATTGTAAAACCCTGAGTAGCCATTCTGATAGCAGTTTGCGACCATAATTCCTCGCTACCAGCCCAAGGTGTTGTATCATTAGTAGAAACAAAAGCTATCTTTTTCATAAAAAATTATCTCATCCATACTATTAAGCTAAATTCAATAAATTTTTATTTATATTACTTCTGTATTTTCTTAAACTTGTCTAACCAAAGTAATTCATTAAATTTTCTGGATAAAGACAAAGGTAATTCTTGTGGTTTCTTTGAGAAATACTTAACTCTATTTATAATTCCATACTGTACGTTATAGTACTTGCGTTTGATACCTATTTGCCATTGCTGAAGCATAGGAAGCTCCTTTCGATACTCTTCTAGGATAACTTCTATGCGTTTCATGGTTTGACCACTGGCTAGACCATTAAATGTTTTTGTACCTTTTATCATCCGATAATTACCCCAAGTTTTGTTTACATATTTTACTGTTGCAGTTTGCACAGCCTTCAGTAAAAATCTCATATCCATTGTGTAATGAGCTTCTACATCGTAGAGACCAATTATTTTATGCAATGAAGTATGGTAAAAATAAGCAGAAGGATTAGCAGGGAAAGGGTTTATATGCCACCCTAGAAGTAAATCTGTTAACTTTAACTTTGCTGGCTTGTTAACTTCAAAAATAATGCAGTCATCATTCCATATGTTACAGTTACCGACTAACAAACTAGGATTTGGTAAGGTTTTGAATATTTCTTCTACTTGATTCAATACATTCGGTTCATAATAGTCGTCAACATTGAGAATACCTAAAATGTCACCTTTAGACATTGCAATCCCTTTATTCATTGCATCTGACTGCCCTTTATCTTTTTCAGACAACCATCGTATATGTGGATATTTCTCAGCATACTGTTTAATGATTTCTACAGTTCGGTCTGTGGAACCTCCATCTAAAATGATGTGTTCAATATCGTGGCAGTTTTGGCCAATCACATTATTTATGCAGTCTTCAATAAATTTATCGCCGTTATAAACTGGGGTGATAATGCTAATCATGTTTCTATTACTTAATATTGTGGTCTTATTTGAATTTAGGAAAGCAATGTACTAACTTTTGTGTATTTACTATTGAGGTTTCCTATAACTTTTGGTAAACTCAAAATTAGCAATAATAAATTTCTCGCTAATTATTCATAATCTGCTGATATAGTTCTATATATCGCTTGGCTTGTAACTCTAAAGGGTATTCTTGAAGTGCGATCGCTCGACAATTTTGACTCATGCGATCGCACAAGCTTTTATCTTCCAATAACTCGACAATCCCATTACAAAAATCATTAGCATCTTCTGGTGTAGCTAAGTAGCCAGTAATACCGTGACGCACTAAATCAGGAACTCCACCAATTTTGAATGAAACCATTGGCGTACCACATGCCATACTCTCTTGTAGGACAAGGGGAAGATTATCAGCGCGAGTGGGAAAAATGAACAAATCAGCCGCAGAATAGGCAATTGATTTCAGTCGATCGCTATCTACATACCCTAAATTTAGGTTTTCCATACCTACAGTATTTGAGATTGCTTCACCTCCTTTACCAAAGGTTATTAGCATCGTTTCAGCCTTGAGAGATTCAGGTAAATTTTGGAGTGCTTTTAGTAGCAAGTCTCCACCTTTACGCGCATCCTTTAACTCTTCAGCCCCAAACATGAGAACTTTCTTATTGTTTGGGATACCGAGTACAAACCGACATTTCTCAGAGTCAAGAGGTTGATAAGCTTCTGTATCTATACCATAGGGAATATGATGAACCGGAAATCGGTTAAGCATACTCTGCTTAACTTGCTCAGTCAGCCAATTACTGGGAGTAATAATTGATAGGTTAGAGCTGCTATAGACCCAATTTTTTAGTTTCCATTCTAAGTGAGTATTGTCTACTTTAATATTTGGATAGGTATCTGGATAAGGGCATTTACCACAGCCCGTTTTCCAGCGATCGCAGTCATAACTGTAACTACAGTGCCCCGTAAAGCTCCACATATCGTGGAGTGTAAAAACTGCTGGTTTATTTTTCGTTAGTGAGGAAATTGCTAAATAGTTGAAATATTCATTATGTAAATTGTGAAAGTTAAGAATATCTGCTTCTTTGAAGAAAGGATGCTGAGAAATATTAAAGCTACTGATATAGTTGAGGTAGTTAAGACCAAAACTCTCATTAACGTGACCGAGTAGTTTCTCGGTACGGTCTTTGCGCGGAACAGAAGCGACGCGATCGCTATTGGTTGACTTTGTACCTACTAGCAGTCGCGAGTCAATACCTTGAACCAGCAAACCTTGATGTAGTCTATAGCCTGCGATCGCTGCTCCACCAGCAATATCAGATTTGTTGATGTGTAGAACATTCATAGAAAGTTGTTTTGTTTCTACTATTGAGTGTGCAGCTAGGTTCAAGCTTGTAAAGTGAGCTTATTTTTCACTGAAGATAAGCGCCGACGAAGCTTCATCAAGGGCTTGTCTTGTTCTCGCATTTTCTGACCTCCAAAAATATAATCAAAGCTGTGCCGATCTGCGTCTTGATGTCTAACAACAAACTGAGGATGTTTGATTTCCGTAAGTTTCGCAGTTGGCAATTTGGATCTTGGATCATCACCTACTGTATGAGCTGCATCCAGGCGATTAAAACCAAGGTTAGAAATTAGATTCTTATTGGGTGCTATGGCTAGTCCCCCTTGTGACCAACAAGCATACATCCATTGATAATCCCAAGTATCTATTACTTGAGGATCTTCATACATTTGCTCTAATATATCTGTCCAAAATTTTTGTTCGTATGGATCTTCAAAAATGTATTCAATGAAGCCAGTTTGCTTGAAATCTGGCCAGGTCTTCATGTAATAGTCATAGTTTTGCCAAGCTCTTCGCCAAGAAGCCCAGCCCCATCCATGCATATATTTTGAAAAGTAGTAACTGTCATCAGTTCTATCTTGGTTAACAGAGTTATCACCATTAATATGCATGATTCTTTCATCGTGGCGATAACGTTCCAGCATTGCCTCACAAAAGCTGAAGAAGGAAGGAGATGGTAATGTATCATCTTCTAAGAAAATAGCTTCTTCAACTTGGGAAAAAACCCAGTCAAATCCACTAGCTTCTCGTCGTCCACAGCCTAAGTTTTTATCAGAAAAGTTAGTTAATACTTCACAATCCCAATCTACTTTTTGGATAACTGCTCTAGTTTTTTCACACTTTTCTAGTTCTTCAGGAAATCGAGGTCCATCGGCAATTACAAACAGTTTTTTAGGTTTTACTTGGGCAATAGCAGCAAATACCTGTTCTGTTAAGTCGGGGCGGTTAAAGATGAGGAAGCCTATAGGGGTTGATAAAGTCATTGCTAGTTAGTGATTGGGAATGAACTTGATATAAAGAAATATATGCTTTACCAATTTCTTGAACTGGCGTAAATTCCACCATAAAATTAAATCTATTACCTGTCTAATAACTCTCAAAAAGTAGCCAAATTTTAAAGCTTCTCTAATCTGTGCTTGTCCAGCATCAATATTGCCTTGGGTATACAACTTCCTAGCTAGAGAAATTGCATAATTTGCAGAATTTCTCTTGGCTTTATTCAAGAAATCATCAGCCGTTTTTTTAGGTAAATATTGATATATGTATGATTGAACTATTTCGATAGCCCTTTGTGCATCTCTAGTATTTTCAGCAGAGCTTACAGCATTTCCAGTTAAAGATGTGGAACGCATACGATAGACAGCTAACGGCTCAACTTCATACCAAATAGGATAACGTGTAGCAATTCTGATCCACATTTCCCAATCTTCACAAGAACCACGGAAACGAGTATCAAAACCACTGACTTGTTCGTATACATCACGCCGCACAACTATTGAAGGTGTTTGAATAGGATGATCAACAATTATTTTCTCTAACCAATTATTTAAAATGCCGGTTTCATCTTGTTCTAATCTAGAAATACTTTGCCAGTGACTATTATCATCTGCAAAAATATGTCGGCAAAAGGCAGCACCAATCTGTTGATTTTTTTCAAAAGCTAACTGCATCTTGCTATAGAACCCTGAAAGAGCTAAATCATCCCCATGTAATAAATGGATTAATTTTCCACGCGATCGCTGTAAGCAAGTCTCAAAATTTTTGATGTAGCCTACGTTCTCTGGTTGGCGATAAAAACTAACGCGATCGCCTGCTAGTTCTCTCACAACAGCTTCAGGATCATCCTTTGTAGAGTGGTCATCTACTACCTCTATTTGCATTACCTCTGGGCCTGGGTCTTGCGCTAAGACGCTAGTCAGTGTTTCGCGCAGATAGTTTGCACAGTTATAGGTGGGAATCATTACTGACCAAAGGGGACGTGGTGTTCGCTCTGGAACTGGCAGAATAGTAGCTCTATAAAGATGTCGTTCATTCATAACTGTTAACCCTCTACCTGTTTCAATGGAGAAATAGAATATGACGGCTTTTGACCACTGGAGATTTCCTTGTAATAGTTCACTAGCTCTTGCACTGTGCGTTCAACTGCAAATTCTTGAACTTTGGACTTTGCTGCTTGTCCAATACCATCCAAATTAGGGTGCATCCATGCTTCATTAATTTTGGTAGCTAGTGCATTTACTTCACCTAGAGGTACAAGAAAGCCTGTCTCACCGTCGGTAAGCAATTCTTCAAAACTTGCTCCAACTGTCCCAATGATAGATTTTCCCAATGCCATAGCTTCTAAACAAGCATTGGGCAAGTTATCAATCAAAGAGGGTAAGACAACCAATTTAGCACCAGCAATTACAGGATAGAGCTTGCTATGAAGTATTGGATTGATGAAAATCAATCTATTTATATACTGGCTACACAGAGAACTAGCATATTCCTTCATGGAAGAAGCTAGAGAAGATCCGGTATCTAAACCCACAAAAACAACGTGACAGTCTGGATATTTTTCTAAAACCTGGGGCAGTGCCTGAGCTAATATGTGGAATCCCTTATGAAGTTGAAAACGACCGAAGAAGAGTAAGTATTGTTTGCCCTGTAAGTTTTCATTGAATACAGAGAAATCCCAATCTGAGGTTTCTAAATAGAAAGGTGTGCGAACCACTCTAACATGAGTTATTTTTGCTTGTTCAGCCAGTAGTCGCTTCAGAGTATAACTGGGTGCATAGATGTGTTTGCTCAGACGCATCTGTAGCCATTCTAACCACTCTACAATTCGTTCATCGCGATCGCGTGGTGATTCACTCATCGCCATCCAAACTGGACGATATGCAGAAATACGTGTTACTTGTGGGATAGGTAAAAGAAGGCTTGAAACCACACCACAAGCATCCCAGTCAGGGAACTGAACAATGTCGAAAGGTTGCTGCTTGTGTAATTGTAAAAGTTTGCGATAAACCTGAAAACTAAAGTCAAGACATTTAGATGTTTGGGGTATACGGTATCGAGTTAGTTTATATAATCTTCGTTGGATTTTGCCTAAGGTTAGGCGATGAATTTGAATACCTTCGTGTTCAAATTCAGCTTGATCAATTTCTGAAAGGACAACAATATGTACTTCATGTCCTAAGGAAACTAATGCCTTGGCAACTCGATGTAGATAGTTAGCCAAACCTCCACTAAAGTATTCTTCAGTTACATATTCTGTCGTAGCAAATCCAATACGCATAGTTTCATGACCACTTAAAATATTTTTCCTTTTAATTATGTAATTAAGCCATTAAGCCAATCAAAGAATTATTTATTACTCATATTTTAATAATTTCTGAATTTCAAGTGAGAAGTTTTCCCAACTCAAATTTTCCACAGTTTTTCTAATATCAGTTTTATTTTGGAAGGCTTTCTCTATCAGATCGCATATCAGTTCACATGGGCTATCAACATCGAAAAGAAAACCATTATCACCATTATTAATTATGTCTGGAGCAAACCCAGTGTTGCTAGCAACAGGAACAACATTACACATCATTGCCTCGATCAGCGGAATTGGTCCACCTTCTAACTTGGCAGGAGATACAAATACATCCATCGCAGCATAATACTGAGGATACTCAAAATAGGCAGCTTTAATATAAGCTAAATTAGATAAAGCAATTAATTCAGAAAAATTTTCATACTGCTCCCATCCTTTTCCTAAAAGAATAAATTTTCGATGTGGCATTGATTTAACTATTTTAAAAATACGATCAGGATCTTTACGAGGATAATAAGCTGTGCAAAAACCTACGGCACCATTACCAAAACGTTCATGGGGTTGGAATATATATGGATTAGCTGCTCCCAAAACATACGTAACTTTCTGAGATTCAACTCCACAATTAATAAGATTTTTCGCAAATTCTGAGCACATAGCTATAACTTTAGTAGACTTATTCATAATGTAACTAAAGGCTTTATCATCTATAATTCCACTTGGATGGGTATAAAAGATAAAATTTTTACTACCCCATAAAATTGGCTCCAGTTTTAGACATACAGCAAAGTAAGAGTAATGAGCAAAAAAGTATGCTTTTGCAGGAGGTAAATATGAATTTTCTGGTAAATGCACTAAGTAATTGTTAATAGAGTGTCCAGGAAAATAAGTGTCATAAATGAAAGTAGATTTTCCGGGAAAATATAAAGCAATCTCTTTACATATTGCTTCTAATATCCATCCTCGATTTCCGTTGTCAATTACAAATACTATGTCAAATTTATTTTCTTCATCTCTTTTATTCTGTCTCAATCGCTTTAGCAAAAAATGTATATAAGAAATTAAATATATAAATCTATATGCATTTATTCTTTTCATGAAAGAATTAAAGTGATTTCTTATATTTCCTAATAGTTTTTTTGTAATTGATTTTGATTTATCTTGAATCAAAAACATCATAATATCGTTCCCCTTATCCTTATTTTTTATCTACAATTGCATAATTAGGGCTTGCTAAATGGATATGTAAACTATTCTAACTAAGGTTTTTAAGTATTTTCTTTCTTGTCAAAAAAGTGCATGAATATTAGGATGTGAAGGCTTAAAACCCTTGTAGTTTTTTTTTGGAAATGTTGGATAAATTTAGGAACTAAGCTAAACGACCAAACCTACCATTTTTCAACCTGTGTTCTAGCTTCTTCCTGCACACTTTTTCAACAAGCCCTAGCTATTTTTCAGCTACTAATAAAGAAGTGATATAGTAATCTTTTATTTGCCTTTTTGATAATATTTTCCAGGCAATCTTGCCCATTAATCCAGAAGTATTAAATGCTTCACTTATCAAGGGAAACAATGATATTTTATTAATATGGTATTGTTTGATTACTCGAAAACCTACACTTTCCGTAACCTCTGCAATACTTTCGATATCAAAAAACTGCACATGTGTTCTGTCTATCCAAGTTTTGTAGATTAATTGACTCTGAAGCATTGCAGGTGTGACAGCACAATTAGGAACTGTAAGAATGATATTTTTTCGACAGACTCTGTAATATTCTTTTAATGCTTTTTTTGGATCTTGCAAATGCTCGAGGGTCTCGAAAGAGAGTATCGTATCAATGGTATTGTCATTCCAAGCTAGTTCAGTAGCATCTGATATTGAGAAAAGATGAGGCATTTTATCCCAAGTTGGGAAAGATTGATAATCAACACCAAAAATTTGATATTTTCCAGCTAGCTCTAATACGTATGCTCCACTTCCACAACCTACATCTAATATTGAAGTGCCTCCAAATTCTAAAATTGCATCCAATCTCTCTTGATTGATACCTCTTTCTGCATAAGAGTTATATGTTTCACTTGCTGATGACATTAGCATATTTTTCTTCCTTTTTAACTTTTGAATGTTTAACTATAATTACTTTTTAAAGATATCTTGACTTGCTAAATACCAATGTCTTGGTTGATAGAAAGAACATTCGCTCATGCTATCTAGATTTTTTACTGTAAATTTAAATGATTCGATTGCATCTAAAATGTTTAATGTGCCTTGACTAATACTAACTTTCATCGTGTACAAGCCAGGTTTTAAACAAAAGTATGGCATTTTAATTCTTATTTCATCCTCTCCTGTAATAACAGTGAATGAGGTCTCGTCAGTGTAGGTACTGAGGCGCAAAATCCTTTCACCTTCTACAGAGAGTTCATCAATTAGTAATGAAAAGCCGATATCTTGAAATTTTTTATAAGCTTTAATACCTGTACAGAGGGTAATAGGCTGACCACTTACGGGGTTGGGAACGATATTCAAATTTTCGTCTTTAAAACATAAATAAGTTATATCCAAACCATTACTTTCATTTTGAGGTTTTTCTGGCAATGAAAATTTCCCTGGAGAGACTGTTAATTCATTTGCAAATAAACTTTCTTCATATTTTTGCATAGTTGCATAAGTATCTCCTGATTCAACTACTTTACCCATTGAAAGAAGAATAGCTGAATTACAAGCAGACAATATTGTATTAGTGTCATGGGAGACTAATACAAAAGTTACACCTTTTTTAGACAATTGCGCTAATCTACGATAGCATTTTGCCCTAAATTTCATGTCTCCTACTGCCAATACTTCATCAATTAGAAGAATATCCGGTTCTGTATGAATTGCACTGGCAAACCCTAACCTTGCAGCCATTCCAGAACTATAGCTCTGCACTGGTGAATCAATTGCATCACCAATTTCTGCAAAATCTATAACCTCATCAAATCGCTGATCAATTTCCTTTTTTGATAAACCCAAAATTGACATATTGGCATAAATATTTTCTCTTCCTGTCAAAATAGGGTTAAATCCTGCTCCTAGTGCAATTAATGGTGCTACTCTACCATTAACTTCCACATAACCAGTATCTGGCTTAATCAAACCTGCAATAATCCTGAGTAGGGTCGATTTACCACTACCATTTTTACCAATTAAGCCGAGTGCTTCTCCTCGCCGTAATTGAAAACTTACATTGTCCAACGCCCAAAATTCTTTTTTGCGCAGCTTATCGCTCTTATAACGTATCCCTAATAATTCAGAGGCTATATCCTGAACGCCATACATCAAAGAGCGCTTCAAATCCCGACAAAACTTTTTAGAAACTCCATTAACTGAAAGCACAATATCATTTTCATTATTCTGTGGCTTTAGTGCCATTTCTTGCTCATTGATGCTAATCGTCATTATGAACTAATCCTCTCGATTACAAAGGGCATTGCAAGACGATAAATGACCCAAGCTACTAGCAATCCTAATATTGCAATTAGACTTGCTATCCAAAATCCTTGCGGGTCTGATATAACACCTGTTGTTGCTAATTCTCGTGTCGTTACTAACAGTGGAGTAACAGGATTTAGCTTCACAATACTGCCAAATGCTCCATCGCTGGGAACTGGATAAACAACTGGTGTAAGGAACAACCAAAATCCAGTAATCAATGTTAATCCTTTGGTAACATCCTGGTATAAAGCACCCATTGGGGATAACAATAAACCTATAAATGTTCCTAGCAATATTAAATGTATTAATGCTACTGGCGCTAGAATTACACTTAAAGTTACGGGAATTTTGAACCAGATAAATAAGCCTACAATTAATATGAGCTTGATTCCAAAGTTAAAAAATACTTCTCCTAATTTGGCAACAATCAATGCTTCGTGAGGGAAGTTAATTCTTGTCAACATTGCTTTAGCTGCTGTTACTGCTTGTACTGGGCCATTTAATGCTTCAATAAAAGTCTGCCACAGCGACATACTGAACATAACATAAGCTGCATAGGGTAATTCTGTATTACCAATGTTGACAATACCATTACTTTTCGCAAGTGTAAAACCAGCTGCTGTAATTACTGGCGGGATAAATGCCCAGAAAATTCCTAGTAACGATTGACGGTATTGAGCACTGATATCACGAATTAACAACCGCCAAGCTAATTCTCGCGATGCTAGTAAATCCCGCCCCATTTCTCGAAATAATTGTAGCGGATGTCTTATTCGACTTTCAGGTCGATACACAACTCTGGTTTTTTTCAGCATCATTACAGATTCATAATTTATGGGGCAAATTAATATTTATCTCCTGCCAGAAAGTAAAATAGCTTTCTGCACCTGTGAGAAGGTGTTCCGATAATGTAATGAGATTTGATGTTTAAGTTGATCTGGTTACATTAGCTTGATTGCAAATCACTTGCAACTTCTAGGCTTTGTACTATTTACAGAAAAATATGTCTTTTGGCAGTTACGCAAACATGCTTTCTCAATCTCTAGTACGATTAACGAGGACTTATGCAACACGGTTTGATGAAAGTAGTTGCTTGGTTGCTAACCACATAAAAGGTGGAATTGTTTTAATATAACGACTCCAAAGACGGCGCGGTTCTTGAATCCAGCGATAAAACCATTCAAATCCTAATTCTCTAACTATGCGGGGTGCGCGCTTATGGATTCCTGCATAAACTGGGAAAACTCCTCCCATCCCTAGCATGACTGCCTGAATTTTACCTTTATGCTGCGCTATCCAATTTTCTTGTTTGGGACAACCTAGAGATACAAATACTAAACCCGCACCACTAGAATTAACTTTATTAATCAGTTCTGCATCTTCACTCTCAGTCAATGGACGAAAGGGCAAAGGTTCCATCGCTGCTATTTTCAGCTTCGGAAATTCTTGCTCTAGCCTTTTTCGCATTCTAGAAAGGATTTCTGTTTGCGAACCAAGAAAGAAAACACTCACATTTTGTATTTGAGCTAGCTGACATAATCCTTGTAAGATATCCATCCCTGCTACGCGATCTTGGTAACGCGCACCCATCCGCCGCATCATCCAAACAAGAGGCATACCATCAGGAGTGACGACATCTGCATTTTGTAATACACTTGCAAACTCTGGATTCCAGTGAGCCTCCATCAGCATGTGTACGTTAGCTACGCATACTGTTCTACTTTCGCGGGCGATCGCCCATCTCATTATTGTTTGGATCTGATCTTCAAAGCGTAAAGCAGTAATGGGAAAATCCAGAACTTTTTGTTTAGGCAGAAATGTTATTTCTCCCATCAATCCCTCCTGTGTCAAAGACAAAAATCATCAACATCAACTAGTACATTGCCAACTGTCTAACAATTAGGTGGTACTATTGCTGACTTTTTTCTAAGCTTTTGGCATGGTCTGACTCACACACATGGAGATGCAATAGTTTTATCAGTAAATTTCTGGGAACCCTGGTATTTTTCAAACATCTGACCACCGTATATTAGTTTACAAGCTGAACTGAGGCTTTTCCCAAACGTGTGTACAAACTTCATGGTTACTTCATAATTAGTTTGTCTCTTCTTCATGCAATCTTCATGATTATTGTAAATCTACTTAACTTAATAAAATTTTGTAGTAACTATATAGTTATTTCGTGAAGTAAAAATATAAACAGTCAAGCTACTACCATCTGATATGCAAAAGTATGAAATCAAAAGCTTTGCTCAAAATAAAAGTAGAAACAGATGAAATACTGGTTAATGAGTATACTTCGTATAAAAGTAGATATTTGTGAATGGCATTAAATCTGGTTGTTTACCTAATAATTATTAGACGATTAACCATTTCTGTTTACAGAAGCGTTGATACTAAGTAATGAGTTGCTATAGATAAACCAAGATGTAGTTGTAAGCATCTGTGGTTCCAAACTCTCAAGTTATTTTTTGTACAGAAATTAAAATCAAATTACGATGGGACCCAAAGACGTTATTGCATAGTGAGAGTTCCTCTAGTCCAAGAAGTCAGAAGGCAGATGGCAGAAGGAAAAAAAGATTTTTTTATAGGCTTTTTAAGCTTTTGCAACTGGATAGTTATATCCACTGCGCTGTACTAGTCTTTAGCCGTGAGACTTCTGATAGTATAGGCAGAAGGGAAAAAGCTGATTTTATAGGCTTTACAACTAAATAATTATTTTGCCTATCTCCAATAGTGGCTGTCATCTGTCTTAACGGTGATTCATTATATTTTTTAATTTAAGGCTCTATCTTATCGAAAATTACTAATATTTTTTGATTCTATAAATAGACTTTAGTACTTATACAAATTCTGATGTTTTTAGATAGAAAAATTTGTTTTTTCACTTGAAACAAATAAAAAAGGAGAAGATGAATTTTATCTTCTCCCTTGCCCTTATTTTTAATATCGTCTGCTTTTTTCTCTTCCTTCAGCCTTTGTCGTAGCATCTGCCTTTGTTTTTTAAGTTGCCGCTTTCTGGCTGAACCACCTTTACCTTTATCGTTCCTTCCCTCTCTGCGAGGAGATTCCCATCTTTTTAATCTCATAATTTTTTGCTTTTCTTAAACTTGACAACTTGATAAAGCAGGTATCCTAGCTTATATACATATAATAGCGCTTTTTCAGCTGCGATCGCTTGTTACATGAAGAAATATTAATAAATAAGTGAGGATGCAATGTGAGTTTGCTTCAGTATAAATACTGAAACTAACTTATGCATATTTTACTGATGCATAGAGTGTATTTATTTATAATTCTAGTATAAATAAATACATTTTTTCCAGCAATGTTAATGTTTAGGGTTTACAGGTTTGGAAGATTGCATTAAAAAAATAGACGCAGTTTCCTGCTTAATAGTTTCTATGAGTTCAAGAAAATAATATTTTCCAGCTACTAAGGTAACATTTAGTATTTATAGCCTTGCTCAAAAGGTATTCTCTATGGACATATAGCCACTTGCTAGAGAAAGCTGAGAAGTCAAGATTTCTGATAACTATACTTTTTACAGTGGGCAGGAGGAGAATCGAACTCCTATGACCGCAAGGTCGCCACATTTTGAGTGTGGTGCGTCTACCAGTTTCGCCACCCGCCCTTAGATGCAACTTTACTAATATACTCTATTCAAGAGTTTTGTGGCAAGGTATTGATAATTATTTCTGAATTATTGCTAATTTAGTACATAAGTATTAATTTTGGGGATGGCGCTTTGCATTGGTGGGCTAGGAGAAATTTAAGATTTCACTAAAGAAGGATCAATATCCTCTAGCTGGGCACAACCGCTAAGTGCCATAGCCAAGCTTAACTCACCTTGTAGCAGCGATATTATATGAGATACACCTGCTTTTCCCGCTACCGCTAGTCCCCATAAAACAGGCCGCCCGATGAGTACAGCTTTTGCTCCTAATGCTAGGGCTTTGAGAATATCTGTACCTCGGCGGATACCTCCATCTAACAACACTTCGGCTTTACCATCTACAGCAGCGACAATCTCTGCTAGAGCGTCTAAAGATGCGATCGCACCATCTAATTGTCTGCCACCATGATTAGAAACAACTATTGCTTTAACTCCGCACTCGACTGCACGCACAGCATCATCTCCGCGCAAAATCCCTTTAATTACCAAAGGTAAAGGGCAGATAGACTGTAACCATTCCAAATCTTTCCAAGTTAGCGCTGGGTTTAACTGTTGGGCAAAGTAAGTAAATAACCCAGATTCACCTTGTGCATGGGGAATATCTAGCCCTGAGATAGTTGCGAGATTGGCCGCGTGTAAGCCTGGTGGTAAGGAAAATTCGTTCCGTTTATCCCGTTCTCTTTGTCCGAGAACAGGAGCATCTACTGTCAGACAAAGCGCTTTGTAACCTGCGTTATCGGCTCGTTCGACTAAAGCGCGAGTTAAACCTCTATCTTTGTGGATGTAAAGCTGAAACCATTGCAGAGCATTGGGAAAATTTTGCTGAATTGCTGCGACTTCTTCAATAGATTTGGTAGCTAATGTACTTAAAATCATGCCCACACCTGCTGAAGCTGCGGCTGTTGCAGTAGCTATTTCTCCCTCGGGATGCGCCAGACATTGAAAAGCCATTGGTGCAATTAGTAAGGGTAGCTCTAGAGGTTGTCCTAATATAGATGTAGTCAAGTTGCGATCGCTCACATCTACTAGCATCCGCGGTCTTAGTTTTAGGCGTTCAAAAGCAGCGCGGTTATCTCGTAAAGTGATTTCATCCCACGCACCACTGCTGTAGTAATCAAGCGCCATCTGTGAGAGGTGCTGTTTTGCTAGCTGTTCGTACTCAAAGAGGTTAATCGGTTGCAAGTGATGATTGGATAGGTGGAAAATATTTTTAAGGTCTCACGCAGAGGCGCAGAGGCGCAAAGAAGAATGTAACTTACCAGTTACGCCATCCACCTTGAGGTTTAGCTTCGGTAGTAGACTGAAGCCCGTGATTGTGCAATAAAGTTTGATATTCCTTGCTACTTGCCCAACGGTCAATTTCTCGGGCACGGAGGACGGGTACGGGGTGAGTTAGTTGGGCGGTGCGGGCAGCTTTGACCATTTCGCCAAGTTCTGTCTTACTAATATCATCGTAGGCGCGAGCTTGAGCTACAAAGGCATCAAGATTGAGTTGGGGTGCTAATCTTGGGGAACCACCGGCTAGTTTCATCAATACTGACATGACAACTTTGGGATTTTGGGTAGCTAGCAAGGCGGCGCGATCGCAGGTAAACTCTGCACAGCGTACCCATTCTAAAAGCTGTGTTTGTATAGCTTGGGCAATTACAGCTCCCACGTTAGGCAATATTGTTGCTGCTAATACTAATAAATTTACCGGAGTTAGGTAAACGCTGTGGTCACATTTGAGGTGTCCCAACTCATGGGCAATTACTGCCTGAATTTCTTCTGGGGTGAGGATATCGATGAGGGAGGTATGTAGGACAACAAAAGGTTGCTGACCCCGCATAGCAAAGGTATAAGCGTTAGGGGCAGGGTGTTGCCTGACGTACAACTGGGGAGGTTCTATATCTAATACTTTGCAAGCTTCTAACAATAGGTGATGTAAATCGGGCAGTTGGTTTTCACCCACTAGAATGCTAGAGGCAATATTTTCTACATAGAAAACCTGCTCTGCCATTGGCCCTAGCCAATTTCGCACCATCATATCTAGACCTGGGATCTGCTTAAGAGTTTTAGTAGCTTCCAAGTCTAATGGATGACGAAAAGAATCAGCTTTTAAACCAATTAGCGGCGTTTTTAATAATGACATATCGTAACAAGCTTGAAAATAATAGCAATGTGGAATGCTGTTAGTTAAATCAACAGCCCCCAAAGCTAGTATAACGATTTAGTAGGGGTGGGCATTGCCCACCTACCCACTATGTTGTCATCGACGCTGGCGAGTTGCTGGGGGTTAGTTCTGCATCTGTCGATGGTTCACCTACACGCAGAATTCTCGCACCCAATTGCTGCAACTTCATATCAAGTTGATCGTAGCCGCGATCGAGGTGGTGCAATCCCTGAATCGTAGTTGTGCCTTCTGCTGCCAATCCAGCTAAGACTAGGGCTGCGGATGCTCGCAGATCTGTGCCTAATACTGGTGCGCCTGATAACATCGGCACTCCACGGACGAAGGCCGCATTGCCTTTGACGCGAATATCTGCCCCCAAGCGATTTAACTCTGAGGCATGACGTAAGCGATTCTCAAACACAGATTCGTTGATCAGGCTGTCACCTTCTGCCAAAGTCAGCAAAGCCATAAATGGCGCTTGCATATCTGTGGGAAAGCCTGGATGGGGTAAGGTTTCAATATCTGTGGCTTTCAGGGTTGTCGCTGGTAAAACACGTAAGCAATCTTGAGCTTCCTCAATGATTGTCACGCCAATATCCCGTAACTTGGCAATTACCGGGATCAAATGCTCTGGGCACACGGATGATAAAGTCAGTTCTGAGCGGGTGATGGCTCCAGCGACTAAAAACGTTCCGGCTTCAATGCGATCGGGAATGATGTTGTATTCTACCGAATGTAACTTGGGAACCCCAACGATTGTAATCGTACTCGAACCCGCACCTTGAATCTTCGCTCCCATTGCGTTACAGAAATTTGCCAGATCGACTACTTCTGGTTCCCGTGCAGCATTTTCGATAATCGTTTCGCCATCTGCTAATGTAGCAGCCATCATCAATGTCTCTGTCGCTCCCACGCTGGGAGTGTCCAGATAAATTTTGGCTCCTTTTAACCTGCCATTGCTACCAGGAACATAGGCATTACAAATGCCATGCTCAATCTGGACTTCGGCTCCCATCGCTTGCAGTCCCCGGACATGCAAATCAACTGGTCTGGCACCAATTGCACAACCTCCTGGTAATGGCATTTGAGCCACTCCCAGACGTGCCAAAAGCGGGCCAATGGCAAAAAAACTAGCCCGTAGTTGGGTAACTAATTCGTAGGGAGCCTTGGATGTGGTAATTTCGCTGGCATTGATGTCTAAAGTGTCACCGTTTCGGGTTAAACGAATCCCCAAAGCTGATAACACCTGACCCATCCGTTCCACATCCGCTAATAAAGGGACGTTACGGATGCGGCAATCGCCTGAGCATAGCAAGGTTCCAGCCATGATCACCAGTGCTGAATTTTTGGCCCCGCTAATTTTTACATGACCTCGCAAAGGATGCCCTCCCCAAATTTGCAAGACTGAGGAGTCTGCTTCAAGAGGGGATTTGGCATCTGGTAAGCTGCTAGAAGGATTGATAAGCCTACCTCCAGAATAAATATGTCAATCTTAAAGGGTTGAAGTTGGTTTTGATTCTACAGTAAAGATTTAATTTGTCTACATTTTGTACCTGGATCTTGGATAAATAAATTGTTGTGTTGGCTTGAGTTTAACTGCTCAAAACTTTTATGGGTAAGGGTTACAGGAATTTTAAAATTCTTCAAATCCTCAAAAAGAGAATTTCTGTTTTTGGCAAAACTCTATACTCCGTAAACACCGGACACATGACTTGACAAATATTGATAAGTAAGTAATGATTAGAAATTGTCGATAAGAACCAAATGCCAGCGGAACTGGCGGAATTGGCAGACGCGCTAGATTCAGGTTCTAGTGCCGCAAGGCTTCCGGGTTCAAGTCCCGGGTTCCGCATATCAATTTTGGATTTTAGATTGCCGATTTTGGTGAGGCAGTGCGTTGGGGAGCCACTGCGTTGGACGGATTTCCCGGCTTAAAGCAAGTGGCGTCGGGTTCCCCGACTTAAAGCAACTGCCGTTCTCCGAAGGAGTTCTCGAAGAGTACCCGAAGGGATTAATCTAAAATCCAAAATCTAAAATCTAAAATTGTGCTAACCAGTTTACAAAATCCCTTAGTCAAGCAAATCCGCAAACTGCACTCCACCAAAGAGCGACATAAGCAGCAATTATTTTTATTAGAAGGGACGCACCTGTTAGAGGAAGCTTGTGCAGTAAATTATCCCTTAGTAGCAGTATGCTGCACCCCAGAATGGCAAGCAGATCATCCTACACTGTGGGAGAAAGCTTGTAGTCAATGCGATCGCGCTGAAATTGTCAGTCAAGAAGTTTTAGAGGCGATCGCTACTACTGTACAACCAGATGGGGTAGTCGCAACGGCAAAAAGAAGCGATCGCCAAACTCAATTACCAATGACTGGCATAGTGCTAGCTGTAGAAACTTTGCAAGATCCTGGTAATCTCGGTACGATGATTCGCACGGCAGCGGCGGCGGGAGCATCGGGTTTATGGTTGAGTGGAGATAGCGTAGATTTAGATAACCCGAAAGTTTTACGTGCTTCCGCTGGACAGTGGTTTCGCCTAGCAACAGCAGTGACAGAAGATTTGAAAGCGACAATCCACCAAAGTCAGCAAGCGGGAATGCAAGTAGTAGCAACCCTACCCAGTGCGACTTTAACTTATTGGGAAATAGACTGGCGCAAACCGAGTTTAATTTTATTGGGGAATGAAGGTGCTGGTTTGTCGGCAGAAATCGCAGCAATGGCAGACAAGCAAGTAAAAATTCCTCTAAGTCCAGGCGTAGAGTCTTTAAATGTTGCGATCGCAGCGGCTTTAATGTTATACGAAGCCCAGCGGCAAATAATTTACCAACAGTGAGGAATTTTAAGTTTTGACGATTTATAATTTGCGTTCAGCTAAATATTGCTCTATATCAGCAACTGCATCTTCAAAGGCTTCTATATCAATAGATGCTAATTCTTCATCTTCTTGAGCTAGTTGGGCATCGCTGACACTACCATTATCTAATCCTTGCGTAGCTTCATGCTCAGAAGGATTTTCTTGTAAAATATCCTCCAATTCATCTAAGGCTGCTTGAAACTCTTGAGCGGCAGTTTGACGTTGTTCTTGCTGATTTTGCTCCATAATCTTGACCTAAAAATCTAAATTTACTGGCATAATCTTGAGTTTATTGGCTACACTTTAATCTTTTGCAGATTTCACATCATAGTCTCGACTATCGGGAATAAATTTGTTCTCACTTATATCAAATTTACATACTTCAGGCGCAAAAGCCTAAGTTATTTCATCTTCCCATCAGTTAGTCGCTCCAGAGTGGAGTGTTGCCAAAAATTTATCTAGCATAATACTGGGGATCGGTTTTGGACGCATTGTTTTGACATCTACCCATACCCATAGTGCTTCAGCTGTCACTAGCAAATCCTCCTGGTTTTGTTTGCGGATTTCGTAGCGTCGGAAGGCGCGAGTACCACGTATTTCCCTCAGCCAAGTGGTAACTTCTAGGGTATCTCCTGCTACTGCTGGACGCAGATAATCAATTTCTACTCGCCGCATCACAAATACACCACCCGATTCTTGATAGACATCTAAAGTTAAACCCAAGTGTTCTGAATGTTCAATAGCTGCTTGTTCTAAGTAGTTTTGGTAGACAGCGTTATTGACGTGTCCGAGAGCATCCATTTCGTAGTGTCTAACTCGTAGCAGCGTTTTGAATATTTGCATGGGTAAGTGGGTAGCTTGTCGCTGTTTGAGACTTTCTCTATATTAGTTTTTCTGCATTAGCGACATTTATACCTTTGAAAGAAACGAAAATATTGTAGTTCGGAAACCATCTTCAGTCTACACAGGCGATCGCGTGCAGCACGAATCACCATTGAAAATGGCTCAACTACTTTAATCGATCTAGGGTTGCGATGAGTAAATATACTGCTAGATTTATTCTTGATGTTCTGTAGGCGCACACCACTGAGCAATTAATTCAATTTTTGCTTGCTGCATTAACTCTTCCACTTGAGCCTGATTGCAACCATAAGTAGATACTAGTAACTGTTCAGCTTGGTTTTTTGTTTCATCAGCAGATACACCAAAGGTCATGATTTCTTCGTCTCGATTACTTGTAAGGCTTTCAATTGGAATAATACAAATATATTGTGGTTGATTCGATCTAATTTGTTGCACCATTGTTTCCCTACCAACCTCATGCATAATAATTAGTCTATTCTCCATATATAAAACTCCTATTCGATTTTTTAAAAAATCCGTACACCTTAGCCTCCAGTATTCCTGTCTTTTCCTGTTACCTGTTCCTTCCCTCTACTTTATGACTGAGCTAATCAAAGAGAGTAAATAATTCATAGCTTGGTAAGCCATCATTAAGAATTTTCTCAAATTAGCGATACTTAGTTCTGTTAACAGTGACCCATGAGAAAATATATTGAGGTAAAAAATATCTGTTTGTAAATTTAAGCAGTGGTGGGAGCAGAGATAAGCATTAATTGATTTAAAACTTAGTTAGTTATTCTCTGCAAGTGAACAGATCCGTGCGCAGGCTCTCCTTAAAAAACTTCTCTTTAATTAGTGCAGGCTCAATTAATCTAGTTTAGTAGATTGTGCATAAAAATTGGAGGTTATAAAATGGCTTTTCGTAATAACACTAGTACCAATTTATGGCAAAAATTCCAACAGGATTCAGTAAGTTGGGGGTCATTAACACTATGGATCAGCGGCTTAGTTGTACTGTTAATCACCCTGTTCATTTTTTCTAACATTTTAGATTAGCTAAATTACATCATTTTTTAGCCAGTAATTGACCTCAGAGGAAAAGTTACTGGCTAATCAGTATAGCCTCTTCTCATGAGTTTATTTCATCAAGTCGTGTTAAAATTTTATGAACATTAGAATTTTAGGATCAATTTTATTAATAGCTAATGTTGGCTTAATTAATCCAATTAAAGCTCAAGAGCCTAGTAATAATGAACCAGTACAATCCAATCCAATAATCAATGCTTGTATTCAGAACAAAGCAGAGACTTTACCAAATCCTTTTAGCGATGTACCATCAGACCATTGGGCTTTCAAAGCAGTTATGACTATGCACTATTGCGGAGCATTTCGCCAAGCTACGCCGCCTGCTTTATTTCAGCAACTAAAACCGACTGAAACTCAACAGCCACAGCCACAAAAACAGCAGTCTCAACAGTAGATTTTAAGCTTAAAATAATATACTATTATCTTTAAAATTTTGCTCTTAATTTGTGCATAAATTGCAATATTTGTTGTGCTTGTATTTCCTTCCCTAAATATTTATAAATTTTATATACTTGATGGTAATAATAAATAGCTTCTTGATAATGATTTAACTTATGAAGATTTGCAGCGAGCGTAAGTGATATTTGAGCTTCCTCAAAATCATTTTTTCTTTCTTGAGCTAGGATGAGGGCAGATTGTAAAAATCCTATAGCTTGGTAAAATTCCCCCTTACAGTAATATATAGTGCCAAGTTTTAATAAAAATTGTTGCTGATTATGTTTAACAACAATATCTTGAAAAACTGACAAAGAATTTTTATAGTATGCCTTAGCATACTCATTACTATTTAAATTTTTGTATGTAGCTCCCATCCTTGCTAGTGAAGATACTTCGCCTAATCGATTTCTTGTTTGCCGACTAATACTCAAAATTGCTTGTTCAAGTAAATTTATTTGGCTAGACAAATCACTTAAGCCTTGTAAAATAGCACTTCGCAATCTTTGATCGCCAATCTCATCAGAAATATCTAGGGCTGTTATCAAAAAATCCATTGCTTTTTCATACTGATTAATCCCTTTAGATGCATGACTGAGATTGTAAAGACTAATCATCGCCAAACTTTGATTTTCAATTTCTCTGGCAAGCAAGAGTGATTGATTACAAAAGGTAATTGCTTTTTGCCACTCCTGTACCTGAAGATAAATACCTCCAATAGTTACTAGTGAGTTTGCTGCGGCTTGAATATCTTCCATTTCATGAGCAATCATGAGAGCTTTTTGTTCGTACTCAATTGCTGTTTGATACTCACCTAAATTTTGATAATTAGTTCCTAATCCCCATATCCCTAGAATATGTAATATCCTATTTCCTGTCTTATACGTAATGTTTAGCAGTTTGGTAAAATATTTAATAGAATCATGAAATTGACATAGTTGACGATAACAATTACCTATATTGTATAAGGCAACCTCTTGCCAACCTTCAGCACCCATCCGCTGAGATAAGGCGAGAACTAGCTTATAGTATTCCAGAGCTTGGGAAAATTTAAATAGTCTTTCGTGTATAACTGCTAGCTGGCTCAAGCAAGTTAGCTCTTGCTGTTGATTTTGGCTTTGTCGGCTAATTGACAACCTTTCTAGGTAATAAGTGAGTCTCCGCTGGAGGAGGTTGGTCAGATTTTGTTTCTGTTCCTCTAACATTTTGAGTATTGCAGTATATTTACTACGTTCAGCATGACTATATTTAAGATGCAACTAAAATTATTTACAGTAATACGTAGCATTTTCCTGAGGGGCTGTCACCCATTAATTTTGTAAAGTTTTTGCTTTTTTGGATAAGATTTAAAGTTTTTGTCCAAACCGTTAGCGGAATTTTATATTCTTTGAGAAAAAGCTACGGGTTTATACTTGATAAATCAGGAATTTTTAGCCGTTTTTAGCTTGATTTACGCTCAAACATGATTCAATCTTTCAAAGCCTAACTCGTAGATTTAGAACAACTGCGCTGCTTGTTTGCTGGGAGTTTATAAGTAGCATTTTTTACAAAAAATTCCAATGATATAAGCCTAAATCGTCTTCATGAAAAGTTTACAAAAGAGTCAACAGAAAAGAGGGCTTTTCGAGTTGTACCTAGTGGTTTACCACATGAGTTATGAGGGTATACAGATCCCCGACTTTTCAAAAAAGCCAGGGACTCTGAACATCTGTGACTCATCAAAATTAATGTGGTGGAGTAGTAGCGCAAGACGGAAGTCAAAAGTCACAAGTCAAAATGTTCATACATCAAAGCTTGTGATTGTTTGAAATAGTAGCTTTATTTACGCCATGCTGTACTAGTAGCTTCGCAAAAATCAAATAAGTTTCCTATCGTATTATCTACTGTAACTAATGCTTAAGAGAGTTCATGTCATGGTAATGACATACCATTTACATATTAAATACATAGTATTGAAATACAAATTTAATAGATTTTAAGTAAAGCCTTTTAAAATTTTATACCACCTACAACAGATAGAAGTGTTATTGATACTAACCACAACGCATAGACAAACTAATTTTTCATTAGTCACAGCTAATCGGGAGATTATGTGTCTGATTCAGAATGTAGACAATATTATATCTACCTCCAGACTTAATCTATAAGTTTGATTTAGTCTTTATAGTAGTAAACTTACTGTTAACTTCGAGATTATAGAAAATGAAAGACTTAACAAAAATCTCTGTTTCTTGTACCTGACCATATAATAGGTGTAAACTCATAATTGAGAGCTTATATAATAAACAGGATGAAATAGATGATTAGTTAATAAAATTTTTCACATGGCTATTAATATTTGCTTCAGTTCGATGCAGTACATTGATTAAATATCTAGATAAAAAATGTCGACAATGAAAGATTCTTTCTTTTCAAGAAGTACAGGTTTGTTAAACCAAAAAATCCAAGAATATATCAGCAAGGTCAAGCAATGGTGGGGTCATACACCAGAAAGAGCACTTTTAGAAGCTTACGATGCGGCTCAAATAATTAGAAACATTGAAATTAATCATTTTGGGGGCAAAAAAATTTCTGCTTCTTCAGAAAATTATACCGAAAACGTCATGTCTTATTGGCAAGGGTATCTGAAGAAAAATTTAACTATTATTAAAATTAGGCTTGCAGAATTTCGTTTAAGTCGGTCTATGTTGGATGTTTCTAATAGCGTGATTTTGGAAAAGCTACAATTTATTGATGAAGTAATATCCCCATATACTCCAAGAGATGAACCAATTAGTAACAGTACCATAGTTGCAATTCCTGAGCCGCTACAAATTAATAACCATGAAGTTAAGAACAAAGTAGATGCATCTAATATAAAAAATCATAACGTTCCATCCCCCAGCCAAAAAACCGGATTTTTACCTCGGTCTATAGGCAGAACAATTAATAAAATTAAAACAGATTTATCTCCGCAAGCGGAAGAACAATTTGTTAAAAAATATCAGATATCGCGCAAGCGAACTAGAGTTGCATTGAGATTTTTCTTAATTTTAATTCTTGTACCACTTTTAACGCAAAATTTATCTAAGCAAATATTAATAAATCCTCTAGTAGAAAGAGCTAGAGGCGAAACAACATCTCAACTTTTTCTAAATACAGATATGGAAGAAAAGGCTTTGAGTGAATTGAAAATTTTTGAAAATAGATTAAAATTTCAAAGTTTATTACATAACTCACCAGTACTTTCTGCTGAAGGAGTTCAAGAACAAATTCGTGATAAAGCTATTGAGATAGCTGAGGAATTCAGCCATGAAAGTAATAATGCTATTAGCAATGTATTTGCTGATATGCTGTCACTAGTTGCTTTTGGTATTGTGGTTGCCATGAGTAAAAAAGAAATAGTAATTGTCAAGTCCTTTTTAGATGAGATTGTCTATGGTCTGAGCGATAGTGCTAAGGCTTTTTTAATTATTTTGGTTACAGATATATTTGTAGGATTCCACTCGCCACATGGATGGGAAGTACTGCTAGAAGGTTTCGCAGAACATTTAGGTTTACCAGCCAACAGAAGTGTAATATTTCTGTTTATTGCTACATTTCCTGTAATTTTAGATACTATATCTAAATACTGGATATTTCGCTATCTCAGTCGTTTGTCTCCTTCAGCATTAGCTACCTTTAAGGAGATGAATGAGTAATTTATAATCACTGTATAAACCAATGCTTTTTCTTGATAAAGTTGTTTGGATCGCTGGAGCATCATCTGGTATTGGTGAGGCATTAGCTTACCAATTTGCTCGTCAAGGTGCAAAATTAATTATCTCATCAAGAAGAGAAGATGAATTACAGAGAGTTAAACAAAATATCAGCAGCGAATGCTTGATTATAACGATTGATATTACAGATTCTACATCAGTAGCAAAGGCAATAAATGCTGCGATTAATTATTATGGCAAAATCGATGTGTTGGTAAACAATGCAGGTATTAGCCAACGGTCTTTAGCGATTGATACACAAGAAATAGTTGACCGGAAAATTATGGAGGTTAATTATTTTGGTACTGTCAATCTGACTAAAATGGTTTTGCCATATATGATTGCAAATGGTGGTGGGCAAGTTGCGGTAATTTCCAGTATAGTTGGAAAATTTGGCTTTCCATTACGCTCTGCTTATGCAGCTTCTAAACACGCCTTGCATGGTTTTTTTGAAACATTACAGTTGGAATTAAAGCCTGAATCTAAAATTTTTATTACCATATTGTGTCTAGGAAGAATTAAAACTAATATCTCACGCAATGCTTTAAATTATGATGGCAGTTTGTATGGAAAAATGGATGAAGGGCAAGAAAAAGGGATGAATGCTGAGATTTGCGCTCAAAAAATAGTGAAATCTATTGATCAAAAGCAGCGAGAAGTATATATTGGTAAATCTGATATTTTATTGGTGTATTTCAAAAGATATTTACCTTCATTATTTTATTGGATAGCCCGCAGAATCAAACCAACCTAAAGTTAGGTTATTTTATTGCAGTAATAAAAGTAAATCATCTAGGAAATAAGCGCAATCAATATACGAATTAAACTTGCTAAATAAAATTTATTACCTAAGAAAGATGTCAAAGATATACAGCATATTGCAGGTTTATGAGGTACAGTAACAACAGTTTGTAAACCAGTTT
>JAVRCV020000031.1:0-208449 GCA_034530615.2 Aulosira sp. ZfuVER01
TCCGCGCTTGGATGGCTCCTCAAGATCAGCCCCACGAACAATTTGTATTCCCTGAGGAGGTATTACCTCGTGGTAACGCTCTCTAATAGACCATCTATCATGGGCGGTGGACGTGATATCGAATCAACAGGTTTTGCCTGGTGGTCTGGTAACGCTCGTCTGATCAACCTATCTGGCAAACTGCTTGGTGCTCACGTTGCCCACGCTGGTTTGATTGTATTCTGGGCTGGAGCAATGACTTTATTTGAAGTTGCTCACTTCATCCCAGAAAAGCCCATGTATGAACAGGGCTTAATCCTACTACCTCACATCGCTACTTTGGGCTGGGGTGTTGGCGCTGGTGGCGAAGTCATCGATACTTTCCCCTACTTTGTTGTTGGTGTACTTCACCTAATTTCCTCAGCTGTACTAGGTTTTGGCGGTATTTATCACGCCATCCGTGGTCCAGAAACCTTAGAAGAGTATTCTTCCTTCTTTGGTTACGACTGGAAAGACAAGAACAAGATGACCAACATCATTGGGTTCCACCTGATCATCCTAGGATGCGGTGCACTCTTGTTGGTGCTGAAGGCGATGTTCTTCGGTGGTGTATATGACACTTGGGCACCTGGTGGTGGTGACGTTCGTGTTATTACTAACCCGACACTGAACCCAGCTATTATCTTTGGTTATCTCATCAAATCTCCTTTTGGTGGCGAAGGCTGGATTGTCAGCGTCGATAACATGGAAGATGTTATCGGCGGTCACATCTGGATTGCCTTCATCTGTATTGCTGGTGGTATTTGGCACATCTTTACCAAGCCTTTTGCTTGGTCACGTCGTGCATCCATCTGGTCTGGTGAAGCTTATCTATCCTACAGCTTGGGCGCTCTGTCCCTGATGGGCTTCATTGCTTCTTGTATGGTGTGGTACAACAACACTGTTTACCCCAGCGAATTCTACGGTCCTACTGGCCCTGAAGCTTCACAAGCTCAAGCTTTAACCTTCTTAATCCGTGACCAACGCTTAGGTGCTAACGTTGGTTCCGCACAAGGTCCTACAGGTCTGGGTAAATACCTGATGCGCTCTCCTACTGGTGAAATCATCTTCGGTGGTGAAACCATGCGTTTCTGGGATTTCCGTGGCCCTTGGCTGGAGCCTCTACGTGGCCCCAACGGTCTTGACCTAGAAAAAATCAAGAACGATATTCAGCCTTGGCAAGCTCGTCGTGCTGCTGAATATATGACACACGCTCCTCTGGGTTCCTTGAACTCTGTAGGTGGTGTGGCTACCGAAATCAACTCCTTCAACTATGTATCTCCTCGTGCATGGTTGGCAACTTCTCACTTCGTGTTAGGTTTCTTCTTCCTAATTGGTCACTTGTGGCACGCTGGTCGCGCTAGAGCAGCAGCAGGTGGTTTTGAGAAAGGTATTGACCGTGAGAATGAGCCAGTTATGTTCATGAACGAACTCGACTAGTTCGGAAGTTTTCTTTCATCACTGACAATTAAATGCTTCTAGCTCTTGTGTAAAAGCAAGAGCTTTTTTATTGTGCTTCACGTGTTATTTGTCGTTTGTCATTCGTCAGCGGTCACTAAGCTTGCCGAAGTGTTGTTTTTAATTCAATACGGTTCAGTTAATGGGACTTAAACAAAAAATCCGGATTTAATATCTTAATTTATCGGCGTACATCGGCAGTTAATTATTCTTATCTGAACTGTATTCATTTTTAATTAATTGTTAATAGTTCGTGCTGCTGCAGTATGACACAATCAAATTTATCAGAGGGAAATTTAGCATATTAGGCTTATTAATTTTTATTGCTAGACTGCAATTAAATAAAGGGAATATTAAATATGAGCCACTCAAATTTTTCAGATGCTTTAGGATGGACAGCAGAAGCTAAAGAAAAACTAAAACATATCCCTTTCTTTGTTCGCACCCAAGCGAAAGCGCGAATTGAGCATCTAGCGCGTCAAGCAAAGCAAGAGATTGTCACAGCAGAGTTGGTCGAACAAGCACGGCTGGAGTTTGGACAGTAAGTTATTTCCATTTAACTTGACGATGAATACTTGTTTAGAGAGTTTGCTGCTTGAATTTTGAATTCTCCCGCAGAATGTTGACCCCATTCTAAAGTAATCTCTAAATTCGCTGTGGAAGTACCTTTGACTAGTACAGGCGTGAGTTTACCTGATTCCATAGCAATTTCTATACCAAATTTCACACTAGCCTTATCTGGTTTAACTTTTTGGATTACTTCTGCAATCTCTTTGGTCAAGGATTCAATAGCGACGGTTACTTCATTAAACGGTCGTGTGGGAACACTTAATTTGCGTTCTCCAATGAGCGTAGCTTCGACTCTGACATTTGTACCATCAGACAGTTCTACCGAAATAACTTTATTTTGCGCTTCCATGTGGGTTTAACAGGAGTACTCTGCATTTATATCAATCACGTGTAATAAATACAACCACCCATACAAAATTAAGTTATCGCTCGTTGAGATGTAAATTTTTCATCAAAAATGACCCTAGTAGCTACTCTACGGGCGTCTACAAGTTTAGCGAACAAACTCACTGGTTCTAAACTCCAAAATGGCTATTACCCTTCTCCCACATTCATTGCGGCTAAAAAAGCTTTCTGCTTAACATCTTGGTAAACTGTCTCCAAATACTTCATTACCACATCAGCAGAAGTTATATTTACTACATTCTCTTCTTCCTTGGCTAAGGGTATTGCTCCCAACACATCTAACACTGTCTCGCTAGCACTAGGCGCAATTACTACTAAAGAAGAATCGAGTGGTTCATGATACTGCCAGAATGAGTCAAGTTTAATTGTGTATTGATTGTTAGTAATTGACTGTTGAACACCAGATGTTTCTGTGGGCGAAACTTCAATTTTAGCGCTACGTAATTGTCGTAAATCGCTGATAATTTGCTCTTTGCTACGTCCGCGCAATTTGAATAGTACAAAGGGGTCTTCACTGAAGCGATCGCCTAACTGATAATACACTGCACCTACGTGTTTACATGGATTGGCTTTATCAGGACAAGAGCATTTACTGCGGATATCAGACAGGGTAAACGGAAATAAAGAAAGTCCATTTGTAGTGAAGACTTCTTCAATATTTTGTGGCATTTCTCCTGCTAATAACTTGGCAGCAAAAATTGCCTTTTTGGACATTGTTTCAATTACATAACCCCATTCTTCATCGGTAAATGGTTCAATTGACAGGGAAACTTTATAAGGTTCTATTTCGCTACCTTGTACCTTAGCTAATACTTTGGCACCTTTAAACTCAATGCTGAGGACATTCCCCTGACGCGAATAGTTTCTTGCACGTTCTAAACGCTTTTTAAAGCGGTAGGAATCTAATAAATCGAGCCACCTTTGCGACCACCATTCACGACTTGCTTGTAGAGTGTAATTAGTCATAGTTAATTCAAAGTTCAACAATAATTCGAGGATTACAGCTAACGAATGGATGGGAGCATCCCACTTTGTGATCTGTCATTGCGAGCGAAGCGTTCGCTGAAAGCGTTCTCGAAGAGTAGCAATCGCAAGGACTCGCTCTTAGTTGAAGATTTTGTGATTGCTTCGTCGTTCCTCCTCGCAATGAAAATTATTATCTAATCAAAAAATGAAACCTGGGATGCACCCCGAATGGATTACTATAGGAATCCTAAATTATTAGGATGAACACAGATATTTGTCAGTGTGCATCCGTGTTTATATGTGTTTCATTATTTGAGACAATTTTAGGAGGTTCCGCTGGCAAAATTTTTTATCATTCATCCTCTTCAATGACAGAACTGCGATCGAGTAAAAGTAAATTGCGAAGTTGGTCTGTATCTAGTTCAGTTAGCCAATCTTCTCCTGCACCCACGACTTGTTCTGCAAGTTGTTTTTTACTTTCAATCATGTCGTGAATTTTCTCTTCTAGAGTGCCAGTGCAGACAAATTTATGTACTTGGACATTGCGGGTTTGACCAATCCGAAATACTCGGTCTGTAGCTTGATTTTCGACTGCGGGGTTCCACCATCTATCAAAGTGGAAAACATGATTTGCTCTCGTTAAATTTAACCCCACACCTCCAGCTTTTAAAGAAAGAATCATAATAGGTGGACCTTGGGGGTCGTGTTGGAAACGGTCGATCATTTCCTCACGTTGTTTTTTACTAGTGCTACCATACAAAAAGAAAATCTCTCGCCCTAGTTGTTTTTCTAAATGGGGTTTGAGTAACTTGCCCCATTCTGCAAACTGAGTGAAGATTAAAGCGCGATCGCCTTCCGCTAAGGCCTCATCTAGCATTTCATCCAAACGCTGAAGTTTGCCAGAATTATATTTGTCTAACGTGCTTTCTTTTAAATATTGGGCTGGATGATTGCAGACTTGTTTGAGCTTAATTAATAAAGCTAAAATCATCCCCCGGCGTTGTAATCCTGTGGCAGTGTCAATCTCTGCTAAAGACTCTTCCACCACTTTTTGATAAAGTGTGGCTTGTTCGGGAGTGAGTCCACAAAATACTGTCATTTCTTGCTTTTCTGGCAAGTCTTGAATAATATCACGATCTGTTTTCAGTCGCCGCAAAATAAATGGTTGAACTAATGAACGCAATTGATTTAATGAAGCGGAATCGCCATACTTCTCAATAGGCATGGCAAACCTGCGTTGAAAGAACTGCTTATTACCCAAATAACCGGGATTGAGAAAATCTAAAATAGACCAGAGTTCTTGCAATCTATTTTCTACTGGTGTACCAGTTAAAGCAATACGAAATGTTGTTTCTAATTGTCTAACAGCCTGGGATTGCTTGGCATCAGAATTCTTGACATTTTGCGCTTCATCTAAAACTATTGCTTGCCAATCCACACTCTGCAATGATTTGAGATCTCGGTGAATTAGTGAGTAACTAGTGACGACTATATCTTGCTTTTTCACTGCTTCTGTAAACGCTTTACCTTTAGGGCGTTTATCACCGTGATATTGTAAAATTTTGAGTGTGGGAGCAAATTTATTAACTTCTCTTTCCCAGTTACCTAATACAGAAGTTGGAGAAACTAGGAGAGTGGGTTTTTCTAATGCATCCTGTTCTTTCAGATGTAAAAGAAAAGCGATGAACTGGATGGTTTTACCAAGTCCCATATCGTCGGCGAGACAAGCACCCAAACCCCAACGTTCTAAGAAAGCTAACCAAGCCGCACCTCGCTGTTGATAAGGCCGCAACTGTCCTCGGAAATTAGCTGGTGTGGGTAAAGGTGCGATCGCCTGATTATTTGTCAGTGCCCCAATTAACTCTTGTAATGCCCCAGATGCTTCAAAACTGACCACAGGTAATTTTTCAATTGCCTGTGTATCCCCTGTACTCAAACGCAAAGCATCTTCTAGAGAAAGCGCCATTTTTTCTTTACGGGAAGCAAAAAAGGCTTGGGCTGTCTTAATATCTTGGGGACGTAACTCTACCCACTCACCGTTAATTTCTACTAATGGGCTCTTTAATGCTACCAGCCTGTCAAACTGAGCTTTAGAAATTGTTTGTCCGCCGATCGCTAATTGCCACTGAAAATTCAGCAAACTCTGCAATCCCAAGCGTCCTTGCTTTTGATTTGGCGTTTCGGCAGTAATTTTTAACCCCAAACGGTTCGCCCATCCTTCGCGGTTTGCCAAACTCGGCGGTAAAACTACACCTAAACCACTATCTTCTAACCTCCAAGCTACAGACTTAATAAATTCGTAAGCCTGCATCGGGTTAAGACTACAAGATTCAGGATAGTCACTTTCTAAACTAGGTGCGATCGCGGCATACAATCGGGAAGCTAACCCCAAACCCCGCAGAAATGTTTCTTGGGGTTCTGCGATTGTACGATTTTGATATGTTAATTGCTCAACTGGATGCTGCCAAATCGTTGCCGCATTAACCAAAAACTCTGGATCGTCCGCAGCTTGGAGATGATATACCAATTTCCATTCTGATTCTCCAGCCTCAGGCGATCGCAATTCAAAACAGGTACGAAATAAAGCTTTATGAGTTAATTGATATTGTAGCGGCATCATCCACGCTGTCAGTGCCGCTTGTAACCTTTCCATGCCAATCGGATCGGCACTAGCTGTTTGAGATTCATTAGTTAAAGCTTGCAACCACTGCCGCACTGCTGCTGGTAAAGATGCCATCACCCTGCTTTCAATTGGGGGTTGGGAACCTACCATTTCTCGGACTTGGGCATCTATCGTACTGTTGAGAAATCCTAAAAGTAATTCTTGAGGTTCTAGTGGTAAATCTAGATATAGTTGGGATTGCCTTAATTCCTCACTTTCTAGCGCTTGTTGATCAGTGCGGCAAGCTAATGGCATCAACTGAGAAAATTTTTCTAACCTTGTGCCATCTACAGCACTATCCAAAAGTACTTGCCAGCTAGCACCTATCGAACTATCCGATTGTCGTTGGATTGTTGGTAAAAACTTACACCGGGAAATTAAATCTAAACTCCAACGAGCAACCTGCGACCAAAAGCGTAAATCTCCCCCTAAAAAAGCATCATCTCCGCTAATGGTACTTAAGGGGAGAGAAGAAAGAAATTTCATCGCTGCGGCAGGATTAAGACAAAAACCCTCGACTCGCCAAGGGTGCAGATATGGTAAAGAATCCGTTTGCTGTGCAGGTATTAATTGCGTTTCGACAACAGCAGAATGTAGCGGAAAAATGCTGTTTTCTGATATTTGAGTTGGTAAAGCAATGATTTGGGTATGGCTGGGCAATTTAACTTCAGTAACACTTGCACTTTGACGTTTTCGCCCTGCACTTACAGCTACTTGTGGTTGCTGGATCGAGTTGGCAATTTTCAAATTTCGGGAACGCAACCACTCACTTAACTCTTGTAGTGTCATTGCCAATGGATGTAATGGGATATCAAAAGCAACATCAGCATCAGAATTTACCTGCGAAGAACGCCAAGTTTCTCCCCAAATAAATAAACAACTATTGTGCTTTTGATTTAACCAAATACCATGTAAAATTGCCATTTTCCAACTACCAAGCTACTACTTATCTGTTTGCTGTAATCCAGTATGAATTTATAAATATTTAGCGATCGCACTTCCTTATATACATATACTTAATTATTTATTTCAGCCAAATTCATCTGCGTTCATCTGCGTCTATCCTCTTTTATCGGGGTTAATCTTTTTAATAATCAAAAGTATAGAATTGCTATATAATTAAAAGTCATACTTAAAAAGTATTAATAAATGCAATTTCCTCTTTATCAAGTTATAAAAAATGGCATAAAAGTAGAACTAGATTATATGCATCCTCAAGAGCAAGAGGTAGTTAGAGCATTACTAAATCTAGTAATTATTGAAGGGAAAACCTATCCTCAAAAGCAACCCCTTTCTCCGGCAGAATTTGCGGCTTATTGGTTGAGTCAGGATGCCTTTGTTGTCAGGGCAGTTGAGCAGAGCAATATACACGAACATAAAGAAATATTAGGGGCATTTTATTTGAAACCCAACTTCCCTGGTCGGTGTAGCCATATTTGCAACGCTGGTTTCATTGTACAACCACAGTTGCGAGGTCAGGGCATAGGCAAGTTTATGGGAGAGGCGATGCTAGCGATCGCAACTGGCTTGGGCTACGAGGCGGTGATGTTCAATTTAATCTTTGAAACTAATATACCGTCAATTACACTGTGGCAGACATTGGGATTTGAAATCATTGGGCGCATTCCCCAGGCAGCGAAATTAGCCGATGGGCAAGTGGTAGAGGCACTTATGATGTATCGTGCTTTATGTTGACAAAGTTGTTTATCTTTGTATGTAGCCCAAGCCAGCCATAGTGCATAAATGTTAGGATTGCCACAGAGAGAGAATAGCGTGCATAGAAGGAAAAAAAACTGAATGACAGAAGTTGATAAGTCAATATCCTTTGACGGACGGGATATTCGACTGAAAGTAGGCCTACTAGCACCCCAAGCTGGTGGGTCGGTTTTGATACAATCAGGGGATACAGCTGTTTTGGTGACGGCTACGCGATCGCAAGCCAGAGAAGGCATTGATTTTCTTCCCCTCACAGTAGATTACGAAGAAAGACTGTATGCTGCGGGTAGGATTCCCGGCGGGATCATGCGGCGTGAAGGTCGTCCACCAGAAAAAACAATTCTTACTAGCCGACTGATAGACCGTCCCCTGCGTCCGCTGTTCCCTTCATGGTTGCGGGATGACTTGCAAGTTGTCGCGTTGACATTGTCAATGGATGAGCAAGTACCGCCCGATGTGTTAGCTGTTACAGGCGCTTCGATTGCTACTCTAATTGCCCAAATTCCGTTTAACGGGCCAATGGCAGCAGTCAGGGTAGGCTTAGTAGGAGACGATTTCGTCATTAACCCTACCTATGCAGAAATTGAAGCTGGAGACTTGGATCTGATAGTAGCAGGTTCACCAGATGGGGTAATTATGGTAGAGGCGGGAGCCAATCAATTGCCAGAGCGAGATATCATCGAAGCGATTGATTTTGGCTACGAAGCGGTGCGGGATTTAATCAAGGCACAACTAGATTTAGTTGCAGAACTCGGTCTAGAAATTGTCAAAGGAGAACCCCCAGAAGTAGACGCGACTTTAGACCAGTTTATTAGCGATCGCGCTAGTGAAGAGATTAAGAAAATTCTCGCGCAATTTGAGTTGACTAAGCCAGAGCGAGATGCAGCTTTGGATGTAGTTAAGGATAGTATTGCCAATGCGATCGCAGAACTTCCAGAAGAAGACCCAGTTCGCGTTGCTACAGCCGCCAATAGCAAAGCCCTTGGTAACACCTTCAAGGAAATTACCAAACACTTCATGCGCCGTCAGATTATCGAAGACAACGTTCGCGTTGATGGTCGTAAACTCGATGAAGTGCGTCCCGTTTCTTGTTTAGTTGATGTTTTACCTAAGCGCGTTCACGGTAGCGGCTTGTTTAATCGGGGACTTACTCAGGTATTATCTGCCTGTACCCTTGGTACACCCGGAGATGCCCAAAATCTCAATGACGACCTGCAAACAGACCAATCCAAACGCTACTTACACCATTATAACTTCCCACCCTTCTCAGTCGGGGAAACTAAGCCGATGCGTGCCCCAGGTCGGCGTGAAATTGGTCATGGTGCATTAGCAGAGCGAGCGCTGTTACCTGTGCTACCACCTAAAGAACAATTCCCTTACGTAATTCGCGTAGTATCGGAAGTACTGTCTTCTAACGGTTCCACCTCGATGGGTTCGGTGTGCGGTTCTACCTTGGCTTTAATGGATGCTGGCGTACCAATTCTCAAGCCTGTCAGCGGTGCAGCAATGGGTCTAATTAAAGAAGGCGCAGAAGTCCGTGTTCTCACTGATATTCAGGGGATCGAAGACTTTTTAGGCGACATGGACTTTAAAGTTGCTGGGACAGATGCGGGGATCACAGCCTTACAAATGGACATGAAAATCTCCGGTCTGTCTTTGGACATTATTGCCCAAGCCATCCACCAAGCCAAATCAGCCCGCTTGCACATTTTGGACAAAATGCTCCAAACCATTGAGCAACCACGCATAGAAACTTCACCTTATGCCCCACGTTTATTGACCATTAAGATTGATCCTGACATGATCGGTCTGGTGATTGGGCCTGGAGGCAAGACAATTAAAGGCATCACTGAGGAAACAGGTGCAAAAATTGACATCGAAGATGATGGCACCGTCACAATTTCCGCTGTGGATGAAAGTAAGGCTAAGAGAGCCAGAAACATCATCCAAGGTATGACCCGCAAGTTGCATGAAGGTGATGTTTATGTAGGAAGAGTGACTCGGATTATACCTATAGGTGCCTTTGTGGAATTTTTGCCCGGTAAGGAAGGCATGATCCACATTTCTCAACTAGCTGACTACCGCGTTGGCAAAGTTGAGGATGAAGTAGCTGTGGGCGATGAAGTGATTGTCAAAGTGCGCGAAATTGACAACAAAGGTCGGATTAATCTCACACGTTTAGGTATCCATCCTGACCAGGCAGCTGCGGCGCGGGAAGCGGCAGCAGTAAATCGATAGATAAATCGATTTAGGATTTTAGATTGAATCTAAAATCCGCGATGCCTTAGGGCAAGGCATCGCTGTATGCTTCTCTCATTCATCTGTCAAGCTTATTCAAGCCGAACGACTGAAGTCGCGGCTAAAGAAACAAAGTCTGTATGTCCAGGCTGCTTGCAAATAAATTTAAGTTGATCGCAGCCGCAATACTGAAGTCACGGCTACAAGAAAACAGCCTTTCTAGGCAACAATGATGTAATTAAATGATTTCCCAATCAGAAATCAGAGATTTTTGTTGATGGTGGGTGGTTTTGTTGCGAATGTAATTGGCTATCTGATCGATGAGATGATGACTAACTGTAAATGCATCCTAACCACCTTGCCATTTGAAAAATCAACTTAATGTTGGGGGAAATGCAAATTAAATAAGCTGGATCTAGTCAGCAACTTTTACTTAACTAAGTAACATTCTGATGTAGGGTGTGTTATGCCAAAGGCTAACGCACCTTGAATTTTTGATGGTGTTTTACTCCAGAGAGATAGTACACTCCATAATTTAGTTAACATAATTGAAAATTATTCCATACCTTTTTTATGGCAGGCCGTACTTAGTCTGTGTAACTGTGACTTCAGTCTTTAGGCTCAATTGACAAATACTCACTTTGCCACTTTCTCGATTTACGCTATGTTTGGTATTACAAGAATTAGCCTACGTGGTTAACTTGAATTCTCAACTTAACATCCAGCATTGTGAGTGCTAAACGTCTGCCAGAAACCATCGCCCATGTCAAAATTACCCGCCAATCTTGGCAACACGGCTTCCTTGAAGGTGAAGTGAGTGCGGGTGAGTATGAGTGGCAGTTCCAATGGCATTTTCGCCGGGGAGAACTGTCTGTGAAGCCTTCTCAAGGTCGCGCTTTAATCAAAGAACCTCTAGGTCGCTTCTTGGAGAAACAAGATTACCAGTTGGAACCAGGAAGCGATTATGCTTTCACTATCCGCGCTGAACTTTAAGTTAAGCAGTTATTTAACTGTTAACTGATTCAGCTAGACGATTTAGGTACCTTTCGATTAAAAGAATGGCAACAATATCATCTATCGGTCGTGGGGGTTGTCGCATACCCTGTGGTAATAGCTTTGTGAATCCTTTGGGAGGGTACATTTGCCAATAGCGATCGCGTGCTTCTAAAGTTGTGTAGCGTTCATCAATTAAAACAATATTTAGCGGTTCTGCTAATTCTTGCCGTAGTCTTTGTTTCCACTGCTTGGCTGTAGTTTGGTCGCCCATTACCATTAAGGATACAGGAAACTTCTGGCGCAGGGTTTCAATTGTCGCGATCGCTTCTTTTGCAACCACAACCTGGTGATAATGTAGTTGTCGATCTAGTCCAATCACGGCTAAACCACACTTATCTCTACCGGGATCAAAGCCTAAAATCACTGGTTGTGTCGGTGAGAATTCACGAAGATTCATAAGTAATTCAAAATTTAAAATTTCATTACAAGTCTTTTATCAAGCTTTTTGGTGAGTCCCTATTTGTTTAAATAGGCTGACATTACTATTTGGTTGTGTTGATTAATTGTTTAGGTGCTAAAAATAACTTGGCCGTTCACTATTGCCACTAGCTTTACTCTCAGTGGCCCAGCTGTAAAAGTGTCTTCAGCTGCGATCGCTTTAATTTCTAAAGGTTGATCGAATTGCCTCAGTTGGGACACAAAGCGCAAGAAAGTACCATCTATTTGTACATTTTCAATAATTCCGGCATTACGGGCGCGAAATTGGGAAGCAGAAATTAGTAAATCTAGCCGCTGTCTGAGCTGATAAGATGTCATAGTTTTGGGATCGGCGGTAGTAGTAGCTAGTACCTGTCCCCCAGAAAAAACTAGTTGGTTTTTTGCAGTATCGGTAAAGAATTCTATCTGCTTTTCGCCTCTCACATAATTCCCAGCAGAGAAAATTCGCATTACATATTCTCGACCATCATTAATCTGCTTGATCAATTGCTCAATTCTATCCTGGCTAAAGTGCAGTATCTCTACATTATTTAGCGTATTTGTCCCAGGTTCAGCTAATTCGAGCAAAGCATTCTGATTAGCTTCCTTTAAGAGTTGCATTACTGCCTGACGCGCTGCGGTAGGTTGGTTAACCTGAATTACTGCCGCCGCCAAAACTTGACCCCGTACCAAAGCCAATTTACCTAAACGCAGGTCACGGTAAGATTGGTAATATTTTTCCAGCCTTGCTACTTCTTGCTCTAGATAGTTCTGTTGCTTTTCCAATTCTTTAAGACGAGATTCCCGCGTGGCAATCACTTGTTCGCGTGCTACAACTTCTCGATTGCGCTGTTGAATCATTTGATCCAACTGGGAAATTTTTTGATCTCGCTGTTCAATCGCTTCTTGGCGGTTGGCTAATTCGCGATCGCGGTTGGCAATAGCTGTTTTGGCTTCATCAATCGCTTTTTTCGCTTCGGCATACAGTCTTTGGCGTTCTATCTTACGTTGTTCAATTTCCGCCAACAGATTCTTTTTCTCGTCGTAAACGCTTTGCAGTTCAGCTATTGCTTTTTGATATTGCGCTACAACCTGTCCCAATTGACCTTGAGTGCGGTTTAATTGGGCTTGGGTTTGAGCTTGTTGAGTAACAGTACGGTTTAATTGAGCTTGTGTTGCCTGTTGTTTGGCATTCGCCGCTTGCAAAGACTTATTAATTGCTTGTAAGTCTTGTTGAGCTTGGGCTTGTTCTTTTCTTGCCTGGTTTAACTCAGTTTCTACCTGACTTTTCTGGGTTTCTGTGGTTTTTAACTGTTCGCGCTTATTTCGCAGATCCCTTTGAATATCTTCTAATTCAAAGACCCCTTTACGCAATCCTTCATCCGCAGCAAATAAAATTGCCAGAGTTGATGCTGAAATTAAAGTGCCAGTAAAAATAGTTACCAGTACTGCTGTATTTTTGGGACGTAACTTAAAGAGAGAGAGGCGCGCCTTGCCAACTCGTGTGCCGATGCGATCGCCCACGGTGGCAAGCAGGCCTCCCAGAATTAAAATTGCTGCAATGAGGATGTACCCGGTGGTCATCTTCAGCTACCGAAATGCTTCCAGATACAGCCTACTACTTTCAACCATTTTTTGTGGGGGATAAGAGAATGACAATAGCTAAACTTACTCAATTTGTAGATCTACCTCCATTATGGGTGTCATCTTTAAAAAAACAACACCTGACACCTCTACTTCCCCCAATTGGGTTTAAGTAAATTGCCTACTTAAGGTAACAGGTTTATGCACAGTTATCTTTTTTTTGTGAATTGAAATCATCTTTTTCTCACGCAAATCTCCAAGTAACCTAGTGACGGTAACGCGAGTAGAACCAATTGCTTCTGCGATCGCCTGATGAGATAGCTTGAGATCAATTGTGATGCCATCAGCACAAGGAACACCAAAATCGCGACAGAGAATTAATAAAAAACTCACTAACCTTGATCCCATATCTCGGTGTGCAAGAGTTTCAATCATCATCTCTGTTTGTAAAATTCGCGAAGACAGACCTCGCAGCATCAACATTGATAATTCTGGATTTTCCTTGAGTGCTTGCTCCACTTGTTCAATTGGAGCTGACAGTAATTCTACAGGGGTAAATGCAACTGCATGGTAAAACCTATCTGACTTGTTTCCTGTCAGCAATGACAACACACCAAAAACACTATTTTCCCGCAGCAGTGCTACCGTTATTTCTTCTCCTGCTTCATACACCCTGGAAAGCTTAACAGCGCCTTTTAAAAGAAAATAAACTCGTTCAGCAGGATCGCCAGGAAAAAAGATCGTTTTATTGCGTTCAAACGTTTCTACAACCGGCGGAAACGCCCCGGTTGCCATTTGACGAAAAACATTTGCTAGGGCTTTATCTTGTGTCACGATCATCTCCCTTCCCCTACCCAATGCCGGAAAAACAAAAACTGATTACCTAAGAATACACCCGAAAAATCAATAAAGCACCGTCAACCTTTCTGTACTTTCCTATACTCAAAATCTCTGCTTCATAGTTATTTGTTTATTATGATACATAATTATTGATATTTTTAGCTAGTACTTCTTGAATAGGCACTCATAATGGCTGTCTTCACAAGGTTTTTTAAAGATAAAATCAAGATATCTTGAGAATTTCTTAAGGAAGAAACAGTAATTTTATTGCCATAAACTCTCTTACCAATAATCATTTTTACAAATCCTGTATAAAAGAAAGACAAACTAGCCTCAGATTCTAGTATGCTCCTAATGATTGTTTACACTAACAATTTCTATGCTGAATCTGACTGGAAAAAATGCCCTTGTTACAGGTATTGCAAATAACCGCTCCATCGCCTGGGGAATCGCTCAACAACTACACAAAGCTGGAGCTAACTTAGGTATTACCTATTTGCCAGATGAGCGAGGCAAGATGGAGAAGAAAGTTGCGGAATTGGTAGAACCTCTCAACCCCAGCTTATTCCTACCATGTGATGTCCAAAACGACGAACAAATTCAGTCTACCTTTGAAACAATCCGCAGTAAGTGGGGAAAGATAGACATTCTCGTTCACTGTCTGGCATTTGCTAATAAAGACGATTTGAGTGGGGATTTTAGCCAAACATCACGCACTGGCTTCAATACGGCACTACAAATTAGTACTTACTCGCTGGTGCAGTTGAGTGGTGCAGCCAAACCTTTAATGACAGAAGGAGGAAGTATCCTCACCCTTTCATATTTAGGGAGCATTAGGGCAATTCCTAACTATAACATTATGGGAGTTGCCAAGGCAGGCTTGGAAGCAAGTGTACGTTACCTAGCTGCGGAATTAGGCCCACAAAATATTCGAGTAAATGCCATCTCCGCTGGCCCCATCCGCACTTTGGCATCTAGTGCTGTGGGAGGCATTTTGGATATGATTCATCATGTAGAGCAAGTAGCGCCCCTGCGACGTACAGTCACCCAACTAGAAGTAGGAAACACTGCCGCTTTCTTGTGTAGTGATTTGTCCAGTGGAATTACAGGACAAGTCCTATATGTCGATGCAGGATATGAAATTATGGGAATGTAAAGTCATTGGGCATGGGGCATTGGGTATTGGGCATTGAACAATAGTAATTTTTCCTTGTCCCCTTGTCTCCTTGTCCCCTCATCCCCCTCATCAACTATGCAAATCACTGACCGTCAAATTAACATCCCCCAATACAGTCCTCGGATTGCTTCTGTTCATCGTACTACTGGTGAAACTGATGTCCAAGTCACTATCAACCTCGATGGTACAGGAATTTGTCAGGTAGCCACTGGCATTCCATTTTTGGATCATATGCTGCATCAAATCGCCTCCCACGGGTTGATTGACTTGGAAGTGCAAGCAAAAGGCGACTGGGAAATTGACGACCACCACACTAACGAAGATGTGGGCATTACCCTAGGACAAGCTTTGAGTAAAGCGCTAGGTGATAGAAAAGGCATTATCCGCTTTGGTAATTTCCTGGCACCACTTGATGAAGCATTAGTTCAGGTAGCACTGGACTTCTCCGGGCGACCTCACCTCAGCTATGGCTTAGAGATTCCTACTCAGCGAGTGGGAACCTATGATACCCAATTGGTAAGAGAATTTTTTGTAGCTTTGGTAAATCACAGCCAAATGACACTGCATATTCGTCAGCTAGATGGCATTAATTCCCATCACATTATTGAGGCAACATTTAAGGCTTTTGCTAGGGCCACACGGATAGCGCTGGAAATAGACCCCCGTCGTGCTGGCGTGATTCCCAGTTCTAAGGGAGTTTTGTGAAGAAGAGATGCGGGGAGGGAGCAGGGGGACTAGGGACAAGGAAGCAGGGGAGCAGGGAGCAGGGAGCAGGGGAGAAATCACTAATGACTCTTGCTCAATGCCCCATGCCCCATGCCCTATTTTCAGCCCAGTGTTAGTTATTGGTAGTCAATGGGTAATCTTTAATTGATACCAAGTTACTGCCTTAAGGTGCATGGAACCGAGATGAAGTCTGTTGCAGACGCTCCTGATTCTCAACTAAATACTCCCGATACTCCGCCAGTAGTATTGACTTCTGAGTTGCGAAAAGTTTACCGTACTGGCTTTTGGATGCATCAAAAAGTTCTATCGCTCAAAAGTTGCTCTTTAACGGTTTACCAAGGAGAAACTTTTGGGCTATTAGGACCTAATGGTGCGGGTAAGACCACTCTGTTAAAACTATTGCTAGGGATTATCCGTCCTACCTCTGGACGTGGATTATTGCTGGGTAAACCATTAGGCGATCGCAGTGTTAAGCAGTACATTGGTTATTTGCCAGAAAATCCTTATTTATATGACTATCTCACTGGCTGGGAATTCTTGCAGCTAGCAGCCGGAATATTTCAAATTCCCTACAGCGTACAACGCCAACGCATTCCCCAACTGTTGGAATTAGTCGGTTTACCCCAAGCTGATGCCCGTAAAAAACAAATGCGTCGCTACTCTAAGGGAATGTTACAGCGTGTTGGCATGGCACAGGCACTAATTAACGATCCAGAGTTGATCTTTTTAGATGAACCCATGTCTGGCCTCGATCCTGTGGGACGCTATCAAATGCGGGAAATTATCCTCAAACTCAAAGCCGCAGGTAAAACAATTTTTTTCAACAGCCATATCCTGAGCGAAGTGGAACAACTTTGCGATCGCGTTGCGATTCTCGCTCAAGGTGAATTAATTTGCACTGGTTCCTTTCAAGAACTTTTAGGAAGCTCCAGTACATATCACATCAAAGGTTTAGGTGCAGATGAAGAATTTCTCCAACAATGGATGCCTACTGTAGCATTTAAACCTGATGGTTCTTGGCAAGGTACACTACAACAAGATAATTACTATGATTTTCTCGCAAGTCTCCGCCTCATAGGAGGACAAGTCATGGCTATGAATTTGTCTCGTACCTCGTTAGAAGAGTTTTTTATCCAAAAGATCCAACAAAAAAATCATTCTGTTAAATAAGAGAGTTAGCTCAAACTGTACGGCTGATATCGATCAGCTATCTCATACCATTTTGGATATTAGATTTTGGATTGAGGCTTGCTTTTAGTATCTAGGTTCTATCAATCTCTGTGTCGCATTCTTTTTTTTAATTAGTATCTAAATATTTCCCATAAACCCAAGAAAAATTTTTAGAATTTTGCATTTTGTATAAATGCACTAGTACAAGGCTGCGGAAATAAACTACACATTCCAAATCCATGAAACCCTTACTTTGAATACCTGTTTGAATTTGGAATTTTGAATTCACGGTGGTACTATTTTTTTGTGGCGAAATTGCTCTTAATTCTCAAAAAGTTTTTACTTTTAGGTTGCTATAAATACGTAGCAAGTAGGTAAGGGATCGGAGAATGAAGGGAAATTATGGGAGCGATCGCTAATAGAGTCTGCAAAAGTTTAATCTAGACTAAAGATTACTTTGCACCCTAAGCAAGAATGCAAGTAGATTCATATACATATTTTTTACAAAAACTTTGCATTCAAGTTACTGAGGCTTTAAACTAGCTTTACTGAAAGTTTAAACTCAATCAATAAATACTCCTCCGGAAGGTCAAGTTTTTCTAAGAAAATAAGAATGTCGGGGGAACTTGAATATTTAAGTATAGTCACGATTAAAATGTTTAGACAGTACTTTAGCAATTGTAGTTTCAGAGTATCGGGTAAATATGCTTAATACAGGTTTGCTGAAAATCCTCATCCAATCAAGTCTGGGTGTGGTCTTATTAACGGCTGTCAATGTCGCTGCGCCATCTGCCAGCCAAGCTCAGCGACAACCAGTATCACCTGGTAGAAGACCAGTATTACCTACTACTCAGTTAACAACACCTACCCCTACTACACCACCAGTATCGTCTACTATAGATACAAATTATACATTGGGCGGTGGCGACCTTATACGTGTAAACGTATTTGAAGTACCAGAATATACTGGCGAATACCAAATTCCTCCTGGTGGCTCGATAAACTTACCTTTAATTGGTAGTGTCTCAGTTTTAGGGCTAACTACCGAACAGGCTGCTGACGACATTGCTCAAAGATACGCCCGTTTTCTGAAACGCCCTTTAATTTCAGTTAACCTTTTATCACCTCGTCCAATAAATATTTTTGTGGCGGGGGAAGTGACACGCCCAGGAGCTTACACTCTCAGCTTACAGGGAGGAGCCGGAAACAATCCCGGCGTACAATACCCTACTGTGTTAGCCGCACTTACCACAGCTCAAGGCGTAACATTGGCAGCAGATGTAACTCAAGTTCAATTACGTCGGAAGCTAGGACGCTCTGGCGAACAAACAGTTTCACTCAATTTGAAGGAACTCATCCAAACCGGCAGAATAGGACCAGATATTACCTTAAGGGATGGAGATACTATTGTTGTACCCACAGCAACTGCCTTCAACGTAGCAGAAGCACGCAATTTGTTTGCAGCTAACTTTGCTGCTGACCCCAGCAGACCGCGCACAGTAGCAATTATTGGCGAAGTTAACCGTCCTGGATCTTATCTGGTGACAACAGGTGCCACACAAGGGGAACAAGGCGGAGCTACGGGCACTGGTTTACCAACATTAACGCGGGCTATTCAACTAGCTGGAGGAATTACACCACAAGCCGATATTCGTGGTCTCAAGCTACGCCGACCCACAAGAATTGGTACAGAACAAACTATAGATGTAAATCTCTGGCAATTATTGCAGAGTGGGGATGTGAATCAAGATGTGATCGTCCAAGATGGAGACACAATTGTTGTTCCCACAGCCACTGAGATTAACCCCGCAGAAGCTACTCAATTAGCTACGACTACCTTATCGCCTACAAGCATTCAAGTTGGGGTGGTAGGCGAAGTTAAAAGACCTGGAACTGTAGAAATTAAGCCGAATAGTTCTTTAAATCAAGCATTGCTGGCTGCTGGCGGATTTAACGATGCTAGAGCTAAAAGCGGTGCTGTGGATTTGATTCGTCTTAACCCCAATGGTTCTGTGACTAAACGTGTAGTACAAGTAGATTTTTCCCAAGGAATCAATGAGAAAACCAATCCTATACTCCGCAACAATGATGTAGTGCTAGTCAGCCGGAATGGCACAGCTAGAACTGGTGATACACTGGGTGCATTGTTCGGTCCTATAGGTGGTGTCTTGAGTATTATCAGAACTTTATTTACCGGATTCTAGATACAAGTAGAAACTGGGGGCAGTGTTTAAGTATTTTTGTCCCCAGACTGCAACAAAAGCGAATCTTGACCAGTCAAAGTTATGCGTTATGAACTATTAGTAACTAATAACTAATGGCTAATATGCATTTTCAGCTTGGCAGACAGCGGCGTAAAATGTTTTGGGTGCAAGGGTTGCTGTGTAGCATGACTGTTGCTCTGAGTTCGGCTGTAGGGATGTCCTCTACTTTAGCCGCCCAGAAGGTTACTATTCGCTTAGGGCCATTTCAGCAATCAATAGCGATCGCTGATTTAGAAACATTTGCCAAAACAGGAAAACTGCCAGAACATCTGCAAATTTATAGCACTCTATTGACCCCCCAAGTCAGAGGATTGCTCAATCGGCGTTTGGAAGTAGATCCAGAAGTTGCAGACAAATTCTTCGATGATTTGGTGCGATCGCCACAAGGTCAACAATTAATTTCATCCCTAGGATCTGCCATACCAGGTAGTACGATAGAAGGCGTACAAACAGCACTCAACCTCTCTCTACGTCAAGTTAACGGTTTGAGTGCTATTGGATTTTTGCGAGCTTACCCAGAAGAGAATGTTACTGTAGATGCAACTAAAGCCCTGGAAATCGCTATAGAATTTAACGCTAACTACCTACAAAGCCAAGCCTTGGGAGCTTTACTCGAACGAGATCTTTTCGTAAAAAACACTACAAGCTTTCAACCGAGCTTCGATCCGGCGGCTATAGGTAAAGAAGTAGTACAGCAGCAAACCCTAACTCTACAAGACCAAAAACGTAAAAGAATTATTCCTGTAGATATTTATTGGAGTAAGAATCAGTCGCAAGCACCAATGGTTGTGCTTTCTCACGGCTTTGGTGCCAACCGCAGATTTTTCGGCTATTTAGCGCGTCATTTAGCTTCTCACGGCATCACTGTTGCAGCGATTGAACATCCAGATAGTCAATTGAATTCTGTTAATAAAGGCTCACAACCAGACAATTTAGCCCAACTGCTACCTGCTACTGAATTTATTGAACGACCAAAAGATATTAGTTTCTTACTCAACGAACTAGGAAAGCTCAACAATCAACCCGGACAACTGCAAGGAAAATTTAACACCGAAAATGTCACTGTCATCGGTCACTCTTTAGGAGGTTATACTGCCTTGGCGTTGTTAGGGGGAGAATTAGATTTAGCCCAATTGCGGCAATACTGTAAAAATTCTCTTTCTTTAAACGAATCTCCTGGGGATTGGTTGCAGTGTGCAGCAGCGCCTTTAAAAGAGCAAACACTCCAGTTAAAAGATGAGCGAGTTAAAAGTGCGATCGCCTTTAACCCTTTAATCGGCCAACTCTTTGGCAACAAAGGTCTATCTCAAGTTACTAAGCCTGTATTATTTTTAACTGGAACCGAAGATGTCCTAACCCCAGCATTAAAGCATCAAATAGCACCTTTCGCCCAATTGCGTGGTTCCAAATATTTATTAACTGCTATTGGTGGTACTCACTTAAGTATTAGCGATCCTGCTTATAGTGTTAGTACAATCACTACTCTGGTGAAAGAAAAGCGAGGCCCAGAAACCAATTCTCTACGCCAGTTGATTCGTGGTACTACCTTAGCTTTTGTGAAACAGTCAACCCCAGAAGCCAAAATTTACCAACCGTTTCTGACACCAGCTTACGCTCAATCTCTTTCTACCACTCAATTACCCTTACGTCTTAATTCTGATTTGCCAGGAAGTATCAAAACTTGGCTGAGTTTTGGGGTAAATTAAAAAATAAGTATAAATTAATACCTATTGACTTGAATATACTATTTGTAGGGGCGGTCTTTTCCCAGCCTTTACGACAATCCATAAGACGCAATCATTGATGAAATTGGTATGAAATCTGCGATCGCTAAGACAGTACCAAGAAAGTATCAGGTATAGCCTAAAACTATTGTGATTACGAAGTTATACCTTGCCACTATGTAATCTAGATGCTTTAATAGCGATTGCATTCAGCCAAACTTTTTTAACTGCACAATGCGAGCTGCGACTTACAAGCGGCTATTGCTGCTGGTGTTCGGAAAACTACAGACTCAAAACATTAGACTTAGAGTTAGGACAAGATAGTACCATTTCCTTTAAACTAAAATTTCTCCAACAGCTAAATTAGGAGCAGATATGGAGCCAATCATTGCTATAGTCTTAGCGCTTATAGGTTATGCCTTAGGATCTGCAAAACTGATTAATCAAGGCAATGTAGCCTTGGTAGAACGATTAGGGCAATATCATCGAAAACTGAATCCTGGGCTAAACTTCATTATTCCCTTGGTCGATCAGATCGTCATGGAAGATACTAACCGGGAGCAGTATATAGACATCAAACCCCAGAATGTTATTACTAGAGATAATATCTACTTAGAAGTTGATGCTATCCTCTTCTGGCGCATCAAAGATATAGAAAAGAGCTTTTATGCAATTGATGACCTGCAAGGGGCACTGGTACAGCTGGCTCAGACTACGCTGCGGGAAATTATTGCTCAGAATACAGTAGAAGAAACCAATATCTCGCGATCGGAGATGGACAGAGCCATCTTAGACCAGTTAAATGAGACAACGTCTGGTTGGGGAGTTGAGATTATCCGTCTAGATATGCAACGCATTACCCCACCTGAAAGTGTACGGAAGTCAATGGAAGAAGAACGCGCCGCTGAAATCAAAAAACGGGCGCTGATTTCGGAAGCAGAAGGGGAACGGCAAGCTGCAATTAAGAAAGCCGAAGGAACTATGACCTCGATGCAGATAATTGCTGAAGCTTTACGCACAAATCCTGAAAGTAAAGAAATTCTCCGTTATCTTGTAGCTCAAGACTACATCAATGCTAGCTACAGGCTGGGAGAAAGCCAGAATGCCAAAGTTGTCTTTGTAGATCCAGGTAAAAGTGGTGACTTGATGAAAGAGGTGATTGCCGAATCAGTCACTCATGAGCATGGCAAGGAAAATGGCAATGGTGCTACTTAAGCTTGTGTTGAATGCCGACATATCGCATCGGCAACCAGCGACACATCGTGCATTTCTTTAACATCATGAACTCGGAGGATATCAGCGCCATTAAAAATGGCAGCAGAACAAGCCGCCGCTGTTCCCCAAACTCGTGCTTTTGGATCGGGTTGATCTAAAATCCGACCAATGAAACTTTTACGGGATGGCCCTACTAAAATAGGGCAATTGAGCACTCTCAGCGATCGCAATTGGCGAAAAATTTCTAAATTTTGCTGATAGTTCTTAGCAAAGCCAATACCAGGATCAATAATTATTTTTTGCTGGTCAATACCCGCAGCCGTTGCCGCTGCAATTTGTTTTGCAAGAAAACTATAAATTTCTGCCATTAAATCTTGATAATCAGTTTGTTGTTGCATCGTCTGCGGGTTACCCCGGATGTGCATCAACACAATAGGCACGCCCAAACTGGCAACTGTTGCTAACATTTCCGAGTCAAACGTGCCACCAGAAATATCATTAATCATATCAGCCCCAGATGCCACAGCAGCCTTAGCTACATCTGCGCTAGTGGTATCTACAGAAATTGGTATATTAATTCCCGATCTTAACTCCCGCACAACTGGTAGCACTCGCTCAAGCTCTTCAGCAAGAGTTATTTGCTCTGACCCTGGTCGAGTTGATTGACCACCCACATCAATAATGTCAGCACCAGCTGCTACCAGTGCTTGTGCTTGTGCTAAAGCCGCAGTGGTAGTGTTAAACTCACCACCATCGCTAAAGCTATCAGGCGTCACATTCAATACACCCATTAGGTAAGTCTGCTGTCCCCATTGGAAACAGCGTTCCCGAATTATCAACTTATTGGACATGGAAATAGGGGTATGAGGGAGATGAGGGGGATGAGGAAGCAGGGGCACAAGGAGGGCAAGGAAGAAATAAAAAATGACTCTTGACTATTGCCTTCTTGCCCAACGACAAAGCGCAAAGTCGAGCCAGTCGTGTGGTGTTAGCGTAGCGGTAGCGACGTAGGAGCGTCGGCAGCGCGGTCTTGGGGGTTCTCCCCCAATCCCCACTTCGTGGGGGCCCCGAGTCCCCCATGAGTGACTGCCGAAAGGGTCTCCCGACTTGAAAAAACTGGCGTTGAGCGGAGGTTTCCTCCGCTCAGAACTTTGTAAGAATGACAAATGCCCAATGCTCAATGCCCAATTTGACTATTTATAGTTCACAATCCTGGCGAAACTATCAGGTTCTAGACTGGCTCCTCCCACCAGAACCCCATCAATTTCAGGTTGAGCCATAATCTCATCAATATTATTGGGCTTGACTGAGCCACCATATTGAATTGAAATATTGGGATTACTCAACTGGTTGCGAATTAAGCCAATTACCCGATTCGCCTCTGTTGATTCACAAGTGTCACCTGTCCCAATTGCCCAAATTGGTTCATAAGCAATCACTAGGTTATCTTGATCGACACCTACCAAGCCTTTGTCTAGCTGGCGGCTAATCAGGGCTTCAGTCTCCCCCCCGTCTCGTTGTTGTTTAGTTTCGCCTACACATAAAATTGGGGTCAGACCAAACTTTTGCGCAGCTTTGAGGCGGAGATTAACAGTTGCGTCTGTTTCACCAAAATATTGCCGTCGTTCACTATGACCGACAATAACAAAGCGCACACCACTTTCTGTGAGCATGGGGCCAGAAATTTCACCTGTGTAGGCTCCATTTTCTTCCCAATGGACATTTTGTGCTCCTAGCTGTACACGACTACCGTGCAAACTCTTAGATAAAATGCTTAAGTTAGTAAAAGGAGGGCACAATATAACTTCTCGCTCCTGGGGTGTTTCCTCCAGGTACGGCAAAAATCCCTGTAAAAAATCTTGGGATTCTGCCTGAGTTTTGAACATTTTCCAGTTACCGGCAATAACGATTTTCCGCACAGGTGATTTAGTCAAGTTCCTAACGCTACTAGATGCATTTTTCACTCTAGAACATTTTGCACCCCAAAATCTTGAGCTATTTACGGAAACCACAGGCAAACGTCTTCATGCAGGTGCAACATCCTTCTATTTTCCTCTCTCCTCAAACCCTTGCTAAAACAAACTAGGATCGGATGTGAGGTAAATCTAAAATCTCAAATTTAAAATTGACATGACTTCCACATTGCCCGAACCTCATCACAGCAATTCACCCAATACTGATGCCAATTCCCTTAATTGGGAGGAAGAACTAGATAGTGCCATTTTCAGTTTTGAAGACATTCAGACTGAACTCAACTATAAAAAGGCACAAACGGCGTTACGAAATTTAGTAGCCAACCTCGACCTCTCGCCCCAAGAAAAGCGCGGTTTGGAGACAGAAATTAACGATCTGGAAACTATGCTGGGGAAGTTAGACCGCATGGTGGTGCAGATTGCTGCTTTTGGGATGGTGGGACGCGGTAAATCTTCTCTACTTAATGCTTTAGTTGGGCAATCAGTGTTTGAAACTGGCCCTTTGCATGGCGTAACTCGTGATGCTCAAAGAGTTAATTGGAGTATTAACGAAGAAGCCATTGGCGAAACCGAACGCGCTTTGCGAGTTACGCTACCAGCAGTCGGTCAATCTCAGGTGGAATTAATCGATACACCAGGATTAGATGAAATTGATGGTGATACCCGTGCCGCTTTAGCCGAACAAGTAGCAAAACAGGCAGATTTAATTCTGTTTGTGATTGCTGGTGATATGACAAAGATTGAACAAATTGCTCTTTCGCAATTACGGGAAGCCGGTAAACCGATAATTCTGGTATTTAACAAAGTAGACCAGTATCCAGAAGCAGACAGGATGGCAATTTATCACAAAATTCGGGATGAGAGGGTTAAGGAGCTAGTTTCACCCTTAGAAATTGTCATGGCGGCCGCATCACCATTGGTAAAAACGGCGATTCTTCGCCCGGATGGTAGTAGGGGTATACAGTTGCGTACAGGTAATGCCCAAGTTGAGGAACTTAAGCTAAAAATCTTAGAAATTCTGCACCGGGAAGGCAAAGCCTTGGTAGCGCTAAATACAATGCTTTACGCGGATACAGTCAATGAGCAATTAGTGCAGCGAAAACTAATGATTCGGGAACAGAATGCTAATCAGCTAATTTGGAAAGCTGTTATGACCAAAGCATTAGCGATCGCACTCAATCCTGTTACCGTGGTAGATATACTCAGCAGTATTGCAATTGATATTTTTCTAATTTTAGGTTTATCTAAACTCTATGGCATTCCCATGACCGAAGCTGGGGCTGTACAATTGCTGCAAAAAATCGCTCTGAGTATGGGTGGTATTGGTGTCAGTGAATTACTAGCAAATTTGGGCTTGAGTGGGTTAAAAACTTTACTTGGTATCTCTGCAACTGCAACTGCCGGTGCTGCTATTGGCCCTTATATTTCAGTAGCAGTAACCCAAGCTGGTGTAGCTGGTGTTTCTTCCTATGGGATTGGACAAGTGACGAAAGCTTATTTAGCTAATGGTGCGACTTGGGGGCCTGATGGGCCAAAAGCAGTAATTAGTCGAATTTTGTCAACTCTGGATGAAGCTTCTATTCTCAGCCGCATTAAAGAAGAATTGCTGCACAAAGTACAACTGAGAAATTGATGTATAGAAGGAGATAGCAGCAGATGGTTTCTAGTGTTGGAATTACGGATATAATTAAAAGCTTAAGTGATTTACAGACGCGCTGTAATTTGCGTCAAACAAATAGCGATCGCTTTTTTTGAATGGGTATAAAACATACCTGAACTCAATCAACAACTTTAATAAGTAAAATTAGCCAATTTAGATTTCTGTTAGTTAATTTCAGTATGTCATGATTCGTCGTTACATTATCTTTGGTCTTGGTACTATTGCTTTATTATTAATGCTCAAACCTTTATACAAACCTAAAACTCAAGAAAAGCAAACAGCCACAACTATCACACAACCTCAACAATCTGTGGATAGTACTCAGGAAAGTTCAGTTTCACCTTCTACAACTAATGTTTCTGGTAACTCTGAAGCAAAAATTTGGTTTCGTCTTCGCCAGGGAAGAGGCTATGTAGTAATTATGCGTCATGCTTTAGCTCCAGGAATTGGCGATCCGCCTGATTTCAAGCTTAATGATTGTTCTACACAACGCAATCTTTCAGATGAAGGCAGAAAACAGGCCATAAGAATCGGAAAAGCTTTTAAAACTCAAAAAATTCCAGTTTCTAGAGTATTATCAAGCCAATGGTGTCGCTGTTTAGAGACTGCAAAACTACTTAATTTGGGTAAAGTAGAGTCTTTCCCCACTATCAATTCCTTCTTCAGTAATTACAAAACCCAATCTCAGCAAACTGCAAAACTACGTCAGTTTATTTTAAATAACCGTAACACCCCTGGCGTTATTGTGATGATTACTCACGAAATCAACATTACAACACTCACCAGCGATATTTACCCGAAATCTGGAGACTCAGTGGTGTTACGAGCTAATGAACAAAACAAAATTGAGGTGGTGGGACAGATTAAAGCTATTTGATGCTTCTGTGCCTAGATGAGTAGACAAATATAATAATTTCACGTGGCAGCTATCCTGCTCCACAACTAATATATGAATCGCTACATTTGATATGCGAACAATTGCGGAAATTAACGAGAAAATCAGCAGCCAACGTGCGGTGGTGTTGACAGTTGAAGAATTAAAAGCACGAGTTGCTGAAGTTGGTGTTACTAAAGTTGCTCAGGAAGTTGATGTGATTACCACAGGCACTTTTGAGCCAATGGAATCGAGTGGTGCAATTATTAATCTGGGACACACTGACCCCCCAATCAAAATTCGCCGTTGTTGGTTGGATGGTGTGCCAGCATACTCTGGTTTTGGGGCAGTAGATTTATACCTTGGTGCCAGTTGTCCCGTTGATACGATTGACGGAGAGGAAGTTCGGGAACGTGGTGGCGGTCATGTCATTGAAGATTTGATTGCAGGTAAAGCTGTACAAGTCCGCGCACAAGGGCAAGTGACAGATTGTTACCCACGAGCCACCTTTGAAACCACAATCATGCGGGAAACAATAAATCAGTTTTATTTATTTAATCCGCGTAATCTTTACCAAAATTTTATTGTGGGAGTAAATGGAGGCGATCGCCCACTTTTTACTTATCTCGGGCCATTACAACCACGTTTAGGTAATGCTGTTTACTCTAACCCTGGTGCAATTTCACCTTTGCTCAATGACCCAGATTTACAACTTATCGGTATTGGAACAAGGATTTTTTTAGGCGGTGGGATTGGTTATGTCGCCTGGGAAGGTACTCAACACTTCCCCTTACAAAAGCGTTTAGCGAATCATACCCCCATTGGTCCTGCTGCCACTTTAGCTTTAATTGGTGATGCCAAGCAGATGGATGCTCGTTGGGTGAGGGGATGTTATTTCAAAAGCTATGGCCCTTCATTGATGTTGGGCGTAGGTGTACCACTTCCTGTCTTATCCGCAGAAGTAGTTGAACATTGTGCTGTGCAAGATAAAGAATTAGTTGCGCCCATCGTAGACTTTTCCATTCCCCGGCGCGTTCGTCCCACATTTGGTTTGGTGAGTTACGCCCAACTCAAGTCTGGGCGCGTCACCATTGAGGGTAGAACTGTGCGTGTTGCACCTCTAGCCAGTTTGTTTTTATCTAGGCAAGTCGCCCTAGAGTTGAAACAGTGGATCGAAGCTGGCAAATTTACCCTGACAGAACCAGTTTCCCCAATTCCGATGGAGCGTTCTTTTTTACCTCAAGACCGCTGGACGGAATTTTGATACTGGGAATTAGTTGGACATGAATAATGGGGACAAGGAGGACAGGGGAGACAAGGTGAGACCAGCGCTGCGGGAGGGTTTCCCTCCGCAGGCGACTGGCGAACCCGAAGGGGGGAAATAACTCCCATGCCCTATGCCCTATGCCCCATGCCCTACTCTTGAGGCGGTTTCGCCCGCTTTATCGGCTTAGGAGCAGGTATTTTTGGTATAGGTTTCGACACCACAGAGGAATCGCCGCCTATTTTTTTGATTGGGCGTGGGGTTTCGCCATTTCGTCTGGGTGGAAATGGTCTTCTGCCACCACCAGGACCACCACGAGGCGCACCTCTGAATGGTGGTTTGCGCTTTTTGGGTAAGTCCGCGATCGCTTCAGCGGTTTCTATTAGCAATAAGTCAGCTTCTCGCTTGACTTGAAAGTCCCAAAACTTCCCTACAGCCTTGGTAGTCAAAACACCCGTTAGTTTCAACTTAAAATATTTGGGTTTGTCAGTTGGTTTACGCGGAGCCTGCTTGATTTTGACTACTAAGCTCTTAGTGTCAAAAGACTGGTAGACTACTTCACCACGAACTGAGAAACCACCATCAGGAATGTCTGATGAGGGTTTTAAGTTACTTGTAGTCTCGTCAGAATTTTCGGACACATCATCATCCGGGGTCTGTAATTCTTCTGACTCCGAATCTGGCTCGTCCTCCTCTGTTAGATGTTTAGCCAGTTTTTCTGGCTCCCAAACACCAACAATTTGGAGGTGCAATGCGTCATTTTCTTGTCTGGTGCGCGGATAAACTACCCACAGATGTTCTTGTTCTAAATCCAAGTGATTTTTAACTAAACTCATAATCCGTCCTAGGAGTACGGCATTGAGTTCTACACCATCTGGGGTCAGCAGATCGCCTTGAGTAAATTGTTCGTCACTGGCACGGTAGCGACCTCGGACTAAGCCGATGGCGCGGTACTGCATTGGTTCACTGGGAGGTGGAATCGGTTGCTGCCGATTAGCGAAGTTCCCATTTGAGGCAGTCTCGTTAGGGTTAACAGTCGAATTCTCAAGTTTAGAGGACTGGGCTGCTAATGTAGGAACATCAGCTGCTACCTCTACCGTAGTTGGGCCCTGGTTAGAGGCAGAAGAGTTGGAAGATTCAGGTGACGGCATCAGGTCGGAATTCATAAAAAACTCCTTGCGGCGGAGACACATCCCATTGTGGGATTTTACAAAGGCAGCTGAAAAGAGCGTTTGTGCGGCTGATGAAAGTATATTTGCTTTCAACCAACCACGACCGAGCGCTCTAGAGGATTCTAAAGAGGCATTTGTACACTAAATGTGTAATTTAGCGTCTTTAGACTGGTTTCGGGAAGCATATCATAGCTGGAATTCTGACGGCTCCTCCTAAAGTCATCACTTACTTTAGCAGCGTGGATAGTTATTTGTTATAAAATTCACAGGCAATCGACGGTATTCCGCAAAGTTTTTGAAATTTTTAACTTTCGGATTTATGTAAATGATAATGTCAATAAAGTTCAGGAGAAATAAGTCTTGTGTCTCAATCGCGCAGCTGGATAGTTAAGGTCGTATTGGCTCTGGCAGTTCTTGCTTTTGTGGGAATTTCGATGGTTCCCCTGATTTCTGCATTTAATAATAATAATACACAACCCCCAACCCAGAATAACGCCAGCACCAAGGGAAATTTGCCTTCCCCTGACCAAAAATCAAAACTGCAAGACGAAGCCCGGGGTTATCAGTTGGTTTTGCAACGGGAACCAGAAAATCAGACTGCTCTCAAAGGACTGTTACAGGCAAGGCTAGAACTCTTAAGTATCAAAGAAGGAGACATTCAGGGAGTAATTGAACCTTTAGAGAAACTAGCCAAGCTCAATCCAGAGCAGACAGAATATGCAGTACTGTTAGCTCAAGCAAAACAGCAAATTGGCGACAAGGAAGGTGCAGCGCAAGCTTACCGTTCCATATTGGCTACAAAACCAGGCGACTTGAAAGCTTTACAAGGGATGGTATCTCTGCTGTTAAGCCAACAACGCCCTGAAGCAGCTATTGGTTTATTGCAAGATACTTTGACTGCTGCACCCCAAGCAAATAAAATCCAGCCTGGCAGTGTAGATACGGTTGCCGTGCAGGTGCTTTTGGGCACAGTCCACGCTTCTCAGAAACGTTATACTCAAGCTCTCTCTGCCTACGACCAAGCAATTAAGAAAGATCCGAAGGATTTTCGCCCAGTTTTGGCTAAGGCGATGCTAATGAAGCAACAAGGCAAAGTTACAGAAGCTAAACCTCTGTTTAATACCGCTTCAGCTTTAGCACCTGCTCAATACAAAGACGAAATTAACAAAGCAGCAATAGCTTCTTCAGTTCCTACACCTGCGGTATCTCCTACAGCCCCAGCAGAAAGTAAAAAATGAAGAGTCGTGAGTAACGTGTGCTGAGTTGAAAGACTACCACCAAGGATTGGGTATTAACCCTTCTCAAATCTCATACCTATTCACAAACAACTTGATACAAGGATTTTTAGGGGGTTTAGCAATGCTAAACCCCTAACTATTATTTGTAAGATTTTTTCTCAAACTTGGAAGAGGTTCTAGTATTTCATAAAAATCTCGAGTGTTTTGAGTATTTATACTAAAACATATCAAAATTAGTAAAATTTTTTAACAATGATGTGAGTAGATGTACGGTTTTGGGATTAATAAAGTTGTAAAGCTTTTTTTACAAAACAGGCTACAAAAGGAAAAAATTTATGTATCAGCAACTTTTTTGTAAAGTTGTGGATAGTTTCCCTAACAGAAATGTTACTTTCTGGATTTCAGTATTAGCGATCGCTATATTTGGTACAGCCTGTACTCCCACTCGTGAAAGTTCTGCAACTCAACCAGGTACTGTTCAGTCGCCTGCTAGCACAGCCAATCAAGCTACAGACGAACAAACAACTCTCACAATGGCGGTGATTCCCTGGCAAGTTTCAGCCGAACAGGAAAAGAAACTGCAACCGTTGGCTGACTACTTGGCTCAAGCTTTGAAGCGACCATTTAAATTTGAAATTACCAAGGACTACGAAAAAGCAGTTGAAGCCTTAATTCAAGGGAAAGCAGAACTAGCATACCTCGGGCCGAGTAGCTACATCGCAGCTCGTCTGCGCGATCCGAAAATTGAACCCCTGGTTTCCCCTATTAATCGAGATACTAAGCGACCGTGGTACACATCTGTAATTATTGCTAGCAAGAGTAGTGGTATTAAAACTCTACAAAATTTGAACGGTAAGCGATTTGCCTTTGTTAGTAAGTTATCGGCTTCTGGATATGTCGTACCAATGGCTAAATTGCAGGAACTCGGCATCAACCCCAACAAAGACTTTAGCTTGGTCGTATTTTCTGGCAGCCATGATAAATCAAAGCAAGCTTTGGAGCAAGGAGAAGTAGATGCGATCGCAGACGATAGGCGATCTTATACTGAACTCATTAAAGAGAAGAAAATTGATCCAAAAAAATACACAATTATCTGGGAATCTGTGCCACTTCCCAGCGTACCGATTGTTGCTTCTAGTAAAGTCTCTATTGAATTGAAAAATGCCTTAAAAAAGGCATTGATTGACGCACCAGCTGGCCTGGTAGATCCTGCCGGTGCTGTGGGAGCCGGATATACTTTGGTACAAGATGGAGATTACGACATCATTAGAGAATTTCAAAAGCGAGTTCCCACTAAATAAGGCGACACAAATTTATGCGAATTACGACCAAGTGCATTGGGTCGTCTGCGATTGTCGTTGGACTCGTTGCTTCTACCTTAATTGGCGGCGATCTATTCATTAGACAAGCTGAAGAGAGAGCGCAGGATACCCAAGCAAGAAATGCTAAAGCATTGATAACTATCCTAAAAATAAATGTTGCTTTAAATAACCAGGTAGCGGCGCTGAAAGACATGATTTTGCTGCGGCAAGATACTGACAATTTGGTGAAATATCAAGATGCATTATCTGTATTCATCAATGACTTATCTTTGCTAGAAAACTTAAATCCAGGCATAGCTTCGGAGTTAGCTAAAATTCGCGATCGCCATAATCTGCTTGCTGAATTGGTCACAGAGCTAACTAGTCAATCCTATGCCGATAAACCTTTAGAATTAGCTGAATCTCAACAAGATTTTCGTGTGATTAATGCTTTTTCTAGAGATATTGAACTATATTTAAATGTATTAATTCAGAAGCTACAAAAGCAGGATGTTTTAGCAAAGCAAGAATTTGATAATTTCAAACAAAATACTCAACTAGCTAGACAAATTCTCATTGTATCTATGCTCTTGGTTTTTGTTGGCCAATTATTGTTGATTCTCCTACCAGTAATTCGCTCAATTCAACAGTTGCAACAAGGAGCAGCAATCATCGGCAAAGGAAATCTAGAATATCGTCTACATATTCAAACTAAAGATGAAATTGAACAACTAGCAGATGCATTTAACCAGATGGCTGGAACCTTAGCTGAATCCTATCGCTCGCTAGAGGCAAAAAAAGAACTTGCTGACCGAGCGAATCGTGCCAAAAGCGAATTCTTAGCTAATATGAGCCACGAATTGCGAACTCCACTCAATGGCATTTTAGGTTATGCTCAAATTCTCCAACGTGATAGAAGCTTAACTACAAAACAACAAGATGGCTTAAGAATTATTCATCAATGCGGTTCACATTTGCTAACACTAATTACTGATATTTTAGACTTATCTAAAATTGAAGCGGCGAAAATGGAACTTTATAATCATGATTTCCATTTTCCCTCATTCCTCCAAAGCGTTGTAGAAATTTGTCGAATTCGTGCCGATCAAAAAGGTATCTCATTTATTTATCAACCAACTTCAGATTTACCTGTTGGGATTTGTGCAGATGAAAAGCGATTGCGACAAGTATTAATCAATTTGTTAGGTAATGCGATTAAGTTCACAGAAAAAGGCGGAATTAAGTTTAATGTTAGTTGTGTTGATGATAGCCAACAAATAACTAAGAGAATTCGCTTCCAAATTACTGATACTGGAATTGGAATGAGCCAAGAACAGGTAGATAAAATATTTTTACCATTTGAGCAAGTTGGAGATACTAAAAAACAATCAGAAGGTACTGGGCTAGGTTTAGCTATTAGCCAAAAGATTATACGATTAATGGGCAGTAAAATTGAAGTCAAGAGTGAGTTAGGTCAAGGTAGTAACTTTTGGATTGACTTAGATTTACAAGAATCAGTTGACTGGATGCAATCAGCTAGAGTTGTAACTGGTGGAAAAATTGTTGGCATCGCCAATGGTAAACGCAGAATCTTAGTTGTTGATGATAAGTGGGAAAACCGTTCAGTCGTTATCAGTTTGCTAGAAGAAATTGGCTTTGTAATGTCAGAAGCAACTGACGGTCAAGAAGCATTAGAAAAAGCTCTGCAATTTTTGCCAGATTTAATAATTACTGACTTGACAATGCCTGTTATGGATGGCTTTGAACTAACACGTCGCCTCCGACAAATGCCAGAGTTTCAAGAATTAGTAATTATTGTTTCATCTGCTAGCGTATTTGAATCTGACGAACACAAGAGTATAGGAGTTGGTGCAGATGACTTTCTGCCAAAACCTGTCAATGCTGATGATTTACTAGTAATTTTACAGAAATATTTACAAATTGAATGGCTTTATGAAAGTGTCCCAGAAAAATTGGATAATGAAACACTCACAAATACCGCTCAAGAAAATATTTCTGTTGTCAGTGTTCCTCAAATTGACTGGATTTATGAATCAGCGCAAGAACCAAAAAATTCTGATTCAATAGTTATTCCACCTGAAACACTTGAGCAACTTTTGGAATTGACGATGAGGGGTAACATTAAAGCCATTCGAGAGCAAGCACAGCAGCTAAAAAATTTAGATGAAAAGTTTTTACCTTTTGCTGAAGAGTTACTACAACTAGCAAAAAGCTTTCAAATTGAAAAAATCAAGGAATTGATTCAGCTATATCGTAAAGGTGAACAATGAATATACCTACTCTGGAAACAGGGGTAATTTTAATTGTGGATGATAACCCCAACAATTTAGAAGTACTCTCAGAAGCATTAATAGATACTGGTTCAGAGATATTAGTTGCTGTAAATGGTGAGGGTGCGATCGCTCAAGCTGAATATGCTTGCCCTGATATCATTTTATTAGATGTGATGATGCCAGGAATTGATGGATTTACTACTTGCGATCGCTTAAAATCAAATCCTGTAACCGCTGATATCCCCATCATCTTTATGACAGCCCTCTCCGACACTGTTGATAAAGTTAAAGGATTCAGTTTGGGTGCAGTAGATTACATTACTAAACCATTTGAGCAAGAAGAAGTACTAGCTCGTGTTAGAACTCATTTAAAAATCCGCAACCTCACCAAGCAGCAGCAAACTCAAAATCAGCAACTTAAACAAGAAGTAGCTGAACGTCTTGCAGTTGAAGCCAAATTACAAAAGCTGACTCAAGATTTAGAACAAAGAGTAGAAGAAAGAACATCTCAACTATCACAAGCTTTGCATAATCTGCATCAAGCTCAAGTTAACTTGGTACAACGAGAAAAAATGTCTGCTCTTGGTGAATTGGTTGCTGGTATTGCCCATGAAATTAATAATCCAGTCAACTTCATTTTAGGCAATCTTGGTCACGCCGCAGAATATACTCAAAGCTTTATTGATTTGCTCCGTCTCTATGAGAAATATTATCCTCAACCAGAGGAAGAAATAGCTAACAAAATAGATGAAGTTGATATAGATTATTTGATATGCGACTTTCCAGAAATCATCTCATCTATGCATAAAGGCACAAAGCGGATGATACAGATGATTCATGCACTTAGGCACTTTTCCCGCCGGGATGATACGATTGTCCAACCTACAGATATACATGAAGGTATTGACTCTACATTATTGATTCTGCAATATCGCCTGAAAGCTACTCCAGAACGCCCGGAAATCGAAGTGATTAAAGATTATGGAAATTTGCCCCTTGTTGAATGTTTTCCCGGCCCCCTGAATCAAGTTTTTATGAATCTTCTTGCTAATGCAATTGATGCAATCGAGGAGTTTATCAATAGTGATTTTTCTTTGGGAGAATACCAAGGACAGATTAAAATTCGGACTGATATCAAAGAACAAAGCTCAGGAGTAATAATTCAAATTGCCGACAATGGCATTGGTATGACAGAAGAAGTCAAACAGCGATTATCTGAACCGATGTTTACCACTAAACCTGTAGGTAAAGGAACAGGATTAGGGTTATCTATTAGTCGGCAAATTATTGAGGAAAAACATGGTGGAAGTATATGTTTCGTGTCTGAATTAAGGAAAGGTACAGAATTTTGGATTGAAATTCCTATTGTTATAAACTAAATTATGAATTCTAAAAAAGTAACTATAGAAAAGCCTGTTCCTTATAGAGATTAGACAGAAAGTTACTAATGTGGGGAAACCATCATCAATTGATCAGGGTACTAATACTTACACCCATACTGATTATTAGTAAAAACAAATGCCGAATAACAAAAACGCAAAATCCACCCTTAAAAGAAGTGGAATGAGCTTAAATTAATTGGCATAAAGGAGAGTAGTAATACTCTCCTAATAACCTTTGTGCAAATTCAAAGCTTAGTGGTGAAGGCGAGCTTGACGCTCACGCAATTCACGAGCTTGTTGTTCGCGGAGTTGACGTTCACGTAACTCACGAGCTTGTTTTTCACGGAGTTGACGCTCACGCAATTCACGAGCTTGTTGTTCGCGGAGTTGACGTTCACGTAATTCACGAGCTTGTTTTTCATGAAGTTGACGCTCACGAAGTACGTTACTATGATTAACAGCCACAGTATTAGGATGAAAATTATCATGCTGATATTTAACTTCAGCAGCATTAGCATTTTGGGAAAGAGTAGCAGTTGAAGCAGCTGCTAATAAGCCTCCAAGAAGAATAGATTTAAAACGGTTCATATACTTTTTAATCTGCCTTACATTCCTGAATTTGGATATTCTTAATATAGTCAGTATAATCAGGGTTACGCCTGTAACAAAAGTCATGTTTAAGATAGTTACTATTGTCACTAACAACATGGACTTCAGATAACTTATAGAAAATTCGTATGCTTGTGTGTGAAGCAAAATAGCCCAGAAGCAAGTCAAATTTAAGTAAGGCACTCGGTAATTAAAGTAGGGAGCATCCCACTTTTTTGAGTGGTGCTAAAGTACTAATTGTCAAACCATCCATTCTGCGGAGATTAAGTTTTTATTCTCTAGTCGCAAAATAAAAACTGGGATGCACCCATTAAAGTATATTTTCGTCTTTCTGTCTTAGTGTCTCCTTGGTTTAAAAATAATTTCTCTACCGCAAAGACACTAAGAAAAATATATGTTTGAGGCTGACACCTAAAAGGGTTAGGTTAAGTTGAATTTTGCTTTTGGTTATGCTCCTTCAATAGCAGCAACAACACCAAAGATTAAAAACAAGCATCCACCAATCAAAGTCAGTTGACGTTCCGAGATTTTACCAGCAATCATTTTGCCACCAATTACGGCGATCGCAGCACAAATGGCGTGTCCTAACACTGCACCTATAGTTACCCCAATGGGATTATATGAGGCGGCTAGAGCAATGGTAGCAATTTGCGTGCGATCGCCCCACTCTGCCATAAATGTTAGGACAAAGGCTTCGGTTAAAATTGTCAGTGGCGTTTTGCGTTTGGGTGATTCTAAATCTGCTTGCTTCACCGCAGCTTGAGCTTCTTCTACTACTTCTGTATCACAACTAGCGGGTGACATCTTACTAGCTTGATAGAGTAGCTTGATACCAAAGGCAATAAACAAAGCGATTTCGGCATAATGAATATAAACCTTGGGTAACAAAGACACTGTTTGTCCCAACATCACCGAAAGAATTGTCATTGCAGCTAAAGCGGCTACCACCCCTGCGAATACCAACCGCCGCGAGTGGTGCATTGCTAAAATTACGGCGATAAAAAATGTTTTATCACCTAACTCTGAAACTGTAATTAATAACAAACCTGCGGTAAAAGCTGTTAGCACTCTCTCAAGCTCCTGAAGAATCGTTGAACGATGTGAAGCCTGATGAAAGCACTAAACCCTCACCAAGCTCCACACATTTTTGTGTGAACTTAGTGAAGGTCTCGCTTCCAAATATTTTATATTTGTCATCTGAACCAGGCTCATCGCCAGTATGTTGATTCAGATGTGCTGGCTTTTCATGACCAGCAGCTACTCCCCTTCTATGTAATCTGAATTGTATAGCTGTCTTAGTTACGAGTCAAGAAAATATGCGATCGCGATTAATTGCAGCGATGTTTTGGATATAGAAACATAGATAAACAGCAATATTTACCTGTGGTTATTTATTGTGATGAAAGTCGCCCGTGCAAAATTGGCATAGTAAATAACCCCCATGCCAAACCCGTAATCAAGCCAAAAACGGTGACAACGTAATTATTAAAATTCCACAAATCAAAAACCTGGGCTGCTAATTCCAAAGGATAAGCCATCATCAGCACACTGGCTATGGCTACACCACTCCAGCCATACTGACTTAACCAGTAAAAACCTTTACCACCAGTCGCCCCACATAACAGGCGCGTAATGAACAAACCTGTGACAGTGCCGTAACAACGCATACATACAGCCATGATATGAGGTGATGCTAAATCTAACCCCATATCCGGTTGTGGACACACATGATTGCCCATGAAATAAATGATATTGGCAATCCCTGGCAGTAAGGATACCCCAGACGCAGCAAGAAAGGGAGCAGCTAGCGGGCCAATCACCATACCCGCTAACAAAAAATCAGCGATAAAACTTACCCAATTAACCTGCAACTCTCTGTTGAAAGCTACTCTTGCCATTCCCTTTCTTACCTTTGCGTCTATATTTCTTAACCTACCTTAGAAATGTATGGACTTGTCAACTTATCCAGCTGCTGTGTTAACAGACTGAGGAATAATCCCACATCTGTCACTACACCCACTGATTCTATTGAACCGCGATCGCTTAACTTAGTCACTACGGCTGGATTAATATCCACACACACCATTTTCACGCCGGCGGGTGTCATATTCCCCACACCAATCGAGTGCAGCATACTAGACAGCATCAAAATCATTTCTGCACCTTCGAGGTTTTGGGCGTATTCCTGCTGTGCTTTAATCAAATCCATTTGGGTATCAGGTAAAGGCCCGTCATCTCGAATTGAACCTGCAAGTACAAACGGTACATTATTCTGCACACATTCATACATCACGCCACTCTTAATTACTCCCGCTTCTACAGCTTTGGCAATGCTGCCATAACGGCGAATGGTATTAATTACCTTCAGGTGATGGCGGTGTCCACCACGTACAGCCACACCCCGCTTCATGTCTACACCAAGGGATGTACCCATCATATTTTGCTCGATGTCATGGACAGCGATCGCATTTCCACCCAAAAGCGCTTGCACGTATCCTTCACGAATCAGCCGCGATAGATGTTCGCCGCCGCCAGTGTGAATGACTACAGGCCCAGCGGTGAAAACTACTTTACCACCAGCATCCCGAATTTTACGTAATTCCCAAGCTACCTGCTCAACAACTAATTCCACGCGCCGTTCGCTGGAAACGCCACCAGACATAAAGCTGAACTCTTGAGCATTGCGCTGTTCCCGCGATTCTGTTTTGCGGATGGTGCGGATACCCAAAACATCAACAATTACCTGTTCGCCTACTTCTAAATCGCGTAATATTTTACACTTTGCTACCACACCATTGGGGGTTTGGGTAATGGCGATCGCGCCATCCATGCGCTGATTTTGGACTTTGATCCACTGACCCTTAATCCGGACTTCAGTAGGATAAATCGTACTCACATAAAAATCATCAGGAGCTACACCCGCTTGGACAACAGGCTCTAGTTTGGCATCGCGCTCGTCTTGGGGCAAATCTACCGCACCCAAGTCAATCAGCAGCGAGATAATTTCTTCCATCACCTCGTGGGATGGTGCTGATACCTTGACTTCGGCGGCTGAAGTACTTTGGCGCTGTTCTCCCAAGTTGAAATTCAGTACTTGGAAACTTCCGCCTGTGTCTACAATCAAGTCCAAAGCGCGGTTAATTAAGCCAGAGTCAAGTAAATGTCCTTCCAAGCGAATGATGCGACTTTCTACCGAAACATTCGCATGAACTTCTTCTCTGACTGGTTCTGTCACCCGCAGGGTGAGACATTTGGCTGCACCACCAGCTTTGAGAAATTCTGTCAGTGGCGTTTCAATGATTTGGAAACCTACATCTGCAAGGCGTGATTTCAATGCATCACTGGCCTTGTTCATGATCACGATGCTGTCCACATTCACCGCATTACAAGCAAAGTTCACCGCGTCGGCTTCTTCGATAGCGATGCGCTTTTCTGCTGCTACTCGCATTTCAATTAAGCGGTTGGAGTAGGAATCAAAAGCGCCTGGGTAATAGAGCAAATACCCATTAGCTAAGGGACAAAAGCAGGTATCTAAATGATAGAAGCGCTCATCAATAAGTCGTAAAGATAGTACTTCAATATCCAGCCACTTAGCTAAGTAGGGATGAGAATCTAATTCTGAACGGAAGCCATAACCTGACCATAACCAACGTCCTTCCCGGTCTAGCAGTGCGTCACCTGCGCCTTCAAAGGGCAAGTCTTTGGGGAGTACATGAACCGTGTAACCGTTGGCTTCAAACCATTTTTGGAAGTAAGGTTCTTCTCCCTGACGTTCTTTGTGCAAAAAGCGACTAAGAACTACTCGATCGCCCAACACCAAGCCAGCGTTGGCGGTAAACACCATATCAGGCCAACCTTTTTCGGGCGGTACTAAGTCTACAATGGCGTGGTCTTTGAGGACATGATAAAGTTTTTGCCACTGTTCAACAGCGCGATCGCGGGATGATTTGTGAATATTCCCTTCCATCCAGGGATTAATCACATAGTCCACATCGTAGTGGTCAGGAGCACACATCAAAAAGCGAATGGGGGAATTCATAAAAATGTTACAAGCGTTGAAATGCTACAAGCTAATTTAGATACAGAGTATTGCTGTACCATTTTGTCAACTTTGCTACAAAATGTCTGTATTCTACTAGTTCAAGAGGTCACAAAAAATTGAATTTATTCTTAACGATCCAACCGGATCGAGTGCAGGAACAGCACATAAAGGTTAAGGCGTCAAATCGCCAAAGGACTAATGGTACAAATCCGAAAGTTCAATTGTTGTGTAATTGTAGCGCTATTTGGTTCTAGGAAATTAAGATGGCAAACCTAAAATTGACGGTGGAGGATCATCCTGAGCCAGAGGATATTCGTACTGTGATTGATCGGCTTGTTGAATATAACAGCGATCGCCAAAGTGAAAAAGACGTATATCAACCGCTAGCTGTGTTGATTCGAGACGATAATAACAAAATTGTCGCTGGTTTAGTTGGCAAAACTCAATGGGGATGGTTGTTTATCTCTCACCTGTGGGTTGCAGAAGCATTGCGGGGTCAAGGTTATGGTAAGCAACTCATGGCTAAAGCTGAAGCAGCAGCTAAACAACGCGGTTGTAGTTACGCTTACCTAGATACATTTAGCTTTCAATCTTTGGGTTTTTACGAACGCCTTGGCTATCAAATATTTGGCGTGCTGGAAAATTTCCCTCCAGGACATCAACGGTATTTTTTACAGAAAGAAATTTAACTGTTTGTAGCGAATCGCTATGATGTCCCTAGGATGCTGAAAATTATTTTTTAAAAAACTTTAACTGATACCAAGTTGAGAAATAATTACAGGAGTTGGATTCACACCACCCAGATGCAAAATCCAAAATCCAAAATCTAAAATTAGATGAGGGGGCGATCGCTTCTACCCCCTTTGGATACCGGCAATTTAGGAAAATTCTAGATCTGGTTCTTCACAGAAGTTAAATAAGGCTGAATCCGTTTCTGATTCATCTTCAAAGACAGCAGAGATATACCATTCACAGGCTGAATCATTAGTATACTCAGCCCAAGCAATTGTTACTGTTTCACATGAGGGAATTCCTTCCTCATCTAAAGTAAATTGAGACCACTCTTCATTATCTGGAGATGCCCACAATTCTGTAATAGCCTGATCGGTATTATTGGTAACGGTAAAGGTGAATTGGTCTGACATGGATATTTTACCTGTGTATCGATAAGTATATTACACACGCTGCAAAATACATTCTGCATTCGTAAATATACTTAAGATATGGCTATACCAAAAAAATCTGCAATCAAGAGTGTGAGACTCTTTAAGGAAGTAATTTAGGTAAAGATAAAATATTGCATAATTTATTTTTTGGTATTATCTTAACCAATCGTTGTGTTTTATTTACCTGTAAACTCTTTGACTAAGAACATCGCTTGCGGCGGAATCTCAGTAACTAGACGAATGGGAAATGCCTGAGTAGAAGCAAACTGAGCATAATCTGGTGTGAGAAAAACTGCGTATTTCTCAGCTTCAGGAGTTAGCTGTGCAGCAAAGGATAAAGCTATAGCTTGCAGATATTTACGAATATCAGCAGCTTGCTCACCTACTACTTCACCACCCGATAATGGTGTATTTAGTCTTGTTTGCTGATCCATTGTGGTACTGGGGTCTTTGACACTGAGATGAGTAGCACCCAGTACGCCAACCAGCCATTTGGGGGATGGGATTTGATTAAAGCCAACAATTTGTTCTGGTAAAGCGGGGACAGTTTTATCTGCGGAAGCAGCCCATACTAGAGTTGGTACTTGCAGCTTACTCAGACCAGTTTGACCAAATATTAAAGCCGCAGTAGGACTAAGAGCGATCGCTCTTTTTATTCTCTTATCTCCTACTTGATACCTATTGTTTGGTAATTCTTGGGCTACGCATTGCAGTGTTTCACCGAAACTAAATGTAGCTACATTTTTTTTACAACGTTGTTTGAGATTTTCTAGTTGCATTTCGGCTCCAGCAATTGCTAAAGCTGTACCACCGCCAAATGAATAGCCAATAACCATTGCGTTATTAGTTGCTATCTTTCCTTGCAATGGGTTTTTGGCTGTTTGGTTGAGTTTTTCGAGTTCATCAAGTACAAAGCTAATATCTTTGGGACGCTCCAAAAACTCTTGAGCTTGTAAAATCTTGGTATTGTTTTTGAGTGCTAAGTTGGTACTTGTTTCATTACTACCAGGATGTTCTAGCGCCGCTACTATGTAGCCGTGGGATGCGAGATGTTCTGCTAGGTAGCGCATATCTGTACGCACCGAGCCAAAGCCGTGGCTAAAGACAATTACAGGTTTATCAGTAGTTGCAGCGTTTGACCAATAAACATCAACAGGAATTTTGCGTTCGCGTTTTTTGTCATTCAATTGCAAGCCAAGAACCTGAAATTGATCGCTTCCCTGTTCGCTGGGATCAAAAGGAAAAGATATTTGGGATGTGGTGGGGTTGAATTGAGGAGCGATCGCCAGCATAAACTGTTGTGTCAGCCAAAAACCTGAGTTCAAACTCCCTGCAACTGCAAATGCTTGCGGTAAACTTATTTCCAGGCGTTTACTAGGATAGTTTTTGATAAACGACAGTATTGAAAGGCCTTGTGGTGCAACAGATCCAAGAACAAATCCGGCTCTCAGTGCTTGTGCGCCAGCTCGATCTTTTCTAACTACAGCAGTTGCCAAATCATTGAGAATTGTTGTTCCAATCTGCGTATTTAGTAATCGGCTAATAGTGACAACATTTAGAGGTACTTTGGTTCTGAGCGCTCCTAAAACTAAGCGGCGCTGTTGTTCCGATAAACTATTGGTGTAAAATTCCAAATCTCTGGGAAATTCTCCAGTTTCGGCAGCAGTTTGCAGATCTGCAACAGAGATAGATTCTGTAAACGGCCCAAATCGTACAATAACCGTATCTGCCGCTTTTGCAGAGGTATTTGTCCCCAAAATCTGTGCGATCGCAATCCCTCCAGCAAGGGTTTTGCCCAAAGCACGAACCCTTGCTGTAATATTTTTTAGACTTCCCCTGGTAATTCCCATGAACATCTTTTTTTCCCATGCTTAGGGGAATATAGCCGATCTTCGTGTATTTTACTACCCATGCTGTAAGAAATCTTAGCAGCTGAGGATTACTGAAGAAAGACAGTCTCCATGAAACAAGACAAATATACTCAAAACTTTTGCGTTTGTTGCAAACACTTCTATCAAACTTATAAATGCGACGATCGTTTCGACAAATGCTTATACAAAATTTAGTTTCGTTCAAGCAAAACTTATAAATGCAACGATCGTTTGGATAAATGCTTAGGTAAAACGAACAAGCAAGCGGACATTGTATCCCACACTAATTGAACTATTGTTTATAAATTGCCTCTGTTAGCCTGTTCGCGCTCGATAGCTTCAAATAATGCCTGAAAATTGCCGTTACCTAACCCTTGCGAGCCTTTACGCTGAATAATTTCAATAAAAAATGTTGGTCTAGCCACTAATGGCTTAGTAAATATTTGCAGTAGGTATCCTGTTTCATCCCGATCGAGCAAAATTTTTAGTTCTCGCAGAGTATGAATATCTTCATCAATTTCACCAATCCGGTTTGGCAAATTTTCGTAATAAACGTCAGGTGTATCTAAAAATTCAATACCATTACTCCGCAATTGTTTTACTGTCTGAACAATATCATTAGTTCTCAGAGCAATATGTTGTATTCCTGGCCCCTGATGAAAATCTAAATATTCTTGAATTTGTGATTTGCGGTATCCTGGGGCTGGTTCGTTAATAGGAAATCTAATCTGACCAGTATTGTTTTGCAAAACTTTGGACATTAAAGCTGAATATTTAGTTGAGATATCATCACTAGTAAATTGTTGGCTTTCCTGCAAATCTAATACTTGACGATAGAAGTTAGCCCATAAATCCATTTTTCCTAATTCGACATTAATCACAATGTGGTCAATATCAGCTAGATTAGTTGGAATTGCTATTGGGATGTTTTCAATAGGATGATATTGCGGTGCAAAATTAGTATAGTTATGACGCTCAATAAATGAATGGATGAGGTCGCCGCTATAGCTGGCGATCGCAGCTTTGACAATATATCCATTTTCTCCTTTGCAGATAGTTGGTTCCTGTATGGATCTTGCTCCCCGTGCGATCGCAGTTTGGAAGCAAGCACACGCATCATCAACCAACAGAGCAATATTATATACTCCATCGCCGTGTAACCTCACATATTCAGCCACCGCTCCGTCTGGCGTCAGGGGAGACGTAAACACAAAGCGAATATTTGATTGTTCTAGGACAAACGATTTGCGATCGCGCACCCCAGTTTCCAATCCAGCATAGGCGATCGTTCTAAAACCAAAAGATTTGCAATAAAAGTAAGCAGCCTGTTGAGCATTACCAACATAAAATTCTACATAATCTATTTTATTTAATTTTATTGAAGATTCTTTTTGGAAGTTGCTTAATTTATTCTCTCTAATTTGCATAGGTATTTCCCAAATTTTACTAATTACATAAATTAGTTCGTTTCTATAAGTCTCCTAAAATATAATTAAAAATATAAATATTTTTAAAAATTTTTAATAATACCTTTAACTTTCTCTGTATGGTATTTATATCCTCAACTTCTCAAAGAAGTTGAGGATCTGAATGAATAGAAATTTTTACTGTCATTTATTTTATAATTTAATGTTTGCTTTATAAAGTATTTCTCAGACTGTAATTTTTGTACCATTTTTTGATTATTTTGAAAATAATCCTATAGGTAGTTTGCAATCAGCTTAATTTGCATATATTGGAATTTCGAGCATCTGGGAATTTTACTGTGCGAATTGATATTGAGCCAGTTCCAGCCCAAATCAGTGTTGATTGCCACAAAAATCAGATGAGCGATCGCTTATTTTAAGAATGTAATACCAATTTGAAAAAAGAATGTGAAAGATGTGTATCTAACACTGTTGTGCCCTTACGAATAGTTTAGATATCGGCAACATTATTTGAATTGATATAAATAAAATCTACAATTTTTTTGTGTAAAAGTTTGTCATCTTGAGATTGCAGCTTTAGTCACTACTCTTGCCTAGTCGATACCATCAATTAAATAAAATTTCTTGTTGACTTTATGCATCGTAAACTCATTTATGTGTTAGTTTTACTACTTTCACTCAGTCTTGTAACTCTGTTCTGGCCTGTCAATGATTCTCAGTGTAATTCAGAAGCTTTTCTCGCATCAAAAACTCAAAAATTTCAAGTACAGGCTACTAAAGTTGTTGTTCAACCTTGGCGTGGTGAACATCATGTATATGGTATATTTATGGTTCCCAATAAATACAAAGAGACACCATTTTTTGTGTTAACTGTCAAAGGTTTTGGTAGTGAATGTTCTAAGCCATTCGGTTACAGTCAATACTATGACGATATCGCTGCCGCGCCTGGAACTCATTTGGTGAGAGACTACATAAGAACTCGTACTGCACTGCGACTAATTCTGCAAGGTTTGTACGGGCAATTAAACGATAAACAGAACTGGACTCTGACCTATCCTCAACCTCAGGGTAATAATGCATTACCTGGTGCTGGTGCTAAGTGAGTATTTGAAGTGATAATTACGACAATAACTGTATTAATCCGGCTTTGAGTAAAAATATCATCTTGAATCACTAAAACCGGACGGCGGTATCTAGGCTCTGAACCTGCTGGATCGGGTAAATTTACCCAGCGAAACAATCCTACTGTGCAGCGAACGGAATAAAAGCTGTTTTAATGTCACGATCTACTGCTGAACTCTGTTGTTATGCAGCACAGTTGTCTACAAAGCGTAGTTGGGACTTAAGTGGTGAAGCAATCAAGAATTTTGTTGATTACTTTCACAAATTTGTCCTATTGCAATTAACTGCAACAAGCTTCAACTTTCTGGCTGCCAGAATTGTTACCATATATTGAGATTAGATATTGAAGCCCCTTGATCCAGTCTGAAACCTTAGAACTATTAGAATGGAATCGCCTCTGCCAGCATCTTTCCACCTTTGCGGCAACTAAGTTAGGGGCGATCGCATCGCGTCAGCTAAAAATTCCCGACTCTCAGGCGGAAAGTACGCAGTTGTTGGAGCAAACAAAAGAAGTTTACCAACTGGAAAGCCGTCTATCCGCAAGTCTATCCTTTGAGGGAATTCAAGATATTGGTGATTCTCTGGAACGGGCAGAACTCCAAGGAATTTTGGCAGGGGACGAATTGTTAGCGATCGCTACCACCCTGGCTGGCAGTAGGAATTTACGTCGTGTAATTGATAACCAAGAAGATTTACCCATCCTGACAGAGTTAGTTGCTGATTTACGGACTTATCCCGAACTTGAACAAGAAATTCACCGTTGTATCGATGAACGGGGGCAGGTAACAGATCGCGCTAGCCAAAAGCTGGGAGAAATTCGTACAGAACTGCGGAGATTACGCAGCCAAATTACGCAAAAACTGCAAAATATTTTACAAGCAAAATCTAGCGCAGTCCAAGAACAACTGATTACCCAAAGAGGCGATCGCTTTGTTATCCCTGTAAAAGTGACACACAAAGACGTTATCCCCGGTATTGTCCACGATACCTCTACCAGTGGTGCTACTTTGTATGTAGAACCTAATAGCATCGTGCCTGTAGGGAATCAATTACGCCAAGCAATTAGAAGAGAGCAGACAGAAGAAGAAGTAATTCGTCGCACTTTAACAGAGCAAGTAGCGGCAGTTAAACCCGATCTCGAAAGATTATTAGCAATTGTTACTACTTTAGATTTGGCTACAGCCAGGGCACGTTACAGTTTTTGGCTGGGAGCCAATCCCCCCAGATTTATCAACTGGCAGGAGCAAGAGAGCATTACTCTGCGCCAACTGCGTCATCCGCTTTTAGTGTGGCAGCATCAACACGAACAAAGCCAACCAGTAGTTCCTGTTGATTTGCTGATTAATCCGGAAATTCGGGTAGTAACCATCACTGGGCCAAATACTGGAGGGAAAACTGTCACCTTAAAAACCCTAGGCTTGGCAGCATTGATGGCTAAAGTGGGTTTATTTGTCCCAGCTAGAGAACCAGTAGAAATACCTTGGTTTGACCAGATATTAGCAGATATTGGTGATGAACAATCTTTACAGCAAAGTTTATCAACATTTTCTGGTCACATTCGCCGCATTAGCCGGATTTTGAATGCCCTAGGCAAAGAAACGGAGAAGGAGAGACAGGAAGACGCGGAGAATGAAAACTTCCCTGCGTCGCCGCGTCCCCACGTTCCCGCGCCTTCTTCCCTAGTATTACTCGATGAAGTCGGCGCAGGAACCGATCCAGTCGAGGGTAGTGCTTTAGCGATCGCGCTTTTACAACATCTAGCTAACCACGCCCGACTAACAGTAGCCACAACTCACTTTGGTGAACTCAAAGCGCTGAAATATGAAGATGAGCGATTTGAGAACGCTTCTGTAGAATTTGATGAAAGTACCTTATCACCGACTTATCGGTTGTTGTGGGGAATCCCTGGACGTTCTAACGCCTTGACTATTGCTCGTCGCTTGGGATTAAAACCAGAAGTTGTCGAACAGGCAAAAACCCATCTGGGAGGAGCAACAGACGAAGTTAACCAGGTGATTGCTGGCTTAGAAGCGCAACGCCGCCGCCAAGAAACTAAAGCCGCCGAAGCGCAAAATTTGTTGCAGCAAGCAGAACGTTTATATAAAGAAGTTTCCGCCAAAGCCGCAAATTTGGAAGAAAGGGAACGTACTTTAAAGGCTTCGCAAGAAGCAGCAGTACAACAAGCGATCGCTCAAGCTAAAGGTGAAATTGCCCAAGTGATCCGTCGCTTGCAGCAAGGTACGCCAACCGCCCAAGATGCTCAACAAGCAACTAACGCCCTCAATCAAATTGCACAGAAATTCCAGCCAGCCACACCAGCAAAACCAAAAGCTGGATTTATGCCTAAAGTAGGCGATCGCGTCCGGATTTCTCAGTTTGGGCAAACAGCAGAAGTTTTAGTCGCCCCCGATGATGATGGTGAGTTGACTGTTCGCTTTGGCATTATGAAAATGACAGTCAAGCTGGAAGACGTGGAATCTTTAGATGGGCAAAAAGCCGAACCGATTGTTAAATCAAAACCAACACCAGCACCAGTTACCCCAGCAGCACCACCAGCCCTAGCAATTCGCACTTCCAAAAATACAGTCGATTTGCGCGGAAAACGAGTGGCTGATTCTGAATTGCTTTTAGATAAAGCAATTTCCGAGGCTCTAGGCCCGATATGGATCATTCACGGACACGGTACTGGCAAACTGCGGCAAGGTGTGCATAGCTATTTGCAGCAACATCCTAGAGTGAGTCACTACGAAGCCGCAGAACAAGTAGATGGTGGTAGTGGTGTGACCGTTGCTTATGTGAAATAGGTAAAATGTAGTGCGGGTATTTCGCCCGCATTACAACAAACAACTAGAATTAGAGATTGGATAAGCAAAGGCAAACGTAGATAAAAAAGCACTGCTGATAACCAGTAAAGAAAGCAGCCCAAAAATTAAGTATAAAGATAGCAGAAAATTTTTCGGTATGCGTTTAACATAACCCTCAATAACAGAAAAATACCCACCTAAACCCCAGGAACCAAAACTTATTACAATCAGTAAACGAGCCAAGAAATTATATAAATCCATCAAAAGAAAACTTTTTTTCTTTTCACATTGATGTTGTTTTTTCTCCCCAATATCTAAACTCAGAAAAAACCAATCTTTTGATTGATAGTATGAGATTTCTGTATTGGTATTAACTGATTTAACTGATGAAAAATTCAAATTCTTGACATAGTTTAAATCATTAAAATTAGCTAGAATATGCTGACTTTGAGAAGAGGGAAACGAATAAATGTTTGCTTCTTTTGCAACAACCGATAGATTGACATTAGCCAAGCTGATAGCAATGCTGGCAGATGCTAATACAAGTGTTTGTTTGAATGTCACAGAAGTTATTTTTATGTAATTAAAACTTTTGATTTAGTGCAAGCCTATAGCGATAATAAAATTTGCTATCTGTCCTAAGGCAGAACCTATACCTGGAATTAAAAACAATAGAAAAAGAGCTAATGAAGCAAATTGACTCTTTTCCAATGCTTTTAATCCTGGAAAAATTTCACTAAAAACATAAAAGCCATCAAGTGGCGGAATTGGGAAAAGATTAAATAAAAATAAGACTAAATTTATCCGAGCTGCCATATAAATGAATTCTATACTGGCAATTTCTCTAAATGGAGAATTTAAAAAAAATTTGCATAAAGAGATACATAAAATTGCCAACCCCAAATTACACAAAGGCCCAGCAGCAGATACCAAAATGTTACTTAGCTTTGCCCAGCGAAACTTATAAGGATTGACAGGCATTTTTCCCCAGGCGATACCTGCAATACAAAGAAAAATTATCGATTCCCAACCCATATGTACCACAGGATTAAATGTGAGATGACCAGTTCGCTCTGGTGTATCATCACCTTGACTCATAGCTGCCCAGCCGTGAGCCAGTTCATGTAAAGTGATGGAAATAATCACAATTACAACAACTCTAAAAAAATGTATCGGATTGGTAAATAGTGTATTGATGAACATATTACGACTAATTTTTAAGACACATTAAAAAGTGGTTGATTTTGCTGAAGAGAAAGCATAAAAAATCAGTATCAGAGTAAAACTCCGATACTTAGCATTGCTAACAACACTATGATTTTTGGTGAATGCTCTATTACTGAGAAAATTTTATACGAACTATATTGAATTTCTGAGAGTAAAAAAACTGAAACAAAAAGTAGCAGAAACAGTAAATATATAAGTAATTATCCTTTATTAAGACAGTGGTAAAAATACGATAATACTGAGATATTAAGTAAATAAATACACGTATCGTCTCTCTTATTTCTCTTCTGCTACGAGACAAGAGTTGGTTCTTCAGGCGTTGATAGCTATAAAATGAACTGTGAATTGCTAATTATTAATTACCCAGCTATTATTAGCGATCGCTGATTTGGCTATTTGATAAGGTTTATTTATAGCTATGAACTAAATAAGCAGTTAGGGCTATATAGTTCTGATGTTGAAGTAATTATATTTCTACTTTGTAGAAAATAAATTTTCCTTTAGAGTAAGACAGAGATACATGCTGATTACCAAAGTGATAAAAGCTAGCTGAAGCTTCTGACTAATATAGCTATAGGAAACTAACCTGAATGCTTGAGAGTCTGTTTCAAAATGGGTAACAGCAACCGTCCCTATTAGCCCGATCACCTATGCTAAAAGTTATGCACTCGGCCACCAATTCAGCCACTCCAAATTCCCAGTGGGAGGATTTAATCAAGCTCCCAGCCCCAAACTCAGTTCAATGGGACAATATCAAAACCCAGTTAGACTTAGTACTGTTGGCGCTTGAAACTTTAACTGGCATTGGTTCTGAGGCTATGCTCTCGGCAGCAATCGATCTGAATTTGGAGTCAAGAGTGCCAGACCGCGTAGCTTTATGGCGATTGCGCCAGTCAAATCCGCTACGCAAAGGTCAAGGAGGGCGAAAAAAACTTGATGTAGAAGAAGCGCGATCGCTGGTTCTCATCACCTGCTACCTTGCCAAACAGCACCAAGAATTAATTCGTCGTGCTGTCGGTCTATTAGAACAAATGGCGGAAAATAACCAGGAACCTCATCAGACCGCTTTACTTGGAGATTATATTGATGCTTTCTGCAACACATACCAAGAGCGAATGGAAGAGGACGAGGAAATCTCAACAGATTTACTCACCCAACTGGCACTCAAACTGCTGGTAGATTTACTATTTTACAGCGCCCCTGGTGGGCACCGTCGTTTGTGGTTAGCACTTATAGACCGTTCCACAAAATTTTAGATTTTGCGGAGAGTTGAGCCAGTGTGGTAGATAGGTTTCCCAAGCACTCATTTGGGTAGCTTTGCCAACTTAAAGCTACTGGCGTTAAAACTTTCCAAGACGGATTTTAGATTGCTCCTCCAAAATCCCAAATCCAAAATCACCAATCATCTCCTTCGCAGTTTCTGCCATGCCTCTATCAAATTCTGTCATTCGTCGCTACACACCCCCCACTTGTACGCTAGAAGTTTTCGCACAAGACTCACCTTTGTCCCGGTGGATGGGAAAAACTGTCCTCAAGCAGTTAAGCTTTGAGCTACGTTTTGACGATCCGCGACTACCAGAAGAAAGCAGATTCCCAATTCGGGGCGATCGCGACCAACTCGAAGCTTTGTGTGATGCAGTCACAAACTACGTTCAGAATTTTCTTCACCAATCTCCAGAAAGTTTTTGGTTCAGTTTCGCCGGTCCTCGAGACTCCAGTAAAGTTGCTGATGACTCACAACTAACAGATTTTCAGCCCGCATCTCTACCAGCTACTACTAAGACATTACAATCTTTTCCGTCACAATTACCACAGACAAGAGTCTATTTAGAACCGAGCAGCTATTTGAATCACAAGCTGTTCCTCGGTTCCCTCGCTAACCAAGCATCTGGGCCAGTAATTCAACTCAGTCTGCTCCAACTATTCGATTTGGCAACTGCCTTAGATGAATACTCGGCTGATATCATGGCGTTACCTAGTTTGGAAAGTACCCGCAGTTCGACTCTCAGCTTCCCAACTTGGGCACCAGTGGCAGCCGTACTAGTATTAGGTGTGGGATTACTACCACTTACTTGGCAATATGTAAATAACACTCAACCAAAGCAGCAAAAGATAGCCAAAAATCCTACTACTGAATCTGCACCAATTGCTCAATCCACACCTTCAACCAACCCGCAAGCTGGACTCTTACCCCCAGACAGTTTACCTCCACTGCCACCTTTAGGCTCTACCCAGCCACCTCTGTCTTCTAACTTCCCTAGAGCGCCGATAACAGCGCCTAATTCCACCATTAGCAACTTACCAACATCATCTAATCCTGGCCTCTCTACATCTCAAACCACCGCCAGTACTAAATTACCGCAGGGCACTCTGCCATCTTCTGGAAGTGCATTGAATATACCGCAGAAGGCAAACCCGACTTTGTCTACTAATTCCCAGTTTGGAGTACCTAGCAGCATTGGTGGCCAGCAAATTGCCATTCAACCCAATCCTACACTAAACCGTCCTGGAGCAGTTAGCCCCGCCGATCTTGCTTTGCCTAAAAGGCGGGAACTACCACCAAGCCTATCTCCTAACAGAAGTAGTGTCAGCCCAAATATCGCCACAACTGCTCCACCACTTCCTACCATACCCAATCGCACAGCAAGTTCACCAAAGCTTGAGGGAGAATACAATCCTACTTCTATAAACTCTCCAGTCAGAAGTAGTAGCAATCCTTTAGTGGAGAGATTGAGAAATGGAAGCAAAACTTCTACTTCCACACAAGTAGCTACCGACAACACTTTATTTGATACACCTCAGGTGGCAGAAGCCAGACAATACATCCAAAAACGTTGGCAACCACCCACTGGGTTGCGACAAACGCTGGAGTATAGCTTGATGGTAGGTGTTGATGGTACTATTGAACGGATTTTCCCCCTAAATAAAGCAGCTAGAGAATTTGTTGATAGTGCTGGAATGCCTAATGTAGGTGCACCCTTCGTTTCGCCTAATAAATACGGACAAAATGTCAGAATGCGTGCTGTACTTAGTCCAGATGGCAAAGTGCAAATCTTCCCGGAGACAGAATAATTTAGGGAATCGGCTTATGTCACTTACCAAACCCTGCAAGGTGGGGAACGGGAAACAGAAAATAATAAAACCTAATGCGTAAAAAACAATTATATTCAGATTCTGAGAGTAAAGGTACAAAGCGTCCTTGCTTCAATCCCAAGATATAGCGCGTGGGTAAGTTTTGCCTGTTGCCTGTTCCCTTTGAAAAAACTTGCACGAAACCAGGCTAAAGTAGAAAGATTGTTTTCATAGCACTATCACCTGAAATAAGCGGTTATGCATTACCCAAGATAGTTAACACAATTAATTTCTCCAACAGCTTTTAGGCAAGGATTTAATCATCAAGAATCTTCAATATCAAAATATAAATCACAAAAAACAAAAGAGGCTGGTAAAACCAGCCTTTAATTTTTAGATTGCACTTGATATATTAATAACGGGATTTTTTGCTTTTTAACTTTTGTTTTTTACGCCGCCGTTCTGTAGAAGCAACACCATATTCCACTGGATAACCGACAACAGGAATTACCTGATATTTGCGTTCATCTTCTAACTTTTTCAGTTCGGTATAATCAACCCAGTGAATGCAATCAACTGGACAAGTATCTATTGCTTCTTGAATGACTTCTTCTGCGTCTCCATCCTGACGAACTACTCGCGATCGCCCATAATCTGGTTCAATGTAAAACGTATTACGAGCAACATGAGCGCAGTGCTTACAACCAATACAGGTGATTTCGTCAACATAAACACCTTTTTGACGCAGCACTCCCCCTAATTCCGGTTCTAAACCAGAGCGTTCTGGCGCATCCCGTAAAAAACCGCCTAATTCTGGTTCTAAACCGGAACGATTATCTTCTTGTTCTTCCGGTGACGGCAGAAAATCAGCCATTACGCACTCCAGCGTTGTACTACCAGGCGAATTGAACCATCTTGTTGTTGTTGTTGCTCAGCAACTTGAAAGCCAACACGAGTAGTTTCTTTCACAACTGTTTGATAAGCATAGCGCTGAGTTACTTGGCGCAAAAATCCATCAACAGAAAGATTTTGTTGCCAATACTGCAAGTCAGCTACCAATTCATATTCTTGGCCATTCCATCTAAAGCCGATATCATAGCCATTTTCTTGCTCAATCGATATTTCAGCGGGATGGGTTTGTCCACGATAGCCACGTACCTCACGCGGACCCGGTTTCCAGTCTATACCCAATTCTGTTAAAGCTTCTTTTAAAGAGTCAAGGTTACGGATTTGAGTTTTGATTTGGCTAAAATGTGACATGGTGGTTGTGAATTAACGACACTAAACTATTTTGAACAATTACCAATCACTCAAAGAGGTTTGCGTATTCGCCACACCGGATTGCTGCACCAAAGTGGCAAAGAATTCCGAGGTTGGCTCATGAGTAAGTACTAGTCCCAGCTGCGCTTCGATTGCTGCTGTGACTTCAGCACAAGAAGCACCCACAATGCCAGTGACTTTCTCTTGTACCCGACCATCTGGATAAATTATGAACTCTAATGTCTCCATGCTCTTGGCCAACCACGATAGTACGCTTAAATTTTATTGCCTCAGCTGATGGCTAAAAATATAGCCGTCGGAACATTTTCACTTAGATACAAACTTGCCATTTGTTAACTAATGTTCCATCTCTCAAAATATATATCTCAGAATGTTTACAAAAATTATTAATTTTGCAAGTCTACACATCGGTCATTAGTAAGTCTCTCGTAACCTAATAGATTAGTCAAGTTCAGAATTGAGCTTCAAGGGAAGTGAGAAAAGCCCTAAACATAGGCATTAGAAGTAGTCTAGCTAGCTAGAAGAGTAACAAAACTATAAAATTTATTGAAAATATTTATCATTATTATTGTGTTTGTGCCAACTGTCTCTGGGGTTATTCAGCAATGCAACTACTGACTCATAACACCAGATTCAAACAAAACTTTGATAAAGCTGATAATAGCTTGATGAATTGGAAAGGTAGCCATAATACCAATTCAAAATTCTCTCTTGGAAAGTTCTGAGCGGAGGAAACCTCCGCTCAGACTTTCCGCAAAATTCAAAATTAGGAAAGCTAGATTTCAAAAGGGCTTCTGAGTTTGGCTCTATGGCTGAGGGTAGGCGATCGCACTGATGTATAACTCAACAAAGTTACATTTCTAATAATTGTTTTCAAACTCTGCCAAAGTTAATACACCTCCATGCAAATGCTTCCCACCCTGCCACATCGATTTGTCTGCTGCTTGATATAAAGCACCCAAATGCGTACCATGTGCTGGATAAAACGCAATTCCGCATGAAACTGTAAAAGAAGCTTGAATCTTCAGAAAACTTTTATCAGGCAACAAATAGAATCTCTCTACAGAGGGAATAGATGAAAACTCTTGTCTGATTTTGCTCCAAAGCTCTCTGGCGATTGAGATAACTTCTGCCATTTGTCGCCCACTCAAAAAAACCACAAACTCATCTCCACCCGACCGAAAAACCTCCGCATCTTCTGGAATTACCCGACAAATTATATTAGCAAGCTGTTTGAGTTTTTCATCAGCTTCTTGAAAACCATAATGATGGTTGAAGTAGCTCAATCCATCAACATCTAGCAAAAGCAACCCAAACTGCTTTTGCTCACTGGCTAAGTTTTCAAAGCACGTTGGTATCAAACGAGAGGAGGGTAATCCTGTTAAGAGGTCATTCTGAGGAATGTCCATCACTGAGAAGCTCTAACAAAAAGCTGAATATTTCTAGCTTATTCTATAAATATGGTGTGTATTGCACGATTAATCAAATGAATAACCCCCAAAGAAAATGTAATTTCTGCACCCAACCGATAATAAAAACTCAAACCGCGAGTGTTGCGAACATCGGCATTCCACGCAATATGCGTACAATCATTTTGCTTGGCGATTTCAGCAAGATGGCTCATCAATGCGGCTCCGGCTCCTTGGCTTCTCATCTCTTCATCCACGTATAAATCATCTAGCCAAATACTCGGTTGTCCTGTAAATGACGAGTACCTAAATCCATACAAAGCAAATCCAATTTCACGTTCTGCAATCTCTGCAAACAAAACGTAAGAAAAGGGAATTGTGCCAAAAAGTGTTTTGCGTATTTTTTCTTCTGATACTTGCAAAACACCAGAGAAAGCACCAATTTTGCGATCGAATTCTGCCTTCTTCTTGATGAATGAGAAAATCAGCGATACATCATTAGGGGTAGCAATTCTGACTCTCATTGATTAAATTTCTGGCTTCTTCAGGATGATTCCTCTCACAGTTTAACTCGATGGCGATCGCACTAATGATTTATTGATTGTACTCAGGTTTAATGATATCTTTCCATTTCTCAGATCGCTGCTTCATCAGTGATGAGTCATTCGCAGTCACTTCTAGAATTCCAGAAATGAAAGCATTTTCTCCCTACTGCTGATAGTCATCAATGAACTGTTGGTGCTTGTGACCAAAGGATCCCCTTTGAAGTTCTCGATTGTTTGCTTCAAAACGGTACTCAAGATTTTCACTATAGCCTATATATCTACGTCCATTGGCTTTATTAGTCATTATGTATACACCACTTGTTATGATTAAATCTTATATTCCTTTAAAATCCTAAAATTTATTCATTATAAGCGATGTAAAATATTTATCTCAACTGTAATTATTAGGATGTAAATAGTCTTATTGATTTGTAATCCGATTGAGGGCGCAATTAACCTTATCAGTAGTTCCAGCGTGGCGACATACTTAAAGACCACAGATATTCATTGATGTTTATCTGTGGTTTTATTTTCTCAAAATCAACTTTTTTTCAGTGGTTTAGCTTCATACATCGTTTTCAAGGTAGTAGCACGCTACTAAGCTTCTTCAGGATTTAGATGTCTTAACTCATCGGTAGTATATGTCCCGATAGGACTCCAAACTAGATAAGGAACCAGTAATAGCGCCGCCATCCAAGAAATCGGTAAAACGCAAATTGCTAAAACCACACTTAAAATTAGACCAGCTAGCCCAACTCTCTCCCCTACTTCCAGACTACGTAACCTCAACATTAGAGGTATGTAAGCTACGGTAATTATTTCTAATAACAGGTACAAACCCATTAGCAGCCAGGTAATTGCACCTCCTGGATTTTTTTGCCAGACGATATTAGCTGAAGCTGCACCGCAAACAAAAATCACAGTCCAAATTAGGGGTATTAATGGCTCAAAAATTAGCCATTGAGGACGACTTAAAAGTGCAAACCATTTGACATCACGGGGTGTGATGAAGAAACTACCAAGTGCGATGATGAATGTGATAGCCCCAATTACTATCCAAGATTCAGCCATGCTGTTCACCTCTTTCTGCCTGTACATTTTGACAAGCCATACATTGCCAGTTTGGCAATTGCAGACAGAGGTTAAATCAGTCGTAGGTGGGAATATTCACATCTATATTAGAGAGGATTAATCATCTGGTTTAAAAGATGCTTAGACGCGAAGCTGCTTTGCGAGCAAGCCTTTTAAATCCCGAATCCAAAATTGACATCACTCTTGTGCCCCAGCTTTTTGCAAACTCCGCACTATATTTCTATATCCATTAAATTCGGCAATCATCAAAGCAGTGTAACCGCCGCGATTTTTCAAATTGACATCAGCCCCAGCTTCGAGTAATGCTTGTACAGACTCATGGAAACCTCCTGAGGCAGCCCACATCAAGGCTGTTGCCCCTGCTGAGTCTTGAAAATTCACATCTGCTCCCTTAGCTAGTAGTAGCCGCAAAACCGCTGGGCGATCGCGTTGTGCTGCTTTTAGCAAAGCCGTTTTTCCATCTTCTGCTGGGATGTTAGGATCGGCACCGTAATTTAGCAATACTTTTACCGTCTGGCTGTGTCCTTGGGATGCAGCTAGAGTCAGAGGTATCTCACCCAGGTTTTTGTCTTGAATATCTCCACCGTGCTGTACTAGTGCCTCGACAATTTGGCTATGTCCTTGCAAGGCAGCTAAAAGCATGGGTGTATCACCTAGGTGATTTTTAATTTGTACATTTGCGCCTCGGTGTAGTAAGGCTTGCACTACATCTAAGTAGCCTTCCACAGTAGCAAGGTGTAGGGCAGTTTCACCATCACTATCTTGGTGATTAATCTCGATGTCTCTATCCAGTAAAGCTGCGATAATTTCAATGTCTCCTGCGGCTACTGCTGCTGATAGTGCAGTTCCACCATCCTGATTTTCTACATTGACATCAACTCCAGCGGCTAGTAGTGTTTTCACAACTGGCAGATGTCCCAAGTCTACCGCTATCATTAACAGCGTCTCACCTTCTTCATCTTGGATATTGACATCTGCACCACTGTGGATAAATGCTTCTACAACTGCTGCGTGTCCGTGCTTGACTGCCAGCTTTAAAGCTGTGTCATCATCTTTATCTGTAACGTTAACCTGGGCACCAGCAGCTAGTAAAACTTTGACTACATCTACATAACCTTTGAGTGCTGCGGCCATTAAAGCTGTGCTGCCGTCTTCATTAGTAGCATTGACATCTGCACCTCTAGATACTAAAAGCTTGACAATATCTAGCTGATTGGCACTAGCTGCCAGCATCAAAGCCGTCAAACGGTAACGTTTTCTGGGTAGGTTAATATCTGCCCCAGCATCTAGGAGCGATCGCACAATTTCGGTGTAGCCTAAATTAGCAGCAAACATTAACGGTGTAGTACCATCGCGATCGCATACGTCCACTTTAGCACCAGTATTCAGTAGTGTCCCTAGCCGCTTAATATCGCCGCTTCTAGCCGCTGCAAGCAGCAACATATCCTTGTTTTCAGTCATGGAAAAATTCCGCACAGGCGGTTTTTGTTGATCTAGCCTCAGAATTTAGTCTGAAATTGTTTATCCACTTTTGCAAGAGGTTTGAGTCAAGAAATCACCGGTTAGGGGAAAGTAACATTCTCTTTCCATCCTTTGCTACCAATATAGAGAAATAGAGTTATGCTAATTTTTATGAAGATTTAATAATCGGGCGACTAGACTATGAATTTAGAACTTTCTCCATCAGTGAAGTATTGGCTGAACTTCTTTCACCCGCTAATCATGTGGCTATTATTTGTAGTCTCGATTTATGCTGCCTATTTAGGGCTACAAGTACAGCGTACTAGAAATTCTCAGGGTGAAGAGAAAAAAGAATTGATTAAAGGTAGATACAACATTAGACATTACCAAATTGGATCTATACTTCTGGGTCTGATGGTAGCAGGTTCAATAGGTGGAATGGCTGTTACCTACATCAATAATGGAAAATTGTTTGTTGGGCCTCACTTGCTAGCTGGTCTGGGAATGACCGGCCTGATAGCCTTTTCCGCAGCCTTGTCTCCTTATATGCAAAAAGGAGCCAATTGGGCACGTATGACTCATATTCTACTAAATTTCACGCTTTTAGGGCTTTTTGCTTGGCAAGCAGTCACTGGCGTGCAAATTGTCCAAAGAATTCTCACGAATGCATAGTTATTAGTCAAGAGTCAATGGTCAAGAAATTCTGGACTATTGACTTTGGACTTTTGACTTTTGATCGTGTTACCGCTTTTTCTTAGAATCAGCGGACGAAAATGGTATTCCCAAAGATTGATGAAAATCTTCTTGTACTTTGCGAGTTAAGCGGCGAGAGACTTGGCGGACGATTTGGTTAAGTAAGCGATCGCCTGTAGATTGAATGAGAGACTTAGGCAAACGCTGAATAAACCGTGGGAAGTGAAGTTCAACTACTAAATCCAATTCCCATTCTACTCGTGTCACCCCCGTAGTATTACTATGAGCATCGGCTACATTTTCTACTAACTGTAGTGATGCCCGATAATCTACATCATAACCAGGTGAACGGTAATCAGGAATTGGGATAGTACGAATACGGTAGATGCCTTCCTCGGCTGGTAACAACTCCAAACCTATTTTCGGCTCAACTTCATAACCAAAAGAGCCAAAACGACCGATTATTAAAGCGTAACCATTTTCCCCCAACGGTTGCACCTTCATTGGTTCAGCACAACGCGAAAACCATGAGGAGTGAGTATTAAGATACTCAGCAACCGTTGCCGCTGGCGCATACATTTCCATATAATCACTGTAGCGACCATAAAATTTGGTAAGCGTTGCTACAGAAACTCCTGCAAGTGCGTCCTCTGCTTCTGTGAGGCTGGACGCCACAGGTAAAACTGTTTCTTTTATTTCTAAAGATTGATATTCGCCGTTTCTTGAAAGCATAAATGCGTTCCTGCATCCTATGGCGTTGGTCTATATTAATCGTTCCCAGCTTACGTGGGCCATTTCACACTCAGATATCATTTTGACGGAATCCTCATGAATCTGTCATGCACTTCGTAGAATCACTACAATAAAGAACTGAACAATCACATATTAGTTTCCCAGGATAGCGTTTCTCATGAAAGCATTTGTAGCAGGGGCAACAGGTGAAACAGGTCGCCGGATTGTACAAGAACTAATAGCACGCAATATTCCCGTCCGTGCTTTAGTCAGGGATACCGAAAAAGCTAGGGGGATATTGCCTCCTGATGCTGAGTTGGTAGTGGGCGATGTGTTGAACCCCCAAACCCTGACGGCTGCTTTAGGAGATAGTACAGTCCTACTGTGTGCTACTGGAGCAAAGCCTAGCTTTGATCCTACTGAACCCTATAAGGTAGATTTTGAGGGTACTAAAAATTTAGTAGATGCAGCTAAAGCGAAGGGCATTGAGCATTTTGTCTTTGTTTCTTCTTTATGTACTTCCCAGTTGTTCCATCCACTAAACTTGTTCTGGCTGATTTTAGTTTGGAAAAAACAAGCTGAGGAGTATCTCCAAAAAAGCGGTCTGACTTATACAATTGTGCGACCAGGTGGGTTGAAGAATGAAGATAACTCCAACCCAATAGTGATGCAGGGTGCTGATACGTTGTTTGATGGTAGCATTCCTCGGCAAAAAGTAGCCCAAGTTTGTGTGGAAGCTCTATTTGAACCCGCTGCACGGAATAAAGTTACCGAGATTGTAGCTAAACCAGAGGCTACCTCTAAAAGCTTTGGCGAGTTATTTACTAACGTTGCCTGATTAATATGGTGCTGAGTCTTGAGTTAACATGGATGGGTTTAACCTGTCTGGACAACATTCGAGGATTTCGAGAAAGTTGTGAGTTGTCAAGTTATAACAAGACACAGCATTGCTGCGGTGAAGATTGCCGAAATTATTGTATCGGCTATTGTTGTTAGCTAAAAGAGCGAATATTAAGGAGTTAAACCCTGAAAGGCTTTAAATTTAAAGGCGTAGAAAAACTGATTGGTCCGATAGCTGCGCTTCTCGGCTTCGTCTGCTTATTGCAGTGGTATATCAATGGCGAATTGCGATCGCCTGGCGATCCCATTTTTGAAGCTAAACAACCACCTTTGGTGATGAAAGGCGGCGATCCTTACATCCGCGCTTTAATGCGAACTATCTCCGCCAGCGAAGCCAACAGCAAACGTCCCTATTCTCTGCTTTATGGTGGTCAACAGGTGCGTGACCTCAGCCGTCATCCTGAGGTATGTGTCACTATTGTTACTGGTCCTAACACAGGTAATTGCTCTACTGCTGCTGGTAGATATCAAATCATTAACACTACTTGGTATCAAATCGCTCCACGATATCATCCAAAACCTATGCAAATTATGTTTTGGTCTGCTTATAGCTTTGAAGCCGAGTATCAAGATGTGGTAGTTTACCGTTGGTTAAGTGACTCCAAATTTTGGGGAATTGATTTTGCTCAACAGTTGCAACAAGGTAAGTTGAATGATGTTTTGCGGCGTTTATCACCTACTTGGACAAGTCTAGGCTACGGCATAGAAACCAATTCTATTAGTAGCTCTTTGCCCAAAATTTATCAGAAGTTGTTGAAAGAAGAATTAAAAGCAGTTAATCAATCACCTTCAGCGAATTTTCTACCAACTCCAACCCCAAGCTTAACTCCCAGACCTCTGCAAATTTCTCCTGACAGGAAAAATTCAACTATTCCTCCTCATAGAGGTAGTAGTGGAGCATTAGAACTCAGATTGAATAGTCTGTAGTGTCAATTAATTTTAGATTAAAAGGCCATTACCCTTGGATGTGACGCTCTACAATTTCTTTGAAGATGCAAGGGTGTGTTACTGCTATGTAATCATTTGAGCGTTTGAAAGAGTGAAAACTGTAACGCACTGTTTTCAAACACCCTACAAATTGGATATTTTTTTAATTGCAACTGAATATATGTTCTATAGGGAATGCACTGACCGATGCAAATACCAAATTCAGCAGTGCGATCACATAACTTAGAGCAACAACGTAGTTGTATGTGTAATACTATTTAAATTAGTCTTAACATTTCTCAATGTATTGAGATTTTGCTACTTTTCAGTATCAAACACCAATCCTAATAAATTTTTTACTAGGAGTTGGTGAATTTTACCATGACAGTGTGGTGGTAAAAATCGCCTAAATGTTATATGGAGTAACAGATGATCGAATTAGAGCAACCACCTCATCAAAACAAACTTACTCCGGTATTCAATAGTAAGTTCTTATCTGCGGGGCTTTTAATTGCAATTGTTATTGTGAGTATCTGGGCTGTTAGCTTAGGTTTCTTGATTTCTGTTGATATTTCGCATTTCAATTTCTTGCTATTAATAGTTCTGATACTTTGGCAAACATTTTTATATACAGGATTATTTATTACCTGTCATGATGCTATGCATGGGTCTGTATGTCCCTCTAATCCCAAGATTAATCACTTTATTGGGAAATTGTGTATATCTCTTTATGGTCTTTTGCCCTATCAAATTTTATTAAAAAAGCATTGGTTACACCACCATAACCCAGCTAGTGATTTAGATCCAGATTTTCATGATGGTAAACATAAAAATTTCTTTGCTTGGTATTTCCATTTTATGAAAAATTACTGGAGTTGGAGACAAATTATAGCTGTAACAATTGTCTATCAAAGTTTAAATTTGCTGTTCCATATACCCAGAATTAATCTAAATTGCTTTTGGGTAATTCCATCACTTTTAAGTTCATTACAATTGTTTTATTTTGGTACTTTTATCCCACATACTCAGCCAGTAGGAGGTTATATTCAGCCTCATAAAGCCCAAACTATTAAGCGTCCAACCTGGTGGTCATTTATCACGTGCTATCACTTTGGCTACCACGAAGAACATCACGAATTTCCTCATATTGCTTGGTGGCAGCTACCAAAAGTTTATAAAATGGGTAAGAACTTCTCTTAATCTAATGCCCAGAGAAATGCTATTAGTTTGCTACTGATTTTTGCTGACTTGATATTTTCTCTATTCCTGTTTCTGGTAAAGGTGGACGCACACATAGATAAATTAGTGGTCCGAACAAGGGAATTAAAGTTATTAGCCAAAATAACTGAGGATTTTTCCAACCGCGACGCGCCATATCATCTCCTAACAATGCTGCTGGAAATAATAAGCTCAGGAGACAGAAATCTAAGCTCATCACATGAATGAAGCGGTTAGTATGCCACTGTTGGAAAAAATTTCCCCAATCTCCGCCTTGTAAACCATAGGCAACTAAAATAGCAGCTGCTACGGTGAGGAAAATACCAGTTATGCGAGAATCTAACAGTTTGATTAGGGCGTTTTTTGTACCTTCAAAGTGTTGACTTGGTTTGCGTAGGGCTAAGTAGGGTAAAAGTGCAAAAGCTCCGACTGCAAAAGAAGCAGTAGCAAATGGCCAAGCCGATATTTTTTGCCCTCTACCATCAATAAATACTACTGCACTATAAATTAATGGCCAGATGCCCATAAGGTTGAATAGTGCAATAACTAATGGGTTAATTCCTTGCCATTGACCGATGCTAAGTTTCTTAATTAACTCAAAGGTATCGGGTTGATCTGGAGGGGCTAAAAGAAATGCATAAGTAATAAATCCAATCCAGAGTGAAAAATAAATAATTTTTTGCAACATAAGAATGGGGAAATGAATTTATTTTAAGCTTGCCATATCGCAAAGCAGATTTCCTAAAGTAATGTAATGATGAGATTTACTAATATTTTTTGCTTGGGCTTCCGCTATCCAAAGTTCGCACTTACGAGTCCAACGATTGAAATAATTGGGGAGTGGGATATTACCTCGCAGTATCCAGCGCATTAAGCAGTACAAGTTATAGCGTTCCGTATGAGTCCCAGAATTCTTGTATAAGTAGAATCCCTTGGATAAGAAACTCCATTAAAAGCCAGCTGGAGCTAGTTCATCAAGGGGTGTGAACACTCTGATTCAAGCTATTGATTCAGCATAATTTTTAACTAAAAGCTTCTGAAAGGTAATCAGCCGCCGCAGCGACAACTGCGATCGCACTTTCATAATCTAGGCGTGTTGGCCCCAAAACTCCCACACTCCCTACTGGTACGGAACCACGGCGGTAAGTAGAAGTAATCAAGGTGCAGGTACGTATCGGTTCTAGTGGGTTTTCAGCACCAATGCGAACATTTACCCGTGATTTACTCCGATCTTCACCCTCTGGCTCTTCAAAGAGAAATCGTGAGAGTTGGTCTTGTTCTTCTTCCAACAGATGGATAATTGTCTGTACTTGCTGTAGCTGAGAAAATTCTGGCTGACGCAAAACTTCTGCTACTCCCCGAACCAGAATTTGCGTTGCTGCTGGTGTAACACTCCGGCGAGTCAATTCTGCAACGGAATTTTTCAAGAATTCGCCATAACGTTGGAATTCCCGATCCAATTGACTCCAGTCAAGATTGGCTAATTCCAGCAAACTGCGTCCCCGCAAGTGGCTATTCAAAAAGTTAGAAACAATTTGCAATTCGCGATCGATCACTTCTGCATCGAGTTTTGTCTCGTCTCGCGTCGGTGACAAATCCATCAGTCTGGAATGGGTTTCGTAACCATCAGTGACTACAATCAGCATGATTCGCCCAGTTTCAATTTGCACCAATTGCAAATGTCGCAACAATGCTGTATTTTGTTGCGGCATGGTAATCAAGCTGATACAGCCACTCAAGGTTGCTAGAATTTGTCCTGCTCCTTGCAATAGAGCCTCCAAACTCCAATCTTCCCAGTGGAGGCGTTGTTGCAGTGCTAGCTCTACTTCTTTGGCTAAAGTTTCTGAAGGCGTAATTAAGCGATCGACATAAATGCGATAGCCCGAATCAGAAGGTACTCGTCCAGCAGATGTGTGTGGTTGGTACAGTAGCCCAGATTTTTCTAGGACACCCATCACATTGCGAATTGTGGCAGAACTAACACCCAGGTCGTACTCTTCAATTAAAGCTTTTGACCCAACAGGCTCTGCCGTAGCAATGTAGTGACGTACTGTTGCCCAAAGTATATGCTGTTGTCGATTTGTCAACTGGACTTGCATAGGTATTATTTACTGAAGGCAAATTTTAATCAAAGTTTGTAAAAGTTTGTGCTTTTTACAGCAAATGGAAAAAAATATTAATATTTAATTAATATATCTAATTGTGGATTAAGATAGCTGACTATTTAATTATAAAACAGTTAATTACTGTAAAGTTCCATATTTAGTAGCTTGATACTAGAGCTTGACTATCAACAGCAAAACTGCTAGTTTCAATTGGAATTTTTAGCTGATTAACCGTATTTTTTCATAAGCTTTTATTAAAAAATGTATTTCGTTGTACTGATTTTTTGGCTTTTGGGATATATGAGCTAAGAGAATCCTCTATACATAACTCATCATGAGAAAATTCGCCAGTATTGCTACAAGGCGAGAATTTAATCTATTTGATCAATAGTAGAGTCAGTATTAAACGAGTAATATATCGTTCAAATCTTTAAGAACTAATACTGAGGAATTGAATGGTCAACTAAGATGGAGTAAGCATCTATTCCACCCGATATGTTTCTCACATTTGTAAAACCTTGGGCAAGTAACCACTGACACATCTGAGCAGAACGCATCCCGTGATGGCAGAGTACCAGGGTTTCAGCATGAGGATTTAAAATGGTAGGTATTTGATCGCCCCATTCGGCAAATTCACTCAGAGGGAAGTTGACAAAGCCCTCAATGCTGGCGATCGCTAATTCTTGGGGTTCGCGCACATCTACTAGCTGAATACTAGAATCCTGAGCAGATAGACGTTGTGCCAGTTCTTCAACACTAATTTGGGGAATTGAGTTTCCGGTCATGAGGTTTTTGTAAACAATCCTATATCATTTATGTTGACAGAATATCTTGACCGTAGCATGAGCATCCATTCCTAAATTAATTAGTAGATATATATGCATTATGAGATATTGGGAAGGCAACTCAAATCGCTTGCCTTTTCCTTACTATGCTTAGAAATTAAAGGCTTTCGAGGCGAGGAGGTTAAGTGAATAGGCAAAGCTCATTTTTTGGTTTCCTCGTAGCTGGTGTGATCGCACTGCTAGTAGTTGTTATTGCTGGCTTTTACTGGTTGTCCGGCAAAAGTCCAGTTAATATCACTGCTGCTACTTCCCAGCCTAGTGCTACCATCTTTGTGTCGAAGTTTTCCCCGGTGACAGTATCTTTGCTAGTGAATCCAGACCAGATCAAAGTCTTGGAGCGTGAAGGGGAATTATCTAAGCTGAAAACTAATTTATTAGCTAAAAGTAACATTAATTACCAAGAAGATATTCAACCTTGGTTAGGTAACGAAATTACGCTAGCTTTAACTACTTTAGACATCGATCGCGACCCAGACAATGGACAGCAGCCTGGGTATTTGATGGCGCTAGCAACCACACAGCCAGAAAAAAGCCGTGAGTTTATCAATCTTTTATTTTCTAAGCGGGTACTAGCTGGGGCAAATTTGGGCACAGAAGAATATGAAGGCGTGAAGCTACTTTATGATAATCCGCCACCAAAGCAAGACTTTTTGGCTGGTGCAGCAGTTGGCGATCGCTTTGTGTTGTTCGCTAACGATCTCAAAGTTCTCAAAGATGCCATTAATAACGTCCAGGCTCCCGATCTCAATTTAAACAGCTCTGTGCAATATCAGAAAGCTACTCAACAATTACCCAAAGGTGCATTGGCTTTGGCTTTCTTAAATCTCCCCACCTTAGCGAAATGGCAAGGTTTAGAACTGCGAGAACCAACTTATGACAGCGAAATTATTTCTCTAGTTTTAAACTCTAAAGGATTAGTGGCAGATACGAGCTTTCTGAGTTCATCAGAAACGACTTCTCCATCTCCAACTCCTTTGCTATCCCAACCTGTAGGCGCATTGCAATATATCCCCCAATCAGCAGGTTTGGCAATCTCTGGCGCAAACTTGAGCAATTTAGGTGAAACGGATTTAGCTAAACTCTGGAAACAAGCAACAGCGACTATATCTGGTTCTAACAAAGGTACGAATTCGCAAATAGCCAAGCCATTGAGTCAACTGCAAAACCGTTGGGGGATAAACTTGCCAGAAGATATATTCAGTTGGGTAAAAGGAGAATATGCGATCGCATTACTACCCCAAAACGAGCAAAAAACAGAGAGTTGGGTTTTTGCAGTGGAAAACACCCCAGAGGTAGCAGAAGGAATTTCGCGTTTAGATGCGATCGCATCTACCAAAGGACTGAATATTAATTCCCTCAACCTTAATAATCAAAAAATCTCGGCTTGGACAGATTTAATAGCTACAAGTAAAAAACTTGACGATCAAGACCGTCTTTCTTACACCGTTGAGACAAAAGTCCAGGGAGTGCATACAACTCTCGGAAATTACGAAATTTTCACTTCCGATTTGGAAACAATGGCGGAAATACTCTCAGCTAAAGACAATTCCTTAGTTAAAAATCGTAATTTTCAAGATAGTATCGCTACTATTCCCCAGCCCAACCAAGGTTACGTATATCTTGACTGGAAAAAAAGTCAAAATCTTGTAGAGCGACAGTTACCAATTCTCAAACTAGTAGAACTAGTAGGAAAGCCATTTTTTGAGAATTTGCGATCGCTTACAGTTAGTAGTTACGGTAGTGAAACAGGATTACTCAAAGGTCGGGTTTTCTTCAAACTCCAACCTTAATATTTATATCCTGCAAAAAACAAGGTTGAACCTGTTTTATCTGAACATCAGGTTTAACCTTGGTGATTTTGAATTCCCTATAATTTTTAAGCCGAAGACAGTGGCACTGTGAAAGTTGAATTTCTAAATTCACTTCACAACTTAAACCTTTTCAACCCTTAATTGTGGCAGATTTCAAGCTGGCACAAATTGGTCAATCCTACGGTTTTTAAATTACAATATGTATATATAGTTACTTATAAAATTAATTGTTGGAGGACTACTATGAAATATTGTCGCCTCCGGCTTAAGTCTCAATGTGGCTGGCTTTTGGCTATAGTTACCGCCATTATGGCTCAACCTGTAATAGCACAGACAGCAAACTTTGGCACACTCAAGCTGTCAACGGGGTTCACTCCCGCACAAGGAATAATTGAAGGTTACACAGGCGGTTCTTATCCCCTGTCAGCTATTAGCAACCGCGATCGCGATAAAAAAGCTTGCATTGGCTTTGCCGATCCAAAACCAGATCACATCCTGGTTTTAGAAAAAGACTTTGCTCGCCTCAAACTACTAGTCAACAGTGGGGGAAAAGATACCACTTTACTGATCAAAGGCCCTGACGAAAAAACAATTCGCTGTGGTGATGATACTGGTAAGAGTAAAGATGCCAGTATTGATGACCAAAACTTCAAGCATGGAACCTATGAAGTTTGGGTAGGTACATTTAATTCTGGCGTTAAGCACAATTACACTTTGACAGTAGAGCAGCCGTGATGGGGGATGAGGGGGACAAGGGAGACAAATGCCCATTGACCAACTTTGTTACGAGAAACACATGGAACGATAATATGGGAAAGTAGCTCGTTTTGCTTTCCGAGGGTACTATCTCGTGCTATCTACACTGCGTACCGACTTTCGTATCATCTTTGAACGTGACCCAGCTGCCCGCAACTGGTTGGAAGTGTTATTCTGCTACCCCGGTTTGCAAGCTTTGCTATTTCATCGGCTGGCTCACTGGCTGTATGTTATTGGCATTCCTTTTATCCCCCGTCTGATATCTCATATTGCTCGGTTTTTTACAGGAATTGAAATTCACCCAGGCGCAGCAATTGGACATGGTGTGTTTATCGATCATGGTATGGGTGTGGTCATTGGTGAAACAGCGATCGTGGGAGACTATGCCCTAATTTATCAAGGTGTCACCCTTGGTGGTACTGGTAAAGAAAGTGGTAAACGCCATCCAACCTTGGGTGAAAATGTTGTGGTTGGTGCTGGTGCAAAAGTACTCGGCAACATTCAAATCGGAAACAATGTCCGCATTGGTGCTGGATCGGTTGTCCTCAGGGATGTCCCATCTAGTTGCACAGTTGTTGGTGTACCAGGTCGCATTATCTATCGTTCTGGAGTCAGGGTTGCGCCTCTAGAACACAACAACTTACCAGATTCAGAAGCTGAAGTAATTCGCGCGTTAGTAGACCGGATTGAAGCGCTCGAAGAACAAATACAACGTCTTCAGCCCGCCAATTCATCTAATAAAATTCCTGTTTTGGTTGGTAATTTATCATCCAGTCAAGATGAATTAACAGAAGACCTCCCTTTGTGTAACCTCAGAGATAAGGCAATTCAGCAGTTTCTTGATGGTGCAGGTATATAACAAGGGTCAAAGGTCAATAGTCCAGAGTCTAAATCCCCCCTGCTTCCTCATTCCCCTTCTCTCATCTCTTATTCCCCATTAAGGATTAATTTCTTTAGTAGACCACTCGTACTGGTCGTTGCGGTAGTATAACCAACGATTTTGTGGTTCGCCGCGTAATTCTAAATGATCTACCTGTAAAGGGTCGAGTAGCAGTAAGCAAAAATTCGGTAGTGGCTGGCGGGGATCTGGTGGTAGTGGTTTAAAAGCAGCTTGTTCATTCTTATTTCTCCCTTTGCCAGGATGAGGCCAAGCAAATTGTATCCGCGCTGCATCACTCAACTCTTGCCAGGTTGTAGCGCGTGCTGGTGCTAGTTCGGCTTGAGAATCACTTCCTACTAAAGTTAAACAACCAGTGATGCGGAATTGTTCTCGTGTATTGGGAAAGTACCAGCAGACTTCCGCCCAAGGTTGTTGCTGTATCTGTTCAGCTTTTTCGCTACGGGAATCAGTAATAAATTTAAGCTGGTTAGTAGCTTCCAAAAAGCCACGAAAAACTACAGTTCGATTAGCAGGTAGACCATTTACCCGGACTGTTGCTAGTTGTAAGTAACGGGCATAAGCCAGACTGCGATTTTGATGCAGGGCGCGGGCGATCGCACTTCGCCAGGGAGCAAGAGACATTGGGCTGCAAAAGAGAAACAATATTATACATTATGGATTGATGTTGCACTTTGTACTGTTGTAAAGCAAGCGCAAGTTGTCCCTTTTGGCAATCTTTAATCCTGAATCTACTTAGTCTATAGTCTTAATCTGTCAGCACGCAACAAGACTGGATTTATGGTTCGAGAGCTTGAAAGAAAACGCCAGAGTGCAAAGTTTCCGGAAACTGCCCCCGCAGCTAATCCTGTATTTTTCAGAACCTATAGCCGTCGCAGTCCGGCAGGGTTGAGGGAAACGTGGGATGAAGTATGCGATCGCACTCTAATGGGCTTAGTCGAACTGGGGAAACTCAGCCTCGAAGAAGCAGCTATTTTAGACAAGATGCAGCGTAATATGAAAGCCTTACCCAGTGGGCGCTGGTTATGGGTTGGTGGTACAGATTGGATAGCCAAGCCCAAAAACTTTTCTGGGGCTTACAATTGCACCTCCACCAATCTCCAAGACTGGAAAGCCTTTGGGTTAATGATGGATTTAGCGATGATGGGTTGTGGTACGGGAGCCATCATAGAACCAAGATATATTAATCAACTACCCTCAATCCGCAATCGTCTGAATATAAATGTACAGGGTGAAATCGGTGCTACTCCTAAAGAACAGCGTCGGGAGTATACGGAAATCTCTATAGAGGGTAATCAAGTCACTATCCAAGTTGGTGATAGCCGTCAAGGTTGGGTGAAATCTTATCAAACCCTGTTAGAACTCTCCACAGATGAGAGATTTAGCGGGGAAGTTCAAGTATTCGTTGATATTAGTGATGTTCGCCAAGCCGGAGAAACTCTAAAAGGATTTGGAGGAGTTGCAAATCCGGTTAAATTGCCCATACTTTACGAAAATTGTGCATCTATTCTGAATAAAGCTTTAGGACGGCAATTAAATTCCGTTGAATGCTGTTTACTCATTGATCAAGCTGCTGTAACAATTGTTGCAGGTAATATCAGAAGAAGCGCGGGTATGCGTCAGTTCAGATCTGACGATCAATTAGGAGCCACTGCCAAAGATAATTTGTGGCAGCAAGATGCAGAAGGTAACTGGCGAATTGATCCAGAACGTGATGCTCTCCGGATGGCAAACCATACGAGAGTTTTTCATCGCAAGCCGACATTAGAAGAATCTATTGATGCTGTTCGCAAACAGTATTACAGCGGTGAAGGAGCAATTCAATGGGCTGGGGAAGCAGTAGCTAGAGCTAACGTTGATTTGCTACCAACATCGGCATTGAAAGTTGATTTTCTCAAAGCTTACGAACAAGGAACAGCAAAAGATTGGTTGCAAGAAAACTATGCAAATCTCGATGCTGAGGAGATAGAACATCGTTTAGCTAGGTTCGGTCTAAATCCTTGTGGTGAAATTATTGGCAGCAACTTCCACTGTAATTTGTCAGAAGTTCACCTTAATCAACTCGATCCCCATAACTATAAAGAACAAGAGGAAGCTTTCACCGCTGGAGCGCTTTCTGTAGCCGCACTATTAAATCATCAATTCCTCGAACCTCGCTATCAAAAAAGCCGAGAACTAGATCCAATTGTCGGGGTTTCTTTCACAGGCTTATTTGATTTCTTTGTCAATGCTTTTGGTGTTGATTGGTTGCGTTGGTGGGAAGCAGGAAGACCCGCCACTCCACAAGGATTGGCATTTAAACGCCAAGAAGAGAAATATCTGAGCTTCTGGAAGGATATTGTACATCGGGTTGTTTGGGAATACTGCGATCGCCACAATCTCAAACGTCCAAATCGCTGTACAACAGTCCAACCCAGTGGTACTAAAGCATTATTAACAGGTGCTAGTTCCGGCTGGCATCCCCCCAAAGCCCAAAGATTTATTCGCCGGATCACTTTCCGCAAAAATGACCCAGTAGCCTTAGCTTGTATTGACTATGGTTACAACGTTATTCCTTCTCAATCTGACAAAGATGAACATGGTCATTTACTTAACGATCCCTTCGATCCTCGTGTTAGCGAATGGTTAGTTGAAATTCCTGTTGCTGTACCTTGGGCAGATTTACCAGGAGCCGATCAAATCGATGTTTCTAAGTTTTCTGCCTTAGCTCAATTAGATTTTGTTCTCCAAGTTCAGCAACATTATGTCACTCATAACACCTCTGCAACTTTAGAGCTACGTTCTGAAGAAGTTGAGCCTCTGGGACAGCGCATTTACGAAGCTATCCAGAATGATGAAGGCTATATTTCGGCAGCACTTTTAGCTCGTTTTGATGATTTGCAATCATTCCCACGTTTGCCATTTGAACCAATAGATAAACTCACCTACGAGCGTTTAACTCAAGAAGTGAAAGCACGACGTAAAACAGATGATTTCTGTGCAGTGCTAAGTCGCTATGATTTAGGTGAATTAGCTGAAGCTGGCCCCTCTGGCTGTGACTCTGATAAATGTATGTTTCCTGTGCAGGAACCAAACTAATAAAGCACAATGACAAGTAAATAAGGATGCAGTGAAAACTTAGATCCCTGACTTCTTTGAGAAGTCGGGGATTTGATTATCGTCAGTTATATTTATATCTCACATAAAACAGGGCATTTTAGCTGAAAACTAATATAAATCTGCATTGTCAGCACAGCCGATTAATTGTCATGATTACTCTATACAAAACACCTCCAGCGTGGAATTTACCAAGTCTTAGCCCACCCTGTATGAAGCTTGAAACTTGGCTACGTATGGCCAAAATCTTTTACAAAACTAATACAAACATCGATTTAGCAGCAGCCCCAAAAGGCAAGATACCATTCATCGAATATCAAGGAGAGCTAATTGGTGACTCCACTTTAATTATTGAGATGTTGAAGCAAAAAGATGGTACAGACCTCGATGAAGGCTTGACAGCTACTGAAAGTGCCACATCTCTTGCTTTCCGTAGAATGATCAAAGAGAACATTTACTGGGGTCTGGGTGAGATTCGCTTTCAGGTTGAAGAAAATTGGCAAATCTATCGAGAACTATTAGCTAAGTACTTTCCTCAAATGCCAACAGTCGAATTACAAAACCTTTTGGAAGGTATACGTCAAAGTTTTTGCTCTCAGATGTATGGTCATGGTATGGGTCGTCATAGCAGTGAGGAAATATTTTTTCTAATAAGTGCTGATTTCCAAGCACTCTCAGATTTCCTGGCTGAAAAACCATTTTTTATGGGAGATAAACCCACAACTGTAGATGCAACTTTGTATGCTTATGTCGGTAATGCCATTAAGCCACCATTTAAACACCCTATTATTGACTATGTTCTTCAACTATCAAATCTCTGCCAGCATTATGAACGAATGACTCAGCTATTTTTCAGCGATACTGAGTTAGATCGTGGTAGTGCTTGATTGACCATTTCTGACCTCTTCAGCAACTAGATGTATAATTTGCTACCAATAATCTAAGATTGATTTTCACGTTACGATCAATAAAGAAGTAATAATTTTCTAAGACATTACCAGGAGATTCTTAATGTTCATTGATGAATTGTCACCGATCTTTAAAGAATTTACTCAACATCCAGTCTCATTTTTGGGTGGATTCTTTTCGGGTATGTTTCGGCTCAACCTTGCAGACGATCCCGTAAAAAGCTGGCTGGATAAACAAACAGGCTCTAGCAATTATACCTCAACTGCAACTGAGGCTAATAATGGTAAAGCGGCTGGCCCCCAACAAATTGCTATTGAATAATGGTCAGATAATTTAGATTTTAGTAACTGGAAGGTCTGCTGATTGTGGGCAGACCTTTATCTTTAACTCTGCTTGCACAGAAGAGCAGATAGCAAGTTTGATTTACTCAATTCAATTCCTATAGCCATGAGTAAATTACCCTAACTTCAAAACTTATATTCCCATAATAAGCGTGTATTGAAAAAGTACAACTGGGCAACTGAAGCGGCTAATAGAGAATTCAGTCTGTAAACTATATATGACTTACGCAAAGGTTACGGAATTACGTCATGACGAGCGCAGCGACGTAATCGCCTAAAATTCTGGGATTGCTTCCCTACACTCCGTTCCGGTCGCAATGACAAATTGTGTTTGCGTAAGCCCTGCTATAAAACAAAATCCTTGAAAATATAATAATTATAAGAGTTGCTGATTTTATACTATGAGGGTTTGTAAAATCTCATACTTTGAAAAACAGCACGATCAGTTATTATATGAGCGTACGAGTAAGTTCAGCCACATGGCACACATAGTTGTAGACAATACCACAGTTAAGGTTGCCGCCTTACAACATTTGCCAATGATGAATCAGAGGAAACTATGCAAAATTTGCAAGTTACTTAGATCTGTTCTTTAGCTGAACTCATCGCTCCTTGTTGAAACTTACGTGACCCATATGACTATTTACGTTGGAAATCTCTCCTACCGCGCTACCGAAGCGGACTTAACAGCAGTATTTGCAGATTATGGCGAAGTCAAAAGGGTAGTTTTACCTACCGACCGCGAAACAGGCAGACTGCGGGGCTTTGCATTTGTGGATATGACTGAAGATGCCCAAGAAGATGCTGCGATCGCAGAATTAGATGGTGCAGAATGGATGGGGCGTCAACTCAGAGTCAATAAAGCTAAACCAAGAGAAGATAACCGACGAGGTAGCTGGGCGAAAAAACAAGAGGTATAAAAAGAGCGAAATCTAATAATAACAAATTGTTTTCTAGTTATGCAAGACATTAGTCAGTAAAATTTACTAGAAACAATGCACAATCAAATAACTTACTAGAATTTTACCCGGCTAGTTATGATGAGTAGGCAAATCTCACCGCTAGTCGGTTTTTCACACCCCAATTTATTGCTTGCAGGACTTACTCACAAGCATTCGCCTATTCCATACCCACAGGGCTTGGTAAACCTCAGTGCATCAGAACTCGATAAATCTGGAATTATGCGTCGTAGCTACAAGATTTAAGGTACCAAGAATACTAAGTAGATTTGCTCAAATATATCCCTGTACATTGGCGATTGCCCTAGGCAAGACAGCCAAAATATATTCATTTCTTTAGTTTATCTAAAAACAAATCTAGGTTATCAAATTACCTTTCTAAGATAGAGGCAGCGACCATCATAAATTGTCATAAACGGCATTAGCCGAATCAACACATAGTCCTAGGGAGAACAAGACAATGACTCAAGCGCCCGAATCTTTAGGTTTGTCCAACAATTACGCTGGGGATAAGACTTTAGATAGAGATTGTACAACCTTATCCCGTCACGTCTTACAGCAATGTCAAAGTTTTTCCGCAGAGGCGCAGGATTTGAGTGCCCTCATGAATCGAATTGGTTTGGCAGGCAAACTCATTGCCCGTCACCTTAGCCGTGCTGGCTTAATGGAAGGTGTTCTCGGGTTTACTGGGGAAGTTAACGTGCAGGGTGAATCCGTCAAAAAGATGGATGTTTATGCCAATGAGGTATTCATAGCTGTTTTTAAGCAAAGTGGCCTAGTTTGTCGTTTAGCTTCCGAGGAAATGGACAAACCCTATTACATCCCAGAAAACTGTCCTATTGGCCGCTATACTTTGCTATACGATCCAATTGATGGCTCCTCAAACACCGATAACAATCTCAGTTTGGGTTCTATTTTTTCCATTCGGCAGCAGGAAGGCGACGATACCGATGGCAAGGCCATTGACTTGCTGACCAATGGACACAAGCAACTTGCCGCAGGATACATACTCTATGGACCCAGTACAATGCTGGTCTATACTATAGGTAAGGGCGTTCACTCATTTACTCTTGATCCCAGCTTGGGTGAGTTTATCCTCACAGAAGAAAATATTAAAATTCCCAATCACGGTTCGGTGTACAGCGTGAATGAAGGGAATTTTTGGCAGTGGGAAGAATCAATTCGGGAATATATCCGCTATGTTCATCGCACAGAAGGCTATACAGCTCGCTATAGTGGGGCAATGGTGAGCGATATCCATAGAATTTTAGTTCAAGGCGGAGTGTTTCTTTATCCAGGCACAATTCAAAAACCAGAAGGCAAATTGCGCCTGCTTTATGAAACTGCACCCCTAGCATTTGTAATTGAGCAAGCAGGAGGTCGAGCTACCACAGGATTGGTAGATATCTTAGATGTAATACCGAAAAAATTGCATCAGCGCACGCCTCTAATTATTGGTAGCAGAGAGGATGTAGCTAAGGTGGAGTCTTTTATTCAAAACGGTCACTAGTACCGCAGTGCGGAAGTCAAAAGTCAAAAGGAATAGTTCATAGGCTTTTCATATATTTTGAATTACCTTTTTATTTCCGCCAAGCTGTGCTAGTAGGGGCCACAAAAGCAACAATGATGCTTGCAGTATCCGCCACTAAGTAAGTAAAAGTTAATTATGGCGATTGGGAATGCAGAATAGCGCTTTTAAATCTTGAAGTAAACATTATCTCAGCTGGTCGATGCGATAAGTGATTGGCAACGCCACAATTCAAAAGTCACCATCAATATTTTGATGGGTTTTGCCAACTTTACTTAAAAACATCATTAACAGGAGTGAAATAAACACAGCTATGGCAACCAATCATCTATTAGAGATTAAACAATACGGTCAAAGTATCTGGATGGATAATTTGAGCCGTGACATTATTCAATCAGGCGAACTCAAAAATCTGGTTGAGAATCAAGGAATCTGTGGGATTACCTCTAACCCAGCCATTTTTGAAAAAGCGATCGCCGGCAATGTAATTTATGATGCCGATATAGAAGCCGGAGTCCGTGCTGGCTTACCCACATACAAAATTTATGAATCCCTAGCTTTTGCAGATATCCGCAATGCTTGTGATATTTTACGCCCTGTATATGAAGCCTCGAATAGACTAGATGGTTATGTGAGTATCGAAGTACCACCAACCATCGCCCATGATACTGAAGCTACAATAGCCGAAGCCTGCCGTTATTTCCAAGAAATTGGGCGGGAAAATCTAATGATTAAAATTCCTGGTACCGAATCTGGGTTGCCAGCAGTTGAACAGGTAATAGCTGAGGGCATTAATGTTAATATCACACTGCTGTTCTCAGTAGAAAGCTACATTAACACAGCTTGGGCTTATATTCGCGGCTTAGAAAAACGGGTCAGTGAAGGTAAGGACATCAGCAAAATAGCTTCCGTAGCTAGCTTCTTCCTCAGCCGAATTGACAGCAACATTGACGCCAAGATTGATGCTAAGTTGAAAAAAGGCGTTGATGATATTGCCATCGAGGCAAGATTAAAAGCTGTGAAAGGGAAAGTAGCGATCGCCAATGCCAAGATTGCTTATCAAGAATACAAGAAAATTATTGAGAGCGATCGCTGGCAAGCCTTAGCCGCGAAAGGAGCGAAAGTACAGCGCTTACTTTGGGCCAGCACTAGCACCAAAGACCCCAGCTACAGCGACGTGATGTATGTCGATGAGTTGGTCGGCCCAGATACCGTCAATACTCTACCCCCTGCAACGATTACCGCTTGTGCAGATCACTGTGATGTCGCTAATCGCGTGGAAACAGGTATAGAAGAAGCTTACAACCTGATAGAAAGCCTCAAAGATCCTGACATCAATATCGATATCGATAAAGTGATGGATGAACTGCTAGTTGAAGGAATTGACAAATTTGTCCAGCCCTTCCAGTCATTAATGAACTCTTTAGAAGGCAAAGTCAAGCTATTGTCACCAGTGTAGGTGTTAGGGGATAGGGTAAGGGAGACAAGGGAGATGAGGGAGATGATGGGAAATAACCAATGCCCCATGCCCCATACCCCATGCCCCATTCCCAATCCCTCATTTTCAATCCAAAACTCCAAATCTCACATCCCAAATTGTTATGGTTAGTCTGCTAGAAAATCCCCTGCGCGTTGGTCTGCAACAACAAGGGATGCCCGAACCCCAAATTATAGTTATCTTTGGCGCTTCAGGCGATCTTACCTGGCGCAAACTCGTACCAGCACTTTACAAATTGCGGCGGGAACGGCGCATTCCCCCAGAAACCACCATTGTTGGTGTGGCACGTCGGGAGTGGAGCCACGAATACTTCCGCGAGCAAATGCAGAAGGGCATGGAAGAGGCTCATAGTAGTGTCGAGCTAGGGGAACTCTGGCAAGACTTCTCTCAAGGTCTGTTTTACTGTCCTGGGGACATAGACAACCCTGAAAGCTACCAGAAACTTAAAGACTTATTGAGCGAACTAGACCAAAAACGGGGCACAAGGGGCAACAGAATGTTTTACCTTTCTGTGGCTCCTAACTTCTTCCCCGAAGCTATTAGGCAGCTAGGGGGAGCAGGGATGCTAGACGACCCCTATAAGCACCGTCTGGTGATTGAAAAGCCCTTTGGTAGAGACTTAGCTTCTGCCAAGAGCCTGAATAAAGTTGTGCAGAAATACTGCAAAGAAAACCAGGTTTATCGTATTGACCACTACTTAGGTAAAGAAACCGTTCAGAATTTACTAGTATTTCGCTTTGCCAATGCGATTTTTGAGCCTTTGTGGAATCGTCAGTTTGTTGACCACGTGCAAATTACCGTGGCAGAAACTGTAGGAGTGGAAGACCGAGCTGGGTACTACGAAAAAGCCGGGGCACTGCGGGATATGTTGCAAAACCACTTGATGCAACTTTACTGCTTGACTGCGATGGAAGCACCGAATTCAATGGATGCTGATAGTATCCGCACGGAAAAAGTTAAAGTGCTTCAGGCAACTAGACTGGCAGATGTGAATAATTTGTCACGTTCCTGTATACGCGGTCAATACAGCGCTGGCTGGATGAAAGGGCTACCAGTACCTGGGTATCACCAAGAACCAGGAGTTGATCCTAACTCGACAACACCCACCTATGTAGCGATGAAGTTTTTGGTGGATAACTGGCGCTGGCAAGGTGTGCCATTCTATCTGCGAACTGGTAAGCGGATGCCGAAAAAAGTTAGTGAGATTTCTATCCACTTCCGCGAAGTTCCGTCTCGGATGTTCCAATCTGCCGCACAACAGCGCAATGCCAATATCTTAGCGATGCGAATTCAACCGAATGAAGGAATCTCCCTGCGTTTTGATGTCAAAATGCCTGGGGCAGAATTCCGCACCCGTTCTGTTGACATGGACTTTAGCTATGGTTCTTTTGGTATCCAAGCAACTTCTGATGCCTACGATCGCCTATTCCTCGATTGTATGATGGGCGACCAAACATTGTTCACAAGGGCAGATGAAGTGGAAGCAGCTTGGCAGGTGGTCACACCCGCCCTTTCCGTTTGGGATGCACCCGCAGATCCAGCTACCATTCCCCAGTACGAAGCCGGTACTTGGGAACCAGCAGAAGCAGAACTCTTGATAAATCAAGATGGTCGTCGCTGGCGCAGACTCTAAAATTTTAGATTTTAGATTGAGGACAAGGCAATTAGGTAATGAGTTACGGATAAATTGAAAGACCATTAACAGTTACCAATTACCAATTACCGATTCTTAATTCAAAATCTGAAATCACAAATCCAAAAGCCGGCGCTCCGACGCCAGATGCTTTCCGACGCAAGGCGACAGGAATGCACTGGCTCGACTTTTCGCAAAATCCAAAATCCAAAATTGACTATGACTCAAGCTCCTACGATTTTCTCACTTCAAACACCAAAGGATATTTCGCTGACAGAAATAGAAGCGGAACTTAATCAAATTTGGCAAAGTTACGGCATCGCCGGGGAAGATGGTGCGCTTCCTGCGGCCACTCGCGCCACGACTTTTACTTTAGTGGTTTACGAACCAGAAGAAACTCAGTATTTGTTAGCGGCTTTAGGATTTTATAACGGGCCGATTGATGGGATTTTAGGGCCACAAACAAAAGCAGCGCTACGGGAATTTCAAAAAAAATTTGAACTCCCCGAAACAGGAACCGCAAATCCAGAAACCCTAGCTATCTTGCGAGAACAATTTGCCAAAGGTCAGCGAAACGGGTCTATTGGGGAAAGTAGTGTTTCCTATGGTGTAGATGCAGCTAGCCCCAGGATTGCTGATGAGATTGCTATTCGCAACCCATGTCGTATTATTGCGCTGTGTCCCATTGCCGGGGAAGACGAAGGTGTGAAAGCTCAAGTTTCTGCCTATTGCCCCATCCAAAAGCAATCTTCCAGTACACTGATTTGCTGTGAATACATCACCTTGTCTGGAACTCCCAGCGCCTTGGAACGGATAGGCGGGATGATTCCAGCTTTGTTGATTGGTGGTTTGCCAAAGTTTCTCTGGTGGAAAGCAACACCAGACCCCAACAACTCTTTATTTAAGAAACTGGCTGCTGTTTGCAATAATGTCATCGTAGATTCTTGCAACTTTAACGAACCAGAACACGATCTACTGAGCTTACAAGCGTTAGTAGAAAATGGTATACCTTTAGCTGATTTGAACTGGCGACGCTTGGCCGCATGGCAAGAATTGACAGCTCAAGCCTACGATTCACCTCATCGTTGCGCGGCTCTGAGAGACATTGATAGGGTTAACATTGATTACGAAAAAGGCAACCCTACACAAGCGTTGCTGTTTTTAGGTTGGCTGGCAAGTCGATTGCAATGGCAGCCAATTGCCTATGAAAAAGAAAGCGGAGACTATGATATAGCTAAAATTCGCTTTGTTGCCCAAGACCAACTGCAAGTGGAAGCTGAAGTAGCAGGAGTTCCGGTGGCTGATGTAGGTGAAGTGGCTGGCGACTTGATTGCTCTACGTCTTAGCTCTACCAATCCCAAAGCAGACTGCGGTACAGTGATTTGCACTGAAACTGGTGGTTGTATGCGGATGGAAACACATGGTGGTGCCCAGTCCGCAGGTTTGTTTCAACAAGTCAGTTCACTTTCGGAACAAAAAGCAGAAGCATTGCTAAGTCAGCAGGTGCAGCGTTGGGGTCATGAGGCACTTTTTGAAGACAGCCTCGCAATAACAGCGCAATTATTAAAGTTAGGACAGAAGAGTTAGCTCAACCTGAAAATTAAATACTGCGATCGCCTCCAGATTTTAGGATATTTTTATCTCAATTCTGGAGGCATTTATCTCACCGTTATTTTTTATTAAAACGAGTCTACGGGTTCCTATACTAATTAAGACTTTCTCAAGACCTGTCTTTTTTTATGGCTTTAGTAATTGCTGGAGAACGTAGTGGGGTGGGCAAGACAACAGTCACGCTCACCCTTTTAGCAGCTTTATGTCGTCGCGGTATTGGGGTGCAATCTTTTAAAGTCGGCCCGGACTATATCGATCCGATGTTTCATCAACACGTGACTGGTCGTGCTTGTCGGAATTTAGACCCAGTGCTGACTTCTGAAGCTTACGTTCAGCAGTGTTTCGCTCATCATAGCCAACAGAGTGAATATGCTCTGATAGAAGGCGTAATGGGGCTATTTGATGGCATTTCGTCATTTGTACAGGAACAAGAACGAATAAATGACTTTGCCAGTACAGCACACATCTCAAGGTTGCTGAATTTACCTGTGGTGTTGGTAATTGATTGCAGTCGCTTGTCTGGTTCTGTGGCAGCGATCGCTCATGGTTATTGCTCTTTTGATCCCAAAATTAAAATAGCTGGTTTAATACTTAATAGAGTCGGGAGCGATCGCCACCTTTCCCTACTCAAAAATTCCCTAGAATCATTACAATTACCCATTCTTGGGGTACTGCGGCGTCAAGATAACATCACAATTCCCGATCGCCATTTGGGTTTAGTACCTACCGCCGAACTTCCCGAACTGGATGCTGTCATCAATCGCCTTGCGGACTTAGGTGATGCTTGCTTTGAGTGGGAACGCTTGTTACCTCTGTTGAAGAGTGGGGATGAGGGGGACAAAAAATTCAAAATTCAAAATTCAAAATTCAAAATTAAGAAATGTTTTACATTGTCTAGTAACTCTGTGGTTAGAGTTGCAGTTGCTCGCGATCGCGCTTTTAATTTCTACTATCAAGATAATTTAGATTTACTGCAACATTTGGGTGCAGAACTGGTTTTCTGGAGTCCGCTAGCTGATAGTGAATTACCAGAAAATGTGCAGGGAATTTATTTTGGTGGTGGTTTCCCGGAAGTTTTTGCCCAGCAACTTGCAGAGAATACCAGCGTTCGTAACGCAGCGAAAACGGCAATTTTGCAGGGAATGCCAACAATTGCTGAGTGTGGCGGATTGATGTATTTGTGCGAGCAAATTATCGATTTTGCTGGTAAATCTTGGCCGATGCTAGGAGTATTACCCACATCTGCGGAAATGGGAGGACGCTTAACTTTAGGTTATCGTCGCGCAGTCGCCTTACAAGATAGTCTGCTAGTTCCAGCAGCTACAAATGTTTATGGACATGAGTTTCATCGTTCGCGGTTAATTTCAGCATCTCATCAACATTTGTTTGAAACTTACCGTTACGACTGCGAAGAAAATATGGGATTTGAAGGTTGGGCTTTACCTGCAAATATTCACGCTTCTTATATTCATTTACACTGGGGAGCAAGTGTAGAGATACCGCAGCAGTTTATTAATAAATGTCTGGAATTTCAATTGCATTTACGATGATAAATAGAAGGCAGATGGCAGAAGGCAGATGGCAGAAGGGAAAAGATTAGCTATATCTATTTTCTGAATGATAGCCACCTATTTAAGAAGTTCATAGCAAACTTATATGATTTGTAAAAGAAGTAACAACGCCTAAACCCCTTATCAATGACAAATGACACCAAATTGAGATAGGTAGTATTATTTGAGATTTCTGGAACTGTGGGATGGTAAAAGATTGTTAATCCAAAATCCAAAATCTAAAATCTAAAATCTAAAATCTAAAATTGGTATGACTAATGACTCGGGGAACTACCCACATTAATGTTTTCATTCAACTTGCGAATTAGACGCGATAGCTCACGAATGATATTGACTGCGATTTCGGGAGTTTCTTCTATGGCATCATAAAGTTGCTCTTGCGTTAGTTCCAAACAATCACAAGGCTCCAAAGTTGTTGCGGAAGCAGAACGGGGTTGTGTGTCAAAAACTGCCATTTCGCCAAAGTACTTTCCCTTATCTACCTCTGCCAATTTTTTATCGCCAATGTGAACTTTGACACGACCAGACACGACAATATAGAGCGATCGCCCTTCTTCTCCTTGCCTAAAGATGGCATGATTAGATGGAAATGACAGCTCGTTCATCACGGAAGCAAGCCGCACAATAAAGTCATCCCGCAATTCCTTAAAAATGGGGACTCGCCGCACAAATAATAAACGGTCAACACTGGTTAACATGATCGCGAGTTAAAAATCAAACATTATTTTAGGTCATTTTTAACTAGTTAGTAGGATAGCACCCCTGGTTAGCTGGGCGCAGAAGAGACAGTGCAGTCTTACGGGTTAACTGCCGTGAATGGAACACAGGACAATAATTGATAGCTGTAATTTAGCTAAAAGGTAGCTACCAAGAATGTTTTGGAAATGGTGCTTAAGACTATTAATAGTATTCCTGGGGCTGTGGCTACTCTTAGAACTGGGTTCGCGGCTAGGAGTAGAAAGTTTCTGGTTTCAGGAAGTTGGCTATTTGCAAGTATTTCTGTTGAGGTTGGTGACTAGGGGCGGTTTATGGCTATTGGTAGTAAGTATAAGTGCTGCCTATATCCTGGGAAACCTGCGGTTGGCACAGCGGTTGAAGTATCCTCGGTTTCTGAAGATTGAGCAAGTTAGACGCGAGGAAGCAGAACTTAGTAGTGAACTCAAACACTTTATCAGTCCTCAGTATTCTAGAAGTGATGAAACCCAAGCACCGAATACGCGCCGTTTTATAACATTAAGATTGCGCTGGCTGCTATCTCTAGCTTTGGGATTGAGCTTGTTAGTAGGGTTGATGCTGGCTCACTACGCTCTGATTATTTGGTCGTATTGGTCTGCTGACGTTAACAAGGCTAGTCTACCTGTTAACGCGGTGTTAGAACTAGAAACCTTCTGGCAGTTAGGAAGACAAATCATTTCCCAAGCCTGGTATCTTGGCTTAGTTGTGGGAATAGCGATCGCGATTTTAATTTATCCCCGATTTTTGCTGAGGGCGATCGCTATTTTGTTGAGTTTCCTCTTTGGGCTGATAGCTTACCAAAATTGGGCAAAGGTGCTGCAATATTTTCATCCCACCGCTTTTAACAGCAACGATCCTCTATTTAGACGAGATATTAGCTTTTATATATTTTCCCTACCACTCTGGGAACTTTTAGAACTTTGGCTGATGGGGTTATTTTTGTACAGTTTTCTTGCTATTAGCCTCACCTATCTCCTATCAGCAGACAGTCTCAGTCAGGGAATTTTTCCTGGGTTTTCACCACCACAGCAGCGTCATTTATATGGTTTGGGTGGTGCATTGATGTTGCTGGTTGGTCTGAGTTATTTGTTGAGTCGCTATGAATTAGTGTATTCGTCCCGTGGGGTAAGTTATGGTGCTAGTTATACCGATGTTATGGCACAATTGCCAGCTTACAACATTTTGTGTGTGCTAGCAGTGGCGATCGCTTTCTACCTATTGTGGCGAACCATTTTCTGGAAACCCAAATCTTCACTACGAAAATTTGTATTTTATGGATTAGGCATTTATCTGCTGTTAGTAGTAGTTGGTGGTTTTCTCATACCCACGCTGGTGCAATATTTAGTGGTTGAACCCAATGAATTACAACGAGAGCAACCTTATATTCAGCGTACTATTGCCTTGACGCGACAAGCATTCGATTTAGAAGCGATAGATGCGAGAATTTTTAACCCCCAAGGTCAATTAACTGAAGCAGATCTCAAAAAAAATGAACTAACAATTCGTAATATTCGCCTTTGGGATCAGCGACCATTGTTAGAAACTAACCGTCAGTTGCAGCAAATTCGACCTTATTATCGGTTTCCTGATGCTGATATTGACCGCTACACTCTACAAACAGATATAATTGCCAGCCGACCAGCTGCACCACCAGCAAATCCCGAACAAAAACCTACAGTTAACACAGAACAACGGCAGGTATTAATTGCTGCGCGGGAGTTAGACTACAGTGCTGTACCCCAGCAAGCTCAAACTTGGGTAAACCGCCATCTCATTTATACCCACGGTTTTGGTTTTACCCTTAGCCCAGTGAATACAGTTGCACCGGGTGGATTACCTGAGTATTTTGTCAAAGATATTAGCGGTGATAGCAGCGCCCTCACAACCTCCAGTACAGCGATTCGCGATAGTATTCCTATTGGTCAGCCACGGATTTATTACGGTGAAATTGCTAATAACTATGTAATGACTGGTACAAGAGTTAGAGAACTCGACTATCCCAGTGGTAGCGACAATGTTTACAACACTTATGATGGACGAGGTGGAATTACCATTGGTGCAACCTGGCGGAAGTGGCTATTTGCCATGTATTTAAAAGATTGGCAGATGGCGCTGACAAGGGATTTTTTACCAGATACAAAAGTTTTGTTGCGACGAAATGTCAAGCAACGGATTCGAGCGATCGCACCTTTTTTACGATATGACAGTGACCCTTATTTAGTTGTCGCCAATGCCAATCTCGACAATCAAGACTTCTCGACTAATCAAAATTATCTTTACTGGATTGTTGATGCCTACACAACAAGTCATCACTATCCCTACTCAGACACTGATAAGGATGGGATTAACTACATTCGTAATTCCGTCAAAGTTGTAATTGATGCTTACAACGGCACTGTTAACTTTTATATTGCCGATGCTAATGACCCGATAATTACCACCTGGCAGAAAATTTTCCCTAAACTATTTAAACCGTTGAGTACGATGCCTGCAACTCTCAGCAGCCATCTCCGCTATCCGGTAGACTTTTTCAAAATTCAATCTGAACGGTTGATGACTTACCACATGACCGATACTCAGGTATTTTACAACCGGGAAGACCAATGGCAGATCCCTAACGAAATCTATGGCAGTAAAGCTCGTTCTGTAGAACCATATTATTTGATTACCAGCCTACCCAACGTATCCTTGGAAGAATTTATCCTGCTGCTGCCTTATACTCCCAAACAACGGACTAATTTAATTGCTTGGTTAGCAGCGCGATCGGATGGCAAGAACTACGGTAAGTTGTTTTTATATGTCTTTCCTAAGGAACGCTTAGTTTACGGCCCAGAGCAAATTGAAGCCAGAATTAACCAAGACCCAGTAATTTCTCAGCAAATTTCTCTATGGAATCGCCAAGGTTCGAGAGTCATTCAGGGTAATCTCTTAGTGATACCGATAGAACAATCCCTGCTTTACGTTGAACCAATTTATTTAGAAGCGACACAAAATAGCTTACCCACTCTAGTGCGGGTAGTCGTAGCTTATGAAAACCGAATTGTGATGGCCCAAACCTTAGAACAGTCGTTACAAGCAATCTTTCAACCACAAGTAACACCAGCCCCTGCTATTATCCGTCCTGTAGAGGAGGCTCCTTCACCCAATTAGTAATCCCACAGCAGATTTATCAAAAAAGCACGGCTCTCTCAAGGTCATCAAGAAAGACGATAGTTAACAATATTGCTTGGTAATCCTACAATTTGACATATAATCTTTAAAAAATTCGGCTTTGAGCCATTTTTCTGAGCTTAGTTTCAGATTTTATAGTTTACAAAATTTCAAAACCTACCAAAAATGAACAAGTTTATACCATTGTTACTAAGTGTGGCTTTAGTTAGTAACACTGTCGCTTGTAGTAAGCCAAACACTCAAATTTCCAACAATGCTAATTCTACCCAAACTAGCAATACTCAAAATTCGCAAGTATCTATACCAGCAGGCACTAACTTGGATACTGTTCTTCAAAAAGAACTATCTACTGGTAAAAATGCCAATAATGAAGCCTTTAGTCTGCGAGTCAGAAACTCTGTAAAGGGTGTAAAACCTGACTTAAAAGATGCTGAAATTCAGGGACATTTAGAAAATGTAGTCAAAGCAGCTAGAGGTAAAAAAGCCAGTTTAAATCTAGTGTTTGATGAGATTACATTCAGAAATGGGGAAACTTACCCGATTGATGCGGCTTTAGTAAATACTCAGATAGAAACAAAAACGAAAGGCAAATTCATCCAGAACGCTGGTTTGATTTTAGGCGGAGCAGTTGGAGGCCATTTCGTTGGCAAAAAAACTAATGTGAAGCATGGTGGTTTAGCAGGTGCTGCTGCTGCAACTGCTTATGTTCTATCTAGTCCTGGTGGGGAAGTAGTCCTCAAAAAAGGTACAAAAATCAATCTTAAACTCAAATCTGCTCTCAAATAGTACACAATAAAACGTATTAAACAATTACTGCTGGCATAAAATGATGGGTTCTGTAGGAAAGTTTTGGTAGTCAAACAGGAGGTAAAAATTCATTGATAGCTACCACAATTGCCAGCAGTGATTTAGCTAAAATTTTTGCCAATTCTTAACTGCTTTTCAGGTTAATAGATTTCACCCAATAGTATTAGCAACATACCTATTTGGGAAGAATGTTGTTAGCAGTCCGATCGCATGAATTTAAGTTTGTTACATTTGAGTTTGAGATTGGACATCAAGCAGCAACAAGTATTCAGGGACTGATGGCAGAGATAAATTGGAGAGGCAAACGCCAACGCCACTTATCTAGGATAATTGGCGCAGGATGGGTAGCGATCGCACTTTGCTTAACAGGATGTGAGCAAGCGATCGAGTATTTGCCACCCTTGCCGCGAATTAACATACCATCAAACCAGCTGCCACAACCGCCACAACTTGCTCAAAACCCCCAAACTGCTCAAATTGAGTCACAAGTTCGCCAACAAATCAACCAAGTGCGCCAAAAAAATGGACTTCAACCTCTACAAAACAATGAAAAATTGGCGCAGGTAGCCAGAAACTACAGTCGCCAAATGATCGAAAAAAACTTTTTCAGCCACACTGGATGGGATGGTAGTACTCTCAGTGAAAGAGTCCGCGCTGGCGGAATCTTCTATTGGATGGTAGGAGAAAATTTGTTCAGAAGCAAAAATATTCCCCAGCCTGTACCAGCAGCCGTTGAGGGTTGGTTAGCAAGTCCCGGGCACCGAGAAAATCTTTTACGTCCAATGTTCAAGGAAACAGGTGTGGGAGTGTGGCGTCAAGGCAATACCTACATCATTACTCAGTTGTTTTTGCGCGGTTAACAATTTCGCGCGTAACAGCTTAGAAATTAGTATCTGCCACTGGGTAAAATTAAAATATCGATCATTTCACCCAATACTAAGCCCAATACTGCTAAGACAGTTAAAACTAAAAAAGAATCTAGTTTTCTAAAGCCTGCAAAACGCATTTCTAAATCAGCTAAAAATGTCGTTGCTACAGGTATAAGGAAAAGACTAAATAGTAATGACCAAGTTGCCACTAGAGCAATTGATAAACTTAAAAATAAAATAATTACTAAGGTTTGAGAGCCAAAATTCAATAGTTGCTCTAACCAAGAAATACTTTTTCTAGCTATAGCTAAAGCCACAGCAGCTATAAAACATCCTGCTAACCAAATAATGTGATGAGCAGCAAGATACCATCCTAAAAGCGTATAAGCTAGCCAGAGTAATGCTAAAGGTATCCAAGGAATTCTACTGTGAAAATCTATATTCATAACTCTTAAAAAATCTCACAAATAAAACTAGGTCTTGATTTTAAATAGCTATTGCAACTGTATCTTTAATAAATCCAAAGATATTTATCTTGAATAAATGTTTTTAAAGTTTGTAAAAAAAATACTAATTTTTAATAATCTATTCAGTCTTTTGTTGATTAAAAACTTTAAAATCGGCTTTTCTCTCACGCAAATACTGTTAAGAGGTAATTAAGCAGTAGCCGTTCGCCAGTTAAGATGCGCATATATTTTAACATAAATTTTCTATTTGCAAGTTAAACCAATTAATTTACTCCTTTAGATATATAGCTGTAATTAACAAGCAAAACTCTCGACAGATATACGATAACTTTCCTTTTGCTAAACCTATAATTGAGGCTTTACATTTTGGCATTTCATGCCAACCAGTACACGATTTATAAAAATTATCTTCTCTGGTTAGATAATTTTAACTTATTGCAAAAAAATGTTGAGCAAAATGTACTGCCAGTTGCCATGTCAGCAATTTATATATGTAAGGATACTTACTAAGTACTGAAGCTCTCATTGCTCAAGTGATAATAATCAAAGGTAAAGAATATGTCTGTTGATTTAATACTGCAAAAGAATCTAGTTGCAGATGAGAATATTCATCAAGTAACGCAAAATGATGTTAAATATGAGCCAGCAAAATCTAATAACTTTAACATACCTGATGTTGCCATATCTTTAACGCCTCTGGCTTTGCTTATCAGTTGGTTGGTGTTTTTTTTAATGTTACGCAAGAACCAAGTTGGTGGAGATAATAAAAAAAATTTTGTCATCAATAGTTTACATAAAGTTCCTTGTAAAAACTGTAAGTATTATTCAAGTAACCATTATCTTAAATGTGCAGTACAACCTTCTATTGTCATGACAGTAGAAGCTAAAAACTGCTCTGAATACTCGCCTCATAAGAGCAAACTGTCTGCTAAGAATTTCTTTGAAAGAGACGATCGCTCTTAGTAAATTGTGACTTTGGTTACTAATTGCAGTTGCCAGGAAATTGGGCGATCGCGCTTGACTCATCTCCTGATTTATTTATTCAGGCTTTACAGGCTATGAGCTTCATCTAGTCTACTGTGTAGTTGCTTGTTGCTGTCTGAATCCAAAATATTTATGGAAATTTTGCAAAAATTATTATATCGACCTTAAAATATTGTGATAGTTTCTGGTATATTTGTCAGAACCATTCGCATAAAAAGCTAGATTCTGGCTTTTATAGTCGTAATTGTTAGCACAACGAAAATTTATCTTTTTGAATTAATTAAGTGCCTTTTTAAATAAGGGCAAATTTTAAGCAATTTATACTTATGATTCTTACCCTAATTTTAGCTTGGATCGTATTTGCAGTATTGTGGAAAATCCTGAAAACGACCGTAAGAACTGCACTGACTATAGCGGCGATCCTAGTCTTATTACAAATAGGTTTTGGCATTACTCCGCAAGATATTTTGTATCAGATAATGCGTTTGCCTGAAACCTTGTCCCAAATACGTAGTGGCAAGTGATCGGGATAAAGGATGAAGTAGCAAAATTTTCATCCTTTATTCTTTCGCTATCAATTATTGTGTATTGCGGAAATCTTTGCTAGGGCATCTTTGACACTTGCAGGTAGCTGACGCATGATCTTACCTCGCTCACGATCTAATGCTACTAAAGTCACTTTGGCAGTTACATACAATTCTTGTCCATCGGTTGAGACAATAGCATAATCCCAATTGATCCGCACACCAGTCACATCAGCCATGCGGGTTTTAACTAACACTGCCATACCTAATTGGATAGAACGATGGTAGCGTACAGAAAGTTCTACAACTGGTAAGTCGCAACCTAAAGCTACTAAATCAGCATATTCAATGCCAATAGAACGCAAGCATTCTATCCGTGCCTCTTCCATCCAAGCTATATAGGAACCATGCCAGACAACGCCCGTATAATCGGTATGGTGAGGTTGAACTCTCACAGGATAGGCAAACCAATTGTCAAATGCATGATTTAATGACTTTTCAATGGCACTAGTGGGTGGTAGTTCGGGTTGACTTGGTTTTCCTGGTGACATCTTGTAATTTCTGAGTAACTATGAATTTCTTCTTTTGACATAGCATAAAAATCAGTTACTGAGAATTGGGAGCGCTCATCCAAGAATCCTATAACTTCTTATAAAACCAAGTGCAGCTATGGTTTCATAGTTGTGGGTAGTGTCAAATTGTAGAATTTACAAATTTTGCATTGACGCTGCCAAAAATAGGAGGTGTTTGGTTATGCTGTCATATCTTCAGCGTTTCAGTGTTGTTTTTGTTACTAGTCTTGTCTTTTTAGGTTCTGGGTGTAGCCAGATTAAGAATCAACAGGTAAATTCAAATGTTAGCCCACAGCCAAAATCCACAGAAACAACTCAGCCTTCTCCTATTGACCAGAAAGGCTCACAAATCAGAGTAATCAACACAGAGGCGATGAAAATCTCTGAGCAAGGTCAGTTAAAAGAAGCTTTGCAGAGATTAGAACAAGCTTTAGCCATTAGCAGAGATGTGGCAGACCGTTATTGGGAAGCTGTAACTTTGAACAACATTGGCAGAATCTACCAAAAACAAGCCAATTACTCTCAAGCTCTCCAATCTTATCAGCAAGCTTTATTGATTAATCGAGAACTTGGCGATCGCGTCCAACTCGGTAAAACCTATAGTAATATCGGTTACTTATTTGATGTCCAGAACCAACCAGAGTTAGCAATTTTCTTTTACAAGCATTGTCTAATTAATCGTGAGACGGCGCGGCTAAATCCATCACTGCTTGCGGAACCGCAGCCAGAAGCCTACAGCATCACTGTTACCCAAACTTATCGCATTTTAGGTGACAAACTGCTGAAACAAGGACGTGTGGCAGAAGCACAACGAACTATGGATTTGCTCAAAGTTGAAGAAGTAGAGGGTTTTATCCAAGGGGTGCGTGGTAATGACAAAACTGCTAAAGGCATTGATATTATCCCCGAAGAAAAAGCCACTAAACAAAAGTTAGAGCAAACCCTGGATAATGCTGTAGAACTCGGTAAGGAATTAACAAAACTACGCAAAATTTCCCCCGAACAGCGATCGCCACAAGACAAACAACGTATCGAGCAATTAGTATTAAGTCAGCAACAACTCTTAAAGCAATTTAACGATTTTATTTCCAGTCCACCAGTTAGGTCACAGTTGGATCAAATTAGCCGTACCGCCAAGCGACAAAGTTTGGATTTGGAAAGTATCAACGAACTCCGGGATAATTTAGCCAAGTTACCCCAAAAATCTATATTAATTTATCCCTTAGTGCTGCAAGATAGCTTGGAATTAGTAGTAGTAAGTCCGGAGGCTGTGCCCATTCATCGCACAGTTGCTGTAACGAGGGAGCAGCTAAACCAGGCAATTGCGGCTTTCCGCCAAGACCTACAAAATCCTCGGAGTAATAATGCCAAAAAAACTGGAAGCCAGTTGTATAACTGGCTGATCAAACCAATAGAAAATGACATCAAAATTTCAGGTGCCAAGCAACTAATTTACGCACCAGATGACCAGTTACGCTATATTCCTCTAACTGCTTTGTATGATGGCAAGCAATGGCTAATTGAGCGCTTTAGCGTCAATTACATTACTGCTGCTAGCCTGAGTAACTTCAACACCCCTCCCCAATCAAAATTCCGGGTTTTAGCTGGTGCTTTTACTAAGGGTAACTATCAAGTTGAGGTAGGTAATCAACGACTGGCTTTTTCTGGTTTACCATTTGCTGGACAAGAAGTAGAAAGTTTAGCCGCCACTATTCCCGGAACGCAAAAACTGATCGATGAAGCCTTCAGCCCCCAAGCTACTGTACCGCAAATGGATGATTACACGATTGTCCATTTAGCTACTCATGCTGCTTTTGTGATGGGTCAACCAGAAGACTCATTTATTTTATTTGGCAATGGCGATCGCGTTAATCTCAAAGATGTCGCCACTTGGTCTTTACCCCATGTCGATTTGGTAGTTTTAAGCGCTTGTGAAACCGGCTTGGGAGGTAAATTAGGTAATGGTGAGGAAATTTTAGGCTTTGCTTACCAAATGCAAAAAACAGGCGCTAGAGCAACTATTGCTTCCCTGTGGTCTGTAGATGATGGTGGTACTCAAGCATTGATGAGTGCTTTTTACACCCTGTTATCCTCAGGTAAGCTAACCAAAGCAGAAGCTTTGCGACAAGCACAAATTGCATTAATTGCTGGAGACTCGAAGGGAAAAAATAACGCTATTCCTATAGCAACAAGCAGTGGCCTCAGCCATCCCTACTATTGGGCCCCGTTTATTCTGATTGGTAATGGGTTGTGATGATTTACTGCTTCTTTGAAAATGCCAAATTTCTAAATTCTTTCCTCAAGTAAATTAATGTTTTTCACGATCTAAAATTTTTTCTTCGGAGAAAAATCACCCAACCTACTGGAATTATTATTCTTGGTCAGCCAGTCATAGAGAAATCAATTAACGGTAATGGTGAATAGGTAATAAATGAGTGACAACTAACTCATAATTACCAATTCCCAATTACCAGATAGCCATTTGTACTTGTTTTGCAATAACCCATTAGATGCAAGAATCCTTAAAACTTCTTGGCGAGGGCTTTATTAGCTGTAGTACAGGCTGGTGCTGCTTGCTTGACAATATTAGCAAGCTCTTGTAGCTGATTAATCGCTTCCGCACCTTCTAACTTCATTAATTCGCGGTCATCACGCATTTCTGTCCAAGTAATTCCGTAGTCGGATACTAAAAACCGAATTAAGTGATTATCTCCCAAGCTCACCATAAATGAAGCACTATTCATCTGGTCGCCACAGGTATAACAGGACGCAGGATATCCGCGTCGCTCCAGTACAATTGCTAAGGCTTGCAGGTTCATTACCAAGTCTTGAACGAATTGCCGATGTTGATGCGCTAGTCTCAGAAACACTTTTGTCCTCCAGACACCACAGTCATTTGAGTTTCTTTTATATTTTCTTTAGATTTTCTCATCCACTGGTATTGTAAACTATCCATTACAATAACCAAATGTTTACGTAGACTTTTATTGACTACCTTGCTTAGGGTAGTGGATAACGGTTTTGAGTACCGTATCAAAGTATTCAGTTTGTAGACTCAAAATATCAGACAGAATTGCAAAATTTAAGATTGTATTTATGCGCTTCTGTCAGTTTAGATGCTTATGAGAAGCGATCCGCTTTAAGAGTAACTTAAATTTGTCACTAGTCAACCATATAAAAGATACATATTGGATTTTACTTGACTAATGTAGCTATATCTCTTACTGGTAAAGGCTTTCAAACTATTTTTTGTAGCCTGAGTAACATAGGCTGGCTTAATGATTCAGTTTATTCTCTAACATCTGCTTGTTATACCCCAAGTAATTGATAGGCCGATTTACATTCTCCCTAATCTAGGGTGTTTGGCAGATGACCGTACAACTTAGAGATTTGGTATTCCCCACGACTGGATAAGTTAGTCGGTTTTGATTATACATTCGGTGTGTCGTTAGTCCAATGCCAAATGTAAAACCTAAAATCAATAGATTTAATACTGAGAATAACTCGTCTGAGAAAACCAGTGTTGCCATTTAGGCAAGATTTTCAGGGCTTGTGACATCATAGCGAAAATGTTGCCTAAGCTACTGAAAACTTATAAGGAATAATAGCAAAAAGTTACATAAAATACAGAAAATTTAATCATTAGGCGTAATTATGCGGTGTGAAGGGGACAGAGAAAGGGTAACAGCATAGAGAATATGTAATTAATTTTGTTTAGATACTTAACAGCAGTAATAGTTTTCGTTTTGTATAGATACAGAGGAGGGGCACAAATACGATCGTGCCCCTCCTCTGGAATTCAATATTCACTCAACGTCAAACCCACTTTGGCAATCATCATAGCGATCGCCAATGTCAAGATACTACTTGCCACCAACCGAAAGCTGGGCCGATAAAACGGATAGTTACCCAAGCTAGAACCATACCACCAATCCCAATCCAGGCACCGCGAGTAGACCAACGGACAAAGAGATCGGCTTGAGATTTAGTAATGGGAACCCAAGGTAAGATCCGAGTCTCTTGACCGTATTGTTCTCCAAGTTTACTTTTACGACGCTTTGCTTCACCCATAATCTGCAATTTAAAATTCTAATTTCATTTAAGTTCTTAGTTTGATTGGCATCGATCGCAAATACAGCAGAGCAGGTAATTAATCTATTCTCTGGTGTCAATGCAGCTGATAAAGCAGAAAATGCCTGAGTAAGCAGATCATAGCGTTTGCTGTGAAGCGATCGGGCGGCGGTTGACAAAACGTAAATAGTCAAGAGTCAAGGTTCAATAGACATTTTTAGGCAGAATTTTCTTCATTGTTATGGGAGAACAAACTGGGATCGAGATAATTAATTCTTGCTAAAGGGCTGAGACTAGCGAGAATTTGCGCACCGTAGCTGCGATTTACTACACGTCCATCAAGTAACGCCACAATACCTTGACTTTCTCGCACTGGAGCCACGGCTCGTTGTAATTCATTCAAAGCTGTGGGTAATAAATATAAGCGAAACCAATCTTGATGCGATCGCTTATAGTGAGCTACCCTACCCGCCACTAGAGGACTTTCTAAAGATGGTAAGGGCAAAGTCGCAATAATTAACAAGTGGGGTGCGGGTAAAACACCTTGATGTTCTCGCCAAAATTCCCAACCGCTAATTAAAATGCCGTTTTCATCCAAGCAAGTTTTTTCCACCTGCACTCGCGAACCAAATTCAGCAGCCAAAATTGCTCCTACTTGAGCTTTTAGTGGCACATCCCCAATTAACACAACTGTTAATCCTGGTGCAGTCGCACTTAGGCAAAGCAGTGTCCGAACTTTGTGAATAAATGCTGCTTGAAATTCTGGCGTGTTTGGTAGGGGCAACTTATAAGGTACATAAAGTTGAATAGCGTCTGTTTGGCTATCAGCAGAGAACTTCAGACAAGTGACATCTTCCAATCCCAAGCGCTGACGGAACAAGGGAGCCTCAGTTTCTGGTTCCAAAGCACTACCAACGAAAACTACAGGTTGCCGCTGCCAAATAGGTGAGATGATTTTTCCTAATTCAATGGGAGCGCAGTGTAACGAAAACAAACCTTGACGACGAGCGATAGTTGCCCAGAGGAGGGGAGGCGATGGCGGAGACGAGGAAGAGAAATTCTCATTGATATTTTGGAAGTACTGCCAGAAATTTTTCCAAGCCTGTGGAAGTTCAGCTAGATCTAACTCTAAATACAGATGCTGCAAAACCTCGATTTCTGGTTGGGAAATGAGATAGCACTCATAGGGATTAGCTGGATGTTGGAAAAACTCTTTCGTCAGTTGCGCTCGTGCAGAGCGGATTAAATCAGCTTGTTCGGGACAAGCCAGCATCAGTTCTTCCCAATCCTGGGGCTGAATATTTTGGGTGAGTTGATGACGTACCCAATCTTCCAAATCGTCTACCCCATCAATAATTGTGGGAATGCCCGCCGGAAAATGCTCTTGCTCTGCTAATTGTCTGCTTAACCAAGCTGCTGGGGTAGTTAGCAGTAGCCCTTGGAACTCAGATCCAGGCCAATCGTCACCAGTTCTAATCGGTTTTTTGGCTTGCAGCCACTGCTGTAGCCTCGGAATTTCGACTTTTAACAACCGTTGTTGCACTGCTTCAGGTGCAACAATAATTACAGGGCCGTGCCACATCAATGCCGAGGCGACAAAACTCGTGCGATATCGTCCTTGATAGCCACAAACTGCCCCGACTTGAATTAAGGCGCTACGTCCCAAGCGCAAGGCGCGTGCTACCAACCTTGCCATCGTTAAGTGATGGGGCCAGGAAGGGAAACCCGCCTGCGATCGCAAAAAGTTATGTAGTGACAAATGAACTTCTGCCTCAATCACACGCTTCATCCCATACAAAGTAACTTTTACTTCCGAATAGCCCCATTTCTATTATCTTGTCATTAGTCATTAGTTATTTGTCGTTTTGAGTTAGTAATGACAAGTGACAAATCACCAATCTCCCTGAACTATGCCAACTTACACAGGAATCTCCAGCGAAGCCTTCAAGCATCCACTGGATCGCCAAGCCGAGCAAGCTTTACGAAATTTACCGGGGTTTGATTTAATCGCCCGTAAATTTGTGGAATTTCTCTACGAACGCCCGCAGTTAGTTTATTTAATGGGTAACACCATCCAAGTTGGGCCGCGTCAATACTCCACTATTTACCAGATGTTTCGCGAATGTGTGCGGGATTTGGATATTTATCCAGAACCAACACTGTTTGTCTTGCAGAATCCCCAAGCCAATAGCTATGCATTGGGGCAAGAGAATCCTTACATAGTCATAAATACAGGGATACTAGACTTACTAGACGAAGTCGAAATTCGGGCGGTGCTAGCCCATGAACTGGGGCATATTAAATGTGGTCATACTATTTTAATTCAAATGGCGATATGGGCGATGGGTGCTGCCTCTGCCTTGGGTGAGTTGACCTTTGGTATTGGCAATTTAGTAACTCAGGGCTTGATTTACGCCTTTTTTGAATGGCGGCGCAAAGCGGAGTTATCAGCCGATCGCGCGGCGCTGTTAGTGATGGATGACTTAAATCCAGTCATGTCTTCGATGATGAAAGTCTCTGGCGGTAGTATCAAATATGCCAATGAGTGCAGTTTACAAGAATTTATCCGGCAGTCAGAAAATTATCAGGCACTAGACGCCGATGGATTAAATCAAGTCTACAAATTCCTGATGTACAATGGCGCTCAAGGCATGATGTTGACCCATCCTTTTGCTGTAGAACGCTTGCGTTATTTACGAGAGTGGGCAGTATCTGAAGAATACCAGCAAATTCGCCGAGGCAATTATCAGCGATCGCCTGCATCTGGAGCCGTCAATGTTCCATCTCAAACACCAGAAAATGATGCAGAAGCTTTGCGTCGGCAAATTGAAGAATTACAACAGGAAATTAATAGAATGAAAAAATCTGAATAAGTCTTGGTGGTTAGGGTGTACAGTGCGAGCTGTCTGCACCCTAATCTTTAACCCTATTGCCTACTGCCTACATCTAGGAGTAAGTTCAGAAATTGAATAGGAGCGCTAGAGAAATTTCTGAAGATGAGAAATAAATTGACAAAACAAATATTTGTATTAGTTACAATTATTACCTTAGTCTTTTTTGCACCTGCGATCGCCTTAGCAACACCGACTCAACACGAAGGTAGCCACACCATAATTATTGCTCAAGCAGCCACTTCATCCTTAGAGCTTGACCTAACTCCCCAAGAACGCCAACAACTCCAAGCTGTGCGTCAACGCAGAAATAAGGAAATTAAGGCTGTTTTGAACTCATCCCAACGTGCCCAACTCGCTCAACATTTGCGACATGGTAATAACTTAAATCAGGCTTTAGAAAAACTAAATTTGCGATCGGAACAGAAAGATTTTGTCAAGGCAATAATGCAATTGACTAATTTGAAAATCAAAGCAATTTTATCACGGCATTCGCTAACATTAGGTCATAAATAAAGGACAAAATTCTCGTGCTGGTTGTCTGAGTTATAGAAGACTAAGAGCCTATTATCAAGTAAATATTTAAGTAGAGTTTGTTAAGGGCTATGTAAGTATTCGATAATTTAAAAGAGTGAGCTTAAATTCAGAGAATTATAAGTATCTAAGCAGAATTAATTACATACATTATTTTCCTGTTTCCCTATCTCCAGGAATAAATTGAATTTTTCACGACTACTTATTTTATAGCTCACAAGTTTGCAGGCGATAGTAAAAATTGTACCAACAACCCCAATTGTTTATCTCTGTTTTCTCAAAGAGTTTTGTAAAAGCAAATGGAAGATGTCCTATAGGCGCATCAAGTCCGTAAATTATTTCCTCTTGGTTTTTCCAATTACCGTTCAAAATCCAGCCAACACGCTCAACAAAATTTTTGCAGTTCAAATTCACATCTTCTTTGTTTTGGCTAATTGTTTGCCAAATACAAGTTTGGATACTTAACCCAAAGTGTGTATTACTGTAATTTAACCAAAGCTTATCAATGATGCGAAGATCATCACAAGGAAAATTATTAATATATTCACTAGACAAAAATAGCTCGTTTGGTATTGTATGTTCAACAGGTAAATTTTTTCTGTATTGAGTTGCCAGACTTAGCATAATTTTACTAGTTTCTTCATCGGCATCTTTCCAGTTTTTTTCTGACAGAAGATAACGTAGCTTAGAGTAATAAATGCCCGACTTAGTGGTAAGATTATGAGTTTCTTCTTCATCTATTGTCCAATTTTCGGCTGTGATGATTAATTTTTCTGCTTCGTTACATTGCTCATCTATTTCTGTATATTTATGCTCAGGCAAATGTTGCGAATTTTCCTGATATGCTTGTTTTTGCTGTAAATAAATATCCTGAATTGTATCCATATAAGGTCTAAGTAAATCTGATGACCATCTAGCCAATGCAAACTCTGATTCTAAATGAAATAGTTGTGGTTCATAGGTATGATTGAGATGTAGGTAATACCAATCTGAAATAAACGCTGCTAGCAGTTGGTGAATTGTCACAATGATTTGCCGAATAGTACGAATAGCGCGAATCTCATCATTATCGGCTGCTTGTAAAGATTCCTTGACTTCTTCCCAGTTCCAAGCGGGTAGAGAAATTCTGACAATATTACTATTTTGCGGATGCCAAAAATTTACATGAAAATAAACTTCATAATCAGTGATTTTGCTATGCAGTACTACTGTGGGAATAGGAGATAAAATTTGCTGTATCTGGAGAATATCCGCATGACTAATTGAACGGATAAAATAATCGCCATACAATTCGACTGGGCATAAGTCACTATTAAGAGGATAGTCTTTATTTAAAAAAGCTTTTAACTTCTCTGGCAATTCTATTTGTAGGTCATGCTGCAAAGAAGAAGGGCAATTTGGGCTAACATTTGGAGGAGAAACTAATACTAATAAACGATATCTTTTTTGACCTTCTGTTACAATATTATAAGTTTCTTCTCGATTAACAATCGTTGCGAGGTTATTCTTTTCCAGCAGTTTGCGGATATCTTTTAACTTGTGCTGAATTTGATTAGCTTGCCATTCAAGCAATAGCTCTATAAGTTGTTTGCTAAATTGCGATCGCAATTGCATAGGTAACTCATTAAGATTCTTGTCAGCCGTTTCTTGATATTTTATGAATGCTTCTATATAGCGGGTGTCATCCTTAACCGTAGATGGCAAAAAAGCAGAATTACTGTAATTACTAGCTATTTCTCCTAATTTTCGTGCAATGCTAGCAGCAGTAGTTTTCAGCAAGTTAGAAAGAAGATTATCAATTAGGGCGGGTAAAGGTATAACTTTTGCAGAGTTCGCCATAACAGAGCAGATTATATTTAATTTCAGAATCCACTCTGTTGTAGCCTGCTATCCGTAAATGTGTCACTAATTCTTTTTTGAAAGTATCACCAAAGATTGAAAAACCTTAATTTTTCAAAATACAATCTTTTAATTATTAAAGGTAAAAAAATATTTATAAAGATATGTATTATTTATCGAAACTGAATCATGTAAAGATGGATAATCTAATATTTTGGAATTCTAGGGACTTGAAGAAGTAGTGGGACAAGGGAGATGAGGGAGTGTGGGAAGGGTGGGGAGAAATAAGTAATAATCAATGCCCCATGCCCAATAACCTGACGTGCGATCGCTAAATATTCAATCCTTGAGAGTCTCGGCTAGTTTTGGAGCATCTATAATTAATCTTGCCCTATGAGCGTTCGTTACCATGTCGGAAGAAGATATCCGTGCCGCGAGGCTGGAAAAAGTAGAGCAGCTAAAACAGCTAGGGATGAATCCCTATGCCTATCGTTGGGAATCCACCCACCACGCAGCACAATTGCAAGAAAAATTTGCTGATTTACCCAGCGGTGAAGAAGTTGATTTAGAAGTCACCATTGCCGGACGCATTCTAGCCCGTCGTGTCTTTGGTAAATTAGCTTTCTTCACTTTGCAAGATGAAACAGGCACGATTCAGCTTTATCTAGAGAAAAATCGCATTCAAGAAGGCATGGCAGATATTGATGCTGATGCTTTCAATCACTTAAAGCAACTCTCAGATGCAGGTGACATTCTGGGAGTTAAAGGCACTATAAAACGGACTGAAAAGGGCGAGTTATCTGTCTACGTTAAACAATACAGCATTCTCACCAAATCTCTGTTACCTCTACCCGACAAGTGGCACGGGTTGACGGATGTAGCCAAGCGCTACCGTCAGCGTTACGTTGATTTAATTGTCAACCCGGAAGTGCGGCAAACTTTCCGCCGTCGCGCCCAAATTACTGCGGGGATTCGTCGCTATTTAGAACAGCGAGATTTTCTAGAAATTGAAACACCTGTTCTGCAAAGTGAAGCTGGGGGTGCAGAGGCGCGTCCGTTTATCACCTACCACAACACCTTAGATATGGAGTTATATCTGCGAATTGCGACAGAACTTCATCTCAAGCGGTTGATTGTGGGCGGTTTTGAGAAGGTATTTGAATTAGGGCGGATTTTCCGTAATGAAGGAGTTTCGACTCGACATAACCCCGAATTTACGACGATAGAAATTTACCAAGCCTACGCCGATTACAACGATATGATGGCGCTGACAGAGGGAATTATTACCACTGTCGCCCAAGAGGTACTCGGCACATTGCAAATTACCTACCAAGGGGAAGCTGTTGATTTCACACCACCTTGGCGGCGGGTAACGATGCACGATTTAGTTCAAGAATATACAGGCTTAGATTTCAACTCGTTCCAAACATTAGAGGAAGCGAAAACAGCAAGTAAGAATGCTGGGATTCCTGATGTAGATGAAGCTCAATCGATTGGGAAGTTACTGAATTTAGCTTTTGAAGAAAAGGTAGAAACGAAATTAATTCAGCCTACCTTTGTGATTGACTATCCTGTAGAAATTTCGCCACTGGCTAAACCCCACCGTTCTAAATCTGGTTTGGTGGAGCGTTTTGAGCTATTTATAGTGGGGCGAGAGACTGCTAATAGTTTCTCAGAACTTACCGATCCGATAGATCAAAGAGAACGTTTAGAAGCACAAGCTGCACTCAAAGCCGCAGGTGACTTGGAAGCCCAAGGTGTTGACGAAGACTTTCTCACGGCGTTGGAATACGGAATGCCGCCTACAGGTGGGTTAGGGATTGGAATTGATAGATTGGTGATGGTATTAACAGATTCTGCTAGTATTCGGGATGCGATCGCATTTCCTCTACTCAAACCAGAAAAATCTGACTCATCACCAGAAGCAGCAACTTCATAAAACAATAGGGTGCGTTATGACTTTACCTAACGCACCCTGTTTCAAGAGTTTTTTATTTACGTAGTTACTGCCTCGTTTAACACTAACTCTGGTTGTGGTGTTTCTTCCTCTTCTTCTGGCAAGCCGAAAATTGATCTGTATAGCTTCACGTACTGCTTGGCAGATTGGTACCAACTGAAATCTTCACTCATGCCACGTTTTTGTAATTCACTCCATTGCGGTTGGAAACGGAAGCCTTCCCAAGCGCGGATCATGCAGGTGAAAAGATCCAGTGGTTCATAGCGGTCAAAACAATAACCAGTACCTGCGGCGTTTATGGGATCGTGATGCGTTACAGTGTCAACTAATCCGCCTGTACGCCGGACAATGGGCACAGAACCATAACGCAAAGCCATCATTTGACTGATCCCGCAGGGTTCAAAACGACTCGGCATTAAGAAGGCATCAGTTCCGGCGTAGATACGACGAGACAAAGCATCGTTATACAGTAAATAAGTTGCCATGCGTCCGGGATAGCGGGATGCCAACTGCCACATTTGGGTTTCGTAGTAGCGATCGCCTGTGCCTAACAGTATAAATTGGGCATCAGTATATGCCAGGAAGCGATCGAGGATTTGGATGACTAAATCCAAGCCTTTTTGCTCGACTAACCGTGTCACCATGCCAATTAAAAAGGCCTTGGAATTAACTTCTAACCCTACTTCTTCTTGTAAAGCAATTTTGTTGGCTTTACGTTTATCTAGGGTATCGCTAGTAAAGCTTTGAGCTATAAATTTGTCGTTTTCTGGGTTATAAACTTCGGTATCTATGCCGTTAATAATCCCAGATAACTTACCGCTGATAAAAGATAGCAAACCTTCTATGGTTTCACCGTAAGCAGGTGTTTTAATTTGCTCGGCGTATGTAGGAGAAACTGTATTTACCCTGTCCGCAAATTGCACCGCTGCTGCCATAGTATTGTGTCCTTGCATATACCAAGGACACCAGGTAATTTTCTCCAAATACCAACGCCAAGGCCCTTGATAAGCCAAGTTATGAATGGTGAATACGCTGGTAATATCTGGATCTTGGTGCATCCACACAGGAATCATTCCTGTATGCCAGTCATGACAATGGACAATTTCTGGCTTCCAGTAATTCCAGCAAAACTCAGCTGCACCATTGGCAAATAAGGTGAACCGCCAATCTTCATCCTCTCCTGAATAAATCCGGCGAGGTGTGAAGGCAGGATGTCCAAATAAATACAAGGGAACATCAGTACCAGGGAGAACGCCTTCGTAAACAGCAAAGTCTTGAAACATGGCATATCCCCGCCAGATGGGTTCTTTGGGAATTTCCATTTTGTCTGGGAGAAAGCCATAGTAGGGCAAGAATATCCGCACATCATGCCCCATTTTTCTCAAGATTTTCGGCAATGCTCCCACAACATCACCCATTCCTCCGACTTTTGCAACGGGAGCTGCCTCTGCTGCTACAAATAGAATCCGCATGGTAATTTTTATTTCCCCGGTTCTGCTGATTTTCTAAGCTTCATTTCTGATCTAATCACATAAGGTGACTAAAACAGTGATGGGCATGGGGAATGGGGCATGGGGCAAACAACGAGTGTGGGAGGTGTGGGAAGATGGGGAAGAACTAAGTATAGTTGCTTTCTCCCCGCACTCCCCACACTCCCCTCTCTCTCCACACTTCCTTGTCCCCCTGCTCCTCTGCTCCCCTGCCTAACTAAGAACCCCGTTGAATTTCGGTGAAGATGACATCTAAAATCTCTTGCGCTCCCTGTTGACGCAGGAGATTTGCTAGTTGATTGCCTAGCTGTTCGGCGTTCTTGGCTTCTCCAGTGACAGTATCTTTAACCAAGTTTTGACCGTCTACACTGGCGACTATTCCCGTTAATGTTAAAGTATCACCATTAATTTCAGTGTTAACACCGATGGGTACTTGACAGCCACCTTCGAGATCGCGTAAGAAAGCGCGTTCAGCTAAACAGCGATCGCGTGTTTCGGGATGTTCGATAGCTTTGAGTAGGGATATCAATTCGGTATCGTCAGCACGGCATTCTATACCCAATGCACCTTGACCAACGGCATGGAGAGAAACTTCTTTTGGTAGAATTTGATGGACGCGATCGCTCATTCCCAATCGCTCTAACCCTGCTACTGCCAAAATCAACGCATCATACTCGCCCGCATCTAATTTAGCCATGCGTGTATTCAAATTTCCCCGCACATCTTTAAAGGTAAAATGAGGGAAACGATGGCGTAACTGTGCCAAACGCCGCAGAGAAGATGTACCAATTACCGCACCTGCTGGTAAGGTATCAATTTGTTGACCTTTATACTTTTCGTGCAATACCAAAGCATCTGCTGGGTTTTCCCGTTCTGTAATTGCAGCCAGTGTTAACCCTTCTGGTAAGTTAGTTGGCAGATCCTTTAGGGAATGAACCGCAAAGTCAATCTCCTGATTCAGCATCCCAACTTCTAATTCTTTGGTAAATAATCCTTTATCACCAATCTTGGCTAATGCTACATCCAGGATTTTGTCGCCTTGGGTAGACATGGTATGGACTTCAAAAGCAATCTCAGGATAGCTTTTTTGGAGTTGCTCTTGTACCCAGTAGGTTTGAACTAGAGCAAGTTGGCTTTTACGAGAACCAATGCGAATTGTGCGTGCAGGACTGGAAACAGCTGAAGTCATAAAACAATATGTCAAACAAGGCGATAAATTCACTCTCATCTAGACTACCGCAGTGAGTGACTTACCGGATGCTAATTGCTCAATTTCGGTTAAGTTTGTTTTCGATTTTCTTTACATTTATTTACACAATTTTGAATATATACAGTAACGAGTAGCAATCATAATTCATGAGTGTGATTGAGGTATTGCTGTAATTGTTGGGTACGCTGTTGTGTAGTCCTGGCTAAACAACCAAAATAAGTTAGAGGAGCTATACTTCCCCCTTCATTTTCACTTCTTTCAAATTCACAATTGGTATCGCGAAACTTAATCCATGCTTGCTGTGCAGTAATTAGTTTCGGTTTTCTATAAGCAGGTAAAGCTGGCAGGAGTTGTTGATAAACTTGATTCAATTTTTTATCAGCATTCTGATAGGATAACTGGGCGCACTGATTAATTTCGGCTTGATTTTGAGCGTTATTACAGTTGAGCTTTTGAGCTAAATGTAGCTTTGGGGTTTCCGGTGTTGTGCTTGCCATTGTTACAGCAGAAATAGACAAACTGCTGAGGACAAGAATACTGGAAAAATTTAGTAAAAAACGATTCATAATATTTTAGAAGTTAAGTATATCCATCAAAATAGCAGAAAATGGCATTGTTAGTCGATGCGATCGCATCAACTGACATGCGATCGCATAATTAATTTACGTCAAATCATCTTCTGTGAGATCGGCGATTTTCATTAATGCTCTTAAAGTCCCGATTTTCAAGTCCTGATTTCGATGAACCGGAATAGAAAGTATTTTAGTAGAATCAGAATTTTGGTATATGTGATGACTACCTGTAATTCTCTGTAAAACCCAACCGCGCTGTTCGACAATTTTACATAGGTTTTTACCAGAGATTGATTTCATACCGCAATCTCGACAATCTGAGCATTCGATTCTAGTTTGTGACTACTATTTGCAACTTCTAACCAGCCTTCTATTGCATCTTTTAAATTACTTAATACCTCCTCCATTGTCTCACCTTCAGTAATACAACCGGGGAGTGCTGGAACTTCAGCCCAATAGCCACCTTCTTCTGCTGGATGAATAATTGCTTTTATTTTCATCTGCTTTGGTTTTCTTTACTTATACTCAATTATCCGGTTTTTCTGACTCTCGGACAAAGGAAAACTAAATCATGAGCCATTGTTTGTGATCGCAATCTAACTCGATACAGTCGCAATGTTACTCGATGCGATCGCAATATCACTCGATACAGTCGCAATGTCAGTCGATGTGATCGCATTATCGCTCGATACATTGGCATTGTTAGTGATGCGATCGCTTTGTCACTCAATAGAATCGCAATCTGAGTCGATCTGATGGCATTGTCACCCGATATAATCGCTTTTACACTTTACAATGTCTCGTCCCCCACGTAACCTGCAACCAGGCTTTTGTTATCACATCACTACCTGTTGCAACAATTGGGAATTTCGGCTGACGCGGTTAGAATGCCGTGAAGTTTTCCTGTACGCCATTAAACAAGCACAACAAAAGTATGAGTTTACACCTATGCGTTGTGCATAATGTCGAATCACATTCACTACTTGCTGGAACCCAAGCAGCCAGAAGATTTACCCCTGCCCCCTGTGCCAGGTATTGGATTTATGAAATGCTGATGATTATGTGGGGAAGGAGGCTGAAACAAATATATACAAAATTCTTAAAGCCTTAAATGTTACACTTTACAAGTCGCAACGCGAGAAAGAAATAACAGACTCCATTTATAGAATAAATATGAATATATTTCCTGTTCGCTGAATACCAAACTTCCAGTCTGAACCTCACCACCCATAATAGGTAGGCTACCCTTATAGCTTATAAGGTTATCTTTTATACGCCTCAGCAGTTCGTCGTACCTTACAGGAGTGACCAGCAGTTTGTTGTACCTATTTTTGCCATCATACCATCCCACGGACGTGGCAAACCGAATATAATTTTCAAAATCAATCTTTGTCCCTATCACATCTATTGTCTCTATTGTATCTATCACTTCTGGTTTTTTTCCCAGCCGATTCCCGGTGCTAGTCCATATTTCCTTTTGCACACTAAAGCCGAAACGTTTGTCTGAATTTGTGACCCAAAGCTGGTCTATTGTTTTTAAGTCTAGACAAGAAAAATTATTAATAGAGTTGATATCTAAATACTTTTCTTTTTCTCTTTTAGCAACATTAAGCATAAGTAGATATGTTTGCTTATCAGCTGCTTGCCAATTTTTAGCTTTCAAATAATATTCAAGTTGAGCATATAAATGTTGTGTTAGATATTTCTCAACCTGTTTTCTCAATTTTGCTGCTGGGGTGTTGGTTGAGAGTAAATCAAGTAAGTTTCGATGAACAGCTTCAATATCTTTGGCTGTGAGTAATTGGTTAGTTTTTGTAAATGGACTGGTTTGCTCTGGATGATACTTAAGAATTTTAAATGCTGATTTATAAGATTCTATAGCTTGGTTTCTTTCTTTTTTGTGTAAAAATAAATCACCTTGAACCTTATTAGCCAAAACTTTAATTTGTAACCCTTCACTAGAATCAATATTATGTTTATTTGCTTCTAAAATATCTAGGCTTTCTCTAATCTCTTTTTCAGCTTGCTCCCATTGTTCAAGTTGCTGATATGCTTGAGACATGGAAGTAAATAGCATTGCTTTTTTTAATTCATGATTTTTAATTTCGTAAGATAAACCTATTTGTTCTCTAGCCTGACTTGCTGATGATTTGTCTTTTTTATAAAGTTCCTCGCTCAGTTTGGATAATTGTGAGACATATTTAGTATTTTCTCGTATATCTTGAATATCCTTACCTGCCCAAATTATAGAAATTGTTGCTCCCAATAAAGTCAGCAATAAAACAACCGAACCAATGCGAACACGTTGTTGAGCTTTCTGGTTCGCTTCAGCTAGTTTTTGATTAGCTTCAGCCAGCATCAAATTTCTTTTCTCTGCTGCTTCCTTATCTTTTCTTTCTCTCTCCAAAGCAGCTTCTTGTTCTTTCGCCGCAATCTCTTCTTGAATTTCTTGCTCTTTACTAGCTGCTAAAAACTGCCTATCTTGATAACTTAAACTCTTAGGCTTTGCCCAGGCTTCAGCTTCTTCTAAAGCCTTTCCTCGCAATAATCTTGATATATCTTTTCCCTCAGAAGCTACCCAAAAGCGAAAATTCTCTGAATATGGACGGAGATTTTTTAATTGATTGTCTATCCAAACTTGGTTAAAAACTTCTTGATATATAGGATTATAAACTCTTAAGTTATTTTGCTGCCTAACAATTAATCCTGAAAGCTGTAACTCACTTTGCTCTAAAGTATCATCTGCTGTAATCTCAGATTGCTCATCTCTCAATCTAATTTTCTGATACAGTTCTAGTAAATATCCAGCCCGTTGTTCATCGCACAAAATTCGAGCTTGAATTGTTCGTAAATGCTCAGGCTCATCTTGAGATTCCCAATTTTCAATAATCCGAGACTTCACCACCTGCTCAACAGTCCGAGGATTGTCTACAAAAGATTCTTCAATCATAAACTGACACAGTTTTTGAGTCAGGAATGGTTGTCCTCCTGTCCAATATAAAATTTCCTGCATTACTAATTGAGGGTTAGAAAATCTTCCTGACATCCCCTTAGCTAACGGCTCAATTTCATACAGTTGAAAACCAATCAACGAGATAGCTTGACCAATATTAAACGGAGTACGTTGTTTATCCTCAATCAAATTGCTAGGTGATGCGACTCCTAACAAACAAAAGGTGAGGCGATTATATTCAGCATTATCAACCCGCTTGTTATAACAAGCACGAATTAAGGCAAAAAAGTCATCGGTGGGAAATTTTAGGCTGAGTACACTATCAATTTCATCAATAAAAATAACGATATTTTCTTTAACTTCCGCAAGTAATATCTCTTCTAAAAATTTACGAAATCTAGTGACTAGCGAATTTAACTGATTAGCTTCCCACCAATCACCAAAATCTACATCTAAGTCAAAAGTTTCAATTAAATTATCAATTAAATCTGCATACCATTGTTCGGGAGGGACATTTTGAATACCGCCAGCGGAAAGGTCAATTGCTGCACATTGCACACCTTCTTCTCTGAGTCTTTGCATGGTTCGCACACGCAAGCTAGACTTTCCGCTTTGTCGGGAGTTCAATACATAACAAAACTTTCCGGCTTTTAGTCCTGCATATAAATCACTGTCAGCTTTGCGGGTGACGTAGGTGCTGGCATTTTCCGGTAGACTTCCAGAGAATTGATAGCGATCAAGCATAACTTACCTCAAGAGAAGGTTCTCAAAGTTCTCTTGTTGGGAGTAAAAAGTTTTAGATCCCCCTAAATCCATGCCACTTGCTTCAACGGGGGGAACCCTCGCAACGCAGTGGCTCCCCTTAAAAAGGGGGACTTGAAAAAGTTTCCCCCCTTTTTTAAGGGGGGTAGGGGGGATCAATAGGTGCTGAGAATAACAGATAACCACTTTCAAATAACCTCTAAACGCACTGAGAAATACTGACGATATAATTCACAACTGAGAATGCAATCATTACCTGAAAGTTTTACCAATCCTAAACTATGTAACTTAAATGCAACTTCAGTATCTAACCTGACAGGAGCATTCGCCATTACTACTTTTTTATACCCTAACTCAAGCAGAGAATTATGTTGTAAATGCCACAATTGTTGTCGCAAATGGTCGCTAAAAATTCCCTGTTCTGTTGGCGCAAGTTGCAAAAGTTCTTCTATACTAGCTTGGGGATTTTTGAGGTAAGCAACTGCTTGCTGGATTAAATCAGGATGTCCGCCTACTAACCCCATCAACTGACTTAAATTTTGTTGTCCCAACTTATCTGCTAATTCATACTGCTTGGCAAGAGATTCTACTTGTTGCAGGTTAAATTCAGGTAACTCAATTGCAATTCCCACATTAAATGGTGAGTGATTGATATCTAAGGAAGGATAAGCTTCGGTGGAATGAACTACAACTAATCGCAGTTTCTTCCAGAGATTGCCAATTTTATCTCCTTGTTTAGCAGCTTCATACCATCCCCGCAGTAATAAACAGAATTGGGGAAAAATATCTGGATATGCAAACAGTCGCTCAAAATTATCTATAGCTAAAACTAAAGGACTATCAGTAACCGCTAATAAATATTTTTGAAAATAACGAGTACAGTTTTTATTTAGCCCAAAAATATCTTGCCAGTATTTATCTAATTCTGGTTCTATTTCGAGGCTATCTGAAACATTAACACATACCCATTGTAAAAATGTTTTGGTGTCAGCCAGGATATTACTATCAGCAAGTTTTAAATCTAATTTTGCTGTTTGATAACCTTGCGCTCTCGCATGGTAGAGTACTTTCTCCAACAGCAATGTTTTCCCCATCCTTTGCGGCGATCTAATGCGAATTAGTGCCCCAGGTTGTAAAATTGCCTCACAACATTTGTCCTCAATTGGCGGTCTTTCTACATATATTGTTGTCGCCTCTGTTGCAGAATTTAAGGATGCTGTTTCTCTTGTCGTAATTAATTTAGGTGTCAGGTTTTCTGCTATCCCAGCTACACGAATCAAGCTACAACCTAATTTATAAGCAAACTCATAACCTTTATCTGCGCCCAGTGCATCATAAAATCCCACAGCAAATTCAATGGCTGCGCGATCGCCAATTTCTTGAGTCATGCCGACAACATAATTAATATGTCGCGCTATTTCCAAAGCTTGGTATTTAGAGTAGCAGGCATTAAGCACAACACATTGTACTTGGTCAGCAAATAATTGAAATAATCCAGCTAAAGCTTCAGCATCAACTAACTTAATTTGTCCAGATTCATCTTCAAATACTAAACCTTCTTCTCCTACTCCATGTCCAGAAAAATGGATGATGTGCGGTTCGTATTCCAAAATAGCTCGGTGTATATCCCTGTAGCGTACTGCTTCTGCTGTGGCAATGGAATATTGGTCACGATTCTTTGACCTTTTCAACCCCTCTTTAATTTCGCGCATCTCCTCAGAGAGACGCAGCTGACTGCTACCTTTGGGATTTGCAGACAAAAGTAAGATTTTCCGAGTTTGATTTTGGTTACTCATCATGAAATTTGAACCACAGAAGCCCAAAAAGATGGCTAAACTGGCAGATATCTACATTTTGAGTATGGGGTTTTTCAGACTCTAAGGCAAACATTGGTATAACCTTGGCAGTTTGCTAGACAAGGAACCAGCCATCAGGAGGAAGTAGACATTTTATAAATATGGTATGAATAATTTGATATTTTTATAATCTCGTATCTTAACTTTTATTCCTATGAAGCGTTCCGCCTGCCTAATCTTTAATCCCGTTGCAGGTCAAGGTGATTCAGAACAAGAACTGGCGCAAATTCGGGCAATATTAGAGCCAGAAATTGATTTAGATATTTACCTAACTACAGAAGAAATCGGTGCTGACAAACTGGCTTATGCAGCAGTTGAGCGTGGAGTAGATGAAATTATCGCCTCTGGTGGAGATGGTACTCTCTCTGCGGCGGCGGCGGCGGTGGTTAATACTAATATTCCCTTAGGCATTATTTCTAGAGGAACGGCAAACGCTTTTGCCACAGCTTTAGCTATTCCCGATACCATTGAAGCCGCCTGTAAGATGATTTTGCAAGGAGTAACCAAGAATGTAGATGTAGCTTATTGCAACGATCTGCCAATGGTACTGCTGGTAGGTATCGGCTTTGAGGCTGAAACTGTAGAACGAGCAGACAGGGAAGCTAAGAAGCGCTTTGGTATTATGGCTTACGTCTTGGCAGGACTTCAGCAATTGCGGGAGTTAGAAAGTTTTGATGTAGAAATTGAAACCGAAGACAAAATAATTAAAACCAGCGCTGCGGCGGTGACAGTCGCAAATGCCGCACCTCCGACTTCGGTTTTGGCTCAGGGGCCAGCAGGAATTATTTATGATGATGGATTGCTGGATTTAACTATTGTTGCACCTGTGAACAAAGCCGGAGCGATCGCAGCTACATATCATCTATTTCAAACAGCTTCTTCAGGTAATCCCGTAGAACGAGATGATATTGGCTACCTGCGAGCTAAACAATTTAAAATCACGACAAATCCACCACAAAAAATAGCTTTAGATGGTGAAATCATTGGTTACACGCCGATTGAAGTCAAGTGTGTACCATCTGGCTTGAAGATTTTTGTCCCCCAAGTAGAAGAAGAAGTACCTACGGAGAAGTTGGAAGGACTGCCAAATTTAACAATTGAGTTGAAGGATGCAGTTGAGGAGTAAGGAGGACAAGGGGACACGGGGATAAAGGGACGCGGAAACATAATAATTGATAAATGCCCAATGCCCAATGCCCCATGCCCAATGCCCAATGCCCAATTCAGGAGTAAAGTACATTGAAACTTGTTTCCGATCCGGCGATCGCTAAAAAAATCAGCAAGATGCAGCAGCGGGTAAAATGGCAAGACCCGCTAATTCTGGAACGCCGTATTGACCAAACTAAGCTAGTACTAGAAGATGGTCACGCAGACGATTGTGAGTTCTCATTTTTGGTTGTCGGCGATAGTGGTTCCGGGACGCACAAGGGTCACGATCCCCAACGACAAGTTGCGGAACTGATGTTACCTCATCATGATGAATGCCGTTTCATGTTGCATACAGGCGATGTGATTTATCTTGTGGGGTCGAGAGAGTACTACCAACAAAACTTTATCCAGCCTTACCAAGAGTTTCTCGTAGGTGGGGAGCAGCCGAAAAAGATTGCCTATGACAAAATGGTTTTCAATCTGCCGATTCTGCCTGTACCAGGAAATCACGATTACTATGATTTACCGCTTTTATTTGGCTTAATTTCCATAACAACATTACCCATCCGCCGCTTATTGCAATCGCGCCTAGATTTGGATGTCGGTTTGTATGGTTCGGGAACGGGTGATGCATACTCACGGGCGTTTCTAGACTATCTCTGCGCCTTTCAGTTTCCTGGAGACTTAGCGCGTCATTTAGACGAGCATTACACCATCAAAACAGACACTGGCCGCTGTCTTTCTTATCAGCCAGGAAGCTTTACTCGTCTGCCAAATCGTTACTACACTTTTCGTTACGGTGGGATTGATTTCTTTGCACTGGATTCTAATACATTTAACGATCCGCCACCATTGCCGAAAACTCAAAAAGGAGATAGCGATCGCATCCTCTTAGAGAAACGCCGCACGGCTTTGGAGCAAGAAAAGCAGCAAATTATGGCAGAGTCAGCAATTCTCAATCCCAACAACCCCCAGGACGCTGAACAACTAGATGATTTGCAAGTCAAACTCACCCAAATTGAAGAAATTATTGTAGATATCGAAAAACAACTAGACACTAACAAAACAACATTTACTGATATTGAACAACTAGACTGGTTAAGACAGAGACTAATTGAATCTTGGAACACCAAAGAAGTGCGGGGAAGAATCATTTTCTTTCACCATCCTCCCTATGTCACTGAAGCCACAAAATGGCAACAAGCCCAAACTTTAGCAATTCGTAGTCGCCTACGTGGGGTTTTAGATGCGGTGGCTGAAAAATTAGGTTCCTTGACTGAGGGTCGTCCTTTAGTTGATTTGGTAATTAACGGTCACGCCCATTGCTTAGAATATCTGCAAACAGCAGACACAGGACATGCTGATTCTCATATCCCGTGGATTGTTTGTGGTGGTAGTGGTTTTAGTTTGCGCCGCCAACGGGATGAGGGGTCAGATTTGATGGAAATGATGGGGGATGAAGAGAAATTAGTCGCGCGATCGCATCTTTTTATCGGGCGCACTGGCAAGGGCTTCCACAAACATAGACCTTATTCCTCTCTGCGGATTGATGTTAAAGGCGATGGTCAGCCTAAATTTATTGTCCGTCCTTTAGTGGCTGAATGGTATCAACGCCAGTGGTGCGATCGCGAAATTGAACCATTTGAGATCTAAGTAAAACATTAATATTATTTCTTCGCCTGAATTACAATTACACGCCCATCTGCTTTGAGAACTTGAATGCCATTTTCTAAAACAATCATTGGCACTTTCCAATAAGAATGTCCGCAAATTACTAATAAATTATGGGTGAGATTGATTTTTTCTAACTCGCGTCTAATAGATTCTTGCCCAACTAAATTGCCCTGTGGATCGTTCGGTCCTTCATGTAATATCAAAATATCTGGCGATTGCTTCACCAGCGACCGAATTATTTTAATAAAGTCTTTTTCAGGACGCCTGAATGGTTTGCCTTTTTTGCCAATAATCCCAGAAATTCCCGCTAGACTAAGCTCACTATTTCTTTTAATCTCACCGTCGAGATAGTAAATATTTCGATGCTGCTGAAAACTGTGAACTTCTAATGGTGTATTACCTAAACTATCGTGATTTCCAGCAACGCCAGCTACCCAACGAAATCTGCGATTAAAAGCTAACCAAATCTCTCTAACATCACCAACTACGCCACCACGCCTATTGACCTCTGCATATAAATCCCCTGCTAATATCATGCCTGTATTTTTTAATGAGGGAATTTTGCCGATATCTGCCAAAATTTCTAATTCTTCAAGGAGCAGGTAAGCAAGAAGTTGTTGATTTTTGGGGTCAACTCCTTGTAAATCGCTTGTCGCAATAATGGCATCTAAATTATTAGGTATAAAATCAACTTCTGCTGATAAAATTGGGAGATATCTTTCAATCACACCCACACCACCAGCAGATGCTGTTAGATACTGTATTTGATGAATGGGTAGGTTAGAGATTGATAGGATTTGCATCTTTTTATCGGACGCAGTGAACAAAGTTTACAGAATTACAACCCTTAGTTCTGTCTTGTATTTGATATCAAAGGCGATAACTTTGTCCCGTCATCACCTTTGGCGAACGCCAGCCTAAGTTTATTTTCCGTCCTTTGGTTGCTGAATTGTATCAAAGAGAATGACGCGATCGCAAGCAAAATATAAACGTTAGAGATTTAGCGCTTGGATAATATTGCTAAAGCCGCATTCGCTATTAATTGATTAACCTTGTTAGTCAGATGAACTTGATCCCAAAATACATACTCATCTGGATTGCTACCTTCCACAAGCGAACTAGCTTGAGTTGTATTAGTAAAGCCAAACTTGTGCGGAAGAGCGATCGCTTTATCCACAACAGATTTTACATCGAACAACATCAAATTAATCTTGTCTTCAAAAGTATATGCAATTTCTTTAAAAGATTCATTATGTTTCTCTACTAGCTGACTAACTAAATGGGAACTTGTAATATCATTTACTTCTGATGCTAGAGGTGTCTTACCAATATCAATAACGTTAACTAACAAAATATTTCTAGAACCAAATTCAGTTAAAGCTTTTATAGCTGTAGAAAACTTGGTGATGGTGGTAATAGTGTCACTATATTTAGGAACGCAATTTACAAATGGGGCATAATCCGCAGTACCAGACCAGATAATATATAGTGCATTCGGATCGGCAGATTGCTGACTTTGTTGTAACTCTTGAGTGTAATTCTTCACCTGGTCAAGGCACAGAGTTTGTAATTCGCATTCCACTTAAGTAATACTATTGTGGATTGTTATATCATGTCCGCTAAATTAGTTAGGATATGTCCGCCGCGAGTGAAAACAAGCAATCCCAACACCTTTGCGATTGCTTCCCTCCGGTCGCAATGACAAGTGTTCAACTGGACATGATATTAGATTTTGGATTGGTTCCACAAATAAGTTTGCTTGCTCTTTGAAAATTTCAAATCTTGAATCTTCAATCCAAAATCCAAAATCTAAAATCTAAAATTCTTATCCGTTGCTACGGACAGTAATCACAGCTACCGGACAGCGTGCTTTATTGAGAATAGCATCAGCACGATGACCAAAGAATACTCGACCTGTTATTGTCTGAATACTGCTGCCCAAAACAATTAAATCTACTTGCATAGTATAAGCATATTTGAGAATTTCAAACTCTGGAATGCCAACTAGAATTGCAGTTTTGACCTCAGCTCCCAATCCTCGCCCCACCTCAGCTTGTTGATGCACAATTTGTGTGGCAATATCTCTGACCGAATTAATTGTCTGCTCCTCAAACAGAACATATTCTCGCTCAGTTCGGTTGACAACATTAACTAAAGTGACAATTGCCCCAGTTTGAGCAGCAATTGTACTAGCAATTTCAACTGCGTGTAGGCTGTACTCGTTACCACTGGTGGGTACTAAAATATGAGCAAGTTTGTGATAGTCAGTTGGCTCGGTTGTAGATAAGTTAGATTTCACCACCATTGTGGCGCAGGGAGCTTCTTGAACCACTCGATCGACTAACAAATTGAACAGGGAACCACGAGAACGCTGATTTCCTGTTGCACCCAACACAATCAGGTCATAGCCTTTATTAGCTTCTTTGAGAATCACCTCAGCCTTATTTTGTCCCGATTCAACTTTGGTTTGCAGCAGTGAACCACTAGGGAGATTCATCTTTTTGGCTACAGCGGCAATAGCTGTGTCTGCCGTATTATCCTTAACAGCAGTTACTAATTTACGTGTGGGCTGTTGTTCGCTTTTAGCAAATAAAGCAGTCACTTCTAAGGGATTTTGCTGTGCTAGATGGTTGACTAACTGGGCAGCTAACCGAACATTCGGTCCCCCTTGAGTGGGTACTAATATCCGGCGAATGCGCTTGATAAAGCTGCGACTGGCTAGTTCTTCTTGCTCTAAGCGTTGGGCTTCTTCTTCACCGATGGAAACTTTGGAAAGTGACCAACGTAATAAAGGCGGAGCCATCAATGAGGTGACGATCGCCACCATCACAATAATTGAATACATCTGCGGATTCAGTACGCCCAAGGAAACCCCAATGGTAGCGACGATAATTTCCATCGCCCCCCTGGCGTTCATCCCTGACCCCATCGCAATCCCTTCCCAGTGGCTTAAGCCGCCCACACGAGAACCCAGATAAGCACCAGTGAATTTACCAAAACAGGCGATCGCCAGCACCACCAAACCAACCACAAATGTTTGGGGAGCGAGCAGTTGGAGTAAATCTACCTTTAATCCGGCGGTGGCAAAGAAAATCGGTGCGAGAAACCCGGCGGTGATCAGTTCTAAAGTTAAACCAGCCTCTCGGCTAAAACGGGGTGATTGTCCTGCTAAAATCCCGGTGACAAAAGCTCCCAGTGCCGCTTCAATTCCTAGTTGGTGGGTAAAGGCGGCAGCACTTAGGGCTAGTACTAACAAAGCCGATAAACTAGCTGTTGCCCCACCAATATAATCATCTACCCATCGTAGTACCCAAGCCATGAGCGATCGCCCTATGGTAAAGGCGATTCCTAAAAACAGGACTGCGCCTCCAACTGACCTAAATACCGTGGGGAAATCAAATTTACCACTGGTCGCCAACCCAGACACCACCGAAAGCAAAATCCAGCCGAGAGTATCATCGGTCATCCCCGCTGCAAGAGTCACCTGACCAATGTCCCGCCGAATCAGCTTTAAATCCATTAGCACCTTAGCAATTACTGGTACTGCTGAGATACTCATGGCAGTGGCAATAAACAGACTAAAGATTAATCTTTGCTCAGGATTTGCCAAAAAGCTTTCTGGAAGAAACCAACCCAGCCCCAGTCCAGTGGCAAAGGGAATAATAATACCACCCAAGGAAATTAGTAATGCTGTTTTACCTTTACGGACAATCAAGTTCAGGTCTGTCTCTAATCCAGTTACAACTAGTAAAAACAGCACGCCTAACCAAGAGACAACCGAGAGTAAATCAGACTGTGCTTGACTTTTAGGAAAAATATGGTGCTGTAAATTTGGCAAAATCCAGCCAAATACCGATGGACCCAGCAATACCCCTGCGAGTAGTTCACCCACTACTGGTGGTAGCTTGATTCGGCGCATTAACTCACCCAATCCTCTGGCAAACAAAAGTAGCAAAGCTAATTCCAGCAACACCAGCAGCAACTCATGGTGTCCAAGGGGCTTAATTAGACCTTTTTCTGCTAATGCGCCAGACGCGAGTATAGGGTTAAGCAGTAAATTCATGTTTTCAAGTAGTTTTTAATTAATGCAGGTATATTGGAACTCTGACTAATCTCTTTCAGAGTGAGTGTAAAGGTTGAAGATTTAGGGTAAAAAAATAGCCCAAAAAAAAAGTTTTAGCAACCTTAATTTATTGAGTAATTTTTTTACATATACTCTTAGGCACTCTTACTCCTGTTTTCACCATACAAGCATTTACTTAGCATAAAAATAATGATGAGGATTTCTCCCTCATCATTAAAGCTACAGTACCCCTATAAACCTTTGACTGTTGTTGTTGTAACAATGCTAAACCAGACCAGGGCCTCTACCGCGAGTATCATCCTTGTCTGTTAACTCACCTTCTTTATCTTCATTTGCTTCTATGAGTTCTTCAGCGCGGTTAGCAGTGTCCTGTGCTGCTGATTCTTGTGCATCGCCAGGTACTTCATAGTACATTTCTGGCTCAACTGCGTAGTTGTTCAATAAACCTTCTTTATCAACTGTGTAACCGTCTGTGGTGCGTATGCTATCGCTGTGAGTTTGCTCGTCAGTTGGCGCGCTTGCTTCTCTTTCTTCTGTGGGGACTGTTTTGTACAAGTCTCCTTCTCTTTCTTTGCGGGCAGCGGTTTCCGCAGGGATAATACCTCTGTCGTATACATCTGATTGAACGCGATCGGATGAGTCAACTGCTTTTTTAACTTCTTTATTAGCCATAAATCAATTCCTCGTTAAACATTTTCTTGAATAACTTCTTCAACTAGATTAGGCTTTTAATCCAGAGAAAAATACTATCTTGAGAAGTGAATTAATTAGGATAATTAACTATTTACTCTATCCGAAGATATATCTTACTTTCTGATTAAGGGCGAAATGCTTGAATCTAGGCTGATTACTACATTAATTGTTCAATTAATAGCAAAACAATTAATATAATTATCTTCTGTTTTATAAGTATTTTTAATTGAGAAAACTAATAAGTTGTAGGACAAGCGCTGCTCACCCTACAACTTATTCACATATATTACTAGTACCGCTGATTGCCTTACCTGCATTCACAACTGCATTGAACAGCTTTTTATTGCACTAGTTTCAAGTTTCGGTATATTCTTTGCCTACAATTTGTCTTTGCAAATTTTGAATTTCATACATTAATTCTTGCCGCGTCGAAGCTTTAATTAGATAGCGAAAAATCAACCAGGTTGTATAACCCATTCCAATTAGCTCAAAAGTTGGTGACACTAAAGGAATAGAATTGATTGCAGCTAGGATAGCTAACACGACTTTGAGTGTCACAATCGCAGATACAATCAAAACTACGGTGATTAAAGGCTGTTTGTATTGGTTATAGAATATACCTAAATATTCAGGAAGATTTGCTAAGAAATCAGCAACTTGACTGAGAATTTGTCGCCATTGCTCATTAGATTGATTAGCGGGCGGTAGCTTTGGCAAGCTTTGATTGTCTACACCTGGAAGCGCTACTGTAGCTTCTGCTGAGTTAGGGTTAGTTAATTCAATTTGCTGTTGTTCGGTTTCCATATTTTTTGTATTTTGGTATTGACAACAGTTTTGATAATTGACTGTACTTCAATCAGTATAATAGTCCCGATTTGAGCCGGAAACTATTTGTGTCGTGTTAAAAGTCTACAATCAATCATACATTGTTTTTGATTATAGACTTCTAACTATATTAAATTTTAGTGATGCAGCCTAATAAGCCCAAATTACATTTGTTCTTATCTATTTTGTTGTACTGGTGGAGCAACTGCTGCTTTGACAACTACTTTTTTGACACCTTTAATTTGCTTTGCTAAAGGTTCAATTTTAGCTAGTTGTTGCTGGTTATTTACAGTTCCACCAATAGTAACTGTGCCATTTTTGTCTGCTTCAACTGTGAGCGCACCATTAGGAATATTCGCCTCTATTTTAGAGCGAACTTCACTAGCAAGGTCGCCTTCATCTCTTTTTGTATCACCGCCACCAGCATTGTTACGTTGTTCGCGAGCGCGAATATCAGCATTTAATTGATCGCGACGAGTCTGACTCTGGGCATCTTTTTGAGCAGCTTCCGTTGCTTGAGCATCTGGTCTTTGCACAGCTTCGTTAGGATTAGCGGGTGCTGATTCACTAGTTTTCTCAGTATTATTACAAGCAACAGCACCAAAAATTAGAAGACTGCTAATTAAGAAAGGTGTTAGTTTTTTCATTTCTGTTCTCTTGGTATAAATATGCAAATTGTGAGTTGTGCTGATGTGTGCGGGAGTAGGGAGGAGCAAGTTTTCTTTACTCTTGCTCCCATTGCAGAAATTTTTGCGCCTTAGAGGTTTTCATCTCGGCGGTCAACAATAACCACAGAAGGCTCTTCTCGATAAACCTCTCCTGGATGAGTGGTGCGAGTTGTATCAACAACCGATCTGTCATGGTGATGCACTCTATCTAGATCGGTGGCGTCATAGGTTGCGAATTCTTCTATTCCCCGGCGTTTGAGAATAGTTTCAGCTTGGTGAATTTCTGATTCTGTACCATCGACAATTACCAGATAGTCGCCTCTTTGGAAGCGATCGCTATAAACTCGCGCCCGGTTTTCGGGAATTCCTAAGCCAACCAATCCGCCTGTAATCCCGCCTGCGGCTGCACCTATAGCACCACCTGCAACTGTTGTGGCTAAAGCAGTAGCTACTGCACCACCTGCAATTACAGGGCCTACGCCAGGTATTGCTAATGCACCAAGACCGACTAACAGGCCACCTAAACCACCGAGAGCTGCACCTGTAGCTGCACCAGCTTTTGCACCTTCATCTGCTTTAGTTGTTGTAGCGACGTTTCTATCTACACCAGTATTCACGCCCCCAGCGTTCACACCAGCAATGCGATCGCCTTCATTATGTTTTGCAATGATCGAGACTCGACTCATGGGGAAACCAGCATCTCGCAGTTCTGTCAATGCGGCTTCTGCATCGCGACGGTGAGCAAACACACCAATCGCCCGTTTATTTAAGCGAGCATCAACTGGTCTGTCGTGGTGATGCACTCTATCTATATCAGTAGCGTCATAAACTGCGAATTCTTCAATTCCCCGACGTTTGAGAATAGTTTCAGCTTGATGGACTTCTGATTCTGTACCATCAACGATGACTAGATAGTCGCCTCTACCGAAGCGATCGCTATAAACTCGCGCCCGGTTTTCGGGAATTCCTAAGCCAACCAATCCACCTGTAATTCCACCAGCGGCTGCACCCACAGCACCACCAGCTACGGCGGTGGCGATCGCTGTAGCTGCTGCACCACCTGCAATTACAGGGCCAACTCCGGGGATTGCTAAAGCACCCAGGCCTACCAACAAACCGCCCAAACCGCCGAGTGCTGCACCTGTAGCGGCTCCGGCTTTTGCACCTTCATCTGCTTTATTACCTCTGCCGACGTTTCTATCTACACCAGTGTTCACGTCAGTAGTGTTAACGCCAGCAATGCGATCGCCATCTGTATTTTTAGCAATCAGTGAAACTCGACTCATCGGGAAACCAGCATCTCGCAGTTCAGTTAATGCTGCTTCTGCATCTCGACGGTGAGCAAACACACCAATCGCTCGTTTCTGTCTTACAACATCTCCACGAGTACCAACGGGAGTATGAGGAACAGCGCTGACTACACGATCTCCATGAGCACCAACGGGTGTACCAGGAACATCATATTCGCTGCGTGGTCGGTCATAAACATTGAACTCTTCGATATTCCAACGTCTGAGAATAAGTTCGGCTCTAGCAATTTCTTCGTCTGTACCATCTACTATTACTAGATAGCCACCTCGCTCCACTCGTTCGTTATAAACTCTGGCTCGTTCTTCGGGAATTCCTAAACCAATCAATCCGCCAAGTAAACTACCCGCTGCTGCACCAATACCTGCGCCAGCTAGAGTTGTAGCTATAGCAGTGGCTGTTGCACCAGCAAGCATGATTGGGCCAATTCCGGGGATTGCTAAAGTGCCAAGACCTACCAACAAGCCAGTCAGACCACCCAAAGCACCACCTGTAACTGCGCCGGTTTTTGCACCTTCATCAGCTTTATCACCAACCTTCTCTGTCACCGGAGTACCAGCAATTTCACCATTATGGTCTCTATCTCTGGCAATTACAGATACTCTATCCATGACGATGCCAGCATTGCCTAACTCGCGCAGTGCTTGTTCAGCATCACTACGATTATGAAATACGCCTATAGCACGTCTAGTTACTACAGTCATTTGTTTCTCCCAAATAAGAAAATCACTTAAACAGCTAATTTATTAAGCTCACTGAGCCTAATGTAGGCTTTTTTTTAATTACTTTTCATCAATCATTCGGCTGAAATTATCTATCTATCATTGGATATAGATGAGTTAATCAATCTCTTAAATAATGGTCAGATTTTTTGTTAAAAAAGGAATTTTTTCACATGAGATTTTTTGCTTTATTCGATATTTGTTGCTGTATTTAAGGTTTTACTCTGTTAAAGAAAGAATTTTTTATGCTTTTAAATAAATAAAACAATTTTTATTAAAACATTCTCTTAATTCAAAGCAAGCTTTTGTATTAAATTAAGATTTTGTTATTTGTAAAGAGTTTTTTGTGCAACACATTCATTGCTCAAGTTAACAAAGTAAATAATGGTATATATACTTAATCATTGAGAAGTATAACTTTTGATTGATAGATTTATTACTTAGGAAAGTGTATGTACCTATCACTGGTTTATAGACTGATAAATAAGCCATTTCCTAGAGAAATGGAAGTTCAACCATCAAACGTAAGAGAGATAATTCTATGTTTCAAAATTTTGAAACTATGTTGAGATGGGACTGGCTACCGTTGGGTGTAACATCCACAAGCGGAATACCAGAAATTATCAGTCCAGAAAGAGTATCAGTTGTCTTTTCCAGCCCTAAATTTTTTGTGGCATTTTTGGCTGGTACTTTAATGGCATTAGCTTTTCAATTACTGTTAACAAACTTTTCCGTAGCGGCAGGCATTTCATCATGGGATTTTGATGATGATGATAGCGATCGCTCAGAAAGTTTGGGTCACAAAATTCGCGAAGTAGAAGGTAAAATTGGTATTTGGGCATTAATTACCGCTACAATTTCGTTATTTGCTGCTAGTTTTTTAGCGGTGAAACTAAGTTTAATTCAAAGTGCCCTGTTTGGAGCTATTATCGGTGTAGTTATCTGGTCTACCTTTTTCTTTTTGATAGTTTGGTTAGGTTCATCGACGGTAGGTTCTTTAATTGGTTCTCTGGCTCACACCTTTACTTCTGGCTTGCAAAGCCTCATGGGTACTGCAACTGCTGGGATTGGTGCAAATGTAGCTCAAAGACAAATGGTTTCTACTGCTGAGGAAATCACAGCTGCTGTGCGGCGAGAATTAACTTCAGGTTTTGACCCTGACAGTATTAGGAATACGCTACAAAGTTCCTTAAATTCTCTGCAAATACCAAACCTAGATTTAAAAGAAATTCGCTCTCAATTTGATAAGATACTTAGCGATGTCGATTTCCAAGGAATCGCTAATAGTGATGTGCTACGCAATATCAATCGCCAGACATTTGTTGATTTAATTAGCGATCGCTCAAATTTATCTCCAGGCGATGTCAATAAAATTGCCGATCAATTAGAAGCTGCTTGGCAACAAGCTTCATCGCGGAGAAATCCCACAGAGATAGTAATTAATTTGCTCAAATCTGCCACTCCTGAAGAATTGAAATCAGAAAATTTAGGGGAACGGCTTCAGCAATTGGTTGGAGTCGGCGGAGGAAGAGGAAATGGTAACGGTAGCAATGGCGTACTCAAGCAAGCTGTTCAATATGGTGTAGGTGCGGCTGTCCCATTAGTATTAGATCGGGCTGATCTGTCTAATATAGATGTGGGTAAAATCACAAATGAGTTGCAAAAACTGAAAGACAAAGTTCAAGATATCGATGTTGAGAAAATCACTCACGAACTGCAACACTTCACAGAGAAAACTACGGAGCAAGTAGCGCAGAAATTACCAACATCTAACCGCAACAATATTAAAGCAGATGTAGAAGAATACATCTCGAATTCTTTCCCTTGGCATTTTAACCGCCTGACGATTAAAGATGAATTCCAAGATGCCATATACGATCCACAAGCAGATCCAGCTACTACGCGCAGAGAGTTAGAAGGAATCAATCAAGAGTTCCTAACCGAATTGCTAATACGGCGAAGCGATATCAGTGAAGCGAGAGTCAAAGAAATCGTCCAGCAGCTAGAAAGCATTCGCCAGGAAGTTTTACAAACTGTGCAACAGTCAAATGCACGAGAACAATGGCAAGACTTGCGCACCCAGATTGAAAATTATCTGCGTTCCACAGGCAAAGAACAACTCAATCCGGAAAATATTCAACGTAATTTTGCAGAGTTACTAGAAGATCCACAAGCGAGTTTAGAAGATTTAAGAGGACGCTTCTCGCAATTTGACCGTGAGACATTTGTCCAAGTTCTCCAGCAACGTCAAGACCTCAGCCAAGAGGAAGCCAATAATATTGTTAGTCAACTCGAAAGCACTCGCGACTCTGTATTAAATCGTGCTAGAGAATTGCAAGACCAAGCACAAGCAAAAACCGCTGAACTACGCCAAAGAGTAGAAGACTACCTACGCAATACTAACAAGGAAGAACTGAATCCTGAAGGTATCAAACGCGATTTTAGAACTTTACTCGAAGACCCACAAGCAGGTATTTCTGCGTTACGCGATCGCCTATCGCAATTTGATCGTGATACTCTGGTGCAACTACTCTCTCAGCGTCAAGATTTGAGCGAAGAACAGGTTAACCAAACTATCGATCAGCTAGAAGGTGTACGGGATAACATCTTGCAAGCACCCCAAGCATTAGCAGGTAAAGCTAAAGAACAATACGAACAAACTAGCGCCAAAATCGCAGAATATCTGCGTAATACCAATCTCGAAGAACTCAACCCTGAAGGTATCAGACGAGATTTAGAAACTCTACTTTCCGATCCGAGAGAAGGTGCTGCGGCTTTACGCGATCGCCTATCACAATTCGATCGTGATACTTTGGTACAACTCCTTAGCCAACGCGGAAACTTGAGCGAGGAGCAAATTAATCGCACTATCGACCAAGTTCAAGAAGCGATTAGTAGTATTGTCAAAGCACCACAACGCTTGGCAAACCGCACTACACAAAGGGTTGTAGATTTTGGTAAGAGTCTGGAGAATTACCTGCGTCACACTAATAAAGAAGAACTCAACCCTGAAAGTATCAAGCGCGATTTGCAATTACTGTTGCAAGATCCACGATTGGGAATTGGCAATTTAAGCGATCGCCTTGCTAGATTCGACCGTTCGACAATTGTCAGTTTACTATCGCAACGGGAAGATATCTCAGAAGAAGAAGCCAACCGAATTGTCGATCAAATTGAGTCTGTGCGCGACTCCTTGAGTAAGCAATATCAGCAGATTCAACAAAGAGTACAATCGGTTGTTGATAACTCCTTTGGTAGAATTCGCGATTATCTCAACTCCCTGGATCGTCCAGAACTTAACTACGACAACATTAAGCAAGACTTTGCTAAATTGTTTGACGATCCGCAAGCTGGATTTGAAGCCTTACGCGATCGCCTCAGCCACTTTGATCGTGATACTCTAGTTGCGCTCATCAGTTCGCGCCGCGATATTACCCAAGAAGATGCTACCCGCATTATCGATCAAGTAGAAGCAGCGCGAGATAGCGTACTGCATCGTGCCGAACGCATCCAGCAAGAAGCGCAAAAACGCATCAAAGCAATTCAACACCAAGCGAAAAAGCAAGCTGAATCAACCAAAAAAACCGTTGCAACTGCGGCTTGGTGGCTATTTGGGACAGCGCTAACTTCTCTGGTTGCAAGTGCGATCGCTGGAGTCATCGCCGCCACAGGTGGTTTAAACTTCATCAGCTAAACTATCCCCTCCCTGGCTGCTTTATTGTTAGGGTGCGTTATGCCGTAGGCTAACGCATCCCACCAAATGAAAACTATAAATATGTAATTCCGTTTGCATAAGTCTGCTTCGCCTAAATTACAGGTTGTGAGCAGGCTTATTTTTTGATTTAGGACTTACACAAAACCTCTTAAACTCTTATTCCTCAGTGTACTTTGCGTTCTCTGTGGTTCGTTAGATTTAGTTTTATTTAGCTATCAAAAGTTAATCGATTAGTTTGGGAATCATTAACATGTCCAACAAAGGATTGATCGGACTGAAGCTGTTCTATCTCCAACCCTTAAACATACATCTGTATTAATACCTAAAAAACAATGCTAATGCTTCCTGGTTATATTTTCGTAGAAACCCTCAATGAAGGCATTGATAACATTATTTATCGAGCTATCAAACAGGTAGACAAAACTCCCGTCATCATTAAAGTACTGAAATCTGAATATCCAACCTTAAAAGAGTTAACCGGACTAAAACTTGAATATCAAGTCCTGAACAGCTTAAAAGGCACTACCGGAGTTATTCAGCCCTTGAGTTTAGAAAAGCATCAAAATGGGTTTGCACTAGTTTTAGAAGATTTAAGCACCATATCACTCAAGCATTTTATCGATACAAATCAATTATCATTAAAAAATTTCCTGATTATAGCTACTCAATTAGCATCGGCTTTAGCAAACATCCATAATCAGCAAGTTATTCATAAAGATATCAAGCCTCACAATATTATTATTAATCCTCAAAATTTCACTGTTAAACTCATCGACTTTAGTATTGCCTCACACTTATCTAGAGAAAACCCAACTATCAGCAATTCCAACTTAATCGAAGGCACACTTGCCTATATGTCTCCTGAACAAACTGGCAGAATGAATCGGTCACTTGATTATCGTACCGATTTTTATTCTTTAGGAGTCACCTTTTATCAAATGCTAACTGCATTGCTACCGTTTGAGAGCAACGATCCTCTAGAAATTATTCACTCCCACATTGCGAAAAATCCCCCTTCGCCTCACGAAATTAATTCAGAAATTCCCCCAGTAGTTTCTGAAATTATTATGAAACTCTTAGCCAAAACAGCAGAAGATAGATATCAAAGTGCCTTAGGTTTAAAAGCAGATTTAGACTTATGTCTCCAGCAGTTAGAAAATAATGGGCAAATTGCTGAATTTATTATTGGACAATTAGATTTATCTGGCCAATTTATCATTCCACAAAAACTTTATGGTAGGGAAGAAGAAGTAAATACATTATTAAATGCCTTTGAGCGGATCAGCAAAGGTAAATCCGAGATGATGCTGGTATCAGGATACTCTGGAATTGGTAAATCTTCTTTAGTAAATGAAATTCATAAACCAATTGTCCGCCAGAGAGGATATTTTATTTCGGGTAAATTTGACCAATTTAAACGGAATATACCTTATGCTTCCTTAATTCAAGCTTTTCAAGAATTAATGCGGCAACTGTTAACAGAAAGTGTTGAATCTTTAGCAGCTTGGAAATCCAAATTATTAACAGCACTTGGGAAAAATGGACAAATAATCATAGATGTTATACCAGAAGTAGAACGGATTATTGGTTTTCAGCCTGCGGTACCACAATTAGGAGCAGCAGAATCACAAAATCGTTTTAATCGGGTTTTTCAACAGTTTATTCATGTCTTTACTAAACGAGAACATCCCCTAGTTTTATTTTTAGACGATTTACAGTGGGCAGATTCAGCTTCTTTAAAGTTGATTGAGCTAATTATTACCGACCAGGAAAGCGAATATTTATTATTAATTGGTGCTTATCGTGATAATGAAGTCCATACAACGCATCCTTTAGTTCATACATTAGAGCAAATTCAGTTAATTAGGAATACTATCAATAATATTGTTCTCAGAACTTTGGATATTGATTGCGTTAATCAGTTAGTCTCTGATACTCTACGTAGCAGCAACTTAACAGTTAAATCGCTAGCTGAGTTGGTTTTTAACAAAACCCAAGGCAATCCCTTTTTCTTAACTCAATTACTCCAATATCTGTATCAAGAAAATTTATTAAATTTTAATTTTTCTGAAGGTAGATGGCAATGTGATATTGAACAACTTAAAGATATTAACAATACAGATAATGTTGTTGACTTAATGGTCAGCCAAATTCAAAAGCTGTCACCAGAGACAATTAATGTTTTAAAAATAGCGGCTTGTATCGGAGATAAGTTTACTTTAGAAGTTTTGGCAACCGTTAATCAAACAACTCACTCAGAAACCGCAGCAGATTTATGGCAAGCTCTGCAAGCAGGTTTAATTTTCCCCTTAAACAATTCCTACAAAATACCCCTATTATTTGAACAAGAGGAAATAGAACATCAGGGAGAACAAGCAGAAAGATTAATTACTACTTCTCAAACAATTACATATAAGTTCTTGCATGACCGAGTTCAGCAAGCAGCATATTCACTGATTCCTGATGAGAAAAAGAAAGCAACGCACCTAAAAATTGGCCAATTACTGCTGCAAAATACTCCACCAGAGGAACGCAAAGACAAGATTTTTGCACTAGTTAATCAACTCAATTACGGTGCTGACTTACTTACTTCTGAGTATGAAAAATCTGAGCTAGCCGCATTAAACTTAATTGCAGGTCAAAAAGCAAAAGCAGCAACAGCCTATGATTCGGCTGTCAAATATTTAAATTTGGGTATAGAACTACTAACAGCAGATACTTGGGAAAATCAGTATGAATTAACACTAGCACTATATGTAGAAACAGTAGCGATTGAATATCTCAATACTAACTTTGAAAGAGCTTCACAGCTTAGTAATGTTGTGATAGAAAACGCTAAAAGCTTACTTGAAAAAGTTCCGGTATATGAGACGCAAATTCAGTTCTATATTGCTCAAAACCAAATGCAAGCAGCAATAGATACTGCTATTAACACCTTAAATATTTTAGGAGAACCCTTACCTGAAATGCCAGAAGATCCTAGTATTTTGGTGCAATTGCTTGACCCAAAAACTACTTTATCTGGAAAGAGTATTGAGGAATTAGCAGACTTACCGCAGATGACCGATAGCTATAAAATTGCTGCGTTGCGGCTATTAGTAACAGTAATTCCTTCTGTTTTTGTTGCTGCTCCCCATCTATGCCCATTGTTCATCATCAAAATTATTGATTTATGTGTCAAATACGGTAATTCACCTGCATCTGCTTATGGCTATGTCCTGTATGGGCTAATCCTCTGTGGAGTATCTTCTAACCTTGAATCTGCATATCGACTTGGGAAATTAAGCTTAAAGCTATTGGATAAAATCAATGCTAAAGAATTCAAAGCAAAAATCTATGCAGTGTATAACTTTTTTGTTAGACAGTGGAACGAACATTCAAGAAACACGATAGAGCCTTTTCAAGAGGGTATTCAAAGTGCGCTAGAAACTGGAGATATAGAATTAGCTTGTCGTGGTGCTACATTTTATTGCAACTCTATCTTTTTCATGGGTGAGCCTTTAGATAAAGTTGCTCAAGAACAAGATAAATATTTCTCTCTGATTCAGAAATATGACCAAAAATTTGATATAGATTACACCAGAATTTGGATACAAGGAGTTAAAAATTTAAAAAGTAATTTAGCACAACCAGAATTATTAGCCGGAGACTTTTTCAACGAAGAAACAGACTTAAATATGTTGATTAACACAAACAATCACATGGCTCTGTTTTCTTACTATCTTTTAAAGAGTCAGCTATATTATTTATTTAAAAAATCTACGCTCTCCCTTGAATATGCTAAGTTAGCGTTTCCGTACACTAAAAGTTTAGCGGGAATGATGCATATTGCCCAAACTAACTTTTACTATTCTCTTAATTTATTGGCTTCGTATAATCAAGTTGAGCCAATACAACAAGAAGAGTATCTGAGCCAAGTATCAGCTAATCAGCAAGAAATGGAAAAATGGGTACACCACGCACCAGTAAATTTCCAGCATAAATACCAGTTAGTAGAAGCTGAGAAAGCACGAATTTTAGGACAGTATGAAAAAGCATTTGATTATTATGAACAAGCTATTAAAGGAGCAAATGAACAGGGATATATCCAAGAAGAAGCCTTAGCAAATGAATTAGCGGCTGAGTTTAATTTGTCATTAGGTAGAGAGAAAATTGCTAAAACCTATATGACAGATGCTTATTATAGCTATATTCGTTGGGGTGCTGTTGCGAAAGTCAAAGATTTAGAAACACGCTATCGGCAATTAATTACGATATCACCAAACATACAAAAGCTAGAAACGAATTACCAAGAACTTACTCAGGCAAATTCCACAGTTATTGGAGGTACCCATAGTCTTGATTTAATGACGGTTATGAAAGCTTCTCAAGCTCTTTCAGGGGAAATTGTTTTGAGTAAGTTGCTGGCAAAATTAATGAAAATTGTGCTGGAAAATGCTGGTGCTCAAACTGGATACTTAATTTTAGAAATAGACGGTAATTTGCTAATAGAAGCAAAAGCAACGGTTGGGCAAGAGGATGTGATTGTTATGCAATCGCAGCCAGTATCTAAGAGCTATGAATTGCCTGTATCTATAATTAATTATGTAGCCAGAACCCACGAAAATGTTTTATATAGCAATTCACTTTGTGAAGGAATTTTTGCCACAGATCCCTATATTTTTAACCAAAAACCTAAATCAGTCTTATGTACGCCACTTCTGCATCAAGGAAAACTCAGCGGCATTCTCTACTTAGAAAATAATCTCATAACAGAAGCATTTACCCCCAATAGATTAGAAATTTTAAAACTCTTATCTTCTCAAGCAGCTATTTCTATTGAAAATGCTCGCCTCTACAGTGATTTAGCAGATGCTAATGCCACTTTAGAAGCCAAAGTTCAAGAGCGAACCCAGGAATTACAAGAAAAAAATGTGCATTTGCAAAAAGCAGAAGCAACAGCGCAATCTGCTAATCAGGCGAAAAGTGAGTTTTTAGCCAATATGAGCCATGAACTCCGCACACCGCTAAATGGTATTTTAGGTTATGCACAAATTCTGCAACGAGATAAAGATTTAACTACCTCTCAAAAAGATGGATTGAATATTATTTATCAATGTGGAGATCATCTCTTAAACCTGATTAATGAAGTTTTGGATCTATCCAAAATAGAAGCGCGCAAAATGGAATTGTATTCATCAGAGTTTCATTTTCCAGAATTTCTGGAAGGAATTGCAGAAATTTGTCGAATTCGTGCGCAACAAAAAGGCATTGAATTAATTTATCAGCCAATAGCAAACTTACCTCAAGGAGTGAAAGCTGATGAAAAACGGTTGCGGCAAGTTTTAATTAATTTACTTGGTAATGCTGTGAAGTTTACAGAAGCCGGTGCAGTAACTTTAAAAGTTGGCTATCACAATCATCAGATTCGGTTTCAGGTAGAAGATACAGGAGTGGGTATGGCTCCTGAACAATTAGAAGATATATTTTTGCCTTTTCATCAAGTAGGTGAAAATAATCGCAAAGTAGAAGGTACAGGCTTAGGATTATCTATTAGTCGCAGATTAGTAGAAATGATGGGAGGAGAAATTCAAGTTCAAAGTACCTTAGGTAAAGGTAGCGTCTTCTTTTTTGATTTGGAACTGCCGATAGTCGCTCAATCTCCAGAGTCAGTAAAAGCAGCCATTCAAAATATTATCGGTTATAAAGGTAAAAAACGCACAATCATTGTAGCTGACGATCGCTGGGAAAATCGATTAATCTTAGTGAAGATGCTAGCTACGCTAGGATTTGAAATTGTAGAAGCGGTTGATGGGCAAGATTGCTTAAATAAAGCGGCAGAATTACCGACAGATTGCATATTAATGGACTTGATGATGCCAACTCTCAGCGGTTTAGAAGCAACCCGGAGAATTAGGCGATCGCCTGAACTTAAGCATATTATAGTTCTGGGAACTTCTGCGAGTGTCTTTGATTTCGATCAACAAAAAAGTAAAGAAATCGGCTGTAACGACTTTATCCCTAAACCAATTCGGATACAAGATTTATTAACCCAATTACAAATTTATTTAGAATTGGAATGGATTTATGAAGATGAACCAGCAATCCCGAATCAATCTCAATCTATTGTTGGGGAGCAAATCTTGATATTTCCCTCATCTGGGGAAATAGCTACTTTGTTAAAGTTAGCATGGCAAGGTGATTTAAAAGGAATTATGGAGCAAGCATCTCACTTGCAACAATCTAATGTTGAATATGTTCCTTTCTTCCAAGAATTACAGCAACTAGCCAAAGGCTTTCAAATTAAAAAAATTCGTGAATTTCTCAAAAGTGCAGGCAATTAATCATGACTAAGAACAATACTGCAAACAACATTATTTTAATTGTTGATGATACTCCGACTAATTTAGGAGTCCTGTTTGAGTTTTTAGCTGATTCAGGTTTTCAAGTGTTAGTTGCCGAAGATGGTGAAGATGCTATTGAACAGATGGAATATGTTTTGCCCGATCTAATTTTATTAGATGTAATTATGCCGGGTATGGATGGCTTTGAAACCTGTCGTCATTTAAAAGAAAAAGCAATTACAAAAGATATTCCGATAATTTTCATGACGGCATTATCAGAAACCGTAGATAAAGTCAAAGGCTTAAGTCTTGGGGCTGTAGACTACATCACTAAGCCGTTGCAACATGAAGAAGTTTTAGCTCGCGTTCAAATTCATTTGAGGCTGCGAAATTTGACTAAAACATTACAAGATTATTCTCTACGTTTAGAACAGGAAATTCAAGAGCGTTTAAAAGTAGAACAAGAAATTTTATTGTTAAATGCTGAATTAGAAAAACGTGTAGAAGTCAGAACATCTGAACTTCAACAAGCAAATCAACAACTGCAACAGGAAGTGCGCGAAAGGATTTTAACAGAGCAAGCCTTGCAACAATCAGAATCTCGTTATCGAGTACAAGCTAATCAATTAGAAGTTGCTTTTCGCCAATTGCAAGAAACTCAAAGCCAGTTAGTACAAAGTGAGAAAATGTCTAGTTTAGGGCAACTGGTAGCAGGGGTTGCTCATGAAATTAATAACCCTGTTAACTTCGTCTATGGAAACTTAACTTATGCGAGTCAATACACTCAAGATTTGCTCTATCTCTTGCATTTGTATGATAAATATACTCCTGAGCCAGCATCAGAAATCAAAGAGCAGCTAGAGGTAATAGATCTAGAATTTTTAATTACAGACTTGCCAAAACTTCTATCTTCTATGAAAATTGGTGCTGAACGCATTCGGGAAATTATTCAGTCATTAAAGAACTTTTCTCGGATTGATGAAGCAGAAATGAAGCCAGTAAATATTCATGATGGATTAGATAGTACACTCCTAATTTTGCATAATCGACTGAAAGCTCATACAAATTACTCTGGTATTAAAGTTATCAAAGAGTATGGTAATTTACCTTTAGTAGAATGTTACCCCGGACAACTCAATCAAGTATTTATGAATTTGATTGCCAATGCGATCGATTCTTTAGAAGAGTCTGAAAAACAGCAAAATTCACAAAATACTCAGGTCGAAACCAGCCAGATTATCATTCGTACTAAAGTGATTGACAATGATTTTGTTTCTATTCAAATTACAGATAATGGATTAGGAATGTCTGAATATGTTTGCCAACACCTTTTTAATCCCTTTTTTACGACAAAACCGGCTGGTAAAGGAACAGGTTTAGGATTGAGTATTAGTTACCAAATTATCTCAAAACATGGGGGATGGTTGCAGTGTATTTCCGCACCTGGTGAAGGGGCGGAATTTATTATTACCATTCCTGTGCGACATCATTCTTCAGAATTTGCTTGTTTATTACCACTTGCTTTAGATAGCGCTACCTCTGGCTAACGGATTAATCAAGAATTACTATAAGAGATAAAGGTGTTGGGTCAAAAAATGAGACCCAACCTTGTATCTTAAATGAAGTAGTATTTATAACCCAATACAGTTTATTTAAGCTGGAATGAATGACATAGTAGGGGCACAATACCCAAAATATTTATCACAACTAGGCAATCTTACTAGCGCCGTGCCCCTACAAAGATCCTTAACTGAAACTTATTGAAGCATAAGGTTTTGCGATCGCAATAATTTTTAACCTAATTGGTATAAAAACACACATAAAACTTAATACAGAATCATCCAATTGTGACCATTGTTAGGTTGGAATTTGGGTATTCTTGGAATAGAGGAAAACAGCTTCAACTGGAGACTGTTCCCTTAGCTCATAATCTTTGTACCCTAAACTGTAGATTGTGATTGTGCGATCGCCATCACTTAGCTATCAGATTCAAATCACAGAGAATATCATCGGTTATCACTTAGCTTTTATACAAAATAAATAATACTAATAACTGCAATAAGCCTCGGTTATCACTTGGCGATTGTGGAGAGTAACTATATATGATCGAAAAATTCTTATTGGCTGTTGGCCTAACGTTTAGTCTTAGTTTATTTACAGGAATGAATTGGTCTGCTCCTAGCCATACAACTGGTAGCATCAACCTCAATAATTATCAAGCATTTACCGTTCCTAGCTTACTTAGTACTTATTAATACTAAATGTGGCGAATGGCTGAGATTATTCATATCATAGGCTGAAGTATAAATATATCTCAGATAAAACTAATTACTGAGTAATAAATATTGCTATCAAGAATATGAAAAGCCAAATTCTAGCCACAACCGTATTTTTAACCACAATCAGCTTGACAACGAGCGTCCAAGCAGCAAATTCTGAACATATTAGACAGTTATTAGCAACTAAACAATGTCAAAACTGTGACCTGGTAAATGCAGGTTTAGTATTGGCTGACTTATCTGGAGCCAATTTAAGCGGAGCCAATCTCGCGGGTGCTAACCTTAGCCGTGCAAACTTGACTGGTGCTGATTTGCGGGGTGCAAACTTGACTGGTGCTAGTTTATTCGGCGTGAACCTAAGCGCTGCTAAACTCGCTGGGGCAAATTTGGCAAATGCAGACTTAAGAAATTCCTATCTAGCAAATGCAGAATTAACTGGTGTCAACCTGAATAGCACTTATCTTCAAGGCGCAGTTGGTATACCATCGCAAATTGCTACAGCAGAAGAGTTTTATGCTTGGGGCGTAGCAGAAGCCCAAAAAGGTAATACACCGCAAGCAATTGAGTATTTTAATCAAGCGATCGCTACAAAAACCGGGTACGCAGAAGCTTACTTAGCTCGTGGTGTTGCTCGTTACCAAATCTTGGATAGACAAGGTGCATTCCAAGATGCTCAACTTGCTGGCAAAATTTTCACAGAGCAAAAAAATGCTCCTGGTATCCAAACAGCACAAGCTTTTATCAAAGAACTACAAACACCCCCAGATGGTAAAGTCAATGTTGGCAAACCTAGTTTTGTTGACTTTTTGGGTAGTCTTGGCTCAGTCTTGCTTCAGTTCTTCCCCTTTTAGGGGATGAGGAAGATAAGGAGACGCAGCGTCCACCGCACTGCATCCTAAATTTATTTATGCAGTACAAGTTTTGAATTTTGAATTTTGAATTCGGAGCGAAGCGACGTGACCCTATCCATTGAATTATGGACAGCAAATCAAGATTTAGCCCAAGCTTGTCTAGAGCATCCTTTTGTTCAAAGCATTGCTGATGGTAGCCTTGCGCCAAAAAAATTTGCCTACTATGTAGGACAAGATGCTTTTTTCTTAAAAGCTTTTGCCCGTGCTTACAGCATCGCCGCAGCTAAAGCACCAGACTGGCTAGGATTCACTACATTTCACGCCCTAGCTGATGGAGTTTTGCAGGAACTACGGCTACATGAAAGCTATGCTGCTGAATGGGGAGTCAATTTACATTCTGTAGAGCCAGGAGCAGCTACCCGTCGCTATACAGATTTTTTATTAGCTACCGCTTGGGGTGGGGATGTAGGTTTAACAGCTGCGGCGATGTCCCCATGTATGCGCCTGTATGCTTTTTTGGGAGAACAGTTAGCTGTTGATGGTATTCCCGATCATCGATATGCAAACTGGATTCGGACTTACAGCAGTGCGGATTTTCAGCCTTTGGCAGAACAATTAGAAAGTTTAGTTGACAATTACGCTAACGCTACACCGTTGGTACACTCTACCTATCGTTATGCTATGTTTTGTGAACGTGACTTTTTTCAAGCTGCGTTGACATTATAGTAGTTTGGGTTGGGCTATGGGCGATCGCAAATTTATGAGTCAACTATACTCATAATATACTTATACATTTGACCACCTTTTATGAGCCAAGCGGGAGAAACAAAACGGCAAAACTTCAATGTTTTACCTGAACAAGAAGCACAGATTGAGTGGCTGCGAGTAGCAATGGGTGCAGCAACGACTAAAGAAACTATTCTGCGATCAATTTCTGTGATGGCTGTCCTCCACAATTATATACAACAAGGCTATCAAATCCGACTTGTGACATCAGGCGAACAAATCCATTTGGTAATTCCAGAATTAGAGCCAACCGCACAGTCTATTTGGCAATATCTGGTATCGCGTCCCCATCCTTGGCGAAAACAATTATACGTAAAAGGGCGACGGCTGTTAGCTTCCACTGTTTGGCAAGATATGCGGTTGAATAATCTTTCTCCTGAAGAAGCATCGGAAAATTTTACTCTACCTATCGCGGCTGTTAACGAAATCATTCGCTACTGTGAAGCTAATTACGAACTCATCAAGATGGAAGCAGAAGAAGAGCGTTATCGTCTAGAACAGCAAGGAGTGAGAGTTGAGTCTCAGACTGTTGGTTGATGAGGATACTCAAGCACGTCGTCTTGTTGAGATGTTGCGAGCAGATAAGCACGATGTATTAACCATTGGCGAAGCTGGGATAACTGGTATCCCAGATGTATTAGTAATGGAAATGGCTCGAACTCAACAGCGTATCTTGCTAACTCGCAACTGTAATGATTTTTTAGAATTACATCAAGCAAACTCAGACCATTCAGGAATTCTAGCAATATACCAGGACGCTGAACCTACAAAAAGTATGAGTTACGCTGCGATAGTTAAGGCGATCGCAAATTTAGAAAATACAACTTTATCTCTGGTAGGGCAGTTTATAGTTTTGAATCAGTACAACTGGTAGATTATGGTGGTAATGACTATAGTTGGGTTTTCCTTTAGCGCACGCCAACTATAGTCATCATGATTAACCAACAGCTATTTTTTCTGCTTCCACTCCATCGTTACTTCCCAGTTAGCTAATTTTTATTTTTAGCAGTTATAATTACAGGTGCTTGTTGCTAAATAGTATACGATTTATGGGTGACACTAATACTGAATATACAGCCAGACTTGATGAGATGATTAGGCAAGGAAAGCTAAAAGCAGAATATAAAAACATACTATTAGAAATCGCTGACCTTGGAAGCAAGGCTTGTAATTTAGGGCTAATTTCTGGTCTTGGGTGGAGGGAAGATGCTAATCAAGTCGTTCTTAATGAATACGAAATACTCGATCAAAAAGGCAATTTTTTGTATTTAACCTTGTCAGAAACCCGTGATTACCTTCAGAAGTTAATTGCAGATTTACAGGTAAGTAATTTGTAAAAAATTTGAAATTTTTATATAAAAAGGTGGGCATTGCCCACCCGAAGTTAAGAAAATATTCCAGCAAAAAAGTCAAGAGTATCCTTCAGTGCTTTGATAAAAATATCAATTTCCTCACGGGTATTGTAAAAATATAAACTTGCCCGTGCGGTTGCCGCAACATTTAAGTAACGGTGTAATGGTTGAGTGCAGTGATGTCCAGAACGAATAGCAACGCCTTCTTGATCTAATAATGTAGATAAGTCGTTAGCGTGGACATCTGGTGTTGTAAATGATGCTAAAGCAGCTCTACCTTCACCATTAGCATCTGGTTTCGGCCCGTAAATTTGAATTTGAGGAATTTGCTCTAATTGTTGAAACAAATAAGCTGTTAATTCGGCTTCATAAGCATGAATTTTATCCATGCCTATACTACTAAGATAATCTACTGCTGCACCAAGAGCGATCGCTTCTCCAATTGCAGGTGTACCCGCTTCAAATTTATGGGGTAATTCTGCATAAGTAGAATGGTCTAAATATACCTCAGCAATCATCTCACCACCACCGAAAAATGGTGGCATTGATTCTAAGAGTTCTAATTTGCCATACAAAAAGCCTATCCCAGTCGGGGCACACATTTTATGACCGGAGGCGACTAACCAATCACAGTCTATTTTCTGCACGTCGATAGGCATATGAGGGACACTTTGACAAGCATCCACTAAGAATTTCGCACCGTATCTGTGAGCGATCGCAGCAATTTCTTGCACTGGATTTATGCAACCCAAAGTGTTAGAAACATGAACTACTGCTACTAATTTAGTTTTATCAGAAATCAGTCTTTTGAACTGTTCTAAATCAAAAGTTTGTTCTGATGTCAGTTCAACAAATTTCAGTACCGCACCCGTTTTTTGCGCCACAAATTGCCAAGGAACTATATTACTGTGGTGTTCCATCACCGACAGAATAATTTCATCTCTTGGCTGTAAATTATTCATTCCCCAGCTGTAAGCTACCAAATTAATCGCCTCACTCGCATTGCGAGTGTAGACAATTTCCTGGCGCGATGCAGCATTTATAAATTTTGCAACTTTATCTCTAGCGCCTTCATAAGCATCAGTAGCTTGAGCGCTGAGAATATGAGCACCTCGATGGACGTTGGCATTATACTGCTGGTAATAATCTCGCAGGGTATTTAACACCTGGAGAGGTTTTTGGGAAGTAGCAGCATTATCTAGGTAAACTAAGGGTTTACCGTTAACCTCCTGATGCAAAATCGGGAAGTCAGCACGAACTAAATCGGCTAGGGTTTTGGTAGAAGTAAAAGTCATTGGTAATTAATTAGTCATTCGTCATTTGTCATTAGTCATTAGATGACTTGAGACTATTGACTGTGGTTAAAAGAATTTCGCGCAAGGAAGCAACTGGTATTTGATTGATGATTTCGGCTGCAAAAGCGTTAATTAACAAATTCCGGGCTGCATTTTCATCAATTCCCCGGCTTTGGAGATAAAATATTTCATCATCCTCTAACTGACTAACCGTAGCACCGTGAGCGCACTTCACGTTATCTGCGGTAATTTCTAGTTGGGGTTTAGTATCAACTCTCGCTTTCGATGATAGTAGCAAATTCCGGTTTAATTGGGCTGCGTCTGTTAGCTGGGCAGGTTTGGGCACAAAAACTTTGCCGTTAAATACTGCATGAGCGCGATCGCCTACAATACACTTATGCAATTGCTTACTCACACCGTAGGGATGATTTAGTGCGATCGCACTGTGAGTATCAGCTAACTGATTGCCATAAATCACCGTCAAACCGTTGAGCGTCGTTTCAGTTTGCTCGCCAGTTTGCAAAATCTCTAAATTGTGCCGTGACAGCTTACCGCCAAAACTAATCGCATTACAAGTGTATCGACTATCACGCGCCTGAGCGATCGCAGTCTTCCCAATATGGAAAGCCTCTGCACCTTCCCTCTCAATCCTAGTGTGATTCACCTGAGCATTCTCAGCCAACCAAATTTCCGTCACCGCATTGGTAAAGTAAGCTCCCCCCTCTGCGCCCACCGAAGTTTGCTCAACGGGGGGAACCCCCGCACCGCAACTTCTCTCTGTGTCTCTGCGGTTCGTATATTCCTCAATCAAAGTCACCTGCGAACCACTTTTCGCCACCACCAAACAACGCGGCTGCGAAATCGTCGGCTTTTCCCCAGCAACAGAAATAAACAATAAATGAATTGGCGTTTCAACTACTACATTCTTTCCCACCAATACTACTGCCACATCAGCCAAGCCAGCAGTATTCAGAGCCGTGAAAACTTCTTGCTCTCCCTCAGCTTTGGCTAAATACTTGTTGATACCTTCCTGTTCCTCAGTCGATAAAGCTGTCAAATTTCCGACAACCACACCCACAGGCAAATCTATTGCAGAAAACTCTGGCGCATAGACACCGTTAACAAACACCAAGCGACTATTAGCAGCTTCTGGTAGAGCGAGCGCAGAAATATCAGTAGAAATTAATTGCGTCTCTACCTGAAATTCCGCCTTGCGCAACGCCGACAAATCAGTAAAGCGCCATTCTTCCTCACGGGTAGTCGGAATAGTTGAGTGACGTACCCAATTAACAGCACGTTGGCGTAATTCCTCCAACCAGCCTTCTGCTTTGTGTGCTGTTACCTGTGCTAACAACCCAGTCAGATAATCATCTCTATCTAACAAATTAGAAATCGAACTGGGAGAAACTTGAATAGTCATTACACACCCACCTCAAGCGCATCTGCTTCCAACACCCAGTCATAGCCGCGAGACTCCAACTCTAGTGCTAGTTCCTTACCACCACTAGTGAGAATCCGCCCGTGCGCCATTACATGTACAAAGTCGGGCACAATATAGTCGAGTAACCGCTGATAGTGGGTAATCATAATCGTGGCATTTTCCGGACTTGCTAGTTGATTAACCCCATGTGCCACAATCTTCAACGCATCAATATCCAAACCAGAATCAGTTTCATCCAAAATTGCTAACTTCGGTTCCAATAGCGCCATTTGCAGAATTTCATTGCGCTTCTTCTCACCACCAGAAAACCCTTCATTCACACTGCGGCTAAGAAAAGATGGATTCATCTTCACCACTTCCAACTTTTCTTCTACCAAATCGTCAAAATCAAAAGCATCCAATTCTTCTAAACCCTGTGCTTTGCGGCGAGAATTATAAGCCACCCGCAAAAAATCTAAATTACTGACACCGGGAATTTCTAGAGGATACTGAAACGCCAAAAATACACCAGTTCTCGCCCGTTCCTCAGGTTCCAATTCCAGTAGATTTTGCCCCTGGAAAATTACCTCACCACCAGTCACCTGATATGCTGGATGTCCGGCTAACACCTTAGAAAAGGTACTCTTACCAGAACCATTCGGCCCCATAATCGCATGAATTTCGCCAGCACGAACTTCCAGATTTACACCTTTAAGAATCGGCGTTCCATCAACTGTGGCTGTCAGATCCTTAACTGACAGCACAACTTCACTATTTTCAATAATCATGTTCTCTCTCTTCTCTCTCTCAGTTCGTAGTTGCGCTTTAGCGCTTATTAATCTTTCTCACGTGCTAACTGGATTAACCAACACTACCTTCCAACTTCAAGCTCAATAACTTATCAGCTTCCACAGCAAATTCCATTGGTAGCTGATTGAACACATCCTTACAGAAGCCGCTAATCATCATCGAAATTGCATCTTCTGCGGAAATGCCTCTTTGCGCAAAGTAGAATAGCTGATCTTCGCCAATCTTAGAAGTAGAAGCTTCATGCTCTACCTTGGCAGTATTATTTTGTACCTGAATATAAGGGAAAGTATTGGCATGGGCATTATCTCCAATGAGCATGGAGTCGCACTGCGAATAGTTTCTCGCGCCTTGGGCTTTCGGGTTAACTTTCACCAAACCCCGATAGCTATTACTAGAGTTACCAGCAGAGATTCCTTTAGAAATAATTGTGCTGCGAGTATTTTTACCAATATGAATCATCTTGGTACCGGTGTCAGCTTGCTGCATATTATTTGTCAGCGCCACCGAGTAAAATTCACCTACGGAGTTATCACCCACCAACACGCAGCTAGGATACTTCCACGTAATGGCTGAACCTGTTTCTACTTGAGTCCAGGAAATTTTGGAATTCACACCCTGACACAAACCACGCTTAGTGACGAAGTTGTAAATCCCACCTTTGCCATTAGCATCACCAGCGTACCAATTCTGGACTGTGGAATATTTAATTTCCGCATTATCAAGCGCCACAAGTTCTACGACAGCTGCGTGTAGCTGGTTGCTGTCATACATCGGTGCTGTACAACCTTCGAGGTAGGAAACATAGCTACCTTCTTCAGCCACAATCAATGTGCGCTCAAATTGTCCCGTATCACCAGAGTTGATGCGGAAATAAGTAGACAATTCCATCGGGCATTTTACGCCTTTAGGAATATAGACAAAAGAACCATCGCTAAATACAGCAGCGTTCAGCGCCGCAAAGTAATTGTCAGCTATGGGAACAACACTACCCAGATATTTTTTTACCAGTTCTGGGTGTTCCTGCAATGCTTCGGAAATTGAGCAGAAAATTACGCCATCCTTAGCTAGCTTTTCCTTAAAAGTTGTGGCGACGGAAACGCTATCGAAAATTGCATCAACGGCAACATTTGCTAGACGCTTTTGTTCAGTTAGGGGAATACCTAGCTTTTCAAAGGTTTCTAGCAGGGTAGGATCAACTTCATCCAAACTCTCCAGCTTCTGTTTTTTCTGCTTTGGAGCAGAATAGTAGATGATATCCTGATAATTTATTGGTGGATACTTAACATTAGGCCAAGTTGGTTCTGTCATTCGCTGCCACTGGCGATACGCTCTGAGGCGAAACTCCAGCATAAATTCCGGCTCGTTCTTCTTGGCGGAGATCAAGCGGATAACGTCCTCGTTTAGTCCACGCGGAATAGTGTCGGCCTCGATGTCGGTAATAAAGCCGTACTTGTAGGGTTGGTTGACTAAGGTTTTGACAGTGGCACTCATTAGTAGTAATCTCTCGTGTTCGTTGGAATCTCTCTTTAAGGATGGGAGACAAGCTCGGTTTTAGCCGATCCCATCTGGGGTTACAGAGTGGTTACACGGCTGTTAAAATAAGGATAGAGATTAAAACAACAACAATGTTGTTTAACTTATCTTCATTTTACGCTAGATTAACAACAACAATGTTGTTAAAGTCAAATTTTCAAAAAAAATTTTGGGACGTTCGCGCAGCGTCTGACAGAGAAGATGACGACTACCCACCAGTCCTCAACGAAGCAAGATATTCTGGAATATCTCCTCAAACACTCACAAGCAACGGCTTTTGAGCTATCTGAAGTTTTAGATATTAGCCCGCAAGCGATTCGTCGCCATCTCAAAGATTTGGAGGCGGAAGAGCTAATTTTGTATTCAGCGGCGGTACAAGTGGGGATGGGACGGCCGCAGCACGTTTATCATCTGAGTTCTTTAGGACGCGATCGCCTACATCGTCAGAGCGATCACTTTGGTGATAGTTACGGCAGTTTTGCTGTTTCCCTGCTTGATACTTTAGCAGAAACAGTAGGGCAAGACCAAGTTAAGAACATTTTACAAAAACAGTGGGAACGCAAAGCACAAGAATACCGCGATCGCTTAGGTAAGGGTTCCTTAAAAGAGCGTGTAGCCGATTTAGTAGAATTTAGAAAAGCAGAAGGCTTCATGGCAGAGTATCATCCTGTAGAGTCCGATGATTCCTCAAAGTGCGATCGCTTTATTTTAATGGAACATAAGTGCGCTATTTCTAATGTTGCCGAATCATTCCCCAGTATTTGCGGTCATGAGTTAGAAATGTTTGCCGCCGTTTTACCAGATTGTACAGTAGAGCGCACTCACTGGATTATCAATGGCGAACATCGTTGTGGCTATTTAGTCCAAGCACGGGAATAGGGACAAGGAAGACAAGGGGGACAACTGACCACTTACAATTGACTAATTTATGAATCTACCACCACAGTCGCCATCAGAACAGTTTTTAAGTTTGGAAGAGTCCGCAAAAGTAGACGCTGCTTTGTTGTCTTCCCCAGAAAAATTTTTAACAAGATTAACAATTTCATCGCTGAAACTTTTAAAGCATATTGCCCAAGAATATGGTGTTGCTATTGAAGATTTAACAACATCACAAGTAATTTCTTGGTTTGAAAAAGATAGCAAAATTAAACGAGAGCAAGGAATAGAAGCTTCTTATTTAAAGTGGTAAAGCTTGCGGTTCATACAGAATAATAATTAAAGTTTTTGGATTTGACTTGCAGCTACAATTTGTTTAACAGTAATTTGTAATTCTGGGAAAGTTGCAGAAATAATCCTGTCATTACCTGTAAATTTTTGCACTTGATATTGACCATCAATTAATTGATAAACAAAAACCGTAGGCAGTTTGGGATTACCGAGATAAGCACGAGAAGCGATTGCTAAATAATCCACAATCCAATACTCAAGAATACCAAGGCGCTGATACTCATCTAATTTATCAATATAATCATCATCCCAATTAGTTGAAGTCACTTCTACAGCCAGTTGAATCGGCTCAATCAGCGCACCATAAGCTAGAACATTACTATTCCAGTGTGATGCACTAACTACACTCACATCAGGATTTCTACCTTGTTCTTCTCCAGTGTTAGCAAATGTCCTAACTACGACATCTTTATCAGCAATATAGTCAAGTCCTAAGCGCCTAATTTCATCATTAAAACCAAGCATGAGAAATCTTGCCACATTCTTATGTGCCCTAGTAGGTTCCACTTTGATAATCTCTCCATTTACCAGTTCATATATACCAGAACCATCAGGGTACTGTTCTAAAAAATCCTCAAAAGTTAATTTCTGAACTGGGGTTTGAACCATATTTATTGACAACTAAATATAAAGAATTATACTTTGCGTTCCTGGGCGTTTAAAAATTATCCCCCTCTCCGCTAGCCGAGAAAGGGATAAGTTTTTTAGAAAAACCAACCGTAAGAATGCAAACCCTTACCCAAAAGATTCACACCCAAATAGCAAACCCAAACGACAACAAAGCCACTCGCAGCTAAAATTGCTGGACGACGCCCTTGCCAACCACGAGTAATTCTGGCGTGAAGGTAAGCGGCGAAAACTAACCAAGTAATTAATGCCCAAGTTTCTTTCGGGTCCCAACTCCAATAAGAACCCCAAGCTTCGTTAGCCCAAACAGCACCCGCAATAATCCCAATTGTCAGTAAAGGAAAGCCCAAACCAATGATGCGATAACTGATGTTGTCTAGGGTTTCTGCAAGGCTAAGACGTTGAGGAGATAAGGGTTCAGCAGATGTGACAGTTTCCGACTGTGGGGCAGTTACTAAATTCAAAACTGCGGTTTTACCGTTACCGTTACTATTGCTTTCATAGCGAACAAAACCATTATTTTCAACAGCAGGTGCTTGTGGTTCAGAGACTAACTCACCTGCTTTGTGTAACTTATAACCATTGCTACGATAACCACCAGTACCAACAGAACTGCCTTGTAGTTGAATATTTTGACCGCGAGTAACGATGAGAAAAGCGATCGCTAGCAAAGCACCCACCATTAAAGCAGAATAACTCAACATCATCACACTGACGTGCATCATCAGCCAATTGGACTTGAGCGCTGGTACTAGAGGTTCTGCCGCTTGCATTTGCGATGGCAATGTTAGGGTAGCAAAAGCTGTAATCCCCATCGCCACCGGGGCAGTTACCACTCCCACTAAGCGGCTGCGGCTAGAATTTTCAGCAATCAGATGAATAGTGGTAATTCCCCAAGTCAAGAAAAACAGGGATTCATACAAATTGCTGAGTGGAAAATAACCAGCTTCTATCCATCGTGCCCCTAATAAGGTGGCTATGCACAAATTTGCGATCGCCATTCCAGCTGTCCCCAAAGCAGCAAAGGCCGGCAGATTCGGAAAAGCCGCCCCTACCCAATACACCAGCATGGTGAGGAATAAGACAGCAAAGGAAGCATTGTCCAGCCAGTTCTGGAGTACAACCAGATTCATAAAGTGTTCTCCCCAGTGGATTCTTGAAAAATTTTGATTCTGACTGTTCTGATCCTATCTGCTTAGAGGTTATTGGGTCATAGGTTTTTTTCAGTCAAAGGTCATTGGGCATTGGGCATTGGGCATTGGGCATTGGGCATAGTTAACAATTCTTTTTGTCTTCCTTGTCTCCCTTGTCCTCCCTCATTCCCTCGCTAAGAACGATCAGCTTTTTTCAGTGCAAAAAAAATGTCATAGCGGGTACTGCGATTATCACTAACAGCAGTTGTCACACCAATAGAACGGGTTGCTGCTAACCAAGTTTGTTGATTGGGAAATACGGTTGGTAGGGGAAAATTTTTCGCTGTCTGTTCAACATCCAAGAAAAATTGACCATTTGTAGGATTGGGTTCTGAGGGAACGGTTTGTTGAAAAGGGATGGTGCTGGCTAGTGTATTACTAGGTCTAGGAACAATTTTATCGGCGATCGGCGCGCCTACTACTAAGAAAGCAACATCTCCATCTAACCAGCCGTGGGTAGCGGTTAAGGTACCAAAAGGCGCAACCCAGTTAACAACGGATTTACCAGCCACCGTTCCAGGTTGAATTTTGAACTGGTATTGAGTTTTCATCGCTTCATCGAGCTGTTTTAAGGATGTTTCAGCCAAAGTGCGATCGCTTGCTTGTACCATAAACAGCAGACCAGCTCGAAAATCTGCTGTTGAAGTATCTTTGGGAGTATTGGGAATTACTGATAAAGAAAACTCACCTTTCATCCACCGCAGTAAATCCCGATCTAAATCCAGATTTGTCAAGGATTTCACACCCCCTCGCAGTTGTTCTGCCGTGATTGGCGATAGGGGATTTCCTTGGGATGTTAAAACATAGTCTGCCCACAATCGCTGTAAATTTCCACCCGAAAGCATCATTAAGGTTTCGGCTGGTACTAGGCTTTGCATTCTCCCAGCTTTATTTTCCACCGCCAACACCCGCTGGCTATTGGGGTTGAGCCAAGAAACACCTTTTAAACGTATTCCTTCCGGCTCTAAGTTAATTGTCCCCGCCAAGCCTTGGTTATTCTGAAGTTGAGCCAAAACTTGGGCTGGTAATTGGCGATTGGGCGCTGCCGCCGCTATCCTAGCAGCAGTGGGTACATTCACATAAAACTGAGCAAAAGGTTGATAATTGGCAATTTTTGGAAAATTATCCGCAAAACCCCCCGTTGTTGCTAGCGAAGTTTTATTTTTGTAGGCGTCAATTGCTCGTTCTGTAGCTTTGGGATTATCAGTAATCACTAAGAACTGCCCATCCAACAATGTTGCTGAGATGTTTTCCCCTGCTTGTCCATCGGTTTGTTTGATAGCAAAACCTTGATATGTGCGGTCAATCCATTTGCCATATTTTAAGGTTTTGGGTTGAGCTAAAAGGTTTTTAGCTTGTTCTAGGTTCTTTACTGGTAGAACCATTACCATTGACTGCTGGCTAGTAGCAGCATCTGCATTGGTAGAAACGGGTTTGGGTGCGGGTTGACTGGCTTGAGGTGCGAGAATTGCCAGCGTAACTTCATTACCTACCCAAGGTTGAATATCTTTTTGGAAGTCATAACCATTATTAGTGAGAAAGCGATCGCGCAATTTTATTAAATTTTTATCCAGTTCTGCTTGGGTTTCTTTTGTCCCATACTGCCGCAATTGCTGCCATTGTTTAGGATCGGTGGTTAGAGAAACCGCAAACAGGGCATCCTGAGGAATAATAGTTGCTCCTACTGGCAAATCTCTGGAAAATGGTTGCCCCTGAGTCAATAACCAGTATGCTGCACTCCCCAAACCTATCAATAAACCAGTACAAGAGAGTGTCAGCACCAGAGATGGTTTCTTTGTTTTCTTCATCGGAACAGACACAACAGGCAGCGTCATTGAAACCTACACCTCATATTTACGAACTCGTTACTTGATTTGGACAAGTCAACCAAAAGGTTGCCCATGCTCTAGGGCAGCTAATTACAGAAATTTATCCACCCTGGATATTGATGCTTCTTTGGTCATCAACTTTCCCAACTATTTCAAAAGCTTTATTTTTGTGGTTAATCACTTTTGGTAACACACTTTATTTTATTTCGCAGGACAAAGTGGAAATTTTTCCCAAGGAAATCCTTTATCCCAAGCGATCTGAGGATATAACTAACTTGACAAAGCTGCAAGCCATCAGCACAGCTAGATTAGTTCACCTAACTTATTTGTTGCTTTTACTCTGCCAGAACGCGATCGCCAATTTAACATGAAGTCAAAATCTGAAAATTAGATACTATTTTAAACGAGCAATTTTACTAACAAAACATCGTATAAAATTCAATAAAAATCGTAGTTTTGAATGATAAGTGGCTAATTTTAGTTATATAGAGGAAATTTTATAAAAATTACACTAAAATTTGTAACTTTTAGCTCGAAATTGTCAATTTTCGTAGTAAATCAATTTACTGGTTTCTTCAACTTACATATTATTAATTTTTATTACTTAACTAAGTAGCTGGGATTAAAGCCCTAAATTTTTCAGCACTTTAGCATTCACAACAAAACTCATAAAAACTAACGAAACAGACTACTAGCCAAATTCAACCCGAAATTTAGAACAAGCTAGTTTGACATCTCTAGGACAATATCTCAAAATACAAACTCTAATTTTAGCTTTTTACGGATTGCTAGAACTTAGCTGCATGGGACCCAAGTATTTAGTTAAATAAGGCGAAAAAACCTCATATATTAATGTCAAAGGCTGTCCGTGGTGCCAAAACAAATAGTGACGACCCCAAAAAGGCCCGCTCACCTCAAAACCTTCCTCCAAAGCAGGTGAGTCGCCATAGTAAATCCCCTGTACATCGCGATACAACTCAGTACGCAGACGTGCTAGACTAGCCCAAATCGGTAATGAACGGTTTTGTAAATACTCATCTACATGGCTCGCTTCCCACCAAGAAGTAGCGTATGCCAAACGCTGACCAGAAGCAGTCCGCAGCCAAACCTGTCGCCGCAGTCGTGGGCCTGGGACAGCTTGAATTAAATCCGGAGCAGCATCTGAGTCCATGCCAATTAATGACATATCAATTACGTCTACTTCCGTTGGCTCACCTGTGAGTAATTCTAGATGGCGCGTTGGTGAGCCATCACCCAAAAGTAGCAATTGCCAAGCAGGTGCAAGCTGTGTGTGAGGCAAACTTTGCTTAATTACATCCTCCCCACCTTGCCAAATCGGAGTTAGACGATGCCATGCTGCTGGCAGTGTTAAGTTGTTTGTCGGCCTAAAAATTGCAGTCAATGTTATTTACAAAAGTTCACCTATTTCTATAAAAGCATAAAAAACTAGCACCGCTACGCGGAATTCAAAATTCAAAATTCAAAAAGCTTATGTTGTCGGTTTCTCAACGATTATAAGTTCAGATGCAATAGTCAAAGGTCAGCAGTTTCAGGCATTTGACCCTTGACTATTGACCTTGGACTTTTAACTATTCACTAAAAAATGCGGATGGCGAGACTCGAACTCGCAAGGCAAAGCCACACGCACCTCAAGCGTGCGCGTATACCAATTCCGCCACATCCGCACGGGTTTTCTCACTGAATTTAGAATATAGCATAAATTTTCTGCCAGTGGATATAAGACGGACAGAAATATAGTCACTTCACGAGTGATATTAAAAGGGGTATAGCCAACGTGGGATGTACGGCACGCTTGCAAAACCTAGTTTGGGTGAATGCAGGAGACTAACAGTAGCAATATTGTTAATCTAGTTAAACCCCGTAGGCACTCTCAGCCAAATCCTACCCTTTGGGAAACTGCCCAGAGGGCTGATAAACCCTTCTTGGGAAGAGGTTGGGGAATCTCCTGTCATAATTTGAAATAAGGCGGAAAGCATTGTTGCAAGTTGAATGGGAGAGAATGTCAATCTACTGGTACAGATATCGAAGCTAAAAAATGAAGTTTGACAAAATATTAATTGCCAATCGGGGAGAAATCGCCCTTCGTATTCTCCGCGCCTGTGAAGAAATGGGAATTGCCACAGTTGCGGTTCACTCTACTGTTGACCGTAATGCTCTACACGTGCAACTTGCCGATGAAGCGGTTTGCATTGGCGAACCAGCCAGCAGTAAAAGCTATTTGAATATTCCCAATATTATTGCTGCCGCCTTGACACGTAATGCCAGCGCCATTCATCCTGGATATGGCTTTTTGGCAGAAAATGCCCGGTTTGCAGAAATTTGTGCTGACCATCATATTGCTTTTATTGGCCCAACTCCCGAAGCTATACGCTTGATGGGGGATAAATCCACTGCCAAAGAAACCATGCAAAAAGCTGGTGTACCTACGGTACCCGGTAGTGATGGTTTAGTAGAGTCTGAGCAAGAAGGATTAGCACTTGCCAAAGATATTGGCTATCCAGTCATGATCAAAGCCACAGCAGGCGGCGGTGGACGGGGTATGCGTCTAGTGACTTGTGAAAGCGATTTCGTCAAACTCTTCTTAGCAGCTCAAGGAGAAGCAGGTGCTGCCTTTGGTAATTCTGGCGTTTATATAGAAAAATTTATTGAGCGTCCACGCCATATTGAATTTCAAATTTTGGCGGATAATTACGGCAACGTCATCCATTTAGGTGAACGGGATTGCTCAATTCAGCGACGCAATCAAAAGCTTCTAGAAGAAGCTCCCAGCCCTGCTCTCGACTCAGACCTACGCGAAAAAATGGGACAAGCTGCGGTGAAAGCTGCCCAGTTTATTAACTACAGTGGGGCAGGCACTATCGAATTTCTTTTGGATAGATCCGGTAAATTCTACTTTATGGAAATGAATACCCGGATTCAAGTTGAGCATCCGGTGACAGAGATGATTACTGGAGTAGACTTGGTTGCCGAACAAATCCGGGTAGCGCAAGGGGAAAGACTCAAGTTGAATCAAGACCAAGTAGTTTTACAGGGTCATGCCATTGAATGCCGGATTAACGCCGAAGACCCCGACCACGATTTCCGCCCTTCTCCTGGACGTATCAGTGGTTATCTCCCACCTGGTGGTCCTGGTGTCCGCATTGATTCCCACGTCTACACCGATTACCAAATTCCACCTTACTACGACTCTCTAATTGGTAAATTAATTGTCTGGGGCCCAGACCGTCCTACTGCAATTAACCGCATGAAACGGGCGTTACGAGAGTGTGCTATCACCGGACTACCTACAACTATTGGGTTTCACCAAAGAATTATGGAAACGCCGCAGTTTTTACAGGGTAATGTTTACACTAATTTCGTGCAAGAGTTAAACAGTTAAGGGTAGTAGTTAGGGACTAAAAGGACAAGGGAGACAGGGAGGATAAGGGGAAATTACCAATGCCCAATGCCCCATGCCCCATGCCCCATGCCCTATTCCCTAACTTACCCGAGACAACATGGTCAGTAATCCTTGCTGACCCAGTAGAATTTCTCGCAGTAAACTGAAAATCCCAACCCAAATAATCGGGGTAATATCTACTCCGCCTATAGGTGGTACTAGCTTGCGCAACAGTACGAGAAAGGGTTCAGTTGGCCAAGCTATGAGATTCAGGGGGAAGCGATTCAGATTCACTTGCGGATACCAAGTGAGAATAATGCGAAAAATAAACAAAAATATCATCAATCCCAACACAGGATTGAGAATCCAAGTAGTCAGGTTAACACCAGTCATTGGCTTGAAGTAATATCTGTGAACACAGAAAAAATCTAGGTGACACTCAAAAGATTTTAAGCTTTGTAAAGCACTCTCTATAATTTTAACCAAATGCTGTCACTTCCTGTTAGGCAAGGAAAAGTTAAATTGCCCAAGCAGTTAACCTCATCATTTGTGCGGGCAGTGGTGATTTTGTCGCTCTTAATTAGAGGCTTCTCAAGGAAGTGATACACCATTAGAATTATGATGAAGTGTGTAAAAAAAGGTTGAGAACTATGACACCTGCTTTAGCAAATTTTCTTTGGAGTCTGTTTTGGGGTGCTGTGATTGTCGTTATTCCTGCGACAGTTGGGTTGATTTTCATTAGCCAAAAAGATAAAATCCAGCGTTCATAATGCTTGCTGGAGTCAGTTTGACTCTCATAAACCATTGTCTGTTAGCGATCTACCTAACCACCAACAGAGCAATTGCTCTTACAAAGGACAAGGTATACTTAGCTGACAAACAAAAAATTTTTTAGCTTTCGGTGGATAGCTTCAAAGCTTCTTTACCAGTTGCTTTGAAGCTTCAATATATTGTGCTTATTTAGAGTAGTGATTTTAATTGTGACTCGCTAACATAGATTTGATATTGGGAAAACAGCAATGATAAATTTTGGGCTGAACTCAGCCAGTATGCTAGCTCAGGTAAATGTGGGGGCAACTCCAGCCACTTTTTTAGGAATTTTCTTGGCTGTGGCTGGGGCAGCACTGTATTTTCTCCGCACTATACGTCCAGAGCTGTCACGAGATCAGGATATCTTTTTTGCAGCAGTAGGTTTACTTTGTGGCTTCATTTTGATCTTTCAAGGTTGGCGACTAGATCCAATTTTGCAATTTGGTCAGCTGCTTTTAGTCGGCACAACTGTATTTTTTGCCGTTGAAAGTATTCGCTTGCGTAGTATCGCTACCCAGCAAGCTAAACGCAACACTCCAATTGTGGATGAAGACCGTCCAGTAAGCAACAACTATTCCTACGAAAAGCGGCGGCGGGGATATCAGGCCGAGGTGGATGAAGATTTAGAGCCATTGCCTTATGAAGAAGAGGAACGCCCTGTACGCCCACGAATTCGGGCTAGCAGGGATGACCGTTCTTCTCGTGATGATTACTATGAGGATCAACCACCCCGGCGTTCAGAACGTCGTAGTAGTAACGACAGGCAAGAATCAGGGGACAAAAGTCGTCGTCGTCCTTCTGGGCGTTCTGGAAGTCGTCCCTCAGATAGACTAGAACAAGAAGATTGGGGTTCTGTTTCTAGAGAGGTTGATGATTGGGACAGTTCGGGAGGAGAAGTGAGAAAATCTTCTCGTCGTGGTAGTAACGGATCGCAGCGTTCAGAAACTCCTGATGAGGATATCACTCCAAGACCAAGAAGGCGTCGTCCACCTAGTGACTCAACTTCTCGCAGAGAGCGTGAGGATGATGAGGCGATACCAACTGACTATGTAGAATACAAACCAATTGAACGACCAGATGATAATTCTGATAATTCAACCAATTTTGATGATATTTAAAACAGTCAGGGACGATGGAAAACAGTTGAGGTGAAAAAATTTACACCTAAATTTTGGCTCCAACGACCGATTCATTGGAGCCTAGTTTTTAGCTTGGCAAGTGTGCTTGTATCTTGTAGTTCTAGTGATATCCCGATTGGGCCTACGTCTCTCAACAGTCGTTACACAGAAGAACAACCGACTTTGAGTGGAAATGGGCGCTTTTTAGCTTTCGTCTCCAATCGTAATGGTAGTCATCAAATTTTGGTATATGACTTAGATCGCCAAAGTTTTATGCGCACTCCAGGCTTAAACCGACCAGAGACAATTGCCGAAAGTCCTAGCCTGAGCTACACAGGACGTTACATTGCTTATCTGACTAGCGACCAAGGTAGACCAGTAGTAGCACTTTACGATCGCGCTATCCAACAGTCACAAATTCTTACCCCTATTTATCGTGGCTGGGTGAGAAAACCGGGTATCAGCCCAGACGGACGTTATATAGTATTTGAAACCGCTAGCCGCGGTCAGTGGGACATTGAAGTCCTAGACCGAGGGCCAAATATTGAGTTAGATATTCCCAATGGTGCAACAGTCGCTCCACTGCCCACAGCGCCATAGGTGAAAATAAGAAAAAATTGTGAGTTATTAGTTACTAGACTATTTACGATTGACTAATGACTAACTACTAAATATTATGAAACGCTCTATATTTATATCTGTTTTTGCCTGTTCAACTTTGTTGACTGGCTGTTTCGGCTACCCGCGCATTGTCAGTTATCCATTCGATCCGGGGGGTCGCAGCCTCAACAGTTTAGCCTCAGAATTAGACCCTCAAATTACTGGCAGATATATTATTTTTACTACTGACAGACGGGGCAGCCAAGATGTTTACTTATTTGATCGGATAACTGGCAATTTGGTTGATTTACCAGGTTTAAATTCTATAGATACGATCGCTTCTCATCCGAGTATTTCTGAGGATGGTCGTTATGTCGTTTTTGCAGCCAGTCGTCAAGGGCGATCGGCTATCTTCCTCTACGACAGAGAAACACGCCAATCGCGGAATTTAACTGCTAATCTACAGGCAGAAGTTCGTAATCCCACGATTAGCGCTGATGGCACTAGGATTGCTTTTGAATCTACTAATAATGGGCAGTGGGATATCTTAATCTATGACCGTTTTGGACGACCGTTAAATATACCTCAAGATCCACGGTGAGGAAGTCTTTGTCATTGGTTATTCCTCCCCGTCCCCGCGTCCCCCTATCTCTCTTCCCTCGTCTCCAGCCCTGATTACTTCCTCCACAGCTTCAATGAGCGATCGCACTTGTTGAGTACCTTCTGATGATTCAAAGGAAAGTGGAAATTTACCTTTAGCTATCATCCGCAAACCCAGGGGTGCCAAACTGAGCAATCCTCGAAGATCGCGAAAATAATTACCGACCACGTGTAAACCAAATTTACGTTCATCAATCCAGCCTCCTTCCTTCACCAATTCAACTAATGCTTTACGGTGACGAATTGAGCGACCATCGCTGGCTTGTTTGCGTGAGAGAATTTCTTGTTTAATTTTAGTGATTTGCTCGAGTGGTGCAACCTCCATTGGGCAAACTGAATCACAGTACAAACAACGGGTACAACCCCAAACACCTTTAGTACCTTCGTTGTAATTTTCTAACCGATTTTCAGTTTCTTGGTCGCGGGAGTCTGCTACCATCCGGTAAGCTTTAGCTAGGGCATGAGGCCCAACAAAATCAGCATTCACTTCCCGAGCATTGCACTCAGAATAGCAAGCTCCACACATAATACAATTACCAGTTTGATCGAGGCGCGATCGCTCTTGTGGTGTTTGCAAAAATTCTCTTTCTGGAACTTGTCGTGCTGCTGTACTCACATACGGAGTCACCGCTTCTAAATTATTCCAGAAACTGCTCATATCTACGACCAAATCCTTAATTACGGGCATATTACCCAGAGGTGCGATCGTGATTTCTGGAATATGATTTACCTCACGGGCTGGCATGAGTGTTTTTTGTAATCTGGCTATTTCACTGCCAACATTTTCCTTACAAGCTAAAGCCGATCGCCCATTAATTCGCATAGCGCAGCTGCCACAAATTGTATTGCGACAATTTTTACGATACGCTAAAGTTCCATCTTGCTCCCATTTAATGCGATTGAGACAATCCAGGATTGTATTGCCAGGTTCTACCTCCAAAAGGTAAGTTTGCAAAACAGGAGAGGAATTGTGTTGCTGTCGAATTACCTTAAAAATAATTTCCATGACTACCAACCAAAATTTTGAAATTTTTCTACCCGCCTGAACAATCTGAACTACAGACAGGTTACTCCGAAAAATGAGCTATACTCTTGTTGCCCTGTATTCCAGCTAGCTGTTAATAGGCTGATGATTAAAGACCTAGCGATTCTGGTACAGTGTCGCAGAACTAGAGTACTATCCAAAAACACCTCAAAATCCTAAAATATAAGATTTTTGTAGTCGCTCGAAAGCTGGCTTCTCCCAAAGTATTTTAAATTTTGTAGACACCTTTCAGGTGGCTTCCCTTAGAATATTTTGAATTCCGCACAGCGGTACTAGTTTCAGCATAACCATTAAAATTTTAGTTGTCGGGGTAATACAGGCAATATTTGTCTGATTCTATTGACGCAACATCAAAAAAATTATTGCTGCTTTACATTTAATTGACCTGTTTGGCAGGATATATGAGAAATGGTTAGCCAGAGATGGACTAGTCAAAATTACCTCCATAGTCAAAATAAATCTATTAAATCCACCTTAGGGTAGCAGCACATCTTGATGTCAACAACAGTCAAGACTTCCCTGGAGGATACCTCAAACGTTTATAAGTTGGGAAGTTTTTGTTTATATAGAAGTGTTAAACCGATAGTTAACATCTTATAGTGGCAATAATGCAATAGACAGATGTAGAAAAACTAATTCTTCCCAAAGACAGACGTAAAGAATACTCTGTCTGGTGTTTGTCTGTTGGCTATCAAGAGGGAGCTAAATTTCCATGACTTTTGTCTCCTCTCAATCAAGCTAATCTTTGATTTAACTCTCTTGTCAAAACGGGCGGTCTAAATTAGAGTAATTTCTAGAAAAGCACTGCTAGAATACTCATTACCGTAATCAAGCCCAAGAAAAATCATCACTGCTTTTTACTTCCCAGAGCTAGGAAATTTAAATAAAAATTTACTAGCAAATTTAATTCTAAATAAAACAACAATTTTGCTATTATTAGTCCATGCTAGTATTTAATATAAAATTACGAAGTAACAAAACCAGTATCCATAGCTGTACAAGCGCGGCTACTACTGCTTTGTTTATTTCGTAATGTAGAGACAAGAAAATTCACGTCTCTACTAGTAAGGCAAAAGGGTGTATGCCTGTATGACCATTTTCAAATCTCATGCTGTCGGTAGCTTAAGAGTAATAGTAGGGTAAACCCTATAACTCAACGGCAACAAAGGCAAGCACTGAAAGTGGAAAACCTGCAATTTTTTTGGTCTAGGACTTATTTGCAGTAGAACCCACATAATTTGTAAAGGTGGCTTAAAGTTACACCGCTACAGTAGCGCCAAAAGAAAAATTAATTTCATTTTCGTTGGCGAATCATGGTTAAAAGTGACGCAAAATCACCGAATTTAATACCTGTGATAACCATGACCTCTAATTTTTTGTGGGCAACCATAATAGAGGCGCTTGGGTTTACCCATAGCAGCAGGAATTTACCCACAGCTTAGTGACCAGAGTAGCTCTGTGCAGATGCTAAAAAGCTAAATGCTGGCACAAGACGAGATCGTTTATTTGTTTGGAGAAAGTAAGGAAACTTTGAGCATAATGACTGAAACTGCAACCGCACCATTAACCGGAAAAGCATTGCTTGCTAAAGTAAAAGAGCTTTCCAATTTACCACGTCGAGAACGAGCAAAGCAGTGCGGCTATTACACGGTCACTAAGAATAATCAAGTTCGTGTTAATCTCACTGATTTTTATGACGCTTTGCTATCGGCTAGAGGAATTCCTCTCAGTCCAGAAGCACCAAAAGATGGCCGGGGTCGTGAACCGACATATCGGGTTAGCGTCCATCAAAATGGTCAAATTGTGATTGGTGCTACATACACTAAAGCAATGGGCTTAAAGCCAGGTGATGAATTTGAAATTAGGCTGGGATATAAGCATATTCACTTGATTCAACTTGGTGAAAGTGACAAAAAATTAATCGCGTCAGATTTAGACGTTGACGAAGTGGATGAAGAAGATTTAGAAGATGAAGAGTAAGTTGTTTTAATAATAGAGATAAGTTGAAGGCTGATGCTTGATAACTTATCTCTACCAAAACAACAAGGTGCAACATCCGAAAAATACGATTAGACCTCTTGCCTAAGTCACTAGTTTTAGTAGAGTCTTGATTAAGAAGCAAGAAATCTATTGTTGCAAGAAGCTAATCGTGTTTTTTTTGCCTATTTTGATAACATTCTTAGAGCCATCAGCCAACACCCTACTGGCATTTCTCAAAAATGCACCAGTAATAGTTGTCGTGATGGCTTTTTTTATTGCCTGGGTAGGGTGCTGGTTGCCACTAGCAGCAGTAATAGCGATCGCACTCAAATGGCACCCAGGTAAAAGTTTGCAGCCAGAGCAAAAATTACCCTTATTAATACCCCTTTATTTATTAGCGCCCTTGATTTTATGGGGCATTAGTTCGCTAGGGCTGAGATCTTTCTCTGATTATGGCTTTGTTAGTAATCTTTCAATTTTGGGTTCTTTACTCCTAGGTTTTGGCTTGGGAGTAATTAGCTTGGCTATAGTGTTTGCCTTTCAATTCTGGCTGGGTTGGTGCAAATGGCAACAATCAAGCAACAAGCTAGTACTAGCTAACTTGCTACCAATTCCATTGATAGCTTTATTAGTAGGCGCTATAGAAGAATTAATTTTTCGGGGTTTCTTATTTACTGAATTAAATCGAGAATACTCAGTTTGGTTAGCAGCCGTAATTTCTAGTGTGATTTTTGCCCTTTTACACTTAGTTTGGGAACAACGGGAAACCATCCCTCAACTCCCTGGACTATGGCTGATGGGAATAGTACTTGTATTTGCCAGGTTTGCCGATCGCGGTAATTTAGGTCTAGCTTGGGGACTACACGCTGGATGGGTATGGGCGATCGCTACTTTAGACACAGCAGAACTAATTACTTACACAGGTAAAGTATCTGAGTGGTTTACAGGTAAGAACAAAAAACCCCTAGCTGGTTTAGCTGGAATTATCTGTGTCCTATTAGCTGGGGCGATTCTCTGGTTATTTCTCGAATTTGTGAATTAGTAATTACTGTGTGATTGATGATACAGCTAAGAAAATAGCCAGAGCCGATTGACAGTTGTGGAATTGCCAATCATAAAGGTAATTCAAGCTCTTGCTCAGTTATCTCAATCTCTATAATTTAGATTTTTCTAAAAATGCCAACCCAGCCATCTTTTTTACCTAACCAACCGCATGATATTAGGCATAACAATGTGCTGATAAATTCTCCAATCTGATGAAGTCTTGTAGCCCAACTCCTGATGTATATTTCCTTCTTTAAAGTAGATTGATAGTGTCTTCTGCGAAACTTAAGGTCTGTTAACCTAAGCTTATTTCGAGAATAATATTGAACTTGAGTAGCAATTTCACCAAATACCTTGATTATGGAAAGAGGTGAGTATGGTTTTATGTGGTCAAAATCATCATAAAAATAGTCAGTTAACAAAGGAGTAGCAATGATTAAATATCCACCCATCTTGAGTTTGTCAAGGTAATTATCCATAAAATCTTTTAATTCAGATGGATGGAAGTGTTCAATAATATGAGACATTAAAATAATATCAAACTGCTCTGTATTATGATTTTTAAGAAATTCTTCTACAGTTACACAATTTAATCCTTGCTTTTGATTAGTAGCAATAATTTGAGGATTAATGTCTACTCCTAATACTTTATAGCCTGCTGAAATCAATGCATTCATCTTATTTCCATAGCCACAACCAACGTCCAAAATGCGATATGCTGTCTTATTATTTTTAGTATATTTATTTAATAAATCAAGAATAATGGGATTATCATAATCATAAGTCACCACTGAATAATAAAGTTTTTTGGTTCGTTCATACAGTAGATTAAACATGACAGATTGAGTCATGGTTCCGTTCTCCAGTAAATTACAAAATAGAAATTATCAGTTAAAAAGTAAAAGATCTATTTTTAGCTAAAAAATCACTAATATTTTTGCTAAATACACAAGAAAAACTATTAATCGCTAACAGCGGTTGCTATAAGAATTGCAGAGCTTGGTTTAAGTTGTGTGATGAATGTGACGGTAATAAGTAGGGAAATCCGAATCTACTATGTGCAGATATCCCTGACTACTCATGAATGACTACTTGGACAACAGCCGCTAAGATCCTCAATGAGAGATTTTTATTTAATTACAAATCATGCTAGAACAAGGAACCATCAGTATTCATACTGAAAATATATTCCCGATTATCAAGAAGTCCCTCTACTCCGACCACCAAATATTCTTGCGGGAACTGGTATCCAACGCTGTAGACGCCATCCAAAAGCTAAAAATGGTATCCCGTGCGGGGGATTATGCTGGAGATATCGGCGAACCAGAAATCGAAATTTCTATAGATAAAAATAAAAAGACCCTCTCCATCTCCGACAATGGTATCGGAATGACAGCAGAGGAAGTGAAAAAATACATCAATCAGGTTGCTTTTTCTAGCGCCGAAGAATTTATTCACAAATATCAAGGCAAATCAGATCAACCAATTATCGGCCACTTCGGTCTTGGCTTCTATTCCTCCTTCATGGTGGCGCAAAAAGTCGAAATTGATACTCTCTCTTATCAAGAAGGAGCGCAGGCAGTACACTGGTCTTGTGATGGTTCTCCAGAGTTTACGTTAGATGAATCATCCCGTACAACTCGCGGTACTACGATTACCCTGACCCTGCAAGCTGAAGAAGAGGAATATTTAGAATCAGCACGGATTAAGTCTCTTGTCAATACATATTGTGACTTCATGCCAGTACCGATCAAACTGGAAGGTGAAGTATTAAATAGGCAAAAAGCACCTTGGCGAGAGTCTCCTAGTAACCTGAGCAAAGAAGATTATCTAGAGTTCTATCGCTATCTCTATCCTTTTCAGGAAGAACCACTACTTTGGGTGCATCTAAATACAGACTATCCCTTTATTATCAATGGGATTTTGTATTTTCCCAAAATGAAACCCGATGTTGATGTGACTAAGGGGCAGATTAAGCTATTTTGCAATCAAGTTTTTGTCAGCGACAACTGCGAAGAAATTATCCCGCAATTTCTTATGCCAATGCGGGGTGTAATTGATAGCACCGATATTCCCCTCAATGTTTCGCGGAGTGCATTGCAAGGCGATCGCACTGTCCGTAAAATCGGTGACTACATTGCGAAGAAAGTAGGCGATCGCCTCAAAGAACTTTACCGCGACAACCGCGAACAATACATTAGCGCTTGGAAAGACCTCGGCACTTTTGTCAAATTTGGTGTTCTCAACGACGAGAAATTTAAAAAGCAAGTCGAAGACATTATCATCTTCCGCACCACCGCCAAAGTTGCCGAAAAAGCTGCGGCTGATACTCCAGCAGTAGAAGTACAGTCTTCAGAAGGAGATGTTTGGCAAGATGTCACCCCAACTTCACCTAGTGCAGAAGATTCAGTAACCAGTATTCCTTATACTACGCTTAAAGAATACTTAGAACGCAACAAAGAGCGTCACGAAAACAAGGTTTTCTACTGTACTGATGAAGCCTCACAAGCTACATACGTAGAATTACATAAAAATCAAGGATTAGAAGTCCTATTTATGGACTCCTTCATCGATACCCACTTCATCAACTTCCTAGAACGAGAATATAAAGATGTCAAATTTACACGGGTAGACTCCGACTTGGATAATACCCTGTTAGATCAAGATAAAGCTGGGGAAATCGTAGATCCGACGACCAACAAAACTAAGAGTGAGGTCATCAAAGAGTTATTTGAGAAAGCCCTCAACAAGCCTAGACTAAATATCCGCACTGAAGCTTTGAAATCGGATAATCCCCAAGGGACACCACCAGCAATGGTACTACTACCAGAGATTCTCCGTCGTCTGCGGGAAATGAACGCCATGATGCAGCAGCAAACCACCGAGTTTCCTGAAGATCATATTTTGCTAGTAAATACTGCTCACCCTCTAATTCAAAATCTTGCGAATCTCAGCCAAGGTAGTATTATCCAAGGTGATGGTATGTCTCCCACAGCGCAATTAGTGAACATGATTTGCCAACACGTCTACGATTTAGCGCTGATGTCCCAGAAAGGATTTGACGGTGAAGGAATGAAATCCTTTGTTGAGCGTTCCAATGAAGTGTTAACCAAACTCACCCAACAAGTTAGCTAATTCATGCCTTACAAGGATGGAGATCATCTCAAACCTCCCGATCTAAATCTTCACGCTAAAGCTCCTACAATAGAAAGGTTGTATTGAAATAGCAATCTGGAGAAACTGGCTATGTCTCGTCGCTGTGAATTAACTGGTAAGAAGGCAAATAATGCTTTCGCAATTTCCCACTCCCATCGCCGTACTAAACGCCTTCAGCAAGCCAATTTGCAAAGCAAGCGCGTTTGGTGGCCAAGTGGAAATCGCTGGGTAAAACTCAAGCTGTCTACCAAAGCAATCAAAACCTTGGAAACCAAAGGTATTGAAGCAATGGCCAAAGAAGCTGGAATTAACCTCAATCATTACTAAACTGATGTGTATATCGTATTAACTTGAGTTCGATGTATTGAACGGAACCCCTCTCCCTACAACAGAGCTACTGTGTACACATAAGCCCTATCGCTCTCAGGCTAGAAGCCTGGGGCTATAGGAACAAAATCCGTCTCCGCAGACTAAATGCAAAAACCTTGTCAAACAAGGCATTGACTCGCAACTTGAATTATTAAGTTTGTTCGGAGCTTGAAAATACTTACTCTGCAACCTCCCCATTTTGGGGAGGTTTTACATTACTTAATATTATTTGATGAATTCCTGATATGTTTCCTTTAACAAGTGGGTAATATAAGCTTACTCTGCTGACAACAACTTCATAAAGTTGCCTTCAGATGAAGTAGGTTTCTACAAAGTTAACGTAAAGATAAGCAGGAATTTTTCCTAACCAGCTATGAATTAAATAATTTTGCAAAGTTCAGTATTTTCCTGATAAAAACGGAAAGCTGACCCATGATATAAATCGGACAAATCATAGTCTTTTATTTTTAAGCTGAAAGACATCAAATCTACATTCTCTAAAAACTAAATTGTTTATAACTTGAGCATTTTGTTCACCATAAATATGCAACCGCAATGCATATCATTTTACCGTGCTTTAGAGGCTTCAAAATTTGACTATCTAGCTAAATAAAAAAGTTAATTTTCTCTCTCTGGGTATACTTAACAGCTTTATTGCCCATAGAACATCAATTTTCATCAAAGTAACAAATTACTTGACAGGAAAGCAAAATATGATTACAAAACGCCATCTAGTCAAGGCTCAAAAATTCCTTCTAAAAATTTGCAAGCAGTCTATTTCTGCAATTAAAAAGCAAATAATTTGGCTTCTCAGGACTCTTTTTCAGACGAGGAAAAGACGCGGCTCGGTGAATGCTGGTTTCGTCTTGCCAACAGTGGCAATGGTGGCACTGGTTGTTGTACTCCTAACAACTGCGATTTTATTTAGATCTTTTGAACGTTCAAAAAATGCTAGCAATGTTCGAGTAAATGAGGCGGTTCTTAATGCCGCAGCCCCAGCTATCGATCGTGCTAAATCTAAATTAAATAAGCTATTGTCAGATGCTACACTTCCGCGAGCTACACCCACAGATACAGCTTTAGAAAGTATATTTAACGATACTACTAAGCGAAATGAATATACCTTGGGGGATGAAACTCAAGTCAAATTAACTAGTGGCACTGATAACCTGCGCTCGGCATGGATGTACCCTGTAGATACGGATAATAACGGGCTATTTGATAGCTACACTCTGTATGGAATTTACTTCAAAAATCCTCCTGTCAGTGGTGGGGTATATACTCGTGCCAGAAATCCTATAGAAGCCAGAACTCCACCTATGGTAAATGGGGGAGCAGGTGACGCTTGTAAAGATACCAATGGTACCAGCGCAACTTTGGTGGGTAACTCTGGCTGGTTTAAAGTCGGCAGTAAGTTGAAAAAAGCTTTCTTTGTTTATACTGCCAATGTTCCCGTTACAAAAACTGGTACTCTCCCCGCAGGATATGAGCGCTATAAAGGCAATAAAGGCTTCTCGGCAATAGAATATCAGCAAGAGCGCGTACAACTACCGCTAGTTAACAATGCGGTTGTCTATGAAGATGATTTAGAAATGACCCCTGGTCCAAAACTAAACCTGAATGGACGGATTGTTACCAATAGTAACTTGCTTACAGGTAGCGGATTTCAACAAGTCACGCTTTATCAGGTCAGTAGCCCATATTCTTGTTTTTATGAAGCTGACAATGCAAAAGTTATTGTTGCTGGTAATGTAGGTGCAGGTACTTTCACCAGTGACGGTGGTGATTTAACCAACGGTACTTTGGTGCATTTATTCCAAGGTAAGGGAACTAGCCCCAATACTGCTACAGGTAATAATCTCAAAGATAATAAATCTGTTAAGGACAACTCTACCACTTGGTCGGCTCAAATTGCTTACAACAGTTTAGCTTACGTAAAGCGTATCAATCGCTTGGTTGATGTTCAGATAGCTAACGCTGCAAGTACTGACCCACAAGAGGTACAAAATGGCCCGGCTACAAAAACCCGTCGGGAACTGTTAGAACTTTATTTTAAAAAACGTACTCGCCGTGTTCCTTATGCAGAAGTCGCTTTTGACTCGGCTAACCCGTTAAAAGTAGGAAGTGGTACAGATTACGCAACAAATAGTCCACTGCAAGGTAGTGGTGATTCACTGCGTCCAGTAGACTCATGGGTTTTTCCCTTTGATCCTAGCGATGGGACAACCAAGACTGGTTATGCCAATTTAGACCTTAATAAAGCTAGTGGTGTGACCAATAGGATATTACCTCCGGCAACAGAGCCAACAAAGCTAGAAAAAGTTAAGCAAGGTAATGAAACCTTTGTAGGCGATCGCGTTGCAGTTGGTAATAATCTACCTGAATTATGGTGGGACAGCACAAAAAGTAAGTTTGTTGGGCCAAACACTGACGACACTCAACAAATTACTACTAATTACTGGGATAATCCTGATAACGCCAATACTACCGATACTAGCGCTAATAACGTGCGTACTCGCCGCAGCCGGATTCAGCAATTGGCTGATTTAGGTGATATAGGACGAGATGGAGAATGGGAACTAGCCGCAGCAAAAATACCAGCTACCGCACAAGATCCAGTTGGTGGTTTGCGCGTTGTCACTGGTGCAGGGATTTATTTGCCAGCTGCTGCTACGGCTGCTACTACTACCTTCACTTCATACAGCACACAAATCTGGCCCGATCTAATGCCAGCTAAGTATGGCACAGTTCCTACAGCCATTAAACCTTTTGAATTTTACGGTCTGAATATTCAGTATGAAGTGCCCCAACCTGCTGCGAACACCCCATACTTGCAGATGCGGGCGACAGCAGTTTATCACTACAAAGGTACTAGCTATAACGAAACAAGCCCTACACCAATTGCTTGCGTAAGTAGTTACTATGACCCAACAAACAGCACAACTGCTAAGAATAAATCAACATTACCTTGGAATAATGTTACAGGAGGTAATTCCAACAACGGTATAGTTTATGGCCCTCCCACTTCAACCGTCAGTACTTATCAGAACTTACTGAACTACCAAGCACAATTAACATATCCCAATGGACGCTTAGTGAATGAGCCACTCAAAAAGGCTTTAGATAAACTAACTGCGAGTGTTAGTCTTACACTCTCCGATAAGTCTGCTATTGACTCTGCACTTTGCGCCTTAGAAATTATGGACACTGCGACAGTTAAGACACCCAGTGATTCTGCTATTCCTCACGGTGCAATTAGGGAAACCACCTTTTTAGATCCAAGGCAAATTCAGGCAATAGATGCAACTACAGGAAGCAAAAATTATGACCTGAATAAAAAAGACAGACAGCCTTTAGAAATTCGTGCGACTGCATTAGATGTTGATGCGCTGCGGAAGAAAACAATTGGCTCAGGAACTCCACAGGAATACTTACTACCCAATAGCGGTATTATTTACGCTACTCGTGATGATGCACTGCCAGACCAAAGTGCAGGTACTTCAGCAGCAGCAAAATTAGAAAACCCAGTTGATTTTAAACTCGATCCAACTCGTCGCCCCAACGGCATTATGCTAGTTAACGGTTCAAAACTGTTCCGTGGTACGACAAATACTTATCGAGATGTAGAGAAAGGGCTGATTTTAGCTTCCAACTTGCCTGTGTACATCAAAGGTGACTTTAACTTACATACCCAACAAGAGTTTGGAACTGCTTCAGACACCACTGGTAATTTGGCAGATGATTGGAGTAACTTTTATACTCGTACCGCAGCTCAGCGAAATCCTGACTTTGCCTGTCGCCCAAACGATCCCAGGCTACCTAACTGTACTACTGGAGATGAATGGCGAGCTGCGGCTGTCTTAGCAGATGCTGTTAGTTTGCTTTCCAAGAATTTTAGAGAAGGTTTCCGCAACGAGGGAGACTATGACTGGAAGCCTGTTGCTAGTAGTATTCCAGCCGACGTATCAGGCTATTTCTCAGCCATCAATAGCTACGTTCCTAAATTCCAATGGTACGACAGTACTGGTGTTCCCAAAGACTTGGTTACAGATGTTGCTGGTGACGCGACGACAACAGGGTTTCAGGGTAGTTCCTACCTCCATAACTTTGTGACGCCAGTGATGAAATGGATACCAGTTCCAGAATTGTCGGTAGAAGTTTGTGTTCCAGATCCCGATCTACCTGCTGGTTCTCCTTGCGTATGGACTCTGACAACATCTAACAGTGGTAAGCCAGTAGGTAATCAGTATCCAGAAGGTCAACCAGGAAATTCAATCAAAACAGGTACATTAGCAAATCCAACATTTTTAGACCCCAGCAATCGATTTTATGGACAACCTTATAGAATTGCTTTTGTCCGTGATTCCAATGGAAACTTGGTTACACCACTTAAGGTGCATGGGATTGAAGATGTTTCTAGTCCACCTTCTGGGAGAACTAAGCAATTTACAGTTACTAATGGCTTTACCTTTGGCGCTGTAGGGAATGTCAAGGTAAGCTCAACTAACTTTATGCCTTGGTTAGAGCCAATTGTTAGTGGTAATAATATAACCTTTAAGCCAATTTTGCAAATTGACAACCCCTTTATTACTCCTACCAATCTTAGTCCTAGCCCCAGTAAAATTGACGTTGGAGTACATGGTAATTGGTTACAAATAGCCAAGGAAACTACTTTCAATTTAATTATTGCAGCGGGAGATACCCCAGCTCGTTCCAAAGAAGATAATGGCGGTTTACACAACTTTCCTCGTTTTGTAGAGAACTGGAACCCAACGGGAACGGTAAGCGATGCCATTAAAGCCAGAATTACTGGTTCCTTCATCCAAATCAAGCGCAGCGAATATGCAACTGCCCCATACATGGTATATCTCTCAGACTCATCTAACGGATATGCGATGACCGCGAATTTAGCTGGTAAGATACCCTACTATCTTGCTCCGACACGGCAGTGGGGTTATGATGTGGCGCTGCTATCTCAAGCACCAGACAGGTTTGCCCAAAAATTGGTAAGAATACCAGACGATTTACCCGATGAATACTTCCGGGAAGTTGGTCGAGATGACAACTGGGTGAAGACTCTGTTATGTGCGAAGAAAGCCGACGATTCTTATGCCATTGATGCAGATCAACGTCCTGCTTGTAGCTAATACTCCCTAGATTTCAGATCCCCGACTTCTCAGAGAAGCCGGGGATCTATAAGTACCAATGAGTGATGTATGAAAAGGGATAAGGGCGATGAGGTGGACAAGGAAGTAATGATGCCCAATGCCCACATCTTAAAAGTTGAGAAGTTGGTGAGTAATAATGATTAAGCACAAAAAACAGCCAAAAATACTCAGATCTAATGAATCTGGTTTCACCATAATTGAATCCTTAATAGCGATGCTCGTTGCTGCTGTTTTATTGACAGCAGTAGCACCTGTAATTGTTTTGGCAACTGCGTCTCGCGTACAAGCAAGACGGATAGAACTAGGAACTCAAGCGGCAAGAACATATATTGATGGTGTCAAAACAGGAGTTATTTCTTCTCCAGCAGCTACTGATACAGGCGTAACCTTAAATGGATCTGATCCTCCGACAGTAGGCAGTTTAACCTGTAGTGCCAATGCCTACTGTACTGTTCCTGCAACACCTGCCAACACTTTGTACTGTATCGATGGTGACAGTGATGGTAGTTGTACAGTTGGCAATAATAAAGACTTGTTAGTTCAATCATTTCGCTATAACACCGCCTCTACTAGTGCTAATGCTGGCTACCAATTGGGTGTGCGAGTTTACAGAGCCGACGGATTTGACTCCAATGGCAACTTGAAAAAAGCACCTAGTAAACAAGCAACTTTCAGCGGCGGAATAGGCGATCGCAAAGCTCCATTAGTAGAAATGACAACTGCGATCGCCCCTCAATCAACTTCATTTAATGATTTGTGCAACCGCCTCAAAGATACAGGCAATTCAACTTCAAATACAGCTTGCAACTAAGCGTCAACGTTTGGAATAGAGAATATTCAGCATGAATGCAATCAAATTTCTGCTTGGTATCCAGATTAAACGCTCTAAGTTGGTTCAAGAAGGCGGTTTTACCCTAATTGAACTGCTGGTAGCCATGATCATAGCTGTGCTTGTAATCACACCTTTGCTCGGATTTATGGTTAACATTTTAAACACAGATCGCCAAGAGCAAGCAAAGGCAAGTTCCGAACAAGAAATCCAAACCGCACTTGATTATATTTCTCGTGATTTACAACAGGCAGTATACATCTATGATGCTAATGGAATAAGCACTCTCGTTTCCAGTACTCCCAGCAGTTCTACTACATCACAACTCCCTGTTGTTACAGGTGGGGTTCCTGTACTTGTTTTTTGGAAACGAGAGTTTATTGGGCAGGTACTTACAGCAGCAGACACGAATAAAGATGATACTTTCGTTTACTCACTAGTTGCCTACTACTTAATTAAAGACACTAATTCTACTTGGTCTAATGCTGCTCGTATTGCTAGATGGCAAATTAGAGACGGTGTACCCGTTGGCAGTGGCGGTGTCGATTGTGCTGGATATAGTGGCAAGTATGTGAGTAGTAGTTATTGCCCTAGTTCCGGTTTTTCTTCATTTAACCTCGAAGGAGTTGGCACTCTAGAGCAAAAAATGAATACCTGGACAAAGCTAGGCTCTTATACAACAACTACTACTAATCCAGATGGAACTAAAACGACACAGACTACAACTGTAACTCCTGGCTCTCCTATAGTACTAATGGATTACATAGATCAAACTACTACTGGAGCGCCATCTGCAACATGCTCTTCTGGTTCAAAAGTACCACAAGACGTTGCAAATTTAAGCACTGTAGCTACACTTAACATCACAAGCTTTTATGCTTGTGTAGATAGAGTGAACACAACAGCACAAGTATTTTTACGAGGCAATGCACTTGCTCGCTTACGAAACACCAACCTAAGTTATGCAGATAGTAGAAAAAATTATTTTCCTACTGCAAGTGTACGAGTACAAGGACGTGGATTTTTGTTCACAAAGTAAATCTGGAAATAACAGCACTAATTTATTAATGACAGGTTAGTATGAACAAGTTTGTTGGCAAGTTATTACCCAGAAGTAGCAGTAAAACCGACTCCAAGGATTTATTGGCTGCACAGCAAGATGCTGGCTTTACTCTGTTAGAAGTCATAGTAGTAGTATTAATTGTAGGAATTTTAGCTGCGATCGTTGCTCCTGGCTGGCTGGGTTTTGTTAACCGACAACGGGTAAATAAAGCTAATGATACTGTTGTAGCTGCACTACAGGAAGCTCAAAGGCAGGCAAAAAGAACCAAACGTAACTACAGCGTTAGTTTTGGAATTAACAGCAACATTCCTCAAATTGCGGTTTATCCCGGTACAACACCAAGTAATTGGCAAAATTTGGGTGGAGACTTAGGAATTAAATCCAAGCAAATTTTATTGGGTGCAAATCTTAGTGCAGTAAATACTACTACTTCTAGTAGTACCGTATCTTATAGCTTAACTACACCAGTAACTATTACTTATGATTACATGGGAATTTTGCCAAATGCAGACTTTGGTGGAACAGCGGGTTTGAAAATTGTAGTAGCTGTACCTAATGCAGCAAACCCTACACAAGCTAGTAGCGTTAAGAGATGCGTAATTGTAAACACTCTTTTAGGCTCGATGCTAACTGCAAAAGATAGTGACTGTAGTTAAAAAATTTTGCTTTTGCATAAAAAACATCATAAAACCAGTATAACCACGGTACAGAAAACTGCTTTTTGATCGCAAAATTGAGACATAAAGAGCAGTTTTTTGTTTTATTTGATTTTTGATTACTGTTACTAAATTAACTACTGAACACACTTGATTACATGTGTGCGACTTACTAGTTGAACCCAAATACCTTGATAATAATTAATTCGTGGATTATGACTAACTGTTTAGACTTTACTGTAGCTATACCTACTTATAACGGTGCAAGTCGTTTACCAGAATTACTAGAACGTCTAAAAAACCAACTTTACACTGAAAATATTTCTTGGGAAATTATTGTTGTAGATAATAACAGTACCGACCATACAGCGAAAGTCGTTCAAAGCTATCAAGAAAATTGGCAATACCCTTATCCCTTAAAGTACTGCTTTGAAGAGAAGCAGGGAGCAGCTTATGCTCGTAAAAGAGCAGTTTTAGAAGCTAAAGGTCGGTTGATAGGTTTTCTTGATGACGATAACTACCCAGTATCAAATTGGGTAGCAGCAGCTTATGCCTTTGGCCAACAAAACCCCCAAGCAGGAGCTTATGGTAGCCAAATTCATCCAGAATGGGAAGTAGAACCTCCAATAAATTTTTGCCGAATTGCACCATTTTTGGCAATTACAGAGAGAGGTAATGCACCACTATTATATGAAAAACATAAAAAATTACTACCTCCTTCTGCTGGGCTTGTTGTTCGTAAAGAAGTTTGGTTGGAAAATGTACCTAGTCAGCTTATTTTAACTGGCAGAGTCACTGGAAATATGCTTACCAGTGAAGACTTAGAGATGTTATCCTACATTCAAAAAGCAGGGTGGGAAATTTGGTATAACCCAAACATGGAAATCTACCATAGAATACCAAGTTTGCGCTTACAAAAAGACTATTTAATTCCATTTTTTCAGGGTATTGGACTAAGTCGCTATGTTACTAGAATGGTAATTATTAAACCCTGTTATAGACCAATAGCATTTTTAGGATATCTGCTCAATGATTTACATAAAATTGCTTTACATTTACTCAAATATCGTACAAAACTAAAGATTGATTTGGTTGCTGCCTGCGAGTTACAACTATTTTTAAGTAGTTTAATTAGTCCTTTTTATCTTTGGAAAAATGGCTATTTAACTGTTAATCATAAATAATTGCAATACCTTATATGACTGAAATTGTAACTCAATCATTAGACATTACTGTAGCAATTCCTACATATAATGGTGCAGAACGGTTGCCTAAACTTTTAGATCAGCTTTTGGCACAGACTGGAGTAGAGCATTTAAATTGGGAAATAATTGTTGTTGATAATAATAGTTGCGATCGCACGGAGTTTGTAGTCAATCATTACCAGACTATCTGTAATAACATTTGCCCTTTAAGGTACTTTTTGGAAACCAAACAGGGTGCTGCTTTTGCAAGAATTAGGGCGGTGTACGAAGCTAGAGGTCAGCTAGTTGCATTTTTAGATGATGATAACCTACCTGCACCTGATTGGCTAATAGCAGCGTATAATTTTGGATCTAAATATCCTCAAGCTGGTGCTTGGAGTGGACAAATTCATGCTAATTATGAGGTAAGCCCACCTCATAATTTTGAACGAATTCAAGCTTTTCTCGCTATCAGAGAACAAGGCGACCAACCGTATTTATTTGATGCAGATAATTTAAGACTCCCCCCCGGCGCGGCGCTAGTGGTTCGGAAACAAGTATGGTATGAGAATGTTCCTAAAATACCTACCCTAAGTGGCAAATTACCCGGTGTATTTGTCCAAGGTGATGACTACGAACCACTGCTATATATCCACAATGCTGGTTGGGAAATTTGGTATAACCCTGCAATGCATACTTATCATCAAATACCACATTGGCGCCTAGAAAAAAATTACTTACTAAGTCTCGCGCGTGGTTGTGGTTTATGTATTTTCCACTTACGTTTAATTAAAGCTAAAAACTGGCAAAAGCCTATAATTTTTATCAAGACTTTTTTTGGCTCTTTTTACCGCATATTTAAGCATTATTTTAAATATAAAAGCACATTAAAAACTGATATAATTGCACTTTTTGAACTTGAATTTTATTTAGGTACTATGATTAGCCCTTTCTACTATTTAAAATGCTTTTTTATCAACTCTTATAAAAGCTCTTAATTATGAATAATAATATTCCAACTGTTTCTGTTGTCATACCAGCTTATAATTGCCAAAAAACTATTAAAAAAACTATTGAATCTGTTTTAGAACAAACTTTTGTTGATTTTGAATTAATTGTAATTAATGATGGTTCACAAGATGATACTTTAGAAATTGTTTCAAATATTAATGACTCACGCTTAAAAATATTTTCTTTCGAGAATGCAGGTGCAAATATTAGCCGTAACCGTGGATTAAACTATGCAGTTGGTGAATTTGTAAGTTTCTTAGACGCTGATGATCTCTGGATACCAGAGAAAATAGAATCGCAATTGCAAGTATTATCTGCCAATCCTCAAGCATCTGTAGCTTATAGTTGGACGGATTGTATTGATGAAAAAGGCCAATTTTTACGTCGAGGAACATATATTTCGGCAACAGGTAATGTTTATGCGCAACTCTTAGTAATTAATTTTTTAGAAAGTGGTTCTAATCCTTTGATTAGAAAAGAAGCTTTGATAGCAATCGGTGGTTTTGATGAATCTCTACCTGCTGGTCAAGATTGGGATATTTATTTACGTTTAGCTGCTAATTATCATTTTGTACCTGTACCATCTCCGCAAATTCTGTACCGGATTTCAAGCAATTCACTATCTACTAATGTTGTTAGGCAGGAAGCCGCTTGCTTGACAGTAATTGAGCGAGCTTATAATCAAGCTCCCAAACATTTACAGTATTTAAAAAACTATAGTTTGGCTAATATTTATAAGTATTTACTTCATAAAGCTCTAGAAGGCTCACCAGCTAGACATAAAGCTATTTTAGCAGCTAAGTTACTTTGGCAAACTATCAGATATGATTGTTCAATTTTAATAAAACCAGCATATTTTAAAGCATTGTTTAAAATTTTAATACTATTTTTATTTACTCCAATACAAGCCAAGCTACTACTTGATAAATTACCTAAAATTTCTAACGTTAGTACTATATTAGGCTATTTACAAATAGAAGTATAAGTTTATCTATGCCCCTTATAAGCGTAATTATCCCTGTTTTTAATGGTGAACAAACCATTTTATCAACGATAAAATCTGTTTTGTCTCAAACCTTTTCTGATATTGAAGTAATCGTCATTAATGATGGATCAAAAGACGCAACATTAGACTTGATTGAAAGTATTTCTGACTTGCGGTTAAGGATATTTTCTTATTCAAATGCTGGACAAGCTGTCAGTCGCAATCGTGGGCTAGCTCTGGCATCAGGTGAATATATTGCTTTTATTGATGCTGACGATCTCTGGACTGCTGATAAGCTCGAATCTCAATTAAAAGCACTACAGGATAATCCTCAATCATCTGTAGCTTATAGTTGGACTAATTATATTGATGAGCAAGATAATTTCTTAGTTTCTGGTACACACATTATTGAAAATGGTAATGTTTACGAAAAGCTATTAATCAGTAATTTTATAGAAAATGGTTCCAATCCTTTAATTCGCAGAAAAGCTTTAGTTGAAGTAGGTGGATTTGAGCCTTCAATGACTCCGGCTGAGGATTGGGATCTTTGGCTAAGGCTAGCAGCACGTTATTCTTTTGTAGGAGTACAATCACCACAAATTTTATATCGAGTATCTGCTACTTCCGCATCAGCTAATCTTTTTAAGATGGAGGCTGCTTGCTTACAAGTAATTAATTGTGCTTGTGCTCAAATATCGGAATCTGTCAATATCCTCAAAGCTCAGAGTTTGGCTAATTTGTACAAATATTTAACTTGTAAAGCTTTACAGGAGCCGCTTAATCGTCATAAGGGTTTAGCAGCAGCTAAATTTCTGGCGAAATTTTTCGTAAACGATTTTTATCGTCTGCAACGGCTAAATTTCACTTTTAAATTACTATTTAAAGTTTGTGTAATTCTTATTTTGCCCCCTAATATGTCTACCGCATTATTATCCAGCATCAAGATAGCACCTAAAAAGTGAAATCTCTGAATATTGATGTAAATACAGCATCATGAAACAACAATATTTTCAAATGCATTTATTATATTTATTTAAAATAAAAACTATATTTAAGAATTCTCCGAGCAGTGGCTTCACTTTGTTGGAACTATTAGCAGTAATTTTAGTAATCGGCATATTGAGTGCGGTAGCTATTCCTAGCTGGCTAACTTTTGTAAATATTACTCGTCTGAATACTGCTCAAGACGAAGTTTACCGCGCTATGCGTCAAGCCCAAAGCCAAGCCAAAAAAGAAAAATTGACTTGGCAAACCAGTTTTCGAGAAAGTAATGGTGTTGTTCAATGGGCGATTCACCCTACAAGTATTAATCCTGCTAATGCTAGCTGGAATAATTTAGATGCTAATGTTCGCTTAGATGAAGAAACAACCTTGCAACAATCAAATGGGATTAGGCGAATCCAATTTGATTACATGGGTAATGTTGATAGACCTCCACTAGGAAGGATTACTCTATCTAGTAAAAATGGCGGTAAAGCTAAACGCTGTGTTTTTGTATCGACAATTTTAGGCGCAATGCGAACTAGTAAAGAGCAAACTACAGCCGAGGATGGTAAGTATTGCTATTAAAATGATTTTTAATCATTACAAAAAGGTATTGTGTGCTGAAATCATTAGACAGCCTCAAACAGCACCTAATCATTTTTACTCGCTATCCAGAACCAGGGAAGACAAAAACCCGACTGATACCTGCTTTAGGCGATTTTGGTGCTGCTAATCTGCAAAAGCAGATGACCGAATATACAATATTTCAGGTTAAGGAATTACAAAAAATCACTGGCATATCTTTTGAAGTGCGGTTTGCAGGTGGAAGTTTACAACTCATGCAAGATTGGCTAGGGTTGGCTTTGGTTTACAATTCCCAAGACGAAGGGGATTTAGGTGAGCGAATGAAGCGATCGCTTTTTGATGCCTTTCAATCTGGTATGGAACAAGTCATAATTATCGGTACAGATTGTCCAGGAGTCAATTCTCAGCTTTTAGGCAGTGCTTTTGAGCAACTACGCACTTGTGATATTGTCCTAGGCCCAGCACTCGACGGTGGTTATTACTTAATTGGGTTGCGTTCCCTGATTCCGGAGTTATTCGCTAACATCGACTGGGGAACTAATCAAGTACTACAACAAACTGTAGACATCGCTCAAAAACTTGATTTATCGCATATTTACTTGCCTTTTTTGAGTGATGTTGACTATCCAGAAGATTTATCCATTTGGGAACAAACTGTGAACAGTGAAGTTGGCAAGTGGCGAAATGATTAATATTAAGGTTGGATTAGGGAGAAATTCCAGACAACTTTCCTTGAATAGCCAGTATTTAAGAATACTCAGTAATTTCGGAAGACACTTATGATAACAGATGCTACTGTGGTGTAGTTTCATTCCAAAAGGCAGAATACTTCTGGCTACTGAGAATTGATAACAGTAGACGTTTTGATTTCATCCCCGAATGGCATAGGCAATTGAACGCCGCTATTCTGTAATTTTTTTGCATCTGCCTTTTGTTGCCATATAACAAGTAGGGTTATGGGAACAATATTCAAGTAACTTTATATAGGACAATCACTCCGACTTATCAAAATACCGAACAACTATGGTCAACCGTTTTACTTCTGTGAATGCTGCCCTCACTTTAAAAGTAGTGGGCATAGTCTTAATTTTGTCCTTTTTGCTAGACTTTTTGCTGTTGTTGTTACCCTTTCAACCAACTGATCGAGCATGGCAAATCAATCTGGCTACAAGTCTTGTGGATCGCGGAATTGTGCCTTTGGTAGGTGTAGGGATGCTGTACGCTGCCTATGGGATTGAGAGTGCTAGTGAGAGCGATGTCTCAGGACAAGACGCTTCGCGTCTACGCGCCCCCACTCTAGATGTAAGATTTCCAGTACTAGTACTATCAAGCATTTTAGGGCTGTTGTTCTTGCTAATTTTTCCACTGCATCTTAATAATGTGAATCAAGCTAAGAATCAAGCAGTTAATCAGATTACACAAGAAGCAGATCAAGCAGAAACTCAGCTCAACACTCGCTTTTCTCAATTACAAGCACAACTCAATACTGAGCAAGGAAAAGCTCAGTTAGATCAGCTGCGAAACCAAACCAAAGTCCAGTTGACTGAGATACTCAAAGACGAGCAGAAATATAAGCAAGCACTTGAAAGTCCTCAAGTTCCCCCAGCGGTAAAAGATGTACTCAAGAAAGCTAAAGCAGATCCGAAAGTACTGGACAAAGCGATTGAACAACAAACAGATATTCAGGCGCTACGCAATCAACAATTGAGCCAAGTCCGTCAGCGTAGGGAAGATGCTGAAAAACAAGCCAAAGACAACGCTTGGAAATCTGGACTGCGAACTGGTATTAGCAGTTTGCTGTTATCAATTGGTTACATAATTATCGGCTGGACAGGATTAAAAGGTATGGGTACTTTGCAAGGTGGTGGACGCCGCAAAACTCCTGCACCACGCTAGAAAATCCTTCAACAGCAGTAAGACAAACAAAATATTTATTGTTGACTCTCCGTGTGAATTCTACGGATACGCTGGCGATCGCCAGTCCCCATCATTATGATAACCGCCAAGATGGGGGCTGGAATTACAGTTAATACTGCTACTTGAAAATTTTGAATTTTATATTGGTTAAATCAAGCTACCAAGAATGAGCCGATGTGTAGCTTGAAAAAATTAAAAGATTTTTACTTAGAGTTTTATAATGTTCTCAATTTATATACTGACATATAACGAAGAATTAGATATTGCAGCTTGCATAGAGTCAGCGATGTTATCGGATGACATTATTGTTGTCGATTCATGCAGCAGCGATCGCACTGTAGAAATTGCCAATCGCTATCCTATCCGCGTCGTTCAACACCCTTTTGAAAGTCACGGACGCCAACGTACTTGGATGCTAGAGTCTATTCAGCCAAAGCACGAATGGGTCTATATTCTAGAAGCCGATGAGCGCATGACACCAGAACTTTTCGCAGAATGCGAACAAGCAACTCAGCATCCAGAATACATCGGCTACTATGTTGCTGAACGTGTTATGTTCATGAATCGTTGGATTCGCTACAGTACTCAATATCCGCGTTACCAGATGCGCCTTTTCCGTCATGGTAAAGTCTGGTTTGCAGATTATGGTCATACAGAGCGAGAAGTTTGTCACGGTGCAACCAGCTTTTTAAAAGAAACCTACCCTCATTACACTTGTAGCAAAGGCTTGAGTCGTTGGATTGAAAAGCACAACCGCTACTCTACAGATGAAGCCGCAGAAACATTGCATCAAATTGAACAAGGAAGTGTTAACTGGCAAGATTTATTTTTTGGTAAGTCAGAAGTGGAAAGACGCCGCGCCTTGAAAGACCTATCTTTGCGTTTACCTGCCAGACCGATTGTACGCTTCTTTTATATGTATTTTTTATTGGGTGGCTTTTTAGATGGACGTGCTGGAATGGCTTGGTGTACATTACAAGCATTCTATGAATATTTAATTTTGCTCAAAGTTTGGGAAATGAAGTACGCACCGGTAAGCAGTTTAGATACACAAACATCTGTTCCAGAAAAGACTACACAGGCTGATGTCGCCTGAGTTCATCCTGAGATTATCGATATCTTGAGATTTTCAAACTCAACAATATAGCTGAGGATGTTCTTCGTAGTTATGTTAAGTTTATATTTTTATATAATTTTATTAGCAAAATCTCTCTTGCTTAGTTGAGAGATTTTGAAAGGAAAAACGGCTCTTTATACCGTATGATAATACTTCCATCACGATGAGCCGCTTTTGATTACGCGCGGTAAGATTAGTAATAACGAGAAGACTTGCAACAATTATTTACAAGTCTGATAAAGAAAAGTAACATCATCTGAGACGAACCAGCCGTGATTGCCACAACTGGTTATACCAAATCTATGTGAGGTTGCGTTTTATTCACCCAGAGGTTCAAGCATCTGGCTCATAAATCTAGATGTGGAGCGGCTTTTTGTAGGGTTGCTTAGGTCGTCAGGATAAGTAAGCGCAAGTTGATCGAGAATTGGTATTTACCATAATGCAGAAAAGCTCCGGATTTTTGTAACTGTAGCTAAACTGCTAGCGAAACTTGCGATAATTTGTGCTTTAAGTAGTGACTCTTGGGTTAACGAAGATGTTGGTATGAATACTGATAACAAAAGTTCCACTAGCCTAAAAAAGGAGAATAGGGACTTGGCAATGAATCGCTTAAAACAAGATTTAAAGAATGACCTGATTGCCGGTTTGTTGGTAGTAATTCCACTAGCAACTACAATCTGGCTAACTATTACTATTGCTACTTGGGTAATCAACTTTCTTACCAAAGTTCCCAAACAACTAAATCCCTTTGAAGGACTGCATCCTATATTAGTAAATATACTAGATCTTGCGGTTGGATTCGCTGTACCACTGCTAAGTATTCTGTTGATTGGTTTGATGGCGCGAAATATTGCAGGGCGTTGGTTGCTAGATTTTGGCGAGCGGCTATTGCAGGCAATTCCTTTAGCTGGTCAGGTATACAAAACCCTGAAACAGCTTTTAGAAACACTTCTCAAAGATTCTCCTGGTAAATTTCGGCGTGTAATTTTGTTAGAGTATCCCAGGCGAGGAGTCTGGGCGATCGCTTTTGTCACAGGCATAATCAGCAGTGATATTCAAGCCCAAATGTCTCGTCCGATGTTGAGCGTTTTTATCCCAACAACGCCAAATCCCACTACCGGATGGTATGCAATAGTTCCTGAAGATGAGGTGGTGAACCTATCAATGTCGATAGAAGACGCTTTTAAAATAGTAGTCTCTGGTGGTATTGTCTCTCCCAATACACTCTTACCAACCCTAGAAACCAAGTCCGAGATCGTTCCCCTGGTAGAAAATTCCAATCTCTCGGACAAAGTTACAAGCAAATAGATAATATGGTTGTCTGACCATGCGGAAATCTACTGACTTCATAACTCTATTCTTTCTACTGTTATCAGTTTTTAATTCATTCCAACTTTACTTTTATGCAAGACCGTAAACCCCAGCAACTTGCTCGTGAACTAGCGCTGTTAAGCCTCAGCCAGTTGCCTGTCAACCCAAAGAAACTGACAGAAGAACATCTACCTAAATTAGTACTAGCAGCAGTACGCACCCTGCGATCGGAAGTCCAAGATACGTTGGATAATGCGGCGGGTGAACTGCAACGCAGTAACGATCGCATCTTAAGCAGTCAAACTCGTGCTTCTGACATAAATACTGCTAGAACAATGCTGCAAGAGGCGATCGCATCCACCCAAACAGCAATCAATCAACTAGGTGCAGCAGTAGAATTCCCGGAATTGATTCAGCTGGCAAATCAGGACAAGACAGTCAGCAGATATGCTATCCACATTGTTAAGACAGTCAACGAAGAAAGAAATGCGATCGACGAACAAATTACCGCTGCTCTCGTAGATTGGCAAGTTGCTCGCCTCGCCCAAATCGATCGGGATATTCTGCGAATAGCTGTGGCAGAAATGCTGTTTCTAGACTTGCCTGATAGTGTAGCCATCAACGAAGCTGTAGAACTAGCCAAACGCTACAGTGGGGATGAAGGTCATCGGTTTATTAACGGCGTTCTGCGCCGAGTCACTGAGCGAAAAAAGACTGCATAGCGTTTTACTGAAACGAAAGCGACTGCTATGAGTGCTAAGTTGTGAGTTAAGAGTGAGAATCAGGAGTGAGGAAATCCTGGCGGTTTTCACACCAAAAACAGGTCAGGAGTTAAATTAAACTCATAACTTATAACTCATACTTACATAACAACTAATATCAATAGCTGCAATGGTCTTTAATTGGTTCCGCCGTCAACATAACGATTCCTCGGAAATTCCTGCCCAACAACAGCAGGAAGAAACTCCTCCTACCCCAGAACCCCAACCAGAAACAGCCGAAACGTCAACAGCAGAAACTACACCAGAGACAACGGCAGATTTGTTAGCTTTTGCTAAAGCTGCTTACAAAAATATTCAGCAAAAACAGCAATCTCAAACAGTTGAGCAAGAAACAACAGCAGAAGTTGAAATTGAAACTGCACAATCAGTAGCATCACCAGAATTAGATGCATCTGTTAGCGAAACAATTACAGAAGAATCTGCTGAAGTTACAGAAACTGCACCAAACTTAGACTCAGATGCAACTGTTGTCGAAACATCGGCTGAGGAATTATCTGCGACAGATGAAGAAATTACAGCTACTGCTTCTTTAGAAGAAATTGCCGAAACGCCAGAGAATGTGGTAGAAAAAGCAGCAACCGAATCTGTGACTATTCCAGAAGCAGAACAGCCAACAACACCAGCAAACTTATCCTTCTTAGAACGGGCGGCGGCGGAACGGCAAGCAAAGCAAGAAAGACTTATAGCTAGCGCCATTGAAGTACCAGAACCTGAGATAGTACAGCCAGTAGCTACTACTTCAACCACTTCTACGCCGGAGACAGGCGAAGAAAGTACTGGATTGATATTTGATGAAGGGTTTGTCTGGTCAGCAGAAATCTTAGCAGCCCAAGGTAGGCGTGCAGAGGATATTTCTATTGAAGAAATTACCTGGTTGAAAAAGTTACGCCAAGGGTTAGACAAAACCCGGCGGAATATACTGAACCAACTCAAGTCAATTGTTGGTCAGGGGCCACTTAACCAAGCGGCTGTAGCAGAAATTGAAGCTTTGCTCCTACAAGCCGATGTGGGTGTGGAAGCGACAGATTTAATTATCAGTTCCCTTCAGAAAAAACTGCGAGAAGAAGTTACTCCTCCAGAGGAAGCGATCGCTTATCTCAAACAAATTCTGCGGGATATGCTGGATAATCCCGTACAAAAAAATTACAAACCGAGTTTTGCTCCGGAGAAGGACACCCTGAATATTTGGTTGATTACTGGTGTTAATGGCGCAGGTAAAACTACTACCATTGGTAAAATCGCTCACCTCGCACAAAAATCGGGTTATAAATGCTTGATTGGTGCAGCAGATACCTTCCGTGCCGCCGCCGTAGAACAGGTAAAGGTTTGGGGTACTCGCAGCGGAGTAGAAGTAATTTCCAATCCTGGTAAAAATACAGATCCAGCCGCCGTGGTGTTTGATGCGATCGCTGCTGCTCAAGCTAGAGAAACTGAATTACTTCTGGTTGATACCGCCGGGCGATTGCAAAACAAGAAGAACTTAATGGACGAACTCACTAAGATTCGTCGGATTATTGACAAGAAAGCGCCTAATGCCAAAATAGAATCGCTCTTGGTTCTAGACTCAACTTTAGGTCAAAATGGATTGCGCCAAGCTGAAGTTTTCTCCCAAGCTGCCCAACTCAGTGGTGTGGTATTAACTAAGCTGGATGGTACTGCTAAAGGAGGTGTGGCGCTGGCTGTCGTACAACAGCTAGGTTTACCAATTCGCTTTATCGGTGCTGGTGAAGGAATTGAAGATCTACGCCCCTTTTCTAGTTACGAGTTTGTCGAAGCACTCTTGAGTGGCTGATTTAAAATTTTGCGGTTAAGATTTTTCTTTGGAAACTAATAAATTTGGGGCTTACGGCTCTGATGTCATCACTGAAATTCACTACTAATGCAGTACTCAAAAAAGCGTAAGTCCTAAAATCATTAGTTTGTTATAAAATGTGGACTACTTTTGCTAGAATTCTACTCTAATCCCGTATTTAACTCTATAATCAGGAGTTCCTAAATCTAGGATTAGAGTATATTTGCAGCAAAGGAAAATCTGTAGACTCTGTTGTGGTGCTGTTTTCAGGTTAGGCATATCCAAGCAACTGGATTCTCTATAGAGTTTGTTGCTAATTATTACTTAGTTAGTTACAAGTCCACTGGTTTCCAGACAAGGTTACTTTCAAGAATGGTATGCATTAGTAGCCAGTAATCTGTAGAAACTCTGAAGTGTATTATCAGTCTCTACTGTTTATGGAGTCCATGAATATTCTCTGAATAAAATTTAAAGGTGTAAAATATGTTGATTAAACTACAAAAATCTCTATCATCTCTGAGTGTCAAAATCTGAGACAGGTGTATTCTTAATGATGTGCGATCGCTCTTTAATAGATCTTGCGCTTGTCAGATCTGCCGCTTGTTCTTTACATCTTTTCAGACTTGCGGCTGAATACCATTTCCTTGGCGCTCAACCTGCCGATAGACCCTCAAACCCCTAGTAGCTCTGACCCCTCACCCCCAATAATCAACATGGCAACGTAATATATTATTTTCCGCCAAAAGCATTTTTCTGTCGCCAGACATATAACTCAGTAATTAAGTGATGAAAGAATCACAATTTTGCTATTGTCTGCCCGAAATGGCTCATTTCGACCCAGTAGTTTCTCAGGAAGAAAAAAGTCGTGAAAATTGCTAACTTTAGGAATAAATATCATAATCAAATGCAATACTTATATAATTTAGCTCTTACGTCTTTCTACTCTTGCTAAAATGACAAATCTTGTCCCAATATGGTTTAGCAATACTAAATCTAAAGGATTTATTCAGTAATCTCAAGTTTGCCTCTCTTAAAATGCAATAGTATCTGTGATTGTGTCTCAACTGCCCTCTCAACCCACTGACAGTAATAGTAGTGCTGCAACTGATGTCACTCCAGTTGTAGCGCTAAAAGAACTCGTGTCAAGGCTGCACCGAGAACAAAACAAAATTCAGGATTTGTTAAGTTCTTTAGGATTTGCCCTCAGAAGTTTCAATAATTTGAATCAATTTTTGGAGCTGATTCCGCTGATGGCAACAAGAGTCACAGATGGGGACGGCAGCGCCCTATTTCTTTACAAACCAAATGGTCAAGTAAGATTAGAACAACTACACTGGCAAGATAGTGGCCAGCGTAGGAATATTCGTAAAGCCCTAGAAACCGCTACTAGTCAAATCACACTTGTGCCAAATACTGCCCCTCTAGCAACTGCCACGGGTATTTTGGACGATCAGATGCATCGTTATTTGGGCCCAGATGTGCAAATATTTGGCACGGCTATTTTGGTAAAACATACAGAACGGGGCTGGCTATATGTTTTAAGCCGCGATCCAGAATATAGCTGGACAGAAACTAGACAAAAGTTAGTCCGGTTAGTAGCAGATCAAACCGCAGTCGCGATTGAAAACGATGAATTAGCAGTAGAACTCAAGAAAAAAGAACGCCTAGATCAAGAACTAGAAATCGGTGCGGAAATTCAACGGCGACTCTTACCACGCCAATGTCCGATCGTTCCTGGTGCTGTCTTGGCTGCACGTTGTAAACCTGCTAATCGTGTCGGTGGAGACTACTACGACTTTATTCCCACCAATCAAAATCAGATTCAGCTACATCCCAAAACTGGTTTGGAAACAGCGCCTTTGGGTTTAGTAATTGGGGATGTTATGGGTAAAGGTGTCCCCGCCGGATTGATTATGACAATGATGCGGGGAATGTTAAGAGGAGAAGTATTGCATGGGAATTCCCCCTCAAAGATTCTGCAAAACTTAAATCGAGTCATGTATGCGGATTTAGAAAATTCTCACCGCTTTGTGACGCTATTTTATTCAGAATATAATCCTCAAACCCGAATTTTATCTTACAGCAACGCTGCACATAACCCGCCTTTGTGGTGGCACGCAGCCACAAAAACTGTAACTCGGTTAGATACTCTGGGAATGCTGATTGGTTTAGATGCGAATAGTCAATATGAAGATGCCCAGGCACAACTAGAACCTGGGGATACAGTTATTTATTATACAGATGGCTTAACGGATGCCGCAGCCGCCGGTGGCGATCGCTTTGATGAAGAAAACTTTGTTGCTAGCTTCAGCGCGGCTTGTAGATATTGTGATGGGCCAGAAGAGATTGTAGATTACTTGTTTGACCAAGTGCAGCAATTCATCGGTGACGATCAACGAAACACCGATGATATGACACTTGTAGTTTTACAAATTGAATAGTTAAAAGTCCAGGGTCAAGAGTCAAGGGTTATTAGTCATTTGACTTTGGACTATTGACTCTTGAATAATATCAAAATACTATTGTCCAACCTTGCTTGCGAGAATCTTCCTTTGTATAGGAAACACCATCAACCTTGATTCCTTTGTTATCAAGTAGGGTAATGATGCCACCATTATTATCTAGTTGAATGTTGTCTTTACCCAAAGGAATTTTGATAACTTCACCTGGATTAATACTGCCACTAAGACGCTGCTTGCGCTTGAGGCGATCGGCGATCGCCCAACCACTCAAGTCAACTTTATCTGGTGAGGTATTGATTAAAGTTACTTTTTCTTTACCAACATCATCACCAGCAGGGTTTACCAAAGCCGCAATAATCCGGACTGCTGCTGTTGCTGCACTTGGTGGAATGTCATCTATTCTGTTACCGGTAGTGTCATCGGTATGGAAGGATTGGGACTGGAAGGCTAAAAAGATACCTACCCACTGATTTCGCGCTGGATAGTGAATTAGCAGTCCGCCATCTTGCCAAACACCATTATCTTTTTGAAATTGACCGACACTACCCTGGTTAAAGTGGATGTCATGAATACCGTTACCAGGAAGATAACCAAAATACTTGTCTTTCACATCTGCTTCTGGGCCCCATCTTTCACCAAAGGGGTAGAGTATTGCTTCTGGAGAAGCGATCGCCCGTGCAATGTATAATTCCAGCAATTCGTTGAGGTCGTTGTCTGGCCCGGGAACATTATATGGCAATGGCTTCATCTGCTTTGGGTCAAATAAGTTCCCCCGAATGTAGTCTAAAGCAACTCCTCCGGGTTTACTCGGCAACTCATTAAAGCCAAAATCTAATTCTTGCAGTTCCTTAGTGATGGGGTGAGAAAAGTTTTCGTCAATCAAATACAGCAATTCTGAAGGACTTTCTTTTGATTTAACATTGATAGCAATGCGATACTTATTCTTCTTGTCATCAGTTACCAGAACTTGATAATGAGGAGTTGGGCCTTCACCCAGCTTGCGATCCACAGCTTGGCATTTTAAAACCCCGTAATTTTTCAATGGCATCTGTATTCTCCTAAATTTCTCAGCTTTAGAGCTAAACTTTGAGATCAAGCTGGTCTAATATTTTACTTACTTTGTCTGGAGATAATTTAAGTAAAAGTTAAATTATCTAGATTAAGCAGGCATCATGCTCAATTTTGACTGAGTATAGGGAGATACAGTAGTACCCTTTTGGGTACTGTTTTTCTGTAAGCAATCAGCGACAAATCAGCCCTAGCCAATGGGGGTAAGCGTAAGAATCTGCGATCGCTAGTCGGGAATTTTGATAAGTATGGAATACCCATATGGCTGTAGCTTGTAAGTTTTCCAGCCGACGGCTATCTTCGCCAAAAGCTTCAAAAGCTAGACTCCACCAAGTATTTTCTTGAACCGTCAAATTAGTGATTTCTACACTACAACCGTTATCGATATGTTCGTTAGTTGTAACGGCTTGTACCGAAAAATCAGCTAAAACTTGAAAAAGCTGAGAATAGCGAACTTTCTGCACACTCACCCACGAAGGATTGCCTAAAACCATAGCAGGCTGGAAACTTTCGCCTTTGGAATCTTCACACAGCCATTTACCCCATTTTTCTCCTTTACCTGTGACTAATCCCCCAAAATGCATGACACCTAGTTCTGCTTGACGCCATTTAACTTCTAGCCTTCCCTGTCGCAGTTTGATTCCCAAGAAATCACATCCTGGGGAGTAAAGGTAAAGATCTTCCCGTTCTTCTGGTGATTTTAACAGGTCAATCAAACAATTTTGCTGAAACCAAACTTGAATATTATCTGGGAGCTTGCCAGGATAAAACCAGCGCAATTCGTGACTGATCAACATAAATTCGTTGATTATCTTTAGTTATTTAACAGCGTCCCGGTTGATGGGACAATGAGAAATTGTGCCTGCCTTATTTAGCTTCCAGTCCAAAGGAATTTATAAAAATGTGGAAACGAATTGCATTCATGTTGCTATTGGTATTGAGTTTTAGCCTAAGTAACCCTGGTGTCGCAGCTGCGGCTGGACTCAAAAACTTCATAAACACTACTAATGGCTATGAGTTCTCATATCCTAACGGCTGGGTGCAAGTTAAAGTTGCCAACGGCCCTGATGTAGTGTTTCACGATCTGATTGAAATCAGTGAAAACGTCTCAGTAGTAATTAGTCCTGTTCCAGAAGGTGAAACTTTAGCACAACTGGGGACACCAACAGAAGTAGGGTATAAGTTAGGTAAGGCTGCTCTCGCTCCCCCAGACTCTGGCCGTTCAGCTGAATTAGTCAATGCTTTTGAACGAGAATCTGATGGTAAGACATACTACCTCTTAGAGTATGCAGTTAAACTCCCCAATCAGCAACAGCGACACAATATCGCTAGCGTCGCTGTTAGTCGCGGTAAACTTTTTACTTTTAATGCCTCAATTCCAGAAAGACGTTGGCAGAAAGTTAAACCTGCGATGGAAGAGGTTGTAAGTTCATTCGTAGTTTATTAATTGATAATAATGGGGGATGGGTGAAGATTAATAGATGATTTTTAATTCCTCTTTCCCCCTCTTTTTCTACATTTAATATGGGTATTACACCGTTTGTACTTGCTTCTGCTTCACCAGCGCGACGCCGCTTACTGCAAAGTGTTGGCATTGAACCAATAGTTCGCCCTAGCGATTTTGATGAATCGCAAGTCCAGTTAAACAATCCCGATCAGTTGGTGCAAACTCTTTCGCTGCATAAAGCGGAAACTGTAGTTCCGCAGTTTGAATCAGCTTTAATTATGGGTTGCGACTCGGTTCTGGCTGTTAATGGTGAGATTCATGGTAAACCAGCCGATGCTAACGAAGCGATCGCTCGTTGGCAGGTAATGCAAGGTAACTTTGGCGACCTTTACACTGGTCATACCTTGATTGACCTGACTCAAAACCGCACTGTGACCAAGTGTCAGGTGACTAGGGTTTATTTTGTCCAAATGAGCGATCGCGACATTCAAGCTTATGTGGCTACAGGCGAACCTCTCAAATGTGCCGGTGCTTTTGCGCTTGAAGGTTTTGGTAGCTTGTTTGTAGAAAAAATTGCAGGTTGCCACAGCAACGTCATTGGTCTGAGTTTACCCTTGCTGCGACAGATGCTGGCAGAACTAGGATACAACGTCGTTGATTTCTGGCCATAGCCAAAAGTCAACAACAAGTGACTATTAACAAAACTGTCTAGTATGTAGTACCGCCTCACCATGATCGGGAATCCACGCTAGCCATTCATCTTCTGCAACCTGACACAATAACAGTGCTTCCTCAAAACTATAGGGATTGGGAAGTTGCAACAGTTTCACCCAGCTAGAAGGTGCAAACTTTTGTGGTGACTCTTGGGGGTAAGACTTGTTGGTAACATCCAGATTCCGCCTTCTGAGTTGCACTGCAAAATCTGGTCTCTCAGAATCTAGTTTCATAGCTAATGGACTAATATCAAATTATTTCTGTAACTAAGGATACAAAATAAATAATACTATTGAAAAGTAACCGTTTTATAACTTTACAGAAATTCCTGGTTTTCATTGGAAGTCAGTGGGAAACTCCATCCCCTTGTGGGTGGAGAGGGATAGCTATCCGCCAACTTGGGGCATTGGTGACTCTTTTCCACGCCTTATTCCCTATTGCCCAAAAACTTCATCCCCTTGTGGGTCAGTTTTTCATCCTCCTTATCCCCCTCATCTCCCCATATCCCCATCTGTAGGTTCTGTTACGTTTTCCAGCAACTGATGAATGTAGAATTCATTTAACCAAAGTTTGATGGAGTGATTTAAAAGCAGCAGAGAAATTAAGTCTTGGAAGTAGGTATATCAAGACTGTTGATATTCTTTGTGTATAGAAGCAACAAACTCTGCTGATGAGTTAACCAGAAACTTAAGGAAAAAGAGATATTAGGAATGCTCTATGTGATAGATATTTTTTAATTGGTCGATGATTAACCGAAGGTAAACTCGCTTTCGTAACCAAATTAGATTCACCAAACCAAACAGTTGATTTTCATATTCCGTTTTACTTTTGTAACTAATACATTTCCGGCGAATCAAGCTGTAAAATTGGTTTCTTTGTCAACATCATCACCAACCAAAACCTCGCAAGAGCAAAGTCCAAATATTTAGATAATTGACTTCTATAAGGCTGATGTCGGTAATTTTGCATTTGCTAAACTCCACAGTATCACTTCAATGAATCACAGCATCTATCTTGTTGGGGAAAACTTCTAAAATCTAGAAATTTTTGCAGTTAAAATACGCTTTAAGCATCACAGGCTATGTCGAAGACATTTGCCATATAAGCATCTACCTCATCGTTTTCATCTCATAATAAGAGCCAGGCTATTTACTAAAAACCCTGTGTAACTAGTAATTCATCACCTTAATTATGAAGAGAGAATGAGTTAGTAGTCAGGACTTTATTCCTGGATTTTAAAGCACTAAAGTGCTGACTACTCACTTATCAAAATTTTTTCCTTCAATCAGCACAATTCAGATAAACGGGCAACACATCATGTCAAGGGTGACTGAGAAGCCACAGTTAAGGGAGCAGACACTTGAGCAACCTAAAGTTTGGTGGAGCATTGCTGTAGCCCTACCAATAGTCATCGCTGTCGGTGTATTAGGTACAGCTAAAGTCGAACAGTTGAAAAAATTAGCTTCATCCGTACCTATTAGGCCAATGACCAACAGTATCACTGCTGTGGGGCATTTAGAACCACGCGGAGAAGTAATTAAGTTATCTGCGCCAATGGCGGGGATGCAAGCGGCGTCGCGAGTTCAACAACTTTTGATTAAAGAGGGTGACAAGGTAAAGCAAGGTCAAGTTGTGGCGATTTTGGATAATCATGACACCCAAGTAGCTGGACTAGAAGAAGCAAAAGCAAAATTGCAAGAATCTCGCGCCAATCTAGCACAAGTCAGAGCTGGTTCACCAAGAGATATTCAAGCTCAAACATCTGTAATTGCTCGCTTAGAAGCCCAGTTACGCGGAGAAAGGGATGCACAGCAAGCAACGATCGCTCGGATCGCAGCTCAGTTAAGTGGCGAAAAACTTGCCCAACAAGCAATGGTTAATCGCCTCGAAGCGGAACTGGGAGGACAAAAAGATACCTTAAGAGCCACACTCACACGCATCCAAGCTGAACAGCGTAATGCGCAAGTTGATGCTCAACGCTATGAGATGTTGTATAGAGAAGGTGCAATTTCTCAACAGGAACGAGATAGAAGACGCTTAAGTGCAATCACCAGCAATCAGCAGGTTGTGGAAAGCCAAGCTACTCTCAAACAGACTATTGCAACTATTAGACAGCAAATTGCTGAAGCTAGAGCTAATCAAGTCAAAACCTTATCCACCTTACAACAACAGCTGATTGAAGCTAAAGTTAACCGCGATAAAACCATAGCAACTTTGCAAAGGCAAATCGATGAAGAAAAAGCCAAACTCAACCGCCTAATGGAAGTCCGCCCCACTGATGTGCAAATGGCGCAAGCGCAAGTAAGTAATGCGATCGCAATGATGAGAAAAGCGGAAGCAGAACTCAAATTGAGTTATGTTAAAGCACCTATTAATGGTGAGATTTTAACCATTCACACCAAGTCGGGAGAAGCGATCAATCAAATGGGAATTGCGGAAATTGGGCAAACCGATCAAATGATTGTCATCGCTGAAGTAGCTGAAGACAGTATTGGTAGAGTGCGTCTCGGTCAAAATGTTACCGTTACTAGTGACAATGGGGCTTTTGCTAGTGAATTAAGGGGAACAGTCACAGAGATTGGCAGAAAAATTGGTAAAAAAGATGTACTCAATACAGATCCAGCCGCAGATGTGGATGCCAGAGTTGTACAAGTGAAAATTGCTCTGACTCCAGAAGATAGCGTCAAAGTTGCTGGTTTAACCTACGCAAAGGTTGTTGTTGAAATTAATAACTAATACCTCTATATGGAAATTGTAATTCGTAATTACCTTTCTGCAAGGGTTACAGACATTTCCGATGGGTGGTTTATTTACGCCATGATGTACTAGCCTAATTACAAAGTTTAGTCTTATTTAGCTAAACAGTTTTTAATATCGGGTTTTAATACTAATTTTTCATGTGGTCTTGGTTTAGATTGCTGGAATATTATTGCGATCAAAACTTGTACTCTATCATCCAAAACCCCAAGGTTAAAATTGGTATTGGTAATGATCAACGAACTAATTACTAGTATTTTTCAACCCCATAAGCGCAACAAAAAAATACCTTTATCATGGCTTCAACTGACAAGGGAAAGAACTCGTTTAGCCGTGGCTCTGGCAGGGATTGGCTTTGCCGATATTTTGATGTTTATGCAATTAGGTTTCCGAGATGCTTTGTATTATAGTAACGTTCGCTTTCATACTAGTTTGCAGGGCGACATTATTTTAATCAATAGCCAATCTAATGCTGTCCTGTCGATGAAAAGTTTTTCCCAACGGCGCTTATATAAAGCTTTAGATTTACCGACAGTACAATCAGTACATGGGATATATTTGGATTATACAAGCTGGAAAAATCCTGAAACAGGCCGCCCTCGCAGTATTCTAATATTTGGATTTAATCCTGAAGTAAACTTATTCAACTTACCTGGAGTTCAAGAAAATTTAGAACAACTGAAACTACCTGATGTAGTTTTATATGACCGTTCTTCTAGGGTAGAGTATGGGCCAATTGCTGCTAATTTCGAGCAAGGCAAAACTGTGACGGCAGAAGTACGACGGCGGCGGATAAAAGTAGGAGGACTATTCACTTTAGGTGCATCATTTGGGGCTGACGGTAATCTAATTACTAGTGATGTCAACTTTTTGCGGATATTCAATAACCGTCAACGAGGTTTAATTGATATTGGGGTTATTAAATTAAAGCCAGGAGCAAATGCTACTGCTGTAACCCAAGATTTAAGAAATTATCTACCTAAAGAAATCAATGTTTTAACTAAGCAAGAATTTATCGATTTTGAACGCAATTACTGGGCTAGTAGTACTGCTATTGGGTTTATTTTTACCTTAGGTACAATTATGGGTTTTATTGTCGGAACCGTAATTGTTTATCAAATTCTTTATACGGAAGTTGCCGATCATTTGGCAGAGTACGCTACCTTAAAAGCCATAGGCTATACACAAAATTATTTATTAACTGTCATACTGCAAGAAGCTTTAATATTAGCAGTAATTGGCTATCTACCTGGATTTACTTTTGCTTTATTTATGTATAAAACTGCCAGAGATGCCACATTATTACCAGTCTTCATGAGTATAGAAAGAGCAGTATTAGTGCTGATTTTAACTATATTAATGTGTATGATTTCTGGTACAATTGCTGTGCGAAAGTTACGTTCAGCAGACCCGGCAGATATATTCTAATTCACCTTGAATACTGAAAATATAATTATTAAAATTTCTCAAAAGTAAAATAATTATAAATGCTCAATACTTATCAAAAGTACTAATTTATAATTAATGATTGATAACTTATTTTTGCTACTTCAGCTTAATTTGGAACTGCTAACCTCTAGCTATTGAATTTATGATGAAACAAGAACCTGTAATTGCTATTAAACATCTCAATCACTACTATGGCAGAGGCGCACTCAAAAGACAGATTTTATTTGATATTAACCTAGAAATTTATCCTGGAGAAATTGTAATTATGACCGGGCCATCGGGTTCAGGTAAAACAACATTACTGAGCTTAATTGGTGGTTTACGCTCTGTACAAGAAGGAAGTTTAAAATTTTTAAGTAGAGAATTATTTGGTGCTAGCCAGAACCAATTAGTACAAGTCCGGCGTAAAATTGGCTATATTTTTCAAGCTCATAATTTGTTGGGTTTTTTAACCGCCAGACAAAACGTGCAAATGGCAGTAGAGTTAAATGACGAGATTGCACAAAGTGAAGCGATCGCTAAATCAGAAGCCATGCTTGGGGCGGTTGGCTTAGAGTCAAGAATTAACTACTATCCAGACAATCTTTCTGGGGGTCAAAAACAAAGGATTGCGATCGCGAGGGCTTTGGTGAACCATCCCCCGCTAGTATTAGCAGATGAACCTACAGCAGCTTTAGACAAACAATCTGGACGTGATGTTGTAGAAATAATGCAAACTCTTGCCAAAGATCAAGGAACTTCTATCTTGTTAGTAACTCATGACAACCGGATTTTGGATATAGCCGATCGCATTGTAGAAATGGAAGATGGCCTTTTGACCCGTGATTCCCAAAGTATGGTGAAGAACCATAACTCATAAAAACGATAGAACTGCACCCTAAAACCCTACTAATTACTTAGCAAAACCTTATTTTTTAAATAAAGACTGCTCTAAATTTTTGGGGGAATTAGGTTGGCGACTAGTACGGAATGTCACATTCACACCTTCATTTGACTGCTCCAGTACCAAAAGAGGAGTAGGCTTGGCCTTTTGATCCCAATGCATATGAGCAACGCGGCCTTGAATTGTTGGTTGCCAAGTATCTTCATCTTCAGTGGGACTGAGGTAAGTTTCGATACAGTCAATAATTTGGCTAATAGTGGCAGAAGTCGCTTGTGTGGGTAACTTCATTAACCGAATTTGAATGCGAAACAGTACTCGCTTGGCAATGTTGGGCGCAGTACCAGTTTCATACTCTACATCAAAAATTTCATCTACTTGCCGTCCGGTATTGCTAGCAATCCCTACTTGTCCTTGTTGGGATTGATTTGGACGCAGAGCTTGAGAAATTTTATCTTTAACTTTGACTTTCATTTGATTAACGATCGCAAAATGAAATACCTCCTCTGACATCCGCATTCGCAGGTAATCTAAGTTAAAGTCCCGTGAGTTAACCAAATCGGGATTCGTTTCCATTTTGCGAATTGTTTCCAGCGCTAACTTAAACTTTTTCTCTAGTTCCCGCGTGCGGAATTGTTCAAACTTGAGTTTTTTCTCCAGCTGAGTCATCAAAACTCTGCCATAAACAATTACAGCAATCAGCGCTAAAGCTAGTCCTCCAGAGCCTAAAACTAATACAGGTGGTATTTCTGGAGTACTTGCTGGCACCTCCTGAGATACCTTTTTAATCTTTGTGCCTGAAGATTGAGCAATAAATATTGAATTTGACATAGTTAGCAAACAGAAAAACTTCTTTCCTGATGTTTAGGATGCCCAAATCTTGCCTGCCATTTTGCGGTATTATTACTGTTTTTTACAGCTTTCGCTAAATCGTATATGTACAGACACCTTAGCCACTCTGGTAAAGGTTTTATAAACCCCTTACCTCTGTCTCAAGCTGACTCAAGTTGCTGGAACAATATTCGGCTGGTTGCTACAGATATGGATGGCACTTTAACCAGCAAAGGAAAATTTACAAGTAAATTACTACAAGCTTTAGAAAATTTGGCAGCAGCAGAAATTCAAGTACTGATTGTTACAGGACGTTCTGCTGGTTGGGTGAGTGGACTAAATAGTTTAATGCCTGTGGCGGGTGCTATAGCAGAAAATGGAGGACTGTTCTATCTATGTGGAAGCGATAAACCAATACCTTTAACACCCATTCCCGACTTAGCTAACCATCGTCAGCATTTAGCGTCGGCTTTTAGGGAATTACAAATCAAGTTTCCACAAATCCAGGAATCTGATGATAATCGTTTTCGGATCACCGACTGGACTTTTGATGTAGCTTCTTTAACTCCTACTGAACTACAAACTCTAGCTCATCTCTGTCAAGACATGGGATGGGGATTCACTTACAGTAATGTGCAATGCCACATTAAACCCCAAACTCAAGATAAAGCTATTGGGTTGTTGCAAGTATTGCAGAAATATTGGCCTCAATACTCATTTGAACAGGTGCTTACACTAGGTGATAGCCCCAATGATGAAAGTTTATTTGATCGGCGCTATTTTCCCATATCTGTGGGTGTAGCAAATGTATTAGAGTATGCCACTCAGTTAGAGCATCAGCCAGCTTACGTGACTTCTGCTAGAGAAGGTGAAGGCTTTTGTGAAGTATCCAATTATCTTTTTTCACCTGTACTCAAACCGAAAATAGTAGAGGAAATAAAAAATTCTAGCTTAATTGAGGATGCTTAAAAATACCAACTTGATAGTGTAGTTCAGCTAGGATTATTTTCAAAACTGCTGTCAATATTAACCGTCTCTGTTCTAGTAGAGATGGTTCGTATTTAAGAGATGTCCAAAAAAATTGTGCAGCTATCCAACTTTTACGTTTTGATTGAGATGTTTTCAAAACTTGAAAAGTTAGGTATTGATATAAGCGAGCTAAGGCATAGTTTTTCTTGTGCTGTAGAGATGCCGCTTTTGGATGAGCAAATGCACGTTCAATTACCTTCAAAGATTCGGTTTCTTGATTTTTACAATTGCTAGACATTGAGTTTGTAGTTACCCGATATAATATTTGTACTTTTGGAACTACTACAAACTCATATTGACTTGCTAAACGCAACCACATATCCCAATCTTCTGCGGCTCTGAGTGACTCATCGAAATTACCAACTTTGGTAAAAGCTTCCTTACGAATTAAAGGATTGGAACCATTCTCTAAAAAGTTAGATAGCAGAAGGTTGCTGTAAGCATCACCTGTTACTTTAACTCGTAACCCAGATCTTAAATATTCTCCATCAGCATCAATATAATCTGTCCAGCTGTATGCTACAGCAGCACTTTTATTTACAAGTAGTAACTGCAATTGACTTTCTAACTTATCACAAGTCCAGATATCGTCAGCATCAATAAAAGAGACAAAATCGCAGGAAGCGAGCGATAAACCTCGATTACGACTAGCAGGCAAACCAGCGTTTGGATAAGAAAATATTTTTAATCGAGAGTCAGGAATACTTTTAATAATCTCTTCTGTAGAGTCTGTTGAGCCATCATTAATTACTATAACTTCTAAATCGTTAAAATTTTGTTTTAAGACAGATTCAATAGTTCTTTTTATGGTTTTTTCACCATTATAGACAGGAATAACTACAGATATTGTTGGCATATTATCTTGACTTTCGATAGGTTAATTTTTTTATAAAATTTTGCTTAAATTAGAGACAATAAATTTATCGTAAAGATGATTTAAATCGGCATCAATCTTTGACAGCAATCGCAGATATAAATAGCAGTTAAAAGAACTCAAGCTTTTGAGCTACAGTTTATTAAGGAAATTACGCTCTGTTTTTCCCTCGCTTAGATATGTGTCCATCTTAGTGTGAAAGTAATTTTGTGACTAGATATTGTACTGAGATTTACGTAAACATTACATTTTCAATTTAGATAAAATCGTAGTAATCACTAAGATACTCTAGGGGTTTGACAATAATACTTAAGTAAATATTCAAATAAGAATTTATAAACTCGCACTGTTTCTTTACAGCGGTTTTGTAATAAAAATAGCAATTTGCAGAATGCGACAGATGCATGGGTATGGGCGGGGTTTACCCGCCCATTACTCACAGATCGGGTGAAGGTTCTAATAACTGAACAGTCGCCTGTGCTGCTGCTACTTTCACTGTCACTTTTTTACTAAAAGTCAGTCCGGTTTCGCCTTTGTCGATGAGAATAGTGTCTCCAGAAATAAAGGTGTTCTCTAGTAACTTAGTAGCGATGGGGTTTTCGATTTCACGCTGAATTGCTCGTTTCAGGGGACGTGCGCCGTAAACTGGGTCATAGCCTGTTTCTACTAGGTAGTCACAAGCAGGTGCAGAAATATCAAAGGAGATTTTTTGCTCTTTGAGGAGATTTTCAACGCGCTTGAGTTGAATGTGGATGATATGGCGCATTTCCGAACGACTGAGAGTATGGAAGAGAATAATATCGTCCACACGGTTGAGAAATTCTGGGCGGAAATGCGATCGCAAGGCTTCTGTTACCCGATTGCGCATCATTTCATACTTGGAGTCATCACCAGATATATCGAGGATGTGTTCGCTACCGATATTGCTGGTCATGACAATCACAGTGTTGCGAAAATCTACTGTTCTACCTTGAGAGTCAGTAATTCTCCCATCATCCAACACTTGCAATAAAATATTGAAGACATCGGGGTGAGCTTTTTCTACTTCATCCAAAAGCACCACAGAATAAGGATGACGGCGAACCGCTTCGGAAAGTTGACCGCCTTCTTCATAGCCAATGTATCCTGGGGGCGCTCCTACCAGCCGGGAAACCGAGTGTTTTTCCATATATTCGGACATATCCAAGCGGACTAAGGCATCGTCAGCATCAAAGAGAAACTGAGCTAAAGCACGAGCGAGTTCAGTTTTACCTACGCCTGTCGGCCCCATGAACAAAAATGAACCAATAGGACGGTTAGGATCTTTCATCCCCGCCCTAGCACGACGAATGGCTGCTGCTACTGCTGTTACCGCTTCTTGTTGCCCGATAACTCGTTGATGCAAATGATGCTCTAGTTGCAGCAATTTTTGCCGTTCCGATTCCATCAAGCGATTGACTGGGATACCTGTCCACTTGGCGACAATTTCCGCGATGTCGGCTTCTGTGACTTGTTCTCTAAGCAGAGTCGCACCTGTGCTTTGAATTTCTAATAGTTGCGCTTCTTTGGCTTCGCGATCGCGCTGTACTCCCTCCAATTTGCCATACTTCAATTGGGCAGCTTTGTTAAGGTCATAGTCCCGTTCTGCTTGCTCAATTTGTACCCGCAGGGCATCTTCTTCTTTCTTTAAGGCGCTGATAGCTTCCAATACCTGCTTTTCACCTTGCCATTGGTCGTTGAATTTTTGCTGTTTAACTGTTAAAGAGGTAATTTCTTCCTCAATACGCTGCAAACGCTCTTTTGTTTGCGCCGTACCTTTATCTTCTCCAGCCAATGATAGCTTTTCCATTTCCAGCTGCATCAAGCGGCGGTCAATGGTTTCCAATTCTGCTGGTTTGGAGGTAATCTCCATTTTCAGCTGTGCTGCTGCTTCATCTACTAAGTCGATGGCTTTATCTGGCAAAAAGCGGTCAGAAATATAACGTGCTGACAAAGTCGCTGCGGCTACTAATGCGGAATCCGAAATTTTGACGTTGTGATGAACTTCGTAACGTTCTTTTAAACCCCGCAGAATGGAAATAGTATTTTCTACACTGGGCTGATCCACAAATACCTGCTGAAAACGCCTTTCTAAAGCAGCGTCTTTCTCGATGTGTTTGCGGAACTCATCTAAGGTAGTCGCTCCAATGCAGCGCAACTCTCCCCGCGCCAGCATGGGTTTGAGCAAATTCCCTGCATCCATTGCCCCTTGCTGATTGGAACCAGTACCAACAACGGTGTGCAGTTCGTCAATAAACAAAACTATTTGACCGTTCGATTCAGTAACTTCCCGTAGAACTGCTTTGAGACGGTCTTCAAATTCACCCCGGTATTTAGCCCCAGCAATTAAACTACCAATATCTAACGAAATTAGCTGGCGGTTTTTCAAAGATTCGGGTACGTCACCATTTACCATGCGTTGCGCCAAAGCTTCTGCGATCGCAGTTTTACCGACCCCAGGCTCGCCAATCAATACGGGGTTATTTTTGCTACGACGAGATAATACCTGGATTACCCGGCGAATTTCGTCATCTCGCCCAATTACTGGGTCGAGTTTGCCGGCTTTTGCCTGTTCTGTCAAGTCTCTGCCAAATTTTTGCAAAGCTTCATAGCGAGACTCTGGATTTTGATCGGTCACTTTTTGGCTACCGCGCACAGTTTTAGTTGCAGCCTCTAGCTTACTATTATCGACATTCAAACTTTTAAGGAGCCGCCGTCCAATGCGGTCATCGTCAGCAAAAGCGAGGAGAATATGTTCTATAGAGATATAGGCATCTTTCATCCGCACTCTATTTTCCTCAGCGCGATCGAGCAGAACATCTAAACTACGTCCCAGATAAAGCTGATCGCTTTTCCCTACCCTCGGTTGTTTTTTGGTAAAAGCTTCCAGTTGCTCTTGCAAGCGGATTGGATCGACCTCAGATCTGGCGAGAATACGTATTGCTAAACTAGTAGGTTCTTCTAAAAGGGCAATAATTAAATGTTCAACATCTAGTTGCTGTTGTTGATAAGCACGGACTATATCCTGAGATTTGACAATTGCTTCCCAGGCTTTATCAGTAAATTTATTGGGATCTGTAGGTTGCATCTTTAGAATTTTCGAGTTGGGATTTCTGATTTAGAAGCCACTGGAAGGGCTTCCTGGCTTGTACCAAGTGGCGTGTTTTAGTGTATAAATTGGCCATTGGGGAGGATTAAAGACATAAAAAGTGCAATATACATAGCGATGCACTTATTGCCTGAATCTAGAATAAAAACTTTGCTGCTTCATACTTCATACTTCATAAATAGTTTTTACTCCCCAATTACATATCCAAACATCATTGACATATATTCGCGTGTATCTGAAGTTGCAATTTAAACTTGGTATTGATTTGAGTGCGACGCATGACCTATTTTTTGACATCCTTCTACAAGTCATGCTATCGCATACCGTGTAGGCTGCTCACCAACTTTGGCTACTGCTTTCAACACTCAGTGAGCTATGAAAAGGCGCGAAAAGCCCATTGATTAAACAATCTTAAGATGAACTTGTTAACAGATAAATCTTCCAGTTCTACATAGAAGCTATTTATGGTTGAATCTGATTGATCCTCAGTAAATTGGCTTTTTTGAGAGTAGTAAGTAAGAGAAAATACTTCTCAATTATTGTGAGCGATCGCAATGCCTGAGTCACCCAATCTATTGACTGAAAATCAGATGAAGGAGGAAAATTAACTTTTAGCCCCAGGCATTGCTTCACGCTCAACTGTGTTACTTAGATAATTACTGAGTCACCAGTTGTTGTGATTCCTGTTTTGTTTTTGTTCCTTGAGTACCCAATTGAATCAGTTCAATTTTATACCCATCCGGATCTTCTACAAATGCAATTACGGTAGTACCGTGTTTCATTGGCCCTGGTTCCCGCACTACCTTTCCGCCACGATTTCTGATTTCTTCACAGGTGGCATAGATATCATCAACACCAATGGCAATATGACCATAGGCATTACCTAATTCGTACTTTTCCACCCCCCAGTTGTAAGTTAGTTCTAGGACTGTATGATCGCTTTCATCACCATAGCCAACAAAAGCTAAAGTGAATTTGCCATCTGGAAAATCTTTTCGACGCAGTAATTTCATTCCCAGGACATCACTGTAGAATTTCAAGGACTCTTCAAGATTGCCCACCCGTAGCATTGTATGAAGTAAGCGCATCATTAACTCCTGATAGTTTCTTTACCGATTTTAAATTGGGAGTGCCGATCTAGACTTCAGCTGGGAAATGAAAGGACAAGGGGAACATGGGAGCAGGGGGACAAGGGAGATGATGGAGAAATAACTAATGACCAATGACCAATGCCCCATGACCAATGCCCCATGCCCATTAACCATTGACTCTTGACAAATGCCAAATCGCAAATCAGTTGACGTAATTGCTGGAAATATTCTTTAATCTCAGGCTACAGCGTCCCTTAAAAGCCCTATGCTAGCGATTGGGTTAAGCCACTGTAATGCGATCGCTCTTCAGAACGCACTTCTAAAAAGGAAACAAAGGATAAACCACACATGAGTACAATTCTAGATTCTGCCATTGAGGCGATTGTTGCCCGTGAAATCCTCGACTCGCGGGGTAGACCGACAGTTGAAGCAGAAGTACATTTGCTCAACGGTGCTGTGGGACTAGCACAAGTTCCCAGTGGTGCCTCTACTGGAACTTTTGAGGCCCATGAACTGCGGGATAAAGATAAAGGCCGTTACGGGGGGAAGGGAGTACTCAAAGCAGTACAAAACGTCCAAGAGATCATTGCTCCCAACTTAATCAACTTCGATGCTCTCAACCAAGAATTGCTAGACCGCACGATGATTGCCCTGGATGGTTCTGCAAACAAATCTCATTTGGGTGCAAATGCCATTTTGGCAGTTTCTTTAGCCGCAGCCAAAGCTGGTGCTGAGTCTCTAGGACTTCCCTTATATCGCTACTTGGGCGGGCCTTTAGCAAATTTGTTGCCAGTACCATTAATGAACGTGATTAACGGTGGTGCCCATGCAGCTAACAACGTAGATTTTCAAGAGTTTATGATTGTCCCAGTTGGGGCATATTCCTTCCAAGAAGCATTGCGCTGGGGTGCAGAGGTATTTGCTACCCTAAGCGAGGTACTAGCTGAGAAGGGTTTGCTGACTGGTGTGGGCGATGAAGGCGGCTTTGCCCCTAACTTAGAGTCCAATCAAGTAGCGTTGGAATTACTCGTTGCTGCCATTGAAAAGGCTGGTTATCAGCCAGGGGAACAAGTGGCTTTGGCTTTGGATGTGGCAGCTAGTGAGTTTTACAAGGATGGACAGTATGTTTACGATGGTAAACCCCACTCCCCCGCAGAATTTGTTAATTATTTAGGCCAGTTAGTTGACCAATACCCCATTGTCTCAATTGAGGATGGCTTGCATGAGGAAGATTGGGAAAATTGGCAATTGCTCACCCAGAAGCTTGGTTCACGGGTGCAGTTGGTAGGTGATGACTTGTTTGTGACTAACGCCAACCGTCTGCAAAAGGGAATTGAGCAAAAAGCTGGCAACTCTATTTTGATTAAACTCAATCAAATTGGTTCCTTGACCGAAACTTTGGAAACAATTGACTTAGCGACTCGCAACAGTTTCCGTTCAGTCATTAGCCATCGTTCTGGTGAAACCGAAGACACAACGATCGCGGATTTAGCTGTAGCTACCCGTGCCGGTCAAATCAAAACTGGTTCTTTATGCCGTAGCGAACGGGTGGCAAAATACAATCGCTTGCTACGCATTGAGTATGAACTAGGCGATCGCGCTCTTTATGCTGGCGCAGTTGGTTTAGGGCCGAAGTAGAGGCTGGGGAGCAGAGGGGAGTGTGGGGAGTGTGGGGAGAATATAAAAAAGCTTCCCTCTTCTCCAATGCCCCATGCCCCATACCCAATGCCCATCTAGGGATAAAACCCAAGTTTGGGCAACCCCAAGGTTTCATCCCAACCCATCATGAGATTTAAACACTGAATTGCTTGACCCGCCTGTCCTTTAATTAAGTTGTCGATTGCTGACATGACAATTATCCGGCCAGTACGCGGGTCAACTTCTATACCTATATAACAAAGATTACTGCCACTAGCCCACTTGGTTTGTGGGTAAGTGCCGCTTTCACAGACTTTCACCCAAGGAGAATTACGGTAAAACGCATTGTAAATTGTTACCATATCATCTCGGACAAGGCCGGGATCGCGCAATGTAGCATAGACAGTTGCCAAAATCCCTCGCACCATCGGGATGAGATGGGGCGTAAATTGGATAGTAACTTCATGTCCTGCCAAATCGCTGCAAATTTGCTCAATTTCTGGGGTATGACGGTGACGAGCAACTCCGTATGCAGCAAGGGAGTTATCTGCTTCAGCTAGCAGCATATTAATTTTGGCTTGTCGTCCCCCGCCAGATGTACCGGATTTAGCATCGATAATGGCGGTTTCGGGCACAATTAAGCCTTGTTTTAAGAGTGGTGAAAGAGCTAGAAGACTGGCTGTAGGATAGCAACCAGGACAGCCAACAAGCTGGGCTTCGCTAATGCGATCGCGGTAAAGTTCTGGTAATCCGTATACTGCTGTAGCCGCAGTTGTCTGATCGCTTCTCTCTGTACCATACCAAGTGGTATAGGTTGCCAAATCAGTAAATCGATAATCGGCACTAAGATCTAGTACCTTACATCCTTTTTCGATCAGTTTTGGCGTAATTTGGCAAGCCAGACCATTTGGTAGCGAAAGAAACACTGCTTCACAGCGCTGGGCGATGATTTCTGCATCTACCGCCTCTATTGGCAGGCTAACTGCATGAGCCAGATGGGGATAGAGATCCGCAAAGGATTTTCCTGCACTACTCTCACCGCCTAAATAAACTAGTTCGACTTCTGGATGATCCATCAGTAGTCGTACTAACTGCACTCCGCCATAGCCTGACGCGCCAACAATCCCAACGGGTACGCGTCCATTTTTGCCCATGATGATAAAATCCTTATCCGCTTTTTTTAATTAGTTCTTAGCTATCAACATATCAGCGACCAGACGCGCAACGCACAATCAGCCACGGACTTGAGCCGGGTGTTGGTGGCTCCGCACTTAATAGCGATGAGATTCTATGCTCTCACCAAAATTCAGTTTTTTAGTTTTTTCTTCCCCAGAGTGGTAATAGTAGCTGCTCACAGATTTCAGTAAATAGTTAAGCAAACATTGTGAAAATATCATATTCACGCAATCCTACACCTTTTAGGGGAGGAATTAGCTTAAAAGTCCACTCTTGCTTTCAGCGCTTTGCTGTGGCACTTGAGTACTAAATCTCAATTTTAGGGCAGAAATTTTTGCCATGTTATCAAATCTTTGCTAGTGTACTTCTCTGCCAAATAAAGGAGCTACAATCTAAAAGAAGAAATTGTTAAAAAAATTTACTTTTGGTAGCTGGAAATCCTCTGTGTCAAAGCCTAAGACTAAACGGCAGTCGCAAGCCACTCCCCTAAACTCTAGCGACCAGAGCACTGGGGTGGCTCCTCAAGTAGAGCAAGCCTTGAACCAATCGCCTGAGTCGGAAAAACCCGCAGCGTCGGCTCTTGACGGCGCTAGCTCATCTTTTAAGTTTGATTCTATTGACGCGGCTTTAGCAGATTTAAAAGCTGGTCGTGTCATCGTCGTGGTAGATGACGAAAATCGTGAAAACGAAGGCGACTTGATTTGTGCTGCGCAGTTTGCCACGCCCGACACGATCAATTTTATGGCGGTGGAAGCAAGAGGGCTGATTTGTCTGGCGATGACAGGCGATCGCCTAGATGAACTGGACTTACCATTAATGGTGAGTAATATTACAGACACTAACCAAACTGCTTTTACTGTCAGCATTGATGCTGGCCCGCATTTGGGTGTGTCTACTGGGATCTCAGCCGAAGACCGCGCGCGTACTATCCAAGTGACTCTCAATCCAGCGACCAAACCTTTAGATTTACGTCGTCCCGGTCATATTTTCCCAATTCGAGCCAAAGCCGGAGGCGTACTCAAACGCGCAGGACATACAGAAGCTGCGGTAGACTTATCTCGATTAGCAGGGTTATATCCGGCGGGGGTAATTTGTGAAATTCAAAACCCTGATGGTTCAATGGCGCGGTTGCCCCAGTTAATTGAGTATGCTCAAAGTCACAATCTCAAAATTATCAGTATTGCTGACTTAATTAGTTATCGCCTCCAGCATGATCGCTTAGTTACCCGCGAAAGCATTGCCGATTTACCCACCCAGTTCGGTCACTTCAAAATCTACGCTTACCGCCATACTCTAGATAATTCTGAACACGTTGCCATTGTTAAGGGCGATCCCGCCACCTTCAAAGATGAGCCAGTGATGGTGCGGATGCATTCAGAATGTTTAACTGGTGATGCTTTGGGTTCTTTGCGCTGCGATTGTCGGATGCAGTTGCAAGCAGCGTTGAAAATGATTGAAAGTGCGGGTCAAGGTATCGTAGTCTACCTGCGTCAAGAAGGACGGGGGATTGGCTTGATTAATAAGCTCAAAGCCTATTCTCTACAAGATATGGGTTTGGATACGGTGGAAGCGAATGAGCGTTTGGGATTCGCCGCCGATCTGCGAGACTACGGGATGGGCGCACAAATGCTCATGGATTTGGGTGTGAAGCAGATTCGTCTAATTACGAATAATCCCCGCAAAATTGCTGGAGTCAAGGGCTATAGTTTGGAAGTAGTCGATCGCGTGCCGTTATTGATTGAGGCCAATGACTACAATTCCTATTACTTGGCAACCAAGGCGAAGAAACTTGGTCATATGCTGTTGCAAACTTATCTGGTAACAGTAGCCATTCACTGGCAAGATGATCCCCAATCGGTAACGCAACGCTATGAACGCTTAGAAAAAATTCGGCATTTAGCGAAAACTCATGACTTATTGCTGCAAGAAGAAGCGCGGCCATTAGCGATCGCTTTATTCGACAAGCCTTCTTTAACAGTACACTTGGGTTTCGATCAACCGAAAGTGGCTGATTGTGATTGGTATCAGCAGCAAGGTCATCCTTATCTGCAAGCAATCTGCCAAATTCTCGACCAACTAGCAACTTTACCTTACATCCAAAAGCTAGAATTTTTGATTTCTTCTGGTAGCGATCCTTTAAGTAATTTGCAAATCCAACTCGACCGACAGACTTTTAGGTCTGATACACTACCTTCTGCAATTTGCGATCGCTTAGAAACTCAGCAAATTTATAGCTTTAGTAAATAACCAAATAATTTTTCTTTTAAATCTCACATCAAGATGCCAAGTTATCTGAAAACCTTAGCTTCTTTATGTGAGATTTTTATCTGTTTGCCCTATTGATTGGTGTTAGATGACGATAGGTATGAAGTAAATCGAAGAATTTGTTAAAGTCAAAACTTATGGGATCAATTCTTTGACCAGATCTGTCTACGGCTCGATGAGTAGTGATGCGATCCTCTGGAACTTGACTTTGAGCAATTAACCAAGCCAGAGAATTATATTGAGCCTCCGTGTACCCACTATGGGTTTGTACTTGGTTATCTCCCCAAGCTTCTGGTGGTGTTTCCAAAGAAACGTGATAAGCAAAGTTATTGACAGATGGTGGCAAATTGGGGTTAGTCTTCACAGTTTCAGCACCATTAGGCCCATCAAACACCGAGTTACCTGCTCCAAAGGCTCGCTTTTCTGGTGGGATGAGATAAATCACTGTCCCATCTCGCTTAATTAAAGTGTGATAACTCGCTTGGATATTTTCATTATCATGAGGGGTTTGAAAAAAATTAATAGCGCTAGATGCAGAATTACTAGTTTCATGTAGTACGACAATTGGCTGATTGCGTACAGGTACACCATTGATATCCTTGGCATACCGATCTCCATAGTTACTTGGGTCTACGTGTGTGATTTCATATTGAGGTCTGAATCTCTTAAACGCCTCAGTAGTGCGATAAGACCTTGCTACAGGCTGACTCTGATTCTTTTTAACGTTTGATGCAACAGGCTGATTCGGACTCTTTTTCACTTGCGATTTCACAGCATCTCCAGATTCAGCACTCGGATTTGTTGATGTTTGTAATTGCGCCTTGGGATAGTCACTCCAGGCTATTACCTCTGGATTAGATGTGGCTGTATTGTCCTGTGATTTTGTTGCTTTCCCTGCAAACAGCGCCAAAATTAGAGTGGCGAACAATAGAAAAATCAGCATTACTTTCGTCGCCCATTCTCTAAATCTCATTTTTTTATACTTAGTAAAACAGCTAATAGCGATCTTAATACCAAGATATTACTGAAAAATAGGCTACTGGTATACTTGTCAAACCTTAGTAATTTTGTTAAGCCACTGCTCTATTTACAGAGTAGTGCTGATGTCGGTGTTGTGCATCCACGACCCTCAAGCAGCATCGCCAGCATATCTAAATATATTGAGAAATGTATAATAAAGTATCTATAGATGAGATTCCCGGCTTCTTGAATCAGTCGGGAATACGGAAAGCGACTTTTCTAGAGATGGGATATTTGTTTATTGGCAATATCTAATTTTTGCAAATGTCAAAACTATAAACCGTCCCACTGAAATTCAGCTAACAATAATAAGCATAAAGCCATAAAAGCGCCAGTACTGAGAAACTGCCAAGGGGCAACATAAGGCAAAATAAAAATTAATAGGAGGTGTAGTATACCTGTGAAAATTAGGGCACGCGATCGCACCCCTATTCCAGTGCAAATATATCCAAGTGTGCTTAACCCTAACCATAATGGGCAAAGATTTAATAAGATATTAGCCCACCCTAAATAAATACTTAAATCCGTTAAAATTACCCCCAATAACATTAAAATTACCCAGCAATATAGTACCCATCTAACTTGCCTGGCTTTTACCCAGTAACTAGTCCAAGCTACCATTGCTATGGTGCCGATACCACTAAGTATTGACCATAAAGTAGCTTGTAGACTCCAACTAATAGGGAGGAATTGAGCAGTAAGAAATATTGGTAGCAGTAACAAACTCCAAAGAATGCAGGCTTGATCGACACGAGTGTAAAAAGTTGAATAAAGCCGAATTTTGCCGATTTGCCAGTTAACATACCAAAGTCCTTCTAGTTCGTAAATTGCTTTAGTTGGCTGTTTGCGGCACAAAGGCGGTTGTGAATAATTAAAAAAAGTCATTTTAATTTTTTTCACACCAAAGAATTATATTTGTTTTTTATCTAAAATTATTTCTCAGTTAATCTCTCTTGGGTGAGAAATTTAGCTATGTTATATTCCCTATAGGCTTGTAAATCTGTGATTTGTTTTACAGAAAATTGCCAAGGCAAATAAACCCTCTTGAAGAAATTTTTCCAGAAGGCTAATTGTTAAATTTTTTTAAAATATTTTGTCTTAATATTCCGACAAAATCACAAATCTAGGTTTAGACAACCTAACAAAAAAAAGTTATGATTTTATTCAACATTTATTAATAATTCTTAACTAATTTCAAGTCAATTCCTCATTTAATTAAGTGGAAGTCGCTGAATTAAGAAAAATGCTAAGACAGCGCTACCTAAAGGAACCGTCAAATTATCAATACCGAGCAACGAAAAAGCTTCTAAAGCAGTAGCCACCAAAGCCACGATCGAGGCTACTACCCAAGTTTGCCAAATATTGCCTTGGACACTGAGCAAAATCAAACTACTCACAAGAAAACTTACAAGGGTCATCGTCAAAGAACCTTCCCAACTTTTCTGCGAGCCAAAAACTTGATACTTATGTTTACCAAAGCGTTGACCAATTAAAGCTGCTAGTCCATCTCCCCAGGTCATCACTAAAATTCCTAATGCTGCATACTGAGGTTGTTGCAAGTACCAGAAGCAGGCAACTAAAATACCGAAACTGACAGAATAAAAAAATGTCCCCAAACTTTGACGACCAACACTATTAATACCAGGAAGAATCGGAAAGCGGTAAGACAATAAGGTGACAGCGCTGGCTAAAATTGAAGCTGTAATGCCTATACTTGCAGGAATATTTAACCACCAAGCCAGTAAAATCACATTGCCAGTACCAATATGAACTATCTTGCGGACAATTTCTGGATCTTTATGGTCAAAGCGATTAACTCCCCAAGCGATCGCTAAAATTAATAACACCCAAACTGCAACGATCGCAATTTGTAGCCATAAAGGAGAAATCGAGTCTAAAGCAGGAAATGTACTCACCAAAAATACTACTAGAAAGAAAATTTGGGCCCTTATTACCACTTTATTAGATTTGGTTGCCGCTATGAAACTATTATTGATTTGGCTGATTCGGGGCTACCGAATGTTTATTTCGCCTTTATTTCCGCCAACTTGCCGCTTTCAGCCCACTTGTTCGATGTATACCATCGAAGCAATTGAAAGATTTGGCCCTTGGCGCGGTACTTGGATGGGAATTCGTCGCATCTTGCGCTGTCATCCATTTCATCCTGGTGGTTACGATCCAGTACCAGAGGTAATCGAGAAAACAAAAGATTGCTGCTGATTGTATACAGACTATGTTAAAACCTATACTTCATAATTTTGTGTAGTCAATCTTGAAGGTGATGTTTTTACTTACTTATCCATCCTTAGAGGTTGTTTCAAAAACGGGATTGGTTTGTGAATCTAAAATCTGTCTTGAAAAGTGACGCTCCTGCGTCGCTAACAGATCGTCGGCAGTCGGCGCTCCGATGCCAGATGCTTTCCGACGCAAGGCGACAGGAACGCACTGGCTCGACTTTTCGCAAAATCTAAAATCTAAAATTAACAATGAGACCCTATCATCAGATACCAATCTGCGAGTGTGGTGAACCATTAGTAGAGATTCCTTTAAAATTATTTGCTGTGGAATCTCCTCATCCTTATGAAAAATTGGGTGCGCCTTATGGGGCACATTCTCCTTATTATCTAAGGCAGACTGTAGTTGAAAATTTGATCCAAGCCCAAAATTACTTACAATTGCTGCATCCTAATTGGTATATCCAAATTTTTGATGCTTATCGCCCAGTGGCTGTACAGCAGTTTATGGTAGATTACAGCTTTGCTCAAGCCCTAAATCAGAGAGGACTGATTGAGGCGGAATTATCCCCAACCCAGCGCCAAGAAATTTGGGAATTAGTTTATCAAATTTGGGCTGTACCTAGCTTAGATGAAAAAACGCCCCCACCTCATAGTACAGGTGCAGCAGTGGATGTGACATTGGTAAACGATCGAGGGCAAATCGTAGATATGGGTTCAGAGATTGACGAATTATCAGAGCGATCGCTTCCCGATTACTATGCCAATAGTGAGTATCCAGAAGCACAACAACAATATCATCTTCACCGTCAATTATTACGTGATGTCATGTTAAAAGCTGGATTTCAACGCAACCCTAGAGAGTGGTGGCATTTTTCTTTTGGCGATCAAATGTGGGCTTGGCTAAGTAATCAATCCAATCCAGAAAATTCTTTCACAGCTCGCTATGGGCGTTTTAAAATAAATGCCTGATCTATACCAGATTTCAGGTAAATAAAGTACAGTGGTAAAAATATTTAGAGATGTTAATGAGGAGGTTATTTGACCAAGCGTTCATTTGGGCTAAAAGCTATTGTTTTTTACAAAGCTTTTACTGCCTCACTATTGATGATTACTTCTATAGCTTTATTATTTGCACTAAAAAATTATCAGTATCTTGAAGATTTTTCGGATGATTATGTTTTGGAAGGTAAAGCGAGAATTATTGACTGGATTGTCGAAAAACTTCTGAATTTTAACCCAAAAACATTAAAATTTAGTGGCATTGGTGCAGGAATTTATTCTATTGTAACTGCCATTGAAGCTATCGGTTTATGGTACGAAAAGCGTTGGGCACATATTTTAGTATTAGTACTAGTAGGTATCAGTATCCCTCCAGAAATTTATGAGTTAATTCGGGGAATATCTCCGATAAAATTAATCGTATTTCTGATTAATGTCGGAGTATTTTGGTATTTATTACGAAATTTTCCTAAGCATAAAAACTAATTTTTTCAGTATATCTATTGCAATTATTTTTTATAAATAAATTTAGTTGCTCTGAACCTGGTGATCCTAATACAAATTTAAATAGTGTTTGCGACACATCAATATATTCTAGAGGTCATGGCAATGCCCATTGGTGTCAACTTAAGCTGGAAGGAAGCATAAGATGTAATCTAAGAACATCTT
>JAVRCV020000032.1:0-208487 GCA_034530615.2 Aulosira sp. ZfuVER01
CTTTTTCCTGAAGCTTTTAATTCCTCTTACCACCTCAAAATCAGCGAACGGACAGGTTTATCACGCGATCGCGAAATTGCTATCCTGCAAACATTACATCAATGAGCAATACAGATGCGGATAATGAGGGGTCTGATTTCTGATACTGACAGCCTGTTAATTGTGCTGCAAAAACTCAACCTTGGGTAATAAAGGATCGTTAACAATACCCACACCGTTAAAACCCCAGCGTTTGAGTAAACTACTCACCTGCGTCCCAGGAATAGATTCTACAGCAAAGCGGTTTGCCACCTCTGCGGCGTGGGTGTTGAGATAGCTCAGAGCATCAAAGTTTTCTTTAAACAACAACAAATAACCCGATGCTTCAGCGTTAGGACGCGCTGTGAGATAACGACCATCAGATTTTGAGCGCACCAGATAATATACTTCAGAGAGCATGGCGAAGAGATGAGGAGACGGGGATGAGACAAGGAGGAAAAGGAAGAAATAATGACTTTTCCCTATCGCTTTTTGACTGTTGACTGTTGACCCTTGACTGTTGACTAATTCAAATTTTCTAAGCGAATGCGTGGATCGGCAAGCTTCAGCATTAAGTCAGCAGCTAAATTACCAATAATTAAGAGTACTGCTCCCATTACCAAGCTTGCCATTAATAAATACAAATCTTGAGCTTGTAAAGCTTGTAAAGTTAACCTACCTAAACCTGGCCAGTTAAAGAACTGTTCGGCAATGAATGCACCGTTTAATAAACCAGCTAACTCAAAACCCAATAAGGTAATTAAAGGGTTGATAGCATTGCGTAGAGCATGAACATAAATCACCCGGTTTTCTGGCAATCCTTTGGCACGAGCCGTTTGGATATAATCTTGACGCAGAACATCTAATAATTCGCCACGAGTAATGCGTTGCAAGCCAGCAAAACTTGTAATCGAAAGCGCGATCGTTGGTAAAATCATGTGCCAACCAAGATCGAGGAGTTTGCCAAACCAAGACAGTTCAGAGTTATTAATGCTAGTCATCCCACCCACGGGAAAAACAGGTGAGGTGACTTGAGCTAAGATCAGTAGAAATAGGGCAGTTATGAAACTAGGAAATCCTTGTCCGGTGTAGCTAATTACCTGTAATACGCGGTCAATTAACTTATTTTGCTTAACGGCGGCGATAATTCCTAAAGGGATAGCGATCGCCCAGGTGATAATTAAAGAAGCGATCGCTAACAGCAAAGTCGCTGGTATTCGCTCTCCCAACAGCGAAGCTACAGAGCGTTGGTACACAAAACTCGTACCAAAATCTCCTTTTGTAAAGATTCGCCACAGCCATAATCCAAATTGCTCTGGCCAAGACTTATCTAAACCAAACTGTCGCTTTATTTCCTCAATTCTTTCGGGAGAGATTTTTGGGTTTTGTCGCAATGTATCTACATAATCCCCTGGAGCCAGTTGAATAATGAAAAATGACAATGCCGACGCTAAGAATAAGGTCAACAGTGCCTGTAGTAGCCTTTTCATTACATAAATAAAAGTCTCACTCGTGACCAGCCTAACTAGCCAGTCCCTACTTGTCTCCAGAGAAATTCTTGTAGATGTCATATGCAGTGAGTCAAGGGTCAACGATCAAGTGTCAAGAGTCATCGGTCATGAGTCAAGGGTCTTTAATTGGGACTTTTGACTATGGACTGTGGACTTTTGAACTCTTGACTAATATTCAATCAGGGAGATAATCGGCACATCTGGCAGATGTTTACGTCCTTGTAAATCCCGTAGCTCGATAATAAACCCAAAGCCCACTAATTCGCAGCCAATTTTCTGTAATAACTTCGCAGTTGCACTCGCCGTTCCGCCTGTGGCAATTAAATCGTCCACAATTAAAACTCGGCTACCTGGGTGTAACGCATCCTGATGTACTTCTAAGGAGTCTGTACCATACTCCAATTCATATTCGATGGAATGTACTGCTCCTGGTAACTTGCCTTTTTTGCGGGCGGGAATAAAACCAGATCCTAATTTATAAGCCAAAGGAGAACCAAAAATAAAGCCCCGTGACTCCATTCCCACAATGTAATCTGGGGTCATTTCACTGTCTATACACTGTTGAGCAAAAAAGTCAATAGTATAGCGCAGTCCTTGAGGATCGCGCAGTAGCGTAGTGATATCTCGAAATAAAATTCCAGGTTTGGGAAAATCTGGGATATCACGAATTAGCGACTTCAAATCCATAAAAATTGGTATTAGGGATTGATTATTAGGAATTGGTGATTGGGCATTGGGCATTGGGTATTGGGCATTGGTCAAGAGTCAAAACTCAAGGGTCAACATTTTCCCCTGCTCCCCTGCTTTGTCTCCCTCATACTCCTTGTCCCTCCGAAGTTCAGATCGCCGTAAGCCGGCGCTCCGACTTCTCTCCTTGTCCCCCTTGTCCCCAATTCCCGATACCTGACAAATCGTACACTATAATGTCATACGCTGGGGATCGAAGCTCAAGTTTCGCCATCCATTGACGATAACTTGAATCTAACTCAAGCTAGGGATGGAATTGCACTACCGAATGAGGCTGATACACTTATGTGTTAACAACTTAGATTTCAGTATACGGAAACTTTTGAGTAGAAGAAGTAATGTATATATCAAGCAGTACTAATACTGCTACAAGCCTCATGTTTTTTGTATGGCTATTTATCTTAAATTAGTTTTACCTAGTCTGTTGGAACCGCACAAGGTATCTATAGAATGAATGTCTCCGCTAGTTTAACGCCTTTCAACAGTCCTACTCCCCCGTCATTGCCTATGATTCTGGATACCTTACCCGATCCGGCGACCGAGGGGCAAGGATGTCCCCGCCGAACTCGGGTACAAATCGATCTGATTTTACTAGCAATTGAAGCTTTAGAACTGGGTGGTTCTGAAGCCATCCTAACTTTTGCTGAAGAATTGGATTTAAAAGGAATTATTAAAGATAGGGTGAATCTGTGGCGAATGCGTAGCTCTAACCCACTACGAAGAGCACATATGCGTCGCCCTTTAACCATCATGGAAGCGAAAGCTTTGGTGGTCATTGCTTGTTACATAGCGCGGCGTTTGACAGTGGTTATCCGCCAGTTGCTGATGATTTATCAACAAATGAATGAAAAGCAGATCCCATTGGAACAGAATTTGCGACTCTCTAATTATCTAGAGCGGTTTAGAACGCATTTTAAGAGTAGGATGAGTTCCCGGCGTTATGGCGCACTAGCATTAAATTCTGACGAAAAATTAGACGGTCTGGCTATAGATTTGTTGGGACAACTACTCTTCTGTACTGGCACGGCTGGAATGCAGCGGTTCTGGATCAGTCTTTTCGATGGAGAAGTAGAATGAATATTCAACGTAAATATAGTCTACCTAATTGCACGTTACTTTTAGAAGGTTTAAGTGATGCCAGCAGGGCTGCACACTTTCAAGAGCTACGTCCAGAATTATCAATATTGGTAAATGCAGAATGCTATTTATCTAGTTATAATCAGCCTTTAGCAGGTGGACGGGAGTTTTTTGAAAGCTTGGTGAGGGCTGTTAGTGCTTATGCTCAAGAATTTTTGAGTAATGTACCAAATCCTCAAGCACATAATCGGGATTCAGAGTTAGTAGAGTTACAAAAAATAGACATCGATCGCCACAGATTGATTGTACATTCGGAGGGTGAAGCAGCAGGTTTTGATGCTAACCCTAGCCGGACTAAAGAGCCTATTCAAATAGATTTGAATACAGTACAGTTATTTGACTTAGTGGAAGCGGTGGATCAATTTTTTGCTGACACCCAAACTCTACCAGAGCTATCACTGGAATTACAACCAGTTGCCAGACGCAGTAGTCTTGCTAGTCAAGCTGTGTTGAAGCAGGCAGTACCTGCTAGTGTTGGAGTTTCAAGTTTAGCAGTAGCAGCGCTTGCTTTAAGCCTGATTCCATCGCCTCAAGTACGTCCACCAGAGCCAAAGTCACAAGATCAAACTAACTCTACAACACCTAGTACTACACCTAGCGCTACTCCTGCGGCGGTTGAGTCTACAGTTCCTGCATCGGCTATCACTCCCACTGCTAACCCAACTGTGACACCTACAGCTACAGCTGCTGCAACTCCTATAGCTAGCCCCACCCCGACAGCAACCCCCGCAGTTAAAGATTTAGAAGCACTTTTAACTACAGTCCCAGAAATTACCGATGCGTCTAAGCTACGTGCATTAAATCGCCAACTGTACAACCAAATTAATCCAGCTTGGACTAATCGCTCAGGATTACAAGAGGATTTAGTGTATCGTGTGGGTACGGCTGCGGATGGTGCGATTATTGGCTATAAGGCAGTGAATAAAAAGGCAAATGAGGATATACAAAAAACTCCTCTACCTAACTTACTTTACAATCCTGCTAACCGTAGTTCTATTAGTAACGAACCAATTGCCCAATTTAAAGTTGTCCTTACTAGATCGGGTGTACTGGAAGTTAGCCCTTGGCGAGGATATGCTAAGACACCAGAAGTTGTTGGGGCAAAAATTACTGACCCTAAAGCAGTTAAGGACTTAAGCCAGAAGCTTTACAATACAGTTCGCCAAAACTGGGCTGGTACACCCAACTTTGAGAGATATTTGAAGTATCGGGTAGCGGTCAACAAAGATGGTACGATCGCCGATTATGAACCGCTTAACCAAGTTGCCTATGACTATGCTAGGGAAACTCCCCTTCCCCAGATGTTACAAGCAGCTTACGGCTCCAATTTGGTTGCTCCCAACACCAAAGAGCCTCTTGCCCACTTCCAAGTAATATTTCAGCCGAGTGGGAAATTAGACATCGCTCCCTGGCGTGGATATCAATGATCGAGCAGGGAACGAGGACAAGGGGGACACGGGGACACGGGAGATAAGGGAGCAGAGGAGAAATAACTAATGACTATTGCCTTCTTGACAAATGACAACTGGCTATTTACTTAACAATTCGCCCCATATAATTACCCCATAACTGAGCCGCTTGCGCACTACTACCAGATGTGGGGGAGTTATTGTCGTTTCCTAGCCAAATCCCAGTAACCAACCGTCGACTGGGAATAAAGCCAATAAACCACAAGTCAACGTTATTATTCGTTGTACCTGTTTTACCAGCTTCCCCTAATCCAATGGACGCACTGCGACCTGTACCCCTGGTTACTACCCCCCGCATTAAACTAGTCATTTCATCGGCTACATCATTTGATAGCACTCGTTTGTTGCCATCAGGATCTTGGTCGAAGGAGTAAATCACGCGGCAGGTTTTTAAATCTTTGCGATCGCGACAATCACCACTGTCTAAAATCCGACTAATTGCATGGGGAGGATTCCATACCCCACGATTGCCAATTGCGCCAAAAGCTCCAGTCATTTCCAACACATTCACCACGCTTTGACCCAGAACCAAGCCAGGAACCGGATCGAGCGCCGATTTTATTCCCAAACGTTGGGCCATTGCTACTACTTTATCAAGCCCGATTTCTCGCGCCACTCGCAAGGCAATGGGGTTTTCCGACTGTGCTAAACCTGTAGCTATATCTAAACTAGTATCAGCACCAGCACGACAGGGTTTGTAAGTAAAGCCTTGCCAAGTTAGAGGAGCGCAGGAATAACTCCTAAATGGTGAAATTCCTTGCTGAATGGCAGCGGTGTAAGCAAAAATTTTAAAGGTTGAACCTGGTTGCCTTTTGGCTTGAACTGCACGATTAAATTGGCTTTTTTTGTAATCTGTGCCCCCTACCATAGCCAAGATACCGCCTGTGCTGGAATCTAAGGTAACGATCGCTCCTTGGGAAAAGCCAAAACTTGAGCCAGCGTTATTCACCGAATTCCGTAATGCTGCTTCTGCTTGCGTCTGAATTGCTGGATCTAGCTGGGTTTCGATAATATAATTGCCCTCTTTTGCTGCTCCTTCCCCCAAAATTGATTCGAGTTCTTGGAAGACATAGCTGTAAAAATAGGGACTGATGGTTTTGGCTTGCTGTTCGCAAACCTTAGGACTCACTTGGACAGTAGAACGCCTAGCACGGTTGGCATCCTCCGCTTTGATTTGCCCCATTTCTACCATTCGCTTAATCACGCGGTTGCGGTATTCAGCTGCTTCTAGCTTATTTTGACCATCGCCACAAAAATCGAAAGCGTTAGGGCCTGGTAAAATTCCTACCAAGGTTGCGGCTTCTGCCAAAGTTAATTCTTTAGCCGACTTTTCAAAGTAATATTTAGCAGCATCCTCAAAGCCAGAGGTATCCGCCCCTAAAAACACTCGATTTAAATAAGTCAGCAAAATGTCGTCTTTGCTGTAAAACGTCTCTAGCTTGAGAGCAACTACTGCTTCCCGCAATTTCCGCCCTAGGGAATCTTGTCTGCCTACATAATCGCGGAATAAACTGCGGGCAACTTGTTGAGTAACAGTACTAGCTCCTTGCTGGACATCACCACTGCGGCTATTAATCAGCACCGCACGCAAAATACCCAAGGGGTCAACCCCAAAGTGCCAATAATAGCGACTATCCTCAGAGGCGACCACAGCTTTTGCTAAATAAGGGCCAAAATCCTCCAACCGCTTCATGTCTACGTGCGATGTAGTTCTCGGCTCCCGTAGTGGAGTAGCGCCATCACGGGCGTAAACAATCACTGGGGCGCGAGTGGTTGTAGGTAGAGGTCTTACCGAGAATTTCAGCCATTCAACACCAATTACCAAAGCCAATAAAGCACTGACCCCACCAACACCATAGGCTGTCCAAGTGGCTGCTTTCACATACCAAGCTGGTGGATCGACATATTGCAGGCGCACGGAAGCAGCAAGTTCTGGCGGGCCTAAGGTGAGGATATCACCATGACGTAATTCCAAAGAAGTAACCCGTCGCTTGCCTCGGTAAATGCCATTAGTCGAGTTTTCGTCTTTGATGATGAAAACGGGGGTGCGTTGTGTAGAATCCCGCGATAGCGACAGATGAATTTGACTGACTACTGGGTTACGGATCACTATATCGCTAGATTTGGAACTGCGACCTAAAATATAGCGATCGCCTAACAACGGATATACCTCCGCCTTATCTGCCCCCGCATCCTGCACCCATAGTTCCGGTACTTTGGCATTAGGCTTAAGCGCTAGTTTGGAAAAATCAACTCTAGCTTGAATTGTGTGTACTGCTTGCGTCAGTTGACCAAGTATCGTTTGCGGCTTTTGAGGGGGTTGCGGGGAACTCATCGGCTATTTAAATTACGCCTATTAACGAAGAATCAGGAGAATTACAATCCTACTTCATGGTAGTCTTACACCATTTTAGTCATAAGCCTAGGCAGAAATTGGTTGTACTGATTTTTTTCTGAATAGATTTTACATCTAAAAAATACTTAATCAGCATATTTACGTTATTCATCCTGAGCAGTTATTTACCTAAGCAATTACTGAGATATTCCTTGTAGAATGCTTATTATATATAGTATTAACCGGAATAATGACTCAAGAGAGTAAATTTACTTTTGTAATTGTCAAAACTACCCACCAAGAAAAACAGGATGTAAATTTTAACGCTTTAATATATCCACATATATTGCAGCAAAAATATACATCCCCATTTAGACAGATTTTATAAATTATTTTGTTTGATTTAATGGGCGGAGTGTTCCGTTGAGGTTAATTCAGAATGAAGGGAAAAACTCTGAGCCTGATTGGTACAGCCATCACTTTGGCGCTAACCACCAATGTTGCTGTTGCCGAATCAAGTAAGTCCTCTATAGCTCAATCCAATAGCTCATCCACTAGTTCACCAACGGAAATCAAGATGTCACCAGAAGGTATGAAAATTCTGTGTGAGAGATCTCCGCTAAATTCTCGCTGTGCAGGTGGTACACCAGTCAACACCAGTACCCCTGATAGCGGTACAACAACTAGTCCTACTCCTGATAGTACAACTCCAGGAAGCACTAGCACACCCGAGTCTAGCCCTTCTGGGACAATGACTCCAGCACCAGACACTACTACACCTGGTACTGCACCTTCTGATACTACTCCAGCACCAAGAAAACGCACTACCACACCTGATTCTGGTGCTCCCAGCAACATAACTCCAGCACCAGGCGGTACTAGCATACCTGATTCTGGTAATCCTGGTAGTGTAGCGCCAGCACCAGCCAGCCCTGGCACTCCTGGTAGTGTAGCGCCAGCACCAGGAAGCATAACTGTGCCTGATTCTAGTAACCCAGGTAGTACTACCGAACCAGGTGCTACTTCTCCAACTCCAGTTCCTGGTAGTGAGTTGCCAAAAGCTCCTTCTACTGGTAAATAAAAGCTGAGGCAGAATTCTGAGATTAATTTGTCAGCCATAGGATAGTCAGTCGATCTGACATCTTGCACCAGTTAATAAAATTACATACTGTGCAATGCAAAGTTACAAAAACCAATATCTCAAGTTCTGGTAAAATATCTTTGAATTAAAGATTCAGCTAATTTAAGCCTGGGGGTAAAGACCTCCAGGCTTAATAGTTTCAAAGCTTGTTGTAGGTTTTTAAAATTCGTATAGTAGTGCGATCGCTGTTTTCACACAGATGAGATAAAGTAATTAACTCCAAAAACTTTATACTACTATTTTTCTATCCATTTAGCCTCAACTCAAGTATTAGCTAAATCAAAATTTGGATATTAATAATTACCTCGACCTGGGACTTGAAGTTGGTGGTTTTTGCAAAGAAGCAATGAGCAAACAAACAATACCGATACTTATAAAGGAATCTGCCATATTAAATACAGCAAAGTTAATCAGCCGAAAATCGAGAAAATCAACAACGTAACCTAAAATAAACCGATCGATACCATTGCCTACAGCTCCACCTAAAATCAAGCCATAGCCAAGCTGATCCCAGAAGTTTAATAATGGGCCAAATAATGCCAGTCCGATCAAGACCAAACTCACTCCCAAAGATAGCCAGCGCAACCACTCCACTTTTCCGCTTAAAAGGCTAAAAGCTGCACCAGTGTTGGTAACATAAGTAAAGTGAAAGACATCTTGTAAAAGTGGTAGTGTTTGTCCCAATTTAAAAGTTTGCACCACCCAGTATTTTGTCAGTTGGTCGATGAAAAAAGCTAGAAAAGCAGCGAGCCAGAACAGCTGATTTTTTAAACGCATGAAATTAGGAACTAAAGACTAGGAACTAAGGACTAGAGTTTGATACTCCTTCGGATAAAGCATGGTAGGGATGAGAAGAATAGTTTTTAATTTCCACTCTCTAGCCCCTGCATAACTAGTAAAACATTAAATGTCTTAATACATATGCTATTACAGTAACGGCACAAACTACTGTAAATTGTCCTGGTAGTACTGACCAGGAGTATTTCAGAATTGCTTGCATTAATGTCAAATCTTCTGTGCCTGACCACTGGAAAAAGTAGCTGATAGTCAAATAGGCAATACCGCAGATGTGGACAGATACCAAACCACAAATACAACTAAATGCGAGAGTTTCTACTTTCGGTCTAGCTTTAAATGCTAACAGGCCACAAATCCAAGCTCCAGGAATAAAGCCTAGCAAGTAACCAAAGTGAGATAACTTTACATAACCGATACCCCCACCTTCGGAAAAAACTGGTAGCAATGTTAAACCCATCACTAAATAAGCGATTTGCGAAAGCGCGCCAGCATTTTTGCCACCTAAACAGCCTACCAGAAGCACTGCACCAATTTGATAGCTGACACCTAAAGAAAAAGTTTGAATTCCGTGCTTACTCCAACTCCAAGGTAAGGTAATGCCATAGGCTTCTAGGAAAGTGCTACCCATTGTTAGGAGTAAGCCAATCATGGACCATAGTAATTGATTGGAAGCAGCAAACATTAATATAAAGTAAGAAGGAATAAGCAAGCGAAAGAAATTTTCACAACCAGTATAAGCATTAATATTCAAACCAAATTTTTGCTAGCACATTAGATAGTAGATATTTTGATTGTGCAATCAGTACTTTCAAATTAACTCAGGCTCCCAATGCAGAATTTGCAAAGTCTATAAATAAAATGGTCAGCCGCTAGCGGCTACGCTCCCGTTAAAAATTGAAGCGTTTAATTATACCACCTTTATATTGATTGCAATAGTTTCTCCATTACTTGAGCAACCAAAACTACACTAAGACAAACAGATTTTATAGATATGTACTAAATAATTTCTTCGGCATTATATATTACACACATAATTGAATGTATAAATTGTATCCAAGAAATCAAGGAGTTCCCTTGAAAAAATTTATCTAAAAAAGACAAATATTTTTCACGTTGTTAACCTCTTGTTTACCTTCAAGTTTACCTTTTAGAGGTATCTTAGAAGCGCTCACTTGGAAGTTGACTAAAAATTGACAGCAATGCTTTCACGCCTAAGTGCAATAAAAAATACTCGCTTCACAGCTTCGATTTCAGTGTTAGCACTGACAATTAGCCTAGCTGCTTGTGGCGGACAGCAAACTCCAGACAATACAGCTACCAACGAGACACCTGGTACTGCGACAGATACTACTGCCTCTAATTCAGGCAAAAAATTGGATCTTGGTGGGAACATTTCCCTGACAGGGGCTGGCGCATCTTTTCCTGCACCCCTTTACACAAGTTGGTTCACTGATTTGAACAAAAAATATCCCAGCTTGCAAGTTAACTATCAGTCAGTTGGTAGCGGTGCTGGCGTTGAGCAATTTATCAAAGGTACTGTAGACTTTGGTGCCAGCGATGTTGCTATGAAGGATGAAGAAATCCAGAAGGTGCCACAAGATAAGGGCGTACTCTTGCTGCCAGTAACTGCAGGTAGCATTGTTCTAGCTTACAACTTGCCCGATGTTCCAGAACTCAAGCTACCACGGACAGTTTACACCGATATTTTACTAGGCAAAATCAAGTCTTGGGACGATCCTCTAATTGCTAAGGCTAACCCTGGCGCAAAACTTCCCAAGCAGCCAATCACAGTCGTATATCGTTCTGATGGTAGTGGAACCACGGGTGTGTTCACAAAACATCTGAGTGCTATCAGCCCAGAGTGGAAAACAAAAGTTGGGGATGGTAAGAGTGTAAAATGGCCTGTGGGTGTTGGTGCTAAAGGTAACGAAGGTGTTACTGCCCAAGTTCAACAAACTCAGGGTGCAATTGGTTACATTGAATATGGTTACGCCAAACAAAACAATCTCAAATTTGCGGCTTTAGAAAATAAAGCTGGTAAATTTATTGTATCTAGCGATCAGTCTGCATCTAAAACCCTAGAAGCCGTAACCCTGCCAGAAAATCTCCGTGCTTTTATCTCAGATCCAGAAGGAGCAGATTCCTATCCTATTGTTAGCTACACCTGGATTCTGGCTTACAAGAAATATGCAGACGCGGCAAAAGGTAAAGCAATGGAAGCCTTGATCGAGTACGCTTTAACAGAGGGTCAAAAGATTGCTCCTGAACTAGGGTATGTTCCTTTACCCCAACCTGTAATTTCTAAAGTAGCTGCTGCTGCCGATCAAATCAGTCCCGATTATAAGATTGCTGTTAGCGGCGGCCCTAGTGCTAGTAAATAGCAACTTTGAGAGTAAAAATACAGCATAGGGAGCAATTAGTCAATCAATTTTTGACTAATTACTAGATTTGTCGCTTTCTTGGCGCTCCCATACTAAAATCCTAGTTTCAGGTTCAACAATTTATCTGGCGACAATTCTACTAAATCTGGTTCTCTCCCACATTTTTCTCGATCTAATTTTTAAAGTCAGTAGTCATGACTACAAATACTCAGAATCTGCAATCAGCGATCAAAAATCGCTCAGAAATAGAAAAGTCGCTAGATCGGAGCTTTATTTGGCTGACTCGAGTTTTTGCATTGGCGATCGCAGCTACGTTATTGTGGATTACGATCCAGGTTGGGATTGGGGCTTGGCCAGCCATCCAGCAGTTTGGTGTAGGCTTTTTAGCCGAAAGCACTTGGAATCCCGTTAATAATCAATATGGCGTACTACCACAAGTTTATGGGACTTTAGTAAGTTCTTTTATTGGTCTGTTGTTGGCTGTACCCATTGGAGTTGGCACCGCTGTTTTGTTGAGCGAAAATTTTCTCCCTGCAAAAGTGCGAATTGTATTAGTATTTTTGGTAGAACTGCTCGCAGCCATTCCTAGCGTTGTCTACGGAATCTGGGGCATTTTTGTTTTAGTGCCGATTGTCACTAACTTAGGAAAATGGCTGAATAGTTCCTTGGGCTTTTTACCAATTTTTAGCACCCCTCCCACAGGACCAGGAATGTTACCTGCGGGAATTATCTTAGCAATTATGACCTTGCCAATCATCACAGCCATATCTCGTGATGCTTTGATTTCTATCCCTCCAACTTTACGCCAAGCATCTGTAGGACTAGGTGCAACTCGTTGGGAAACAATTTTTCAAGTTTTAATTCCCGCAGCCTTTTCTGGCATTGTTAGTGCTGTAATGCTGGCACTGGGTCGGGCTATGGGAGAAACAATGGCTGTTACAATGTTAATAGGTAACTCCAACAATATTAGTCTCTCACTTTTAGCACCAGCTAACACAATTTCTTCCCTACTGGCAAATCAATTTTCGGAAGCTAGCGGTCTGCAAGTAGCGGCTTTAATGTACGCAGCTTTAGTTCTGTTTGTATTAACTCTCTTAGTTAATATTTTTGCAGAATTAATCGTTATCCGAATGAAGCGAATTTAGCATAGTTGTGGGATGAATTATGACTTCTAGTTATCCAGAAAGCAGCCTAACACGCGCTCCCATGTCTAAGAGGACGCTGTTTAACACAGCAATGACTGTCTTAGCATTTATTTGTGGGATATTGGCGCTTTTACCTTTGCTGGCAGTGCTTTCTTACGTCATCATCCAAGGTTTCAGCAGTCTCAGTCCTAGCATATTTACAGAGTTGCCACCAGCACCTCTGAGAAAGGGAGGCGGCTTTGGTAATGCCATTTTAGGAACGCTACTGATGGTAGGGATTGGTGCATTGATTAGCATCCCATTTGGTGTTTTAGGCGCGATTTATTTGACAGAATTTAGTTCTGGTAAAATAGCCAGATTGATCCGATTTGCTACTAATATTCTCAGTGGAGTTCCGTCTATTATTGCTGGGGTATTTGCCTATGGCATTGTAGTGTTGACTTTGGTCAAACTTAACTTAGGTTCTTACTCAGCCATAGGTGGTGGGTTTGCATTAGCGATTTTGATGTTGCCAATTATTGTACGCACTACTGACGAAGCATTGCAGTTAGTATCACAAGATTTGCGGCAAGCATCTGTGGGTTTAGGAGCAACTAAATTTCAAACTGTAACGCAAGTGGTATTGCCAGCTGCTTTACCAGCGATTGCAACGGGAACCACGTTAGCGATCGCCCGGGCTGCTGGAGAAACTGCTCCTTTACTGTTTACTGCTTTATTCTCCCCGTTTTGGCCGAATAGCTTATTCAAACCAACAGCATCTTTGGCCGTTTTAGTTTATAACTTCGCGATTACTCCCTTTAAAAATTTACAGTCACTAGCTTGGGCAGCTTCTCTGATTTTAGTGTTGATGGTACTCATCACCAGTATCATTGCACGCTGGGCAACTCGCCAGAAAGCTTAGTGCAGTATTGTCTTCAGGGCAAATTACTACCCCCAAACTTACACAAGACTATTTATGGTTTCTAAAATTAGCACAGTGAATGGTACCGAAACTGTATTACGTACAGAAAACCTCAATATTTACTACGGCAATTTCCTAGCTGTGCGGGATATTTGGTTAAATATTCCCAAAAATCGGGTTACAGCTTTTATCGGGCCTTCTGGTTGTGGCAAAAGCACATTACTGAGATGTTATAACCGTCTCAATGACCTGATTGAATCTTTTCGGGCAGAAGGTAAAGTTTATTATTACGATAAGAACCTATACGCATCAGACGTTGATCCAGTAGAAGTACGCCGTCGGATTGGGATGGTATTTCAAAAGCCGAACCCGTTTCCCAAATCAATTTACGACAATATCTCTTTTGGAGCGAAAATCAACGGCTACAAAGGGAATTTGGATGAATTAGTGGAGAGTTGTTTGCGCAAGGCGGCTTTGTGGGATGAAGTAAAAGATAAACTGCGGCAGAGTGGCCTATCTTTATCTGGTGGACAACAACAGCGCTTATGTATTGCCAGAGCGATCGCTGTACAACCTGAAATTATACTAATGGATGAACCCTGCTCTGCTCTTGACCCCATCTCTACCCTGCGGATTGAAGAATTGATTCATGAACTTAAAGAGCAATACACCATTGTTATTGTGACTCACAATATGCAACAAGCCGCACGGGTTTCTGACATGACAGCCTTTTTCAATGTCCAACAGACAGAGAAAGGAGGTCGTAGCGGCTACCTAGTAGAATATGATGCGACTGAATTAATCTTCAACAATCCTAAGCAGGAAGATACTAGAGATTATGTCAGTGGCAGATTTGGTTAATAACTCACAAGCTGTGAGAAAAATTAAGTTCCTCTTGCTAAGGCTACTAATTAGTAGCTAATAAAATCATTAACTATAGCAATTTCAATTGAATTGCACAAAATTAGCGTGTGGCTGTTAATAGTTGACAGCCACGCAAAATTTTTCATTTTGCCTATTGCGTTGGCGCTGCGCGTACCCCTACGGGGAAGCAAGCTACGCGAAGCGTCTGGCAGAGAAGCGCAACACGCAAGTAAGTTCAAGAATCAAAGCGAACTGCTATATTACGGGTTAACTTGTCAGAGAGTGTTAACGTCAAGCTGATAATAGAGCAGTTGATTCATATATATTTTTGCTATTTCTTGTTTTGGGTATTTGCCAAAACTTCACCGAATAAATAATTATTGGCAGCAGATGAAATTTTACTTACATAAGTTAATCTTTATAGAAAATTTTTACGGATACGCCTGAAATTCAAAGAAATTACTGATTCAGGTTAGTAAAAACTATTGATAAAATTTATGCTAATTGCTGCTAGTAGCGTTTCTTGATTAACTACATGACACAAGTCTGTAGAGATTGATACGTTAAACTTGCTTTGCGTGACTTTGATAAAAAGGGCAAATTTCTTCTAGTTTACATTAGTTAAATAAATAATGGAATCTCATAAGACTGCACTGATTCTCATTGGATATCAAAATGATTACTTCTCACCAAATGGAATTCTTTATGGAGTAATCGAGGAATCATCCAAAGTTACAAACGTCATAGCAAATACAGTACATCTTCTTCAATGTCTGGCTTCTACACCAGCACTGATTATCACAACTCCTATATTCTTTACATCTAACTATGAAGAATTAATCGAGCCGATTGGTATTCTTAAAACTATTAAAGAAGTTAATGCTTTTCAGATGGGTACTCCAGGTTCAGAGCCGATTGAAGAGTTAAATTCTTTCCAAGACAGAATTCTGGAAGTACCTGGGAAACGAGGATTTAATGCATTTATCAATACTAATCTTGATGAAGTTCTCAAACAAAGAGGGATTACAGATGTTGTGATAGCGGGTGCTGTTACATCTATATGTATTGATTCCACTGGGCGATCTGCTCATGAAAAAGGCTATCATGTAATAATACTCTCAGACTGCACTTCAGCTCGTACTGTATTTGAGCAAGGATTTTACTGTAGCAGTATTTTTCCGCTTTATGCAGAGGTAATGACTCACACAGAATTACTGAGCCATTTAGCAATAAAAGTTCCGGCTTGAACAACAAGCATATTCTAAAATAATTTTTGCGATAATTATTCTGGCATAAGTTACCAGGAATAATAACATATTAGATTTAGTCCAAAATTTTTTAAAACATTTTTTGAATGTAATTAAGTCTCAGACATCAATGTAAATAACACATTACTCTAAACCTTTATTAATCAATGATTGATTAATAAGATAAAGGTATTTAAAGTAAGTGTTTTAAATTAGGCATGATATCGAGACAGAATTCATTCAAACCTGTCATATCATCTGTTTATATATTTCTATGAAACCCGATTTTTTAGCTGATAATGAACTGCATACTCAGATTCAATATCGTTTAATAGAACAGATTTCCGAGTCAGAAAGGCGTTATCGAGAGTTAGTGGAAAATCTACGGGAAATTGTATTTAAATGTGATAAATCAGGTAATCTTACCCTTTTAAATAAAGCTTGGACACTAACCTTGGGCTATAGTTCATCAGAATGCCTGAATCATCCAATAGATGACTATCTCCATGCAGAAGATCGGCAGCTTTGGCTAAATTTTCTCACTCAAATGCATACTAAACAGGATCTTGCCTGTTGGGAATTACGGTTTCATCATAAAAGTTCAGAAATTATCTGGCTAGAATTATCAGCTCGTTCTGAGGATCAAGGAGAAATCAGTGGCTCTTTAACCAACATTACCGATCGCAAACGAGCACAAGCTGCGCTCAAAGAAGCAAACGAAGCATTACAAATGCGGATTGAGCAGTTACGGTTTGAGAATCACGAACGCAGACAAACAGAAGCAACTCTTTTGCAATCAAGAGAGCAATTAAAGCAACAGACCCAGCAGTTAGAAGCAACTTTACAAGAGCTTAAACAAACTCAAGCTAAACTGCTACATGCAGAAAAGATGTCGAGTTTAGGGCAGTTAGTAGCTGGAATTGCCCATGAAATCAACAATCCTGTTAATTTCATTTACGGGAATATAATTCATGCAAATGAGTATATCCAAGACTTGTTGGATTTAATCGGTCTTTATCAGCAGTACTATTCCACTCCAGTTAAGGATATCCAAGACAAGGCACGTAAAATTGATCTGAGTTTTCTGCTAACTGACCTCCCTAGACTCATGTCTTCTATGCAAATGGGAGCAGATCGAATTAGCGAAATTGTACTTTCACTGCGCAATTTCTCCCGTCTAGATGAGGCAGAGATTAAAGCTGTTGATATCCATGAAGGAATTAACAGTACTTTGATGATTTTACAAAGTCGTCTCAAGGGAGGTAAAGACCGAACCGCTATTCAAGTAATTAAAGAGTACGGCGAATTGCCACAAGTAGAGTGCTATGCAGGACAACTGAATCAGGTGTTTATGAACTTGCTGAGTAACGCCATTGATGCGGTTGTGACTCGCTGTAAAAGTGAAGCGATCCCGCATCGGATATCGCTTGAGAAGGATAAGGAAATAGTTTTATTCACACCAATGATTCGGATTCATACTGAAGTTGTTGGCGAGCTTTATGTGGCAATTCGGATTATTGACAATGGTATTGGTATGAATGAAATAACCAGAAAGCAAATATTTGACCCGTTTTTCACAACAAAACCCGTTGGGAAAGGAACAGGTTTAGGTCTTTCTATCAGCTATCAAATAATTGTGGAAAAGCATGGTGGAGTGTTGGAGTGTTCATCAGAGTTAGGCAAGGGAACAGAATTTCTAATTCATCTGCCGATTTCACTTTTACATTAAAAACTGATTTTAAAATTGCAGTAGAAACCATTGGCTTAACTGGTGATAGCAATCTGATAAGAGTCTTTTGCTGAAAAATTTAGCAGAAATATTTGGTTTAGCGATGGTTATTGAGTGAGGAGATAAAGCAATGACACAATACCATATGGGAATAAATTTAGGGCATGAGCGCTCAGTCGCGATCGCGAAAGACGGTGAAATTGTGGTGGCGATCGAACAAGAACGACTCGATCGCCACAAATATAGCCCTGGTTATATGCTCCATGCGCCTGGTGTGGCTGCACAAATGCAGATTCCGGCAGAAGCCATGCGTTACTGTTTAGATACCTGCAATATCACATTGAGCGATTTGGCAACAATTACCGCCAATATGCCCGGTCACGATTGTGCACCCGACATTCTGCGTCGAGTACTACCTGCTGAAGTTGCAGATAAGGTGATGCGAATTCCCAGTCATCACTTAGCTCATGCCTACTCTGCCTATTGGCCTTCAGGATTTGATCGGGCGTTGATCTTGGCGTTAGATGCTACGGGTACTACAACTCCTACCCATTGTACTGAATCCTATACTCTCTATGAAGGACGAGGGCAAACAATCACAACGCTGCATAGTGAGATGGTTGCAGCTCATTTAGCGCAACTCTCAACCCTCGGCTTTGTTTATGAGTACATTACCCGTAAAGCTGGGTTTGTCACCCAAGTAGGCGAGCGAATTCAGCACGCGGAAGCAGGGAAACTCATGGGTTTAGCTCCCTTTGGAGGAGAGCAACCTAATTGGCACCGTTGGATTCAGACAACAGAAGATTCTTTGAGCCTGAAAATTTCTGCCTACGATATCTTTTTGGAAGTCGCTGCCTTAGAAAAGTGCTATGACAATGGCGAAGGTAAACCCTACCTACGTCCTTATTTAGTTGACCTAGCCTATAAGGTACAGAAAGAGCTAGAACAAGCATTACAGCATATTGTCAGTCTGGCAATCAAACGCACTGGACTGAGAAAACTTTGCATTGCTGGTGGTGTGGGCTTGAACTCCGTTGCCAACTACGAATTGTTGCGGCAGCTGAAACTGGATGATATTTTTATTTTTCCCGCAGCAGGCGATAGTGGGATTGCCGCTGGTTGTGCGCTATGGGCATACAATACGGTAGGCGCTGGACAAAAGCGAGTTGCCCTAACTCGGGCAACACTGGGTCGTCATTACAATGAAGAGCAAGTCTCTCAGGCAATTCAACACTTCCAAGACTCAATCGCGATTGAGCAGTTGACGACAGAGGAAATGATGGCTCGGACTGCTAAAGTCTTAGCACAAGGCAGTATTGTCGCTCGCTTTGAAAGTGGTGCGGAGTATGGCCCGCGAGCTTTGGGACATCGCTCCATCATGGCCGACCCTACTTTTAAACGGATGAAAGATATCTTAAATCTGAGGGTCAAGTTCCGTGAAGCATTTCGTCCATTCGCACCAGTAATTCCCCTAGAAGCTGTTTCTCAAGTGTTTGAACAGGAAGTCGCAGCGCCTTTCATGCTGCTCGTATCGCCCATCAAGAGTGAATATCACGATCTCATTCCTGCTGTTACCCATGTGGATGGTACAGGGCGAGTGCAAACGGTTACAAAGCAAGACAATCCATACTTTTACCAACTGTGCTACAAACTAATCGAAGAACGACAGGGTCCGCCTGTGTTGCTGAATACCAGCTTTAATGTGGCAGGACAACCAATTGTGGAGACGCCATTGGAAGCGATCGCCACTTTTTTAGGTACAGATATTGATTATTTAGCAATTGAGAACGTTTGGATCTCTAAACGCCATGTCCCCGTTCGTAGCTATGAAGAGCATTTGACAAAAGTGGGCGAGGTTGTGCTGCCACATGGGCTTCCCCCACGTGCGCCTAGTGTCACTGATTTAATGGCAGAGTTAGATCGGGCATTATTCTTTGGTCATACTGTTGGCTGTCCTTGGTCTTTAGAAGAGTTGCAACTCCTCTCTAATCAAGGCGCTCAGTACAAAGAAACAAGTGTACTCTTCCCTGAGACTCCTTTTTATGGGAACTTGCAGACAAAGCTTTCTAGAGATGTAATTTTACTACTAAACCCTCTCAGTAAATCTACCCTAGTAGATCTTAAGCAACAAGTACCTCCCGCAACTTATTCTTTTGAGGAAGTTAAGCTGTTGTTAGCTGTTCTCAACGCACCTGAGAGTTGGCTAGAACAAATGCGAATTGAGCTACGCCTGACTCACTTTGAATTTACACAACGGATTGAATGGGCGAATCAACAACTCCGCATTTATCGCCTAGAACCTGCATACTCCTACATCAAACCGTTACCTGAAGATTCAGCATTACCCCCAACCTCAGACCAAACTTTTGCACCTTTTGAGAATGAAAATTTCTCGGCTCGACGTATTCTTCGTAATTTTTACCAGTTTTTACAGCAAGCAGGTTATAACGAAGCTAATATCTGTAAGTTGCTAGATATTAGCTCACAGCAACAAATTGAGCCGACATATCTCCACTACTACAATCGCTATCAACTCCCCCAATCCACATTGGCAGATCTGATTCGTCTGTTCTTGCTGCGGGGTGTATTGACGCAAGTCAGATTGCGAGAAATCTTTGGAGATGAGGTATTCTCAACCCTATGTAGCTTGGGTGTGTTAATTCAGCGTGGTGAAGATTGGGCTTCACGAGTCGATTTATTTGCTGTTGCTGGACTATATGTGGCTACAGATCATCGCTACATAATCTTGCCAGAAGATCGGGTTGATGAAGACGTTGTGATGTACGTAGGTATGGATAGTATGGGGCTAGTTTACACAGCTCCTCAATATCCAGCCAATCGAGTTTTAGATCTCTGCTGTGGTAGCGGCGTTCAAAGTTTAATAGCAAGTCGTTATACAAAAGAAGCGATCGGAGTTGATATTAACCCACGGGCAATTCGCTTTGCTCGGTTTAACGCTCAACTCAATGGCATATCTAATACTCACTTCTATCTAGGCAATCTCTACGAAGCTGCTTCTGGCTACTTTGATACAATTCTGGCAAATCCTCCCTTTGTTCCCAGTCCTAGTCAGGAATGTCGCTTCCGGGATGGCGGTGCAACTGGTGAAGAAATTCTCGCTCAAATCATTACTGAGAGTGCAAAACACTTGACACCTAATGGCAGGCTGTTTATTGTTTCCGACTTGGTAAATATCCAACAGTATGAGTCTAAGCTGAATCAATGGTGGCAAGGAGGCTCGGCTCATAAGTTAGTACTGAGTACTGCCGATCGCAATGATATTCTGTTTTCAGTTCCCCACTGTCATACAGCTTTTAATCAAACATGGGAACAATACAACATCGAGTTAGACCAGTGGCTACAGAACTTTTATACTAGTGGTCTACGCACAGTTAATTTTGGCTATATCTTGATCTGTCAGGTTGATAGTACTGGTACAGGCTCTTATTACAGCCGCACAATCCACAATCCGAATCAGCCAATTCATCAGGATGTACAACAATATTTTCAGCAAAGGCAGTTACTAGAAGAACAGCAAATTAGCGATCGCTTTTTGACTATGTCTCCTGATTTGCGATTTCGCCTCGAAACTAGTCCCACAACGGGAGAGCGCGAAATCGAGTTATTTTCTCCCAATAACCCCTATTTCACAACTTACCCAATCAGCGAACAAATGTATCGCCTGTTGCAAGATATCAATCGCTCCCAACCTAAATGGGTAGCCTATGCAACGGCACTTAATCAAGATTGGCTCTATGAATTGATTTATAAGGGTATCCTTTACTTAACTCTCGAAGCTCCCACTGTTAACCGGAACCGACGATTGAACGATCCGCCTCCCACAGAAGGATTAAAAATCGAAGAGTTAGAAACTAAAACAACTCCAACCTGCATCTCGTCGTATTTACGTTAAATGGGAAGATATTGGCTGATTGTCTTATTCTTAGTTATAGCAAATTGTATAAATTCTGCATCAGTAACGCTGGCTATCTAAATTTGTATCCCACATTCCGCAGATATTAAAGCAAATTGAATAATTATTAATTTGGATAAAAAAAGCTTGAAATGATTGTCTAGAAATCATTTCAGGCTTTTTTCTGTAAAATAATCTAGTCAAGTAGAGAGAAGAAAAAACCATCAATGAGCCAAAAGAACCAATAAAAGTCTTAGATCGCACATTCCGCAGGTATCTTAGGTAATACCAAAAATACTGTATTTTGCGATCGCACCTGTGGAATGTTGGTTTGACAAGTATTCAAAGACAAAATTTCATCATCCACATCCAAATCTCAAATTGTATGAAGAATCAGCAATAGCGTCCCATGAAAACCAAATCTGTATAAATTGATTCTGAATTAGGCCCCTTTCAGAGTTAAGATTGCAAAATTGCGTTAAATTGTGGTTAAAGCTACAAAAAATTGTCAAAACAACAACTTATTAATTCCGTGTTTCCAGCCTCGGTTTTCTATCTAGACAATGGTTTAACGTTGATTCATCAAGAGATTCCAACTACCCCTGTAGTTGTGGCGGATGTGTGGGTGCGTGCTGGAGCAACCCTAGAGCCAGAACCCTGGTTTGGGATGGCTCACTTTTTAGAACACATGATCTTTAAAGGTACAGCAACATTACCGCCTGGGGTCTTTGATTATAACATTGAAAATAATGGTGGAGTGAGTAATGCGGCTACAAGTTATGATTATGCCCATTATTCCCTGACTACAGCGGCTCCTTACCTGGAAGAGACTTTACCTCATTTGGGCGAGATGTTGTTGAATGCTGCAATTCCAGAGGATGAATTTAGCCGCGAACGGGATGTGGTGCTAGAAGAAATTCGCTCTTATCATGACGATCCAGATTGGTTAGGATTTCAATCGCTAATTCAGAGCGTCTATCAGAACCACCCTTATGGACGTTCTGTGCTGGGTACAGAGCAAGAACTGATGCAGCACTCACCAGAAGCGATGCGCTGTTTCCACCGCGCTCATTACCAACCGGAAAATATGACGGTGGTAATTGTCGGGGGAATTAATCAACATTCAGCCTTAGATTTGGTAAATTGCTCTTTTGGCAATTTTGCCGAACGTACTGAATGTCCCATATCACAAAAGATACAAAATCCAGTTATCAAAGGAATTCATCGCCAAGAACTGCATTTACCAAGACTAGAGCAAGGCCGGTTGCTGATGGCGTGGCTAGCACCAGGCGTAGAAGAACTCCGCACTGCTTATGGTTTAGATTTACTCTCAGTGTTACTAGCAGAAGGGAGAACCTCACGCTTAGTGCGCGATCTGCGGGAAGAACGGCAACTAGTACAAGGTATTTGTAGTAATTTTGCCTTACAGCGGGAATCGAGTTTATTTACAATTACTGCTTGGGTGGAACCAGAACACCTAGAGAAAGTTGAGTTCTTGATTCGCGCTCATTTGGAAGATTTGCAGAATACGACAATCACCCAGCATGAACTCGCCCGCACGCGCAGGCTGCTATGTAATGAGTATGCTTTTTCCACAGAAACGCCAAATCAACTCACTGGACTGTATGGCTACTACAACACGATCGCTCAAGCAGAATTAGCAGTTACATATCCTCAACAAGTTTTATCTTTTGATGCCCAAGAACTGCAACAATTAGCTAAACAGTATCTTTCACCCCAAAATTACGCTGTTACTATCCTTAAACCCTGTTAGTCATTAGTCATTAGCTAAGGACTGTTGACTGTTGACTGCTTCATTTCTTGACTAATGACTCAAACTGTGAACTCATCTCTATCTCATTCCCCTATCCACCGTACTGTATTAAGCAATGGCATTGTCGTATTGGTAGCAGAAAATCCGGCGGCAGATATCATTGCAGCGCGAATTTTTGTCCGAGCCGGAAGTTGTGCTGAAAGCCGGGAACAGGCCGGAGTCGCACATCTACTCTCAGCAGTGATGACAAAAGGATGCGATGGACTCTCCAGCTTGGAAATTGCCGAAAGAGTCGAATCAGTCGGGGCGAGTTTAAGTACAGATACTGGCAATGATTATTTTTTGCTGTCCCTGAAGACTGTGACATCAGATTTTCAGGAAATTTTAGCATTGGCAGGGCTGATGTTGCGATCGCCTACATTTCCGGAAACCCAAGTCGAACTAGAACGGCGTTTAGCACTACAAGATATTCGCTCTCAAAAAGAGCAGCCGTTTACCATTGCCTTCGACCAACTGCGCCAAGCAATGTACCAAAATCATCCCTATGCGATGTCGGTACTGGGCGATGAAACAACTATGGGTCGCTTAACTCGTGAGGATTTAGTTAATTATCACCAAACTCATTTTCGCCCAGATCGTGTAGTAATTAGTATTGCGGGACGAATTACACCAAGGGATGCTGTAAATCTGGTGGCAGAAGTATTTGGTGATTGGCAACAGCCAACCGAAAAGCCAGCAATATTGAATCTACCCGAAATTCAGGTGCAACCCCAGCAACAGCTTCAGCCTCTACAGACACAGCAATCTATTGTTATGCTCGGTTACTTGGGGCCTGCTGTCAGTTCTGCTGACTATGCTGCGTTGAAATTGCTGTCTACCTACTTAGGTAATGGGCTTTCTAGCCGCTTGTTTGTGGAATTGCGAGAAAAGCAAGGTTTAGCTTACGAAGTATCTGCATTCTATCCCACCAGGTTGTATGCCGGGTCGTTTGTAGTTTACATGGGTACAGCACCAGAAAATACCAGCATTGCACTCCAAGGGCTGAGGAAAGAAGTAGATTTACTCTGTACTACTGAGATATCTGCCAACGCACTCCAGGCTGCTAAGAACAAGATATTGGGACAGTACGCCTTAGGTAAACAAACTAACGGGCAAATTGCTCAGATATATGGCTGGTATGAAACTTTGGGGTTAGGAATTGAATTTGACCGCAAATTTCAGGAGCTAATTGCCGCTGTGAATGTAGCAGATGCGATGGCAGCAGCTTGTCGATATTTACAGGAACCTTACTTGTCTTTAGTAGGTCCAGAAGAAGCAATTAATAGTGCAATTGCTTAGTTTGTTTGTAAAAAAAACTTACCAGCTTTTTTTCTAGGCTCAAGCGGCTGTACTATTAGCATCAGAAGATTCCGGTGGCATATACCATGAAAGGCAGCCTATTAATAAGTATCTTGAGCTACTTAGACTCACGAAAATCCTTTAGCATCAACAAGTTTAATTGGTTACTTCTGTCGTCTTCTGTGCCTGTGTTCATTGCTGCCTCTGCTCTGGTAACAATTGCAGCGCCACAGAAAATTTCCCAAGCAACTCCGGGAGTTAGCATCAACCGCCCTAACCTGGGTATTGGTAGCCAAGGAGAACGGGTATCTGAACTTCAGGCAGCTCTAAAACTGTTGGGCTTTTATACAGGTGCAGTGGATGGCAATTATAACAATACTACCGCTAGTGCCGTTTCCCAGTTTAAGCAAGCAGCAGGCTTAAAACCAGATGGTATTGTTGATGCCGCCACTTGGCAAAGATTGTTCCCCAGTCAGCCAATAGCGACATCGACAGTTCCTGCACCTAAGCCAACTCCTACCTCAAAACCGACAGTCATCGTTCCTGCTCAAGCGAATAACACCAGAAGGATTATTCCTCAACCTGAGCCAAAACCTGCACAACCCAGGCAAACTACAACCCCTGAGCCAAGACCTGCACAGCCCAGGCAAACTACAATTCCTAAGCCACAAAGGACTACTACTGCTCGTCCGACAACAAGAACTACACCAACTCGTACTCCACAAATTCCTCGTTTTGAACGTACCCCTGGTATTCAATACACAGCAGAAGGATTGCCGATTTTGCGTTTAGGGAACCGTGGGTCTGAAGTAGGTAAATTGCAAGAAGTTTTGAAAAAGCTGGGTTTCCTGAACGGTGATATAGATGGAGACTTTGGCCCAACAACAGAAACAGCAGTCAAAGCTGCACAAAGCCGCTATGGTTTAGAGGCTGATGGCGTCGCTGGTGGCGGTACGTGGGAGGTGCTGTTAGGACGATTACAGCGACAGCGTTAACGGCAAAGAGGACAAGGGAGCAGGGGAGCAGGAGGAAGACAAAGAGACGCAAAGACGCGGGGACGCGGAGAAATGACTGTTGACTGTTGACTCTGGACTCTTAACAAAAGACAAATGACCAATGACAACTTGCTTATGAAACACTTTTTTTTAACTTGGCTCGGTACTGCCGTGGCTTTATTAATCACCTCTAAAATCGTGTATGGATTCGAGATCAAGACATTTGTGGCTGCTCTGGTTGCCGCTGTTGTTATCGGGCTAGTTAATGCCTTTATTCGACCTATTTTGCGTGTTTTAGCATTTCCAATTACCTTACTCACGTTTGGTTTATTCACATTTGTGATCAATGCTTTGACTCTCTGGTTAGCTAGTGCGCTGACTCCTGGTTCAGGTTTTGAAATTAAGGGCTTCTTACCTGCTTTGTTGGGATCGATTGTGCTAGCGATTGTTTCTAGCGTGATTAACTATTTTCTGAGAGTGGTTGAATAATACTCGCCATTGTTTAAACTTCTTGAGCAACGGCTATTGTAACTGCTCCTGGTTCCTCCTCTACCCGAAAAATTTGTTTAGGAACTAAGCACCTTACTCCTACAGCAGTCAAAGACGGAGTGAGGTTAAATGCATTTGTGTTCAGTTTGAGAAACTGATGAGTTGAACATATCTCATTTACTGTCTTAGTTTGCCACTCGATATTAGCAGCTGCCAAAATAGCAGCGGCTTCGGCTACGCTAGGAGTTCCCATTGCTTGCTCGGTGATTTTAGCTGGGTTAGGGACACTGACGAGACGAAGAATTTCTGCTGGGAAGGTTTTTAAAGATAAATTGTGTAGCTGGCAAAATTCTATTAAACCGACTTCTGAGGCTTTATTGTCGATGGTAGCAATACCTGCGATCGCACTTTGCTCGAGTTGATTGTCTTTAAATACTTGCTGAATTGCCTTTTCAATCAACTGTGTTGATGTCCCTCGCTGACAACCAATTCCCACCCACAAATCTTTTTTATTCACATCAGCTTTCTCCTGAGTTAAATTTAAAATTTTTATTGTCCTCAAATTCCGGAAATTAGCGTGGATTAACCTTTTTGTATGAGTTGTATACTTTCAGGTTCAGTATTATACATAAAAAGTGATCGTTAGAATACTTTTACCCAAACTGAAAAACTATATATTGTGTACATCTAGCACAGTAGGAAACGCCGAGGGAGAGACAAGGTAAAAGGTAAATGTCCTAATTCATTTTTACTTTATTAATATGCTTGAGGCGCAAGCATTTTACCTTCTCTATCTTGGTGTTTCAATTTCTTCCTTCTTCGTTGCAGCATTGTTGTAAAAGTTGCGACGGAGTTTTGCTCTCTCCATTCTTGCTTAAAACTTTAAACTAAACTTGGTAATTTTATCTGTCTTTTAAACAAGGTTGAAAACTTCATTGATTAAAGACAATATAAAGTTTTTAATAATTGAGAATTAATTTTAAATAAAATCCCTTATTTATCTAATATTTATAAGTTTCGTATTAATTAATACCAATATAAATACAGAAATTTATCTCATGATTTAGATACTCAAATAATAACTATTCAGTTATTAAGTAAATTTCCAGATGAGGAATATCTTTGCCAAAGCAAGTTCAGTTTTTCAACGCCAGCGTCAAACCATCAGCAATGGGTATTAGACTAAGAGTAATTCGCTGGTCTTGATGTAACTTCTGATTAAAGGCGCGAATTTTGCCAGTTCTGTTATCCTGCACTTGCGGATCGGCAACTCTTCCCGACCAGAGAACATTATCGATCGCAATCAGTCCACCTGGACGTACTAGTTGCAGCGATCGCTCATAATAAGCATCATAGTTGCTTTTGTCAGCATCAATAAACGCAAAATCAAAGGTTTCAGCTTCCCCTGCTGCTAACAAACTATCCAAAGTTTCTAACGCTGGTGCAATACACAGGTCAATTTTATCTGCCACCCCTGCTTGCTGCCAATAACGACGAGCGATCGCCGTAAACTCTTCGCTCACATCACAGGCTACTACCTTGCCATCAGCGGGTAAAGCTAAAGCTACCACCAGCGTGCTGTATCCTGTAAATACTCCTAACTCTAAAGTCTTTTTAGCACCAATTAATTTCACCAACAACGCCATAAACTGCCCTTGTTCAGGAGAAATCTGCATTCTAGCCATCGGATGCTGGGCTGTTTCTTGGCGCAATTGAGCCAGAATTTTTGGTTCTCGCAAAGATACAGAAAGTAAATAATTATAAAGATGTGGGTCAAGTCCCTGTGTTTGATTTGTCAATTACAGCAATTATCCTAGTTTGATTTCAAGTTGGCAGAGAGTATGGTTATTGCGGAAGTAAAAAGTTTTGAAGTGTCTATTACTGCTTAGGCTTAACCTCAAATTCGAGCTTAGAACGATAGAAACAAACGTCAAATTCCAAGAAAAAGTTTGTTTGTCCGAGTATCAACGGAGCATTACTGCTTCTTACCCAAGCAAATGCTAATCTTACTGGAGCAAACTCAGCTATCTCGGCAATAGCGAAGAATGGTATTGCTGGCTGGTTGCTAAGGTTTCCCGCTAATCGAAGAATAGCCCTGCGGTCATCCCAAACTCCACCAAGTTGGATACCACTTTCATAAGGCAATACGCTAATTGTCGCACCACTATCTACCAAACCAACCACCTCAACTGATTGATTATTGCTGTGAAGAATCAACGGAATCCGTGGCAAACTGTCAAACTCGTTGTGAGATAGGTCGCTTGTTGAGTATCTAAATCACATCGTTCAATGCTTAATTGCCTTGCTCTGCTTGCGCCATCGCTTCCATCAGAACTTCTCCAACACCAAAATTATCATATGGGGTTGGCAAATCGTAAGTTTTATAGGGTTCTAGAGGAGAAATATCTTCATTGGTATCCAGTTCTTCTGCTAGGATACGGATTAACTTCAGCTTTTCTTTTGCAGAAAGTTGTTGAATTGCGGGAAGTAGTTCCGTTAAAGTCATGTTTGGTTGACCTTTTTTGAGCGCAGGCTCGAATTTCTTCTACATCATATCCAATTTTCTATTGTTCCTTAGTGTCGCATTTTCTAGAAATGTCGCTTTGTTGAGGATATGAGATGCGATCGCGTACCTTTCCTTCAAAAAGCAAAATCAAGGAATGGACTATGCCAAACCTTAAAGATGATAACAAAGCCTTACGTGAAGTGTTAACTCATGCGAAAGCGATCGCTGTAGTTGGTCATTCGGATAGACCAAATCGTACCAGTTATCAAATTGCCCAATTCTTGAGACAAGTAGGTTACAACGTCTATCCCGTCAATCCAGTAGTTAAAGAAATTGATGGTCAACCTTGCTATCCTTCCCTGAGGGAGGTTCCAGGTAGTGTAGATATTGTGAATATTTTTCGTCGTTCTGAGTATCTACCAGAAATTATCGAAGCAGCAATTGCTATTAATGCCAAAACTGTGTGGGCACAATTAGGTATCTCGGATCAAGCATCAGCACAGAAAGCTTTAGATGCTGGGTTAAACGTCATCATGGATGCTTGTATCAAAATTGAGTATCTACGGTTGGATGTGGGTACTACCAGAGGCGAGTAATAGTATTTAAATATGCAAATTAACCTCCGTATAACTTTGAGTTATAGATTGCTCTAAAGTCTTGTGAAATAACAATCTCTAGCTTGAAAATACTTTGTGTCTTTGTGGTAGTAAATCTGAAACCGCAGAGACACAGAGAGATTTTCATGCTTGGTTGTGTTTCAGTATTTTTACTGCTACATTCTGTTATGAACTAGATTAAAAGCTAGCTCATATCAAGCAGAGTTAATAAAGCATCTCTGTAGATTATCCACAAAACACTTGTAGGAAAAATTTAACAGCCTATCTGGAATAGCACTTGACCGTGTTGTAAGAACTACATAACTGACCAAAAAAGATGGAAGGATGAATATTTTGCCACTTCTAAACTCATAGTTCACATTTCATCCTTGAGCTAACTTTTATCAATCAGAGGTTTCTGCAATGGTTATTGATTTATTGAGCCGCAAAAAGACTCACTTTGTCTTGTGGCGTCCCAATTATTTAGCAACAGCTCCTACTCTCTACATTGGTAGCAGCAATCCCGAAGATTCTAGTCAAATCAATAAATTAGGAGAATTTCCGCTCCATCAATCTCCTGACTTTCCAGAACTGTGGGAAGTTTCACCGCAAGAGTGTGGACTCAAAGAAGGACAAGTCTACTTTTACTGGTTTAAAGTCCGTAACACAGACCCTTATGACCCCGCCAATGCTAACCAAATTCTTTACTGCACAGATCCTACAGCCACGACTATAGACCGACGGAAATCTGCGCCTACACCATCAGAACCAGGAGGAGTTGCTAGCTTCGATCCCGCAAGCGTAGTGCTATATCAAAATGGGACGCTGATTCCTTGCGATCCCGAAGGACAAACTGTGAATTGGGAAGGCGATACTTCTTTGGATAACCTCCCAACGAATAATCGCTTGGTGATCTATGAATTACCTACTCGGTGGACGAGGATTAATTCAAAAGGCTCGATTGAAGAAGGAAACGGTACATTTCGCGATATCCTGGCGTTGTTGATCCCAGAAGTAACTGCTCCCACATTTCGCACAGTCCGTACCTTAAATAACCGCGCGCATCTTGTGGAACTAGGAGTAAATGCTCTAGAACTCCTGCCGCCAGAAGATAGTGATGATAATCTAGAGTGGGGTTATGGTACAGCAAATTATTTTGCAGCAGATTTTGACTTAGGACGCCCAGACAGTCAAATAGCACCGACGGCTTCCACGGATTTAGCTAACCTCATCAAAGTTTGCCATCAGCGTGGTTTGCGCTTTTTTGTTGACATTGTGATGGCATTTTCACGAAATAATCCTTACCATAACGTTAATTTTCTCGATTTTTACCTGAAATGGGGTAGCGGCGATCCTGAGCAAGGTAATAGAGATGGCTTTGGCGGTGATTTATTTAAGTACAACTATTGGGTGGAGGGTTATCACCCGATTACTGGACAAAAATCATGGTTGGTTCCGGCTCGTGAATACTTGAAAGCTCATATAGCTCACTGGTTAGAATACTATCGGGTTGATGGTTTGCGCTTGGATAGCGTGAACAATATTGCCAACTACGACTTTTTGCAAGAGTTTAAAGACTTCGCCCGCACTTTATGGGATAAAAGGGGAGGGACAGGCGATCGCTTTTTGGTAGTGGGAGAAGAGTTAAGTGTACCCTTATCTCTAGTGCATCAAAATCGTTTAGATGGACTTTGGAACGAAAAATTCAAACAAATCATTCGCCAGGTAATTTTAGGTAAGAATGCTTGGGATGAATCTAGTTTTGAATGGAGTGTCCGCAAACTCATTGATTGTCGCAACTTAGGCTTTACAGATGGTTCTCAAGCGGTAAATTACCTGACTTCTCATGATGTTGGCGGTTATGGTAACGAACGTTTCTTCAACTACTTAGTTCATAACGGAATTAATCATACAGAACCACGCATTAAGCTGGCCTTTGTCTGCTTGCTCACTGCTGTAGGAATTCCGATGATTCTCGCTGGTGACGAATTTGCCGATCAACAGGATTTGGGGCTGACTGACGAACATGGCAATCATAAACAGATCGATCCAGTAAACTACAGCCGTGTAAAAGACGATTGGCGACAACGCATTTTCCAATATGTGGCTCGGTTGGTTCGCTTCCGCAAGTCTTCTGATGCTTTAGCTGTGAATGATACTCAGTTTATTCATAGTGACTTCAATGATGGCAAACGAGTTCTAGTTTGGCAGCGTGGCAATCAAGCTGATAATTTAGTAGTTGTGGTAGCAAATTTCTCTGACTACGGCACTGCTGGGGGTTCTGAGTACAGAGTTCCCAATTGGCCTGCAACCCCAGCCGGCAAGCAATGGAAAGAAATTACTCAAGAGCGAATAGTCCCATCAGAATGGGTAGGTAGAGAAGGTATCTTCCCTTGGGAAGCTAAAGTTTACACACTCGTTTAATTTGAGTGGTGGAGGGTTTAGCATTGCTAAACCCCTACGAAAAATCTATCCGTATCAGGATTTTCGTGAATTGGTATAAGCTAAAACACATCAAAATGGCTTTGCTGATACTAACAATTAGCAAAGCTATTCTTTTTACCGCTTAATACCCTTAAATCTTTCTTGCGCTGCTTTGAAAGCTTCTTGCATTACAGATTGAATCTTTTTCGGATCGGGTTTTTTGCCACCCATCAAGTCACCAAAGTAGACACAGGCTGTTTCACCGAGTGACCAAGTGTAAGCAGCTGCCCAAGATGCAGCAATTACACTACCGAAACCAGGGACGAATTTTATCAACTCCCGTGCGATCGCCTGAGCCAAAAAACCCCCAGCGATCGCACTGACAACTCCACCTGCTTGAGATGGTGTCAATGTCTGTCCGTATAAGTTTCCCAGCGCCGTTACCATAGATACTTGCAAAGCCGTTAGCACTGGCATTGTCGCAAAAGGCAATGGTACAGCTGCAACTGTCGCTGCCATGATGGAAAAGGGCAAAATGTAACGCCGTCCCGTATCTCTGTAGAGGTTGCCAAGTTGCTTGCCAGTTTCTTCCCGATCCAATAACTGATAAATTGCTTGAGCTTCGGCTTCGGGAAGCAGTTCGGCTAAGTTATCTCGCAATGCTTCTAAGCCGTAAAATACTGGGTTGTAGCCGTCCTCTTCTAAAGTGAAGTCGATGAGAACAGAGCGATCGCATATTTTGACAAAATCGTCCTGAATTGCCTCAAAAGCTCGATTAACTTCTTCGTAATCTGGCGGGTAAGTTGGGTGATCGGCTGTACTTGAAGGATAAACCTCATGCAAACAAGTAACAGCTAGTAAGCAGGGAATATCTGGATACTGCTGACGCAAATTCTGTGCAATTTGACGTAATGTGTCAGTAGCAAAATCGTTAATTTTCACAGTTAAAATCAACACTCTGGCGCTGCGAGTTGATTGTTCTAAATCTCCAACTAACTCTTTAATAATTGCCTGAGTATCCTGCTTGACATCTCCCAACCCTACAGTATCTGTAAAAATCAGCAAAGGTAGGTCAGCAGAAGGATAGGCGTAGCGCTGAGTATGTTGCGTGTGCGGGCGAAATCCTTGACCAACAATTTCCGCCGAAACTCCTGTTAATCCCCGCACAATCGAACTTTTACCTGCTTGGGGTTTGCCAATTAACAGAGCTTCAGTTGTTGGCAATTCTGCTCGAACTGTCTCTAAAATCTCCGCAATCTGAGTTTCGCTGACGCTAAACCATTTAACAACAGTTTGTGCTACTTGGTCTACAGGTAATAATTGCACTAGGCGAGGTGTTGCCTTTTGCCAAACATCAGCAATCCGATTTTTCCAAGAATCATCAGCAGGTGGCGCAGTCGGCAAATTTTCCGACTCCAGGCGATCGCCTTGAGATTCATTTAACTGCTGAGAATTCGCTGACAATGAATCAGCATCACGTTGCTCAGTCATTGGTATAAAAACGGCAGATGGATGCCACAGAAACATACTCCCACGCTGATGCTAGCATACAGCGTGGGCTTCTCAACCAATCAGTCTAATGCTTAGGAAGCGTTGAGCTTTGTATGACTTAGGCATTCACAGAAAATACCAAATATAAATTACTGAGAAAACTACATCTGTCGTAAGAGTTTAGCATTGCTAAACTCTTACAGCGCGGCTGTTTGAAATTGGGCTAATTTTTGCAACTTATGCCAAACTTCTGTAGTGCATAAACTTATGAGTCTTGATAGGCTACAACATTTATATGAAACAGATTCAATGGCTGGTGGTTTGGAGCCTTAGTCTTTGGACATTATCATCAACTAAGTTACAAGCTGCTCAAGTATATGAAAGCGGCAAATTGTTTACAGAATTAACAACACCAGTGATTTCTAGAGACAATTTAGAAAACTTCAACCTTGAAACTATAAAAATCAATAACAATAACTCAAAAGTCCTACCCTCTCGATTCGAGCAAAGTCCTTTTTTAATTGCTGCACCTGAAAATTTTAATCCTGGTCTGCAAGTACCGCCACCATTACCAAAACTGCCGCCAAATCCTAGCCCACCATCAACTTCTGCTGAAACAATTGAGCCATTCGCAGTTTTAGACAGCATCCAAACTGACTTTCGTAATGATACAGATAACTTCGGTCAACATAATTTGTTCATCGAACCAACATTTCAGTTTCGGTTGCCTAATGGCAATAAACTACTTTTCACAACAGGCTTTGACTTTTTTAAGCAACGGGGTGTGGAATCAATTACTAATATTCCTTTTCAAATTGGTTGGCAAGGAAAACTTGGAGAAGTAACTCTGCAAACAGCCGCAGGAGTTGATATGTTCAACCGTTTACCTATAGCGATAAATTTCAATGCTAAAGTTGAAGTCCCTATTGTAGCGCCGAGAGTTTCTGATTCGGGAAAATTACTTTCGGCTGTAATCATATCAGCAAACTTAGACCACAGTCCTTATAAATTTAATGCCCGAACTTTAGATAATCAAATTACGGCTTGGCGCTTTGGGCCTGATTTATATTGGCAGATTGATCGAAATACTAGCTTGTTTTCTTCATTGCGCTTGGGTAACTACAACGACGGTAATTCAGAAATTCAATCTTTTAGCAGACTAGAACGCAAGTTTGGACAATTTTCTGTGGCGGCTAACTTGTTCACCTGGAGTTACGATCGCAATGTAGAACGCACCAGTGGCTATTTTTCTCCACCAGATTTTTTAGTATACAACGCTGAGGTGGCTTGGGAGGGAGATATTGCCAATTTCTTGCGCTGTCGATTAGCTGCAAATTTAGGACAGCAGCGACTTAACGGTGAATTTGATAATGCTAATGCTTATCAAACTCGCTGTACAGCCAAGCTTTCACCGGAAATAGAGGCAGATTTAGGCTATAGCTTTAGTAATGTGCGGAATCAAGACACGGGGGGGAGTGCTTACGGTGGTAACTCTTTAACAGGACAATTGCGGGTCAAATTTTAAGCAGTAGGGCGACGCAGATAAAGCTAACTGGCGGGGATCGTCATTTGTCATTTGTCCTTTGTCATTTGTCATTTGTCCTTTGTCATTTGTCATTTGTCCTTTGTCATTTGTCATTTGTAATTAAAAATCTAGCCGATCTGAGAGTAAGCGAATGCATTTATAAAATAAATCTAAAATTTAAAATCCAAAAGCCGAAATTGACTCACTGTGTGTTATTTGCATTTGCAAGCTGGGAAAAATGAGATGTTAAGGCTTCCAAAGTAACAGTGACTTCAAAAAAAGGCTTTTTACAACATGAGTTCTGATTTTCAACCGCCACCAAAAGGCTTATCCATACTTGCTTCTGTAGGAGGGGTAGTTACTGCAATAATTGCGATCGCTCTTTTAAATTTTTGGTCTGGTCGTCTTTCGCAAAATACACAAACATCTGCAATATCAACATCTCAAACTGTTACTCCTACTCCTACTCCTACGGCAAACTTGGAACAACAAGCGCAAAAGGTGGCAAAACTTGATGCTGACTCTATAGTTTTACAAGGAACAGTCATTACTCCTAGCGAACTAATCGACAAAACGCCATTTATTACGGCTGGAGACCAAAAACTGGATGCAGTTGACATGGCTGCTGCGCGTCTAGCTTGGTCATATTTTCAACGCAACTGGAACGATCAAACAGGCTTAGTTAACTCTGCTGATGGCTTTGCGGCTGTGACTATGTGGGATCAAGCAGCTGCGATCGCCGCTTTAGTTAGTGCGAGAGAACTCGATATCATCCCCGCCGCAGAATTTGAGGCGAAGATGACTAAGATGTTGCAGACTCTAGCATCACTGCCTTTATATAAAGGTGAATTGCCTAACAAAGTCTACAATGCCAAAACTCTTATACCTGTTAATTACGGACAATTAGAGAAAAAGGAAGAAGTTGGTTGGTCAGCCATTGATTTGGGACGGATGGCAATATGGCTGAAGATTGTCGAAGCCAAGTATCCCAAAATGCGATCGCCTGTACAAGCTGTGTGGAAGCATTGGCAAGTCAAGCGCCTCACCAAAAACGGGCAAATGTACGGTACTGCCGTTGTTAAAGATAAAGAACAGTATAACCAAGAAGGTCGCTTGGGCTACGAGAATTATGCTGCCTACGGTTTGAAACTGTGGGGTTTAGATGTCAAGCAAGCCTTAGATCATAAATCTAATACCGCCTTTGTTAATCTTTACGGACAGGGAGTTCCCTACGATCGCCGCGACGCTAAAAACTCAGGTGCAAATAACTACGTTCTCAGCGAACCTTATATACTCGATGGCATAGAAACAGGATTTAAAGCCTTGCCTAAAGCTTATGCTGACAGAATTTTAGCTGCTCAAGAAGCGCGTTATCAAGCAACAAACGAATTAACTGCCCTCACAGAAGATAACTTAGATCGTCCGCCGTATTTTGTGTACAACAGCTTGTTTGTTAACGGCAAACCTTGGGCAACAATTACCGATACCCAAGAACAGCATAACAATTTACGATTCCTCAGTGCTAAAGCTGCGATCGGCTGGAATGTACTTTACAACACTGCTTACACCCATTCCCTAGCTGATACAGTCTTCAACAAACTGAAATCTGATAAAGGTTGGTACAACGGATTGTACGAATCTCTGCGTCAGCCAAATAAATCTCTCACCGCTAACAATAATGGTGTAATTCTGGAAAGCTTTCTTTATAAACAAGTTGGTAAACCTCTTACCGTCTGGGCGGGAGTAAATTGAGGCGGCTGTTGCATTTTTTGCGATATTGAACCACAGATAAACACCGATATTTATCTGTGTTCATCTGTGGTTTTTTATTCTTGATCCCAACAATCACTCAGTAGGTATTACTGTTTGCTTGACTGCTGGGCGTGCTTTCTTGCGATTTGACTTGCGCGTTCCCCCAGCCATCCCATACTCATCACTATTTTTGCCATACTGAGATGCAACATTCAGCAGCATCTGTTCGGAATAACTATTTAACTCACGTTCGGCTTCTAGTAATGCATTCTGTGTTTTATCCACTATCGTTCGTGCTTGATTGTAAGTCGCTAGCTTCTCTCGGATATCCAGAATTTTGCTATTGTAACCAGCGATTGAGTATCCATTGCCAAAGTCTAACTGAGAATTAATCATCTGCATTCCTTCAATCCGTCGTTCAGCTTTGGTGAGTGCGGGGGAGTTGCGTTTGCGTTGCGCCATAAAGTTTTCCTTTTGGGATTTGAAGATAAAGAACCTAAAAAACCATACTTAGTTCTTTGTATACAACTACAATACGCACTAAGCAGATGCAGTAGCCTGAGTGAAGCTACAGAATCTTTGAAAGCATAAAGAATAGCAAATTGGATAAATGCGGGTATTTTTGCGGAAATAAGTCTACAAAAACAGGTTTATGAGTTGTGAAGCTAAAATACGAATCAAAAACTTAATTTGCGAATCAGAAACTTAATTTGCGAATCAAAAACTTAATTTGCGAATCAAAAACTTAATTTGCGAATCGCAAAACTTGATTTGCGAATCAGAAACTTAATTTGCGAATCAGAAACTTGATTTGCGAAGCGATCGCTATCATTGTTGTTATTCCACAGCAAATATCTTAAGCTTTGGCTCTCACAAAGGTAAATACAACACAACTCCATTCCATTCTGCTTGTTCACTAAAATCGATCAGTAGTAACAACTCGTCAATTGCCTGTCGAATTGGCATCCGATCGTTGACCACAAACATCCCTGCCATCGCTTCTCCTCCAACCAAACGCTCATAAGCAAAATCTGGCATCATTGCACGATCGTGAGTCAGAAGGATACGCTGATTAATTGCTGCCCAAGCTAAAATTGCTGGATCGTCTACTTCTCGCAAACCAACATCTTGAACTCGAAGTAGATCGAGATTAGGTTGACGCAAAAACAGTCCTCGAACAATGTCACCGTTGAAGTTCTCATCGCTTAACAAACTCAGCATAATCGGTGCTACTGATTCTGCTGAGATAGTAAACGAGTACGAATTAGGCTGAGATCGGGTTGAATACTAGACAAACGTTGCTGCACTGATTCAGCTAACTGCTCTCTCTGATTTAAGTATGCTTGTACAGCATCTTGGTGTCGAAGATAGTAACCAATTGTGTTGTAGACATCAGACAAAGATAGAGTTGAGTATCGATGAACAATAGACTCAGGGGATGCACCATCATGAAACGCTCGGATCACAGTCTCCAGCAAAACCCTTGAATTCCCAACTCGAATTGCTCCGGTTTCATCTTCCCATAGAGGCGGTGTCTCACGTTCCAAAACAAGGCTCATGAATTAACTTTCCTAGATCCAGTACAAAACGATCGTAACTTAATGCAGAGCGCAATTGCTTTGTTGAGTGGCTGAAAGAGCCTTGCATAATAAAGTATGAATTGAGCGATCGCGCATTCCTGCATTACAATTTTACTCCCCACGTCCTGGTTTGCAATCTGCAAAACCTAATGCCTCAGTATCAAGAAAACTGGCGATCGCCATCTCAATTACTGCTTCGATGGGATATTCAATTTCAGTAGCACGAGCAACCAAAGCTTCTCGAATTCTTTCAGGCAAACGTTCCAAGATAACTTCGGCATCAGAGGGAGAAAGTTGCTCTTGAAATTTAGCTTGCATAACTTTACCTTCCCCTAAATTTTCTCACAGCCTAACATCATGGCTTGTTGTCAGTTGTTTTAATAACCTTTTTAGCCTATGCCTAAGCGATCGCCCATGACTGCTATCGCTAGCTGTATCCTAATTTCGCTAAACTTTTGGTAACGTTCCCCATCAGCGGCGACAGAATATAACTGAAACGAAGTGAGAATACTCTGTAAGTCCACTGCATTAGGGTTGTTATGCCGCAATTAACACGACTTATTTCTATTGACGCTTCAAACCGTCCAATCTTCAGTCACTAACCCCTCCACTTTACTAAAATCTCGAAGATTACGGGTTAACAAAATCAATCCACGGGATAGCGTAATGGCTGCGATCCTAGCATCCATCTTTGCAAGTTGAATCCGTTGCGACTGTAATTGACTCAATGCCGTAGCTGCACCTGCATCAAACGAAACGAGGGGTAACACCTTGAAGTCGCGGACGAGTCGCGTCATCATTTCATACCCCTTCACGATGTCATTTAAGTAACGAGCGCGATTGATATAAGTGTGGCTGCCAAGCATCTGCTCGTGAAATGTTACTGTCGATACAGCAAAATCTGATAGTGGATAGTGAGCCATGCGTGTTGAAAGGTTAGTGTAATCCTGTCCTGCTTGTCGCTGAAGAATGCTCAGATGATCCGTATCTAATAAATACTTCATGGCTCGTCTTGCGCTTCGAGAATAGATTCATCGCCTTGACGAATCGCTCGACCATAAGCAAGTACCTCTTCAAAAGCAGGTTCATCCTTAAAAGACCCTGTAATTTGTTGCAGCCAATTGGTTGCTTGAGGAGTCGCAACTTGCTTCTGCAATTCAGCAATCGCTGCTTCGACTGCTGCTAGCCGTTCCTCTAAAGAAGTGTTAGTTGCCATTTGATTTTCCTCATCATCACTTAATTAGTTGTTTTTGTCTGAAGAATAGCGCGTCTGGTTTTGTAATTTCTGCAACGTCATCGGCCTTTCTCCAAAGCTCTCTAGGCTCATTGTAAATTGCTGCTGAGGCTTTATCCTCTAGATTTTCTGCTAGCCTGTTGGTGCTATAACGCTCACCTATTATCACCTTCAAAGCGTTGCCTTATCATCGAAAGACAAAATGATCTGTCCGTCTTGCAGTGAAGCTCGAATCGTAATCTGTTCGTCATCACGTATCTCTATGTGGAGCGTATTCGACTCCATCCGGTCTGGCTTACTTACATTATGCTCTCGCAAGACTACGCTGTAATTTCCTGCTTTGAGACGGGTGTAAACGCTATTCGGTGGTGCTAAATGGGCAAATCTTGCTCCTGTTCCATAAACATTGCGATTGATGTAAAGCTTGTAAGCACATATACCACCGACCAAAGAAGTATCGCCCTGCACAATCAATGTGGAGCGGTTTGCTGCGTCCCACTCTTTGTTAAATTTCTCCCAGAAACCGAAAATGGATCTCATGCGTGCAATGTCATCAAAGCTCGATTTACGGATATAACTGTACAGACGGGCTACGACCCTCCTAACTCCTTCTGTGCATTATGATATACAAGCACCATCAACAAAAGCTGTTGAGATGGATTGCATTGTTCCTAGTTGGGACAGTGCTGCAATTGTTCTTTTACATCCCGACACCAGTCTTATCCCAAAATTCTAGTAGTTGTAGCAATATTACTGCCCCGCTCACGCCCGAAGAACAAACTTATGCTCGTGCGGCTTGGCAATATTTTGTCAAAAATTATCAGCCAGCGACAGGATTTACTAATTCTACTGGGGGTTATCCTTCGGGTACGCTTTGGGATATGGGGAATTACTTGATGGCGTTGAATGCGGCGCGATCGCTAAATCTCACAGATCAAGCAGACTTTGATGGGCGTCTCAACAAGTTTTTGACGACTCTCAGCAGCCTAAAGCTGTTTGAAGATGCCTTACCTAATAAAGTCTACAACGCAGCCACCGGACAAATGGTTGATTATGGTAACAATCCCAACGAACGGGGGATTGGCTGGTCTGCTTTAGATGTAGGTCGGATACTAGCGGCGTTTGATGTGATTCGTACTTGTCACCCGCAATATAATGATTGGCTCAAAGGAATTGTAGCCAAGTGGCAAGTAGGGCGATCGCTCAAAGATGAACAACTTTACGGTGCTATGGTTCTCCCAGATAAAAAAACATTACTAGTACAAGAAGGACGACTCGGCTACGAAGAATACGGCGCTAGAGGTTATCAACTTTGGGGTTTTTCTGCACCAAAAGCTCTTGCCTTGCAACCATATAAGATGGTTGAAGTTAACGGTGTGCAAATTCCTGTTGATACTCGCGATTTCCAAAGCACCAACGCAAATAATTATGTTGTTAGTGAATCTTATATTCTTGATGGTATTGAATTTGGCTTGCAAGGTGAGTTAGCAGATTTTGCAGCTAGAGTTTTAGATGTGCAGAAGCGGAGGTACGATGCTACAGGTCAGTTGACTGCGGTAACAGAAGACAACATCGACCAACCACCTTATTTTCTTTACAATACTGTTTACTCTAACGGTAATGCCTGGGCGACAATTACAGACGAAAACAAACCTTACCCCCAGTTTCGCAGTCTTAGTACAAAAGCAGCTTTTGGCTGGCGTTATCTTTTTCCAGATAATGCTTATGCGCAAAAGATTTTTGATGCAGTTAAGGATCTTCGCAGTCCTAATAATGATGGTTACTACGCTGGCATTTATGAAGAATCGAAGCAGCCGAATAAAGCTTTAACTGGCAATACCAACGGGTTAATTTTAGAAATTCTGTACTACAAAGCTAGAGGAAATCGGCCTTTAATTGCCTCTGCTGCTACCAGTACACCAACTAAACCGCCTAGCAATCATACTTCTGCAACTCCACCAAATTCTAGTGTTCCGGCTCCACCTCCTGCGGATACTTCTAAGGTTGATGAGGTGGCTGTCGCACCCATTCCACCAGTTGGTAATCCAGAGTCATCGTCTAACTTAAAACTAACTCGACCTTTAACAGTAGTTGAACGTCGCTATGCAGAAGCCGCATGGAGATATTTTCAAGCAAATTATCATTCTAAAAGTGGGCTGATAGACGATCGCAGTGATTTTAAAGGTGCAACTCTTTGGGGATTAGGAGATTATTTAGCAGCATTACACGCAGCGCGATCGCTTGATATTATTTCTGCGAAAGAATTTGACCAGCGCACCCGCCATTTGTTAGCAGCTTTAGGTAAACTGCCGTTATTTGCAGGGGAGTTACCAAATCGAGGATACGATACGCGATCGCTCCAAGCAATAGATTATGGCGGAAATCCTGTTCCCGACGGTAACGGCTGGTCAGCTTTAGATTTAGGTAGGATGCTGGCAGCACTTTACAACTTAAAAAGCCATCATCCAGAATACGCCGCAGCCGTCGATCGAGTTGTCTTAGATTGGTCATACCTGCGGGTAGTGCGGGATGGTATTTTATCCAGTACTACAACCGCCAAAGATCAAGAAGGACGTACCCTTACCCGCGTCAACCCGGAAACCCGCTTAGGGTATGAAGAATATGCCGCGCGTGCTTTTCAATTATGGGGTTTTGATGTTGAGGGTTCGGCTGTTGGCGGTGAATATAAAACTGCTTTGGTGGAGGGAGTGAAAGTACCAATCCAGCGTCAGCGAACTGATACGAATTCCCAAGTTAATCAATATACAGTCAGCAATCCTTTCTTACTTTATGCGTTGGAATTTGGCTTAGATCCAAAAATGCGATCGCTCTTTGAGCCAATTTTTCAAGCACAAGCCGAACGTTACCGTCATACCGGAACCCTGACAGCCTCAGCTACTACCCTAATAGACCGCAAGCCTTACACTGTTCACAGCGCAATTACTGCCAAAGATGAACCTTGGATCGCTGTAGGAGATGATGGGCAAACTGTACCGAAAGCGCGAATGGTGAGTACAGCAGTAGCTTTTGCTTATCATGCCTTACTTCCAGAACATCAATATAGTCAGAAGTTATTCCCAGCAACGACTGATTTATATAACCCACTGACAGGTTATTATGAAGGCTTTTATGAAACCACAGGTAAAACAGCAGTTGGTTTCACAGGCAGCACCAACAGCATGATATTGCAATCGTTGCTATATACAGTCATGAATCGCCAACCTTTAATTCGTCCTACTGCAATGAAATCTCCCTGGTGGGAGGCTGTAGCGCAAGGAAATTCTGGTCGCGGTTTACCCAGAATTCCCCAGTCAACAGCTAAGTTAATTTCTGATAGTAATGGCAGTTACTGGGTTTCTAGTAGCGAAAATCGGAGAGTTGCAAAATAGATCTTGCAAAAATCTAAGTAAGAATAGACCTTTTGCACGAATGCGAAATTTGCCCTCATCCCCCAACCCCTTCTCCCAAATTGGGAGAAGGGGAGTAAATTTCAAAGTCCCTCTCCCAATCATGGGAGAGGGATTTAGGGTGAGGGCGATTGATTTATGCAAGAAGTCTAATAAAAAAACCACAGATAAACATCAGTGTTCATCGGTGTTTATCTGTGGTTCAATATCCAAAATATTTACTAATGCTACTTTGCTAAACGCTGCTTCCGTTTCAACAGCATACCGCCGCCCAGTGCCACACCTATACCTAAGATGGTAGAGGGTTCGGGAACTTGGGCAACTTGAAAATCTAATTGATATTTTTCGATACCTTTGGTAGTTTCCTGAATCCAGAAAGTATACGTTCCTTCTGTCAGCACACCGCTAGGGAAGCCGACAAAAGAAAATCCCCGGATCGGATCTGCTTTACCCAAATCGTCTAAGACATTATCGCCAACACGTTTTCCTGGTTCTGCACCAATCGTAGCTGCACCAAGTAATGGAGGATTGTTATCGGTAACAGTGGTATTTTCAATCAGTGAACCTGCTTGTACTCCGAAAAATCCTTGATTGATCTGATCGTCATCTCGTCCCTGATAGTCAGCCAAAAGAATTTGGTTGAGTAGATAACCAGAGGGAATATTGATGGAAAAGAAATCTCGGTCAAGATTTGGGTTACCTGTTGTCGAGCCAATGATGAGGTTGGAACCAGTAGATAGGTTAAGTTTTGTTGGATTTAAGTTATCGCTAGAGAAGTCACCCTGAGAAGCTTCATTAAATGCAATGTTTGCTGCGTAGGCGTTCGGAGCAAATGCCAACATAGCCACTAACCCTAACACTAAGCTTTTCATCAATTTACCTCTGTTTTAGGGGAAATCAGGTAATCGATACTCACTAACATCGATTCTCATTAATTATCCAATGTTCTCTACTCCTAATCTTTTTTTATGAGGACATACCATAGAAGATTACACCCTTAAACTCACTTATCCATAAAGCCATTTGCCCTAGGTTGTTAGTTATGAATTTCACTAGGGAATACTTAATTTTGAGTCAACGTAGATGATGGCAATCGCGATCGCAGCAATAACAAGTGTGCAAGCTCAAAAACCAATAGTTGTAGGAGGTAAAAAATAGTATCTGTTTATGGTTATTAAGTTAACTACTATAAATTTATTATTGGTTACACAATGGCTTCTATATTTATTGATAATTCCCCAAATTTTTCGGGCAACAGCCGTTCAATTTTAAAAAAAAGAACACTATTATTTCGCTACTTAGCAGAAATAAATTTAATTTTTGGGATCTGGTATTTACAATGGCGCATCACTCATTCAATCAATTTTGATGCGCTGTGGCTCTCGATACCCTTGCTATTAGCAGAAATCTATAGCTATTTTGGTGGTGTAATGTTTGTTATCGGGTTGTGGCGGCCTTTAGTTAGGCAGATTAAGTCACTCGATCTGATGACTCCACCTTTGCCAAAATCCGACTGGCCTAGTGTAGATGTATTTATCACTTGTTACAACGAACCGCCGGAAATAGTAGAACAAACTGCTCAGGCGGCTCTAGCAATAGATTACCCTGCCAACAAATTGCGCGTTTATGTGCTAGATGATGGTAATTCTGCGGCTATGAGAGCCATGACAGAGAAGTTGTGTATTGCAGATTTGCAAACACCACTACTACAGCAAGAAGTTCATCGAATAGATGCAGAACGCTCTTTATTAGTAGAACGCCTGCAACAATTAGAAAATCTGACATCTAATACTCAAGCGGCCGAACAGTGGTTGCAAGAAAGTTTGGAAGAAAATACTGTCGGCTCGTTTGTCCAAAGTCTGCGAGAGTTGATTCTTTGGCTACCTCCCACTCATCAAAGTATAAGCGATCGCCTCAAAACTGAAAGGCAAGCTTTAGAAGCAGCTATTCATCAAAAAGAATTGGAATTAGTTGAACTGGCTCGATTCCGTTACATTGCTCGTCCCAAACCTGCTGGCGTACCCCACCACGCTAAAGCAGGCAATCTCAATTATGCAATGTTCTCTGGCGAAACTTCTGGAGAATTTATTTTAACTTTAGACGCAGACCATATACCCAAACCACAATTTCTCAAACGAGTTTTGCCATATTTCTACAACTACAATCTGTTCACAGGTAAATATGAGCAAAATCGTATTGCTTTTGTCCAGACACCCCAAGATTTTTATAATATTCCTGCGGGCGATCCTTTTGGACATCGAGCAAGTTTATTTTATGGGCCGCTGCAACAAGGCAAAGATGGCATGAATGCCGCTTTTTATACAGGAACAAATGCGATTCTTCGCCGAGAAGCATTAATTAATGTTGGATTACAATATTTTGCTGATGATTTTGCCAAAGATGAAAAACGCTTAGATGAATTTCAGTTAGTAGGTGGCGTATCCAGCAACAGTATTACAGAAGATATGAATACAGCCATGCGTCTACATGGTGCTGGTTGGAAATCTATTTATCACAACGAACTTTTGGCAGAAGGTTTAGCACCGGATGACCTCAGTTCTACTTTGAAACAACGATTACGTTGGGCGCAAGGAACTATCCAAGTACTACTGCGAGAAAATCCCCTCACAAAATCAGGGCTAACATTTTGGCAACGTCTGCAATATTTTAAGACGATGTATAGTTATTTTTCTGGTTTTGCTACTCTAATTTTTATTGCTTGCCCAATTATTTACTTTTTTACAGAAATTGTTCCAGTTAAAACCTATGGCTCTGATTTTGCTCTACACTTTTTCCCAGCATTTATTATTAATCGCCTGACATTTTTAGCAGCTACTTGGGGAATTCCTGCTAGTGAAGTTTGGCGCTCTGAACAATATGCGATCGCATTATTTCCTTTGTTAATCCAAGCTGTTTGGAGTGTATTTACAGGACAAAAAATAAACTTTCAAGTTACACCCAAACAAAGGCAAGCGGGAATTTATTTGCGGCTAGTTTGGCCGCAACTAGTTATATTTAGCTTGACAATATTAGGAATACTTTGGAGCGTTTACCGCTTTGCCATTGGTCATCTTCACAATCCTTGGGTTCACTTACTCAATAGTGCTTGGGCTGTTTATAATTTACTGCTTTTGTGGGCTATTATTCGTGCATCTGTTTGGCAGCCTGCAAAGGAGTCATAAAATATACAGATCTCCGACTTCTTAAAGAGGTCGAGGATCTAATAGCACCTTATTTCCGAATTAAGATAACTTGCCGTTTCAATTTACAAATGCCAAAATATAAAGTATAAATTTTGACGTACTAATAAGGTAAATAATTTATGCCTGCAAACATGAGAACAATTGAATTGACTGGAATATTAGATGGAATTAAAGGTAATGAATTACGTCGTGAAATTAACGATAGTTTAGCTGACGGGATTGATATTTTATTAATAGATATGAAAGCAGTTAGCTTTGTCAATAGTTCAGGTTTAGGTTCTTTAGTATCAGCAATGCAAGTAGTACGTAATGCTAATGCTAAACTTTTCCTCTGTTCTATTAATGACCAAGTTAGGATGTTATTTGAGCTTACAAAACTGGACAGAATTTTTCAAACATTTGTCGATAAAGATGACTTCAATCGTCAGTTTTTAGCTGCAACAGAGTAAGTGAGTTTAATTAAAGAATATTTTTAACAACGAAAAATCATCTTCCAGATTTTGTTGGTGATTTAATGCCATAATCTGTTCTAAAACAAGATTTAGATAACAGTTATTGACATTGCTATATTTGATTAGTAAATCAATAAAAGCATCAACTCCCCAAATCTTTCCATCTGGCTGACTTATTTCATAAACTCCATCACTAAAGATGTAGAGAGTGCTGTCTTGTTCAATATCAAATACAGCATCCTCAAAATCAACATCAGGTAAAAAGCCTATTGGTAAATCTAGAGAACTGAGTTTTCTAACTTGAAAGCTGGTTGCAGATGTACCAGATAAAAGTAAAGCTGGAGGATGTCCGGCGTTAGCGTAAACAAGTTGGCGTTTGACGCGGTGATAAACTCCATACCAAATTGTGAAGTATTTATCACCGTGATTTTTCATTTGAAAAGCATGATTAAGTGCTTTGAGAACTTCGCTAGGTTGGTAAAAGTTAGTGTTGGATAGGGATTGCGATCGCAAAATATTTAATACAGATACAGATAGCAAAGCAGAACCTACCCCATGTCCTGATACATCTAACAAATAAATTGCTAAATGCTCGTTATCCAACCAGTAATAGTCGAAGCAATCACCGCCTAACTGTGCTGAGGGAACAAACAATGCTTCTGTAGTTACTGTTCCTTGAAGGGGCGAAGGTAAAAGCGATCGCACATAATCAGCCGCCTCAGCCAATTCTGCCTCTAAAATTTGCTTTTGGGTTTGCAAATTCTGATTGAGTATTTCTAAAGCTTGTTTTTTACTTTGTAAATCTTGATTTAGTTGATATAACCTTAACCCTGCTCTTACTCTCGCCTTTAATTCACTCATTTGGATTGGCTTAGAAACAAACTCATCTGCTCCCGCATCTAATCCTCTTACTCTATCTTCCTCCTCACCCGGAGCCGCGCCTTTAGCAGTCAGCAGAATAAAAAAAGTAGTAGCTAACTCTGGATCTGCCTTAATTTGACGACATACTTCTAATCCATCTAACTGTGACATCACCCAATCACAGATAATTAAAGCCGGACGTAGCAATCGAGCTTGTGCAATTCCTTCCTCTCCATTACTAGCAACAGTAGTCTCATAACCCTGTTTTTGGAGAGTTCTATTTAGTGCGGCTCTAACAATCGGATCGTCATCAATAACTAAAATTTTTACCATAAATCAGAAAGGTATCTAATACAATGAGAATTAAATAATTTCTTTATTTCAAATTACATATATTTTTGTGAATAATATATAGTAAAAATACGTAAATTAAATGAATTAGTTTTCGATTATGATAAAACTAAATTTTTGAATACTTAATCAAGTGGATAATAAAATTTCTTTAAAAATCAATACAGATATTACAGCTTTATCTTCTGTTTTATCTTGGTTTGAGCAAATAAATCAACCGCCCATAACTAAACCAGAAATTTGGTGGCAATGCCAAACCTTACTGGCAGAAGGTTTTACTAATATTGTTGAACACGCCCACAAAAATTTATCAGCACAAACCCCTATTACTATAGAAGTTTGCCGTTATGCTCAATCTATAGAAATACGTATATTTTCTCAAGGTAAACCTTTCAATTTAGAAGAAAAATTACAAGAAGTATCTGAATTTGAAGAAAACAATCGAGAACGTGGACGTGGTTTAAAAATAATGTCAAGTCTCGCTGACAAGTTAAGTTATGAACAGATAGCAGAAAATAGCTACTGTTTATTTATAAGTAAATTATATTAATTTACTTGACTGTTTATTCGCATGAAAAATTAGACTAAACCATAAAATTATTAAAGTAAATAATAAGAAAAAATATATATTGTTAATGTTTGTTTACCATTAAAACAAAAATTTTAAAGCTAAAAATCTCTTGCCATATCTATCTACTTAATTATTTTTTCTATAGATAAATCCTAAAAATGACAGCACCATTACCTGATAACGAAGCACAGAGAATTGAAGCTCTTTTAGAATACAAAGTTCTCGATACTCCATCTGAAGCAGCATTTGACGATCTCACACGTTTAGCATCATATATTTGTGGAACTCCCATTGCTTTAGTCAGTTTAGTTGAAAAAAATCGTCAGTGGTTTAAATCAAAAATTGGGCTAGATGCGCTAGAAACACCTAGAGATATAGCATTTTGCGCCCATGCAATTGTGCAATCTGATGTTTTTACTGTACCCGACGCTACAGCCGACGAAAGGTTTGCGGCAAATCCATTAGTTACCTCTGACCCTAATATTCGCTTTTATGCTGGTGTACCTTTAACTAACCCTGAAGGCTATGCTTTAGGAACACTTTGCGTCATTGACTACGTACCGAGAAACCTCACCCCAGAACAAGTTGAAGCTTTAAAAATTCTCGGTCGCCAAGTTATTAAACAAATGGAACTACGACGTAATTTAGCAAATTTGGTACTTGTAACTAATCGACGTAAACAGGTAGAAAAGATACGTAAGCATTTTTTTAAAAGAGTTGCGGGTGGCTTTGGATTAGCATCAGTAATTTTAGTATTGATTGGCTTAGTTTCTTATCGCAGCACGACAGTTTTAATTAATAGCAATAACCAAGTTAAAACAACTCAAGAAACAATCAATAGTTTAGAAGCATTGCTATCCCATATCCAAGATGCTGAAACTGGGCAACGCGGTTACATCTTGACGGGACAAGAGCGTTATCTTAAACCTTATCAGGCTACACTTGCAGAAGTGGAGCAAGAAATTGAAAATCTGAGAAATTTAACAGCCGATAAATATCAACAACAACAAATTGAAGTACTCAAACCACTATTAGCCGCTAAACTTAACGAACTCAAGCAAACTATCGAGTTGCGTCAGCAAAAAGGATTTGATGCAGCATTGCAACTAATCCTCACAGATCGGGGGAAAAACCTGATGGATGATATCCGCAAGGTTATCTCTGATATGGAACAGCAAGAAAGGAAGCTACTGCAACAGCGATCGCTAATTGTCAAAGCCAGTGCTAATAATACAATCTCGATCATAGCGATCGCTATCTGCTCAAGTTTTCTCACTCTGGGCGTAATTTACTATTTAATTTATCGTGAGTTCACCCAGCGCAAGGTTGTAGAAGATACACTGCACGAAGAGCGGAACTTTATCTCAGCAGTGCTAGATACAGTCAGTGCTTTAGTTATAGTTCTCAACCCACAAGGACAAATTGTTCGCTTCAATCAAGCTTGCGAGCAAATAACTGGTTACTCCTTCGATGAAGTCAGGGATAGATATTTCTGGAATTTGTTTTTAGTTCCTGAAGAAGTAGAGCCAGTCAAAGCAATTTTTGAGAAATTAAGAGCAGGGCACATAACTCCCAACTCTCAAAACTATGAAAACTATTGGAAAACTAAAGATGGTAGCCTACGGCTGATTTCTTGGTCAAATACCATTCTTCAAGACTACGAAGGCTCTGTAGAATACCTTATTGGTACAGGTATAGACATCACCGAGAGCAAACAAGCAGAAGTTGCATTGCGTGAAAGTAAACGTTTTGCTGAGAGTGTCACAGAAAACACCACCAGCATGATCTATGTATTAGACTTAGACACCTTAACAGGGGTTTATGCAAATAAAAACCTGGCCGAATTTGTAGGTTATAACCCAGAAGATGCTGCGAAAATAGGTGCAAACCTTTTACCGACTATTATTCATCCTGACGATCTACAGATTAGGATGGTTTATTACCAGCAGTTCCCGAATATCCCAGACGGTGAAATAGTAGAATTTGAGCAACGAGTCAAGCACATCAATGGTGAGTGGCGTTGGCTTTGGCATCGTGAAACTGTTTTTAAACGTCGAGCAGATGGTACACCACATCAAGTTATGGGAACTGCTCAGGATATTACTGAGCGCAAACGCGCCCAAAAACATCTCACAGCACAATATGCTATTACTCGCGTTTTAGCAGAATCTAATTCAATCTCCGAAGCCACTCCCCAAATACTCCAAGCAATTTGTGAAAGTTTGGGATGGGATGTGAGCGAAATTTGGATGGTAAACCAGCAAGCAAATGTACTTGATTTTCTTGATTTGTGGCATCGTGCATCTTTGGAAATGCAAGTGTTTAAAACACTGAGTCAAGAAATCACGTTTGCACCAGGAATCGGATTACCTGGCCATGTTTGGGCTAGTGGTGAACCTGTTTGGCTAATTGATGTCGTTAGCGATATTAACTTTTTGCGAAACCAGATTGCTCAACAAATAGGATTACATGGTGCTTTTGGTTTCCCAATTCGTAGCGAAAAGAAAATTCTTGGCGTAATTACCTGCTTCAGCCATCAGATTCAGCAATATGACCAAGATTTGGCAAAAATCATGAATTCTATTGGCGAATTAGTAGGGCAGTTTATTCAGCGCAAGCAGGCAAAAGAAGAATTGCAACGCCAAAACTTGCGATCGCAATTATTTACAGAAATCACCCTCAAAATTCGCCAATCTTTGCAAATTGAAGAAATTCTGCAAATCACTGTTACAGAAGTTCAAAAAATTCTTCAAACTGACCGAGTTTTAATTTATCAGCTGTCGCCAGATGGATGCGGAAGTATTTTGATTGAGGCAGTAGTTGCTGACTGGCCAGCAATTAAAGCACAAAATAGCGCTGACTCTTATCTGCAAACAGAATATCAGCAACAATACAGTCTACAACAGTACCGACAAAAGCAAATTGACGCGATCGCTGATTTGGATGCGATCGTTATTCAACAAAGTCATCTAGAATTCCTGCAAAAGCTTGGGGTTAAAGCCAATTTAGTCATCCCCATACTCGTCAAAGAAGAACTCTGCGGTTTGTTAATTGTCCATCAGTGTGCCTCTCCCCGCCAATGGTCAAGTTTTGAAACTCATCTTTTACGCCAAATCGCCGATCAAGTAGGCATTGCGATCGCCCAAGCCCAATTATTAGAAGTAGAAACTCAACAGCGACAAGAATTAGAAGTGGCTCGTCGTCAAGCAGAGTTGGCTTCTCAAGCCAAAAGTGCTTTTTTAGCCAATATGAGTCATGAAATCCGAACTCCCATGAATGCTGTATTGGGGATGACTGGCTTGATGTTGGAAACTCCCCTCAACCAAGAACAGCGAGATTTCATGGAGACAATTCGCATTAGCGGCGATGCTCTTTTAAGCCTGATTAACGAGATTTTGGATCTATCCAAACTTGAAGCTGGGGAAATGGCTTTAGAAACTCTGAATTTTGATTTATCAACTTGTGTGGAAGAGGTGTTAGATTTATTAGCCCCCCAAGCTCATAAGAAGGGATTAGAAATTGCCGCGTTGATTTATCGCAACGTTCCGACTCACCTGCAAGGCGATGCTACCCGTCTCCGACAAATTTTGATGAACCTGATTAGTAATGCGATCAAGTTCACCAGTAATGGAGAGGTAGTAGTACGAGCCGAATTGCGATCGGAAACTACCACTACAGCTAATATCCGCTTTACCATCACCGATACTGGTCTTGGCATTACCACCAAAGACCAAAGCAAACTGTTTACCCCATTTACCCAGGTAGATGCTTCTACTACTCGCAAGTATGGTGGCACTGGTTTGGGATTGGCTATCTGTAAACAATTAGTAACTTTGATGGGAGGAGAAATTGGAGTAGAAAGTCAGTTAGGCGAAGGCTCGAAGTTTTGGTTTGAGATTCCTTTTGCCAAGCAACAAGAGCCTGTTACTACGATAGATGACTGTGGAATACTGAGCGATCGCCGTTTGTTAGTGGTTGATGACAATGCCACTAATCGCAAAATTATTTACCATCAAGCTACCCGTTGGGGAATGCAAGTAGATAAAGCTGATAGTGCTGAGGCTGCCTTGAGCGCTATGCTAACAGCTTGCCAGCAAAACAAACCTTATGATGTTGTCTTAATTGATATGCAGATGCCCCGAATAAATGGTCTGGAATTGGGAGAACAAATTAAGGCCAATTTTGCTATTGCTAAAACACCTTTAATTATGCTTACTTCTACTAATCAACGAGATGAAGTACATCGGGCGCTCAACATAGGATTTGCTGCTTATTTAGTCAAACCCATTAAAGCATCACGACTCCTCGATACGATTATGAATGTTTTAGAAACTAAAGGTGAACTGGTACAAGAGGAATTGAAAGTTATAATTCAGGAGTGTGGAATGAAAAATTTAGACAAAAAAAATGAGCCTTTTGCTAGCTCGCCTAAGTTAAGAATCTTACTAGCTGAAGATAATTTAGTAAATCAAAAAGTAGCATTAAAGCAACTACAAAGTCTTGGCTATACTGCTGATGTAGCTGCCAATGGTCAAGAAGTTCTGCAACTATTAGAAATAGTTCCTTACGATTTGATTTTAATGGATTGCCAAATGCCAGTCCTCGACGGTTTGGAAACTACAAAAGAAATTCATCGTCGGCAAGAGAGCTTCTTTGCCAACCATCGTCGTCCTATAGTAATTGCGATGACTGCTAATGCCATGAAAGAAGACAGACAAATGTGCCTAGATGCAGGAATGGATGACTATATAAGTAAGCCTGTCATCAAAGAAAATTTGGCAATAAAATTAGAACATTGGAACCAGTTTCTCCTAGAGACACGAGAGGTAATTACGTTAGAGAATCCAGTTTCTCCGATAGAAGAAATTGATATACACAATCTACCAATTGATTGGCAACACTTACATCAAATTTCCGAAAATGATGCCGAATTTGAATTACATTTGTTGCAATTATTTGTAGAAGATGTTACATCTCGTTTGGACTTAATTAAAGTGGCGATCGCTGCTCGTGATTTTCCGCAAATGGCGAAAGAAGCCCATCAGATTAAAGGTGCTAGCGCCAATATAGGGGCTACAACTATGTATCTAGCTGCTGACAAACTAGAACAATTAGCTCACAAGCAAGAGCGTAGAGGCACTACCGAATTAATCACAGAGATAGAAGAAGTTTTTAATCATATTCAAAGCTTTGTCATAGCAAGCCAGAAGCTGTAAGTTACATATTGAATTAAGGTATTAGTGACAAGTTAAGAATTACTAGAAATAATCTACAGCCAGTTCCCAACTAAAATATAAGGTGCCCAGTAAACTGGATGCTCATATTGGGGATCTTTTAAAAGAGCTATTTGGGAACGGCGTAAAGCTTCTGCTTTGGTTTGTTGGCTGCTGCTTAAATTCTTATAAAAATAACGCATCAAATTGGCTGTGGCCTCATCATTGACAGACCATAATGTTGCTAAGGTGCTATTAGCTCCTGCTCTGACAGCTATTCCAGCTAATCCTAAAGCAGCTCGTTTATCTCCTGTTGCAGTTTCACAAGCACTAAGAACCAGCAGTTCGACTGTTTGCCGCTTTTTCTGTTCAGGTATTTGTAGTAGGTTATCTAATTCATTAATCCTGATTCGTTCATCCCAAGCCAAAATAAATGTTTCCATTGCCTTCGAGCTAAACTTTCCATGAGTAGCAATGTGAACAATGGGGAAAAAAGAAGATTTCAGAGAATTTTTGAGATTATTGCTAGTAAATTCCTCATTTAATAGCACCGTGCTGGGTACTTCCGATTTGATTTCCTTGAGTTCCTCTTCCACATAATCTAAGGGAGAAAAGCCTTGTCGTGCTTCAGTTAAGCCAGCACTAAGTACTTTAAAGTTGCGCTGTTGCAACCTTTTAGGCGGTAGTAACTGTAGACTTGGTGTTAAAGCGATACTATATTTTTCAATCAAATATTGCTTTCCGTCGTGCAAAGCTGCAATCGGAATATTTCGTAATACACCGTCTGGTACAAACACTAAGGTTTTAATGCCACTTTTTGCTAGCTCGGTTTCTACTGGACGAATCAGCCAATCATATACTTGTTGAGATAACGGCAGAAAGTCTTGTTTGGAGCGAATGACTAAATTTTTACGTAGTTTTTCTACAATGGTCTCTAGCTGATCTTCAGGCAAAATAGTCGCATAATGGCGTAGCGGTTGTTGCGGCAAGCTGAGAATTACTTCTAATCGATCTGCCAAAATGATGGGATAGATCACTCCTGCTAAAGGATCTAAGCGATCGATTTGAGTGTATTTTCTATCTAAACAAGCTTCACGAAGAAAATCATCCAGTTCTGCTAATTGTAAAGACTCAATAACTTGACGGGCTTGGGTGAGAGATTGTTGGCTGGGTTGTGAGTTGTCAGTTTTGAGAAGCAAACTGACTAGTTCCCGGTAAACAGGTTCTACACTATCCCGAAAACTAAATTGAATGTCTGGATCGATCGCAACCAGATCGCTACGCAAGGATTGTAGAGTATTTACAGCTTGAGTATAAGCAGCGATTGCTCCTGGCATATCTCCTTGAACTTGCAAAAGTCGTCCTAACTGCCATTGCCAACGATAGGCAATTTCTGGTGTATTAATAGCTTGGGCAAGTACAAGCGCTTGCTCAGTAAGTTCTTGGGCAATTTTCCACTGCTGATTTTGTTCGTAAAGCCTACCAAGTTTACCCAGTGCGTAAGCTTCTGCTTGCTTGTCTCCCAAACTTTTTGCTTGTTGTAGGTTATTTGCTACTAATTGGGCAATACTTGCTGCGGTGGGAACATCGGGAAGATTTGCTTGTTTGAGGCGAATTAGACTCTGGGCTAAGTTAAGTTGAGCATAAATCGCCCCACGACTTGGAGGTAAATTAGCTAATTGAGGTTGAATTTGATTCCAGATTGTCTGAGCAGATGCCCATTTTTCTCGATCCAGTAAAATGCTCAGTTGATTCAATTGCGATCGCATTTTTAAGATTGGGGAAGGTGCAATCGCTGTAGCTTGTTGATAAAAAGCCAAAGCCGAATCGGAATCTTGGTTTGCACGGGCGACATTTCCCAAATCGATCAATGCCGCACTAATCTCTACTGGTAATTGTAACTTTTGCGCGATCGCCAAGCTTTGTTGCAAAACCTGCTGTGCTTGTTCTAAATTTCCTACTAAGCGCAGGCTAGAACCCAAACTGCGTAAGCCAGCAGTTTTGAGTGCCGAATCAGGTTGTTTCTGGAGAATTTGATTTACCTGAGTCAAGGTAGATAAAGCTCGACGGTATAACCCTAAAGCCTTCAAAGCCTGAGATTGGTTAATCAGACTGCGAATCACGCCTGTTTCATTCTCTGCTTTAGTATATGTAGCAGTAGCTTTTTGCCAAGTGGCTAACGCTGCTTCAGATTTGCCAGTAGCTAACTCTAGACTTCCTTGATTGTTCAAGGTTTGAGCTAAGACGTTTAACTCTGCTTGTGTACTGCCACCTTTTGCGGGTAACAATTTTAGACTGGTAGAAATTGCTTGAGTAGCTTCCAACCACTGCCCTAATTGTTGATAACTTAACGAAAGATTATTTAGTACTCTAGCTTGGTTGAGCCAATTTCCTTGTGACTGATAAATCTGTAAAACCTGTTGCCAGATTTTAATTGCTGCCAAAAACTGCCCAGCTTCGTAGTATTGTCTACCCTGCTGCTCTTGCTGTGCTGTATTGGATAATTCCTCAACCATCAATGATGGTACAGAATCATGGGCAGCAACAGGAACTAATGTTCCTACTAAGGTAAACAGGCTGAAAACTAACCCTAAAAATATACCAAGTAAAAATCCTATTAAACGAATGTGTATTCGTCTTAAATATCTTCGGAAATTAATGTGCATAAATAGTTAATATGGATAGGCAGCAGGAGAGAATAATTTGTTTGTAGTCAGGACTTTAGCACTTACTACATAATCCTCCCCTTATACCAATTCGCCAAAATCAAGCAACAGATGCAAACCGTAAAACCCGATTGCACCTAATGCCTCGTAATTTTGAATTGGTATTACCCTCTTTGATTATGTGGATGTTTCTCCCAATCAAAGATTTCTTTATCTGGAATACCAGACTTGCGCCACGTTATCCTTCCCCGCAACGTATCGAGCAATGTTTGTTCGATCGCATTAGGTAAGTTTTCCCAGCACAAATCTGCATCTTGGAGTAAGATTTTAAGTTCTTGTAAAGCAGCTAGCGCTGCATTTTCTTCCTGAAAATCAAGAAAATCTTCTGCACGCAAGGGATCTTGTTGTACAGCGATAAGTGCCTGCCGTACAGCCGTGGCAACTTTCTGCTGAAACTCGGTTTTACCACGATGTAATTGTCGCTGCCAACCTCTTTTGCTAGTAGCATACAAAGCAGGAAGACGATTTAATGCGTAGGCAGTCACCTCAGATGGGTTGATGTATTTGGCAGTTTTAGCGGGTAAAGATTGGATCTGCAACTCCACCTCTGTAACCACTAACACTTCCATCACATTGCGAGAGTTTTTTAAGAATGCATGTCGTTTGGATGGCTGAATTGCAGAATCCACTGAAGAATCATCAAAGAAACTCCTCATAGAATCAAGATCGTTGAAACTAAAGCTTATGGCTCTATATTGCCCGTTGTTTGCATTTAGCTAACACGTTGGCTTACTTTTTTTCAAGCTGGAAACCTGCCCACGATCCATTACAGTGTGTACACACATCTCAAAGCCTATCAGCCTAAAAGAATATCGTGGATAGGATTTGTATTTACACAATAGATGCATCCTCCGGGAACAAAATTACATAGGTGTACATCTAAAAAATTGATTGATATAAATTTAATACGTGTATATACTGAAAACACGCATTTTCTCGCTAATAAATATCAAAATAAGGTTCGTATATTTGATATGTAAAGTGCATATTTAAGTAGTTTAACTGGACTATTTAAAACTATGATGAATTAAACTAATTAAATGTACTATTTAGCTAAGATTTAGGCTATTTATTGAATAAGGAAACTTACATTTTAGTTGTTCAATTACCTATTTGGCTGATGCTAGATAAAAATCTGAAAAACCAGGCATTTACGGCTATTTGCTTAACATCGCTATTGACATTCTCATGGGCAGTTCCCCAAACAGTTCTGGCATCTGAAGATAAGCCAAGAGAGGGTTTACCTGGACGCAGAATTGGAGGGGGAACACGTGGAGAATGTTTTAGTAATGTGGGGCGATTAATGGCATTAATCCCAGAAACTAATGTGGGATTTACCAAAAAAGCATATCCCAACTTTTTGTTCTATTTACCACAAACCTCCGCACCAACAATGGTGGAGTTTGTTTTGCAAGATGAGAATCGTCATTCAGTTTATGAGACAACTTTCACCAAAACTAATGCTGGTGGAGTCATAAATTTTAGCTTACCTGGTTCTAAGTCTTTACCGCCTCTTGCTACTGGTAAGAAATACAATTGGTATGTGTCAATGATTTGCGATCCTGAAAACAGAGCAAACGATATTGTCGTGCATGGTTGGGTTCAAAGAGTAGAACTAGACTCGAACCTGACTAAAAAGCTAGAGCAAACATCGCCTGTAGAGCGTGTTAATTTATATGCCAAAGCCGGACTTTGGCAAGATGCACTAGGGACACTAGCAGAACTCAGAACAACTCAACCTAATAATTTTAGGCTCACTGCTAATTGGACAGAGCTATTAAAGTCAGAGAAATTAGATGCGATCGCACAAGAGCCTTTTTTGAATATTAAAGTCCAACCCAGCCCTTAATTATCAATAAACTAGGTTTTTTGAGAGTTCCTAATCTACTAAAAAATCTTTTTTGCTAGACCATCCAAAACCTAGATATCAGTTTTTAATCAATTTCAAACAATCCATTCTATGAATCTAATGTTTTTGTGATTGCTAAATATTCCCAAAAGTTCCGGTCATTAGTATACTTAGCGACTCAACACGGTAAGCGTCAAATTAATCTATCACTTACCACACTGAGTTTGAGGCAATCAGTTGTCATCGCTAGTATTCTCATTACAGGGCTGGTAATGGGTATGAGACAAGTTGGTTGGTTGCAGTTCCTAGAATTGGTCGCCTTTGACCAAATGGTACGCCTCCAAACTGATGCTGACCCTAACCCAAGACTATTATTAGTCACAATCACAGAAGCCGATCTTAAAGAACTGAAATGGCCAATTAACGATCAAACTTTGTCTCAAGTACTAGCAAAGCTACAACAGGCCAAGCCCAAAGCTATTGGTTTAGACATTTATCGTAATCTTCCCCAACCTCCAGGTCATGAAGCACTGTTTGAGCAACTCCAGGCTCCCAATGTTGTGACCATTACGAAACTTGCAGATCCTGATGGAGAAGGAGTTTCCCCCATTCCCGGACTGCCAGCAGAACAAATCGGCTTCAACGACCTTGTGGTCGATCCAGATGGAGTTGTGCGTCGGAATTGGATGTATGCCCAAGCAGGGAAGGACAAGTTCTACTCTTTCTCTTTACAGTTGAGCCTCAAATATCTTGGAAAGTCGAGAGACGATCTAAAAGTTAAGTCAAATGCGCTGCTATTAGGTAACACTGTATTCCCGGCTTTAAGTACTGATGCGGGTGGGTATCAAAATATTGATAATGCAGGCTATCAGGTGATGATTTCCTACCGTTCACCTGAAACATTGGCGCGAAAAGTGTCATTGACGCAAGTCCTGCGAGGTCAGTTTGACCCTAATTGGGTGAAAGACAAGGTAGTGCTAATTGGCACAACTGCTCCTAGTTTAAAGGATCTGTTTTTTACTCCTTACAGTGCAGGTAAGACTACAAACCCAGGTATCCCTGGAGTGCTGCTTCATGCTCAACTGGTTAGCCAAATCTTAAACACAACCTTAGATCGACAATCCATATTTTGGTTTTGGCCGGAATGGGCAGAATTTCTTTGGATATGGACATGGGCTTTGATTGGGGGTGTATTTGCATGGCGACTTCGCCATCCTCTGTTACTAGGAGTAGCTGGCGCAATTTCTGCGGTAATTCTATTTGGTATTTGCTTTGGTATATTTACGCAAGCGGGGTGGATACCTTTAGTAGCACCAACACTAGCCTTAGCGATCGCATCTGGAACTGTTCTAGGCTATAAGCTATTACACCATACATTGCGCGATACTCTAACCGATCTCCCGAATCGCAATCTATTTTTGCAACAATTAGAATGGGTAATCGCTGACACGAAGCTTCAGAAAAACTCACGATTTGCCCTGCTATTTTTAGGTATTGACCGCTTTAAGGTAATTAACGAGGGTTTTGGGCATCAATTTGGCGATCTATTTTTACTCAATGTCAGTCAAAGATTAAAAGCCTGTCTAGGAAATAAAGGCATACTAGCGCGGGTTGGCGGAGATGAATTTGCTATTTTGCTGAAAAATATTACTGATACTAGCGAAGTAACTTTTATAGCCGACCAGTTACAAAAGGAAATGTCCTTACCCTTCAAGAACAACGGACAAGAAATATTTACTAGTATCAGCATTGGTATAGCTTTCAATCAAACTGAACTCGACTATCAACCAATAGCTTTGCTGCGAGATGCGCACACAGCTATGTATCGGGCTAAAGACTTAGGTAAAGGCCGTCATGAAGTCTTTGCCACAGGTATGCATACTCAAGTTGTGAAGCGGTTTCAGTTGGAGATAGATTTGCATCGTGCCATTGAACAGCAAGAATTTTTTCTCTGCTATCAACCAATTGTCTGCTTAAAAACTAGCAAAATTGTTGGGTTTGAAGCACTTGTGAGATGGCAACATCCTCAGCATAAATTTGTCTCACCAGCAGAATTTATTCCAGTTACAGAAGAAACGGGACTAATTATTCCTTTAGGGAAGTGGATTTTAAAAGAAGCTTGTCATCAGTTGTCTGTTTGGCAAGCTCAATTTCCGACAAATCCTCCACTAATGATGAGTATTAACCTATCTGGATATCAGTTGTCGGACGCTAATTTGGTGGAGTATATTGAGCAGACTTTCAAGGAAACAGGAATAAATGGACACAGCTTAAAATTAGAAATTACCGAAACTGTAGCCATGAATGATGTTGAAGCTGCAATTAGCATCATGCTACAACTGAGAACTTTAAATCTACAACTAAGTATTGATGATTTTGGTACAGGATACTCATCTTTAAGTTATTTGCATCGTTTTCCTGTAAATACATTGAAGGTAGATCGCTCTTTTGTCAGTCGAATGGAAGAAACCGATGAAGATGCGTCGATTGTTCAAACCATTATCATGCTCAGTCATGCATTAGGTATGAATGTAGTTGCAGAAGGTGTAGAAACTGCTGCACAGCAAGCTAAATTGCAAATTTTGGGTTGTGAGTATGGGCAAGGATATTTCTTTTCTAAGCCTCTAGATAGCAAAAGTGCAACCGCATTACTAGATAGCAAATTTACACAAAGTTTTCAAGAGGAAGCAGCTTAATTTTAGGGATTTTTGCCTTTCTAAAACGAATGCCAAACCCGATAAAACGCTAAATAATCCATATTCTCTGCACAGTGCCAGAGTAATTTATAACATTCACGACATAGTTCTAATTTAGAGTCTTGAGATTTATCAAAACAGCAATTCTTCAAAGATGCAATTACTTTTGGTAACTGTTCATTTAACAGAATTTCTTTTAAATTATCTGCTGTTCGTTTGCGCAGGTTTAGACTTTGGGTTGACTTAATTAGCTGCAATAAAGTGGTGAATGCTACTAAATTGCCTGGCTCAAGTTGTGCTAATTTATAAGCCTTGCGTCTTTTGGTATCTTCATCCTCTGTTGAGGCGATACCTCGGAGTAATTCGGCAATTTTGGTGTTGATAGAGTAATGAGTTGAGGGAGTAGATTGTTCTTTACCCTTACTTCTTAGATTCCGGTTTGAAGGGAGAGAAGTAGTTTTGGAACTGCTTTTTAGCTTCCTATCAAAGTGAGATTCTTCACCATCAAGCGTGGCTAAATTTTCTAATGCTTGTCGTTTTTGGGATAAATCGATTGCAGATTCAGCGATTTTTTTGAGTGTGGAGATTGCAATTACATTATTAGCATCGATTTTTCCTAAACTATAAGCGGCTTTACGACGGGTAGATTCATTCTTGCTAGACTCGATAATTTCAATCAAAGCGGCGATCGCAATTTTGTTACCTGGATCGACTCTGCCTAAACTATATGCCGCCTGCCAGCGAATTGATTCGTAGCGGAGAGTGTTGGCGATTTGTTCTAATGCGGCGATCGCAATTTTGTTACCCGGCTCAAAAACCTTTCCCAAACTGTAAGCTGCATTCCAGGTGTCGAAGTCGTTTTGGCTAGATTTGATGAATTTTTCTAAAGCTGCGATCGCTTTTGGGCGATCGGTTTTTAATAATGCTACTCGCGCACATTCAACAATTGGTGGTGGATATCTCAATGGCTTTTGGTTTTTATCTTGGTCTTGAAACTCGCAATAGCCAAAACGCCACTCTACTAATTGTTCAACAATTTCATCGGCTTTTTGGCAATCTGCAAACTCGGCAATTCCTTGTGCAGCAATAAAATAAGCTTGATGGCGATAATATCCCCCACATTCGTCAGGAAAATCAATTAATGCTTGGATAAATTCTTCTTTGTGCGCCTGTGGGATGTCATCTCTACCCAACCACAGCAAAATTACTTCTCGCCACTCGGATGCAAAAATGCGGTAACTGAGGTTATCTAATGTGTAATTTAAGAAAAAATGCCAATCACTAACAGCTTGTGCGGCAAAATATTCTTGAAACGTGGGATGGTAAAAAGCATAAACTTTTTCCCCTTGAGTTTCTGATATACCAACTTGATTGAGCCAACCTAACTGTAATGCCAATTGAAATAAGCCATCATCAGGATGTCCCAAAACCTGACAAACAAAGCGATGTCGCAAACGAAACTTAGTTTTTTCTTGGGTTATGGCTAACAGTGCTAATTCTCCCAGTCCCCTATTTAACTGCTGTCGCTGGCTTAAAGTCGTAGGGAAGCGATCCTGTTTCCATTCGTAAATTGACTCTACAAACTGTTCATACAGCATTGCTTTGGTGTTAGGCAAATTGCCCCGTGCTAGCCCCCAAGTACGGCACAATAGAGCTAATCGCAGGGGATTTTTCACCGCATCCTTCAGCCGTCGCCGTTCCGGTTGATCTAACTCTGCTTGTAAACTCTCTCCACAAGCGGGATTATCTTGAAACCACCGCCGAATAAACTCTCCGACTTGATTGTATAAACTTTGGGAACGCCAGGAAAATTCTTTGCCATAACTAAAATTTAGGTTGCGATAGGTGTTAAAAGATTGCAGCGCATTTTTACCCCCATCCCAAACATTCAGCCGACAAGTCAAAATTATCCTTGCATCTGCTACCCAACCTGTTAAATAACTAGCAATTTTACTTAAGGCTTGGCTAAATTCCAAAGCCATTTCATCCACTGCATCTAATAGCAGCCAAACCCGTCCTTGATTAAACTGTTCGCAGAATGCTTCCTCGATTTCTTCAGAAACACGTAGCTTGCGAAAAGCTGTAGGTAGCCAATCTTGAATTAAGTACTGTTCCAAAGTTTTACTTTGTAAGTCTGCCAAATCAATCCATACGGCTAAATCTTCAGTATTATCTAAAACCCATGCAGCAATTTTTTGTAGTAAAGTAGTTTTTCCGGCTCCTGGTTCTCCGACTATTGCAATGCGATGATTTTGTTGTTCCCCTAATAGTTGTTGGAGAAATTGCTCATGGTTGAAAGTCTCAGTAATTTCCGCATCTTCTGGTTCATATAACCGCGAACCTTCTTGCGGAGTTACATCACCACGCTGACGCAGCCGATGTTTGCGTTCAACCAATCCCAAAGGCACATAAACTTGATCTAACTCAAAACTGACACCATCAGCGCTAGTGAGAGGATTGGTTGTAAGTCGTTGGTGATTTTGCGCTTTTAAAGCATTACAGCAAAGCTTTTGCCAATCAAGTTGCGAAGATGAGTCTCCCCCTTGTCCCCCTTGTCCCCCTTGTCCCCCTTGTCCCCCTTGTCCTCCCTGTCCCCTTGTCCCCCCATCATCCCCCGCCACCTGCTTCGACTTCTCCGGCCTGCGGCGTTCCCATTCAAGATCGAATTTTTGTAAATTGGCTTCTATATCTTGGCGTTTATGCCAGATGTTGAGGGTAAAGTGCCAAGTTTCCGAACCGCCGCGAGATGGACGATTATCTTCGAGAATTTCTAAGAAATCTGCGAACCGCTTTAAAGCTTCTTTAATTTGTTCAGCGTTTAATTGCTCCTCCCTTAACGCTAAAGTTGTCAATGCTTGTAAAAATCGCACTTTTGTTCTGACAACCAGCCGATTTTCAGATAACCAACGAGTTTGGATTTGGGGACGCAATGCATCTAAAGTTGCTTCATCCCTAGAGGCGATCGCATCATTAGCGTAAGCTAACAATACCTCTAATAAGCGCCGCGATCGCTTTTTTGCTTCTGGGCCATAACTCGGTCTTGCCATCGCTGTATTTCTAGGACTGGAAGAAGTTCGCTTAATTATCCAAGTTTAGCAACTTCCCTGAAAGTCTCAACGCAGTCTGGTGCATTGTTAATACATGGCGTCGTCTTGTTAATGCATCGGGTCGCATTGTTAATACATGGCGTCGTCTTGTTAATACATGGCGTCGTCTTGTTAATGCATCGGGTCGCATTGTTAATGCATGGCGTCGTTTTGTTAATGCATGGCGTCGTCTTGTTAATGCATCGGGTCGCATTGTTAATGCATCGGGTCGCATTGTTAATGTATTGTTTGTAGCGGAGACTAAGAGCCAATTTTCCTGGCGGATAATCTCAACAACGCTAAATTCCCTCACAAACGCTTTTAAGCATCTGTCGTAACCAACAATTTGCTTGATCCCGATCTGTAAGTTTGCTCCACAGCATTGAAATCATCCACGGTTGTGTTTGTACAGGAAGTTCAAAAATTTTTAATGTGCCTTGACATACAAACGGTGCTACTAATCGTGAAGGAACAGCAGCAACCAAGTCACTCGCAGAAATGATTGCAGGTAGCACTAGTAAATGAGGAGTCGTCAAAACAACTCGACGTTGGAAATTGTACTCAGCCAGCACCTTATCGATTTCGCCTACTTCATCTTGTCTGATAGTAAAAAGAGCATGGTGAAGATTAGCAAAGATTTCTGGTGCGATAGTATCCTGAGTAATAAGCGGATGTTTAGGGCGACAGATGCCGACAAAGTGTTCTGAAAATAATGGCATCTGCATTGTTTGTCTGGGTGGGTTTTGGAAAACACCCAAAGCTAAATCTATCTCTCGTTGTTCTAAGAGTTCTCCCACATCGTCTTTGGCAAAACCAATCAATCGAAAATTAATGTTTGGTGCAATTCGGTGACAAACTTCCAGAAGCTTAGGCATTACAACAAAGCTAGCGTAATCTGAAGTGCCAATTGTAAAAGTAGTTTTAGAAGTTGTTGAGTCAAATGTTTGACTCACTTCCAATGTCTGCCGAATTTGTTGTAGGGCAGCTTTTATACCTGGAGCAATTGCCATAGCTTTGGCTGTGGGCTGCATTTCTCTGCCCAGCCGGATAAATAACTCATCTTGGAATAGTGTACGTAATCTTCCCAAAGCCGCACTCATAGCTGGTTGCCCTAAATACAATCGTGTTGCGGCATCTGTGACGCTCCTTTCTTCAAAAAGCGCTTCAAAGGCGACAAGAAGATTTAGATCAATAGCAGATAAATCTATTAATCCCATTGATTAAATGTATTATTCCAATCAATTTGATTAATTTACTACATCTCAGTAAAGTGAAACTAAAAGTTGTTGAAAATTTATCAAAATGACAACCCTAAGAAAGATTGCTGTAGTTACAGGTAGCAATCGCGGGCTAGGATATGCAATATCGCGTAAATTATCTCAAATTGGCATTCATGTTGTTCTAACAAGCCGGAATGAAACAAATGGTCTTGCTGTCAAGCAGCAACTATCTAGTGAAGGGCTTGATGTGAACTATCACATACTAGATGTCACTAGTGATACGAGTGTGGCACAGTTTACTCAATGGCTTCAGGAAATCTACGGTAGGATAGATATTTTAGTGAACAATGCCGGCATTAATCCCACAATCAAGCCGGAAGAATCTAGTTTATTAACTGTTCAACTAGAAACGCTGCGCTCTACATTTGACACTAATGTCATAGCGCTCCTGAGAGTTTCTCAAGCATTAATTCCGTTGATGAAGATTCACAATTATGGGCGCATTGTTAATGTTTCAACCGAAATGGCATCTCTGGGTACAATTCCTAGTGACTTCTACCCTTTAGCGCCTTCCTATCGACTGTCTAAATTAGGGGTGAACGGGCTAACTGTCCTGCTAGCTAAGGAACTGCTTGGTGCTAATATTCTCGTTAATGCCTATTCTCCAGGTTGGATGAAAACCGATATGGGAGGTGAGAATGCGCCGTTTACCGCAGAAGAAGGAGCAAAAACTGCTGTCTATTTAGCAACGCTTCCAGATGGGGGAGCGCAAGGACAATTTTTTGCAGAGATACGGAAGTTTGGCGGGCCGATTCAATTACATTGGTAGGTTTTTATGGGAAATTCAGCAATGTTACCTCCGATTTACGCGGATACGCCGATAGAATTGGCTCCTGCCAAAATTATTACCTCGTTTCCAGTCAATACTTTCTTAGAAAATTTGGCGATCGCTCCAGATGGCACAATATTTGTGACTAATCATGAGGTGGGCGAGATTGTACGCATTACTCCAGATGGCAATCAGCAGATTTATGCCAGTGTTGAAGGTAAAGTCAGCGGTTTGGCTTTCACTAGTAATGGCGATTTAGTGGCAACTGGATGGAATGCTGATTCTATACCAGTAGTCTCATTAATTACCGCAGATGGCACAGTAGAAACGTTGCTAAAACTGCCAGATGCAACATTTCTCAATGGGATTACGCCACTTTCTCACACTCAGTATTTAGCCGCAGATTCTTACCGAGGTGTAATTTGGTTAATTGATATTGCCCAACGCCATAGCTCAATTTGGCTAGAACATTCTTTACTGGCTCGTAGCAATCCAGAAAACGTCATTCCTGCTGCTAATGGTTTGAAGCGTTTTGGTAACTTCCTTTACGTTTCCAACACGGAAAAGATGTTGCTGTTACGGATTCCTCTTAGCCTGACAAATGAACCCAGTGAGCCAGAAATCTTTTTGGAGCTAACCAATATTGATGACTTTGCATTTGACGTAGAAGGCAACCTTTACGGAGCAACGCACATTTATAACAGCGTTGTGAAGATTACACCAGATGGCAAAACAACTATTATTGCTCAAGCCGAACAAGGTGTAATTGGCAGTACAGCAGTTGCTTTTGGTCAAACTCAAAGCGAACGCACCGCTATCTATGTTGTGATGAATGGGGGAATGTTTTTACCGCCTCCTACAGGTGTAGTTCCTGCTAACGTTGTGCGAATTGAGGTCGGAAAAGCTGGGTACGTCTTTTAGTAGCTTGATGGTGAAATAACCGATGGAAATGGAACAAGAAGATCAAATTGTCACCGTGGTCATTTCACAAATTGTCAAACCAGGATGCGAAATTGCTTATGAGGCGTGGTTAAAAGAAATTACCAGTGTTTCTAGAACATATCTTGGTCATTTAGGGACAAATGTGATTCGACCACAACCAGGTGTGCAACTAGAATATGTAATTATTTTTCGGTTTGACAGCTATGAAAATTTAAAGGCGTGGATGACATCACGCGATCGCGAATATTGGCTCGCTCAAGGTCAACATTTGGTTCAATCTGACCCTCATGTTCAACAAATTAGTGGATTAGAAGCTTGGTTTTCTCATCCTGGTAAACCATTAAAGACTCCACCACGTTATAAAACAGCATTACTAACTTGGGCAGTTGTATATGTCTTAATTAACTTGTTAAATCGGCTTCTAGTACCCCTGCTTGGCAATTTACCTCCTTTAATTACTTCATTGATCGTTTCCGTTATTATGGTTGTACTGTTGACCTATGTTGTCATGCCAAAGGTGACTCGTCTGTTTAGCCCTTGGCTATATGGGAAATGATGGTAAGTTGCAAAAGTTAAATCAGTTGAAACTAAACTAGTGGACTGACACGGCTAATTTAGTGTATTAGCGAAGAGAAAATAAACCGCCCATGTACGCCGATAAACACCGATGAAATGGATTTTTGTTATTGCACTATATTGATCTGTGTCAGTCCACTACAATCCTAATTGCAGTGAGGAATTTATTTTTCAGGTGTCAAATCTACACTGTAAAGAGTTTCCCCTTTCAAGTTAAGCAATGCCACTGTCATCACATTTGTATAACTATTGATTTTGACTGTACCAAAGAATTGCAAACCTTCACTTGGGGGTCGATTTGCTTTTGTACCTGCGGGAATACTCACAAATTTCACTTGCGGCCCAAAAGTATTTTCCAATTGGTTCGGCCCGAATGTGCCTGAATTCAGAGGCCCGGCGACAAATTCCCAAAAGGGCTTGAAGTCAGTACACTGTGCTTTAGCCGGATCGTAATAGTGGGCTGCGGCATAATGCACATCAGCAGTTAACCAAACTACATTTTTGATATAGTTGCGTTTAATAAAACGTAGTAAGCCAGCGAGTTCGAGTTCCCTACCTAAAGCTGGGCCATCTCCATTCGCCCAAGCTTCAAAGTTGGTACTACCATCTCGAATTATCAATCCTAAAGGCATATCACTAGCAATTACTTTCCAGGTAGCTTTTGATTTGAGCAATTGCTGTTTCAACCAGCGTATTTGTTTGCTACCTAAAAATTCTGTGTCTTGACTTTTTACTGTTTGGCGATTTTCAGTGTTCGGCCCGCGGTAGCTACGCTCATCAAGCATAAAAATTTCTAGTAATGGCCCGTAGCTAAAAGAGCGATAAATTTTCGCTTTGTCGGTTTTATCATCTTTATACCGAATGGGCATATATTCTAAAAATGCTTGCCTTGCTCTTTGGGCTAGCAAAGAAACATCTTTAACTGTATAGCGATCGTCGTTTGAAATAATCTGCCCAGGATACCAATTATTCCTCACTTCATGATCGTCCCACTGCGCAATTATAGGAACTTCAGCATTAAAGCGCCTGATATTTTCATCAAGTAAATTGTATATATAGTTACCTCTAAATTCTCTAAGAGTTTCTGCAACTTTTAATTTTTCTGGAGTGGTAATGTTTTTCCAGATAGTGCCGTCGTCCAGCGTTACTTGTGATTGAATAGGCCCATCAGCGTAAACATTGTCGCCGGAATGGATGAAAAAGTCAGGATTAAGTTTGCGGATGGTTTCGTAAATTTTCATCCCACCAAAATCAGGATTAATACCCCAGCCTTGTCCGGCGGTATCTCCTCCCCAAGCAAAGAAGATATCTCGCCGCTGTTTGGCGGGAGTTCGGAAAGTACCTGTAACAGGAGCGCTGTATATGTTTGGATCGGATAAATTTTGAAAGATTACCCGATAAAATATTTGCTGACCTGGGGGTAAATTTTCAAGATTCAACCGGGCTGTAAAGTCGCTATCTTCCAAAGCATTTGGCCCAAAAACACGTTGCACACGCCGGAAAGATTCGTTGGTAGAGTATTCTACAATCATCCGAGCCGGGCGATCGCTCCGACTCCAAATCAGAGCGCTATCATTGCTGATATCTCCGCAGGCTATGCCATAGGGTATGCTAGGACGCATCTTTTCAGATGTAATGATGGCAGGTGCTTGAGCAAAAACCCTTGATTTTGATAACAGATTGCTAGCTATGATGCTGCTACTTGTGAGGGCGGAACTTAGCAAAAACTGGCGACGGTTGAATTTAACTGGCGGTTGGGATTGCATAAAGTTGATGAGTTGGATTGAAGCTACAAAGAATACAAAGAAATTTGCAACTCATGTCTCACAAAAAAAGTTACAAATCTACAAAGCTTTTGTAGAGCAAAGTTAAAACACTCGCTAGGGTGAAAGTAATAAAAAAACGTAGCAATTACAAAGCAGGAATTTATCATATTCTGGTGAGATTAGTAGTAAATACCCAGTTATCAAAAAGTTAAGAAATCTTAGGTAGTTGGACAAAAATATTTACAGTCATTGCGAGCGAAGCGTTCGCTGAAAGCGTTCTCGTTCGACGAAGTCGTTCCCCAAGGGTAGAGTAGCAATCCCAATCCTTGCGATTGCTACCCTTCGGGAAGCCGCTTCGCGTCTACATTTCGCTTCGCTTCATTCGCAATGACGTTGTGTAATTAATTCTGTCAGACTGAATGCAAGATGTGAAATTACAGTAGAAAAAATTAGGGGATTCCCCTAGCTTCACTATCCTCCCCTAGCTGCCTAAGCCAGATTTTACAAGCTTTTCCACTTTTTGACACTGTGTTGGCTTAGGGGAAATTCCCTGGAATATTCTCAAGATATAGATGAAGTAACTAAAAATTAATTATCACTCAGCCAATATGTTAAAACTTACCTACACCGAAAACAGCTTTAACTTAGAATATCTCGAAGAATCTTTAGAAGATTGGGTAAATCAAAGAGTCATTCTCACTTTGCATTCTGGGACTAATATCTACATCGAATCGAGTCAGGCTGCATTTCTTGTGTCGGCTGAATCGTCCCATCTGGCAGATCTAAAGAAACTCAATCAAGCAAATATTTTAGAAATTTGTCCTTGCGATGCCTCTGCTGTGGAAGTTATTCTTAAAGGTACTTGGATAACATCCAATTCAGAAAGCGCAACAGGTATCTTTGTCACTGTACTAAGTAAATCTGCGGAGTTATTACTGGAAACACTCTCGCAAACCGAACAATTTTGTTACGCTTGAGTTACATCTTAAAGTTATTCAGTCTTGCTGTTCGCGGGACTCTGGTGCGACTTCCGAACCCGATCTGTGAAATCGTCCTAGCCAGTCGTGCCGCCTTTCCCCGAACAGCATCCCCATAAATCTAGAGACTTAATACTAATTGATGAAGTGAAAATTATAAATCATTCTTAGGGTGAATTAACTTTTTAGCTTGAATTAGCCAATTATTGAAGAGTTGGTTTTTCTAAAAGCATGATGTGTGTATGAGAGTTTAAAATCAGGGCTAATCGATGGCCATAAGATGCAATCTACAAGTAGCTAAAGATAAAGCAGCAAAATTTTACTCTCAGACTTTAGGTTCAATCCCGCTAGATTGAATAAAACTTCTTATTGGAGCAAATTAATCATGGATAGATTAAAGCAAATCCAATTAAAATTAAAGTTTTTTTTTGGTTCACTTTTCTATGCGAGTTATGCTCCAAAAGCATTCTTATACACTCGTCAGCGAGATAAAATAGAACGCCAGTTTCTGATAACACCAACAGAGGAAGGTTTTGGCAAACCAGGAAAGTTACTGCGTGCTGAACAAACAGCAAGAGGTGCTAATTTCTATTTCGAGCTTGCAGAATTGGAAGTTTGTTTTCTGGCTGAAGATTTAGTCCGAATTGACTGGAAACCAGGTATACCGCCTATCCCTTACGCAATTGCTCAAAATGAATGGCAAGATGTAGAAACTAAGTTGGCACAGACAGATAATAACTGCTTTGTGTCCAGTAATAGTCTCAAAGTAATTGTTGAAGTGGATGGTAGTTTAAAATTTTGCGATCGCTCTGGTCAAGTCATCCGCGAAGAACTACCGCCCCAGAGCAAAAACCAAGGATGGATTCATCAAGCACAACTGCGCCCAGAAGAACGCATTTATGGATTAGGAGAACGGGCTTCTTCACTCAATCTCCGAGCCGCTAAAGATGAACAGCAACAAAGTAAAACCTATCGGATGTGGAACTATGATGCTGCTGGGATGTATCCTCCAGGTTCAGACCCGATGTATCTCTGCATTCCTCTCTATTTAGGTTTGCACTCACTTGGCAGTTATTTAATTTTTTATGAAAATTCTTTTGATGCTAATTTTACATTTGCGGAAACTGCCAAAGCTGACTTTACTGGGGGATCGCTGCGTTATTATTTTACCTCTGGTTCGCCGAGACAATTACTAGAGCGCTACACCGAATTAACTGGACGTGCGCCTCTACCTCCGCGATGGGCGTTAGGCTATCACCAATCTAAATGGGGGTATCGTACAGAAGATGCGGTGAGGGAGGAAGCGAGAGCTTTTCAATATCACAAGCTACCTTTAAGCGCTATACATCTAGATATTGACTGTCAAGTTGGATACCGAGCCTTCACTATCGACCCAGAACGCTTTCCGAAATTGGCGAGTTTTACACAAGAACTGGGCGAACTGGGAGTGCAATTTATTGCCATTCTCAACCCAGGAATTAAATACAGTCGCCACAGTAACTTATTTTTAGAAGGTCAAATATTAGATGGATTTTGCAAACTCCCCAATGGCAAACTTGTAGTTGCGCCTGTGTGGCCTGGTTGGTGCGTATTTCCAGATTTTACCAATCCTAAGGTTCGCAGTTGGTGGAGTCGGCAGTATGCATATTTGCTGGATGTGGGTGTGGCAGGTTTTTGGCATGATATGAATGAACCTGCTGCTTTTATTACTTCTGGCGATCGCTCTTTACCAAAAGTCACTCAACATTATATGGAAGGTAGAGGTGGCGATCACCGCGAAGCTCATAATATTTACGGATTATTGCAAGCAGAAGCAGGCTATGAAAGTTTGCGTCAATACCGCCAAGAAAAACGACCTTTCATAGTTTCCCGTGCAGGTTGGGCAGGACTTCAGCGCTATGCTTGGACTTGGACAGGTGATGTTGAATGTACTTGGAGTGCGTTACGCCAAACAATATCAACAATTGTTGGCTTAGGGCTTTCTGGGATTCCCTACAGCGGCCCGGATATCGGTGGTTTCCAGGGTAATCCAAGTGCAGAACTATACTTACGTTGGTTCCAAATGGCAACGTTCTTCACGTTTTACCGAACTCACTCGTCTAATAACGTGGAACACCGCACGCCCTGGACTTATGGCGAACCTTACCTGAGTATCATTCGCTCCTTCTTGCAATTGCGCTATCGCCTACTGCCCTATTTTTATACTTTATCCTGGGAAGCAACACAAAAAGGTTATCCCCCCGTGCGTCCGCTGTTTTGGGCTGCTGATGATAACACGACACTTTGGGATGTGGAAGACGCTTTCTTGTTAGGTGATGCTTTACTAGTTTGTCCCATTGTCGAAGAGGGAGGGCGAGCGCGACAAGTGATTTTACTGCCAGGACGTTGGTATAGTTTTTGGGATGACACAGTATTTGCGGGTGGACAACAGGTAAATCTTTCAGCACCGCTAGAAACTATTCCTGTGTTGGTGAAAGCTGGAAGTATTTTGCCTATGGAAGAAAATAAACAACTGACTCTCCACCTTTACCCACCTGTAGAAGGTGAAAGTTTTACTCAGCTATACAGCGATGCAGGTGATGGTTATGGAGCATCGAGACTGGATAAATTCCATCTGGTGAGATCGGCAAATGGTTTAGAACTTACTTGGCAAGAACAAGGAGATTATTCTTTCCCTTACACTAGCGTACAGTTGCATGTGCATGGGATGAAACTTCAACAAGCTTGGGTAGATGATGCAGAAGTGAATTTTCAGGGACAACAGTTAAAGTGCGATCGCTTTTTAAAGGTTCGCTTGCAAGCAGAGTAATACTAATTCCAAGACAATAGCGATCGCACCTTACCCTACCAGTATCTAAATTACCAAGCACTCGGGTTCTGATGGGAGAAGATAGACTTTTTATAGAAGGATTCTTACAGGTTGTATAAAAAGTTTAATCCAGGTAGGTATCAGGTCATGGTGCGTTTAAAAATTTGGCAGTGGGTTGTCCTAGCAACACCGATCGCTTTCATCATCATTTTCTTACTGATAGCCGCAGGTTCCCAGATTCATACATGGGGGATTAATTGGATTTGGGCGGTGTTTACGCTGTTATTTGTGGGCTGGCGTTGGTTGCTAGTGAAATGGACTCGACCAGAGGTAGAACAACTAGAAGCAGCTTTAGCACAAGTCAGCGAAGAATTAGCAGCAACGGCGGACACGGAACAGTTACCCACCGGGAATGGTGCTACCAATCAAGCTCAAGCAGTCTTAAATGAAGTTTTGCAAGCAGCACAAAACGATCGCCCGATTTGGGAAGATTGGCCAACTTTCTGGACGCGATGCCAAAATCTTGTTGTAGCGATCGCGCATATCTACCATCCTGAAGTTAAATATCCCCTGCTGAATATTTACGTTACCCAAGCCTACGGGTTAATACGGGGGACAGTTGATGACCTCGATCAATGGATGCAGAAGCTATCACCTGCTTTAAATCAAGTTACAGTTGGGCAAGCTTACCAAGCTTATGAAGTCTACCGCAAGTTAGAACCATCCGCCCGCAAACTCTTTCAAGCTTGGAACTGGGCACAGTGGCTATTAAATCCAGCCGCAGCTTTAGCGAAAAAAGCCAGTCAAAGCTACACAAGCCAAGCAAATCAGCAATTGCTGGTAAATTTAAGCCAAATGCTGCGAGAAGCTGCTTTGCGGAATTTGTGTCGGCAAGCGATCGCTCTTTATAGTGGTAGTACTTTACCAACTGCTGAGTTTTCTTCCCCAACGCCGACGCTACCTAAAGCTAAAACCCAAACCCTCAAAGAAATACTAGCCCAAGCAGAACCTGCGGAAAGCGTTGCGCAAAAACCTGTGAATATTCTGCTTGTAGGGCGCACAGGTTCGGGAAAAAGCAGTTTAATTAACACATTATTTCAGTCAGAACTAGCAGCCGTTGATGTGTTACCTAGTACCGATCAAATTCAGAGTTACCAATGGCAGACTTCCAGTAAAGAAACACTGGAGCTTTGGGATACTCCTGGTTATGAGCAAGTCAACCGTTCTGATTTTCGGGAATTAGTTTTAGACTATGCCACCAAAGCAGATTTACTATTGTTAGTCACACCCGCCCTCGATCCGGCGCTGCAAATGGATGTAGACTTCCTCAAAGATATGAAGGCGGAAGTTACAGATTTACCTGTAATTACGATAGTTACCCAAGTAGATCGTCTGCGTCCCATCCGAGAATGGCAACCTCCTTATAACTGGGAATGGGGCGATCGCCCGAAGGAAATCTCTATTCGGGAAGCTACACAGTATCGGGTGCAATTGCTGGGGGATTTTTCTAAGTTAGTTTTACCTGTAGTGACAGGGGACAGCAAAACTAATCGCTCTGCTTGGGGAATAGAAGCTTTATCTTTAGGATTAGTAGATGCGATCGCCCCGGCTAAACAACTGCGCCTAGCTCGTTTTTTACGCAATCTGGAAGCGCGTACTGTGGCGGCGGCGAAAATTATCGACAACTACACCTTCCAGATGGCGACAACTCAAGGACTGACATCGCTACTCAAAAGTCCAGTTCTCCAGTTTATTTCTACACTATCAACCGGCTCTCCTACTCTGGCATACTTGCTAGCAGAAAAAATTCCCGTGGAACAGTTACCGATTGTAATTGGTAAGCTGCAAATGGCTTATGAGCTTTTCTCTTTATTAAATACAGGTGATTCTAGTAAACCCAACTTTGATTTACTAGCTTTGTGGCCGTTGCTGCTGGAAAATACTGGCACAAGCGATCGCAACGCTTGGGCGTTTGGTCATGCTGTAGTTGAGTACTGGACTCAAAACCTCACAGTTGAACAACTTCAAGAACGGTTTAATTACTATTTATCTACCAACCCCTTAGGGGGTAGGAAATAGGATTTGCTTCAAACCAAAGCGAAGCTAGATTCTGTATCTGCTTCTGGTTCATAACCATGAGCTAATTGTTCAATTGCTCGATCGATCAAATCTAAACCTTGATTCACAGTTTCTACTAAACTGAGTTGTCCGCGCAAATCAGCAGCACCGACAAAGCCTTTAGCATACCAAGTCATGTGCTTCCGGGCTTGACGGACACCGCGATCGCCTTTATATTCCCACAAAGCCTGTAAATGTTCTCGCGCGCATTCCAAGCGTTGAATTGGTGTTGGTGGCGGTAACAGTTCCCCAGTTTTTAAGAAGTAATCAACTTCTCCCACCAAAAACGGATAACCTAAAGTCCCACGAGAACACATTACCCCGTCAGCGCCAGTTTGCTCCAAGCATTTCACCGCCGCCTCCACGGAGAAAATATCTCCATTACCAATTACTGGAATCGAAAGTATTTCTTTGACACGTCCAATCCATTCCCAGCGAGCATTGCCATTGTATCCTTGGGCACGGGTGCGTCCATGCACTGTAATCATTTGTGCCCCTGCATCTTCCATGCGCTTGGCAAAATCGAGAATGGTAATTTCTTTATCATTCCAGCCAATCCGGGTTTTTACTGTTACTGGTACATCAACTGCCTTCACCACTTCCCGAACAATTGCTTCGGCTACTTCTGGTTGGCGTAACAGCGAAGAACCACCACCATTTTTAGTAATTTTATTTACCGGACAGCCCATATTGATATCAACAGTATCAGCACCTTCCGCAACTGCTTTTACTGCTGCTTCCGCCAAAAAATCGGGACGACAATCAAATAATTGGATGCTAATTGGTCGTTCATTAGGATCGACCTCCATAATTTTGGGTAACTCTTTAACATAGTGCAACCCCGTAGCATTCACCATTTCCGTGTACATCATCGAATCTGGTGCATAGCGACGTACCAAACGGCGAAACACCATATCCGTCACCCCAGATAAAGGCGACTGCAAAACCCGGCTGTTAACTTCAAGCGATCCAATTTTCAGGGGTTGGGAGAGTCTAGCTTTGAGGCTAAGAGAGAGAGTTAGCATATAAACAATTCAAAATGCAAAATTAATGATATCTCTTAAATCAAGATGCTTGTTGATGGAATTTACTTGTAATTGAAGCGATCGCCAAACATAACCCAAAATAGACTATTGATTTAATAGTAGCAATAAGCTCTGACGCTCAGGTTGTCACAAGTCAAAAGACAAACGCCAAGAATTCTACGGCTAGTTTTGACACAGTTTAGATTGGAAACTTTACTGTGTCTGAAATATATTTTGCACCATTTTTTTGTCTAAACTATCCGCAGCTCGATCCAGTGCTGCTATCTCGCCAGAGTCCAAATGCCAACCTAAAGCACCAATATTCTCTTGTGCTTGTTTCAAAGACTTTGCGCCAGGGATGGGAATAGTTCCTTTACTGCTGCACCAGTTAATCGCTACTTGTGACATAGTTTTATTTCTTGACTGAGCGATTTCTCGTAAACAAGCTAAAAGCGGGTCAATACCTGGCAATAACTGCCTAAACAATAGACCCCGAATGCCTTTAGGAAGAGGCCCTGTCTTTGAGTATTTTCCTGTTAATAGCCCCAATCCCAAAGGGCTATAGGCAATCAGTTTAATTCCCATTTCGTCGCAAACTTCTTTTAGCCCTAGTTGAGTAACAGGATATGTGGATAGTAGAGAGTATTGAACTTGCAAAGTTGCGATCGCCACACCGCGATCGCTAAATTTTTTATATACTCGTTGCAGACGCTTTGGCCCGTAATTGGATAAGCCTACAGCTTTGACTAATCCTTGCTCATAAAGATCAGCCAGTCCATCCAAAAGCCTCTCTTCTTGCCAAGGTGCATAGTTTGCTGTAGACCAATGCATTTGCACTAAGTCTACATTTCTGCCTAGGCGTTGGGCAGAAGCTTTACCAGCTTGTATCATTGATTGTCTCGTCCATCTCCAGGGGTAAGCAGCTAGCTTAGTGGCGATGCAAATTTTTTCGCTGTTGATACCTTGATATGCTCGAGAAAATTTTCCTAGAAGTATCTCACTGCGTCCCTTCAATTTGCCAGTACCGTAAGAATCTCCCGTGTCAAATAAAGTCACACCATTGCTGACACAAAGGTTAAAGACGGCTTGTAACTCCTCATCCATGCTTTGATCGTATCCCCAGAGCAGCTGGTTTCCCCATGCCCAAGTTCCACAGCCCATAGTTGGAAGCGATAGTTCCTGGCTAATCTGCATATTTATCCCTGAAAACAAAGTTTCTCAAAGTTCATTATCAGATAATTTCTGCGAACTATTGTTAGCAATTGAGAGGAGGGTGTAGCTGTTTGACAATGATGCGTGCTACATTTGTATTACAAATTCTCCTAACCTTGAGATTTAGGTGTTGTCTATCAACCTATTTGCGGCATATTTAAGCGATCGCAGCAGCATTAAATTCTCAATTTTGTGTAGTACGATGCTCCAAGCTCAAAATAAAGATAATTATTCGTATATTTTTTTACTTTCTGTTTATGAATGCTAACTCTCCCAACCGCGTTGAACAGGTAGCGCGAGAAGATTTAGTTATGTTTATCAATGCTTGTCTCGCTTGCACTGGACAGCGTGAGTTTTATGATGATGCTTATGGTCAACGAGTATCAATTGACTTTTTACATGATTATATTCTCGGTAATTACCGCTTGCTTTATGCTCGTTCCTTAGCAGCCGGGATTAACCATTTCAATCAAGCGCAAATTATTCTCAAGCTATTGGCAACGGGAAAGTATACACTCCCAGAACATAAGCAAGAGGAAGGTGCATTAATTGCCCATGCACTCAATACTTTACCTCCACAACGCGCCTGGGCTGTGTTGCAGCAGTTGCGTCACCAAAGAATTAACAATCGCCGCAGCCGGGCGATCGCGCGTGACTACTTACAGCAACGGCGCGATATGAGTTTTGATGCTGTGAAGTATCGCCCAAAAGTGCGGGCGATCGCAGCTCATGCGCACCTGAAACTGCAAGGTGAATTAGGTACTTTTCTCTTCCGTAACTGGAAACAAAAGATTTACACAACTGAATTATTTGAGAAATTTCGCCAAGCCCACTACAGTGCAGAAGCGATTTACAATTTGCCTTTCACTGTAGCGGAAGGTTTAGCAACTAAGCACAATATTAAGCGCGATGTATTTTTAACCCGAATTCAACAGCAAATGACTATCGGTGAAAAGTTGCGTTTGCAAGGTGCAGCAGAACGTACTGAGAAGGTGGAAATTGACCTAGATTTCGGACGTTTGCCGTTAACTAAATTGGCATTGTATATCCTGTCTTTACCTTTAGAAACTAGAAAACAGCAACGGGAGATTTTTACTCAAGCTTTAGAGCGATCGGCGCGTTTCGTGCTAAAAAAAGCACCATTAAAACTCGGGAAAGTTGCAGCGGTTTTAGATTGTAGCTACTCCAGTTCTGGCTCGAGCGAAAAGCGCCGTCGCCCTTTGGGTGTAGCACTAGCTACTCACTACTTATTACAAGCAGCATCAAAAGAATATCGTCCTTTTTGGACAATACCTGTAGAAGATGCTTTGCAGGTACGCGCCCACGGACAAACTGACTTAGCAACACCATTATTAGCAGCCTTGGGTTCTGGTGCAGACTTAGTTGTAATTGTCTCTGATGGTTGCGAAAACTATCCGCCCAAAGGTGCGGCGGAAGTATTGCGGGTATTTCGGAATAAATTAGACCCTTGGCGACGGACTTCTATTATTCATTGCAATCCCGTGTTTAATTCCGAAGACTTTTCTTTGCGTAACCTCAGCCCATCCATCCCCACAGTGGGATTAAGAGATGCGGAAGATTTACCCACAATGTTGGGCTTTGCCCGTTTTGCTGATGGTTCTGCACCCTTATCAGAATTAGAAGCATATTTGGCTGAACGAGTACAACAGATGTTAACTGGAACATGACAGTTGAGCCATTCATACCTTCGTAAACAATTCAATTGAGAAAACTCCGCGTACCTCTGCGCTAACTCATACCATTTCACCAAAAATTATGATGCAGACGCAAACCCTGGAACCTTTGCTGAGTCTCAATTTCTTAATTTTTAATTTTGAATTTTGAATTTTGAATTTTGAATTGGTATAAGCGTCCCTTTGCGTTAAAAAACGCTCTTTAAATATGACAACCAAACAGAAATTACTAACAGATATATCCTTAAAAGGATTAGAAATTGCACCTTCCCAAATTCGAGGCGCAGTCCGCATTGTACCGCTACTGCGCCGTGAGGTGCGGGGAGATTTACGTTTAGTGCAACGTGGTTATAACGAAGATCTCACCATTGTTTCCTTGGAAGGGAAAATAACCGAACCAGGGATGAAATATTACTCTTATGTACCTCACGGTTTGGTAATTTCTTGGAGTGAGGATGGTAGCCCCATAGCAGCCTTTGGCGGACAAATGCTCAAGCCTGACGGTAAACGTTTGGATTGTGGTTGTGCAAGCGTGCGGTTAATGCATCGCATGGCCAAGCGGGAATCCAAGAATCAACTCAGATTTCTTCCCTTACACTTGGCAATGGAAGGTTTTCTTTCGCTGTTTTTCTCAGGCCCAAATATTGCTTGGAATGAGTATTCTAAGTATGCTCTTTCTCAAGGACTGGGTTCACGCTACGAAATGTCTGTCAGTGGGCGTTATATTGCAGGATTAGAAGACGCTTTGCGTGTATTTGAGATTCATCCTAGACAGGTTGGGGTGTTGGTATTTGTGGCTGAGACTTTAGCCTCGGCTTTTGTGGTTCCGACTCCAGAGGATTACCGCGCTTTGCACACCAGTTTACTAGAGGACTTCTACGGTGAATTGATTTATGAGTACAGTCTGATGTTTGACACGCCTTTTCCTATGGATTTATCTGTGGATGACTCTAAAATTAATAGTTTGGCAGATTTGCGAAGTGCGATCGCAAAAATGCGATCTGATTGGGCATCTTTTCAAGGGTTTATGGCAGAAGGACTGTTGCAACGTCAATTACGTTCTCAAAGAGTTTACACTGCTGGGCCGTTTGTATTGCAAAGATTTATTACTAACCTGCTTCCTAAAGAAGAAAACCATATCGGGGAAGCAATTGTTCGGGACAATGGAGAACTGGAGTATCTGAAAACTTATCGCCTCTCAGCCGCCCAAACCCGTCGAGTTTATTTACTTAGTCAACTAGATTTGTATAACTGGAACTTGGATGCTACGGCTAAAGCACTGGGGAACACCAGTGAAGAATTCGTACTACGGTTAGAAACTGCTGGCTTTGGTTATTTACTCAATCAACAAGTGCGAGATGCTGCTAGGAAAAAGTCTAAAAAATGAGTCAATGGGTATGGGGAATTGCTGATTTCTCAAGCAAATTGCCGAATTTGAGCTACATCCATAACTGCTTTAGCTAACTCATCTAAGTTAATCGGCTTGTGCAGAAACTTTTGATAACCAGCTAAATATGCATATTTTCGATCGTCATCCATAACATACGCGCTCAGTGCGATCGCGGGAGTTCTTCTACCTTGCGCTGAGTCAAGTTTTTTAACTTTCCGTAGCAGGGAGTAGCCATCTTCATCGGGTAAACAAATATCGCTAATTAAAACATCTGGTTGGAAGCATGAGATTATTTCTAGAGCTTCACTTGCTGAATTCACTGCCATAACCTCTGCGCCTTCGAGTTCAAACAGGATGGTGAGTAGCTTTCTTGTGTCAAGGTCATCATCAACAACAAGTAAGCGTAGACCCTTAAATGAAATGGGTTTGTTAAGCATGATTTCGACCATAGTAAAAGTTTTACACATGAAGTAGAGATGGCATCAAAATGCACGCTCTCCCAATAGCATTAAAATGCACGCTCATATTTAATTTAGCCGTACTCAGTCGTAAAAGTCTGTCCGATTTCGTACATTCAACGGTAAAAGTATTTATGTATGCTTCCGCACAGACAAATTGCCTAGTAAGCGAGTGAATTCGTCTTTTACTATACGATAACACTCACAAGAAGTTGCTTCCAAAGCTTCTCTGTCTAAGATGGTAATGTGACCGCGGTGGTATTTGATGATTCCTGATTGGCTGAAAATACCAGCAGCGACAGTAACACCAGAACGTCGTACACCCAGCATTTGAGCCATAAATTCTTGAGTCAGAGGAAACTCTTGAGATCCTATACGGTCAGAAACTTTCAAAAGCCAACGGGCAAATCGCTTCTCTAAAGTATGACGGCTGTTACAAGCTACTCCCTGCGACAGTTCCATGAGTACAGCTTGTACGTAACGTAGCAGCAGGCTTTGCAGATATCCACCACGATCAAACTCAGTTTTGAGTACATCTGCATTTATTCGCATACCATCACCTGGAACCTGCACAATAGCTTGTATAGATGAAATATTGTCTCCCAATATTACCGGAATACCAGCCATGCCTTCATCACCAACTAAAGCTATTTCGACTGTTGAACCATCATTCATCATAGTAAGTAGAGAAATTATTGCCCGATTGGGGAAATAAACGTATGCGATCGCTTCCCCTACTTCGTAAATAACTTGTCGATTTGCAAGTGGAACTAAGTGCAAATGAGGCACAAGACGTTCATATTCTGCACATGGCAACGCAGCAAGCAGCTTATTTCTTGGATCTATTAACATTTGCTTATTGACTGACATTAAGAATCTCCATTAAAGGAATAGCCCTTTAGAAAATTTAGCTAAAGGCACAATTAGAATAATTAAGAAATTAAGATTCTTTTCTCAATGTCAAAACAATGTGTCTTCTCAAGCAAAATTATCTATAAATGTTGGCTACATAGCAGCCTTCGATGCAGAGTATATTGCTACTCTACAATTCTATGTTCGACATTTTTTCAAAAAAAGTATATATTTCCTTTTTGATTTGTGGACTTATTTGTAGAGGTAGAAAACAGCTAAATTAGGTTAAGGTGTACGGCTGTTTATCAACAAAATAAAGAGGATTTATATATAAAGAGTATTTATATATAAAGAGGATTTATATATAAAGAGGATTTATATATATTATACCTTAATCATTACTTTATCATCATAAAATATGTAATGTGAAATCCAAAAAATATATAAAAAATCTATTAATGGCTTAGTATTATTTTTTTAGTTTAATGGTTTACTAATTCAAATTACTATAGTTATTTTAATATTAAAATTATGTGTGTATTAAATAACAATTAATTGTAAATATTGATCTTAAATCTTAATGAGAAGGCAGAAGTATAGCAATTAGATTTAATTCCTAAAATTACTTGCGTAGGGAGGTAGTAATTTATTGTAGGGTGGCACTACCCACCAAGACTTCAAATATCCATTAGGCTGACGTTGGGCGATGCCTACTGTAAATTATGAGGGGTAGTTAGGTTTTTTATAAAAAATTTTACGTATACAAACATACACAACTAAATTTGGCAATAAACTGATATAAATTGGAAAAGTCCTTATCAGAAGAGTCAGCGCACCTTCTAGAATCAGCCGCAAGCTAAGTATTGCTTGTAATTTATATGACGATAAACCTGTTGAACGATCGCTATCAAGTTATTCGCACATTGGGTGCTGGTGGGTTTGGTGAAACCTTTCTAGCAGAGGATACTTATATGCCCTCAAAGCGCCGTTGTGTGGTTAAACAGCTAAGACCAATTCAAAACAATCCCCAGATTTACCAACTGGTGCAAGAACGTTTTCAACGGGAAGCGGCTATTTTAGAAACACTCGGCGGCGCAACTGACCAAATTCCGACTTTGTATGCTTACTTTGAAGCATCTGGGCAATTTTATTTGGTTCAGGAGTGGGTGGAAGGCGATACCTTAACGGCGAAGGTGCAACAGCAAGGCTTATTTAGCGAAAGTGCTGTACAAGAATTGTTGCTAAATTTATTACCTGTTCTAGAATACGTCCACGGTAAGTATATCGTTCACCGCGATATCAAACCGGATAACATTATTGTGCGCTATCGTGACGGCAAACCTGTACTGATTGATTTTGGTGCAGTACGCGAATCTATGGGAACGGTGGTAAATTCTCAAGGGAATCCTACCAGCTCAATTGTGATTGGGACACCGGGATTTATGCCCAGCGAACAAGCCGCAGGTAGACCAGTGTATTCCAGCGATTTATATAGTGTAGGGATGACGGTAATTTATTTGCTGACTGGCAGACAACCACAGCAAATAGAAACAGATCCCCAAACAGCGGAAGTTATGTGGCGACAATATGCTAGCCATATTAGCCCGATGATGGCAGAGATAATTGAACGTGCGATCGCCTATCATCCACGCGATCGCTATCCTACAGCTAGAGCCATGCTAGATGCTTTGCAGAGCATAGCAAATCCGATTCCGCCGACGCAACCAGTCTATCAACCACCTGTGGTATCTGTACCACCACTGCCAACTATTCCCGTCACTCCCCAACCTAGTAATGAAGGTAATAATCGTAACGGTTTTGTCATCGGCGGTTTAATAGCTGGTGGGTTAATTGGTGCATCTGTAATTATTAGTCAAGTATTACCAAAACCTTCGCAACCAATAGCACAGACACCCGCGACACCCACAGAAACCTCATCACCTGTAACATCTCAAATTACAGAAACGCCACCTATTTCACCATCTCCCATACAACAACCTATTTCAACACCTCAAGCAAGCATAACTCCTACATTGTCATCTTCAGTAAATACATACACAACACCAAATAACAACACCACAACAGATAATTATTCTTGGCTTTCTCAAAGACCTGTTAGAGATGCAGATTTGGCAGGTAAAGATGGTTTTGAACTAGATATTATGCGAAATTGGATATTTGCCATTCATGGTCGTCAGTTTGATACTCCAGGCTTACAAGATTACTTTAATAATCAACCTTGGTATCAAGGAATATATTCGCCAAAGGAATTTCCTAATAAATTGCTATCAAAATTAGAGCAAAAAAATGTTGATTATATTGCCAAATATCAAGACCGTTATAACTTGAGATATTTTAAGAAATAGAAATTGACAATTTCCCACTTTCCATCACGGTAAATTAAGACTCAATCTCACTCCAACAACCAAGCAAACAAATCCTTGACTGTTAGTTGTAACTCACTCGCAAACGATGGTGTAGGTAAAAGTGCATCTGACCGATCAAATACCTCAGTTTCTTGCTTAGGGCGATAAACAAAAACAGTTTGCTCATCTGGATCAATTAACCAACCCATTTGAGTTTCATACTTGAGACAATGGAGAATATTTTTGGTAACCTTTGTTTGGCTTTGATCGGGAGATAAAATTTCAATTGTCCAATCGGGAGCGATGGGAAATGTGTTAGCAACTTCCCCATTTTCATCACGGGGAATTCTGCTCCAAACAAAAACTGCGATATCAGGTACAATTGAACGCCCACCAAATGTACAACGCAACTCAGGAAATGCACGAGCCAGACGCTTGGGCTTGACTACAAAATTGATTGCAGGTACAAGTTCTCCTTGCAGCGCACTATGCTTACCTTGTGGCATTGGTTTCTGGATAATTTGACCATCAATGTATTCACTGGCAGGTTTTGTTTCTGGTAGTTGCAGAAACTCTTCCAGTGTCAGAGTTTTGGATGCTGCTTTTAGCATTTGGGCATTGCCTCTAGAAATGCCAGAATAACTCAATTTTATATTGTACCTGTTGGTGATTCTAGTAGATGCCGATCGCTTGTTGTGTAGGTGGGGAAAGAGCGATCGCAAATGTATTAGCAACTTTCTCGATGTAATTTTGTGAGGCTATCATTACTTCCACCAAGCAGGATGCTGAGCGGTCAGGATTTTGCAATTAGGAACAGTAATATCTCCACCTGCCCAAGCTCTCCTGAGTGTAGCTTGAAAGTCTTTCAGAAGATTTAAAGTCATCCCATGATTAGGAGTGCGATACCTTTTTGATCTTTTGAAGTAACCCCCAGCTGACATCTCATTACCGTCTGAACTATACCAATTTGATTCCTCTACCCTAAGTTGATATTCATCACTCTCACTTCAACATTAAGTACAATCGCTCTTTGCAATTAACGTGTGTATGGTTGTGCCATAACAAGACCAGGAATAACATGGTAATGTTTGACATTAAATGTACAAAGTGTTGCACCCCTACCAACAGCACAAGCAGCAATTAAAGCATCTAACAACCCTAAACTGTCTGACAAATGGTACGTGGCAAAGTCTGACAAGGCGCGATTTAAATCAGCCTTAGTCGGCCAGACTAGAGGTAGTGGTGCAACCAGTCTTAAAGTATTACGCAGCTTTTGCTTGTTTTGAGCATCCTGGATTAATTCCATAACCACGAAGCCAGGCACACTAGGTAACTCTGATAGGCTAGCAAACCAAGCGATCGCAGGAGCATGACCTCGTTGAATATCAATCAAAATGTCCGTATCTAGCAAATACATGAACTTAACCTATGCTCGCTCACGGGTTTCAGCCTCGTGACGTAAGTTACGAGCATAGGCTTGACTATCTGTAATATCAGGCAGTGAATTGATGACGCCTTCACTTTGCCAATAGGCAACAAGTTCTGCCCCTGTCTTTGGTGGATTTGGTAGAATCTGCCTGAGTGTGAGAACACGAAGAATGTATTCAGAAAGCGTTAAGTTAAGCTGAGAAGCTTCATAAAAAAGCTCTTTTTCTAGCTCTGGTGGCAAATCAAGATGAATACTCACTTTGGTTTTCCTGTTTAGCTTTGATTCTAGATTGAGAGAAACTTGGTTGCAAACAACAAGCACTTCTGTAATTTGCAATCTTAGCCAATGGTAAATCCGCCTTCAAGTTGGGAGCAGTAACGGATTTACTACAGTATCACGCAGTTGTCTTTTATTGACTCAATTGAAATGCTCCCAATTACTTAAACCATAGCGGCTTCAGGAATTGCCCCCTGCATTCTCCCTAAAGCATCAATCAAACTTTGCAATTGCTGATCTGCTTTGAGAACTGCTAAACCCCGCACTGTCACCTTACCAGGAGAGTAAACAAAGCGTGTTTTCAGATGATCTGGTAAGTTCGCCGCGAGTAAATTCCAAGCTGGTTCTTCCATTGGCGTTTCTAAAATGATGTGCTGTTTGTTTTCTGGTTTAATGCGGCTAAATCCTAATTTTTTCGCTAACTGTTTGAGTTCGATGACGCGCAATAATTGATTAGCTGGTACTGGAATTGCACCATAGCGATCGCTCCATTCGGCTCCAATCTGTGTTAGTTCTTCTTTCGATTTAGCCGCCGCTACTGCACGGTAAGCGCTCATCTTTTGATCTAAGTCGGGGATGTAATCGGCGGGAATAAATGCGGTGAGGTTGAGGTCAATCTGTGTATCGTCAACTTTGGGAATTTCCTGTCCGCGGATTTCGCGAATGGATTCTTCCAACATTTCCATATACAAATCAAAGCCGATCGCATCCATTTGACCAGATTGTTCTGCACCCAGCAAGTTACCTACACCGCGAATTTCCATATCGCGCATTGCAAGCTGATATCCAGAACCTAGTTGCGTAAATTCCTGAATTGCTCGTAATCTCTGCCTTGCAGCATCAGATAATGCCCGTTGCTGGGGGTAAAATAGCCAGGCGTGAGCTTGAATTCCTGCACGTCCGACACGACCGCGTAATTGATACAGCTGTGATAAACCAAAGCGGTGAGCATCTTCAATTAAGATGGTGTTAACTCTGGGAATATCTAAACCAGATTCAATAATTGTCGTACAAACGAGAATTTCTGCTTCACCATTGTTGAAGGTAAGCATAGTTGATTCCAACTGCCCTTCATCCATTTGACCGTGAGCAACGGCAAATCTCGCTGAGGGGATGATTTCCCGTAATTTGGCTGTTGTCTCTTCAATTCCCTCGACTCGCGGCACTACGTAAAATACCTGGCCGCCTCTGTCTAACTCTTGACGAATAGCTGTACGGATACTTTCGTAATTCATCTGGGCGAGATGAGTTTTAATCGGTCGCCGGGAAGGGGGTGGTGTGGTAATTAAACTCATTTCCCGAATCCCGGACAATGACATATACAAAGTACGGGGAATGGGAGTAGCGGAGAGTGTCAGCACATCCACTTGAGTTTTTAAGCTTTTAATTTTCTCTTTTTGGTTAACGCCAAAGCGTTGTTCTTCATCGACTACCAACAGCCCTAAATCGCGGAAGCTGACACCTTTGCCTAAAAGTTGGTGCGTACCAACGACTACATCTAATTCTCCCGTTGATAAGCGCTTTTGAATTTCACGGCGTTCTTCAGCTGTGCGGAAGCGGTTGAGTAAGCCAACGTTCACGGGGTAAGGGGCAAAGCGTTCTTTAAGGGTGTGGTAATGTTGCTGGGTGAGGATGGTAGTAGGCGCAAGTAAAGCGACTTGTTTACCTGCGGTGACAGCTTTAAAAATGGCGCGAATTGCTACTTCTGTTTTCCCAAAACCGACATCACCACAAACTAAGCGATCCATTGGGCGATCGCTTTCCATGTCGCGTTTCACATCTTGCACAGCTTTTAACTGATCGGTTGTCGGTTGGTAAGGGAAAGAATCTTCCATTTCCTCTTGCCAAGGCATATCTGCTGGGTAGTTAAAGCCTTGTTGTTGCGATCGCGCTGCATACAATTTCAGCAAGTCCACTGCCAATTTCTTGATGGCTTTGCGGACTTTGTTCTTGGTATTTTCCCAAGCTTTACCCGTCATTTTGTGCAGTTCGGGGGCTTTATCGGCGGTAGTCCGGAACCGCGATAAAGAACCTACTTGATCGGCTGCAACTCTCAATAAGCCGTCAGCATACTGCACCACAATATAATCACGGGTTTCATCGTTAATTGTCAGACTTTCTAGCTTGACAAATTTACCAATCCCGTGGCTTCTGTGAACTACATAATCTCCCTGACGTAGCTTGTTGGGATCGACTTGCTTAGATGCAGCTTGGCGGCGTTTGCGGATATAACTAGGTGTAGCTAGGGAATGCTGACCGTAAAATTCCCTATCTGTAACTACTACCAAGCGGAAGGTCGGTAAAATAAAACCTTCAAGTTCCGCCAAGCCAGAATATTTTAGTGCTACAGGTATATGGTTGATTTGTAGCTTGTCAATTGCTAAGTAATCGCGGGGATTAGGAATAAACTGAGCCGGACAATCGTGTTCTTGCAGTAAGGATACAGAACGTGAAGGTTGAGCCGAAATTAGCCAAGTAGAAAAATTGCGATCGCGTTCTTGGCGTAATGTCTCGGCAAGTTTGGCAAACTGGTGTGGTGTAACTGGAACAGGTCTACAAGCTAGATTAATACCAGTGTTTTCTTCTGCCAGTTCCGATAAATATAATTGTTTAAAATTCGCCGCTGCTGCCAAACATTCATCAAAAGACCGATGGATTTTCGGTAATTGTACAGAACCTAGCCCGATTTCCCCAGTTCCTAGCGACCATTGCTCCTCAGCATTTTCTACCCAGCGATCGCTATGAGCATGACACTGTTCTGGCTCATCGATAGCAACTAAGGTATTGTCGCTTAAATAGTCCAAAAGTGATGCAGGTTGCTCAAAAGCTAACCCTAAAAAGCGACGGCTACCTTCAAATTTTTCTGAGTCTTGAATATCGAGTTCTGAGCCAGAATTTATCTCAGCACTCAGCACTTGGTACTCAGCACTATCTTTGAGTGCTTCTAGAATAATCGGAGCAAAGCTAGTGGGAGTGAGAATGATTTGGTCAATTTTGTCAAGGGCAGAACGTTGAGTTGCGGGATCGAATTCTCGTATTTGTTCGATTTCATCGCCAAACCATTCCAACCTTACTGGTAACTCAGAAGCCACAGGAAAGATATCAACAATATCACCACGCCGACTCCATTGCCCTTCTGTTTCCACCAAAGGTACTCGTTCATAGCCTAAAGTAGCAAGTTTAGTACTGAAGGTATTTAAGTCAAATTCCATACCCTTCTTTAAAGTCAAAGAAAAAGGGATGAAAGCATTTGGTGGTGGTAAGTGGGGTTGTAGCGCCCCTGTAGTGGCTACAATCGCAATTTTTGATTGGTTGCCGTTGACCTTTGACTCTTGACTCTTGACCAAGTCAGCCAAAACCTGCATTTGCCCCCAAGTCATTTCCGTTTCGGGATCAAATGGTTCGTAGGGTGACGCTTCAGAAGTGGGATAAAAATACACATTCTTCCATCCCATTGCTTCTAATTGTGCATAAGCGCGTCCAGCTTCCTCTAAAGTGGCACATACTACAAATAAATTCCTTTCAGAATTTTGTGCTAACGCGGAAGCGACTAAACCCTTAGGAAAGCGGGGAACACCATTTAGCCGCAAATCCTGTTGACGATTGAGTTTGGAAACTAGTTCTGTGGTTAGAGGCGATCGCGCCAAAGCACGCACAATAGAAGAAAAAGCCATAGATTTTAGTATAAATGCAAGTCGTTGTGAGGCAGCTTATGTCAACCATTTTAAAGACTGTTAACCGCCCCCTGATTGTTTGGGGAATAATTTGGGAATAAGGATGGTGTGGGAGAGGTTTGGGAGAAATGGGACAAGGGAGACAAGGGAGACAAGGCAGAAATAATCAATGCCCAATGCCCCATGCCCCCTACCCTATACCCAATGCCCCATGCCCTATGACTAGGAGTTTATGTACAATTAAAGCGTTTATGGATGCACCTTTAATACTAGATACTAAGAGTTAAGCTAAGTTCGCTCTTGACGGCGGCAATTCTAAACATGTCCTCCATGACTTTTGAAATTTTAATCATTTTGGTGCTAATTATTGCCAATGGTGTGTTTGCCATGTCCGAGATGGCGATTGTCTCGGCGCGGAAAGTAAGATTACAACAGATGGCTAATCAAGGAGACCTTAAAGCACGGGCAGCATTGAAACTTGCCGAGTCTCCCAATCAATTTTTCTCTACGATTCAGATTGGCATTACCCTGATTGGTATTTTGACTGGTGCTTTTGGCGGAGCGACTATTGCTGAAAAATTAGCGGTTTATTTAAAGTTAGTACCCTTTTTAGCAGCTTATAGTCAACCGCTTTCCTTTGGGTTAGTGGTTTTGGTCATCACCTATTTTTCGCTGGTTGTTGGTGAATTAGTACCGAAGCGTTTAGCATTAAACAATCCAGAAGCCATTGCGGCGTTTGTGGCAATCCCGATGCGAGCTTTAGCTGCGATCGCTTCTCCAGCCGTTTATCTTTTAAGTGCTTCTACAGAATTGGTACTGCGGGTATTGGGGATTAGAGCCTCTACCGAGCCGCAAGTCACGGAAGAAGAAATTAAAATCTTAATTGAGCAAGGTACTGAAGCGGGAACCTTTGAGGAAGCCGAACAGGATATGGTAGAGCGAGTCTTTCGCTTAGGCGATCGCCCTGTCAGTGCTTTTATGACACCACGCCCTGATATTGTCTGGCTGGACTTGGACGACACTCCAGAAGAAAATCGCCAGAAAATGGTTGACAGTGCCTATTCCCGGTATCCCGTTTGTCAAGAAGGACTAGATAATGTGCTGGGTGTGATCCCCGTGACAGACTTATTAGCTAGAAGTTTTAAAGGTGAATCTCTAGATTTGACAGTGGGATTGCGACAACCTGTATTTGTCCCAGAAAGTACCCGTGGCTTAAAAGTTTTGGAGTTATTTAAGCAAACAATTACCCACATGGCGCTGGTAGTTGATGAATACGGCGTGATTCAAGGATTAGTAACCCTCAACGATATTATGAGTGAAATTGTGGGTGATGTTCCGGCGGAACCTGGACAGGATCAACCGCAAGCCGTGCAAAGAGAAGATGGTTCTTGGCTTTTGGATGGAATGTTACCTGTAGAAGAGTTTTTAGAAATCTTCGAGATGGAGGAGTGGGAATCCGAAGAGCGAGGTAGCTATCAAACCTTGGGCGGGTTTGTGATCACTCATTTAGGCCGCATCCCCGCCGCCGCAGATCATTTTGAATGGCAAGGGATGCGGATTGAGGTGATGGATATGGATGGCAACCGAGTTGATAAGGTATTAGTAGTGCCAAAGGGTGATAAATCAACAGATACCGAGGAGTCTTAAGTCTGAGGCATGGGGCATTGGTTATTTCTCCCTTGTCTCCCCACACTCCCCACCCTCCCCACACTCTCTTCCATCTAACTCTGAGATAACCGTCTAACCTCCTCACCCCCCAAAAGCTGATGTGCTTGTGTCAGAATTTGGGGGATTTTATTTGCTTGGGGGCTATGAGCAAGGCATGAGCGCAAGTCTAGTTCGTCTATTCGGTCGGCTTGTTTGCCAGGAAACCAGTGGCTACCATTACCGAGGAGGTTGTAGCGCATTTTGGCGTAGTCCATCATGTCGTAGGCGATCGCTAAATTCCACAGCCACAAAATCACTCGCATATTCACTTCGCCTGGTGTTTGTTCAAAGCTGGGTAAGTTCACTTCCCAGGTTTTCACCCAGTCTTCTCCCAAGGTGGCGATCGCTTCTGCTTCTAATCGTGCCAAAATTGGCGGTAAAATTTCCTCTGCGCTATCTAGCAAGTCTAAAGTTTTTAGGTGTTCATCAAAATCTTGGGGTTTGGCTGCTCCCAAACTCAAAGTATGCACCTGTGGATGACTGAGGCAAAATAAATCGTTAAATACCATCGGACTCAAAGGCGCACACAAATTGACTAATTTTTGTGGTGGTTCGTACAGCATCCCGCCTTTATTCGATGGGCTAATGATAAATACCCCCATATCATGGCGTGTAGCCGCTTCAATTGCTGCCCAATTCCATTGATTAATGTAGTACCAATGCAGGTTAACGTAATCAAATTGATTGGTATTAATTGCTTGCAAAATTAAATCAGTAGACCCGTGGGTAGAGAAACCGATAAATCTAACTTTACCTTCAGCTTGTAACTGCTGTGCCACTTCTAAACAGCCACCAGGACGAAGGCTGTAATCTAAAGATTCGTCATGATTTACACCATGTAACCCCAATAAATCAACGTATTCTAACTGGAGATATTTGAGCGATCGCTCAAATGTCTCGCGGAATTCTTTAGCATCTGCGACTGGGCCAACTTTAGTCTGAACAATCAATTTTTCGCGGGGAATTTTGGGTAAGATTTGCCCCAATTGCATTTCCGAGGTTCCGTAACCACGAGCCGTCTCAATATGATTAATGCCTAATTCAATCGCCCGCCGAATAGTTGCTTCGAGATTTTCCTGGGTATCTTTAGGAATCTCACTCGGGGAAACATCCTGCCATTTGAACTGGTATCTCATACCGCCGCAGGAAAATACCGGCATTTGTAATTCTGTACGTCCAAATCTTCTGTATAGCATCAATAGATTTTAGATGAATTGCCAAGTTGAAATCTCAAATTTTTCACAGGCGTAGGTTTTAGGTACTTACCATTTTAGATTTTGGTGCAGCTGCACGCTGGCTCACCTGTCCCGTTTTAAGAAAAAAACCAGATTGCAATCAACATAATTTTTGTTGTTCTGAGTGAAGAGTATTTACTCCAGCTAGGAACGAACGATCAACAATCAGCGCGATTGTTCACATTTTTTTATACCAGGCTTATTACCATATTTTCGGAGTAATTTATGCGGAGCAATACTAATAATCAAATAGCAACGAACTCTGATTCTGTCGGCTTTATGAGTCATAATGATGCATCATTTAACACTGCTGTGGGATTTTCCAGCATTATGATTGCCATTATCTTACTTACAAGTATTAATGCTTATAAAAAATACCGTGCTGCTGTTCTCCGTAGAGAAATTGCCTCTTTAGAGAAAGTATGACATTTAGATATCACAAAGAAGAATGTTTGAAAAACCGGAATTTTGAGAATGAGATACTTAATTTTAGTTTGGGTGCTTATATTCTCGTTGGTTGTTCCTAGCAACGCTTTAGCTCAAACACTACAGCCCTATACTTTAATTTCTGGGCTGGGAACCCACCAGCATCTAGTTTCTACCCAAAATCCGCAAGCGCAACAGTTTTTCGATCAAGGGTTAAATTTGATTTATGCCTTTAACCACGATGAAGCGGCGCGTTCCTTTAAATATGCGGCGGAACTCGATCCGCAATTAGCAATGGCATATTGGGGTATTGCGCTGGCGCTTGGGCCTAATATTAACCTGGATGTAGATAGCGATCGCGAACAAGCAGCTTATCAAGCAATCCAGCAAGCTGTGGCTTTATCCAACAAAGCATCCCAGCAGGAACAAGACTACATTAACGCCCTCGCAAAGCGCTATTCTAACGATTCTCACGCATATCTGTACAAGCTGGCGGTGGATTACAAAAACGCAATGTCAGATTTAGTCAAGCGTTATCCCCAAGACTTAGATGCAAAAACACTATACGCTGAAAGTTTAATGGATTTGCACCCTTGGCAACTCTGGACTAAAGATGGCAAACCAGGAGAAGATACTGAAGAGATTGTAGCTGTTTTAGAATCAGTACTCAAAAGCGAGCCGAACCATCCCGGAGCCAACCACTACTATATTCATACAGTAGAAGCCTCGCTAAACCCAGAACGTGCCCTAGAAAGTGCCAAGCGGCTAGAAACCTTAGTTCCCTCAGCCGGACACCTGGTACACATGCCTTCCCATATCTATTTCCGTGTAGGAGATTATATAGGGGCGATGCGGTCAAATGCGCTAGCGATCGCTCAAGATGAAGCTTACATCCAAAAAAATCATGTCGAAGGCTTTTATCCGCTGATGTACTATAGCCACAATGTACATTTCTTGGCAGTAGCCGCAGCGATGGCAGGGAGGTATCAAGAAGCTATTCAAGCAGCAGATAAATTAGTAACTAATGCTACTCCTTTTGCCGCTAAAGAACCCATGATTGAAGGCTACCTTGGTACTAAAATCATGGTTCAGGTACGCTTTAGCGACTGGGATAATATACTTAAATCTACTGTTACCAACGATCAATTAGTCACTACTAAAGCATTGTGGTATTTTGCGCATGGTATGGCTAATGCTGCCAAAGGTAACATTGAAGATGCCGCCAGCGATCGCGCTGCACTGCTAACTGCTCAACAAACAATTCCTGAAACCGCAACTATTGGCATGAGTCCTGCTAGTAGTATTTTAAATATTGCCAGCAACCAGCTAGACGCCAAAATTGCCAAAGCCAAGCAGGACTATGAATCTGCAATTAAATTACTAGAAACAGCAGTAGCCCAAGAAGACGCCCTCAACTACATGGAACCACCAGACTGGTACATACCTACACGAGAAGCATTAGGTAGTGTGCTGCTAGCTAAGGGTGATTATGCCGCCGCAGAAAAAGTATTTCGTGCAGATTTGCAAAAATATCCCTTGAATGGGCGTTCGTTATTTGGTTTGCAAGCTAGTTTGCAAGCACTAGGCAAAGATAAAGACGCTAAAGTTGTGCAAGCTCAATTCGTTAAAGCGTGGAATAATAACAATACACAGCTATTGGTAGAGAATTTTTAAGATTGGGGAATGGGGCATGGAGTATGGGGCAAAAATCAAGAGTCATTGCTCATTTCCCCGCGTCACCGCGTCTCCGCCTCTCCTTGTCATCCTTCCCTCATCCCCCAATCCCTAGCCTCTTATCTAAAATTGCCTCACCACTGGTTGACCGTCTTTAACTTCGCCCACTAAAACTAAATTGACGCAATTAACGAAAATACCATTTTCTAGAACACCGGGAATGTTATTCAGTGTTTTTTCTAGGTTTACGGGGTCGTCAATAGAGTCAAATCTCACATCTAAAACGAAGTTACCTTGGTCGGTGATGACTGGGCCAGCTTTTTTAACACCCATACGGAGTTCTGGTTTACCACCAAGTTTCTTGATAGCATCAGTCACCGGAGTTATTGCCATTGGTATGACTTCTACTGGTACAGCAAAAGTAGAACCCAAACGATCTACTAACTTGCCGCTATCCACCACAACGATGAACTGATTTGCCAAGTAATCAACAACTTTTTCACGGGTATGGGCTGCACCACCACCTTTAATCAAATTCTTCTGGGGATCGACTTCATCAGCCCCATCAATAGCAATATCAATGTGGTCAATAGCGTCTAAGGTAGTAAGAGGAACACCGTATTGCTTTGCTAGAACTTCTGATTGAAACGAAGTAGGAACACCAACGATATCCTTGAGTTCACCAGACTGGAGGCGTTCTCCGAGAAACTGAATTGTGTACGCCGTGGTTGAACCCGTACCCAACCCGACAATCGAACCTGATTTGACTAAGGCGGCGGCGGCTTTGCCAACTTCTTGCTTCATCAACTTCACGGGGTCTGCTGCTACGGTCATTCCCAAAAATGCTCCATAAAACTTATCTAAAATGAACATAACCCAAAGTTACATACATTTTGCGCTTTACTTGCCGCGTTAACGTGGGATATCGAGGATAAGAGGGACAAGGAAGATAGGGGAGACAAGGAGGACAGGGAGGACAAATAACTATATGACTGTTGACTCTTGGCTTTTAACAATTGACAAATGACAAATGACAATATTTACCTACGCAACATTGTTATGTGTAAATTCGTCATGAGATAATCCAGTTCTACTAAAAGTAGATTTAACAACGGTGACGTTGTTTTTTAATCAAATTTGTGGCTAAAATCGGTTATAATCATGCGTCAGATTATCGGTGTTTTATCCTTAGTAGCTTTGCTACAAAACTTACCTACAATTCATCTGTTACAAGTAGCAGAAGCAGCTTCTAGCCAGGAGTCTGAAGCAATTCAACAAGTAGTTAATGCTAAATGGATGACAAACTCTGCCGATGGCAATTTTTATCCAGAAAGGTTAATTAATCGAGCAGAATTAGCTGCGATTATGGTAAAAGTATTTCGACTGGATAAACGTCAGGCTGTTAGTAAAGAAAATGTAGTAACTCCAGATGTACCCTCTTCTCATTGGGCATTTAATGATATTCAAATAGCCTTAAAGACTGATATTATGAAAGGCTATCGGGGTAATTTGTTTTTCCCTAACCAAAAGGTGACAAAAGCAGAAGCCCTAGCAATTTTTGCCCAAGCTTACGGTGTATTTCAGTTTCCTGATGAAACTGTCAAGGAAATTCTAGCTTCTCATCCAGATGCAACTTCCATCCCATCTTGGGCTAGACAAGCGATCGCTACAGTAATTTCCGAAGGATTTATTAATACAGATGCTCAAGGAAATATCTTCCCATTACGTCCCATGACTCGTGGTGATATGGCTTATGTATTGAGTAGATATTTGCAACGGCAACAAAAACAACCTGATACACCAGAAGTTCCCAGTGTTCCTGGTAGCCCGCAATCACCATAGAATTAATTTTGTCTAATGCATTGATTCTGTATCACAGCATTTATACTAAGTGCGTTTAATTACTAAGAAATACCCAAAAACCTTACCTTGTAATTACCTATATTTTGTAACAGTAGGGTATTTTATGGTGTAGCTTAACGGAAAAATTGCTGCCAAGATCCCCGACTTCGTTAATAAGTCGGGGATCTTGATTCAAATATGATTCCCGTATAGATGGGAAAAACTAATCAAATTATTAGTATTTTTTACCAAAGTATAGATTGCAAAAGAATTCATCAGTAAAGTTGATTTGATATTGTGCTTTATTGTCAAGTAAATTTGACACTTTTTTAAAGTAATAAAGGCGAGTAATTTTACGGTGAAGTCAGTTATAAAAGCTATGAATTTTACCAAGATTTTAAACATTTTTTATTACAATTTGTTACATTGATAGAGGTAAGCCAAACCAAATTCTCTTTGGAAAAGTATTGGCTTATTCATCAATGCAAAAATCAGTAGTAAAACATACCAAATGTCCCAATTTCACCATAAGAGTACAACTTATTTCAAGTAAAGTACTGTAAGCAACATTACCGTGGGAAAATCAGAGAATATTCAGAAGTAGAGATTAGAGAGGAAAACCCTATAATATGCATCTGAGCGAAATCACCCATCCCAATCAGTTGCACGGTTTATCGATTCGGCAGCTGCAACAAATTGCCCGTCAAATCCGGGATAAGCACCTACAAACGGTAGCGGCAACTGGGGGACACCTGGGACCAGGTTTGGGTGTTGTAGAGTTAACTTTAGGGCTTTACCAGACACTGGACTTAGATCGGGATAAAGTTATTTGGGATGTAGGACACCAAGCTTATCCCCATAAACTAATTACAGGTCGCTACAGCAACTTCCACACCCTCAGGCAAAAAGACGGAATTGCTGGTTATCTCAAGCGCTGTGAAAGCAAATTCGATCACTTTGGTGCCGGACACGCTTCCACCAGTATTTCCGCAGCTTTGGGTATGGCTTTAGCCCGCGATTTAAAAGGGGAAAAATTTAAATCCGTTGCTGTAATTGGTGATGGTGCTTTAACTGGAGGGATGGCTTTAGAAGCTATCAACCATGCAGGACACTTGCCCAAAACTAACCTACTGGTTGTTCTCAACGACAACGAGATGTCCATCTCTCCGAATGTAGGCGCAATTCCCCGCTATCTCAACAAAATGCGCCTCAGTCCACCTGTGCAGTTTTTCAAAGATAATTTGGAGGAACAATTCAAGCACATTCCTTTTGTAGGTGAATCCCTGTCTCCCGAACTCGGACGCATCAAAGAAGGGATGAAGCGTTTAGCGGTTCCCAAAGTTGGTGCAGTTTTTGAAGAATTGGGCTTTACCTACATAGGTCCAGTAGATGGGCATAATTTAGAAGAATTAATTGCTACTTTCCAACAAGCACATCAAATACCAGGGCCAGTTTTGGTACACGTAGCAACAGTCAAAGGTAAAGGCTATGAAATTGCCGAACAAGACCAAGTAGGCTACCATGCCCAAAATCCTTTCAATATCTCAACTGGCAAAGCTATTCCTTCTAGCAAGCCCAAACCCCCAGCTTATGCCAAAGTCTTTGCCCACACTTTAATCAAACTCGCTGAACAAAACCCTAAAATTGTTGGGATTACGGCGGCGATGGCAACAGGAACAGGCTTAGATAAACTGCAAGCAAAACTACCCAATCAATATATTGATGTAGGCATTGCCGAACAACACGCTGTCACCCTAGCAGCTGGACTTGCTAGCGAAGGTATGCGCCCCGTCGCTGCTATCTACTCTACCTTCCTACAACGTGCTTACGACCAAATCGTTCACGATGTCTGCATTCAAAACCTACCAGTGTTCTTCTGCTTAGATAGGGCGGGAATTGTGGGTGCTGATGGCCCTACCCATCAAGGTATGTATGACATCGCCTATCTGCGTTGTATTCCGAATATGGTGTTGATGGCACCTAAAGATGAAGCCGAACTACAACGCATGATCGTTACCGGTGTTAACTATACCAAAGGAGCGATCGCTATGCGTTTCCCTCGTGGTAATGGTCATGGTGTACCGCTGATGGAAGAAGGCTGGGAACCTTTAGAAATCGGCAAAGGTGAAATTCTTCGCACTGGCGATGATGTGTTAATCCTCGGCTATGGCACGATGGTTTACCCAAGTATGCAAGCTGCGGAAATTCTCAGCGAACACGGTATTGAAGCCACTGTCATCAATGCCCGATTCGCCAAACCTTTAGATACCGAATTGATTTTACCTTTAGCTAAGAAAATTGGGCGCGTTGTCACTTTAGAAGAAGGCTGTGTCATGGGTGGCTTTGGTTCTGCTGTAGCCGAAGCCCTACTCGATGCCGATGTTGTCGTCCCTGTGAAGCGCATTGGTGTACCAGATATCTTAGTCGATCATGCGACACCAGATGAATCTAAGGCAGCATTAGGTTTAACTAGTCGTCAAATCGCAGAAAGAGTTTTGTCAGCTTTCTTTCAGAAGCAGCTATCTGCTGTTAGCTAACTACTTATTAAAGGATAATTAATCGAAAATACACCCAACAGTTTAACTGTTGGGTGTATTTTTTTCATAAAAACCCCGACTTTTTCAAACAATCGGGGTTCTGGATCTGGTTTAGGAAAAATCAGTAATGAATGCCAGCTTGTTTAAACCTGTGCAAAACTTCACCCAAGCGATCGCAATCTGCAATTAAACTGATCCTGACATAGCCTTCACCTGCAACCCCAAAGGCATTACCGGGAGTCACCACAACACCAGTTTGTTGCAAGACATCTAGAGCAAAATCTGTAGAACCAATGCCCACAGGACATTTTACCCAGAGATACATTGTGGCTTTGGTTTTGGGAATATCCCAACCCAACTTTCCTAATCCTTCAATCAAGAAATCGCGGCGGGTGCGGTAGCGTTGTTGGACTTCATGCAAATAGACATCTGGCAGTTGCAATGCGGTTTCGGCTGCGGTTTGCAAGGCGGCAAAAATGCCATAATCCAAGTTGGTTTTTAAGGTACGCAAACCTTGAATTACATGGCGGTTCCCCACCACAAACCCAACGCGCCAACCAGCCATGTTGTAGGTTTTCGATAAGGTGTGAAACTCTACACCAATTTCTTTGGCACCGGGAATTTCTAATAAGCTAGTTGGTTGATAACCATCAAAAGCTAATTCGGCATAACACAAGTCATGCACTAACAGAATTTCGTATTTGCGGGCAAAGGCGACGATTTCTTCAAAGAATTCGCGGGGTGCAGTGGCGGCTGTTGGGTTGCTGGGATAGTTGAAATAGAGAATTTTCGCTTTTTCAGCAACCTCATCGGGAATCGCGGCTAAATCAATTAACCAATCATTCTCTGGCTTCAGAATCAAGCTATAAACTTGCCCCCCAGCGATTACCGGGCCGCGAAAATGGACGGGATAGGAAGGAGAGGGTACAAGAACTATATCACCGGGGTTGATGTAGGCGATCGCTAAATGGGCTAATCCTTCTTTAGAACCCATTAGCGGTAAGGCTTCGCTATCGGGATCGAGGGTGACACCATAGCGGCGATTGTACCAATTAGTTATGGCACGGCGGAAACTAGCAGTCCCTTCAAAGGGTGGATAACCATGATTTGCCGAATTTTGTAAGGCGTGCATTGCTGCTTCTACCACAGGCTGTGGCGTCGCACCATCAGGGTTTCCCATCCCCAAATCAATCAAATCCAGCCCTTGTTCTCTTGCCTTGGCCTTTAGTTCATCGAGACGGGCAAATACATAAGGTGGTAGCTTCTGTATACGTTCTGCTGGGACAATCCAATCCAAACTCATTCCTCAACCTCGTCACTTATTCCCATGACTGAGACGCGATTTACCGTGTCTCGATTATCTACTGGTGCAGTGGTAGAAACCATCGCTGCCATTAACTGTTCCAGCGCCACTTTAAACGGTAGTCGATGGATATCTGAAGTTGGAATTAGTGCTACTTCCGCTGCTGTTTGCAGTTCAGCTAAGGTAATTTTGCCTAATCCCAAATCGCTCAACTTTTGAGGCAATCCAATCTCTGCATAAAACTTCAACAATTGTTGCCGTGCTGCGGCTGCTAGTTGATTGCCCTGTACCATCTCTTCTAAACGCAGTTGCACTAAAATTCCATAGGCAACTTTCTCACCGTGAATACTGCTATGTCCGGCAATATGAGTTAAACCATTATGCACAGCATGAGCGGCAACGGTACGACACTGTGCCCCTCCAATACCGCCAACTACTCCAGCCATTAAAACTGTGGCGTCTACAACTTCTCGCCAAATTTCACTACCTGGTTCTTGTAAGGCGGTGGCTGATTTTTGCAATAAAATATCGCGTAAAACTCGTGCTTGTTGGACAGCAGCAATAGTTAAAGTTTGTTGTGAGTGTCCGCTACTTACTGAAGCTTCGTACCATTTTGCGATCGCATCGCCAATTCCTGCTACTAATGTATGCTGTGGCGCAGTTTGAATCAATTCGTAATCGAGTATGAGTAAATCGGGACAGCGAGATAATGCCACATCATAAAGAAACGCCCCTGCTTCAGAATATACATTCGAGAGGGCAGACCAAGCCGCACAGGTAGCTGCTGAGGTGGGAATTGTCACCACTGGTAATTGCAACTGATGGGCGACTAACTTCGCTGTATCTAAGGCTTTACCACCACCTACACCGATAATTAAATCAGCTTTATGCTCTTTTGCTGCCTTGCGCAAAGATTTCAAGCTGGCTTCACAGCAATCTGCACCGTAGGAAGCTTGGGCAATATGTAACTGTTGTTGTGCTAAAAATGGTTGCAAACTCTCTTGAGTAATAGCAAGAGTGCGATCGCCTGCCACAATTAAGGGACGACTTCCCAAACTGGCAATCTCTGCTGATGCCGATTCTAAGATGCTGCAACCACGAAGTACTTTTGCTGGCGCGATCGTCAGCGTCAAGAATGAATTAGATGTTTGAGTAGACAAGGTTTGAGTGGAAGATTGATTGGGCATATTAATAACTAGTTTGCCAAAACCTTGATATTTCTTAATCAAATTAAAAATGCAAATAGGGATTATGCCGAATAGTTATAAGTTAAGCTGATTGCCACTATGAGGAATCAATATGACTCTATCAAGCCTTTTACAAACTGATTGAGCAGTTTGACAGTATGGCTCAACTCTAGAGTGCCAACTAGCCTGAAATTCCGAACTATTAAAGTTTTGAATAATCGTATAACTAATTAACAATACCACTCCCAGAGAAGGAAGGAAAAGGCTTTGGTCATTTGGGTTTGGGGCTGAGGAAGAACCAATGATTTTTCCTGCCACCATTACCAATTACTTACTAAAGTAATATCTTAATCTAAAAAAAATAATTATTGTATACTGAAATACAAAAAAGATAATGTTTTCCTGATAACAGGCAAGTTAGATTATGCTTACAGGAATATACTTACTAAATACGGCAGTATCAATTGTGCAAAAACCTTGCCGCATATAACAAATATTAATTCAATAGCGTTGGAATATACTCTTGATGACTGATGCAAACAACACAATTTGTGTAATAACGAAACCCAACATTTTAAGGTTTGTTGAGTTTCGCCTGTCTGCTACATTTGGACTGCTCTCTCGCTATCAGGGCTTGCGTGCTGCGAACATCAAAAACAGCGGAATACGCTTTCGCCGTTCGTAGATTTGCAGATCTTGAAAGTGTTCGCGTTGCGGACGCGCTTCACGCAAATCCTCAACAATCAATCCAGCTTCATTCAGGAGATGGAAATAGTCTTCAACTGTGCGGTGATATTTTTGCACCGTGCCGCCGAGCCAATGGGTGACTCGCACTCCAGTCTTAAAATAGTTATCGACAACCCAATCTTGGCGGCGCGTCCCAGAAGTCCAGCCTTGGTCACAGGAAGTAATCGTGGGATGTTCGACCGAAAACACGAACCTTCCCTCAGGTGCGAGTGCATGGAATATCTGGGTGCAAATTGGTGCTAGATCTGCGACATAATGCAGGGAAAGTCTTGCAATCACCAGATCAAATGCTGCGTGTGGATACGTCCAGTTCTCAATCGTCTGCTCAACGATCTGACCTGCCGTGTCAGCAAGTGTCTTGGTTGCAACAGTAGCCATCTTGTGCGAGCCTTCGATACCAGTGTAGCTCGCAGCACCCTGATGAAGGAGTTCTCGCCCAATTGCTGCATCGCCACACCCCAGATCGAGGATACGTTTGCCAGTAATGCATCGAATAAGATCCATAATCACTGGCTTTTCTAGCGTATCGTTCGCCGTATCTGCACGTTGACGATGGCGCATATAGGTTGCAAAAACCGCCTCATCGTCATAAAAGTTTGGGCCTGTCTGCTCCATCGGTGCTATGCCTCCGCAGTAGGCTGATGACATCATCGGCATATTAGCAGATCAACAATGAGTACAGATTATACCAATTCAAATAATATTTGCGATACATAAATGATTCGTAAGCGTACAATATTGTTCCCTATCCATCTGTCGCACTCTTGTTTTTAATTGGTATTAGTACGGGGAGCCATCCAACTATTTAATATTCGATTTGGATTATTTAGTAAAAATGTACTATTTGTTCGTCCCATTAATTTTGATAGTACAGTATAATCCCCTAATTAAATAATTTCTTGGTGCATTTATAAGGGATAAAACCCATAATTATATTTAGCTCACACTTTAGTGTGATTACTAATTATGTAACGATGACTATTATTTACAGCTACAGTATAATGTCCAAGTTAGAATATGATTGTTTATCAGTTTTTAGACTAATTTTTTGACGATAAGCAACTCTAAATTTAGCGCGTGAATTATCCAGTAAATCTACAGATATATGCCCCATCGATTACTTCCCTTGAAGAACGTGACTGGAAGGTAATGACTGAACTGTTTGATCGGGATGATAGTGATGAAATTGAAGCCGATATCAACAGCAGTCTAATGTTGATGATACCTGAGCCATGTTGGGGAGACGATCCTTTTGAATTTTTGCGCGAATATCTTTAAAAATTGAAGATGCAAAGCTTGGGCAATGTTTAAACAGCGTTGAGGCGGCTGAGGAAAGTACGCAGGCGATCGCTTTGGGGATGTGTCAGAACTTCATGTGCAGAACCTTGTTCTACCACAAGACCCTGGTCTAGGAATATGACTCGGTGTGCGACTTCCCGTGCAAATTGCATTTCATGGGTAACTACTACCATTGTCATCCCCTCTGCCGCCAATTGCTGCATAACTTGTAGAACTTCGCCAACCAGTTCTGGATCTAAAGCGCTGGTGGGTTCATCAAATAGCATAATCTGAGGATTCATGCATAAACTGCGGGCGATGGCTACCCGTTGTTTTTGTCCCCCAGAAAGTTGTTCTGGATAAGCAGAAGCTTTGTCAAAAAGACCAACTTTTTCTAGATACAATCCTGCCAATTGGGCACTTTCTTTAGGTGTTTTTCCCAATACTTTACGCGGAGCCAACGTCAGATTTTCTAGCACACTGAGATGGGAAAACAAATTGAATTGCTGAAAAACCATCCCTACTTGTGTTCTGAGTTGTCGTAACTGACTATAGTTGATATCAGGCTGGGATAAGTCAATTCCATTGACTACTAAATGCCCATAATTAATGCTTTCCAAACGATTAAAGCATCGGAGGAGAGTGCTTTTACCACAACCAGAAGAACCAATCACTGCAACCACTTCTCCCCGATTGATTTCACCAGTGATTCCTTTAAGAACTTTCAGAGAGCCAAAGCTTTTTTCGATATTTTCAAAAATAATCGCAGGAATAGAATTGTTCATTGCCATACCATTTTGGATTTTAGATTTTGGATTGGAAAGACAAATGACTAATGACCAATGACAAAGGACAACCCTGATAACTTCAACTCAAATAATTTGCCTGCGGAATTATGAAACTTTGCCACTACCGATGAGATACAGCAACGCCATGCGTACAGCTACACCACTGGTAACTTGTGCTTGAATCAGGCTAAATTCTGGGTCATCCATTAAATCGGAGCTAATTTCTACACCACGATTGACTGGGCCTGGATGCAAAACTTTGACATTAGGCTTGCAAAGTTGCAGTTTAGCGCGTGTAATACCAAATAATTGATGATATTCTCGCAAACTGGGCAGTAAATGTGCAGTCATGCGTTCTTTTTGCAAGCGCAAAGTCATGACAAAATCAGCATCGCGCAAAGCCGGTTCAAGTTGCCAATGTAAAAACAACTGGCGCTGATTAGAAGTAGTGATTTCTGTTTCCTGTGCTGTTTCTTCAGCGAAATACTCAGCAAATAACTTTGGTAAAAGCGTCGGTGGCGCGGCTAAATGTACTTCTGCACCACTAGCAGTCAAACTCCAAATATTCGATCGCGCTACGCGAGAATGGAGAATATCCCCGACAATGGCAATCTTTTTACCTTTTAAAAGTTCGATGCGGGGATTAGCTGGATCAATGAGACTACAGATGGTAAATAAGTCTAGCAGTCCTTGAGAAGGATGCTCATGTTGACCATCGCCAGCATTTAACACACTCACCTTCACACCTAGACGATCCATTTCTTGAGCGATCGCATTTGGTACTCCTGCTTCTCGATGGCGAATCACCATGATATCCGTTCCCATAGCCAAATAGGTTTTTGCCGTATCGAGAATTGTTTCTCCCTTAGTCATCGAAGAAGTAGCTGCGGCAAAGTTCAGTGTATCTGCACTGAGGCGTTTAGCTGCGATTTCAAAACTACTGCGAGTGCGGGTAGAAGGTTCAAAGAATAAATTCGCCACCACCTGTCCCTGCAAAGTCGGTACTTTCTTCGTCCGTCGTGATAGCACCTCTTGGAAACTAGCAGCAGTCTGCAAAACTGCATCGTATTCAACGTTAGAGAAGTCAGTAAGGGAAAGAATGTGATGTCGATTCCAGGTGGTACTAGGCATAAATATTGATCGGTTTTTGATGTAGAGACATGATTGAGTGATTCTCTACAGCTTTTAATTTACATACGCAGAGGCAATAATACCACCTGTGTTCTATTTAGATAGCTATTTACGCCAACAAGGAAGAATCAAAATATTAGCTTAACATTCAAGCCCGTCGAGAGGTTTTTAATGATTGCTACCATTTATTTTTACTCTCAGTTAAATTGAGAATTTGCATTTTGAATTGTTTATGAAGCGACGCTCATATATGCTCATAGGGTTCTTGCTCAGTCTGCTCCTCAGTACTGTACCCTTTTCTGGCAATTTCACTGAGGCTGCAACGCCAACAGCAGTCGCACCTGTATCTTCTGGGCTTTCGCTCTCTCAAGGGGTGCAAAAAACGGTGTTGGACAATGGCTTAACGGTACTTACCAAAGAAATACATACGGCTCCAGTAGTCAGTGTGCAGGTATGGTATAAAGTAGGCTCTCGTAATGAAGGTAAAGGGGAGAGTGGTATCTCTCACCAATTAGAACATTTGATGTTTAAAGGAACTAAAGATCGTCCAGTGCAGTTTGGGCGGTTATTTAGTGCTTTAGGTAGTCAGTTCAATGCGTTTACTAGCTACGATGAAACGGTCTACTTTGGCACAGTGCGGCGAGACAAATTAGAAGCACTGCTGACTTTGGAAGCCGATCGCATGGTAAATTCCTTAATTGGGCCGGAGCAACTAACAAGTGAAAAACGAGTGGTAATATCCGAGTTGCAAGGGTATGAAAATTCACCCAGCTATCGTCTGAGTAAGGCAGTAATGCAAGCTGCCTTCCCAAACCGAGCATACGGTTTATCTGTGGGAGGTACAAAGGCCGATGTCGAAAAATTCACGGTTGAACAGGTACGTAATTATTACCAAAGATACTACAGTCCAGAAAATGCCACTTTGGTAATTACAGGGGATTTTGCTACAGAACCTACACTCAAAGCGGTTAGAGAAACTTTTGGCAAAGTACCTCAACGAGAAAAGAAAGATACGGGGATGCAGGGAAGTAAGGACGCGGTGACTTCCGCTGCTACTCAAAAAGCCCCCATTGTTTTAAAGCAACCAGGAAGTGCAGCACTCCTGCAAGCAGTGTATCCACTGCCAAACATTAACCATCCTGATGTTCCAGCAATTGATGTGATGGATATGATCTTGACGGGTGGACGTAGTTCTAGGCTTTACCAAGCTTTGGTAGAATCTGGATTGACTAGCTCAGTCAGTGGTAGCGCCGCAGAACTTTTGGAACCGGGTTGGTATGAAATTAACGCGACGGCAGCTCCAGGTAAAGAGTTAGCAAAAATTGACCAAGTACTGCAACAATCTTTGTTGAAACTGCAACAGCAGCCAGTTACTAAGGAAGAATTAGATCGCGCCAAGACGCAACTACAAGCTAATTTTGTCTTGAGTAACCAGGATATTACCAGTCAGGCACAACAGTTGGGGTATAACCAAACGATTACTGGAGATTACCATTTTGTTGAAAAATATCTAGCTGCGATCGCCAAAGTTACTCCACAAGATATACAACGAGTAGCAAAAACTTACCTGAACCCAGCTAAACAAACCATCGGTTTCTTTGAACCAACTCAACCAGATGGCGAACAAGCCTCTGCTAGTGGTGGTTCTGGTCGCACCGTAGAGAATTTTAGCCCAGGTAAACCTGTAGATCCAGCAGAATTAGCTAAATACTTACCTCCCGCTACCTCTGCTACTAGTTCGAGCCAACAAGCCCTGCCAGAGCAGTTCACCTTAGCAAATGGATTGCGGGTGCTGCTGTTACGCGATCGCAGTGTCCCTACTATTAATCTGAGCGGACAAATTGATGCTGGTACTGTGTTTGATGGCAATCAAAAAGCTGGGCTAGCCAATTTAACTGCTAGCAACTTAATGAATGGCACGCAAACTCAAAACGCTTTGACTTTAGCAAAAACTTTAGAAGACAGGGGAGCTAGCCTAGACTTTGGTGCTGGCCGTGAAGGAGTAAGTATTAGCGGCCAAGGGCTATCAATGGATCTGCCAATATTAATTCAAACTCTGGCGGACGTAGCACAAAATGCCACCTTCCCAACCGACCAATTGGAACTGACTCGTCAACGGGCATTAACCAGTTTGAAAGTACAACTCGATGACCCCCAAACCTTGGGAAGAAGAGCATTCCAGCAGGCAATTTACCCAGAAAATCATCCCTTCCACAGCTTTCCTACAGCCGAAAGCTTAAAGAGCATTACTCGTGATGATGTGCTGCGCTTCTACAAGCAACACTACCGCCCGGATAATACAACGATCGCTTTAGTTGGTGATTTTGAGCCAGCTAAAGTCAAAGCTTTGCTGAATCAGACTTTTGGCAAATGGCAAGCTCAGGGTAAGCCCCCAATTCTCAACTTACCTAACGTACCTTTACCCCAAACTCTCAAACGCCTCAACAAAGCAATTCCCGGCAAGGCAGAGGCTGTAACATACATTGGTTACAATAGCATCTCCCGCAGAGATCCGCGTTTCTATGCAGCGATGGTGCTGAATCAGATTTTGGGTGGCGATACCTTGTCTAGCCGCTTGGGTACAGAAGTACGCGATCGCCTAGGTTTAACTTATGGTATTTACAGCGCCTTTGCTGCGGGAATCAATCCCGGGCCCTTCTTAATTCAAATGCAGACAGATCCCAAAGATGCTGAAAAAGCGATCGCCAGCACCCTCGCTTTACTCAAACAGATCCGGGAGCAAGGAGTGACTGAAGCAGAATTGAACACCGCAAAACGCTCAATTTCCAACAGCTACCCTGTAGATTTAGCCAATCCTAGCGATGTCGCAAATATTGTTTTGGGTAATGCTGTCTACGGCCTTTCACCGAGGGAAATCCGTGACTATCCTCAACAAATTGAGTCTGTAACTATGACTCAAGTGCAACAAGTCATCAAGGAGTTAATTAAACCAGAGAATGTGGTAATTGTAACCGCTGGATCTGAAGTTACTGCACGCCAGGGCAGCTAATTGTTTTGGATGTAGAGTGAGCAATACTCACTCTACTGCACAAGCTCATAACGAACTTGTGCAATTCTGTAGTGAATACTAATGTCCCAATAATTTATCCCGCAGATGCTTAATGCGATCGCGCAATTTTGCCGCCTCTTCAAATTCTAGTTGTTTCGCCGCTTCTTTCATCTGTGCTTCGAGTTTCGCAATCAAGTCGGGAATGTCTTCTAAGGGTAATTCATCTATATGTTCATCTACTACTTTTAACTCGGTTGCATTTAACCGTCGGGAAACTTCTAAAAACGACAAAATCGCATTACTTGATTTTTTCACAATCGGTTGAGGTGTAATTCCATGCATTTTGTTATATGCCATTTGAATTCCCCGCCGTCTATCTGTTTCTTCAATGGCTTTAATCATGCTATCTGTTAAGTTATCAGCATACATGATTGCTTGTCCTTTGATATGACGTGCGGCTCTCCCAATAGTTTGAATTAAGGAACGTTCGGCTCGCAAGAATCCTTCTTTATCTGCATCCATAATTGCTACTAAGGAAACTTCTGGTAAATCTAAACCTTCCCGCAGCAAGTTGACTCCCACTAACACGTCAAATTTACCTGCACGTAATTCTTGTAAAATTTCAATGCGTTCAATGGAGTTAATTTCTGAATGCAAATAGCGCACGCGAATGCCATTATCTTCCAGATACTCTGTTAAATCTTCCGCCATACGCTTAGTTAATGTAGTCACTAAAACTCTTTCCTGGCGGTCAACCCTGTCTTTTATTTCTCCTAACAAATCATCAATTTGTCCTTCTGTAGGACGCACGAAAATTTCTGGATCGATTACGCCAGTTGGTCGAATTACTTGCTCAACTATCTGACCTTCAGAAACTTCTAATTCCCAATTTCCTGGGGTTGCAGAAACAAAAATACACTGATTCACTTTCTCCCAGAATTCATCAGCTTTTAAAGGACGGTTATCAGCAGCACTGGGAAGTCGAAATCCGTGCTCAATTAATACTTTCTTCCTAGCTTGGTCGCCGTTGTACATCCCGCGAATTTGCGGTACGGTAACGTGAGATTCATCGATAACTAACAGCCAGTCTTTCGGAAAATAATCAATTAAACACTCTGGTGGTTCCCCTGCTAGCCTTCCTGCAAGGTGGCGCGAATAATTTTCTACGCCATTACAGTAACCGACTTCGCGCAACATTTCTAAGTCATAGCGGGTACGTTGATCTATGCGTTGCGCTTCTAATAATTTCCCGGCTGCTTCTAAGTCGGCTTTTTGCTGTTTTAATTCGGCGGCTATATCATCACAAGCTACTTCTAAGCGTTCTTCTGGGGTGACAAAGTGACGTGCTGGGTAAATATTTACAGCTTGTAGGCTATTAATAATTTCACCTGTTACGGGGTCAATATAGCGAATCGCGTCAATTTCATCGCCAAAAAATTCTACCCGAATAATTCTATCTTCATAGGCGGGGCCAATTTCTAACACGTCCCCCCGGACGCGAAACCGTCCCCGACCCATTTCGATATCGTTGCGCTTATACTGCACATTTGCTAAATCCCGCAAAATTTGCCGCTGATTCACTTCCATACCTATCTGTAGAGGGATGGCAGCTTTAAAATATTCTGCTGGCATTCCCAAACCATAAATGCAGCTAATGGAAGCAACGACTATGACATCACGGCGTTCAAAAAGCGATCGCGTCGCTGAGTGACGCAACATATCTATTTCATCATTAATCGAAGCTGTTTTCTCAATATAAGTATCGGTAACGGGAATATACGCTTCTGGCTGATAATAGTCGTAATAACTAACGAAATACTCGACAGCGTTCTTAGGAAAGAACTCCCGCAACTCGTTACAAAGTTGTGCTGCTAGAGTTTTATTGTGCGCCAGCACCAAAGTAGGCCTACCAACTTTCTCAATTACCGCTGCTACTGAAAATGTCTTACCAGTTCCCGTAGCGCCCAGTAAAGTTTGGTAACGGTTCCCCGATTGGATACTGCTTACTAGTTGTGCGATCGCTTGAGGTTGATCGCCTGTTGGACTAAAGGGAGCTTGAAGACCAAATTCTGTCATACAGTTGTGCCAGAAATACCCTTTCCCATAGTAGCGATCTCACTCTGCACTCGTGGCACTAGATTAGTTAAACGAATAAATAGCAATCTTTATTTATAAAATTTTACTTATTGCATTTACTTATGTGTACATTTTGAAGATAATTATACCTATATAAGGTTTTTTAAGGTTAAACTCTCTTATATAGAAAAAAATTCACATCAGTTTAATTATTGTAAAAACTAGTTAACAAACCGGAGGGATTAAGTTATGAGCATCAGTAGCACTGGCAAAGCAGTCAGTCCTCGGCAAAGACGAGCCAAGCTTAAAGGAGAAAGTACAGTGGAAGTAGAAAATAATCAGGGTAATAGCTTGAATACAGATAAAGTGGAACAAGGTAAGGATAAGCCAGTGCAGAATGAGACATCCGGAACACTAGCGATCTCTGGAATTCGTCCCATAGGCGCTAGCGACTTAGAAGTTGCTGAAAAACTCTCAATTGCTGGGGTGCGTCCTGTTAGCACCAGTAACTTAGAAGTCGTTGAAACTTATAACGCAATGGGTATTCGTCCAATTGGCGCTAATACATTCCAAGTTGTTGAAAGTATCAATCTCTCTGGTATTCGCCCAGTTAGCTCAAGTTCATTGGTAATTTCTGAAAGCTATTCAACATTCGGCAACCGACCGATAGCATCAAATGAGATTGACAATTCTGAAAACCTGATGGGTTTTCTAGATTAGATAAAAAATATCACCATAACTTTAAAAACCCAGTTTTTTTCCAAAACTGGGTTTATTTATTGAAAATTCAACAATATTGCTGTGAATGAGCAAGTTTTTTTCAAAAATAAATTCATACATAACTCTTATTTAATTTTTAAAAATTACAAATAAATATAGGTAGTAAGTTGAGCAATGCCCACCCTATAATTAAGCTTCAAATATAAGCAATTTTAAAAAAATCAAATTGAATTCCTAATATACCAGATGTAATCTGTCTCTTAGCAGAGGTAACTAATATATCTTGTGACAGAAGGCTAAGCAAAAACTTTTAAGCTACTTTGTAAGAGTAATCACAAAAAGGTTCAGAGTTAGAACACAACTTTGACACCAATTTGTTATTAAATAAAGGAGTAGAAAATGAGCATAGAAGATCGTGCAAAAGCCACAGCTAAAAATATTGAAGGTAAAGCTCAAGAAGCATTAGGTAACGTCACTGGCGACCCAGAAGATAAGGCTGAAGGTAAAGCTAAACAAGCCGAAAGTGAAGTCCGCCACGGCATAGAAGATGTAAAAGATAACGTCAAGAAAAAACTTGACTAGAGCTAATATCTTTTTGCTTAAGTTTTAGAAATAGGACATGGGTGCAACCCACTTCTACAAAGAGGATGGCTGTTTTTTAATTACCTTATACCCTTAGTATTCTCTTTATATATAAAGGTGAATATTAGGGGTATTGTAGCCTTTCTTGATCGAGACTTTTTAAATTAAAGTGAAAAGCTTTTTTTAAGATAGGCATCTAAAACTATAAATTAAAATAGCGCAACCGGACAAGCTATTTAGTTACTCTTCAATGATTTTTAGGAGGTAAAAAATGATTCTGCTACAGCAGAGTCGCAAAATCTTGATGACTGGCATCTTGATTTTGGTTCTGACAATAACCACTGCCTGCGGCAGTAGTAATTTGGCGCAAGTTGACCGCCCAACAACCAGCACGCCAGCAATTGGTCGAGATGTAACCTATACCGAATTAGAGCGAGGTAATAGTCCCGCAGGACAAAATTTTGGTAACTGGGTTGTACAAACATCTAAGGGATTAGTTAAAGATGCCTATGTACGTGACAATAACAAACTAGGCGTTGTTATTTCCCCACAAGTGCGCCCTCAAGAAGTACGACCATTAGCAAAATCTTTAGTACAAGGGTTTCGCAAGCAATTTCCCAATCAAGATTTAACAGTTTTGGTCTATGCTCCTGACAAAAAACTGATTTTAACAGCTAAGTACGACACTCAAACAAGCCAAATTCAGTATAGCTAATTGCTGAGTTGGTTTTGTAGAGAACTAAAATTCCCAGAATTTCAGGTAATTAAAAAATTGACCTGTAAAAGGAGAGAACCAAAGTGACAAGCAGCGAACAATACAAGCGTCAAATAATGAAAGATTTGGCAGAGGGAAATGTCGAATCTTTAGATGATGTGGCTACCGATTCAACCACCGAATACGAAAACTTTGACGATTTTGCTCAACGCACTACACCAGATCAGCGTCGTCAGTTGTTTGGTCGGTCTTTACATCCAGAAAAGATTCCCCCCAGCCAAATGGAGCCGGAATTACAAAAGGCGATCGCTCAAATCAAACCCAACGAACGGGACGATGTAGCACGCGCCTTTTTCAAACATCTGAAGGAAAGAGGACTAGATGAACGTCATCTAGAGCAACAACTAGGTCTTTCCACTCATCATGCTGGCCGGATGAGTGCTGATGATGTCAGTAAGCTTGCATCCTTCGCCTATCACAACCACCCGGATATTTTCCGTGAGGTGTTAGCAGAGCAACCAGGGATTATTAAGTTTCTCAGCAATCCCGTTGTCGCAGGCATTATCGGCATTGCCGCAGCCAAGTGGCTAGGTAGACATAAGTAAGTAGTGAACAAGTAAGAAAGTTAGAAACGTAGGTGGGCAATGTCCACCTTTTATTTTGCTCGTTCTGGGGTGACGCTTAGAAAGTAAAAAATTTTTAATGTCAGCTAAACTATTCTGAACGTATAAATGAGTAAGTAAGAAGCTCACCCAGAAAACTTAAAATTCTAGGACAGATGTATCTAAAATTTTCTTACAATAAATAAAATTTATCCAAAATAATACTAGTATAATAAGTAACATTATTTTCCTCTGCTTAGATATAAATTTATAGAAATTTTATACAGTATCTAGATTATTAACAGTGGTTTCCCTTGGAAGCAAGATTTAATTGGCAGCTAATGTATTTTGTAAACTGTTTATTATAGTAAAGATTTCATAAACTACAGCCAAAGTAGTTGAATATATTTACGTACTCTGTAAAACTAATTCGTGTATGCATAGGGTAATTACGCAGTATCACTACTATCTTGAAGATGATAAGTTAAGGCTGAAAGCTTGAGTCATATTGATGACTACTAGTTGATGCGATACATCTATTTATCTGTTTGGTGCTCAATTGTTCGAGATACTGGCAAACCTTAAGCATCTTGCAAAAATAAACTGTACAAATTTAAGTTCACTTTTGCGTAAAAAGTGTTCGATTTGTTTTGGCGATATTTCTGACTATCGGGTACATCTACCATCAACCTTCACTTCTGAATTGGAATTAATTCAATGAATAGATTTGGTATCCGAAAACAGTTGCGGACAGTTTGTGTCAAAGCAACATCTATTGCTTTGAGAAAAGTTGACATAGGGCAGGCAAATGCCAGCCAAAGCAGACTGAAAACCCTTTCAGCTTTCAGCATGGCATCAGTATTATCAATGTCTGCTTTGGCTTTTCAAGCAACAGCAAACGCAGCTGGTATCAAAAGAATTGACCAATCTGCTTTTACACCAGATGCAGGACTGATCACCTTTAGCGAATTTGGAGTTGGTACAGTTAACCCAACTTATACTCCATCTCAATACGGTGGTGGTGCTGATGCACCGACTGTACAATTTGGTGGTGCATTCCAAGGCCAGACCGTAGGTTTAGCACCTATTCCCCCTGGTGCTGCTGCTACTGGAGTAGTTAACGGTACACCCACTGCAACATTGGCTCTAAATCCTAATTCGCCTAATACATTTATTACTGGTGATGGTGCCAACCCAACAAGTCCAGTTTTGTCAGGCTCACCTATATTTAACGGACCCGTTAGTATTTTGTTTGATAAAGATATAGCTGGAGTAGGGTTAGACGGTGGCTTTTTCAATGCTATAGGCGGAACTGCGATCAGCGCATTTGCTAGAAACGGTTCATTGCTAGGCTCAGTACTAAATGCAAAAACAGGAATTGAATTTCTTGGATTGGTAACTGAAGACGGTCAAAATAGAATTGCTGGCTTGCAGTTCAGCTTAGTTGGTGCAGAACCATTTGGGTTTGCCATTGATAATTTACGCTTTGGACGTGCTGGTCAAGTCGTACCCCCTAATGATGTTCCCGAACCTTTGACTATTTTGGGTACATTGACAGCCGCAGGTTTTGGTGTAACTTTGCGTCGCAAACAAAAGCAGCAACAAAAAGCTACGGCAAAAGCGTAAGCTAGCTACTGCAAGTAGTAGATAGTTGTGTACAAATAAACCATGTGTTGGGTGCTTAATAATTGAGTTGTAAAATTTATAACTCAATTATTAACATCCCCCAGTTGTTTAATAAAGGTATGGTACTCACGCTTACTGAATTTGTTGTGTAAATAAATAGTTATTTTTACAACTTGTAGAATAGATTTACACAAACTTTATACAAAAAGGAACCTACTTTTCTTTGAGAATCCTGATGAAATCTGCTTTGCGGTATAAAATACAGTAAATTGATAAAACATTAAGAAATCAAAGATTTGATTAAGTTCAGCTAAAATCCTTGATTATAAATACTTAGCAAGTAATGATGATTACGGTTTTTTCAGGATAATTACGGAAAAATACCAATACAGTCAAGACGAAACAGAGATGGAATACTTCACTCAGTGTTATCGCTGACTGTATAGGCAATAAAAAGAATTAATGTTTGTCAGGGCTTTACCAGGGTAAAACTACCATTAGCTTGAATACTTTTCCACTAGTGGCGATCGCAGTGTTGATTTTGGTGTTATTTTACCTTTCCTGCTACCCCAGTGGAAAATAACCAATTTTAGGATGTAGCTGGGTTTTAAAGGTGATGACTCTGTGGAAACAACTGCGAATCATGGTTTTGGCTATAACCTTCGGTGGTGTCATCTTCGTTTTAGTAAAGGTTTTTCTGACTACAAGTATCAATAAGCCAAAACCAGAACAGTCTCAGCGTGAATCTAATACTGTTGCATTGTTTGAAGACCATATTTGCATAAGATCGCGTTTTCATGCAGACTATAATGCTGTTCCTCCTTGTTAAGAGGACAACCAGGAAATTACTACACAAGGGTTGTATCTAAAAAGGTATCTTGCCAACTTACGTAACTAAAAGGTGTTAACCAACGTCTGGTGTTATTTGAATTAATCACGGCAAAACTTTAGATTCTCCTGAACTCAGTCAAATCTCTGTTTTTTTATTGTGCTAGAAACATGACTAAATCAAGTAGCGATAAATTCATTCCCGGTTTGGTACAAGAGTTACAAGAATTTGCTTTCAGTCAAGCAGGCTCAACAAAAATTTTGCGAATACTTGGCTATGGACTGCTGCTATTAGCATTGTTCGATGTCGCTGAGATGCTGTTTCCACCAAGATTTATGAATCCTGTTTGGGAATTTCAGACTTTCGGCGCACTCGTGGAACGAGTACCTGTGCCTTTAATTGGTTTAGCGCTGATATTTTATGGAGAATTTCATTCTCGAAGCAAATGGGAATTCCTGAGTGTAAAACTTTTATCTTGGTTAACTTTATTGTTAGCTGTAGTCTTTTTGTTACTAATACCTTTAGGAATTGGTAACACTGTTCGTCTCAGTAAACAAAGTGCTGCGCAGATTACTAATGTATCTAAACAACAACTATCTCAAGCGGAACAGGTAGAACAGCGACTTAGTGAAGCTACACCAGAACAAATAAATAATTTATTGAGGTCACAAGGTCGTTCATTGCAAGGTAAAAGTACCCAAGAAGTCAAAACTCAAATCTTATCAGAAGTCTCTAAGGCTAAATCACAAATTAAAACCCAAGCACAAGCTACTGAATCTTCTCAGCGTCTAAACTTACTCAAGAATTCTGTTAAATGGAACCTTGGAGCTTTAGTTTCCGCAGCTTTATTTTTTAGCTTTTGGAAAGCAACTCAATGGGCAAGAATCAGTAGGTGATAATAATATAAAAACTTTGTCAACGCCTGAATTTTTGAGAAATTTTCTATCAAAATTCAGATAGCATAAGCCTCTGTAAAAAAGTAGGGTGGGCATTGCCCACCCTATGTTCTTGTATTATCGTTAATTCAAAATAGGTTACACTTTAGCTAGTTCTGGTGTAGGACGTTTACTGTTGCGAATTGCTGTAATTGCCTCAGCATAATCCGGAGCGTTAAATACAGCTGAACCAGCAACGATCGCATTAGCTCCAGCTTCCAAAACCTGCCAAGTATTATTGGCTTTGAGTCCGCCATCGACTTCAATCCAAGGATCGAGTCCGCGTTCATCACACATCTGACGCAACTGGCGAATTTTGGGCACTACAGCTGGAATAAAGCTTTGTCCCCCAAAACCAGGGTTGACGCTCATAATCAGGATTAAATCGCAGAGTTCCAGTACATACTCAATAAATTCCAAGGGTGTGGAAGGATTAAGTACAACTCCTGCTTTTTTACCCAGTTCTTTAATTTGTCCGAGAGTGCGGTGCAGGTGCGGCGAAGCATTATGTTCAGCGTGTACGGAGATAATATCAGCACCTGCTTTGGCGAAGCCTTCTACATACTTTTCTGGCTCCACAATCATTAAGTGGACATCCAATGGCTTCGTTGTCACCGGGCGAATCGCCTCCACAACCAGAGGACCTATTGTAATATTAGGTACAAAACGACCGTCCATTACATCAACATGAATCCAATCTGCTCCCGCAGCGTCAACAGCGCGAACTTCGTCACCTAAACGGCTAAAATCGGCTGATAGGATAGACGGAGCAATCACAATGGGCTTTTTAGATAGGTTTTGGGTCATGGTTAGTGGGTTTTCAAGCATCCTCGTCTGTAAGCATTGTAACAAAATATTTAGCAATCGCTCATAAATTTGATCTTGGTTTTATGAGGGCAAGAGGGATGAGGGGACACGGGGACAAATGACAAATGACAAATAACTATTGACTATGAATAAAAAACTAATTTGGCTATTTTGGGGACTGAGTGCTTCTTGTTTGAGTGCGCCAGTATTAGCTTCAGCTTTACAATCTTCTTTAGGAACCAACGGTATTGATGCTCTCAGGCTACATCAACCTCCTTATAATTTAAGCGGTCGCAAGATTGCCATTGGTCAGGTGGAAATTGGGCGTCCGGGAATGTTTGGTTGGGATAAAGCAGTGTCTAAAAATCGTTCTGTATCCCTAGCCGGCATTTTCTTACGCAATAGTCCAGCTAAATCAAATAGTGGTGTTGACCCTCATGCTTATAATGTTGCTAGTGTGATGGTTAGTCAAGATAAAGCTTTGCCGGGAGTTTCCCCAGAAGCGCGATTGTATTCTTCGGCTGTTGGCTCAACCAAAAACATGGGACAACCAGAAGAGTGTTTATCGGCACAACACATTGCACTTCAAAATTCTGGTGATATTCGTGCCATTAATTTTAGTTTTGGTGAACCTCTAAACCGCGATCCGCGTCCTGAAGCTATTTTAGATGGAAATGCTTTACTTACCCTCTGTATTGATTGGTCTAGCCGTGTTCATGATGTCTTGTATGCGATCGCAGGCAACCAGGGGAAAGGCGGTATTCCTATTCCTACAGATAATTTTAATGGAGTAAACGTGGCTTTTTCATCCCGCCGAGAAGGGATTTTTAATAAAGTTGACGTTTCTAACCTCGCAAGTGCTTACCAGAGAGTAGGCGGTAGGCTAGCTGGGAAGGAGTTTAATATTGGTGGGCGTGGTGCTATCAGTTTAGTTGCGCCTGGTAATAATATATCTCTGCTCAATCCCGATGGTAAAGTCAATAAGGTTACGGGTACAAGTTTTGCCGCACCTCACGTTACAGGTACTGTAGCTTTATTACAGGAATTTGGCGATCGCCAGTTGCGCACCCAACAACCTCACTGGAGTATCGATTCTCGCCGTCACCAGGTAATGAAAGCTGTATTGCTCAATTCCGCAGACAAGCTTAAAGACAGCGGTGATGGCTTGCGCTTAGGAATGACCCGAACAATTATTGATAAACAAAATCAAGATTGGCTTGCTTCTAATGCTTATCAAGACCCAAAAATTCCCTTAGATTCCCAAATCGGAGCCGGCCATTTAAATGCATTTCGCGCTTATCAGCAATTTAGCGCAGGTCAATGGCAACCATCAACTCCTGTACCTGCTATTGGTTGGGATTACCGGATAGTGAATACGCTTGCGCCTGTAGAATATGGGCTAGCAAAACCTTTAAAACAAGGAAGTTTTGTCGCGATTACTTTGACTTGGGACCGATTGGTAGAGCTAGATGATAAGAATAAAAATGAGCTTTATGATATCGGAGATACATTCCGCGATCGCGGTTTGAATAACCTCGACCTCTATCTGGTAAAAACTGATGCTCAAAATCCAGATGCTGGTACTGTTTGTTCGTCAATTAGCCAAGTTGATAGTGTAGAACACATTTTTTGTCCTATTCCTGCTAATGGGAATTACAAAATCCGCGTCCAAATGCGCCAACAAGTCAACGAAGCCACTCAACCCTACGCTTTAGCTTGGTGGACTGTACCTGTTAGTTCTATTGGGGAATTTAAAAAATAAATAGGGTTAAGGTTCGAGGGTCAAGGGTCAATAGGTAATAGTGATTTTTATTTCTCCCTAATCTACCTCATCCTCCTTGTCCCCTGCTCCCTGCTCTGTCTTCCTTGTCTTCACAATTTTGTAGTTAGCAATTTAGTACTTTAAAAGATAATGAGGGGTTTTACCCAACATACTGTTATGCTGAACATCTGCTATTGAGTAAATCATTAGGTGGGTTACTACTTTTTTCAATTCTGCAAACAATTACCAACGCATTTATCCAGGCAAAATTTAGCGATAGGTAAAAAGTATTTATACTTGTTCTAGGATAGCAAAGTCTCCCTCACACGAGAGAAGCTTTGCATAGAATTCAAAACCAAATTATTAAATTTATTGATTGCTAAAAACCCAAAGCCAAGTAACCATTCTTTTTTTGTAGTTTAAAATACTTTTATCGAAAAATCAGGAAATAATTAATAATCAATTATGTGTATTGCCTATTCAATTAGCCAAGAGTAGCTTGCACAAGTTCCATTGAATTCATGCAAATGATTTGCTGTTACCAAAACTGTAACAGCCCAGTTATTTTGCCGTTTGAAATGCCATAGTTAACAATTGATACGTCATTAGCGTCAATCTTAAAAGACGGCTAAAAAATCTATGGCGAACGAGGTGGCAGAATGACTCAGCAGAAATTTAGTGGTGTGAAAGACAATTTCTTGCAAAGACGTTACGGTGTTCGGTTAGGAAGACGTTATGTGCTGGCGGCTGCTGGCGTTGTACTTTTGGGTGTATTAGGCTGTTCTCATGTCAATGGCGATCCGAGTGCAATGGCCCAATCTAGTTTGCCTAATTCAGAGTTACCCTTGTCAAAAAAAACTGCTGCCCCCGATCCAAAATTAGTTAATGCTAACAATAAATTTGGCTTCAAACTATTTTCGGAAGTTCAAAGAAACGAAAGTAGTGAAAAGAACGTTTTTGTTTCTCCTTCGAGTGTAGCGATCGCTTTGGCTATGACCTACAATGGCGCTAGCGGCTCTACACAAAAAGCTATGGCGAAAACCCTGGAATTACAGGGTATGAATTTGTCAGAAATTAACTCATCTTACGCAGCATTAAAGCAGCTGTTAGAAAATCCTGATGCTAACGTCAAACTGACTATTGCTAACTCGCTTTGGGCTAATAAAGACGCTACATTACAGCCAGATTTTCTCCAGAAAAACCAGGAATTCTATAAAGCTCAGGTAACAAATTTAAATTTTCAAGATGCGGGAGCACCCAATACTATCAATAATTGGGTCAAAGATAATACCCAAGGAAAAATCAACAAAATAGTTGATAGGATTGAGCCAGATCAGATGCTATTTCTAATTAACGCTATATATTTTAAAGGACAATGGAGCAACGAATTTAATAAAAGCAAAACTGCTACATTGCCTTTTTATCTAGCATCTGGCAAACAAAAACAACACCCAATGATGTCGCAAGATGGTGACTATAGATACCAAGAAAATGAAAAATTTCAAGCAGTAAGTTTACCTTATGGCAAAGATGGTAAAGTCAGCTTTTATATCTTTCTGCCTAAACAAAACTCCAACCTACAAGCCTTCTATCAAAACTTGAATGCTGAAAACTGGGAAAAATGGATGACTCAATTCCGGCGGCGGGAAGGATCGATTCGTTTACCTCGGTTTAAAACAGACTACGACGTTACCCTCAACGATGCATTAAAAGCTTTAGGTATGGGGGAAGCTTTTACCAAACAAGCTAATTTCTCTGGTATCGGTAAAAACCTGGCAATTAGCCAGGTGATGCATAAAACCTTTGTGGAAGTCAACGAAGAGGGCACTGAAGCCGCAGCCGCAACTTCAGTAGGAATAGTGGCAACATCTGCTACTCAAAAACCAGAACCATTCAAAATGATTGTTGACCGTCCCTTCTTTTGTGCTATTCGGGATAATCAGACAGGTAGCGTGTTGTTTATGGGTTCAATTATGGAACCGCAGTAAACAATTCAAAATTCAAAATTCAAAATTCAAAATAATTGCTTTTGAATGAACCTTCTACACATCTGACTTCTGCCTTCTTACACTACGGTGAAGTAGCTTCTGATACGCTCAGGGGATTTTTCGCTTCAGCTTTTGGGGATACTTCTGGTGCAACAGGTGCAGCTATTTCCCCGGAATTGGCATACTCATCATTATCGCCGCTCAGTGCCACAGGACGTATGACACTGATAGCGGTTTTAATCACTACAGCAGTGGGTACTGCCACAATTACACCTAGAAGACCCCCAATTCTCGCCCCTGTCAATACTGAAATTACTACCAAAGCTGGGTTTAAACCTGTAAAGCTCCCTAAAATCCGGGGAGCAATTAAATTTTCTAGAATTTGCTGGACGATAACTGCTGCCATTAAAACTCTTGCCCCCATCCAGAAATCTTGTAGCGACACCAATAAAGTAGTCAGGGCAATGCCGACAGAACCGCCAAAGGGGACGAGAGCCATGATGCCAATAGTTAAGCCAAATAACAAGCCAAATGGCACTTTTAACCACAAAAATGTGGGGATGAGAGCTGATGCCATACAGGTAGATAAAATCAGCTGAGTGATAAAGAAATTTTGAAAGCTCAGGCGTACTGTTTGAGAGAAAGGCTCACGAAATCTCGAGGGTAGCCATTCTACTAAACTTTGCCAGAGTTCACCCCCATGCTGTAAAAGATAGAAAGTCAAAATCATTGTCAAGACGAAATCTAGCAAACTAGTGACTGTAACTACAGCTAGATTTAAAACTTGTCCAGCGATCGCTTGCAATTGTCCCTTGACGCGATCGTTAATTTGCACAACTAGAGCATCAAGATTAATCGGTAAGCCAAAAACTTCTGCTTTCTCGTTTAACAGCATTAACTGGGAACGTCCCGAGTCAATCAACTCTGGTAAGCGAGCCACTAGTTGCTGTGCTTGAGTAAGGGCTAGCGGAAACAGGGTGACACCCAACGCTAATAAAATTGATAAAGCCAATAAAAAGACTAAAATAGCAACCGGCTCTCGCCTAGCACCGTGACGCTCCATCCAGCTAACGGGGTAGTTGAGCAGAAATGCTAGCACTGAGGCTCCGACTAAAATAACTATCAAGGAATGGAAATAACTAAAAATTGACGAAATTGCCCAACCATTAAGCACTAACAGCGGAATGAATAACGCGATCGCTCCGATCCGCGCTATGGGTGTTAGTGTTTCCCACCAGTCGAGTAGCTTGCGTGTCTGCATCTTTAGCCGATTACAGGATAGAACTAAATAAAAATCCTTCTTTACAGCTTATTATCTCTAACTACATAACTCTCATTCATCCTCCTAGTTTAGGATTAGACTCAACCAAATGGAAAATTTTCAATCAAATCACAATTCACCTGCATCTGAGTCAAGAGATGGGGAGACAAGGGGACACGGAGACGCGGTGAAAGGATTCTCCGCGTCTTCATCATCCCAATTCCTCGACCCCGATCAAAACTCAGCCACCCCTAAAACCGAGCTGCTTATCTATCTGATTCCAGTGATTGGCTTTTTCCCCTCTTTGTGGACTCTCTATCGCCGTCAAGGAAGTCGGGAACAACTAGCTGCTAGCCGCCTGTCTATTACTTTGGCATTTACCTGGTTTTTGGGATATCTTTTATTAGCAACCGGGGCTGAGACTTCAGAATTTTTGGGACTGCGACTATTAATCCTCAATACTTTTCTCACTTCTGGGTACTTTTTAGTGAGTGTTTGGTTGATTTTTCGTCTCATTCAGGGCAAATCTAGCCGTTTGCCAGGGTTTAGTCGGGTTGCCGAGCGAGTGGTTGGGAAGTATTTATCTTAATGTCTAAGTAATAATTAGGTCAGTAGTTTTACTTAATTCTTTCGCAAATTCGAGATTATATCTCAAGGGATCTGGTCAAAGTCCTTTATTGTTGTCATACTGCAATAACACATCATCCAATTTGTCGAAAAAAAAGAAAAAGACTGCTATAAGTGTTGTGGTTGACACAACAATGAAAAAGTTAGCACTAATAATTAAGAATTAGCTATTATGGTTTGATTTGTCTGCATATTTATTAGTCTGCAAATGTACCGAATTTGATCAGTAAGTGTGAGGATGTCTGTGACCACTCAAAGAACTTCGGCGGAAGAGAACCCTTCGGCAAACGTTGCCAAAGATAACAAAAAAAAGCCCCAAAATTCTAAATCAGGACGTTGGTTGTGGTTTTGGGTAGGTATGAGCGGTATTGCGATGGTTTCAGCTACAGCAGGAGCGCTGTTGGCCGTTTCTTTAACCAGTACGCCTTTACAACAAGCCCAACTTAGCCCCCAAGAAGAAGCAGTATTCGATGGCGATCGCATTTCTGGCGGTGGGTTGCGATTTTCCGAATTAACTCGCCCTGTAAATATCTTAATTATGGGGATGAGCGTACTCCCACCTGATATTCAAAATCCTCCCGCCGACACCAAAAATCTACGTTACCTACCTCAGGTCAACTCTTTTGATGGTCTTGCTGATGTCATGCTCTTGATCAAATTTGATCCAGAGACAAAAAAAATGACTATGCTTTCTATTCCCAGAGATACCCGCACACAAATAGAAGGGTATGGCGTGAAAAAAATTAATCATGCCAATATGGAAGGCGGGCCAGCTTTAACTGCCAAAACCGTCAGCAATCTTTTAAATGGAGTAGCAATCGATCGCTATATCCGAATTAACGTTTTGGGAGTTGCTAAATTAATTGATGCTTTGGGCGGCGTTACAGCCTACGTCCCCAAAGATATGAAGTATCAAGATGATTCCCAGCATTTGTACATCAATTTGAAAGCAGGCAAACAGCATCTTAATGGCGATCAAGCACTGCAATTATTAAGGTTTCGCCATGATGAACTCGGAGATATTGGGCGGATTCAGCGGCAACAAATGGTACTCCGTGCTTTGATGGATCAGTCACTTAACTTGGGAACTGTGGCTAAATTGCCAAAAGTGCTTGATGTAGTTAAAGAACACATAGATACTAACTTGACTGTCGAAGAGTTGGCAGCATTAGTAGGTTTTGGAGCGCGCACCAATCGCTCAAATATGCAGATGTTAATGGTTCCAGGTCGCTTTAGCGAGAAAGGTGAATTTGATGCTAGCTATTGGTTGCCAAACAGAAGTGCGATTGCCAAATTAATGGCACAACACTATGGTGTAGAATCAACGCAAGCACAAGAACAGCAAACTATTGAACCGAGTTCTGTGCGTGTAGCAATTCAAGATAGTACAGGTAGTGATTTCGCTACTCTACGGCCTTTAATCAAATCGTTAGAAAAAGCTGGATATCGCAATATTTATGTATCTAAGCCTTGGAGTGAACCTCTAGACGTAACTCACATTGTTGCTCAACAAGGTGATGGCAATAGCGCTACATCAATTCGCGATATTTTGGGATTTGGCGAAGTACGTGTGGAAAGCACTGGTAATCTCGGTTCTGATATCAGTATTCAAGTGGGTCAGGATTGGTTACAACAAAAAGCTCTTCTAGAGAAATCTGCTCAACCTTGAGCTTGAATCTGACTCTGATGATGCAACAGTGATTAGTCTTTAATTATCAAGCTGCACTACTTAAATTAAAATTTGATTCTTGTTACGTTTCATGCCAACTTAGGCAAAATTCAAAAATGTTAATTCTCTCAAGGGTTAGACATACTGAATATCAGCATCATTAAACAAAAAGGCGTGGGGAAAAACCTCACGCCTTTAGTTTATTAATTTCAAAATATCTCCTTGTAACTAATCTATTATTTACCAATAATCTGCCATACCTTTTCTGTAAGGATCGCCTGTAAATGGTTGAACACCAATCACAGGATAAGCATCATCATTAGGGCCAAAAATTCGCATTGCAGCTTCAGAAATAAACTGGGTTATGCTAGCGATGATTCTGGAAATAGCCATAATCTTAACCCCTTTTTAGAGTCGCTTTAATTGGTGATGTCTATACTTTAGTCTGATATGAGGTCCTAGCTTAAATCCTCAATATATCAACAATCTCTGCAATAATTTTTCAGATATGTTTGCAATACTTAAGCTTATTTGTGAGTTTGACTTCTCTGTTTAATTCTAATTGTAAATCAGCTATTTTTTAAACCCTACTCTTACAAAGATGCTGCTAATTTTTACGGGAAACTATCGTTACATTTCATTATACTTCTGGCAAGTAACTTTCTATATTATTAGTTATAACTATTAAAAAATATTAAATAAACTATGAAAATTAGATTAATCTGACGCTATATTCCCAATAAATTGGAGAAACTCACCAATGGCTTGACATTATTTATGGTGAAAGTTACCATAAATATAACAAGCATTCTTGTAAGGACGCTCGGGCATGACTACTTTCCCGGACTTGGAGAGATATACAAACAATCAACAACAGCAAAGTTACCTTAACCAGGAACTGAATTTTGCTGCTGAGGATTACAGCCTTTTGACTGACCTTTATCAATTAACGATGGCAGCTTGTTACACAGGTGAAGGTGTAGAGCAAAAACAAGCCAGCTTTGAATTATTTGTCAGGAAGTTACCAGAGGGTTTTGGCTATTTAATTGCAATGGGGCTAACGCAAGCCTTGGAATATTTGCAAAAATTGCGTTTTAGTTCCTCTCAGATAGCAGCCTTACAAGCGACAGGAATTTTTGCCCATGCGAGCGATCGCTTTTGGTCATTGCTAGCCGCAGGGTGTTTTACTGGAGATGTATGGGCAGTACCCGAAGGAACCGCCGTGTTTGCCAATCAGCCATTGCTGCGGATTGAAGCACCACTTTGGCAAGCACAACTAGTAGAAACCTATTTATTAAATACGATTAATTATCAAACTTTAATTGCCACCAGAGCAGCAAGAATCAGGGATGTAGCAGGAGAACAAGCAACACTTTTAGAATTTGGCACAAGAAGGGCATTTAGTCCTCAAGGTTCATTGTGGGCGGCGCGGGCGGCGTTAGCAGGGGGATTAGATTCAACTTCTAATGTGTTAGCCGCGCTACAACTCCACCAAAAGCCAAGTGGTACGATGGCTCACGCCTTAGTTATGGCACTATCAGCAATGGAAGGTACTGAAGCACAAGCTTTTAGCGCATTTCATCGATATTTTCCGGGTGCGCCATTGTTGATTGATACTTACGATACGATCGCTGCTGCCCAAAAGTTAGCTCAAAAAGTAAATTCTGGTGAAATGCATTTGACTGGAGTGAGGTTAGACTCTGGAGATTTGGTGAGTTTGTCCAAACAAGTGCGATCGCTCCTTCCTAGCGTGACAATTTTTGCTAGTGGCGATTTGGATGAGTGGGAAATTGCCAGATTAAAAGCAGAGGGTGCGGAAATTGATGGCTATGGATTAGGTACAAAGCTAGTTACGGGTACGCCTGTTAATGGTGTTTATAAACTTGTAGACATTGATGGTATCCCCGTCATGAAAGAATCCCGTGACAAAGCTACCTATCCCGGACGCAAGCAAATTTTTCGCTCGTTTGCCGGAGGGACAATCAAAGTAGATAGATTGGGATTAGCTACGGAAATGCCTTTGGGCGAAGAACCTTTGTTGCAACTGGTGATGAAAGCAGGGAAACATCTGCAACCGCCAGAGTCTTTAGCAACAATTCGCCAACGTACCGCAGCCTCGGTTGCTAGTTTACCGCCGGAAACACGACGCTTAGATCGTCCTGTATCGGTGAATGTGGAAATTTCTGCCGCATTACAAGAGTTGACACAAAAGACTCACAAACGAATCGCAGAGGCACAGAAGTAAAATGATGAGAATTGCTTTATTTGGTACTAGTGCCGATCCACCAACAGCTGGGCATCAGGAGATTCTTAGTTGGTTGTCTGAGCATTATGATTGGGTGGCAGTTTGGGCGGCGGATAATCCTTTTAAAACCCATCAAACAGCATTGGTACATCGGGCAGCAATGTTGCAATTGTTGATTGCGGATATCCAGACATCACGGCACAATGTTGCGTTAGAACAGGAATTAAGTAGTTTCCGAACTCTAGAGACAGTGGCCAAAGCGAAAGTTTGTTGGGGAGAGGATACCGAGTATACCTTGGTGATTGGTTCAGATTTACTGAATCAGCTACCCCGTTGGTATCAAGTTGAAGATTTGTTGCGGCAAGTGCAATTATTAGTAGTGCCGCGACCGGGATATGCGATAGATGAGTCTAGTTTAGAGGGAGTGCAAAAGCTAGGCGGGAAAATTGCGATCGCCAGTTTGACTGGACTAGATATTTCCTCCACAGCCTATCGCGAACATGGAGATTCCCAAGCGCTTACCCCCTCTATCGTCGCTTATATTAATCAAGAGCATTTGTACAAATGCCAGGACGCAACCACAAAAAGTTTCCAACTCCGGTAAATCAACAACCTTTGGCTGATTTTAAAGTTGGTGTTGATAATGTAATTTTTTCTGTAGATACTGCCCAAAATCGACTGCTCGTGCTGTTGGTGATGCGACAACAGGAGCCATTTTTAAATTCTTGGAGTCTTCCCGGTACTTTGGTGCGTCAAGGCGAATCTTTAGAAGATGCTGCCTATCGGATCATGGCTGAAAAAATCCGCGTGAAGAATCTCTATTTAGAACAGTTATATACTTTTGGCGGACCGAATCGCGATCCACGGGAAGCCACTGATAGTTATGGTGTGCGTTATCTCTCCGTGAGTTATTTTGCCTTAGTGCGGTTTGAAGAAGCAGAATTAATTGCTGATGGCGTTACTGGTATAGCTTGGTATCCGGTGAAACAATTGCCACAATTAGCATTTGATCACAATCAAGTTTTGGCTTACGGACACAGGCGTTTACGCAATAAGTTGGAGTATAGCCCGGTAGCTTTTGAAGTTTTGCCAGAAATGTTTACTTTAAATGATTTATATCAGTTATACACGACAGTTTTAGGCGAAAACTTCTCCGATTATTCTAATTTTCGCTCTCGTCTACTCAAGTTAGGTTTTTTGTGCGATACCGGAATTAAGGTATCCCGTGGTGCTGGCCGTCCGGCCAGTTTGTATAAATTTGACGCTGAAGCCTTTGCCCCCTTTAAGGATAAGCCTTTGGTATTTATTTAACTCTAAAGTCAAGAGTCAACAGGCAATAGACAAATGACCAATGACAAACAACTAATATGAAAATTGCGATCGCTCAACTTAATCCTAAAATTGGTGATTTAACGGGTAACGCCCAACAAATTCTGCAAGCAGCGCAAAAAGCAGTAGCATCTGGCGCGCGGTTGTTGTTAACGCCAGAACTTTCTTTGTGCGGCTATCCCCCGAGGGATTTATTGCTAAATCCTAGTTTTGTGGCAGCAATGAATACTACTCTGAAAAAATTGGCGAGAGATTTACCGCCAAATTTAGCTGTTTTGGTAGGAACTGTAGAAGAAAATCTCAAAGCAAACACCACAGGCGGTAAATCTTTATTTAATAGCATTGCTTTATTGCTAGGCGGACAGGTAAAGCAAGTTTTTCACAAACGGCTTTTACCTACTTATGATGTATTTGACGAAAACCGCTATTTTGAACCGGGGTTACAAGCTAACTATTTCACCTTGGACGATCTCCATATTGGTGTGACTGTTTGCGAAGACTTATGGAATGATGAGGAATTTTGGGGCAAACGCACTTATGCAGTTAACCCGATTGCGGATTTAGCTATTTTGGGTGTGGATTTGATTGTGAATTTATCTGCCTCACCTTTCAGTGTCGGTAAGCAGAGATTTAGAGAACTCATGCTGAAGCATAGCGCCGTGCGTTTTCAACAGCCGATGATCTATGCTAACCAAGTCGGTGGCAATGATGACTTGATATTTGATGGTTGCAGTTTCGCCTTAAGTCGTCAAGGTGAAATTGTCTCTCGTATCCGTGGTTTTGAAGCAGATCTGGCAATAGTTGAATTTGACGAGAAACAACGAGATTTTAAATTAGGTAAAGTCGCACCTTTATATCTGTCTGAAGACGAAGAAATTTGGCAGGCTTTGGTTTTAGGCGTGCGCGATTATGCCCGTAAGTGTGGCTTTTCTAAAGTAGTACTGGGTTTGAGTGGGGGGATTGATTCTTCACTAGTAGCTGCGATCGCTGTGGCGGCACTTGGTAAAGAAAATGTCTTCGGTGTCTTGATGCCTTCTCCCTACAGTTCTGAACATTCCATCAGTGATGCTTTGGCATTAGGGGAAAATTTAGGTATAAAAACTACTATTTTACCAATTGCCGAACCCATGCAAACCTTCGATCGCGCTTTAGGTGAGTTGTTTGCTGGGACTGAGTTTGGCATCGCTGAAGAAAACCTGCAATCTCGGATTCGCGGTAACTTATTAATGGCGATCGCTAACAAATTCGGCTATCTGCTTTTATCAACTGGTAATAAATCAGAGATGGCAGTTGGTTACTGTACTCTGTATGGTGATATGAATGGCGGGTTAGCAGTAATTGCAGACGTTCCCAAAACCCGTGTTTATTCAATTTGCCATTGGTTAAACCGTAAGGGTGAAATGATTCCCCAAAATGTCCTCACCAAAGCACCCAGCGCTGAACTCAAACCAGGCCAAGTCGATCAAGATTCTCTCCCACCCTATGAGATTTTAGATGACATCTTAGAACGCCTGATTCACAAACACCAATCAGCAGCCGAAATAGTCACCGCTGGACACGATCCAGTAATTGTAGACCGAGTCATCCAAATGCTTGCCCGTGCCGAATTCAAACGTCGACAAGCACCCCCAGGCTTAAAAATCACCGATCGCGCCTTTGGTACTGGTTGGCGGATGCCAATTGCTAGTAGCTGGGCTGCTTTAAAAAATGCCTCCCAATCTAAAACCATTCCTAGCTTAGTAGGTGGGGATGGCAAAGATGACAATCTGCGAATATAGTAGACATCTTGCAAACATCCGAATTCAAATACAAACAAACCACAGATAAATCAACGTTTATCTAGTCTATCTGTGGTTAATATCCAAAACTCCAACTTTTACAACAAGCCAAATAGTCATGCTAATAGACCATTGCATTAATTCGTAGCGAATAGACATTATTAATACTCTGCGTACCTCCGCGCCTTCCTCCTTATCCCTCTGCGTTTAAAAAATTCATACCCTGATGCACAGCGATACCAACTTCAAACCTCATCTGATTATTATTTTTGCAGAGTGATTAAGTTGCATTAAACATAAATTATCTTTGCCCTCCTTTACATCTAACTTCAATTTATAAAAAGCAACCTCTTGTGAGACGTTGAGTACTGGCAAGTAGCATAATATTACATTTACAAAACAGCAGACACTGTGGCATAAATATGACACTATAGAAGCAGTAAGACATTCTCAAACACGTGAGTCAACCAGACCCAATCTTAGCGAAAATTCTAGCGGGGACTTCTGATACAGCAATCCCTTTCGCTCAAATATGGCAACTTTTAATCAGACTAGGCTTTGATGAGCAAATTCGTGGCGGAAATTATATTTTTACCAAAAAAGGTATTGAAGAAATATTAAACATCCAACATAAAAAAGGCAAAGCTAAAGCCTATCAAGTGAAACTAGTGCGTGCAGTCATTCTCAAGTACCAGATAGGAATTAATAATGAACCTTCACTATGAAATAATTCTCTACTGGAGCGAAGAAGACCAAGCATTTATTGCTGAAGTTCCAGAACTACCGGGATGTGCTGCTGATGGGGAAACTTATCAAGCAGCACTGCAAAATATCCAAATTATTATGCAAGAATGGCTAGAAATTGCTCAAAGATTAGGGCGTCAAATTCCTGAACCTAAACAACACTCATTAACTACCTAAGTTAGGAAAACTCCGAGCAATTTACTGTAGGGTTGTCAATGCTATCCCTGTCTACTATGTTTCGTCTAATTATTTAATTTATCATCGCCTGATATCTGCTTCAGACGATATATTAATGAGTGCTTGTATAACAGATACAGCTATTCATCTTTTTGATCAAATAATTCTAACAACCCAACTGTACCGACAAAAAAAGTATAAGTAGCATATTGTATTGGCATCTTATTTTTGGAAGGTGCATAAAAAGCTGCTATAAAAGCCTCAATTAAATGGCAGCTAACGGCAAAACGTTCAATCCAAAAAATAGGATTCAGGCTGCTTGGTACTTGAATATTATTTGCTCCTGCATAAATATTCAATAATTCTAAGCCAATTGCACTGGCTATCAAAACTGTAGATATAACTTTTATAATAGGGGAAATTTTTTGCTTTATGTCCTTTAAATTCATTTTTTCAACCGATTATTTTATAATAACTTATCTCAAGTAATAATTACTAACATAAAGTTAGGCATATTTAGACCATTTCTAGGCAACTGCATTCTGTGGAATTTTAAGTGTTTTCTTTATATTTTTAAGCAGTAGTTAACTATAGATTAGCTTAAAGAATTTTTATTTTCAAGATAGAGGACAACGCAGAGAGATCCAGAGTAATGGTGTAATATTTAAATTTGAGATGCAATGTGTGACTTAGGCTTCAGCATCAAGATTTACTTTAGGACTAATGTTTAAGACATGAATAATTCTGTCTCTATCGTAAATAATATAAATTATACGATAATCAAGCACATAAATACGCCATCCTTCAGTTTTAGCTATTCTTTGACAATTTAACGGTCTGGGGTTTTCAGCAAGATTCCAAATCTGATCGATAACTAGTCGGTAATTGTAAGGCTGACAATTGTGTAAATGTCTCAACTGTTCAAGAGCAGGGCATTCTTTGATAAAAATTTGATACAATTTCAACGCTCCTGTTCAATTTTGGCAAGTGCTTGCTTAAGCGGAATAGCCTTACCTTCAAAAGTCTGGGTAGCTTTAAAGGCACGAATAGATTCTTCTTCATCCTTATCCATAACTGCTCGCTCAAAAGGAATAGCCTCAGATATATACGTCTGAGCAGCTAAATAGGCACGAAGAGATTCTGATTCTTCTAAAATTATTTCACGCTTTTTTTTCAGAATTGGTGTTTTGTGTTGCAAAAAACCTTCAAGCTGAATTGCACTGCAACCCATGTCAAAGGCAAACTCAATAGGAGAACCTCCACCTAATTGGGGTTCGTAAAATCCTAGTGTTTCATAAAACCCAGTAGCAAATGTGATTGCAGCACTGTCCCCTATTGAATTATTCATGCCTATTACATAATCAATATGTTGGACAATTGCCTCTGCTTGAAATTCAGAGTAACAGGCATTCAGCAACACACATTCTATTTGCTTAGAAAACAGACCAAAAAGTCCAGCCAGCGCTTCTCCTGTTACTAGTTTTCCTTTTCCAATTTCATGCTCAAACAATAATCCTTGTTTCCCTAGGCCATGTCCACAAAAATGGACAATGTGTGGTTGATACTGTAACAATGCTCGACGAATATCTTTTGGACGTACGGCAGAATAAGGCTGGAGTAAAAAATTATCGCGATGTTTAGACCCTCGCAAAGCTTCTTCAATCTCACGCACTTCTTCACCCAAACGTAGGCGTGCTGTTTGGCTGGGATTTGCTGGTAGAACCAAGATCGTTTTTTTCACGTAATTAAACATTAAAAATGTGAATATCAGCGCATTCACACTTTTTTACCACTCTCACCAAATAAAAATCTGTAATCCTTGTTTCAAAGGAATTTTTGCAATATCAAAACTGTTAACGATTAATATCAGCACATACCAGATACACAAAGAATTACTACTCTGATTTTCAGAGTATGAGTGTGTGTTTTTTTATAACTTAAGAGTGATTTAAATAGGATGGAATATAAACCTACTTTCTCATCCCAGACCTAGTAAATCTGCACGAGGTTTAAAGGTTTCAATTTGGCGGATTTTTTCGTATAGTTCTTGTTCTTCCGGACTAATAGTTTTTGGCGTAACTATTTGAATTTCCACCAACTGATCGCCACGTTTACCACTGTCATTAGGGTAGCCTTTATTTGCTAACCGAAATCTTTGACCAGATCTAACTCCTGGGGGAATGGTCATTTTCACAGGGCCATCAAGAGTTGGTGCTTCTACCTGTCCTCCCAAGACAGCTTCACTGGGAGTTACGGGTATCTGGCAAAATATATTAGAACCGTCTAGTTTAAATAAGTGATGTGGCTCGACGGTAATTTTTAAGTATAAGTCACCGCCGCCAATGCCTTGGTCACGTAGTCGGATAGTTTGACCTGTGACCATACCAGCAGGCATAGTTACTTCTAGCGATCGCCCATCTTCCAGGCGAATGCGTTCGTTACCACCTACATAAGCTTTTTCTAATGGTAGCGTCAATCTGGCTTCTATATCCCGACGGGCGGGACGTGGTTGGCTTTTGGGTACTGTGTACTCTACTCTGCTTTTAGGGGAACGGAACGGATCGCTATTTGTGCTGCTAGTTGAACCATTTCTGGTGTCTTTACGACCAACACCAACACCGATTACTTGATTAATAAAACTTTCAAAATCTGCAAATTGGCTAGGATCTACTTCTTGAGTGCTGTTGCGGTTGTTAGCACGATTATCCCAAGCTTTACCTTTTGGCGTCTGTTTGTTGGCAAAGCCTTTTTGCTTCCAGTAGCGGCTAAATTGGTCATACTGCGATCGCTTGGCTGGATCGGAAAGGACTTCATAAGCCTCACCAACAACCTTAAATTTTTCCTCTGCTGCTTTGTTTCCAGGATTCAGGTCAGGGTGATACTGTCGTGCTAAACGCCGATAAACCTTTTTAATTTCCTCGCTTGAGGCTTCTTTAGGTACTCCTAAAATTTCGTAGTAATCGCGAAAATTCTGCAAATTTTGCATAGTTCAGTTATTCAACTTTAAATTTTAGATTTGAGATTTTGGTAATAGGTAATGGATTCTGTCAGTTGTCAGCTAATAACAAATTACCAATTACCAATAACCAAATCCGAATTTTGAAGCAATTTCACTCGCTTTTCTGGAATACTCAATCCATACGGTAGCTCAGGAGTACTACAACCAATCATCATCATCGTCATCCCAGTTGTCCTGGTAGCTTGGACGAGGTGGTTTGCGAGAAGACCGATTATCAGAGGAGGAGGAACGATTATCTCTGCCAAAGTCTCTGTTAGAGTCTCTGGTAGAATCCCTGCCATAATCCCTGTTAGAGTCCCTGCCATAGTCCCTTGTAGAGTCTCTACCATAATCTCTGGTAGAATCCCTGCCATAATCCCTGTTGGCGTCCCTGCCGTAGTCCCTGGTAGAATCCCTGCCATAATCCCTGTTTGAGTCCCTGCCATAGTCTCTGGTAGAATCCCTGCCATAATCCCTGTTGGAGTCTCTGCCAAAGGAATCACGATCCCAGTATGAATCTTTGGGATAATCGCGTTCTCGTTCTTTGTCGCCACCAGTAAAGATGTCGCGAATCGTACCAAATAAGTCGTCGTCTTCGTCCTCAGCATAATACTGACGAACTTCCCGGTTTAGCTCATACAAAGCATCTTGCAGGTCGGCGTAAGATTGGTCAATGCCGCGATCGTCATTGTCTTTTAAAGCGTCCTTCAGTTCCCGACAGATGTTGTCAATGCGTTGGCGGCGGGTGCGGGCAAACTGCATCCCAAACTCTAACGCTACTTCTCTAAGTTGTCGTTCGGCTTGGCCAATCAACCCTTCAGAACGAGTCCGCTTTTCTACTCGTTCTTTGCGTTCCCGGTCGATATCAGCATATTTTTGAGCATCCTGAATCATCCGGTTTACTTCTGACTCACTCAACGTAGAAGCACCTTGGATGGTTATACTTTGCTCTCTACCAGTGGTTCTATCCAGGGCTGTTACTTGTAAAATCCCGTTAGCATCAATATCAAATGACACCTGAATTTGGGGAATACCTCTCGGCGCTGGGGGTATGCCATACAACTTGAAACGTCCTAAAGACTTGTTATTTGTTGCCATTTCCCGTTCGCCCTGAACTACGTGGATTTCCACAGTATTCTGGTTATTTTCTGATGTGGAGAAGATATCAGAACGGCGTACTGGGATGGTGGTATTGCGGGGAATCAATTTTTTCATGACACCCCCGATGGTTTCCAAGCCTACAGATAGGGGTGTTACATCCAAAAGCAGCACATCTTTGAGTTCGCCTGCCAGAATACCAGCTTGAATTGCTGCGCCTACTGCTACTACTTCATCGGGGTTGACGTTTTCATTGGGTTCTATGCCAATTAGGTCACGCACTAACTGCTTAACCATTGGAATTCGGGTGGAACCACCTACTAACACCACTTCTTCAATGTCTGTAGGTGAGAGTCCAGAATCTTTTAATGCTCGTTTGACTGGAGTCCGCAACCTTCCTACTAAATCACCGCACAAATCCTCAAATTGGGAACGAGTGATGCGAGTTTCTAGATGTTTGGGGCCATCCTCAGTCGCGGTGATAAAAGGTAAATTAATATCGGTAACGCTGACAGCAGAAAGTTCGATTTTGGCTTTTTCCGCAGCTTCCATCAGACGTTGTAAAGCTTGGCGATCGCGTCTTAAGTCTACACCTTCTGCTTCTAAAAATTGCTCTGCTAACCAATCTACAATTTTTCTGTCAAAATCATTACCACCAAGCTGAGTATCTCCACTAGTAGCTTTAACTTCAAAAACTCCATCACCAACTTCTAGAATCGACACGTCAAAGGTACCGCCACCTAAATCGAATACTAAGATAGTTTCCGTACTACCACGATCCAATCCGTAAGCTAAAGAAGCGGCGGTAGGTTCATTGAGAATCCGTAAAACATCTAAACCAGCAATTCTGCCAGCATCGCGAGTGGCTTGCCGCTGAGAATCATTAAAATAAGCAGGAACCGTAATTACTGCGCCGGTTACTGTTTCGCCCAAGTAGGTGCTGGCATCATCTGCCAATTTCTTCAGCACCATTGCCGAAACTTCTTCGGCGGCAAATTCCTTATTCAACCGGGGACAAGCAATCTTAATATTACCAACTTCGTCTTTGCGGATAGTATAGGGTACACGCTTTGATTCTGGACTCAGCTCGCTATACCTGCGCCCAATAAAGCGTTTCACCGCAAAAAAAGTATTTTGGGGATTCAGGACAGTTTGTCGCCGTGCCATTTGTCCCACTACCCTTTCGCCTTCTTTACTAAAGCCAACAACGGAGGGGGTTGTGCGCATTCCTTCTGCATTGGCAATCACCACCGGCTTGCCACCCTCCATCACGGCGACTACTGAGTTGGTTGTACCCAAGTCGATGCCGACTACCTTGCCCATGCGTTACTCTTCTCCTAAATGTGTCTTACTATTACTATATTTATTATGATTGGGCGAGACTGCTTCTAGCTTTTTGCTCTGGGATGAAAACCCCTCAACGGTATAATAGTCATTATTAGGTGAGGTTTTAGCGAAAGAAGCTAGTTGCAAGACTAGGATAACATTGAGGATGGTTGGTGTGTCCAAAGACTATCCATACCTGTTTTCCAAAGATTTTACTGGTTAATAGTCAAAAGTCATTTCTCTCCCTCATCTCCTCCTCCCCTCCTGTCTGCAAACTTTGATATTGCGACTATATTTAAACATTGAATTTAAAAGAACGATTACAAACTCACCTGACAGAAGTAGCCAGAGAACGCGATCCTTACATGGCGACAGCGGGACATTTTTTTGTCCAAGAATATATTCGTCAGCAATTTGCCCAATGGGGAAGTGTGGAAATCCACACCTTTGAAGTCAGGGGCAAAACCTGCCAGAATCTCATACTAAATTTACCTGTTGAAGCTCGGCAAAAACGGAAGTTGCCACCGATTTTAATTGCTGCTCACTATGATGGTGTACCGGGAACAGTAGCAGCTGATGATAATGCTACAGGTGTGGCGGTTTTATTGGAATTGGCAAGGAAGTTTGCAGATGAACCAGCCAGATATCCTTTAAGACTGGTTGCGTTTGATATGGAAGAATATGGCTTGCTGGGTAGTGCTGACTATGCAGCTTTGTTACGCCAGCAAAAGCAACCATTACGCTTGATGTTGTCTTTAGAAATGCTGGGTTATAAAGATTCTACGCCTGGTAGCCAAAGTTACCCACCGCCCCTGGAACGCTTTTATCCAAATTGCGGTGATTTTATTGGTTTAATTGGTAATCTGCGCACAATACCTGACTTAGTTAGCATGAGTCGGAGTATTCGCAAAGTGGGTGTAGCTAGTCAATGGCTACCCGTACCGAATCGGGGTTTAATTCTACCGCAAACTCGACTAAGCGATCATGCACCATTTTGGGATGCAGGCTATCCCGCAATTATGGTTACAGATACATCATTCTTACGCAACCCACATTATCACAAGCCCAGCGATACTATTGCTAGCTTAGATTTAGATTTTCTCACAGGGGTATGTGAAGGGTTAGAAATTGCAATTAGGCAGTTATGAACAGTCAGCCTAGTTGCCAACGCTGAAATCTTCGGTATTAGTTAAATTGTCACGACGCCGCACATTTGGAGTTAGGCTAATCAAATCTTCGATATTGCGCTTCATTGTATTGCAAATTGTATCTAAGGGTAAGTCGTTGGCATCATAACCAAAAGGGTTTTCTATTTCTAAGCCAATCGCTTCAATACCAAATAAAGTAAAACTCACTAAAGCCGTAATTACACCCGTCCACCAGCCTAGACTATCTACCATTTGAAAAGGTAGTAAGAGGCAATAAAGTAGTAAAAGTTGCTTCAGATGAATAGCATAAGCAAGTGGCATGGGTGTTCTTAAAATTCGCTCGCAAATTCCTAAATTATCTACCAGATTATTCAATAACTCTTGCATAGATGTTAATTGATAGCTATTTAAGCAATTGCGATTATATTGCCGTTGTAGGTAATCTCCAATCCAAAAAGCCACCTCTATCGGAGGATTATTCATAATCTTCAGTTCTAAATACATCGAAGGTGGCATTAATTCTTGTAACTCACGATTTACAGACTCGCCCCGTAAATGCAATTTAGTTGCTACAGCAAAAGCCACTAATAGATGTAATGCTGTAATTTTATCTTTTCTATCCTCTGGGGAAACTTCATCAACACTCACCCAGATTTGCCGCGCCAGGTTCCGGACAGTATTGACTATAGAACCCCAGCTTTTTCTACCTTCCCAAAAACGCTCATAAGCTGTATTTGTACGGAAGACAAGTAATAAACCTAAAACAATACTAGGAATCACACTGCCTAAAATAGGCTGGGAAACAGGCAATTTAAAATAGTGAAGTATCGAAACAACAGTACCGAAAATCCCACACCCTAGCACATTTTTAGCAATTGCTTTGAGAACTGAACCTTTTAGCTGTAACACTATTGGAACCCGTTGTTCTTTGTCAGTTGTCATGCAATTTACCTAGATAACCAATAAGGTGTGCGAATGATATTTTAAAAATAATAACTCTAGGCGTAGCACAATTGACAACAATGATTCTATAGGATGATACCTACAGCCAGAACTTTTTACTAGTTTTTTGGCGATAAATCTCTACTAATTCTCCTCTGCTGGAGGATGTTCGCCCATAAAATCCAACACGTGACGCAAATTAACTACATCCTCTCGATTTAATCATAGTGTTTCTATTTAAAGTAGGTTTTATGTCTCTTGACTGATAAATTAGCCTGCCGCAGTCAACATAATGGGCAGAGATAAAACAGTAGCAAGGACAAATCATGACTGAAAAGTTAAACAAAGGCGACAAGGTGAAGTGGAATACAGCCCAAGGCGAAACCACTGGCGAGGTGGAAAAAAAATTGACTTCACCTACAGATATCAAAGGCCATCATGTCGCTGCTTCAAAAGACAATCCCCAATACTTAGTCAAAAGCGACAAAACAGGGAAAGAAGCTGCTCATAAACCTGATGCTTTGGAGAATATTGAGGAGTAGTTTGTCTTTATGAGTAAAGATGTCAAATCAGTAATAGATGAGTTTTATTCCTCAGTCAACATGACACCCAAGGAACTAGAATCTTGGTTGAAGACAGAAGAATCGCAATCGGTAGGACAAAAAAAGAACGACGATGAGTCAATCGGGCATAAATCCGGTAAGCGGATCGTAGAAATGTTGCATAAGGAAAAAGATGACTACACTGATGATGATTTATCGCAGATGAAAAAAGTCGTCAGCTATATCCATCGTCACTCAGCGCAGCCGCCGGAAGGTGATGTAGAAAATACGCGCTGGCGTTATTCATTAATGAATTGGGGATACGATCCTTTGAAAGTTACAAGTTAACACGGAGGAGTTGTTTTAACTCCTCACTCGTAGCTATAGTTCAGCCAAACCAGTGAGATGGTTCCAAACCAGGTTGAACTTTTTCACAAAGATGATGGCTAATCCAATCTGACTTTTCTTGGAATATTGAGTAAATACCTTGATGAATCAAATTTTGGACATGGAGTTGTTGTTCTAAAGGACTACGAGGTAGCTTGTAGTTTAGCAAGCATTCTTTTTCTACCTCACCATAGGGAAGCCCTTCAGACATAGGGTAAAAAAGGCAAGGAATACGGCTAAGAACAAAAGCAATTAACTCTTGGCGCAAGTCAGGAATGGCAAAAGCTTGTTGGTAAGGCTGGTATGGATATGTATCCAATACACTTTCAATTTCTCCTAAAACGGATTGTTGTGTTAAATTAACTACCGTTTTCATAAATTTCATCTCCTTTGTTATCCAGTCAATAACTTGTATAGGAACAAATTTCTAGGTGCTAATCTTTTCAAGATAACCAGCTAGAAGGAATTTGCATTAAGAGATGGTCTAACCCTGAATCAAAATTTCTATCTCGGTACAATTATTAAACATCTATCTTCTGTATATTAGTAGTTAAAACTTATACTTAAAATTAGTACAAATTCTAGGAACAGCACTCAATAGGATGAGAAAGTACCGATGTTATATCTCTCTAATGCTAATTATTCCAAAATTTTCAATTTAGTATCAGGAAACTACACAAAACGCAGCATAACTTTTGGGGATCAATTCTTTTGGTAAATCAGCAGAATTAATTCTTGTTAAATGTTAACTAAGCTTAACCGTGTTTTGTCCTTTACATTACTTATTGAAAGTAATAACACTTATTACCAAAGTATTCTGATTTTTGAATTATGCAGTCTAAACAAATTACTGTTTTGTACATTCATTTAGCAAATTCCTAAAATAGTAACTTACTATACTGAAAAACCAGTCTATTCATAGATAAATTCATTCGGGGAAAAAGTTGAAAAAGTTAACATTATATTGAAGTGGATACCGCAGCTGATTGTTAATTACAACATCAACAGCTATGTCCGAAAAAACTCATATCCCAAGCAATACTTTTCGGATAAGTACCAAACACCTCTTTGGCGATTTGGGAAAAGGGTAAAGGGTAAGGGGCAAAGGGTGCATTTCAACCTTTTCCCTTTTACCTTTCCCCTTTAACCGAAAAGTCTTGATATCCCAAGAGAGTGATACGCTATTTTTATACTTTGTTAAAAGAAAATTTACCAAACTTGCTTTTACAAATTTTTGTAACAAGTTAATTTAAAAATGATTGTGATACTAGATGGCAATAAAACCTATAGTTGAAATTGTGAAATTGCCTCAGCTAACGTACACCTAGATCAAATGTTCTGATGTTATGGCTGTCCAGCAGTCAAGAGGGGTCAAAGCTGGAATATTAGCGTAGCGGCTTGCCCGCAGGGTAGCAACTGGCTTCAAAAGTCCAAGCTAGGGTTTGACCCTAAATTTGTGAGAACTTGAGCGCTCAATATACTAATTTAAATGCGTTATAGCTTATTAGTAAAGATGTACCGTTAATAAAGTTGATAAACTTATGCGATCGCCTAATTCATCCCAATTTAAAAAAGAATGGGATAGATAGATTCACATCAAACTATACCCAGAAATTCCCAATCTAAAATCTAAAATGTTACAAGTTCTTAATATATAAAATTGTTCACAAACCCCAGCTAAATAGGCAGAATCATTATAAAGGTTGTTCCCTTACCGGGGCTTGATAAGCAATTGATTTGCCCGTTGTGTTTATCAACAATAATCTGGTAGCTGATAGCTAATCCCAGCCCGGTGCCCTTGCCTACAGGCTTGGTGGTGAATGATGGCTCAAAAATCTGAGCTTGCACCTCTGGAATCATTCCCGGGCCATTATCTTCGATACAAATAGTGACAGTTTTTTGTTGAGGCTCAATCGATGTAGCGATCGTAATAGTATTAGGTTCAGCAGCAATCTCTGGATAACACTGGTTGCGATCGCAGTCATCAAATGCATCGATAGCATTGGCTATGATATTCATAAATACCTGGTTGAGTTGTCCAGGATAGCAAGCGATGGGGGGTAATTTCCCGTATTTTGTGACAACTTGGATTTTAGGGCGATCGCCATTACCTTTGAGCCTATGTTTCAACAGCATCAAGGTGCTATTTATCCCTTCGTGAATTTGATACTCCACCTTAGATGACATATCTGAGCGCGCAAAGGTTCTCAGCGATAAGCTGATTTCCTTGAGGCGCTCAATTCCTTGAGCCATTGATGCCAATAATTTGGGCAAATCCTCAGTCAGATACGCTAAATCGATTTCTTTAACTAACTCTTCAATGTCCGCATCTGGATGTGGTAGCTTTTCTTGATAGAGGTGTAACAGGCGCAACAGATCTTTGACATATTGCTCAATATGAGAGTAATTACCGTTAATAAAACCAACCGGATTATTAATCTCATGCCCAATACCTGCAACCAGTTGTCCTAAGGTAGACATTTTTTCACTTTGGATGAGCTGTAGTTGGGTTTGTTTTAACTGTTGTAGAGATTGGCTTAATTCGGCTGTGCGTTCTTGCACTCGTTCTTCTAATGTTTTTGTGAGATGGGAAATTTTCAGGTGTAACTTTAATCGGGCAATTACTTCTTCTTGTTGAAAAGGTTTGGTAATGTAATCAACTGCACCAATTTCCAGCCCTTTTACCTTATCTGTAGCATCAGATAAAGCTGTCATAAAAATGACTGGAGTATTTTGGGTAAGTGGATTAGCTTTCAGCCTGCGACAGGTTTCAAATCCATCCAGACCAGGCATCATCACATCCAGGAGAATCAGATCGGGATGGGCGTATTCTGTTTGTTCGATCGCTGATTCCCCATCTGTGGCCATGAGTGCTTTCCAGCCACATCCTTGAATCGCTTCTGATAGCACTTTGAGATTGTTGGGGTTGTCATCTACTAAGAGAATATGCATTGGCTTCAAAAGAGGATTGGTCATCATTGGTGTAACTCCGTTGTGACAAAAGATTTAAGGAATTTACGGATTTTTGCGGTTTGGAAGTTGGCAGTAAATTTGCTCAACTCAGTTGCAAAAGGAGTTAGCTGACTGTCTTGCTGAATTAGCTCTTTTATCATTCCCTCAATCGCCGCAATATCTCCCATCATTGCCAGATGATAGAGTTGTTGCAAAACATCCTGTGAAGGTAGAACCAATTCAGCAGGTGCTTTTTGCTCAGGTTGGGGAAATGACTTCTCTGGTGTGGACTGAGCATAAATCCACTCGACTTTGAGCAGCGAGCGCAATGCATTGAAGAGTTCATTAATTTGCAGGGGTTTAGGTACAAATGCCGTTGCGCCTGCTTGCAAACTCCGCTGCTGATTTTCCTCAAATACATTAGCGCTAGAGACAATAATCGGAATATTACGAGTTTGGGGATTTTCTTGTAAATGAACCATGAGTTCAAAGCCATCCATATTAGGCATGGCTAAATCAAGCAAAATTACATCCGGGTGATGTTCATTTAGTATCTCTAACCCATATTTGCCGTCGCTTACTTCCAGGGTTCGACAGCCAATTCCTTGCAGCAAAGTGGTCAACATACAACGGTGCTTGGCATCATCATCAACAATGAGAATTAGAGGTGCAGTACCCTGAATGCCGATGATTTTCTGATTTTTGGGAGGAATTGTTCCTGTTTGCCAGTCATGGGTTACTGGTATTGCTACTGTCAAATCCAGCCAAAAGAGACTACCTTCGCCTAAATGGCTCTGTACTTGAATTTGGCTGTCCATCAATGCGGCAATTCTTTGACTGATCGCTAATCCCAAGCCAGTACCTTCAGATTTTCGTCCAGCTTCACCTACTTGCTCAAAAGCCAAAAAGATTTTTTCTAGTTGGTCTGGTGACATCCCAATACCTGTATCTTCAATTTGGAAGCGCAACTTCTGATGTGTCATTTGGGGAAACTCTCGATCGATGACATCTACTTTGAAGGTGACGCTACCTTTGTCTGTGAATTTGATGGCGTTACCTAGTAAATTGATCAAAACTTGCCGTAGTCGCTTTTCATCTATTTGAATGGCAACTGGTAGGCGATCGTCTATTAAGACGTTAAATGCAATTCCTTTCTGCTCAGCTCGAATACTGCAAATCTCGGTGACACTATGTAAGAAAGTGGGCAGATGTACATTAGTCGCAACCAATTCTAATTTACGAGCTTCAATTTTTGAAAGGTCAAGAATATCATTGATCAGCATCAGTAGGTGTTTCCCACAATCGTGGATAATGCTGACTCCTTCTAGGTTTTTCTTTGTCAAGTTTGGCGATGCTTCTAATATCTGTGCAAAACCAAGGATGCCATTAAGAGGTGTGCGTAACTCATGGCTCATATTTGCCAGAAACTCACTCTTGGCTTGGTTAGCAGCATCAGCCGCTTGCTTTGCTTCTAATAGTTCGCGAGTTCTTTCTTCAACTTTGAACTCCAGAGTTTTGGAATAATCCAATAATTGAGCGTTAGCAATTTCTAGTTGTTGATTTGCCTCTTCTAACTTCTGCTGTTTATAGGCATTTGTTGTGGCAATCACGCTGCTAACGAATGCGGCTAAAACAGGTGTGACTGGAATGAGAACACCATGTAAAAACATTCCGTAGCTACCGCCAATGAATGCTCCACTGATGCCAAGAGTTGCCCAAAGAATTTTACCACCTGGAATCCGTCGCCCAGTACGCGCACTTGCTAAGTACCAACTACCACTTGAACCGATCGCAGTCCACAAAATAATCCACAATGACAAAGAAACTTGAGAAACGCCATGTAGGCTTGTTTGTCCTGTTTTTGCCTCTCGCACCAGTTGAAGAGCAATATTGGCATGGATAACAACGCCGGGTGTGGGCTTTTGGGCAGAAATTAAGGAGGAACTAAAGGGTGTGCTAAAGAAGTCATTGGTACTAGTGGCAGTAGAACCAATAAACACCATGCGATCGCGCATGAGATTGGCTGGAATGCGCCCTGCTAAGACATCACGCATTGCAACTGTGCGAAATGCCGCTTCTGAACCATGCCAATTCAGCAGAATTTGATAGCCACCTAAATCAGCATCGGGGTACCCTGCTTCTCGATCGCCTAGTGGTAAATAAATTGCCTTACCTAATTGAAACTTTTGCTGCTTGGGGTCAATGCTTTCTAAAGTAATCTTTTCCGCTTCTAGGTACTTGAGCGCCACAAGGGTTGCCAGCCCAGCTTTCAGCGTGCCTTGCTCTTTGGCATCAACCGCTGTCAAAAGGGCACGACGCACAAAGCGATCGCCATCTAACACCAAATCTGCTAATCCTACTTGCTCGAGTTTTTTCAATTCCGGCGGCGGATTGACACGTTCTCCGGTGATTTTCTCAACACCAATTAAATTGGGAGTGCTGCGAAAGATTTTAGCAAGTTCTTCATGTCCGCTTCCCTCTGGTAAATCTCGATACAGATCCAAGCCAATGGCTCTAGGTTGCTGCGCTCGAATTTTATCTAGTAATTTTGCTAATGCCCAATCTGGAACTGGCCATTTACGCACAGATTGAATATCTTGTTCATCGATTGTGACAATCACAATTTCATCAGCGATCGTTTCAGGCGATCGCTGACGAACCCATTCATCACGAATTTTCCATTCAACTAAATTGAAAAATCCCAATGATTGCCCGGCAATGACAGTCAAAGCAACACTGGGAGTAATAATTAAAATACTACGAGTACGTTGGATAAAGGTCTTAAATCTGCGCCACATATTTGCGCCAAATAGGAGTTAAAGGCTGGGTGGACGGGAAGGCAGACAAGGAAGTGTGGGGAGTGTGGGGAGTGTGGGGAATTATCTTCCCTATCTCCTCATCTTCCCTCCATATCTTCCTTTTGCCCCCTTCCCAAATTGCTCTTAGTTCGCAGATGCTAATAATGGAGCTGTGACAATCTCTTTCAAGCTAACTGACGAAAGAAGTTCGTCCCATTGCTTGGAAAGAGTTACATTGTTAGGTTGTGTAGTATGTAGGGCTGCAAGTGTTGCCACACAGTCATACCAAACACCATTTTTACCAAAAGCAGCTGCCCGTTTCAGTGCATCTTCCTGTTGCATCGCTGCTGCCAGTTCGGCAGTAGGCTGGATGCGCTGAATCCAACCATCTACGTAAGGTGTACTGGGGCCGAGTTGTCCGTCAACTTTAACAGCTAGGAACCATTGGTAGTTTTTCCCAACTGCTAAAGCGGGTGCATTAGCTGGTAATTTAACTGCGATGACTCCAGCTTTCCCTGCGATCGGAATGGTCATTTGATGCTGGGTATTGCCAGCTTCATCCTTGAGGCTGAATACAGCTTCTTCCGCATTAGAAGCAGGGAGATATACCAGAATTGTCGGACGTTCAGACACAGTTGTGCCATAGAAGTTTTGAGGTAGGAGTGCAATTAGGGCTGCGGGGCCTCCTGCTGCTACAGTTGAAGGATTTAAGTAGTAAGTACCAACGCGAGAAGCTCCCCCACTAGCTTGTTGAGGAGCCTCTTTCCCAGAAGCAGGTGTAAAGAGATTGCCTCTGGAAGCGCCTCCGGTTGCTTGTTGGGGCGTACCCTTCCCGGCGCTAGGTGTAAAGAGATTGCCTCTAGAAGCGCCTCCGGTTGCTTGTTGGGGCGTACCCTTCCCGGCGCTAGGTGTAAAGAGATTGCCTCTAGAAGCGCCTCCGGTTGCTTGCCTAGGGGCACCTTTACCTGCACTTGGTGTAAAGAGGTTGCCTCTAGAAGCGCCTCCGGTTGCTTGCCTAGGGGCACCTTTACCAGCGCTAGGTGTAAACAGATTACCGCGAGAAGCACCTCCGGTTGCTTGACTAGGAGCGCCTTTACCAGAAGCAGGGATAAAGAAACTACCACGAGAAGCACCGCCGGTTGCTTGGCTAGGAGCACCATTATTGATTGGTGGGGTAAATGTCACAGCATGAACGCTATTCCATGTACTACTAGTAAGCAGAGCGATGACGCTCAATGTACTGGCTAAATATCGATGTTTCACAAGCTTGTACCTCATAGGCAAAGTAACAAAAAATACTATTATTCTGATTGTGGGAAGAAACTTGTAAAATCGGTTTCTACAAAAGTCAAAGGTTGAAATACCTACTAGCAATATAAACGAATTTTGACTGTCGAACCGTAAAAAATATGCGTAAATTACTGGCTTTCTAGTTCAGTATATTTACGTATTAAAGCCAATTACCAACCAAAACAAAGGCAGACCAAAAGAAAGGATCGTGGAAATCAGTTTGGCGAATCAGGTTGATTTGAGCTTGGCGCAGTGCCTCGGCTTTGGTGATTTTGGGCTTTCGTAATTGCTCATAAAAGCGCGTCATCAGCATCTCAGCTGCTTTATCTTTAACAGGCCAGAGAGTGGCAATAGTTGAGCGAGCGCCAGATTTGACAGCCAAGCCAGCTAGTCCCAGAACGGCGCGATCGTCGCCAGCTGCTGTATCGCACGCACTTAGTACTAGCAACTCGATCGCTTTTGATGAATCACCAGTACGATTTTTGAGGAGTTCGGACAATTCTTTGACGTTCACTTGTCCATCCCACGTAAGTAAGAAGGTATCTTCGAGACGGGAACTAAACTGTCCGTGGGTTGCTAGATGGACAACATCAGCACTAGTAAATTTCACGCTATTGGCAAGGGCTTGATTGGTGAATTGCTGGTTGAGCAACATTGAAGATGGCACTGCCTTCGAGATTTTCTTGACTTCTGATTCCACAGCAGGCAAAGCACTAAAGCCATTACGAGATTCGCTGATACCGCCAACGATCGCATCAATGCGCTTTTCCTGAAGCGATCGCGCAGTCATCAATTGCATTCCTGGTGAGAGGGCCACCGCATACTTCTCGATTAGATATTGCTTACCGTCATACAGGGCTGCTATAGGAATATTACGTAAGCGTCCATCTAAAACGAATACTAGTGTTTTGCTGTCTTGGAAGGCTCGATCCATCTCCGCAGGGCGAATTAGCCAACTATACACTTCTTCGGATAGGCGATCGCGCTCTTTGGAATCTGAGACAGGATTCAAGCCAACTAATAATTTATCTAGAGTTTGTTCGATGTCGGCTTGAGATTTTTGTGTCACATAGTAACGCAACGGTTGTCCAGTTTTGGAGAGGATGACTGCAAGGCGATCGCTTAAGATAATTGGATAGACAACAGTTGCATTCGGGTCAACTTGGTCAATCTGCTGTGCCCGATCTAAACAAGCTTCCCTAAAAAAGTTATCGAGTTCTGCGACTTGCAATGCTTCAATCAGATCGCGAGCTTCCGTCAGTGCAGACTGACTGGGTTGTCCATCTAGGAGTAAACTGACAAGTTCGCGGTAGACAGGCTCTACGCTTTCACGGAAGGAGAACTGCACATCAGGGTTGACAGCAACCAAATCCCCTCGTAGGGACTTTAAGGCTTTGACTGCTTCAGTATAGGCACTAATTGCTTGGGGGCGATCGCCTTGTTGTTTGTACAACTGTCCTACCTGCCAAGCAGATTGAGCAATAATATCGTCAGCTTGGAGTTGACGCGCAATGTTCAGGGATTTCTGAGTTAATTCCTGTGCTTGTGATAACTGCTGTGTACGACGATAGAGTTTTCCCCATTGATGTAGTGCATAAGCTTCTGCTTGAGCATCTTGGATTTGTTGTGCAGACTTGATTGTACTCGCCATCAGTTGTGCCAAGTCTTTCAGCGGTACGATTTGGTAAGAATTTGACAGCCGATTTACACTGGCAACAAAATTAATAGCTGCGTAGAGGGAAGTGTGGCTAGGAGGCAGTTCTCCTAGTTGTTGTAGTAGTTGCGGTGCGAGTGGAGTAGCCAACTCAAGTTTGTCATAATCGAGCAAAAGTTTGAAACGCCCTAAACTTGCTTGTAAGCGATCGCCTGGATTTGTTGCTACCTGTTCTGCCTGTTCAAAATAATCTAATGCTGTCTGTGGATCTTGCAAGTCAGCGGCGATTTTTCCTAGGTTCAACAGGATAGAACTTAATTGAGGTTTAGTTTCAAGTTTGCTGGCGATCGCTAAACTTTGTTCTAACACTTGTTGACTTCTACTAGAATCACCAATCGTTTGCAAAGCTAAACCAACCGATCGCAACCCACTAACTTTAACTTCCGAATCTGGCATTGCTCCTAACTTTTGATTTAGCGCCTCCAACTGCTGTTTAGAACGACGATAAAATCCCAAACTTTGTAAAGCTTGTGCAGAGTTGATTTGACTACCCAAGCTGCCCAATTGGTCGCCTGCTTGTTCATAATATTTTTGCGCTTGTTGCCAACTTTCCAGGGCGATTTCCGCTTTACCAGTATGTAGTTGTAAATTCCCTCGTGTATTCAGTACTTGTGCCCAAACAATTGCGTCGGCAGGAGGTGACATTGTTTGCAATAGTTTGATGCTTTGTTCAATAGATTGGCTAGCTGCTTCCCACTGATTAAGTTCTTGTTGCGCTAATGACAGGTAACTCAAGCTGAGAGCTTCATTGGTGCGATCGCCTTGGGTATGGTAGTTTTGTACTGCCGTTTGCCAAATCGTCACTGCTTCTGCAAAGCGTCCCGAACGGTAGAGGTTTCGCCCTTGTTCTAGCCAATTGTTAGGCTGAGTTGATGCTGATACATTTAGGGTAGAAGTTGTCAGTAATGGCACGGATGCTCTAGCAGGTGTAATAGTCACTGCCAAACACAAACTTAAAATACTCAGACAGATATATAGCCAATAGTATTTTTTAATCGGGAAGGTCATAGATATTTACAGATAGTGTAAGAGTTTGTTTAGTAAAGTAATTGTGTAGCGACAGAGTGGGTTTTTATTAAGAGATTGCCTGTTAAGTTTGACTTTCTCCAGAGAATTAACTCTTAGGAAGTGCTGCACAAGTTAGCTGTGGCTGTATGTTTGTAGGAGATTTTGCCGCAACTAATTCAACTTTGCCTTGGGCGTTACGATGCCAGGAAGTTGCTTGGACAAGAACCTCTGATGATGTAGGCGTTTGGGCAGTCACATTGCCAGTTTTGCGGAATGCAGAGATATCGCGAGTGTCAGACCAAGTGCGATCGCTCCCTACTTCTCTTGTCGGATTTTGCGGCACACCACCTCGTCCTGTCGCCACGAAAGTACTACCAGTATTGGCAGAACAACCTGTAGCTATTTGTTGGGATGGATCGGTGATATTTACTGGTAATTCAACTAAACCAGAATTGGGATCGATACCAATATTATTAATTTCCACTGTCCCATTGACATTAAATGCGGAACTAGCTGTAATATCATTGGTCAAATCTGCTCTAGGAGTTAGAGTATTGACGTATTCTAGACCGATAATACCTTGAGTAGTGATGTTAATATTACCACCACGACCTTGAACCGCATTGGCGATAATGTCGCTGTTTTCTAAACCTACAATCACAGGCGAGGTAATTGACAAGTTACCACCATTACCTGTGCCCGCAGATGTAGCAGAAATAACGCTATCGTGACGCATCAGCAGGTAATCTTGTAAGTTTAATCTGACATTTCCCCCGTGACCAGAGGCGGTAGATGCAGTGATGTTGCCTTGTTGGTCTAGAACAATTGAGTTAGCATTTATCTGTAAATCTCCAGCTTTACCAGTTCCATCATTTTTGACGCTCACTGCTCCGCCATCGATCAGGCGTAACAATGGTGTGTTGATTATTAAAGAACCTGAATTGCCAGTAGGTACCGGAGGGAGTTGAAAGATAGCTTGAGTAACAGGATCGGTCTTCTCGGCGTTGGAAAAAATGCGTGCGGGTAATTCAGTGACAGGACCTTCGGTAAAGCGATCTGCAATATCTATGGATTTAGAAGCGTTGACTACCACGCTACCAGCCGAACCACTTGCTACAGTCGTAGAACCTAAAGATCCTCCCTTTTGGATTGTTAATCTAGCAGTATTGATAACTGCGCTATTTGCATTACCCGATCCCTGAGTGAAGGTAGCGAGACTACTGCCAGGATCTGTAATTTCCACTAGATCCGCGGCATTCACTTGGATTGCTCCACTCTGTCCAGAACTGACAGCAACAGAAACAATATTACCATTATCGAAAAGCTTGACATCCCCAGTGGATACTGTGATATTTCCTGCATCACCGCTATTTACTGAAAATGTGACGAGCGCAGTATAAATCGCTGGATTGGCGCGGTTAAAGCCACCGATCTCGGTTATACCGCCCACATTGGTGACAATGTTTGCACCTGCTGTTTGAGACCGAGTTCTAGTCACAATTCTTCCGCCATCTTGAAGGAAGAGGTTGGTGGCCGAGATTGCTATATCTCCTACCTCACCTGTACCAAAATTGTTACTTTGGATCAAACTTCCCAATTGACCGTTGGCTGTATTTCCTGTAATACTTAGGGAACCTGTGGCATTAGCTGTAATTCCCCCAGAGGATTGTGTTCCCAGGTTTTGGAGCAAAGCAGCAGAACCCTCAGTCAAACTAATATTTTGTCCTTGTAATAGGATTGAGCCGTTGCTGCCACTGGCATTCAGCAGCGATTGTTGCGCCAGATGAATATCATTAAATTGTTGCACGTTGGAATAATCACCAATCCAGCCTGTTGGAGTAGGTTTAAGTCCAACTTGTCCATTCCTGACACTGCCCACTTCTAGATGCCCACTACCCTTGGTGGAAGCAACCCCACCGGAAAAGTTCACTCCAGCGCCAATCAACGCCAGTGTTTGATTTGTTCCAGCTTGTAATCCGGGGGGGCTTTTGCTGGCATTAGCTTGACCAAAGCCAGTACTATCTGTCAACAGGTTTCCCAGTCCCTGTACGGTAATGGTTCCTGAGTTTTGACCCATCTGCAAGCCGATAGGTACACTCATAGTTAGTAAAGGAGTACTATTAGCATTTACTGCACTAAACTCTGCACCATCGCTAAATTTAATACTATTTGCTGTCGTTCCTAGAAATGAACCACCTATATTTAAACTGGCATTTTCTCCAAAAATAATCCCATTAGGATTTAACAAAAATAAATTGGCGCTACCATTGGCTTTGATTAAACCATCAATATTAGATGTACTACCGCCAGTGACTCGCGCAAAGATATTCTCAATGGTGGTGGCATTGTCGAACAAGGCAGAGCCTTTGCTGGGAATGGAAAATTGGCTGAAGCTGTGAAACAGATTATTGCCTGTGACAGTGCCATTAGTAATCGTGAAGTTATTGCCATTCTGGAAGACAGTAGTATTGAGGCTGCCATCTGAAGCTATCTGAGCATTTGCGTAGCTGTTGCCAAAGAACATGATTCCGATTGGTAGCAGTATAGAACCTGCCCATATTCGATTCATCAAACTCAAATAAACAGAAAGCAGCCTCATTATTAGTCTCCTTTTATACCTATTTAATATTCCCTAAATGTTATTGTTCCTAACATTCAAAATGTTTGAATTGCTGGACAAATCAACTCTTGGAACCGCAGCACAAGTTAACGGCGGTTGGATATGTGCAGGAGATTGTGCCGCAATTAATTCAACTTTGCCTTGGGCGTTACGATGCCAGGAAGTAGCTTCGACAATGACAGTTGGTGATGTAGGTGTTTTGGCAGTTACATTACTAGTTTTGCGATATGCAGAGATGTCACGGATATCAGACCAAGTGCGATCGCTCCTCACTTCCTGCGTGGGATTTTGTGGTACACCACCCCGTCCCGTAGCCACAAATTTACTGCCTTGTTCGCTGGCACAACCTGTAGCAATTTGCTGCGATGGATCGGTAACATTTGCAGGTAATTCTACTAAGCCAGAATTGGGATCGACACCGATGTTATTAATTTGAACTGTGCCACTAACACCAAATTGGGAACTGGCGGTGATGTCATTTTCTGGGGTAAGTTCAGGACGAAACTGCAATCCAATTAAACCCTGAGTGGTGATTTGAATATTGCCGCCCTTCCCTTGAAAGGCATTCGCAATAATGTCACTGTTTCCCACTCCAGCAACGATTGGTGCATTGATATTGATATTACCGCCATTACCATTACCGCCTGCGGTAGCTGCGATCGCGCTATTGCTACGCAGCAGCAACAACTTCCCAACATCTAAAGCGATATTCCCGCCATTACCCGATTCTGTTGCTGCTTGGATGCTGGCTTGACGCTCTAATCGAATGGTATTAGCTGTAATGTTGAGACTGCCACCATTGCCGCTACCTTGACTAGTAACACTCACTGTTCCACCATCCATCAATTTCAGGTTGGGTGTAGTAATGCGCACATTACCCGCATTGGCTGTTAGTATGTCTGGCAAACGAAATAGCTGCTGAAATTGTGGATCTAATCGTAAGACAGATGAGTTGATGCTGCTGTTATTGCTCTGATTGCGTCCAGCGATTTCAATCGATTCTGTAGCGTTAATACTCAGATCTCCACCATTACCAATAAAAAATGTAGTTGCAGCAACAGCTCCCCCATCGAGAATTTGTAACTTAGCTGTATCTAGGGTTAAGATTTTGGCATTTCCCATTGCAAATGTAGTAGAGCTAATGTTGCTATATAGTCCGAAAGGGTTTTCTCCCATCACAGTGGTGCGATCGTTGCGAATTGTCACCTTACCACTAGAGCCACTACCAAATGTAGCTGAACTCAATGAAGCGCCACCTGATACTACTAAACTATTGCCATTAACAAAGATGTCGCCTGCGTTCCCCGAACTATAATAGCTAGATGTGCTTAGGGTACTAATGCCTGTAGGATTGATTGGTGAAAAGCCAGATAATTCAATTGCACTTGCCTGAATTTCGATATTGCCACTTGCAGCCTTTCCTAGAGTAGAACTATTCAATCCTGCTCCCTGTTGGAGTGTCAGCTTGGGAGTAATGACGCTGATATCGCTACCAGCTGCACTGCCGAAAGTTTCACTGCGAATCCCACTCCAAATTGCAGCATCGGTTCTACCAATCATGTCTATCGCTGCTGATGCTTGCAGGTGAATTTTACCTCCGGCTAAATCACCGAAATTTTGTGCCAGTATCAGTGAACCATCCGTGAATTCAATATGTCGCCCCTGAACCTGTACAGATCCCGCATTGATTCCACTTACATTAACTAGCGATCGCTGTGCTAGTTGAATATCGCCAAAGCTTTGCCCATTTTCATAACCCAAGGTATAGCCTTGTACTGTGGGTATGAGGCTGACCAATCCTACACCACTCACGCTGCCTAATTCTACTTGCCCCTGTTGAGCAGTTAGAGTTGCCCCATTCAGATCCAAATTGCCCCCTACCAAAGCTAGGGTTTGTCCTGGCTGTACCCGCAGTTCGCTAGCACTAGGAGTCACAGTTATTGGCGGCAATCCATTGGGATTGGGATTTCTTAAGGAGTGTCCGGTGCCTTGGACAATGATCGCCGCCGGATTGCTGCCCATTTGCAAACCAATGGGAACATTAATGCTTAAAAGGGGCTGAGTTTGGGAATTAATTGCACTAAACTCTGCACCATCAGCAAACTTAATGCTATTTGCAGTTGTACCAACAAACGATCCACCAATATTCAGTTGAGCATTAGGGCCAAATAAAATGCCACTAGGATTAATCAAAAATAGGCTCACAGGATGATTGCTGTTGATGGTTTGAATTATGCCATCAATGTTAGAAATGCTACCTCCTGTAACCCGGCCAAATATAGTAGTTATGTTTGGTGTGTTGACTACATCAAAGATAGCTGAAGTACCAGTAGGAACGCTAAATTGCTGGAAACTGTGAAATAAATTACTGTTGGCAGCACTGCCGTTATTGATGATAAAATTGCTACCACTTTGTGAAACATTTGTATTAAGAGTGCCATCGGACGTAACCTGGGCGTTAGCAAAGCCACACCAGAGAAATATGCTACCTGTCAAAATTCCATTAACCAAATTCCAGCAAATAGAAGGCGCTTTCATCTAGCAGTTTCCAACAATACTTATATAAATAGAGTTCCCTCAAAACGGTGAATACTGCACGGAGAAGTACAAACCATTTTCCTGAAGCGATCGCTTTTCACCCTCTACTGATGTCAGCGGAATACCCCAATCCAAACGGGCTGAGAAGTTATTACCCTGTTTCCATAGCAGCCCTAATCCAGTACCTACTAACATACTTGGTGAAGGATTGTCGCCTTTGGTATTCCAACCTTTACCAATATCGATAAAGGGTGTCAGTTGTAGCACTCCTCCCAGCTTGGGCGCGCGTAAAATCGGCAAGCGAAACTCTGCCGAAAACAACATGCCATTGTCTGTGAGTAATGTGTCTTGGCGATAGCCCCGCACACTTACCTGTCCGCCCAGGCCAAATTGTTCTAAGGGCACTAAGGAATCTGCTGCTAGTTGTAAATCACCTCTAGCTAAAAACAAAGTATCTGGTGCCAACTGTCGCACCCACTGCGCCTGTCCCCGCCAAGCGAAAAAGCGGCTATCTGGTTCATCTTCGCTCACATTGGCATCAAACCAATCTACACCCAAGCTAAATTGCGATCGCACTGCAAACACGTGCTGATTGCTGCGCTGGGTATACTCCTGAAAAAAGCGGAGAGCCGAAATATTGGTTCTTCCTTGGGCATCTGCACCAGGTGAAAGTCGAAACGGGCCAATGTTATCAATGCCCAACTCTGTTTGGCTTTCTTGGCGCGAGAACGATAATCCCACAGCTAAATCCTGAGTAGGTTTTTGCAGTAATGGTTGGCGATAGCCAAATTCGTAAGATGTCGTATTTGATTGAATATCTAAGACGCTGAATGGTTCTTCAATCACGTTGTTCCAACCCTGATTAAAACCAAACCAGAGAGTGCCGTTGTCAGGATTAATCGGTAGTGCGTAATTGAGATTGATTGTATTACTGCCATCGGTATTGGCGTATCCCACATTCAGGGTATCGCCTAAACCAAGTAAATTAGCTTGTTGTAGATCTATTCCCCGACGGAAACTACCAACACTGGGCGATCGCCCATTATCGAGGGTAGCTGTGAGGGAAAATGTGTCGGCTTCTTGAATCTCGACTTGCAATATATTGGTTCCCGGACTTACACCCATCTGCAATTCAGCTGATAGATTTTGAATTCGCGGATCGAGGCGTAGCAGTTGGAGTTTTTCCATTAAGCGCGGTATATTTAAAGGCTTTCCCGCCCCAAGTTGAATGCGATCGCGAATGTATTGACTACGCAATCGTCTATTACCTCTGATTTTGATTTCTTGCAGACTACCTTCGATAACCTGAATTTTAATCGTCCCAGCTTCTACTGTCTGCGGTGTAATTAATGCCCCTGTAGTGACATAGCCTTTATCAGTGTAAAGCTTCGTAATCGCATCTTTGATTTGCAGTAATTCTGCAAATGTCAATTCTCTGCCAACGAAGGGATTGGTAATTGCAGCCAACTGTTCTGGTTTGAAGACTGTACTGCCAACAACTTCAATGCGATCGACCCGAAATTTGATATTAGAATCATCCTGTGCGGGAATTGACGGCTCTGGTAGTGTGGGCGGTGGAAGTAATTGATTGTTTTCTGGCGGCTTTGGCAACACATCCGCAGGTAAGGGGGTTACAGGAACCTCTTCTATCCTTCCAGGCGGCAAGTTCTGAGGATTTGGAGTTTGGGCGTAGGCGTAGCCCGACGTAGTCATCGCGTCCTGATAGTTACTCAGTACCGTGGCTAAAACAAAGCTAAATGTCAGAGATTTGAGAGGTCTATTCAATGTTGACGTATATCTGACGGTAGTCATTTTTTATCCTTTTTGTCGCTCCCAGACAAAGAAAATATGTGAGTCAAGTCAGTTGATATAAAGCTTTTGGTCAGTCAATCGCACCCACCCTCCGATCGCAGATAACTGTGTCCGTCAGATGTTTAATCAAAAATAACCAGTAAATTTCCCCTGTGCTGCTTGCGGTAATTGAGCTAAAGATAGAGAAACTACCATGAAGCAACAACTAAATGGATACAAATTAATGATATTTTTTAGACTTCTATTATAAGTACTAATTCTGAGGATAATCTGAAGATTTATTTTTTAAAGGCTCAAATAGCCTGGTTTATAAGGCTATGAGTTGAGAGAGCCGCATGACTGTTGATTTACTAAGTGCCTATATTTACACTAGTATATAAGTAAATAGAAAACTGACTAAAATTATAGATTTGAGCAATACTTATGAAGATGGGCGATCGCCTTTGACAACAAACAAGCAATTGATGCCGTTAAGTTATGAATATGGCAACAATGGTTAAATATTCTCAACTAAATTAATAACTGCTAACTGCAACTACAGTTCATACCCTCCGACCTGATGTAACATAGTCAAGCACTAGATCGTGCAGATAAATTTGCCGATCAAATTCCGATCTTGCAACAAACGTTACTAAATGGCTGCTGAAGGCTAATAGTAGAATAGGGTACAGAAAGCAGCACGGAAGGGAGGAAGGGAAATTGGATGAACTGAGGGCGGCTCTAGAGCTAGCAACTGAAGAAGAATTGCAAGATTTAACGGCAATTCTGTTTAGTCGTAAGTTCAATCCTTTAGACTACGTTCACACACCTGAACCAATCGTAGTTCAAAGTCAAGACCGCAAGGCTTGGTTAGATACACTAGAGGATCGTTTTCGCTTTTTGGCAGCAGATGGGATGACGGTATTGCGAGGACGCACCAGCCAGGTAACTTACCGACAAGCGTTAATTCAAGTATGTAAGTATTTAAAAATACCCTATTCTAGCCAACTGGCAACAGTTGATTTAGAAGCAGAAGTATTTTTGCATTTATTAGGGCACGTATGGAAAAAATTGCCTGAACAAGAAAAGCAAAAATTAACTTTACAGGTGCAGCGTCACCTAATCAAATCAGAAGCTAAAGAACCATTACCACTTTTATTGCAACGTGACCCCTTAGGATTAATTTTTAAAGGTGGTAGTGCCATAGCCGTAACTTCTGTGATCCAACCGCTTGTGCTGAAACAAATTGCCCGCCAATTTGCTGCACATTTTGCGACCTATCAAGTAGCCAAACAAACTGCTATTCAAGGGACAGCAGCCACGACTACGCAGTTTCAAAGCTATGTAGCCCTGCAAATGGCACGGCGGGGTATGACGGTAAATGCAGCTCGTTATGGGGCGGTGCGTAGTGTTTTTGCTTTTGTTGGGCCAGTAATGTGGGCTTGGTTTTTTGCAGATTTGGGTTGGAGAGCGATCGCCACTAACTATGGTCGCATTATTCCGACTATCTTTGCGTTAGCGCAAATTCGTCTTACCCGTAGTGAATGTTGGGAGCCAGCTTGAAACAAGCTTTTTATCATCCCAATCCCGCTTTGCAATTGCCTTGGAATTTGACTCAAGTGGGACTTGTTCTCTTCCCATTGAGTCCCTTTTTGGGGGCTGTATTAATAGTTTTGGCATCCTTAATTACTGTGGTGCGCCAATGGGGCAAAATTATCAGCCGCCCTCTCAATTGGGGATTTGCTGTTCTGAGTATATTGCTGATTGTGACTGCTGGATTTGCATATCAAAAAACCCCAGCTTTCGTCGGTTTATTTAATTTTATACCCTACTTTATCGTTTTTGCCGGACTGAGTGCCCTAATTCAGAAAATCCCCCAATTGCGGCAAATAGCTTGGATTTTAGTAATTGCTTCTGTGCCAATCACTATTCTGGGCTTGGGACAGTTATTTTTAGGCTGGAGCCTGAATTTAACGTTTTTATGGGTTGTATTAGAGTGGGCGATCGCACCTGGAGGAGAACCACCAGGTCGGATGTCTTCAATATTAATGCACGCTAATACCTTAGCTGCTTATTTAGTCATAATTTTTACTTTAGGTTTAGGGTTAGGGTTGGAACAATGGCAGTTAATTAAGAAAACAATTCAAAATTCACAAGTTCCCCTTATCTTTCTGATTTTCACGGGAATTCTCAATTTCATTGCCTTAATTTTTACCAACTCACGCAATGGCTGGGCGATCGCAATTTTTATCTGTTTAGCTTATGCACTATACCAAGGTTGGCGCATCCTTGTAGGTGGCGTTGCTAGCATCGTTACGTGCGTTCTGTTAGCAGCTTTTTCTCCCTCACCTATCGCCCAGTTTTTTCGCCGCTTCGTTCCTGCTTTCTTTTGGGCGCGGTTGAACGATGATATGTATCCCGATAGGCCTGTTGCTTTAATGCGCAAAACCCAATGGGAATTTGCCTGGTCTTTAACTCAGCAACATCCTTGGACTGGTTGGGGTTTACGCAATTTTACTGGACTATACCAAGCTAAAACGCAGATTTCCTTAGGTCATCCCCACAACTTATTTTTGATGCTATCGTCTGAAACTGGTCTGCCAAGTACTCTGTTATTTTGTGGCTTAATCGGTTGGATCTTAATAGCATCTATTCAACTACTAGGAAATTCAAAATTTCTACATCAAGAAGATAGATTGATATTTTTCACTTATCTCGTAGTTTTGTTTGGCTGGTTGTTATTTAATACTGTTGATGTCACCCTCTACGATTTCCGGCTAAATACGCTTTCATGGTTAATGTTATCTGCTGTTTGTGGATTAGTTTATCGCTATGAACAAGACCAGAGATTGAAAGCTCAATAAAATTAGTCTTGCAGTCAATTTTGAGTATTAGGCTGTAAAGTATTGAATTTGCACGCTGAATCATAAGTTTAGCCCGAGTGTTTAACAGCAAACATTGCAATATACCTCTTACATAAGTCGATTTTGTGGATAGCAAACCACAGATGAACACCGATATTTATCTGTATGCATCTGTGATGACTTTTGTCAGATTTTTGCAAGCAGTCTAATATTTAAGCAGATCGCCTGAATGACATTCATGTATAGATAACATCCTATTTTCAGTGTATACACCGGAGCCATTTATGATTGACAGTTAATAAAATTACTATATTCACGTCTGTGAGTGTGGCTAATCAAAGTTAGTCACTGTTGCTGATTGTTGGGAAGGTGTACGGATAACCCTTCTGGGGGTTTTCCTGCATGATAGGCATCTCTTGTAGATGCCTTTTTTTATATCTTTTTTGTTATAAAAATATCTTTTTTGTTATAAAAGTATCAAGAATATTGCCTTAAGAAATCTCAGGATTTACTAATGAAAACATATCGAGATGTTTCAATTTATGAGGATGGTAGTCTATTGATTAATTGTCAGCATTACTAATAATATAAGCTGCTGGAGTTTTGGACTTGGACAAAAATTACAAAGTTTGCATATTTCGTTATTCTTTTCTGATGCCTATAATAAACGAGGTATTGCCCATTTCCAATTAGGAGACAGAGAGCAGAGGCTGATTGGCAAAAAGCAGCCGATATGCTTCAGTAAATGAAAAATTAACCCAGAAATAAAACAGAGATGCACACCGATAAATTCTCTGTGTTTATCGGTGTGCATCTATTGTGAAAAAGATTTCTTATACCATTTCACCAAAAATATGATGCAGACGCAAACCCTGGAACCTTTGCTGAGTCTCAATTTCTTAATTTTGAATTTTGAATTTTGAATTGGTATCACTCCTTGGAAACAAGAGGATTATAGAAACAAATCTGAGTTGCATTCACATCAAAGCGATCGCCGTAGTAACTCCTATGGTGTAAGCACTCGGTAGAATGGTTTTGTCTGTAATCAAAAAATCATGCCTCAGTAGCCAACCTTATGCTCACAACAGCTGACTTTCTTCAATACACCCAATGGTCAGGTATTGCCACGTTGGTGTTTGCCGCCTTAGCAGTCCTGAGTTTTATTTTTAAATGGGGCATCCGCTTTCGGCTGGTGGGTACAACTGGCTTTATGCTCGTACTAACGGGTGGTTTATTTGCTCTATCGTTAGTACCCTTGAGTCGCACTGTGATTCCTGGTGCGGTGCGGTTCACTCTCGTTTATGACAATGGTTCAACACAAGCAGTAATTGCTACCTCACCGCAGATTACTCCTTCAGAATTAGAAGCTACCTTACGTCAAGCGGCTAGTAATCTGTATTCTTATGGTCGCTTAGGTTCGCGAAATGAAAACTACCTAACGATTCGTGCCCGGACTCTGATCCACCCAGAACCAGGGGTTTCAGTACCACTATACTTGGGAGAGGTAAAGCGATCGCTAGTTAGTCGTGAAGACTCGGAGATAGCTGTGGAAATTTACCCAGAGAAATTTGCTCAGTTGCCAAAGCCCACCGTTTAAAATTATCGGTAAAAGTTTCAACTCAGAGGGTAGAGTGCAGTATTCTTTTTGCCTTCTACACTCTGCCTTTCTAGCGAACAATCGTCAAGCTTGGTTTAAGTTCACATTAGTTTACTAAGATTGATTTCGGTTCAATTTGCGATCGCTTCTTTAAGCTTGATACACCAGAGCTACCAGTCTATCAACCGAGTTACGCAATTTAAAAAATTAGCTGTTTTTAATTAGGATATAACGAGTTGAAAAATATACCTTAGCTCATAACTTACACTGTATGCGAGTTCTTTTTCTCCATAGTAATTTTCCGGCTCAGTACCGCCACGTAGCTTTAAATCTGGCGCAAGATCCAAACAACGTGGTTGTATTTGGTACGAAAAATCGCGAAGTCACTCTACCTGGTATCCATAAAGCTATTTTTGAACCCAGCCGCAATCCTCATCCCACAACCCATCATTACGTCCGACCATTAGAGAATGCGGTTTTGCATGGCCAAGCTGTATATAAGCTAACTGAGCAACTCAAAGCACAAGGTTTTGTCCCCGATGTAATTTGCGGTCATTCTGGCTGGGGCCCAACTTTGTTTGTCAAGGATGCATTCCCAAACACACCGCTAATCTGTTATTTTGAATGGTTTTATCATGCTCATGGCTCAGACGCAGACTTTGATCCTACAGAACCACTAACTATTGATGATATTGCACGTATCAGAGTAAAAAACGCACCGATATTAATTGATTTATATACTTGCGATCGCGGTTTGTCACCAACTAATTGGCAAAAATCTCAATTTCCCCCAGAATTTCAAAGTAAGATTTCTGTGCTACACGATGGAGTTGATACAGAATTTTTTCAACCCAAACCAAACGCTCAACTTGTACTACCTAATCTTGACCTTTCTGGTGTGGATGAAATTATCACCTATGTAGCTAGGGGTATGGAGCCATATCGCGGTTTTCCTCAGTTTATTGAAGCCATTGCTTATGTACAAGAGCGAAGACCAAATTGCCATGTCGTCATTGTTGGCGCAGATAGAGTTTGCTATGGCAAACCTTTACCAGATGGTGACACCTACAAAGACCTGATGCTGAAAAAAGTCTCTCTCGATTTATCACGGGTTCACTTTACTGGGACTTTACCCTATGGACAATATCTGCAAGTAATTCAAGCATCATCTGTACACGTTTATTTAACCAGACCGTTTGTACTTTCTTGGTCGATGATTGAAGCCATGTCCGCAGGGTGCTTAGTCTTAGGTTCTGATACTGCACCTGTGACTGAGATTATTCAAGAAGGCGAAAACGGTTTATTGGTCGATTTCTTCTCACCACAAAAGATTGCTGACCGCATTGATGAAGTTTTAGACCATCCCACAAGGATGGAGCAAATTCGCGTAAATGCTAGGAAAACGGTGATAGAGCGTTACGCTCTAGCTGATTTACTACCTAAACATCTTCAAATGATTAAAGATATAGGCAATTAATGAATATCAAAAATTTTCGTAGTAAGGACTTTAGTCCTCACTACCAAATTCTTAGATAACTAATGCACGTTTATTTAATTGCAGTTCAATGCGATCGCCTGGTAATGGTTCAATTACTTGTGTGGTAAGATTGTTTTTTGCTAGCGACGCACGAAATTCCTCAACACTACCTACAGCCTTGAGAAATTTATTAATCAATCCTTCAAATATGACATCTCCTCCTGCTGCTGTAGGCAGCATTACCTGCGGTTGTAACCACTTTGCAACTTCTAAAGCACTGTTTGTTCCCTTAATAATTGGCCCCACTAAGGGTAGTGCTAAGTCAATCAAAGGCGTAATTACCACATCAACTGGTGCAGCTTGCTTCATCTGAGAAGAATGAGTTCCGTGAGGCTCGTAGTAAAGGGTTAAACCACTCTCCAACTCTTTTAAGAGATAACCATTTTCTACTAAATTCGGACCAATCAGGGAACCAGGAGTAGCTTTGATTTCTATTTGATGATTGAATGTGAAAGTTTCACCGTGAGTAAGGACTGTAACAGAGGTGTAACCCAACTTCTGCACTACTTTTGCTGCATTCGGAGAAGCCACAACTGGAATTTGGCGATCAAGCTGCTCAAGTGTTGGTGGGTGAGCATGGTCTTCCAAACCCTGAGACAGCAGAATCAAATCAATATTGTCTGGTATTGGTCGTTCTTGCAGTCGCGTACCTTTAAATAGCCAATCCAAATTACTGAAGGTTAACGAACCCACTAGCCAAGGATCAAGTAGTATTCGGTTGCCACCAATTTCAATCAGCCAACTATTGCTGTCTAACCAAGTTAAATGCATAGCACAGTGAAGATAACACCTGCCTTATATTATGAATGGCTTTTCAATTCTTCACAAAGATGATTTTCAAAAAAACAACTTAAACCTTGCTAGCTGGGCTTTAATCGCTCCTGTGAGGATTTTATTCAGTTCTTTACTATCTTGGAATTGGAGAATTTGCTGCTTGGGTAAATCAAAGGGAAATTCCCCTTCTAAGTCTGGGCGTTGCATTTGCGCTAGTAAAATTTGTTCCGATCGCTTACTTTGGATCGCATAGCCCATTTCAATACAGACATTGGGACTAGGAATCAATTGGGCAGTGTCTTTACTAGCAATGCTAGCAATAGCTGTGGTGTCTGCAATAAACAATAAACTCTTGCGGATTTTTCGCAGAATACCCACAGAAAGCCGTAGGGGGCCATTCCCCGGACGGAATGATTCTACTAATGTTAGGGGAAGGCGCGATCGCAAGTTCAAAGTTTCCAAACTTTTTTGCACCCCTTCTCGCAGAGCCTCACTCGCTGGGGCATACTCGGTTTGATAGCATAAAAAAATTGTTGGTTCTAATTGAGCTAAAATCGCCTGCTTGGTGAAATAAATCTCATGGCTAATCAAGTCAATATTAGCTACGCAATAGCCACCACTACCTTCAATATAAAATTCAATATTTTCCCCTTCCAGATAGCGCCCAAACCAAGTTGATTTCTTTACTTCATCACTATCTTCTAAAAAGTCTGCTCTTAATCCCGATCTCAGCAGGCTTTTTTTACTCAGACGAATGTCTGGTGGACGCTTTTCCAGTTCAGGAATCGGCTCATAATCTTGAATGTACCATGCTCTGAGCGCAATAATTGACATAAGGCGCTATTTCAACTGTCTTTTGCTATTTAACTTCGTACAAGCTTATACCAATTTTGCTTCAGGTAGTCAAAAGTTCATAGTCCAAAGTCAAGCGATTTTAGATTTTGGATTGACCCCGACACCAGGATACGGGGCTTGAGGATTTTGGATTTGTTTCACCCACAAGAGGTGAGGCATGAACCGAAAAAATCTAAAATCGGCAATCTAAAATTGGCACGGTCAAGAGTCCAAGAACTATTGACTATTGACTCTTGACCCCACACAGCGAAGCGAAGTGAGTGAAGTGAGTATTAAACAAAACAACACCCAAGCATTTACTCCCTGAAGACTTTCCTCTGATTGTTTATCCTAGCCAGGGATGTACTAAATTTCATCACTTAAGCAATAAAGCAATGAAAACCAGTTACAGCGCCCCCTGATGTTTACTATTTGAGGAAATATCAGTTTTCGCGTTGGGTGTTGCTGTTTTTTTGGCGAGACAGACGTAAAATCAAACAGCGTATACCTCTTATTAAATTTCCAATGCAGCTGTTATATCTGCCAGGGAAGCTTATTAGCTTCAACTATTAGATTAGCACCCGAGAATTTTTAGAGATTTTTTTGCTAATAAACTTTACTTTTTATATTAATAAATAGTGACAAAATATGAAGTGATTGTTTGCAAACCCATCAAGTAATCTATTTCAAATGTTTAGCTTGCTGAGTCATTGCTCATTTATTACTTAAGTTTTAAAAATTAGTTTGAACCTCCCACCTCTGGGAGGTTGGAAGTAAAGAATTTATATATTGATTATTGACTTTACATTGGGGGTTCATGGCTATCTCCATCCAGAACTCTGTACCCTTACCAACTTCTGAGATACACTCAATCACTCCGCCATGCTTTTCCACGATAATTTGGTAGCTGATAGCTAGACCTAGTCCTGTACCTTTGCCTACAGGCTTGGTTGTGAAAAATGGGTCAAAAATCCGCCTTTTCACATCTTCTGCCATTCCTGGCCCATTATCGGCCATGCGAATCAGTACAAAAGAGTTATCTGCTGAAACTCTAGTTGAAATACAGATTGAAGGGATAAAGGATTGATTATTGTGTGCGTGCATTTCCAAAGCATCAAGAGCATTGCTGAGAATATTCATGAATACTTGGTTCATTTGACCGGCATAACATCTGACTAACGGTAAGTCACCATAGTCTTTAACTACCTTCACACCAGGGAAATTGACAGTGGATTTCAGGCGATGTTGCAAAATTAGTAAAGTATTATCAATACCTTCGTGTAAGTCAACAGGCTTATGTTCTGCCTCATCCAAACGAGAAAAATTGCGTAAAGATTGTACTATTGAGCAAATCCGATCGGCTCCTACTTGCATAGAAGAGATGATTTTTGGTAAGTCTTCTGACACAAAGTCCACATCAATCGCTTTTTCTAAGGAGCGAATTTCTTGATCTGGTTCGGAATAATGCGACTGGTAGAGGCGTAAAAGTTGTAGAAGTTGTTGGGTGTAGTCATTGGCGTAAGATAGATTACCGTAGATAAAGTTAACAGGGTTGTTAATTTCGTGTGCTATCCCTGCAACTAACTGTCCCAAACTAGACATTTTTTCGTTCTGAATCAATTGTGTCTGTGTTTGTCGCAGTTCATTTAAGGTACGCTCTAACTGTTGAGCTTTAGCCTTGGCCTGATTTTCCGCAGTATGGCTTTGTTCGTAGAGTTGTGCCTGCTGAATAGCGATCGCAGCCTGGTCTCCTAACTGTAGCATTAACTCCATTTCCGCATCTTGCCAATTTCGCGGACCACTACATTGATGGGCAATTAGTAATCCCCATAGTTGCGTACCCATTTTAATGGGAATAATTAAATTGGCTTTTACTTGCATACTCTGCAAGAACTCTCGATGACAATCACTCAAAGTAGCTGTGGACACATCATTCATTGCCCCCACTCTTCCATGAATGTAAAGACTAGCATACTCATCAGGAAAGCATCCCGGTGGTGCTTTGATTCCCAAAACTGATGGATAGTTGCCATTGATCTCTTCTACAATTACCTGACCATCAAACTCACTGAATATTTGGTAAATTAACACCCGGTCAGAATTGAGTAGAGGGCGGACTTCCTGCACAATAGTTTGCAGAGTAATTTTTAAGTCTAATGTACTGCGTATTTGCTCAGTGATTTGCTTGATGACCTTGGTAAACAGTAATGATTTTTCCAGTTCACCAGTTTGCTCCTGCACTCGCTGTTCTAGGCTAGTATTCAGTACTTGCACCTGTTGATACATTTGCTGTTGCTGAATTGCCATTGCGAAATGATAGCCCAAGGCTTGTCCGAGAAAAATATCTTCAAGTTTCCATTCAGGTGCTTGTCCCTTTTTTTGCTCTCGCCATACTTCAAAAGAAAGCTGAGGTAGCCTTTGTCTCTGGTTTTGCTCGCAGCGTCCAGCCCATAAGATTTCGGTATCAAACTCCGGACGAAAAATGCTGAATACACCGAGAAAACTTTTGCGGTAATATAGGGGAATTACTAAAATTCCCCGAATCTTAGTAGGTTGAAACCCCACTGCTAAAACTCGCAAATGCGCTTCTTTATAAAGGTCTGGAATTGCTAAAACTTGACCTTGTTTGCACTCAGCCATCCAGTTTTGCCACACGGGATGCTGTTCAATGACAATATTTTGTGACTCGTAGGGTAATTGTGGTTGTTCGCCCCAAGTATAAAGTTCTCCACTCTGCTCAATATAAAGTCTGCCGCCTACACCACCAAAAGCGGCAATAGTGGATTCTAAAGCGGTTTGGAATTGGATTGTCGGCAGTTGATTTAACAGGATGGCAATTTGGTTAATCAGGGCTTGTTGTTGTCGCTGAGAACGAGCTTCCGAGAGGAGATTGCTTTGCGCGATCGCAATTTCTACCTGATCGGCAACTTGTTGCAATAATTTCAATTCCCACGGCAAAATACTTCGTGGTTGACTGTGGTGCGATACTAACAATCCCCACAGTTGAGGCTTTGCTGATTGCTCTTGAGGGTCGCGATGTAAAATTGGCACTACCAGGGAAGACTGTACGCCCAATGCCGTTAAGTATTGAATATGACATGGGTCTACCTGTCTATAGTACGTGTCATCCGTTTGTAGGAGCTGACCAGTTTCTAGTGAATATAGGGGCGATAACCTAATCTTGCCATTAGCTACATCCACAATTGCCCTTTGTCGGGTTTTGAGTAACATCTCTCTTGACTGCTGGGGGATATCATTTGCTGGAAAGTGCAACCCCAACAGAGATGACAAACGCTGCTCTTGAATAGACTCGGCAATCACTTCACCGTTATCATCAGTATCAAACCGATAGACCATCACTCGGTCTGTACCCAAAAATGACCGAACCTGGGCAACAGTAGCTGCTAATATTTCTGGAAGTTCAAGCGATCGCCTAATCTGGTTAGTCATTCTGTGGAGTAAACCTTCAGGGTCAAAGGCTTGCTGCCACCCACTTGGTTGATCGATAAATGCCATTAGTTATATACACTTAAGTAATGTATAAAAAAGAATCTTCAACTTTCCCTTAATTAAAGTTTGTTCGCTGAATTTGATTTAACCTCTCTCCAAAAATTTCTTCTTGCCAGAGAAATCTTTATAACCTTGACTTGGCCTTTGTCTTCTCTCTTTGTCGAAGGAGTAAGGCTATATATAACAGGTCTATCAAACTCATACTTACCAGAACTTTCTACGGAAAACTTTGAAGTTTCAACGTGAAATGCTTAAGAAAAAGTTAATTATTAAACAATTAATTTTATAACCTTAAATCTTGAGATGTATACGGTAATATTATGCAAATTCAAAAAATTGAAGCAATTTTCTATAATTAGTATATAAAATCACAACTTACTGATATTTATCTTCAAAAAAATAATTAAATATCACGAACACTATAGAGCGGAAGCCTAGTGAAACAGGGGAATGTAGTTATTCCCCTTTGGCTATGAATGTCCAAGCTTACAATGTAATTAATATTGCAAGTATTTTTCGGGAATTGCTGTTATAGATACTAACTTGCGGATTTCTTCACGTACACTCATAAGAACTTTACCAAGATGGTTTTGACCAGTTTTATTTGCACCACAGCCCCAAAAATAATCTCTTGGGGAATTTTCTACTAAAGTTTCATTGCCTGTAGACAGAAGAATATCTTGAATCTCAGCATGAGTGAGAAACTTTTTGAGTACAGCTTCTCGCATCACCTGAGTTTTGACTAGTTCCCAATCCGCGCGGATTTGGCGGGTACTACAGCGTCCTAAAGCAGCAGCTTCTTCTGGTGTTTGGGCATTATGGATCGCGGGTATAATTACCGCATCTATACTGCCAACAAACTTTTGTGCTTGATAATAATGTTCAACGGTTGGCCAGTAAGTACCCTGGATTTGAATTCCGTGAGGAGAAAAGTTAGAAAAACAGCCATAAGGCTGCCAAACCTTATAAAAGTAAATAGTCATTTGAAAATTGCTCTTGAATATCAACTTATATCATGCCTGTATATGGTAATTAGCGTCTTCAAGGACTCCCTAGAAGAAAATTGTCCACTTTAAATGAAACGCTAGCATTTGCCTCAAGACAGAAGATATCGCTTGCTAAAAAATTCTATGGTGGTAAAAATGCCTGTCTATGAGGTTGAATATGGAGGCTAAGAGTGAGAGCATTAACCGACCTACACCGCTGATTACTGCGGGAATTTTCCTTGGTTTAGGTCTAGGAGGGTTTATCGATGGCATTGTGCTACATCAGATTCTCCAATGGCATCATATGTTAAGTAATGTTAGACCCCTAACCAACACCTCAAATATAGATTTGAACATGGTATGGGACGGGTTATTTCATGCTTTAGATTGGGTACTGACTGTGGTGGGAGTAGCCTTGTTATGGCGGGCTGGCGGGCGTGATGATGTTCCTTGGTCATCACAAACTTTTATCGGGTCTATACTTTTCGGCTTTGGATTGTTCAACGTAGTTGAAGGGCTAATAGATCACCAAATTCTTGGTATTCACCATGTGAAACCCGGGCCAAATCAGTTAGTTTGGGATTTGGGATTTCTCCTCTTTGGTACGCTACTTGTTGTCGTTGGTTGGCTCATGATAAAAAGTAGCAAATTTACAAAATAGTCAAGGGTCAATAGGCAATAAATAGTAAAAAGACAATTGTTATTTCTTCCCCTGCTTCCTTGTCTCCTTTGTCTCCCTTACCTTCCTATCATCTTCTATGTCCACAGACACTTTTGAAAAAACAAGCTGGGATTGGCAGCTTTCTCAGTTACAACAACAAGTTGGAGAATGGATAGAGTATCAGTTTTCTCGCTTAGAATCAGCGTTACCAGGATTACCGCCCGGTTGGTCAATAAGTCCTTGGTTAAGTGAGTTATTGAAGTTGCTGTTTTGGCTTGTAATCGGTCTATTCGTGGTTTGGTTGGTTTGGCTATTATGGCGAGAATTCAGCCCTTATGTGTATTCTTGGTTGACTGGGAGAAACAATCAGACTGCGGCGGGCACAACAATCACCACCAGTGAGTTATCCGTTAGTGTGTGGTTAGCGCGATCGCAAGAATTTTACTATCAGGGTAATTACAGAGAAGCTTGTCGTTGTTTATATCATGCAATATTGCAGCAATTGCATGATACTAGCGTTGTTCGCCACCAACCCAGCCGCACTGATGGTGAATATCTGCAAGTGCTACGTTCTTCTGTAACGCCCATCCATCCCTATGAAACCTTAATTACTACTCACGAACAATTATGTTTTGGCGATGTTGAAATTCTGCCGGAAAATTATGAGAATTGCCAGCAGGCGTATCGGGAGATTGCGGGGGAGTAGGGTTGGGGAGTGGAGATGAGGGGGACAAGGAAACAGAGGAGAAATAACAAATGACAAATGACCTTTACTTGGTACGTCTTATAGCCGTACAGTAAAAGATAGAGAGCAAAAAAAGAGTCACTTATTATGCCCAATAGGCAGAATTCGGAAAGAACAGAACAAAGACGCAGCAAACCGGAGCGTCTAGAAGCACGCCTGACTAGCGAGCAAAAGGAATTTTTGCAGCGGGCGGCAGATTTGGAAGGCAGAACTCTCACCGATTTTGTGGTAAGTCATGCTCAAGAAGCCGCATTACGAACGATTGAAGAACACACCATCATCAAACTTAGTCGGGAAGATAGTCTGGCGTTTATCAATTCTCTCCTCAATCCTCCTGAAATTCAGCCTGATGAACCACTGGCGCGGGCTATACGTCGTTATAAGGAAAGTATGGGGCTAACGTGAATATCCCGGCTTTCGCGTATACCATTGAGTTGCTGAACTCCCAGCATAATCGGGTAGATTTCCAATGTGGAATCGAAGCCCTCAATCGTTATTTACGAGAAAAGGCAAGTCAGGATTTGCGGCGTTATGTAGCAACACCTTTTGTGCTGTATGATGTGGACGCAGACCGGATAGCAGGCTACTACACACTGGCAGCCACATCGATTCAAGTAGAAGACTTGCCAACAGCAATACGAGCGAGGCTGCCAAAGTATCCGCTTGTGCCAGCAACATTGCTAGGTAGGCTTGCTATTGATGAACGCTATCAGGGGCAAGGGTTAGGGGCATTCTTGCTTGTAGATGCGCTGCGGCGCAGCCTGATGAGTGAAATCGTATCAATGGCGGTAGTAGTAGATGCAAAAGATGATCGGGCACGGGCTTTTTATGAACATCATGGATTTGCCCCGCTTCCTGGGCAGCTGCGACGGCTGTACCTGCCGATGGCGATTGTTGCCCAACAGTTCAGTTCGGACGCATAAGTAATCTTGGCTAGCAGTCCTTTACTGGATTACTATCTACAATATCCATAAATTCAGTATAAAGCTGTACATTAAATGAAGCGCTCAAACCGCTTGGCTTGGCTGGGAGCGATCGCCCTGGCAGTCATAATTTTAGTAAGCTTGATAGCTGCTCCCAGGAACAGCACAATCAATAGTGGTTCCACTTATAATCGTGCTGCCGATGGCTATGGTGCTTGGTATGCTTTTATGCAAGAGCAGGGAACTTCAATCAATCGCTGGCAAAAACCTTGGGATGATATCAAGGCACAGAAAAGCCCAGTTACCTTACTACAGGTAAACAGCAATCTCAATCCACCAATCGTCAATTCGGAGAAACGTGCATGGCTAGAAAAAGGTAATACCTTGGTAATTTTAGGTGTGCGTTACCAAACAACAGCAGCAGACTTTCACACCATGCAAAAATCGCCCTTTGGCGATGTTAAAATTGCTACAACTAGACGGCATCAAAAAGCAGGTAAAGCAGAAATTTCTTTAGGCGATCGCTTCGGTGCTGTGGTTTGGCAACAAAATTATGGCAAAGGAAAAGTTATTTTTTCCACAACTCCCTATTTAGCAGCTAATGCTTATCAAGATTATTTAAGTAATTTTAAATTTCTTGCAGATTTAGTAAGTAAACAAAATAACGCCATTTTTGTTGATGAATATATTCATGGCTATAAAGATGCTGATGTGCGAAAACAAGAAGGTAAAGACGACTTATTTAGTTATTTTGCTAATCAACCCTTGATTGTGGCTTTATTGCAGGCAGGTATATTACTAATAGTCCTAATTTGGGCACAAAATCGACGCTTTGGTAAGCCAGTACCTTTAGAAACACCAGTTTTAGATAATAGTGAAGCATATATCCAAGCTTTAGCAGGAGTCTTACAAAAAGCTGAATCCACCGATTTTGTTGTGGAAATGGTGGGTAAAGAAGAACAACTACAACTACAAAAGGCTTTAGGGTTAGGTGAAATTTTACTAGAACCCCAAGCTTTGATTGATATCTGGGTTGAGAAAACAGGTAGTAATTCTGTTGAACTAGCTACGCTTTTAAAGCGGCGATCGCAAAAACGCCCCATGCGCGAACGAGAACTATTAAGCTGGTTGGGACAATGGCGAACTATAAAAAATAATTACTAATTCGTAATTCGTAATTCGTAATTTTTTTGTGGGTATCTTCTGAGCATGAGGGGTTATCCCCTAATGGGTGGTGAAGTTCCGATAATTTCATGATGAATTACAAATTGTTAATTAAAAATAATAATTTCTAGCGATCGCCTAAAATCAGGCAATAATTTCCACGGCTTTGGTCCCAAATTTTGAATATGTAAAATTTATAAGTATTTTGTAACCTTATATGAACGAAATTCACTCTATTTTAATTCACCTTGAACAAGGTCTTAACCAAATAATTGTCGGACAGTCCAACCTTATACAACAGCTAATAGTTGCACTGCTAGCAGGTGGGCACATCATTTTAGAAGGAGTACCGGGAACTGGCAAAACACTTTTAGTAAAAGTATTGGCGCAGTTAATTCAAGCAGAGTTTCGCCGGATTCAATTAACACCAGATGTATTACCATCAGATATTACTGGTACAAATATTTTTGACTTAAATAGTCGTAGTTTTACTCTAAAAAAAGGCCCAGTTTTTACAGAAGTACTACTAGCAGATGAAATTAACCGCACTCCGCCTAAAACACAAGCGGCGCTGTTAGAAGCAATGGAAGAAATGCAAGTAACTCTAGATGGTGAAAGTTTGCCTTTGCCAGAATTATTTTGGGTAATTGCTACACAAAACCCCCTAGAGTTTGAGGGAACTTATCCCTTACCAGAGGCGCAACTAGATAGGTTTTTATTCAAATTAGCCGTAGATTACCCCGATCGAGCTGCGGAAAAGCAAATGTTACTCAATCGTCAGGCTGGATTTGCGGCGCGACGTGGAGATATCGATCGTCTCAAACCCATAGCAACAGTCAACGAAATTTTGCAGGCGCGACAAGCTGTGAAAGAGGTGAAGGTATCTGAGGCAATTATTGATTATCTGCTAGCCTTGGTAAAAGCATCACGCCAACATCCCGAATTAGCTTTGGGTGCATCACCGCGTGCTGCTGGTGCTTGGTTGCAGACATCTCAAGCATCTGCGTGGTTAGAAGGAAGGAATTTTGTGACGCCAGATGATATCAAAGCCGTTGCATCGCCGTTGCTGCGTCATCGTCTGATTCTCAAACCAGAAGCTATGCTGGATGGTTTACAAATTGATGCCGTAATTGCGTCGGTAATAAATCAAGTTCCAGTTCCAAGATGAAGGGCCTTATGAATGAAGGAAAATCACAGAAGCGGCGTTATTTAATTTTGATTTCTGGAGCTACTCTTAGTATTTTGATTATTTTAGCTCTTGTTTTAGCTGCTAGACAAAAAACTGCTCAAAATCAAGCTGTAGATCAATGTATTGCTTCACCTTTAGCAGTACATACGCCATTACGGATACCATCACCTTCGCCATCACCTTTTTTAGGGAGTAATTACCCGGTAAATAAAGAAAATTTAGAACAGTTGAAACGCGATATTTGTAAAAATCTTATTGGCAAATATGAATCTTCCAGTAATCTAAATTGGTATTGGAATCTGCTCATATTGTTCGGAACTTTAATTACAACCCTAATTGTTTCAGTAATAGATGATGTCAAAACTAGAGCTTTTTTAGGAGGTTTTGCTGCTAGTTTAGTTTCTATTCGGGCTGTAATTCCAGTAGATCGATGGTCTACTTTTCATCAAAGTTTAGCTGCTGATGGTCGAGCCTTGCTCATTAGACTTAATTATAGCGTCACTGAACCTGCCGAATTTCAAGAGGTTGTTAGGCAATATGAAAAAGCAATTTTACGTGCGGGTGACGAATCACCTCTTGTTAGTCCTAGCTCAAATTTAAATGTTAGTCCGAACCCTTCAAATACTGAAGTAAATCCCCAGCCAAATGCGAAATAATCTGAATAAATTACTTAATTTAAATATAATACATCGTCTAAAAAAATCAATCTCAACTATTCCTGATACTGATTTTTGGTTGAATACAGTAGTAAGATTATTATTAATTTATACATTAATTTCTTTGCCATTAGGTTTATATTTTGGCTTTCTTCAATTCGGTTTTAGCAAATTAACATTAGAAGAAATTATCAAGATTTTAGCAATTTGCTTGCTGACACCTGCAATTACTGAGGAGATGTTTTTTCGAGTTTTATTATTGCCTCATATCACAGAAGATGTTTCAAGAACTAAAAAATGGATATGGGGATGTATAAGTTTGGTAATTTTTATTGTTTACCATCCTTTAAATGCTTTAACAGCATATCCTGCTGGGTTCCCAACATTTATGAACCCAGTTTTTTTATTACAGGCAACACTTTTAGGTATTATTTGTACTATTGCTTATTTCCAAAGTGGCTCTTTGTGGCCCTCTGTTGTGATGCATTGGATAATTGTAGTAGTCTGGCTAGTCTTTTTTGGTGGATATGAAAGACTGAATACTTAATTTATTAAATATAAAAAATGCTTCCAGCAAGTAGAGTTTATTTATTATTAGTCATAGGAATTGCGATCGCCCCCATCTTAGCGATGTTGTTTGGTATTCCGGTAAGTATCGCGATTACACTTCTATTTGATACCCTGGTTCTCGGATTGATGGTTGTGGATGGTTTGCGGGTGAAACGCGATCGCGTGCAAATTAGCCGTGAATTACCATCGCGATTGTCTATTGGTCGAGATAATCCGGTTGTGCTAAAGGTAATATCGGGAAATACTAATGCTGTCATTCAAATCCGCGACTACTACCCCACAGGCTTTGGTGTTTCTGCACCGGAACTTCAAGCTAATGTAGCGATGAACAGCACCCAAGAATTGACATATACCGTCCATCCAACACAGCGAGGAGAATTTTCTTGGAGAAATATTCAGGTAAGACAATTGGGTTTATGGGGATTAGCTTGGGATGATTGGCAAATTCCCCAAAATATGGAAGTGAAAGTTTATCCAGATTTAGTGGGGTTGCGATCGCTTTCAATTCGTCTAGCACTGCAATCATCTGGATCGATCCGTCAACGCCGCATGGGTATTGGTACAGAGTTTGCTGAACTGCGTAACTATCACACTGGTGATGATTTACGCTTAGTTGATTGGAAAGCTACCGCCCGTCGTGTAGGGGGAAATCCCAATACACCGCCATTGGTAAGGGTTTTAGAACCAGAACAAGAGCAAACTTTGCTGATTTTGCTAGATCGTGGCAGGTTGATGACAGCACAAGTACAAGGTTTGCAGCGATTTGACTGGGGATTAAATGCAACTTTATCCTTAGCTTTAGCAGGATTGCATCGAGGCGATCGCGTCGGAGTCGGTGTATTTGATCGCCAAATGCATACGTGGATTCCCCCCGAACGCGGTCAAAATCATCTCACTCAACTAATCGATCGCCTGACTCTCATTCAACCTATATTACTGGAATCTGATTATTTAGGGGCTGTAACCAATGTTGTCCAGAGGCAAACTCGTCGGGCGTTAGTAGTATTAATCACCGATATAGTTGATGTCACCGCCTCCACCGAACTTCTCGCCGCCCTTTCTCGGCTAGCACCTCGTTATCTGCCATTTTGCGTGACACTCCGCGATCCACAAGTCGATCTTCGGGCGCATACCTTTACTGAAGATGTCACAAATACTTATGTCCGGGCGGTAGCTTTAGATTTATTAGCACAAAGACAAGTTGCATTTGCCCAGTTAAAACAAAAAGGTGTGTTGATACTTGACGCACCAGCTAATCAAATTACAGATCAGTTGGTTGAAAGATACTTGCAACTCAAAGCCCGAAATCAGTTATAAATCAAATATTTTTATCTTATGCAAAAGTGCAGAGAAGAACGCAAGGACAAAAGCTAAACAATAGATTGATTGCAAATCTCTTTTCTCTGTGTTCTCTGTGCCTCTGTGGTTCGTTTTTTCATTGCCTTACTTAAGATTAACTCTGCATTTGTGGGGTAATTTTACGACTACAATACATCACCAAAATCACAAACAATCCCATCCCGGCAAGATATTTTAAAGAGTCTGGGATGCTTGGATTAGGAGAGAAAAAACCCTCGATAGTACCCGCAATTATCAACATCGGCACAATTCCAAATACTAACTGCACCGCTTGGGAACCATACAATTTGAGCGCATCACGACGACGATATTCACCAGGGAATAATATCGCCTTTGCTAATAACAATCCTGCACCACCAGCAAAAAAGATAGCGGGTAATTCTAGGGAACCATGCGGAAACACAAACGCCCAAAAAGGATAGGCAAGTTGATTTTGACCTACCAAAGTGCCAATAGCACCAATCAATAAACCATTAAATAACATTAAATATGTTGTGTATGCCCCGGCTGTAATCCCACCAGCAACAGCCCCGAAGGAAACCGACAAATTATTAATCATAATACTGCTAGATGCTAAGGGTTCAATGCCAACAATTGACCCCATCCACAATTTATGATCGTCGCGCACACGGGAAATCAAGCTTTCAGGTACAATCAGCGACATAAAATTTGGATCTTGCCAAGCGTACCACCAAGCAACTAACGCCCCCAACAAAAACAAGCCCGTAGCAGCAGCAGTATATGCGAATGTTTGCTGTACTACAGCTGGTAAACCCCATTTATAGAATTTCACAACAGCTTGCCATTCTTGACGACGCGAACCTTGATAAATCTGCGTATAGGCGCGAGTTGTTAAAGATTGTAAACTGTGTATCAAAGTATTGCCGACTTGATGAGTACGGGCACGTGCTAAATCTGCGGCTACTGAACGATATAAACTCGCCAATTCCCGAATTTCTAATGCCTTCAGCGACTTTAACCCTTTTTTTTCTACCTGCCGTAATAGGGTATCCAAACGCTGCCAATTTATTTCCCGTCGTGCAATCCAACGTTGAATATTCATAAGTTTTGCCAGGATTGGGTTGAGTTTACCTTAAGATAGCCTCAATTCATCTCCGTACTTGCAAGGAAAATTTAACATCATGTCTGGCGATTTTGGTTCTCCCAGCCCTATGCAACCCCTCAGTGTGGGAAATGTCGTGAGTGCAGGAATGCGATTGTATCGTTCTCACCTCAAGGAATACTATTTACTGGCTCTGAAGGCTTATTTTTGGATACTAGTTCCAGTTTATGGGTGGGCAAAGTTTTATGCTCTGTCCGCACTGATTTCTCGCTTGGCTTTTGGCGATTTAGTCGATCAACCCGAAAGCATCGCCACTGGTGAACGTTATGTCAATTCCAGATTATGGCAATTTTTGCTGACGATGCTATTAATGTTGATTGTAGGTATGGGAATTGTCTTTGGTGTTGGGTTTATATTTGTCTTGATTGGCGTTTTATCAGCTGTTGTGGTGGGAGGGATAGGTCAACAATCAAGTCCTGCTGCTGCTTTACTGGTTGGTTTAATCGCTTTTATTTTAGGTTTGGGGGCATTTGTGGCAGTTTTGTGGCTGTTGACACGTTTTTATTTAGTGGATGTGCCCCTGGCAATTGAGGATAACATTGATGCTACTTCCACTATCGGTCGTAGCTGGGAGTTAACTCAAGGTTACGTGTGGCGAATTCTCTTGATCGGGTTTGTGGCTTTTTTGATCACAATACCTATTCAAATTTTGGTGCAAATTCTATCGACAATTGTGCAGCTAATTTTTATGCCTTTGATACAACAAGGAAATAGTGCTATTGGCGTGCTTATGTTCTTGTTAATCTTAGCTTTAAGTTTTGCCACTGGGGCTGCGATCGTTCCATTTTGGCAAACCGTCAAAGCTGTGATTTACTATGACTTGCGCAGTCGTCGTGAAGGCTTAGGCTTGAAGTTACGCGATCGCGAAATTTAAATGCTAGTAATGTGGAAGTCAATAGTCAAGAGTCAATAGGCAAGAGTAAAAGGACAGTTTGTTATTTCTCCTTCTGCTCCTTGTCTCCCTTGTCACTGAGACTTCCTTCTAATGAGCGAATTTTAAATTGCTTATGCACCTTTTTAATCGTATTAAGTTCCGTACCCCAGAAAGTGTCGAACTAGAATTTACTCTCGCAGGAATTGGTAATCGTGCCTGGGCTTTGATAATTGATTACCATATTTTAGCCTTAATTTTAGTAGCTTTTTATATTATTTTTTGGATTCTGATAGTACAATTTTCAGATTTTTGGATAACAGTTTTTGGCTCTACTTTAGGTTTGTGGATGATGGCGATCGCATTCTTGATCGCGTTTGCCATTTATGCTGGTTATTTCGTATTTTTTGAAACTCTATGGCAAGGGCAAACCTTTGGTAAGCGCTTTGCTAAAATCCGCGTTGTCCGAGATGATGGTAGACCAATTGGACTACAACAAGCAGCTTTACGTGGTTTACTACGTCCCATTGATGAATTCTTATTTATCGGCGCTTTTTTAATTATGTTAGGTCGTCAAGAAAAGCGCTTAGGTGATTTCGCGGCAGGGACAATTGTCATTCAAGACCAAATACCCACTGGTTCAGCAACTATTACTATCTCAGAACAGGCAAAGTCACTCCATGAAGAACTAAGTCAAATTGCTGATTTATCACCATTGTTACCAGATGATTTTGCTGTAATTCGAGAATATTTACAAAGACGTAGTGGAATGTCAGCTAGGTCAAGATCCTCACTATCCTTAAAGTTATCCCAACAGGTTCAAGCTATTATTAACTTAGAGCAAATGCCTCCAGGTGTTTCACCTGATGTATTTTTAGAAGCTATTTATATTGCTTATAAACAGAGAGAGTTTTAAATATAAAATTTAAATGTTTTAGATAATTTATGCTAAATCAATAGTCAAAAGTCCAGAATGTTATGACTAATGACTATTGACTAATGACTATTGACTAAAAACTAAACTCGGCCAGTCAATTTGGCGATAATAGCGTGTCATGTCGTCAAATTTTCTCAGTTCAACGCGATCAACTAAAAATCCTGGTGAGTTTAACAGCCATTGTTGATTCAAATTAGAGAGCATGGTACTAAAACCTGTACGGTCTAGTTCGGGTGAAACTTCTCCAAAATAACCTAATGTAATGTGGGCAGTGAAGTGATAATGTTGTTCAATACCCAAAGCCATTAACTGGGGATTTTGATAAACAGTGCGGCGAAATTTAATCACCTGTTCGTAGCAACGCTCATCCTGCGGTACTAAACAAACTCCGATAGCTCTGGGCATGACTATCAATCCCAGTACTTGCCAATATATAGGTTGACGATCGTTTGCGATCGCTTTTTGATAGTCCTGAAATATTTCAGCCAAGCAAGAACATAATTGCTGTTCAAATTCGGGGTTTTTCTCGCAGGCGTCACGGAAAGCACTATCCCAAATCAAATCTGCTAACGTCAAATGAAAGCTAGTATCTGGTACAGGCACAATCAAATCACTGTTGGCAGACAACTGTAACAATTGTTGTTGATAACTTTGTAACTGGGAGTAGAAAGCAGAGTTTTCTGTTGCTTCTACCGCCGGTGGGGTAATTAGCGTGTAGCCAGGAAATGGTACTGCTTGTCTCAACCCGGAATCTGGCTGAAATTTAGAAGACTCCTGAATATGTTGGACTTGGGATCTGTAAGCTTCTGGTAGCATCATTCGTGCTACCCGATTCAAGTAAGTTTGATAATTGTCGTCCAATCTCGTTGGCCTCGCGCTCTCACTGGATAGATTTTAGCTGAATAGGCGGGAAGCCTCGCATTCCATCTGTAAGGGTGAGCTTATAAATGAGAGTCTATGAAATTTATCCGCTTAAACAGACTTTACCAAAAGCGTTGAGAAAGCGATCGCATTTTAACAATCCACCAGAGAGGTACTGCCCCTCCTGTTACCGCGTTATCAGCACGGTGCCTCACTTTTCGGCTTCTGGTGGAAGGCGGAAGATGGAGGAATCGAACCCCTAGGTGTTACCCCACCCCGGTTTTCAAGACCGGTTGCCGACCATTCAGCGGCATCTTCCATTCAGGGGTGTCTGACGGGGCTTGAACCCGTTATGACTGGTTCCACAAACCAGCACCGCGACCACTTTGGCTTCAGACACCACCAGTGGAGCCAAGGGGATTTGAACCCCTAACCTTCCGCTTGCAAGGCGGATGCTCTAGCCAGTTGAGCTATGGTCCCATTTGGCAGGAGTGGTAGGACTTGAACCTACATCGGTCGATTTAGAAGATCGATGCCCATCCATTAGGCGACACTCCCATAAATTGGTAGCCCTAGCAGGGATTGAACCTGCGACTTCCTCTTTGTAAGAGAGGCACTCTCCCCACTGAGTTACAGGGCTACGAGAGCGAGTGATGGGATTTGAACCCATGCGCTGAGTGTGGCGCACTCAGATGCTAGCCACTACATCACACCCGCATCGAAGAACCTATACGGTTCAGAGCGATCGACGAGACTCGAACTCGTACCGTGAGTTTGGAAGACTCTGATGCTGCCTTTACACCACGATCGCATTAAGCTGGTAACAGGAATTGAACCTGCAACCTACTGATTACAAGTCAGTTGCTCTGCCAGATTGAGCTACACCAGCATTTGGTAGCGGAGGTGGGATTTGAACCCACTACGTGAAGGCTTATGAGACCTCAGAGCGCACCATAGCTCTATCTCCGCGATACCCCTGACTGGATTTGAACCAGCAACTTCCAAATTTTAAGTTTGGCACCTCTTCCAATTGGGTTACAGGGGCAAGTTTTGGTGGGCGCTACAGGAATTGAACCTGTGTGAGCCTGATTAAGAGTCAGGAGCATAACCGTTCTGCCAAACGCCCTAGTTTTGGTGGGTCGCCCAGGGGTTGAACCTGGATAAGTCTACTTAAAAGGTAGCTGCATATCCGCTCTGCCAACGACCCAAGTTGGTACTCCCGACAGGATTTGAACCTGCAACAATTCCGTCCCTCAAACGGAAGCGTTTACCAATTTCGCCACGGGAGCATCAGTACCCCTGACAGGAGTCGAACCTGCAAAACACTCGGTCTAAACGAGCGACGGTTTCCAATTACGTCACAGGGGCAAATGGTCGGGATGGCAGGATTTGAACCTGCAACCTTCAGCTCCCAAAGCTGCCGCGCTACCAAGTTGCGCCACATCCCGTTGGTACTCCTGACGGGAGTCGAACCCGTACAAAATAGACTGTTTTTGAGACAGCCGCCTCTTCCAATTGGGCTACAGGAGCATAATTTGGCTGCCCTGCCAGGGTTTGAACCTGGAATCTCCTCGTTCAAAGCGAGGGATGTTGCCAGTTACACCACAGGGCAATGATTGGCTGCCGAGGTTGGGGTCGAACCAACATCTCCGTGATTCAGAGTCACAGCGACTTTCCAAGTCGTCCACTCGGCAATGAATGGCTGCCCAAGTAGGAATCGAACCTACAACAAAGCGGTTAACAGCCGCTTGCTCTGCCAATTGAGCTATGGGGCAATGTGCCAGTCCCCCAGATCCGGATTGAACGGATGACCTCCTGTTCTTCAAACAGGCGCTACTACCAACTGAGCTACCAGGGGATAAGGCGAGAACGGAGGGACTTGAACCCCCACTCTTCAGGTTCGTAATCTGAGATGTTATCCAGTTACACCACGTTCTCATAAGGCGGAGAGAGAGGGAATTGAACCCACAGTGGACTTGCATCCACGACTGTTTAGCAAACAGCTTGCCCTGCCAATAGCAATCTCTCCATGATGGGTCGGGCTGGAATTGAACCAGCAACGCAAACGCGGCGGTTTTACAGACCGTTGCCCACACCAATAGGCGAGCCGACCCATATATGTTTGAGTAATTACTTGAGATTTCTGGGTGAAATAAAGGAATGGAGAGACCAGTTTTCCTGTTCTCTGCCATCCCAACTCAAGTCAGCAGTGCCGACGGGGATTGAACCCGCAATCTCCTGCTTGAAAGACAGGTGGCTTTACCAATTTGCCTACGGCACCAAGATTGAGATTTCTACCACGCGCAAGTTTGAGAAGCTGTTTTTAACAGCCTCCAAGTTTGGTTTGGCGGAGGCTGTAGGAGTCGAACCTACTTCGGTTTTATAGACCGATTAACCAGTTTGTAAGCTTCTGATGTTGGGGCACGTGGTAGAACGCAGAGACTAGGATTTGAACCCAGACCAAAGGTTTTGGAGACCCTTATGCTGCCGTTACACTATCCCTGCATTTGGTCGCAGCGGCGAGAGTTGTAGACGCGGAGCGGCTTCCCGAAGGGTACTCGCATAATCTCGGTTATGAGCCGAGTACCTTGCCGTTAGGTTACACTGCAACGTTTGGAGTCCGAGGTGGGAATTGAACCCACGATGATTGATTTTGCAGACCAACGCCTTTCCACTTGGCTACTCGGACATTTTTGGAAGCCTCGACGGGAGTTGCACCCGCTTCTCTCTGACTGAGAATCAGAGCGACTTTTCTATTCGTCCACAAGGCTACACGGGGATGATGGGATTTGAACCCACGTTCTTTCGCTCGACAGGCGACTGCTTTTAACCGGACTAAGCTACACCCCCACGTTGGGTGGCAATTATTCAGTTTTCAAGGTTCAGAGGTGTTAGCGCTGTGCCTTTTGCAGAGGCTCTTTTGCTTCACTACATGTATACTACATATATACTACAAAACTGTCAAGGGCATACTACAATTTTTTTTTAGAAGTGAGAGGACAGGATTATGTAATCGTTGTATTGCCCTCTCTGACTGGCTTTAGGGGAGTGAATTACTCATTCTCGGTTAGGCGTTGTGCATTCCAAAACTGTTCGGCAAATGCAACCGCTGGGTGGATTGGCGCTTTAGGCTTGGTTTTGAGTACCATTCCTGCTTCATGTAGAAGGCGATCGCTCTTAGTTGAGTTGCACTTGTCACACGCTGTTACAACGTTGTCCCAGGTATGCTGTCCACCTTTGGAACGCGGAATCACGTGGTCGAGGGTGAGACGTTTTGTGCTACCGCAGTATTGGCAGGTATGGTTATCGCGCTTGAGTACTTCACGACGGTTGACAGGCGGTACTTTCCAATGACGTTCGGGATTGCCAACAGTTAGACGGATGTGTTCGGGAACTTGTAGTACGATGCTGGGAGAGCGAACTTCCCAAAGCTTGGTGCTGCCGAACTCCAACGACTCTGCTTGACCTGTAACTAACAGCACAACAGCTCGTTTAATGTTGATGCGTGCTAATGGTAGGTAGTTTTTGGAGAACACTACCACCGAATTTTGTAATATCTGTGGTTCCTGAGTTTGTGGTTGAGCTTGCATACCTTAATTCACTCCTCAAAAAACAACCCCCACCTCTGATTACCAGAAGCGGGGGTTAAGTAGTTGATACTTCTTGCCTTATATCGGTGCTAGAGAACACTTGCACCTCCCGCTGTGGATAAGTCGATCTGGATTCAGCCATCCACCAATTGCTCCAAAAATGTCAACAATTGCAGATTTACCACTGTGAAACTGATATGTCTCCTCAAATGCCAATAGCACAATTGCACTGCCCGAACCCTTGCTGGGTCGGCAATGTATCGCACTGCGTAAGGTTGAGGAAAATCTGAGTCTCATCGAATTTTGTAGTATTTGTAATCGGATAAATTAATAATACAGTTGTAGTATATATTTGTCTATTTTTCAATAGTGCTTTAGCTAAACGCTTCCATAGCATTGGAGCGATTGCCCGTTTGAGAAGATGGAGAAATTGTCGAGGCGATCGCATCTCCCAAGCTTCTGCTTACACAGGTGCGTCTTGATTGGAGGCTCACATTATTACTTAATGACCAATAGGTGCTTTGGCTCCAGCGCCTCCCTTACCAAGAAACAGCAGTAATGGTAGTGAGCAGAGAAAAATAATGCCAACAAAGCGAAAAATGTCTGCGTAGGAGAGAACGGCAGCTTGGGTACTGACCAATTGGGAGAGCGAAGCGATAGCTTGTTGTTGTGCAGTTGTTGGATCGGCACCGCGACTTTGGAATAGTCCTGTCAGATCGTTAAGCCTCTGACTCGTTTCTGGATCGTAAGGCGTTAACTTTGCCAACAAAATTGCTCGATGAAAAGCCTCTCGTTGAGCCAGTAAAGTCGTCAAAATGGCAATGCCAATGCTACCGCCCAATTGACGGGTTAAATTATAGAAGCCAGATCCAGCCGATACGTCTTGTTTGGGGATAGAACCTAATGTTGCCAAACTTAAAGGCAGAAACATCAAAACCGTGGTTGCACCCCGCCAGACCAGCGGCCAAAATAAGTCATCAGTTCCGGTTTGGGGCGTAATTTTTGCCAGATCAAACATGACTGTTGTGGTGCCAACGGCTCCTAGCCCAATTAAAATCCGCGCATCTATCTTAGTCGAGATTTTGCCCAGTAAAACCATCATGATGGCGGATGCTAAGGCTCCCGGAGCAAGTAACCATCCAGTTTGTGTGGCTGAAAAGCCCAGCACACCTTGAGCAAATAGCGGTACGGCAAACAAAGCTCCGTATAGTCCCATGCCTAAAATACCAGAGTAAACGCTACCGGCGGACAGAGATTTATAACGCAGAACTCGTAAGTCAACTGCTGGTGCTTTCGTGCTGAGTTCTCGCCAGATAAACAGAATTAGGCTAATAGCTGCCATGAGGGCTAGTGTTGTAATGAAACCCGATTCAAACCAGCCGTCTTTTTCTCCTTCTTCCAAAAAACCCTGCAAACTACCCACCGTAATACACAGCAATATAATTCCTGCCCAGTCTACTGTCTTCTGACTCTGGGAGTGTTGCTTTACATCGGGTCTAAGGAACACAAGCGCCATAATTACGGCGACAATGCCAACAGGCAAGTTAATAAAGAAGATCCAGCGCCAGCCTAATGTATCAGTTAGATAGCCGCCCAGAGTCGGGCCAATCGCCGGACCCGCAATTACTCCTACCCCAAACACCGACTGTGCCATCCCCTGTTCGGCTGGGGGAAAGGTCTCGAACAAAATCGCTTGCCCTTTGGCTAGTAGTCCACCGCCGCATAAGCCCTGAATAATCCGAGCCACCACCAGCATCGGTAGGTTAATCGCTAGACCACATAACACCGAAGCAGCTGTGAACCCGATCAGAGAAAAGACAAAGTAGGTTTTTTTACCGAAAAAGTCGCCCAACCAAGCAGAAAGCGGAATCAGGACAACGTTAGCGATCGCATAACCGGTGACCACCCAACCAATCTCGGTCACAGTTGCCCCTAAAGTTGCCTGCATATCCGTCAAAGCAACGTTCACAATGCTGGTATCAATAACTTCAAGAATGGCTCCTAAAGCAGCTGTCATCGCGATCGCCCATTTGAGCGGTCCTTGGATGTACCCGGCCTTGTCATAGGTAGATTGTGACGAGGGATGATTAGTAGTTGACATCGTAAATTTAGAATACTTCTCAAGAAATAACGGGATTAATGACCCATCTGGGTTGATGCAGACTTTACCCCTGTGGTCGTATCGACTGTGACCTTAACGCTTAATCCTGGTCTAAGCTTATGTTGCAAGTCGGTGTCGGGGTCAAACACAAGTCGAACCGGAACCCATTGCACAACTTTGTTGAAGTTGCCGGTGGCATTATCAGGTGGAATCAGAGCAAAACTGGAACCGGTAGCTGGACTAATACCGGCAATCGCGGCGGAGAAAGTTTCACCAGGATAAGCATCAACTTCAATCTCAGCTTTCTCACCAATTCGCAACTTGCCTAATGCCGTTTCTCGAAAGTTGGCATCCACATAAACCTCATCAGTTGCTAGCGGTACCACGGATAACAAAGGCTGTGCAGCTTGGATTTTTTGACCTACCTGAGCAGTCAGTTGTCCTACATAGCCATTAATCGGTGCTTTGATCGTCGTGTAGGTTATTTGCTTGCGGGCAAGTTCCAGTGCCGCTTGTGCCTGTTCGACTTGCGCCTGCGCCTGCTGCTGCTGGTCTTTTTGCGTAGCGATCGTTTGTCCAGAAACTTTTGTTTCGGTAACTTGGCCTCTAGCCGCTTCAACCTCTGCTCTTGCAGTTTGCAGTTGCGCCTGAGCGTTTCTCACCTCTGCTTCGGACTGAGCCACGGTTTTATTCGCCCCTCTCAGTTGTGCGATCGCATTCTCATAGGTAGCCCGTGCAGTATCTAACTGTTGTGCGGAAATTGCCCCTTCTTTGTAAAGCAATTGATAGCGACGGAAATCAGCTTGTGTCTTGCGAACAGCAGTTTGTGCCTGCGCTACGTCAGCTTGATTGGTTTCAACTTTTGCTAGAGCTTGATTCACATTCGCCTGCGCTGCCCTCACACTAGCTTCTTTTGCTGCCAGATTAGACTGGGCTTGTTGCACTAGTGTGGGATTCGTCTGGCTGGTAACACTCACAGTATCTTTAGCCGCTCTCAACTGAGCTTGAGATGCTGCCAGATTTGCTTGTGCTTGTTGCAATTTCAGCTGCAAATCCTCGTCTTCTAGAACCAGCAAAGTTTGCCCCGCTTGGACGCGATCGCCATCATTGACCAACACTTTTTGTACTGTTGCCGGAACTTTGGCAGAGATTGGGGAGAGATGCCCTTTGATCTGGGCATTGTCAGTAGAAACACGAGTGCTTTGAAATTGCCACCACTGTAATCCAAAAATAGAACTAGTCCCTATGACAATCGCGCCAATTACAAGCAGCAATCCCCGACGTTTCTTCTTCGTGCCTGTTTTTGGTTGTGGTGTTTCGTTTTCTCGATCGTCAAGGTCATTTTTTGGCTGTGTATCAACTGTTTTGGTGTAACCATTTAGTGGCTCGTCTTGATGTTCCGACTCTTCCAAATTGCTCAAATCCTGAATCTCAATAACATCTGGTTCGGTGGTCTGACTCTCTATTTGAGGTCGCTTCATTTGTGTCTCTACTTCTATAAAATTGCAACTGGTGAGAGTGCTTCAATCAATTTTCAGGAACATATCCAAGAGACGAAATCTGACTGACAGAGGACTTGGCTGTGCTAACCCCCCGCACAAATAAATCCACACATCCTTCCATGTATCTTTTACGGCTATAGCCCCGCTCAAGCAGGGAAACATGGCGGCGAATCATTCCAGCCAGTAGCATTCCCGTCAATTGATCCACTGCCATCGGCAATTCAACATCAGGACGAATAATGCCCCGTTCCACACAGGTTTGCAGATAGGAAATTAGTTTTTGACGTAGCGGTAAAAATGATTGCTGAAGTACCTCTATTGCTTCTGTCGGATGCCGTTGAGCTTCCCCAATAAACATCCGAAATAAGGCTTCATATTCCTCCAGCATCTCGTCGTGGAGCTGTGCATAATGTAGAAGGTCGCGGCGGAGGTCATACGTCCACTCATCTGGATGGGTGAATGCTTCTGTTCGCAGTGCTGTAATATGCTGTGCAACCGCACTCAGAAGCTGCTCTTTGCTTTGAAAGTGGCGAAATAAAGTAACTTCAGTCACATCTGCAACGCGAGCAATTTCCCGGGTTGACGCTCCAACGTAACCTTTGGTGGAAAATACTTCAATTGCAGCTTTTAACAGGCGATCGCGGGTTTTTGTTGCGCCTCTACTTGTTTGACTCATAGCAATTAATGTAAGCACTTACTTACATATTGTAGATGAACGAGCTATGATGGCTTGAGTACAAAGACGGATTTTTTTAATGCGTGCGGTTTTGCATCTAGTGGTAGTGTTACGGAATCTGCAATTTATAAACTAAACGGTTTAGTTTGTACACTGAAGTTTGCAAATCCAGTTTCGCTAAGTCCGCAACAAATCTACTAAAACCCTGATGATTGCGTTATACAACTGTTAGCCAAAGAAGAAATAAAATGGCGTGACTATGGGCATTAATAACTATTGACTGTCCGGAAGAGTCTCAAGTAAGCTACCTGCAAATGCGATCGCCTCTTGTGGCGTTGAGATTTTTCCTTCAGCTTGCGCTATGGCAATTTCGGTAAGTAGTTTGCCAATCAATGGTGAAGGTGGGACTTTTAATGCTATAATGATTTCCTTCCCACTCACGATTGGAGCGGGATGAGCGACCAGATCATCAGGGTTCAGGTAGCGGCCGATCAAAGGTGCGTAAACACTAAGTTGTTTATCGCCAGGCATCGCCCCTACCAGATTATCGCAAGCTAAGGCAAACGCTACAGCAGTACTAAATCCAGTGCCTGCTTCCTGAAAGAGAAAATATTGTTCTCTCAAAGACATATTGGCTAGTTTTAGCCGGGGGATCAGTCTTAAAACTGTAGTTACAGATTGGATTTCAGCACGGCTGTAGGTGAGTTGCATTAGCTCTATTTCCGCAGCTTCGGGATCGGGGTGGACGAGACAAGTAAGTTTAGCAATACCTAAGCGAGTCGTTTTGATGGTATCGCGGATGTAATCTCGCAGTTCCACCCCCAAAGGCTGCCAATTTTTGGCGATGAAGGCGGCGGCGGTATCAACTGCTGCTAGTTTTTGAAAGCTTTCATCTGTGGCATTTTTCCAGAAAGGTGCAAGTACACCATCTTTCCACGCAGCTGCGATCGCAGGTGTACCTTCAGGAATTGCCAACAAATAGCCAATTTCTACTCGGACTCGTTCTGCGGCTACTTTTATGATGTGTGATGCTAAAGAACGAATCGTTTCTTGGGTAGCTGGCTCAATCGTCAAACCAAGTTGGGCGGATTGGCGATAAGCTCGCAATAATCGTAAAGGATCGTCTTCTAAGTTGGCAGGTGATACCATGCGCAACACACCCTGTTGTAAGTCAGATAAGCCTTGCAGGGGATCGATGATTTCTTGGGTATAGGGATCGTAAGCGATCGCATTGACTGTAAAATCCCGTCTGTGCAAATCGGTTTCTAAACTGGCTCCTTCCTGTTGAGCAATGTCAACTGTAGCGTTGGGAAAGACTACCCGCGCAATTTGCCTTTCGGGATCGAGTAATACAAAACCTGCTTGATAATGTTGAGCGATCGCACGTGCTACTTTGACTGCATCCGTGGGGATGACAAAATCTAAATCTAGGTATTCACGACTTCTACCTAAAAGCGCATCTCGGACTGCACCACCTACCATGTATGCAGGTTGTGGCAATAATGCCAGACTAAAGGGCCAAGTTTCGGGAGCTAAGGTAGAAGAAACTGAAGGATGCATTGTAATAAAAATCAACCCAGCAACTAATGAATATAAGTTTGCCTTAAGCTAGATTAACAATAAAGGTTCCTGGAGTTGGTTCTATTATGTGTATTTGCGTGAACTGCCACTATGTAGACCGCTGTTTAACCTATAACGCCGTAGAAACGCAGCATCAACAGCCCCATTTGACTGAAACGCCTGATTTTGACCCGAATGAACCTTCAATCAATGTTAACATCCGCACTAAAGGAGAAATCATTGAGATGGAATGGGATGTAGTCGGTTGTCTCAGCTTTAAGCGAGAAACTGGTAAGTGGGCGAAGTTGCGTCCAGGTGAATTAGTGCCAACCTGAGATTATGAGTTATGAGTTTTGCAAGGCGGGTGATTTGGAAAAACAAGATACCCGACTTCTTTGAAAAGTCGGGTATGTAACTTTTGTCATTCTCACAAATCAGATAAGATTGCTACATTCATAAGTTATTGACTTTTAAATACTTTTGTTTCTAAAGTTAGAAAGCTCATAAATATTTGAATTAATTTTGACTACTGAACTTCAAAATCTTGCAGTTACACAATATAGTTTGGCACTGCACACTACAACGCCTGAATTAGGTTTGGCAATTAATAACTTTGCAGGTGACTCTCGCGCTCAGGTATGGAATTTAGGGCGCGATCTGTCTAGTCTAGTACATCAATACTTAATTGAATTTATCCAGCCACAAACGTGGTCAGATATAGCATTTCTGGCGGTAGCCAAAGGGCCTGGTGGCTTTACAGGAACGAGGATTGGCGTTGTTCTAGCTAGGACTTTAGGACAACAATTAGAGATTCCTGTATTTGCGATTTCCACTTTAGCCGCAGTGGCTTGGTCAGAAATAGGCAAAGGCCAAAAGACAGATGCGATCGCTATCCAAATGCCAGCTCAACGAGGTCAAGTTTTTGGTGCGATTTATCAACCTAGCCTTGATAATTTAGGACTCACAGCTTTATTACCAGATACTGTATTGACGCCAGAAGCATGGCAGGAAACTCTAGCAACTTGGCAGACAACTTACCAACTAATTGAAGCAAAATCTGCATTAGCGGCGACGGTAACAAGTATTTTGGAACTAGCTTATTTAGATTGGCAACAAGGCAAGCGTCCTCATTGGTCTGAGGCTTTACCTTATTATGGGCAGCATCCAGTAGAAGTTTGATCGGTAATTAGATATCAGAACACCAAGAACGAACGCGATCGCACACAACTTTTCAACTGGACACATCTCACCCCAATTAAAAAAAAGAATGCGACAGATGGGTTTGCAACAAGCCAGATACAGAGAGCAATTTTCAATCCAAAATCCAAAATCTAAAATCTAAAATCCAAAGTCGTCTCACCTCACGCCGGATGAATCTGAATAACCACTTGGGTAGTTTTGATCCTGTGGTAATTGACATTGAGCTACTATAGCCACAGTTAAGCCTAACGACATAATCAAAACACAATTTATGAAAAACTCTATATTAAAAAATTGGTGCAAAAACCACTTCATGTAAGTCATCATTGTTTTTGCCTTCAGTATTGCACTGGCAAAATAACTAAAAAAATTCTTATAAAATATCCATTAATACAATTCAGTTCATGAATTTCTCTATTTCAAGCTCCCTATTTAAAAATATCCCCAAGCACCATTGATAATCAAAGGCTAAAAAGGCTGATCTGAATTGTATTTACTTATGTTGTGGTAATGCACCCAAAAGAGTATTTTTAAAATCGGTAATCTAGTCAGTTTAAATACTAGATATTTTAGGTTTTCGTAACATCTGTCATTAGGTATATTATTGATAAATAACACATTGATTTTTTAGCCAAAAATATCAAATATTTCAATATAATAAAATATAAAAATATTTATCATATTGATGATTTTGAATTGATAATCCATTGACTGTAATAAAAATCCGCTTAAAAATTATATTTACTGTCATCTATCCTCTGAGTCAGCCAAAATTTGGGCACAGGCCATGATAACTCACAAAGAGTACCTCTAGGATAAAGGGAAACTCTCCGAAATTTCCCTTTGAGTTGTCGAGCTAAATTTCTAAATTGCTGTGTTCCTCTGCCTTCTCTATATGAACTGATAGCTAATCCATCATCTACAATGCTAAGAGTCTGCCAGCCTTCAGACAAAGAACTAGTAACTTCCAAGCGAGTAACTCTGGTTGCGTGTTTGCCAACATTACATAAAGCTTCTTCTAGAAAGCGGCAAAGTCTTCGTTTGTCTTCAATGCTCAAATATCCTTCATCTATTGGTTCAAAAGTGCGGATTTTTACTCTGAGACTTTTAAAGCAGGGAAAGTCTCGTTCTAAGGTATAGCTGTAAACTTGATAGAGAATTTCATGCATCGGGTCTTGTAAATTAATTAATAGCCCCTTTTCTAGATACAAGCTACTATCTTGGTTTATCGGTTCTCGTTGCAAAAATTCATAAATTCCTCGGAGATCCTGATTTAATTTTTCCAATTCTTTTTGCACTTCTGGCAGTAATTTCTCTGTAGGTAGGTTGCGATCGCGAACCAACTTCAAAACTTTAGCCAGAGTTTGCAGCGGCCCATTGTGAATTGTTTCAAATGTTAGTTCCATCATAGAATGACGAGCGTTAATTCCAGAACGCAAAGCTTGTTCGTATTGATATAAAGCTGTGAGTCCTAGAGCATTCAAAGTATAAATAATTATTGCTGGTGTGACTGGAATCCACCATCCCCAAGTTAAGAATAAATAACTAACAAACACTAAGATAAAACTAACGCCAGTAATAGCCAAAAGGTTAATCAAAGGGAATTTAGTCAGCCTAGCATGAGCAATTCCTAAAAAAGCCCAAGCGACAATCCAGATATATTCCCATTCATCTGGCCAAGTATTTAAGAGTGGTCGAGAATTCAAAACTGCACTGATAATTTGACTAACAGCATGGGCATGAATTTCTACTCCATAAACTTGGCCTGGTGGTGCAAATTTGGCAGATGGAATCGCGGAAGTAGTGGTAAAGTCTTTAGCACTAGGGGCAGTCATCCCAATAATCACAATGCGATCGCGTATCCACTCTGGTGGGACTTTTCCGGCTTTAATATCGCCAAGAGTAACTGTTCTAAATCGTTCTCGACCACTGCGAAAGTTAAACAGTACTTGAAATCCGCCTGCATCGGTTCGCACATATCCCCCAGAGTTACTGAAGACACGAGGTAGTTCAGTATTGCCGAATTTGATAGTGTTGCGATCGCCAGTTCCATGTTCTAGGTTAATACCCTTAGCAGCTAAATAAGCCTCTGCCAAAAGTAGAGACAAGGCAAATTTATTTCCTTGAGGTGTTGTTGTTCTTAAGAGACTGCGCCTTAATTTCCCATCAACATCCGGGATTTGATCTACAAAACCTACTTGTGCACTGGGTAAATCTGGTGGTGGATCAACTGTCTTAGGTAATACTTTTGCAATACCAATTAAATTTTTAGTATTTCTAAATATACTTTCTAGTTCTGAGTGTCCAGGCTCAACAGGTATATCCCTAACAATATCAAGACCAATAACTTTAGGCGCGTAAGATTGTAATTTTCTTACCACCGCAGCCATTTCCCGATCTGCTACAGGATATCCTACCTGATGGATATCATCTTCATTAATCCCTACAATCAGAATTCGTTCATCTATATTTTCTGTAAGACGCAGACGCAGAAAAGTATCAAAAACTAGCCATTCTAAAGATTGCATTGAACCAGTAAGACGAGCAATCATCACCAGACAAAGAACTACAATGCCTGGTAATAGACCTACACGCCAAACGGCCAGTTCTGCGGTGATTCTTTGCCAAAGTCCAGGCTGCATAAATTGATTTCCTAGTCTTTAGGTTTGTGTTGGCAAAACTGGTTAGATGCAAAACCCTGTATAAACTGAAGTCACTTCTACATTTGTACTAAAAACACCCTAAGTACTTGTGCTACCAAACATTATAGAGATTGCAAATTTATAGACATAGCCATGTCTGAGTCTGACATCTGCATGGCACAATTCCGGACAAGCTTTGAGGCTTTGAGTCCTAATGTGTCAGGCGAACAAAAACAGGCAGAAGAAGCAAACATAGATCAATGGTTTTCTTTACAATCTCTCAAAGTTAGATCGGCTGATGTGCGTCTAGATTAAATATTCTCGCTTGTAGGCTGTTAGAGAGAAGAGGAACCAATGCGTCGCGGGGTTTCCCAAGGTACTCCGTTTAGTCGCCAGACTTGTTCGCTGTACAGTCCAAGCAAGCTAGCCTTTGACTGTAGACTCTTGAACGCCAGTCGCTACCCTTCGGGTTCTCTTTTGGATACCAGTCAGGAAACCCTTTCGGTAGTTCCTCATGAGAAAAACCCTCAAGACTGCACCGCCGATGCTCCCACATCGCTAGGCTCCTTTTGACAACCTAAGTGCGAAATATAAAATTTAAATGCGTCATAGCTGATTAAATAGTTTTTAGAGTTTTATAGTACATTTGTCCGAATAACTTGACCAAATACTCCCAAAATTTCAGCACCAAAACTAAGTTCAGGTTTCTCTACCTGATACCAATTTGCAAAATGATTGCAACAGATCGATTCTTAAAACTCAGACACAGAAAGCAATTCTTAATTTAAAACCTGTCTTGAAAAGTTTAACACTAGTTGCTGCAAGTCTGGACATTCGTCCACACAACTGGTCTCTCACAGACTGGCTCTTCAAGTCGATAAACCACGCACAGCAGATCCTTTTGGGGGAAACCACCAATACACTGGCTTAACTTTTCACAATTTTAAGCTGGTATAACATGTTTCTACAGTAAAACATAGGTTATAACTTTGAGGAACTTGTGAGGAAATCTGGTAATATTACTTAATTTTATTTTTGATTCTTTGGTCTTGTTTAAGCAAGCAACATCACTTCCCCGATCTTTCTCAACCAGCCTCTGAGCATAGTCATTAGTCGATAAGTTGTCAGTTATTCTGAGTATCTAGTCAATCAATCCTTCTGCTCTAGCTTGCATTTCCGTTTGAATACGGATATTTTTACCTTCTTCAGGATAAACATCTAAAGCATCTTGAAGTTTACTCCAGTAATGACGCACCATGCGTTCAGATATACACATCTTTTCAGCAATTGCCTTATCCTGTAATCCTTCTTCAAATGCTAGAGTCAGCACTCTGAGCCATTCTGGTTTTACCTCTAATCCCGAATGGATACCTTTTATGTCTTTTGTGTGAGTTAATCCCTGTAATGACCAATCCACTCTAGTCAACATTTCCTGGGTGGAAAGACTTTTATCTGCAACCGTAAAACCTCCTTTATGACCATCAATATCTGGTCTAATCCTCACCAGGGTTCTCACATGAGCGCTTTGGACAACAATATTCAGATGGGGATAGCATTTCATTAAATGCCTTAGGAGTTGAACACCTGTATCAGGACGTGCTATCAATCCAGGGTGTTCTGGAATTGAAAGATCCATAACTACGAGATCTGGCTGAGAATTCATCAATTGATCTACAGCCTGTTTAGCATTTATGGCAGTGATAAATTCAGCACCAGGATATTTTTTGTGCAAGACATCTACTGTTCCGCCTAAAACTGATTCATGGTCATCAATTACAAGAATTGTTAGCAACTGCTTTTCTACTAAAGGTTGTTTCATAATTCCTACCTTAATCAGAAAATTCTCTTTTTATAAGATAAACTTTTTTAAAATTGATAAATCCAACTATCTGTAAATATTTATATATCATCTGCTTTGTTATCAATCGGGCAAATACTTAATTTTGATTATAGATAAAGCCAGTCACAGAAAAGCGTTCAGCAACGCTTATCACCAGCGGAAATACCAAGCTATTCTAAGATTTTTAATGCGACGGGAGCATTTACCTGATGTGAGAAAGCAAAAACTATCGCAAAGATATTGTAGTTCTGGGTTAGTAGAGTAACTAGTAAGCGTAGACCAATCTGGATAAGTAATTTCTATGTTTAAATTACTCAGCTTATTATGTTGGTTTAAATAGATATAAATTGATATCGGCATTACAACCTCGGGTACAGTCATTGTTAATAACTCTTCTATAGTTATGAGAACTATGAGATTGTATCTTGCTGTTTCATTGTGCCATTCAACTGGCAGATCAATACGAAAATATAGGTGCGGATTAGATATATGCCATGGTTCTAATAAGCATCCAATAGCCAAAGGCAAACTATATTGAAGATGAAATGGAAATAGGCGATCGCTTAAGCTCACCAAAGATTGATGAAAACGATCGATTTTTTGAAGACATTCTTGCGTTTGATTAATTGATAAATCAACATTATCGGTTGACAAAATATCCAAATTGCGACGAATAGTGAAAGAGTCTTGCAACAAATCGTCCCGAATTTTCTCGGCTTCTAAGAAGAGTTTGATAGACTGTCTATACGACCACCACTGCAATGCTTTTTGAATTCTATGATAAAGGAACAGAAACCAGACGAGAGTGATGATGTAGACAATTAACAATGTAATTTGTGTACACAATTTCCGGCTCACAAGATAACTCTATGGTCGTTAGGCTACTAGGGTAAGAGCAAAATACCATAAAAAATATCTTATATTTGTGCCAAATATAATGCCTAAAGAATACAAGATAATTGTTAGAATGCGTAATTTTAATTGCCAAAAAATGCATGATTCTAATAACTAACCTAATGTAATATTTACTATTGTTTTTCTTCATGCAATGATGCTCCTTAATCTACATAAAGATATGCTTATACTTAACAGATAAATTTCGTTTATAAATCAGTAATTAATCTGGCTTTTCTCAGCATAAATTGCAGGGCTGTTTGTTCTTTAGAAATAATATCAGCCTTAGCATCCATACCTGATTGAATGTGACATTGATGATTTTCATTTCCAAATGCCATAGTTTCTGGTTGGATATTCACTTCAAAATAACCAGCAGATGGAGTTGCAGTTGCTACACCTGCATTGTTATTTTGAGCTGTGATGACATCTGGAGAAATGGTCTTAACGACTCCTTTAAGAGTCCCATAATCAGGGTAGGCGCAGGCATCAACGCGCAATTGCACTTTTTGTCCAACAGCAACATTTTTAATTTCAGCAGTTGGAATTACAGCTTTAATTACTAGAGGTGCATCCTGGGGAACAATCTCAGCAATAGGTTCGCTAGCACGTACTACTTGACCAGGATTTCGCAAATTCAGCTTGAGGATAATACCGTCACTAGTAGCACGAATAATGCTATTTCTTAGTTCATTTTCAATTTGTTGAATTTCTTTTACAGATTGGCTGAATTGATTTTGCATATCAATTCGTCGTTGAATTAAAGCTTGCTTTTCTTTTGCTAAGATAGCAATATTTGCATCGCCTCTAGCAGTTTCTTGGGCAATCCGTTCTTGAGAAATATCTACTGTTGCTCTAGTGGGATTAACAGCAGCTTTGGCTGATTGAACTTTAGCTTTAGCAATATCAATAGCTCTTTTTTCACCTTCTATTGTTGATTCTATCTGCGTAACAATGAGCTTTTTCTCTTCATATTCACGCCGACCAATAGCTCCAGTATTTGATAGTTGCTCATAGCGATCGCGATCTAATTTAGCAAAGTCTAAATCAGCATAAGCTTTTTGCAAATCGGCATAAGCTTTTTGGAGACTAGCTTCTGCTGCTTGTAATTCGCTGGCTGAATTAATTTGGCGGTCTTCATAGTCTCTCTGGCTGCGTGCTAAATCGGATTGAGCAGCAGAAACTGTTTTCTCTATTACTCTTTTCTCGGCAATAATTTGAGTATCTAAAGAGCTAATTTGCGCGTCAATTTGAACTAATTGCAGTCTACCTTGTTGAATATTTCCTAGCAGTTGACTCTTTTTAATACGCAATTGTTCAACATCAAGGTAAGCAATTATATCTCCCTGTTTAACAACCTGATTTTCTTTAACCAGGATGTTCTTAACAGTGCCTTCCATTTTTGGTTGAACTAGTCGAACATCTCCAATAGGACGGACGGTTGCAGCAGCTTTCACCGTGACGTTGTATTTCACCCATGAAGAGAGGCCAAACGCAGAACCGACAGTCCCCACTAGAAAGACTCCTGCTAAAGATGTCCAAGCACTTACAGGAGGAATAAAATCTTCTTGAACTTCCGGTAGGATTTTCTGATTATGGGTATATAGCATATCCCTCCCCTCTAAAAAATTAATATTAAGGAATTAAAAAGTCTAAATGATCTCCTGGCTTGGAACGCAAATCCTTCAATGAACCTTGAAGTTTCAATTTGCCGTGTTCCAATAAAACTATCCAATCGGCTCGATTAATTACTTTGGGGCGGTGAGTAATTAAAATTGTGGTTTTACCTTGGCGATGCTTAAACAGTTGTTCCAAAACTTGCGCTTCGCTGACTGGATCGAGTCCACCAGTAGATTCATCCAAAATTAAAATCGGCGGTTCTGTCACGATAGCACGGGCGATCGCTAATCTTTGACGTTGTCCTCCAGATATGTTTGCGCCAAATTCTCCTAAAATAGTCTGATATTTGTCAGGTAGTTTATTAATAAACTCATCAGCACCAGAAATTTGACAAGCTCTGACAATCTGCTCAAAGCTAATATGCGGTGTTCCTAAACGAAAGTTTTCCACAATAGAACGATTCCAAAAGTGGGCATCTTGAGGAACCAGAACTACCTGTTGACGCAAACAATCTAGAGACAGATCTTGGATGTTATATATTCCAATTTGGATATTGCCAGATTGTAGTGGATATAATCCAGCAATTAATTTAGCAAGTGTACTTTTACCACAACCAGATTTACCAATTAGGGCAGTAACTTGACCACCAGGAATTGTTAATGAAAAATTGTCCAATAAGTCAAGGCGACCAGCATAATGAAAGCCTACATTGTTACAAATAACATCAGCATCACCTGGAATGTAAGCCAAAGGCTTTTTCCCATCACCTTCATTCTCTGGGGTAGCATCGATAACTTCTGTTAGTCGTTGTGTGGCGGTTTTAGCACGGGTAAATTCTTCAACAAAACCAATGACTGTACTAATTAAGCCGAGAAAATTGGCATTCATGGAGTTAAACGCCATTAGTTGCCCGATACTTAAGTGTTCAACTGGATTAATTACCAAATTACCACCAAACCAGAGCAAAAGCACTGCACCAATCGCAGAAATAAATCCCGAAAAAGTATTATTAATAATCCCAATTTGCATAGTGCGAAATGTGAGATTACCAAGACGCCCAAATCGGCTTTTTATCTCATCCCAAAATTGGGGAGCAGATGCAGTAGTTTTGAGGGTAAGTGCGCCTTTAAATGTTTCTACTAAAAGACCTTGGGTTTCTGCTTCCGTGACTAACAGTTCCCGAGTTTTCCGCTGTAAACTCGGCTGGAATATTATCGTAGACAGGGTCATCACTACGGAAATAAAGAATGCTACCACAGTTAATTTCCAACTGTAGAAAATCATGAAACCCAAAGAAATTAGGGCAATAAAAAATCTGCTAGGTAAACCAACAACTACCTGAGCAACCAATTGATTAATCTGGGCTATATCTTGGAGGCGGCTAACTATTTCTCCGCTGCGGCGAGATTCATAATAACTTAAGGGTAATCGGAGAATTTGCCGCCCAAATTCCATAACTAGCCCTAATTGTAGGCGTTGAGCAAAATTAGCAATTAAATTAGATTGTACAAATGACAAGCTACTAGAAATAAAATTCATCACTACCACAGAAATAGCCACAGTAGTGAGTAAATTTGTATCTCCACGAACTAGTACATCGTCTGTGAGTATTTGTAGTAAAAATGGGGAAGCTAAAGACAATAAGCCCAAAATTAAATTAATTGGTAAAGCTTGTGCTAGAATTGCGCGATAATTCCAGACACGTTTAAAAAAGCGCCAAAAGCCACCAATTTGATCGTCTTCTTGAGCAAAAAATCTCACCGGATCGGGTTCCAGTAATAGCATCAACCAATCTGTCCAACCTTCGGCTAAATCTTTTTTAGACAGATGACGGATACCTACAGCCGGATCGGCAATTAAACATTTCTTGCCTTTGTTACCATATAAAACAACCCAATGATTTCCTTTCCAGTGAATAATTGCTGGTAAAGGTGCTTCATGCATCCGGTCGAGGAGTTCTGGTGAAGTTTTAACTGGACGAGTATTAAATCCCAGTGTTTCTGCTCCTCGCCGCAATCCTAATAAAGTAGTACCAAATTGTCCAGTACCTACAGCTTCTCGGATGTGGTTGAGAGTAAAATTATGTCCATAATATTTAGCAATTGTCGCAAGGCAAGCAGCCCCGCAATCTTCTTCACTATGCTGTTTGACAAATTTATATTTCATAAGCAAAGCACCATACAGAATTACCAACCGCAGGTGTTATCTATCTATTGCAATATTTTTGGAATAGCTGAATATCGTTAAACCTTAACTAGTATTATTAACTAAGTTATAGCAAACAGTGAAGCAATCGGTATAGTAAATTTAAAGCCATCAAATTTGACTTACGCAAGCTATTTCTATCAATTTCCAATAATGAGTCAAGATGAAATCCGATAGTGGTTTGCGATAGCGTATATCCAGATTGGTTTTTATAAGAAATGCTACTTATCCCATCTGAAATATTGATTTCATTACTTGCAAAACTTGCTATATTTGTCTGCTGGAAAACGAAATCTAATCCGCCAGCCGCAGCTTCCTGTTGTTGTTCAGACAACTCTATGAATAATTCAGAGTTTCTTGGTTCAATGTAGTTAGACATAGAATTGTTATACCATTTCTCTAAAATCTGACGACACATCAATCTCCCCGTCTCTCCGTCCTCATCGGCTGCTTCCTATTGGAGAATTGGTATTACATCTGCGTTCTAATAGCCTATATAATTGGCACTTTACTTGAAGGGTGACAAAACTAGAAGTTTATAAGTTGTAGGGTGTACATTGCCCTGTGAGAGTGATACCAGATTCTACCTTACACATCTTTAGTCCCCATAAAGAGGATTAAAGATGTGTTTTTGTCTAAGCTAGAATTCCGCTTATTTCAAATTAAATATGAATTGCAGCAGCCAAAGTAGAAAGAATGGCTAAGCTGCTAGCGTCGGAAGCACCACCAAACAAGAAGGTTGAACCATTAGCACCATTAGTGGCTGCTACTGGTCCGAGAACTTTAGTAGTTGTTGCCAGTACAGAATATGCAGAACCGTAGGCTGCGTCAATTCCACCACTAACTAGTTCTTGTTCTTCAACAGTTACTTCGATAAACAGTTCGTTAGACATGATTTGAATCTCCTGGATTTTGATAGTTTTGCGAGTTGTTTGCCGCTCGTTGGCTGCTTTTTTCCTCGCTTGATTAATACGTTATAAGAAAGCACCCATCTTTAGTCCCCATCAAGAGGATTAAAGATGTGTTTTTGTCTAAGCTAGAATTCCGCTTATTTCAAATTAAATATGAATTGCAGCAGCCAAAGTAGAAAGAATGGCTAAGCTGCTAGCGTCGGAAGCACCACCAAACAAGAAGGTTGAACCATTAGCACCATTAGTGGCTGCTACTGGTCCGAGAACTTTAGTAGTTGTTGCCAGTACAGAATATGCAGAACCGTAGGCTGCATCAATTCCACCACTAACTAGTTCTTGTTCTTCAACGGTTACTGCGGTAAATAGTTCGTTAGACATGATTGGAATCTCCTGGATTTTGATAGTTTTGCGAGTTGTTTGCCGCTTGTTGGCTGCTTTGTTCCTCGCTTGATTAATACGATATAAGGAAGTACCCAGGTGAGTCATTCTCATTTTCTGCAAACTTCATTACCAAAGTTAGAAATTATCGCTGCCGAAATACGTAAGTGCAATTACCGAAAAGTACATAGCAAATAATTACACTTTATTTTACTGAATCTTATCAAAAAACTTGAGAAATTTTTTACTAGCTTTAAATAAATCTTGACTCTGTATGGCATGAGCTATCCCTATATCTCAAGATTTATCAAAACTACATAGAAAATTATTGCACACTTTAAGAAAAATCCTTGGAAATAGGATAATCAAATAGTTATGTAAAATTTAATACTCGCTGCTTGTATGGAATAGAAATGGGCGGTTAGAAACCGCGTCTACAAAGACAAAACCCGCCTGCGCGGGTTTTAAACTTTGAATTTGATCTTAGTTAGCGTTCGGCTTTGCCGTTGCCGAAGGCTAGGCGGACTTTGTTTGTATAGCTGCGAATTCGATTCGCCGGGACTTAAGTTGACTTATGCCATGACAGTAGCCAGGGCTTTGTCAATAGCTTGCAAGGCCGTATTGACTTCTGCCTCTGTGACAATTAGTGGCGGTACAAACCGGACGACTTTTGGCCCGGCAGGTACCAGCAGTACACCTTCTGCGATCGCACTTTTGACAATATCAGCAGCAGTTAGCTGGATATCGGCTTGCAATTCTAGTCCGTTGATTAAACCCCATCCGCGAACATCGGCAATGTAATTAGGATATTTGGCCGCGATCGCTCTTAATCCATCTCGCAGTTGTTCACCTCGCTGTTGCACATTCTGCAAAATATTTTCTTTCTCTAATGTTTGGCAAACAGCCAGCGCTACTCCGCAAACAAAAGGATTACCACCAAAGGTGCTGGCGTGTTCCCCAGGCTGGAATACATCGCAGAATTTCTTACTCATCATCGCACCGATGGGGATACCGCCACCCAATCCTTTGGCACTGGTGAAGATATCCGGCTCAACGCCAAGAGTTTCATAACCCCATAACTTACCACTGCGTCCCATGCCAACTTGCACTTCATCGAACATCAGCAAGACGCCAGTTTCATCACAGATTTGCCGCAGCTTTTGGAAGTAAGCAACATCGCCAGGACGGACACCGCCTTCTCCTTGCAGCGGTTCTATTAAAATTGCGGCGACACGATAATCACCTTCATCTAGTTCGCTAATCGCTGCTTCCACTGCCCCAATATCGTTGTAAGGTACATAGTGGAAACCAGGAACCAAGGGATCGAAGTATTTTTGATACTTTGGTTGTCCGGTAGCAGTAATCGTTGCTAAAGTTCGTCCGTGGAAACTAGCATTGGCAGTTAAGATGATTGGTCGTTCAATTTCCAGTACAGTATGGGCATATTTCCGCGCCAATTTAATTGCCGCTTCGTTAGCCTCAGCACCAGAGTTGCAGAAAAAGACGCGATCGGCACAGGAATGTTGAATAATCCATTTTGCCAATTCACCTTGTTCGGGAATGTAGTACAAATTAGAGACGTGATGCAGCTTTTGGATTTGGCGCGTGACTGCTTCTACCATCGCTGGGTGGGCATGTCCCAAGGTACAAGTGGCAATTCCGGCCACAAAGTCCAGATATTCCCGCCCCTGAGTATCCCAAACCCGGCATCCTGTGCCCCGTTCTAGGGCTAGAGGAAACCGGGCATAGGTAGACATTACCGCTTCATCGAAGCTGTTTGGATCAAAGGGGCTAGATGGTAAAGTATCTGACTGTGGGGGGATGGTGGCTTCTTCAACTAAAGTTTGTATGCTCACTACCGCTCCTTCGGAAAATCTTTCGATCGTATAGTTATCTACTAGTGTCCTAGAAATTTCTCCAAAATTGCGACTATTTTCTGCAACTAACATTTTTTTTAAGACTAAACGTCCTACCAATGTGAAAAAAGAATGCAACAGATGGATTCCCAAAAGCTAGACGCAGAAAGCAATTCCCAATCCAAAATCCAAAATCCAAAAGTGGCAGTGGTGAAGAATCTTGTATTTCAGGCCTGAGCAAACATACCAACGTATTCAAAAAGAGTTAATGGCTGGGGCGATCGCTCTTGGCTGTGTGTTCTTGATTGGCACTTTGTGGTATTGCCTGGTGGAGGGCTGGTCATGGGAAGATGCAGCTTACATGACGGTAATTACCCTAGCCACTGTGGGATATGGCGAAACACACCCCTTAGGCAATCGAGGCCGATTATTTACCATTGCCTTAATTTTGATGGGTGTAATCAATATCGGTTACATTGTCAATAGATTTACAGAAGCTGTCATTCAAGGCTACTTTCAAGAAGGCATTCGACTACGGCAACAGAGGCGGTTAATGGAATCCCTATCAGGACATTACATTATTTGTGGATTTAGTCGGACAGGTCGCCAAATTGCCAAAGAGTTTCGGGCAGAAGGTGTATCTTTTGTCGTGATTGATTCCGAGCCGGAATCTGTGCAAAGAGCGCAAGTAGAAGGTTATATAGTATACCAAGGAGATGCTACGTTAGATGAATCGCTCTTAAGAGTAGGTATAGAAAGAGCGATTTGTCTGGTAGCGGCACTACCTTCAGATGCCGAAAATTTATACACAGTTTTATCAGCAAAAACTCTGAATCCAGGAATTCGGGCGATCGCGCGAGCCAGTACAGAAGAAGCGTTACAAAAATTACAACGCGGTGGTGCAGATGCAGTAATTTCTCCCTATATTACTGGTGGGAAAAGGATGGCAGCAGCAGCCCTCAGACCCCAGGTTTTGGATTTTGTCGATGGTATCCTCTCAGGTACAGATCGCCAGCTGTATATGGAAGAATTTCTGCTCGAACCAGCTTTTTGTCCGTTTGTGGGACAAACTCTACAAAAAGCCAAACTGCGATCGCAAACTGGAGCTTTAGTGTTAGCCATTCGCCGCACCGACGGTAATTTAATTGGTGGCCCAACTGGTGACACTATTTTAATGCCGGGAGATACCCTAATCTGCATGGGTACAGCCGAACAATTGCGTAGTCTCAACCAAGTTCTGGGGCCAATTGTTTCCCAAAAATTGCGTAAACCTAAAAATAGCTGATCGAGATATCGGGGAACTCCAAAAAATCAATTATCCCAATTTCTGAACTCAACACGACTTTTTCTTCCCTTCTAGCGTGTACACACAAAGGGTATGTCAAAACGTACTGCATCTAAATGAGAAACTGTACTGTATATTTTCAATGTAAAAATAAGAAAAAAGGTTTGGCTAGTTACCAGACCTCTATATAAATCCAGTGCATAACAACATCCCGGATCAATTTACTCTTTATTTTTTAATGCAGCATCTTCCTATAGGATGTGTTCAAATCCTTTGAAAGCTGATAGTACCTAAATTTATAGGATTGTATTTGATTTTTGCGAAGCTAGGTAGAAATCAAAGAATCTTCTTGACAATTGCCTACCTATGGAAGTCACTTCAGGTATCAAATCAGATTGCTATAGTATCAAAGTTTATCAATTAAATATTTAGGTAGAAACAATCCAAAACAGCTTTCAAGCAAAATAAAAGACGGGTGTTATCCCGCCGAGATAGCTTGAAAGTGGTAATACACCTTGGACTCTGGAAAAATTACACAAATAAATTAAATAGGTTGTCAAGATTCTCAAGGATACGAACTAAAAAACGGTTATTTGTGCCGTATTTGATGTTGTAACCTGGTTAATCATTACAATTTTTATGAAAATAACATGGCTAAATTTTGACAAGTTGCCAAAATGCCAAATAGTTAAACAGCAAAAAAGACGGATTTTATCCCGTCTTCAAGAGAGTAAGTGAAACATCTTGGTAATATCTGCAATATATCAAGTGAATCTGTCTGCTAGTTGCCAAAGTGCCGAATTGTTAAAAATAGAACAAATATGTTAATTATTTTTCAATTATACGAAGTTATATATGTCATAAAAATTTAACTTTTGCATAATGCGGAATGTCGCAATGACATTGTGTAATAAATCATGATTAGCTACTTACCATTGCTAAAGAATGAAAGGAGAGGTAAATTATTTATTGCATTAATAACTATAGAGTTAAACAACAAATCAAAGTGGATGTTCTGAGCGGACTTTATTTTGCTGATTTCATAAGAACGTTATCTAAACCAATTTTCTTGCACTAGCGATCGCCTGTAACAACTCACAAGCTGGTAATTACTAGTTAGTTTCAGAGGCTAAATTGAGATTTGAGCTATCAAAACCAGTCTCCAGAAGGATTACCTATCATACTAACTTTTGCAACACAACTGTCATTAGAGATAGGCTTGCTATATCCTGAGTATAAACATAGACATTAGCTTGTTTAGCAAGCATGAGTCAGTTAACAAATGACTAAATACCTAACACTTGTTTATGAATAGTGCGCGTCTTGAACAAACCAGCATCTACTTATCTATTGGTGGTGCTTTATTTCTAGCAATTTTAGGACTCGGCTTCGGATTAGCTGTCCAATCTGGAGCAGTCTTGCTTGATGCTTTCTTTAATGTGATTAGTTTTATAATGGCATTAACCACGTTGTGGATTTCTCGCTTATTGAAACGACCTGATGGGCGAAGGTTTCAATTTGGTTATAAGGGCTTTAGTCCTTTACTTAACTTATGCAAATCACTACTGATTGCTGGATTGTCCATGTTTGCCTTTGCTTCTTCAGCAGCTGCATTGTTTCATGGTGGTAGAAATCTGGATGCAGGAATAGTAGTAATTTATGCAATAATTGCTGCATCTACCTGTCTCGTTGTTTCGATTATACATACTGTAATTGCCAAAAAAACGGGATCTCCAATAGTACGTGTAGATTCAAAAAATTGGATGATCAACGGGATTATTGGTCTTTCTGTTGGGATTGTATTTAGTGTTGTCGCGCTAATTAAACGTACCTCTTTTGCGTGGTTTGTGCCTTATGCAGACCCGACAATTGTTATCATATTAGTGTTGCTCACTTTGCCTGTACCCGCTAAAGTTGTCATAGAAAGTTTGAATCAACTTTTGTTGGGTGCTCCCAAGGAAGCTTTGCAACAACGTATTAATAATTTACTTGATGTTGCAACCACAAAATTTCCTTGTGCCAAGCGCTACTTAAGAATGACAGAAGTAGGAGAAGCTTTATATCTGCATCTTTACTGGCTATTACCTAACAATGAAAAATTAACTAGCCTCGAAGCAGTCGATGCCATGCGACACCAAATCACTGATATTGTGAAACAAGATTTTCCCAATGTCACCCTCGATATTCTTTTTACTCAAGATGAGCAATGGTTTAATACCATGAATCCTGGGTAAATTTTGGAGCAATTTCTATCACAATATTGGTATTGTAAAAATCAGCGATCGCGAATCAATTTTGGATTTTGAATTTTAGATTGATTCCCAGAATTAATTCGCTAAGGTAACGTCGCAGTTACCTTTTTTTATAGGTAGCAAAAAGCGATTGAAGAAAGGGGACGTGGGGATTGGGAAGGGATTGTGGGAGAGGGTGGGGAGACATGGGATAAGGGTGATGAAGAACAGAAGAACAAGTTACAAATGATAAATGATAAATAATTTACTAATTCATATTACAGTGTTTTACAAACAAGCACTGAAAATTACCCAGTTGATAGGAATATATGTCAAAATTCTGAAATCATTAGACTGCTGTAATTATGAACTTGAGCCTGTGCATGATTGTCAAAAACGAAGCAGCGACACTGCCTAAATGTCTCAGCAGTGTGAAAAATTTAGTAGATGAAATTGTTATTTTAGATACAGGTTCTAGCGATCGCACTCCAGAAATAGCTACAGGATATGGTGCAAAAGTACAGCACTTTAAATGGAACAATAACTTCAGTACAGCTCGCAATGAAGCTTTAAAATATGTCACAGGTGATTGGATTTTAGTGTTAGATGCAGATGAGACGCTAACACCAGAAATTCTGCCACAGATACGCTCAATCATCCAAAGTAAAGAATATCTCTTACTCAATCTAGTTCGCCATGAGGTAGGTGCAGAACAATCTCCCTATTCTTTGGTTTCCAGGCTTTTTCGCAATCACCCAGAGATTCGCTTTTCTCGCCCTTACCATGCTTTAGTCGATGACAGCGTAGCGGCAATTTTAAAGAAAGAACCGCATTGGCAAATTGGCTATTTACAAGAAGTAGCAATTTTGCACAAAGGATATCAAAAAAGTGCGATCGCTCAAGGTAATAAATATGCTAAAGCCCAAACTGCAATGGAACAGTTTATTGCCGAGCATCCTTACGATCCTTATGTTTGCAGTAAGTTAGGCGCTTTATATGTAGAGACTGGAAAAATTAATCAAGGGATAGAACTACTGAAAAGAGGAGTTAGGGCGAGTGAAGAAAACTACGAAATTTTATATGAACTCCATTACCATTTAGGCATTGCTTACAGTAGGTTGCAAAATCCCCCACAAGCTAGCGTTCATTATCAAGCTGCAATCAAGTTGCCTATTTACCCGATTCTGAAGTTGGGAGCATATAACAATCTCGGTAACTTACTCAAAGCAGCCGGAGACTTGAAAAATGCTAGAAAAGCTTATCAAACAACTTTAAAGATTGACCCTAAATTTGCTATCGGTCATTACAATCTGGGAATGACACTGAAAGCTTTAGGCTTATTTACAGATGCGATCGCCTGTTATCAAAAAGCCATCAAATTAAACCCCAGCTATGCAGAAGCTTATCAAAATTTGGGCGTAGTGCAGCTAAAAGTAGGCAATCACCAAGCTAGTTTAACAGCATTTAAAAATGCGATCGCCCTACACCAACAGCAAAACCCCGAAGAAGCAAAAAGACTCCGTCAGGGTTTGCAAGAGATGGGGTTGATGTGAGGAGGGGACAAGAGAGTGTGGGGAGTGTGGGGAGTGTGGGGAGTGTGGGGAGTGTGGGGAGTGTGGGGAGACAGGGGGACAAGGGGGACAGGGGAGAAATAACTAATGACAAATCCCCAATGCCCAATGCCCCATGCCCCATGCCCAATAATACTAAATCCGCGATTTCACAAACTTCTCCAATCTATCCATTCCCTTTTCAATAGTTGCCATATCAGTGGCGTAGGAAAGGCGAATGTTCTTATCAGCACCAAAGGCAATTCCGGGAATTACAGCTACTTGATGTTCTTCTATGAGAGCATCGCAAAATTCTAAGGATTTTAGACCTGTTTTGCTGATGTCGGGGAAAAGATAAAAAGCACCATCTGGTTTAGGACAACTCAATCCGGGAATGGCGTTGAGTCTGTCTAGCATAACCTGTCGCCGTTTAGCGAAGGCTTGGCGCATTTCTTCTACACAATCTTGGGAACCTTCCAAAGCTGCGATCGCACCATATTGAGCAAAGGTACACACGTTAGATGTACTATGCCCTTGAATGGAACTTGCGGCTTTAATTATTTCCACTGGCCCTGCTAAATAACCGAGACGCCACCCTGTCATGGAGTAAGCTTTAGCAAAGCCGTTGCTAATCAAGGTACGGTCAAAAATTTCCTTTCCAAGGGAACCAATGCTAATATGCTCTGCACCATCATAGAGAATCTTCTCGTAAATTTCGTCAGAGACAACTAAGATATCTGCATCAACTACTACCTCCGCCAATGCTTTAATTTCCTCTGGCGTGTACACCATTCCCGTAGGGTTAGATGGTGAATTGAGGACAAATAGCTTGGTTTTTGGCGTAATTGATTTTCGCAGTTGTTCGGGAGTAATTTTATATCCCGTCGAAGCATCTGTACGTACAATTACTGGGACTCCGCCTACTATAGTTACCATTTCGGGATAACTCAGCCAGTAGGGAGCCGGGATAATTACTTCATCACCGGGATCGATGAGGGCGACCATCAAATTGTACAGAGAATGTTTGCCGCCGTTAGTGACGATGACATTTTCTGCCTTATAATCTAGACCATTATCAGCTTTAAGCTTGCGGGCGATCGCTTCCCTTAACTTTGGTTCTCCTGCGGCTGGGCCATATTTGGTTTTGCCTTCATCCAAAGCTTTTGCTGCTGCTGCTTTGATGTGGGCTGGGGTATCAAAATCTGGTTCTCCAGCGCTAAAACTGCAAATGTCCACACCCTCTGCTTTCATTGCCTTAGCTTTAGCTGCGATCGCTAAGGTTAAAGAGGGCGTTACCTGACTTACTCGTGCTGCCAGCTTCATTCTTAATTTATTTGGCGAATCTCTAATCTATTTAACAATATCCCACAATCTTAATCGAGAATTGTCTTTTCAGAATTCCTTAGTCAGTATAGTTAGGGAATTCTGGTATATCATACTAATTTTGGATTTTAGATTAAAAATCCTGACCATCAGATAAGACTTATACATTGACGGTAAATACTAAATATCAATCGTTTGAAAAATTACATCTCTTCTATGGGTTTAGCATTGTTAAACCCTGACAACGCTAGTTTATTTACTATCAAACATTGATTCATCCAAGTCTGAAACAATCTATTTTAGTAGATAGATTCACCTATTTAGGCTAAATTAGTCCTATATAATTTAACATACAGCCAATTGCAGGTAAATGAGGTACACTAATATTGAGAGAATGAACGGGTA
>JAVRCV020000033.1:0-156127 GCA_034530615.2 Aulosira sp. ZfuVER01
TTTTATAATTTTACTACCTACTTTTATCATAAGTGATTATACGAACATGATATTATTCAAACTATTGGCAACATCGGGATGTTCCTTACCCAGTACCTTCTCCCCAATAGCCAAAGCACGTTGCAACAGAGGTAGAGCTTGTTGATATTTCTCCTGTCCTACGTAAACCATAGCCAAATTATTGAGGTTTTGGGCAACATCGGGATGTTCGTTACCCAGTACTTTTTCTCTAATAGCTAGAGCACGTTGCCACAGAAGTTCCGCCTGCTGATAGTTACCCTGTCCTTGATACAGTACGGCTAAGTTGTTTAGGCTACTGGCAACATTAGGATGTTCATTACCCAGTACCTTCTCCCTAATAGCCAGAGCGCGTTGATAGAGAGGTTCTGCCTGTTGATACTTCCCCTGTGTCCGGTAAAATTCAGCCAAATTATTGAAGTTTTGGGCAACATCGGGATGTTCGTTGCCCAATGCTTTCTCCCTAATAGCCAGAGCACGTTGATAAAGAGGTTCTGCCTGTTGATAATCTCCTTTTAAGTGGTAAAGTATGGCTAAATCATTTAGGCTAGAGGCAAAATCAGGATGTAAGTTGCCTAATACTTTTTCTCTAATAGTTAATGCACGTTGATACAGGGGTAAAGCCTGTTGATAGTTCCCTTGTGTCCGATACAGTCCTGCCAAATTGTTGAGGATAGAGGCAACATCAGGATGTTCCTTACCCAGTACCTTCTCTCTAATAGCCAAAGCACTTTGGAACAGGGGTAAAGCCTGTTGATAGTTCCCCTGTGCCTCATACAGTCCTGCCAAATTATTTAAGCTTTCCGCAACATCAGGATGTTCATTGCCTAAAACTTTCTCTCTAATAGCCAAAGCACGTTGATACAGGGGTAAAGCTTGTTGATATTTTCCCTGTGAATAGTAGAGTGTGGCTAAATTATTCAGGCTAACAGCAACCAATGGATGTTCCTTACCCAGTACCTTCTCTCTAATAGCTAGTGCACGTTGATACAAAGGTTCAGCCTGTTGATATTTTCCCTGTGTAGAGTAAAGTGCGGCTAAATTATTTAGGCTAACAGCAACCAATGGATGTTCATTGCCTAAAACTTTCTCTCTAATAGCCAGAGAGCGTTGATACAAAGGTAGAGCTTGTTGATAGTTTCCCTGTACCCGGTATAGTTCTGCTAAATTGTTTAGGCTAGAGGCAACCAATAGATGTTGACTGCCTAAAACTTTCTCTGTAATAGCCAGAGCACGTTGCAACAAAGGTTTAGCCTGTTGATAGTTCCCTTGTTGTATGTAAAGTGTAGCTAAATTTTGCAGGCTAGAGGCAACATCGGGATGTTCATTGCCTAAAACTTTTTCTCTAATAGCCAGAGCGCGTTGATACAAAGGTAGAGCTTGTTGATATTTCCCCTGCTCATTATATAGTGCGGCTAAATTATTCAGGCTAGTAGCTACCAATGGATGTTCCTTACCCAGTACCTTCTCTCTGATAGCTAGTGCGCGTTGCAATAAAGGTTCTGCTTGTTGATAGTTCCCCTGGTCATAATACATTGAAGCCAAATTATTTAAGCTTTCCGCAACATCAGGATGTTCTGTACCCAGTACCTTCTCTCTGATAGCTAGTGCACGTTGATATAGAGGTTGCGCTTGTTGATTGTTCCCCTGGTCATCATATAGTGCCGCTAAATTATTTAGGCTAGTGGCGACATCAGGATGTTCGTTGCCCAGTACCTTCTCTCTAATAGCCAGAGAGCGTTGATACAGAGGTTGTGCTTGTTGATTGTTCCCTTGTCTATGATAGATTAAAGCCAAATTACTCAAACTAGTGGCGACATCAGGATGTTCGTTGCCTAGTACCTTCTGTCTGATAGCTAGTGCGCGTTGTAATAAAGGTTCTGCTTGCCGATCGTTTCCCTGTTCGTGATACATTAAACCCAAATTATTCAGGCTAGTAGCCACCAATGGATGTTCGTTACCCAATACTTTCTCTCTGATAGCTAGTGCGCGTTCTGCTAAGGGGATGGCAGTACTGTATTTACCTGCTTGGTATAACTTTATAACCTGTTCGTTGAGTCGATCTGCTTCCTTTAAGGCTGCTGTTTGTTCGGTTGAATATGCTGGGGGCGGCTGTTGGGCTATACTTTTGACTGGAATACTTAACAGCAGTGATGTTGCAATTGCAATTCCTATTGACCAAGGTCTTAAGAAGCTACTTGTTGCATTAATAATACTGTATACTTTTTTCACTTTTGAATTAACTGGTATTGGTTGAGTTATTGCACAATCGTGGCTTTACCCAATAATATTACGTAGCTGTTCGTCAAAAAAAGTCGGTAAATTAATCTCTGCATTGGCAATCATCCCACCGCATAACTCAAAACATCAGCTTCCAAACCTGGAATTTTGGCTTGAATTAACTACTTGTTACTCAAAGGTGTCCAGTTACCAGAAGGAACAAACGCAGCCCAGAATCGAGGATGCTGATAATTTTGGCTATTGAGTAACTCTATCTGTGCAGAACGTAAAGCTTCATGTCTGCCTTTACCAGCTTTCAAGTTTTGATAATACTTCACCATTAATTCTTTGGTTGCCGCATCATCTACTTGCCATAAACTTAAAATCTGAGTTTGAGCGCCAGCCATCACTAAAGCACGGCGCAAACCATAAACACCATCCCCAACTTGCACATCACCTCTACCTGTGTCGCAGGCGGAAAGCACTACCAAATTAGTTGAGCGCAAATCTAAACCAGCCACTTCTAAGGCTGTGAGTACGCCATCATCGCTACCTGATGCTACCCGATCGCGTTTATTAGCACCAGCCAACGCCAAGCCAGAACGTAATAAGGGATTTTCTATTTGCAAAATCTTAGGCGATCGCGTTGTCATTTCTGTACCCCGTGATGCATTCAAATTTTGTTCAACATCGCTAATAAAAAAACCGTGGGTAGCTAGATGTAAAATACTGGGACTGTGAAGTTTTTTGATTGTAGTTTCTGTGGCATCTTTACCTAGCAACACTTGCGCATTGGGTAAGACAGCTTTGATGGCTGTGGCTTCAGCTTTAGTCGCATCTAAGGGATCGAATACCAGATTTGCCAAGTCTCCAGAGCGTAAATTCTGAGAACCACGCACATTAGGCGCTTTAGCTACAGTTACAGCTTGTAGTTGGTTGTTATAGTCTATATCTGCTAGCACTACAGGAGCAGAAGATTTATTTCCACTTGGCGCAAAGCGTAACAAATCCCGTCCACTGGTAAGGTAAGAAAAAGCGTAGCGCTGAATTAGGAATTGTCCTTGCTCGTTGGTGAGTGCTTCAAAGGGAATTAATGTTAACTGTCCATCCGGAGAAATTAATAAATGACGCGCATTACCTAATAAAGGAAGGATTGGTTCTATTAATTTTCTATCTAAAGCGCGAGCCAGTTTTTTAAATGATTTTCCCGTCGCTAACGCTGCTTGAAAATTAATCGCCAATTGGTTAATTTCTGCGGCTTCTCCTAAATCAATCCACTTTGGTTTGCCAGAAGATTGTAATACCGCTACCGCATAATGCGGTTTATCCCATCCTTGCCCAATTATTTTGCTTTTGGGATTGTATGGTTGATATTGGACAATTTCTACTAAAGCTGCATCTTGGGGTATTTTGGCTTGAATTGCTGCTAGTTCTACTGATTGAGTTTGCGTGCGGAATTCGGCACTTTTAGTACTAATCGCTGCTTCCAATTGCTCTTTTTGAGCGTCTAGTTCTTCTAACTGAGATTTAGAGTTTGCAGTTTGTTTTTCTGCTTCCGAAAATACTAGAGATGATAGTTGCTGTTGTAGCTGCAACCACTGAGTAAATAACTTTTGGGTTTTGGGGTTGCTGTCAAGTTGAGCGCGTAGTATTTGAATACTATCAGCTACGGCATCTAATACCAGCCCTTTGCGGCGTAATACAGTAGTTAATGCTAAAGATGCGGCGGTGGGATTATTGCTAGCTCCATTGAGAGCTAGGGAAACGCTGAGATTGGTTGTGCCTGTAAAAGTTTTCACATAATTCTGTTTTCTTTGTTCTGAGCCAACAGCAAAAATTAATTTGAGATTGTGTTCTTCAATCTCTAATGCTTGGTGTAAAAAATCGATAGCACGAGCAATATCACCTCGATCTTGGTAAAGTAAAGCTAAATTACTTAAGTTTGTGGCTACAGATGGATGTTCGTTACCCAGTATCTTCTTATAGATAGCTAAAGAGCGCAGAAACAGAGGTTCTGCTTTTTCATAGTTTCCTTGATACTGGTATAGTGCTGCTAAATTATTCAGGCTCAAAGCAACATCAGGATGTTCGTTACCGAGTACCTTCTCTTGGATAGCTAAAGAGCGTTGCAGCAAAGGTTCTGCCTTTTGATAATTTCCTTGATACTGATAAACTAGTGCCAAATTATTCAAAGCAAGAGCAAAATTTGTATGTTCGTTACCCAGCGTCTTTTCATAGATTGTTAAAGCATATTGAAATAGAGTTTCTGCTTGTGCATATTTCCCTTGATCTCGATATAAATTAGCCAAATTATTCAAACTCAGAGCAACAGAAGGATGTTCTTTTCCTAGTATCTTCTCGTCAATAGCTAAAGAGCGTTGAAATAAAGATTCTGCCTGGTCATAGTTCCCCTGCTCTTGGTAAAGTAGTGCTAAATTATTCAGACTTTGGGCAACATCAGAATGGGAATCACCTAGTACTTTCTCTCTAATACCTAGAGAGCGTTGAAATAGAGGTTCAGCTTGTTGATATTTTCCCTGTAATTGGTAAAGTAGTGCCAAATTATTCAGAGCAAGAGCAACATGGGGATGTGAGTTACCTAGAACTTTCTCGATGATAGCTAGAGAGCGTTGATAAAAACCTTCTGCCTGCTGATATTTTCCTTGTACTTGATAAAGTAGTGCCAAATTATTTAGACTTTGGGCAACATCAGGGTGAGAGTTACCTAGTATCTTTTCTCTAATAGCTAGAGAGCGTTGATAAAAAACTTCTGCTTGTTGATAGTTGCCTATTTCTTTGTATAAATAAGCCAAATTATTCAGAGTGCTGGCAACATCTGGATGTTCTTCACCAAATAGTCTTTTATAGATGTCTAGAGAACGTTGATAAAGCACTTCTGCTTGTTGATATTTAGCTTGTGCATTGTATAGCAATCCTAAATTATTCAGTGTATTAGCAACTAGTTGATGCGAGTTACCCAAGACTTTTTCATAGATACTTAAAGCGCGTTGATATAGAGGCTCAGCCTGTTGATATTTTCCCTGTAATCGATATACTTTTGCTAAATTATTTAAACTAGTGGCAACATTTGGATGCTCTTTACCCTGTAGTTTTTCATAAATACTCACAGCTTGTTGATATAGAGGTTCTGCTGGTTGATATTTTCCTTGCTCTTGGTAGATATTAGCTAAATTATTTAAGCTGGTGGCAACATCAGGATGTTCATTACCTAGTACCTTGGTTCTGATCGCCAAAGAGCGTTGAAATAGGGGTTCTGCTTTTTGATAATTTCCTAGATATTGGTAAACTAATGCCAAATTATTCAGGCTAGTGGCGACAATGGGATGTGAATTACCCAGAACTTTTTCTGCGATCGCCAGAGAGCGTTGAAACAAAGGTTCTGCTTGTTGATAATTTCCCTGCTCTCGATATAAGATAGCTAAATTGTTTAAGCTTTCGCCTACATCTAGATGTTGATTCCCCAATACTTTCTCTCTAATAGCGAGTGTGCGCTCTGCTAAGGGGATGGCTGAACTGTATTTACCTTCTTGGTATAGTTTGTTTACCTGCTGATTCAGTTGTTCCGCTTCTTGTAAAGCTGCGCGTTGCTCTACTGAATATGAGGTAGATTGCTGTTGTGCTGTACTTTTAACCGGGATAGTTAACAATGAGGCTGTAGTAATTGCAGCGATCGCTAACCAAGGTGCGAACAAGCTACTTGCTGCATGAAGATTACTGTATACTTTTTTCACTTTAAAATAACAGATTAGTAGATTGAGTTATTGCATAATCATGGCTTTACTCAGTAATTTTCGCCAAGTGTCTGTAAAAAAAGTAAGTAAACTCAGACTTGTTATGCAGCCAGTTTCAGCAACAGGAGAGAAGAAGTTATGAAAAAACTAGAAAACTCGACGTTTTTATGGATGTAAAGGACTAACAAATAAAAAAATAACTCAGTTGTAAGGGCATGGCACCGATAAAATATTGATATTACCGAAAATTTGTGGATGCCGTGCCCCTACTGGCTGCATAATTTATTTCTTGGAGTTCCCTAATCTCACTGAGAACTCTAGGTTTTGACTTCAGAACACTAAACTTCGAGTAAAAAACTTGAAATTTCCCCTTCAGAACACCAAACATCGAGTAAAAAGCTCGGAACTTCGACTTGGGAACTTGAAACTCCGAGTAAAAAGCTCGAAACTTCGACTTCTCAACTCCAAACTTTACTTTCAAAACTGCCCAATCAGCATTAATTGAGTCACATAAGTTCTCAAGTGCGAGATAATTTGTGAAAGACACCAGGGTGCATTTCATTGGTTAAACGATCGCAAATCCCAGAAAGTTCTTCGATGCAAGCAATCCAGCGGGTGCTGGGAAGCTTGAGCAATTACCGATGGATTTCCTTAGGAGCTTTCTTTAGTCTCTTACTTTTGACAGTTGCGAATGCTGTCACCCCGCAATTATTTCGCTGGGGAATCGATGAAGGGATTGCCCAGCGCAACTTAGAGATTGTACTTTACAGTGCTGCATGGATGGTAGTTGCCGCGATCGCTCGCGGTTTGTTTAATTTTGGACAAAGCTATTTAGCAGAAGCCGCTTCTCAAGGTGTTGCTTACGATTTACGTAACAAGATTTTCAGCAAGATTCAAAACCTCAGTTTTAGCTATCACGACCAAGCACAGACTTCGCAACTGTTAACCCGCGTCACCAGTGATATTGAGCAAATTCGCACCTTTATTGGCACTAGCTTAATTCAGGTTGTGGGTGCAGTGGTGACATTAGCGAGTATTGCGGTAATTTTGCTGGTGATGAATTGGCGATTAGCATTAATTACCCTCACAGTAGTGCCCATTTCAGGATGGTTAATGGCGCGATTTGTCACCCGCAATGACAGACTATTTCGCCAGGTACAAGAACAACTGAGTAATCTGAATGCAGTATTGCAAGAGAACTTGCTAGGAATCAGGGTAGTCAAAGCTTTCGTGCGGGAGTCAACCGAAAGGTTGCGTTACACGACTCTTAATGATGACCTAGTCATAGCGAATATGAAGACTATTCGCGCCATCCGTAATACCTTCCCCTTTATCTTTTTAATGAGTAATTTAGTGACTTTGGCAGTATTTGCTTATGGAGGGGCACAGGTAATTGGTGGTAGGTTCTCTGTTGGGGAATTGGTAGCGTTTAACTCTTACTTAGTATTGATACTGCAACCAATTTTGTTGATTGGATTTGCTGCACCTGCGATCGCACAAGCTGCGGCTTCGGCGGAACGAGTTTATGAAGTGGTGGATGCGGCGGTGGAAATTCGCGATCGCCCGAATGCAGTAGATTTTCACACCTGCGGCGGGAGAGTTACCTTTGAAAATGTCTCGTTTCGTTATCCGGGAGCCACAACTGAAGCCCTAAAGAATGTGTCTTTTGAAACCAAGCCTAAGGAATTAATTGCGGTTTTAGGCATGACAGGCTCCGGTAAAAGCACAATTATGAACTTAATTCCCCGCTTTTACGATGTCACCAATGGCGCAATTCGGATTGATGGCGTGGATGTACGGGATTTTACCCTGAAAAGTCTCAGAGCGCACATCGGGATTGTCTTTCAAGAAACTACCCTATTTTCTGGCACCATCCGCGAGAATATCGCCTACGCCAAACCTGATGCAACCTTAGAACAGGTGCTTGAAGCCGCAAAAACTGCCCAAATCCATGATTTCATCGCCAGCCTACCCGATAGCTACGAGACGATGGTAGGCGAACGCGGCATCGGTTTATCTGGAGGACAAAAGCAAAGAATAGCGATCGCCCGCACCTTACTCACCGATTACAGTATTCTGATTTTAGATGACAGTACTTCGGCTGTAGATGCCAAAACTGCCGCGCAAATTCAAGCGGAATTGGATAATTTAATGCGCAAAAAAGCTTGTGTAACTTTTGTTGTGGCTCAACGTATTAGCACTATCAAGAATGCCGATCGCATTTTTTTGGTCGATAAAGGACAATTGGTTGCTCAAGGCACTCATGAAGAATTAATGCAAACCAGTCCACTCTACGGGGCAATTTTGGAATCTCAAATAAAGCCAAAGGAGAACAATTTACAATTCAAAATTCTCTCTTGAAAAGTTCTGATTGGCGGAAGCCGCCGCTCAGACTTTCCGCAAAATTCAAAATTCAAAATCTAAAATCTAAAATCCAAAATTATTATGAGAGGTTTCGGCCCGGTTGTTGCACCTGAGCAACAAGCAACTCACCAACTCTCCACTTTGCGGCGCTTTTTGCAATACTTGCGACCCTACCGCAAAGAACTCCCCATTGCCTTGACATTAGTATTGATTGGTGCTTCAAGCCAGGCGATCGGGCCCTTTTTACTTGGTTGGTCGATAGATCATCTGATTGCCAAGGGCAATTTACCAGGTTTGATGCTGCTATTAGGGCTACTGGGAATAATTTACGTGCTTGGTATCTCGGCAACACGCGGTCAAATTATTCGCGTCGGCTGGATTATGCAGCGCTTGCTGGCACAACTGCGGCAAGATATTTTCACCAAAATTCAGAGTTTGCCACTCAGCTTTTTCGATCGCAGCGAAGCCGGGGATTTAATGAGTCGCCTGCTCAATGATGTGAATACGGTAAATCAGGCATTTGGGCAGACTGTGGCCCAAATGCTGGGCAATACTTTTAGTTTGGTTGGGATTGTCATTGCTATGCTGACAATCAATTTACAACTCGGCTTGTTGAGCAACCTAGTTGTACCAATCATGATTTTAACCACGAGCTTATTTGCACGTTGGGCTAGAGCGAGATTTCGCGTTACACGACAGACCATTGGCGAACTTTCCACCAAGTTGGAAGAAGATATTGGCAGCGTGCGAGAAGCACAGGCATTTAATCGCGTCCAGCTGAACATTCAAGAATTCGCCACTCTCAACGCGGCGAATCGCGATGCCAATGTCCAAGCTGTGGCAATTACTGCGGCGTTTTTGCCGTCAATTGATTTTCTCAACACTCTCGCAACCGCAGGTGTTCTGGCTTATGGTGGCTATCTTGCTGTGACAGGAGGCGCGACAGTCGGTGTAGTTACATCTTTTCTACTTTACGTGCAGCAATTTTTCCGCCCAATCCAAATTCTCAGTCAGTTTTATACCCAAGCTCAGTCTGCTTTTGCTGGATTAGAGCGAATTTTTCTGCTGTTGGACGAACCATCGCAACTCAAAGATGCACCTGATGCCACCGAAATGCCTCCAATTGACGGTGAGGTGACATTTGAAAATGTCAAGTTTGGCTATAATCCAGAGCAATTGGTTCTCAAAGGCGTGAATTTAAAAGCCAGTCCCGGACAGATGGTTGCATTAGTTGGGCCAACCGGCTCAGGTAAAACGACAATCGTTAATTTGATATTGCGTTTTTACGATGTCTCTGATGGTGCAGTAAAAATTGATGACATTGATGTGCGTAGTGTTACTCAAACTAGTTTACGGCGGCAGATTGGCATTGTTTTGCAAGATAATATTTTATTTAGCGGTACTGTAGCGGAAAACATTGCCTTTGGATCTCCCCACGCTACCCAAGCTGATATCGAAGCTGCTGCCCAAATGGCGAATGTGCATGAGTTCATCACTTCATTGCCACAAGGTTACACAACTCAATTAGGCGAACGAGGTGCGCCTCTCAGCCAAGGACAACGACAACTAATTAGTATTGCTCGTGCGGTGTTGATCGATCCCCGCATTCTGATTCTGGATGAAGCTACCAGTAGTATAGACACCCGCACAGAAGCGCTGGTACAAAATGCGATCGCTCGCTTGTTGCAAGGTCGTACCAGCTTCGTGATTGCTCACCGCCTTAGTACCGTGACTCAAGCAGATCGGGTGTTAGTGATTCAGCAAGGGCAAATTGTCGAACAGGGAACCCATGCAGAACTTATGAGTCAGCAAGGTGTCTATGCCAATCTCTATGCTCTCCAGTTAGGTGCAGGAAGCACATAAATTAGCCTTGGTCAGCTAGTCATACACTTCGCTTTAAGAATCATACAAATACATGATAGAGGCTTTAGCAATGCTTATTGGCGTCAACTTAAGAAGGTAAAGCCCAAATTTGTTGAGTGTAAGCGTCAATCTCTCGATGGCGCTTACGCCTAGCTTTGACTAATCCAAACAGCTTTTGATGTTCAACAAGATAAGGAACAGCCTCACTGGCATCACCACGTAGAACGGCTTGGGAGAAATGGTATAAACTGCGGAAAACCATCTCTGTAGAAATCAGGTCTAGGGGTTGATTCAATGCTCAGGAATCTGACGATATACTAAACTACATCCTATGCTTCCTTTTTGCTTAAGTTGACACCAATGGGCATCCACAGACTTTCGGGAAAACCGACATTTTATCGGTGCCGTGCCCTTACGTCCCGTGTACTGCTGATATTTCAAAATCAACTCCACCCCCCAATTTCTGCCTCTGTCAAAGGCTTCTCCAACTTGCCATATTCCGTCTGCGCTGCTCGTAATACGTGCTTCATCTGCACAACTTCCCCCGCATCAGCCGCTAAAAATGCTGCATTTAAGGCAATGTTCCGAATATTACCTCCAGCTACGTTGAGGCGTGCCAGTTTTACTACATCTAAGTCGGCTGTGGGTGTATTGGGTGGAAAAATCCGTCGCCAAATCTCGGCTCGTTGCACTGCATCAGGGAAGGGAAACTGCACGACAAAGCGAATGCGGCGCAGAAAGGCGCTATCAATCGCACTTTTGAGGTTGGTTGTTAACAGTGCCAAACCTGGATAAGATTCCATCCGTTGCAGTAAGTAGCTTACCTCGATGTTGGCATAGCGATCGCGCGCATCTTTAACTTCGCTGCGTTTGCCAAATAAGGCATCCGCTTCATCAAATAATAAAATTACTCCGCCTTGCTCTGCGGCATCAAAGACGCGGCGTAAATTCTTCTCTGTTTCGCCAATATACTTACTCACCACCGATGATAAATCAATGCGATACAGGTCAAGGCGCAATTTATTAGCTAACACTTCCGCCGCCAAGGTTTTCCCCGTACCGCTAGCACCTGCAAATAAGGCACTAATTCCCAAACCCCGCGCACTCTTAGCAGCAAATCCCCATGTGTTATATACAGTACTGCGCTGCCGAACATGAGCCGCAATATCACGGAGAATGCTTTGCTGGTTTTCTGGTAATACCAAGTCGTCCCAATCGGCTGCTGGCTCAATCCACTGTGCTAGCTCATCTAAGCGGGGTCGTGCTTGTAAGCGGCAGGCATCCCATAAAATATTGGTGAGGTTGTTTGACTGTGGCTGTGCTAATTGTCCAGCGGCTTCTGCACAGGCTGCATAAATGGTTGCGGGACTCAAGTTAAATTGATCGACTAAAATTTTGACTTGTCCGTTGAGTTCGGGTGCAATTTCCGATAACGCTTCTTGCCAAACTGCTCCTTGTTCTTTGGCTGTGGGTTGCTGCACATCAAAACTTACAACTAAGCGTTGTGGTAGACGCATTCTTTCCCGGCTTGTGATCAGCAAAAAGCCATTTGTGCGTTCGATGAAATGAGCGATCGCATTTATCCGCGTCACATCATTAGTATCGAGTTCATCGCAGTCTATCAGTAAGACACTCTTAGTTAAAATTGTCTCCCGTGTCCACAGGCGAATCAGGTTATCTAATTCTCCTGGTAATAGGGGAATGACTTGTGCAGGCATCACCCACAGATGTAAATTCTGGAGTTGACAAATTGTGGCTGCAATGGCGCGTTTGCTGCTAGTTTCGTAGCCACATAACTGGACGATGGGTAAATTATTTCCTTTATAATTCTGCTGCCAAACTGCGGTAACTCGCTCTGCTAAAGCTTGGTGTGATGGGACTAAATCTCCCCCACCTAGTAATGGCTCGATCACACCAGCCAAACGTTCGTCAAGATATTGGATACCAACTAAATAATGTAAAATCCGTTCGTCAATTCTCAGGGGACTGAGGGTTAAAGCATGAGCTTCCCCAATTTGAATTAATCGCCAACGACGTAAAGGTGCATTGGGTGCGATCGCATCCCAATGGGCATTAGGTAACGCAGCTAAAGCTAAACTTAAAGTAGGATAAGCTCGTTGTGCATCACCTTGTGCGATCGCACATAACCGGGCAAAATCTCCACTCAATTCCATACCTGCACACAATAGCAACAAGTCGCGCTCAAAAGCTGAGAGACTAAACATCCGGCATATATTATCTAATGCCGATGGTGTAGGCATAGCCGCAGCTGCTTGCTGTCGGGCGTTCTCTTGGTTTTGTAGCTCAGTCGGCTGCTGTGCATTTGTTGTATAACTTTCTAAAGCACCACGTACCAAAGCTAAGGCTGCTGAGAGGTAACGCTGGTTTGCATCGTGCCAATTATGATTATTCATGGAATTATCACCTGTGGTGCATCATATTTCCCAGCTTGATTAATATGTAGCGGACTTTCCGCCCCGTCTACTCGCACCCTGACAAGATATGTTCCTGGTTTGACATCGTTTACCGGAATTGTTATCGCATCGGTGTCTTCATTGTGTACCGCCACAGGAAAAGAGTAGACACCAGGACTGTTATTTGAGATTTCATTCAGAAGTAAAACTACCCGTTGCATCTTGCCAACTTTCGGCTGAAATTTCACGGTAATTTCTCCTGAACGTGAATTCTCAGCAGTTTTTTCCACGTGTACAATTGTGGCTGTGATTTTGGGGTGCAGCACAAAAGGCGTAACATTAGATTCAACCTGCTGTTTTTGCCCTGCATCACCCATTTTCAGATGCACAACTTGCACAGCTTGTACACCTGCATATAAATCTGGCGGTACTAGCAGACTAATTTGCGTTTCTTTCACATCTTCTGGTACTAGCAATTTCTCTGTATTACCTAATCTAATTCTGGTAATCTCACCTCGTAACCGCTTACCGCGAATTACTAATGTACTGTCTACAACAATTAATTGTTCTGTTTCGGCGGGGGCGATAACTTGCTCTACACTTGGTTGCGACAAGGACATCATACATAAACCCTCAGCTTTTGCAGAGTCATCGCTCTCAATCAACACCATTGATGCTTGATAGCTAGCTGAGGGACGATAATGAGTTTGTAACGCAGACCAAAGTTTAGAAGTGTCTTCCATGTTAAAAAATTCTGGGGAAAGTTTAATTTGCCCAATTTGTTCAGCTAACTCCGAGACAGACACATTCACCAAAGCCTGAGCAAAGACATTAGACGTACTGCGTGTAGATGCGTTTTTCAAAGCATTTTCAATTGCACTAGTTGCGATCGCCGAGGTGCGATGTAACAGTTGCATTGCATACCCCAGTAAAAGCTCTGCCTGAAAATCTTTGGCACCATAAGCTGTAAGTAAGTAATGCAAGTCTAAAGCTAGTGGCGGATTTGCCGAGCGTAAGTTTTTATTTATACGTGAACTTTTGCTGCGAAATTCCTGAGATACCCAATCAACATTACGGTTTTGCGTCACCTGATAGAGAAATAAATTGAGTTGAGCGCGCTCATCAGTTCCCACTGTAATTAGATCTGGTGGTAGCGCAGTCACAATTACGTCACCAACACTTGCCGTAATTGAGTCACTAACTAGACCATTTTCCAGCAAGTCTTTCAGTACTGCTGTCACAGCGGCTATCGAGAGTGCGTTACTCATTCTGATTCCTCACGCTACTAGCACTTATTGATTGTTTAGCTCAGACAAAATTCTCAAAACATTTTTTTGCAAAATATTTCACATTCTGCTCGGTGGTGATTCCCGGTAAAATTTATAAAAATAAATAATTGTATTTTGTCAACTATCTATGGATACACTCAATAAAACTTTGAGTAAAATGTATCTTTGCTATCGGATTCATATCTGATTTTTGAAATCCAAATAGTAGGGTGGACATCGTCCACCATATCTGGGTTTACGGGTTTTTCATAGTTTGTGTATCAGAGTATGAAACTTTGATGCGTAGAGTCTGTCAAGGTTAATAAGTCACAATTTCTCTGACAAAGCTCTATTGGATTCAAGTTAAATTTAACCAGGATTTACGCAACTGGCACAATTATCTTCTGGTCTAAGAGTCCAGGGTCAAGAGTCAAGGGTCAAAAATTAAGGTTTTTTGGACTCTTGACTTTTGACTCTTGACAACCTAAACGAAAAAAATATGACACTTGCGTAAGTCCTATTAACATTCGGAACAAATTGGCACTACCATTAGTCATGCTTTTAAGCTTTTATTAAGTATTTGATACAAAGTCCCAGCATTGGTTAAACTTATTAATATGTTAAGCTGAACGTAGATAAATTAATAATTACGAGTAATAAAAATTACTATTACCTCAATATTATCCGGCAGAAAAAAGTTGCCACGGGAGTAATATTTATTTTTGTTGCCAGAGAAAACATTAAAGTAACTAGGATGGGTTCTATCAGATGACATCCCCACCATCTTCAAATTCTTGGAATGGGCGCTTTATCGGTGATAATGAGCGATACCGTTTAGACAAACGGTTAGCTGGTGGTGGTATGGGTGAAGTCTTCCTGGCAATGGATACCCGTGTAGGTCAGCAAGTAGCATTGAAGTTATTGAAAGATACCCTAGTAGCCTCGAAAGAGATGCGAAAGCGGTTTGAGCGGGAAATAGCAGTCTGTGCGGCTTTGCAAAGTGACCACATTGTGAAGATTAGCGATTGTGGCGTCACAGTTGAAGGACATCCATTCTATGTAATGGAGTATCTGCGGGGGCAAACACTGCGACAATTACTACTACGTGAGAAGCGTTTATCGGTAGAGCGAACTGTAGGTATCATCGCTCAAGTTTGCAAAGGTTTAAAGCTAGCTCATGAAGGAGTAGATTTACAGCGCGATGGTGGTAAAAGCACTGAGCATATTCAGGTAATCCATCGCGACCTCAAACCAGACAATATCTTTTTAGTGCCTACAGATTTGGGAGAGTGGGTGAAGATTTTGGATTTTGGTGTTGCAAAAATCCGCCATGAATCTTCAGAACAAACTAATATCACCAATACATTTATTGGCACATTTCGCTACGCAGCACCGGAGCAGATCCAAAGCGATAAAAACTTAAACGCCAGGGCAGATATTTACAGCTTGGGACTGATCCTATACGAAATGCTGAGTGGAGTAGATCCCTTTGGTTTAGGCGTCAAGGCTAATAATATCAGCGAAGCCTCTTGGGTATTAGCCCATGCTTATGAACCGCCGAAGCCATTGCGATCGCAACTTGGGTGTGAATATTTGTCTGAGCAATTAGAGGCTGTAGTTCTCAAATGCTTGCACAAGAATCCACAGAATCGTTTTGCCAGTGTAGAAGAACTGGATCGAGCTTTGCAGGCTGCGGCTAAACCAATCGCTCTTAATCTTAGCGTTGAGGATGAACAAGCGATCGCTCCCCATCCCACTGTACCCAGACCAGCTACCAATCTCGACACCATACCCCGACCGCTGACAGCGATTGACCAAAGCCAACTTGAGGACACCATGCCTCCTTCTCAACCGTTGTATCATCATGGCGAGACCGTCCCACGACCATTGACACCAGTTGAGCCAAGCCAAGGGGAACATGAAACCATACCTCGTCCCCAACCTTTGTATCATCAAGGTTCAGATCGAGAAACCACACCCCGACCCCTAACACCGGTTGAGTACAGCCAAGGGGAACATGAAACCATACCTCGTCCCCAACCTTTGTATCATCAAGGTTCAGATCGAGAAACCACACCCCGACCCCTAACACCAATTGAGCAAAGTCAGCCAGAAGGCACGATTTTTCAACCACGTCCTGGACAACACCAAGGTTCAGATGGGGAAACAGTACCGCGACCTCTGCAACCTATTCCCCAACACCAAGGACAAGATGACACCATACCTCGCCCCCAACCTATGCCAAGTCAAGGTTCAGACGGGGAAACAGTGCTACGACCTCTACAACCCATTCCCCAAAACCAACCAGAAGGCACGATTTTTCAACCACGACCAGCAGCACATCCAGAAACTAATCAAAATTTAGTTGGGAATAATCCTGAATTCAGCCAAGAAGGGACAATTTTTCAACCCCGCCCTGCATCCCACCAAGGCGAACAACCAGCATCAGAAGGGACATTGTTCCAACCACGCCCCAAGCCCCGACCAATACCGGATGGTGGTACAATTTTTCAACCCCGCCCTGCATCTGGCCAAGCTAGTCGTACACCCGACGGCGGTACAATCTTTCAACCCCGTCCTGCATCTCATCCCAGTGGTCAGCCCACACCCGATGGTGGCACAATCTTTCAACCCCGCCCTGGACAAACAGCACGGGATGGTAGCACGATTTTTCAACCTAGGACACACAAACAACCACTTCAGAAGCTTCCTCAAAATTTCTGGCGAATTCTAGGTATAGTGTTGGCGATTGGATTTGCCTTAGCAGCAGTCATTTACTTGTATCCTCACTTACAACCTAGTAAAGAAAACGATCAGAAAACTTGGCAGAAATTCAACCATGTATGGTGAGCCGAAAAGCTTCTTCTGCAAAGTACAGTAATTGATAAATTCAGGAGCCAGTCGCGTACTCTAGTTTCCAGAGTTGAGCTATACTTCAAACGGCTAATATTTGGACTTTACAAGATGGTATAAATTTCAGAAGAAAAACTTGAACAAAAACTTTGCGTACCTTTGCGTTTAACTCAGCGAACCTCTGCGTTTAAAACAAAAATTACCTGTCTTGTCTTCTGCCCTCTGCCTTTCTTCACTAAAAATTCGGAAGTACGTCGTGGGCTATTGGGAGCAATTTTGGCGAAATCAATTCAGAAAAATCCTGTACAGGGCTATTTTCCTTCAAGAATTTGGCTACTAGTTACTAGGAAATTTAGTCAAGGTGCTTAATCTAAGTTGAGAAGTTGCCAATCAATCTCTGGCTTACCAAAAGAACGCAACGCTGAATTGATAGCGGAGAAAGGTTTGCTACCAAAAAAGCCATTATGTGCAGAAAGTGGTGAAGGATGTGCTGATTTAATTACTTGATGTCGCGTTGTATCTATCAATTTAAGCTTCTTCTGTGCATACCCACCCCACAATACAAAAACAACAGGATCTAGCTTTTGATTGACTTTGCTAATCACTGCATCTGTGAAATTCTCCCAACCTTGATTTTTGTGAGAATTAGGTGTGTGTGCTCTAACAGTTAGCACTGCATTTAACATCAGAATGCCTTGTTTAGCCCATGATGCTAAATATCCATGATTCGGGATATTAAACCCAACATCATATTGGAGTTCTTTAAAAATATTGCTCAGTGATGGGGGTGGCTTGATACCAGGTTTTACAGAAAAGCATAATCCATGCGCCTGGTTTTGATCGTGATAAGGATCTTGACCAAGTAAAAGTACATTTACTTTTTCGTAAGGTGTCAATTCAAAAGCTGAAAAGATATCTTCTTCAAGCGGGTATATAGTATGAGCTTGGCGTTCTTCTACTAAAAAATTTTGAAGCTTACTGAAATATGGTTTACTAAACTCTTCCAACAGAACTGCTTGCCAACTAGGGGAAATTTGGCTAGGTATCAAATTTTTGGCCTTTACTTAAGTATATAGTCCATAATTATAGCAATAGCGCAGAAAGCGTTCTTGCAGATTAGCAATCCAAAAATCTTGTGATTGCGTCGTTTCACTCGCAATGACATATTCAGGGTAACTTGCCGGACATCATATAAAATCTACTATCTATAAAATTTGAGCAAAAATACATTGAATCTGCGTATATTCATATAGCGATCGCATGATTTTCATATTATTTTTATGTAATTGCCACATTTACTTGTTACACTGATATCAAGCAAACATTGAGTTTGCTCCTCACACCATACTTTTACCCTCTTGTTTGTCAATGGCAAGAGGGTTTTTTTATTAGGAGTTATCCATTTACAAGGTTTTTCAGGTAAATGGAATATACAGGTAGAGAATATTGTTGTGCCCCCTGCGGGTTCAGTAGAGCCACTGCGTTGCCGTGATACCAGCACTGCTTCGCCAAGTTGCAATATCCTGTAAATTTTAGGGTTACAGCTTGTTAGGGATTGCAGTAAATACATTGAGATGGATCGGCAAACTCTATACCATCAGGGAATAATCTATTTTGGCTGAAACCACATTTTTGGCATTTATAAATTATAGAATGAACCAAGGTAGTAGGCAGAGCGCAAATTTCACAAGGTAATCCTCTGATTCTTTCTCTAATGTCAAACCCAGGCATATAACATTGCGGACAATAACTTTTAATCTTGCTCAACAAATTCTCAGTAGCTTTGGCGATATTTTTCATCCTTGTGGGATTGTAAAGTGCACGCATATCAGTTTCAAGATGCACTTTGCCATCTGGTGAATGATTGAATGCCCATTTCAAAGCGGCTAAAAATTTTTCTTCAGTATTAATACCTTTAATTAGCTCATGGTTATCTTGAGTTATTTGCTGATAACTGACAACCAGCCCGTGTTCTGGAAACCCTACTTTTCTGGCAAAATCGTAGGCTTGTTGAATATTCTCCACGACCTGATGGTTAAAATTAGTTTCTAGAGACAATTCTTCGCCAATGATTTCTAGGTCGTTTTCTCGATCTATTAAAATGACTATTTCTCGATTTGAGTAAATATAAGGCAGAGATGGATGAGGTGCAAAACTACCTTCACTAGCGATCGCTAAATTTACACCTGTTAATTCAATTGCTTTTGTAGCTTTTAATTTAGCTGCTGCAATCTGAGTGCCAGGGCGTTCTACTTCTCTAGTAAATGTACCGAAAATATCAGTATTAAAATCCTGCGGTACTATAACTTTAATACTTAACTCCTGCTCCAAAACTGGGGCAATTACTCTCTGTTTTTGGTGCATCGTCGCTAGTACTGCCACACGATTACTAAATAATTGCTGATTTTTCATCGTGAGCTTACCTCCTAGTCATAAAGCTGAATTCCCAACTTTCATTATTGATGAACACTTTAAAAACGCAATACAGTTCAGTTAAAGAACTGATTATCAAGCAGTGCTTCCTTCAGCTAGGAAACTTGAGAGAGCGATCGCCCTAGGTTCTCGCAGAGTAGCAGAAGAGTAACGGCGGGATTTTGGGGTAGTAAAGGTTATTACCGCGATCGCCAAAATGCATCTTAAAAGGGTGAGGAGCTTTTATTGCAACAACGGGATGCACTGCTGAGATTTTCAACTGTTCCTGCTGATTAATGCCCGTTGCTGCCCCAACACTCGTATGATCAGAATAATAGGAACATATTAACAGCCAGATTTTTACCGTAAAACATGGGCAGTATTTGGGAACTCGATTTTTACTCCCGTCCGATTCTGGACGAAAATCAAAAAAAAGTTTGGGAAGTCTTAGTCTGCGAAAGTCCCTTGGATATCCGCGCGAAAACAGATTCTTTGTTTCGCTATGCAAAATATTGCCCCAGTACTCAGGTAAATTCGGGTTGGTTGCGGACGGCGTTACAGGAAGCTATTAACCAAGCTGGAGAGGCGCCAATCAAAATCCGCTTTTTCCGCCGCCAAATGAACAATATGATTACTAAAGCCTGTCAAGATGTGGGGATTCCTGCTCAACCTAGCCGTCATACTTTGGTTCTCAATCAATGGCTAAACCAGAGAATGGAGGAAGTCTACCCTAATGAACCAGGGTATCAAGCGGTAACTAATCCTTCGGTACGCTTGGAAAATCCTTTGCCTCAACGTTTACCAGATGCTTTAGAAGGGAATAAATGGGTATTTGTTTCCTTAGAAGCTTCAGAATTGATGGATATGCCAGAGTGGGAAATTGGTTTTGGTGAAGCTTTTCCTCTAGACTTGGTGCAAGTATCACTCGAAACCCGCATTCCTGGTGTTTTAATTTTTTCATCTAGAGCCTTGCCCATTGCAGGCTGGATGTCTGGTTTAGATTTAGCTTGCTTAAAATTTGACACAAGTGTTGGTGCAAGATTACTGTTAGAAACTGGTGTGACAGAAAGCTGGATTTTGGCAAATATCAAAAACCCTCAAACTTTAGCAGAAGCCAAAGGTTTTGAAGCAGCCAAGCAAAAAGCTAATGGAGTGCATTTTATCGGCGTGCAGTCCGATCCTCAAGCAGAATCTTTTGCGGGATTTTGGCTGTTGCAAGAGGTCAATCTGCCGTAAATTAATGGCAGAGTAGTGGGGGAATCGGTATGAGGATCAACGGCAAGGGTAACAATCGCCTTGACGAAAGACCAGTCATTACTGACTATTTACTAATAAATAACCCAAAAAGCAAGGGCTGATAAATGTCGATGATTTGGGATAATGATTTGCGCGGCAGTTGCTACCCTGTGGGTTCTGCTTTGCAGTATGGCGAACAAGTCGGGGAATCCGACGCCACTTGCTACCCTGCGGGTTCCGCTTTAGCGGTACAAGCCGGGAAACCCGACGCCAGTTGCTACAACGGAGGGAACCTCAATGGACAGTTTGCTCAAGTCGGCAAAGCCGCCCACGCAACTGTCCTCCGCAACGCACTGGCTCTCCAACGCGGTGGCTCCCCAACGCATTGCCTCGTCCCTCTGCGGTTCAAAATCCACAATCCATAAATTACCAAGGGTCATGGGTTCTGAAAATTTGTCACAAGATACGCTAGCAGAACATCTGCTGGAGCTAGCCATTAAGTCTGGAGCCGAAGCTGCTGAAGTGTATCAGTCGCGATCGCTTTCTCGACCAATATTTTTTGAGGCCAACCGCCTCAAGCAGCTCGAAACTAGCCAATCTGAAGGTACAGCACTAAGACTGTGGCGCAACGGCCGCCCCGGACTCACTGTGGCTTACGGTTCCGTGGAACCGCAAGCGATGGTAGAACGCTCTCTAGCCTTGAGTCAACTTAATCAACCAGAACCAGTGGAGTTGGGAAGTAACTCGCAGCCATCCTATCCAGACTTAGGAAAAAGTGTGCCGATAGAGGTTTTGGTTAACTGGGGCAAAGAAGCGATCGCGCTAGTTCGAGATGCATATCCTGATGTACTTTGCAATAGTGACTGGGAATGTGATGTGGAAAACACTAGACTTGTCAATACCGCAGGTCTAGATTGTTACTACACAGATACAACCCTCAGCTGCTATATGTCAGCCGAATGGGTGCGGGGCGACGATTTTTTGAGCGTTTCTGATGGTCAAACCCAACGGGACGAACTCGATCCGGAGAAACTGGCTTATCAAATTTTACAACGGTTAATTTGGGCCAGAGAAAACGTTGTACCCCCTAGCGGTCGCGTTCCTGTTTTATTCACATCTAAAGCTGCTGATATGCTGTGGGGTACGGTGCAAGCAGCCTTGAATGGCAAACGGGTTCTAGAAAAAGCTTCTCCTTGGGCTGAACGTTTGGGTAAGCCAGTCGTTGCACCTAGCCTCACCCTCTACCAAGATCCCCAAGCGGGGCCTTACAGTTGCCCTTTTGATGATGAAGGTTCTCCTACCAAGCCGATAGTTTTTATCCAAAATGGAGTTTTACAGCATTTTTATTGCGATCGCACTACCGGACGCCAACTAAATATTGGCAGCACAGGTAATGGTTTTCGTCCCAGTTTGGGTAGCTATCCCTCTCCCGGTTTATTTAATTTTTTGATTCAGCCCAGTTCTACATCACTACAAGATTTGATTCAACAAATAGATGATGGCTTGATTGTCGATCAAATGCTGGGTGGAGGTGGTGGTATTTCTGGCGATTTTTCCATCAATATTGATTTGGGCTACCGCGTACAAAATGGTCAGGTAATTGGCCGCGTTAAAGATACGATGGTTGCTGGCAATATCTACTCAGCCCTGAAACAATTAGTAACCCTAGGTGGCGATGCTGATTGGAATGGCTCTTGTTACACTCCCTCTCTGATAGTAGAGGGACTCTCGACTACCAGTAGAAATAATTAAATAGTCACCTCACTGAAATCAGGTGGATTTAAAATCCTCGACTTCTTGACGAAGTCGGGGATATGGGCAGATATTTTTGCTTGACTATTCATATACCGAAATTTGCGAGAAAAAAAACGACGCTGATTTTTTTAATTTTACTCAGACATTTTTCAGACAAGCTCATGCTAAAGATTTCATGATTCCCAAATCTTCAATTAGGGTATCGAAAATGTAAAAAATAGTCAGCAAGTAATTAGAGTTGATCGATTCATTTTGTGAGTAAATTTTAGGAGTAACTCTCATTACATTTTTAGGGCTGCTGAATAGGAACTATATAATGAAGCCCTTCACTTTCAGTGAAACCTAAAAATGAACTTTAACTCGCAGAATCTTAGCTCAAACCGTAAGTCTAAAACTTTTAATAACCCAGAGCGTTTTATTGAGGGGTGGTATTGGGTAATGCCTTCTGATAATCTGCGCTTAGGTGAAGTCAAGTCTATCACTTTATTAGGCAGGGATCTAGTAATTTATCGCGGTAAAGATAGAAAAGCTGTTACTATTGATGCCTACTGTCCACATATGGGCGCTCATTTAGGTGATGGTAAAGTTGAGGGTAATGAACTGCGCTGTTTTTTCCACCATTGGAAATTTGATCGTGAAGGATTGTGTGTTGAGATTCCCTGTCTAGATGAACCGCTTCCTATCAGGTTAAAAACTTGGCCTACCGCAGAGAAATACGGGATGATTTGGGTTTGGACTGGAGAAATTTCACTACAACCTCTGCCCTTTGTACCAGAGTTAGAACATAAAGAATGTGATGTGGTTATTGTTTCTCATTTTGTGGCTAACTGTCATCCCAATGTAGCGATTATTAATACCATCGATACCCAACATTTTAATACAGTTCAAAAACTTCCATTAGAAATTATCTTTGAAAAACAAGAACTGAACCAAAATGCGATCGCCTTCAGCAATACTACACGAGGAAGAGAAAGTTCTCTTTTCATCAAGCTGATTCGTCCTTTCTACAAAAATGCTGTAACTTATAGTGTTTGTTATTGGTACGGTAGCAATAGCATGGTAACATTTGGCCCTGATTTCCTCCATTTACATCTCATGTTTACCCTGCGCCTCATAGAAGGAGGAAAAACTGAAGGATGTACATTATTAATGATTAAAAAACGTCGGGGAATTCTTGGGTGGTTATGTAATCGAATTGTGCTGTGGCTAGCTAATATTTGGGGTCAAAATTTTCTCAAAGGTAACATGAAGCTGTTTGAGAAAATGCAGTTTAATTTGAAAACTCCTGTCAAAGCAGACCAGCCAATTATGCAGTTTGTCAACCATCTAGAAAGACAAACAGCCTTATGTTGGGGAACTTGGCAACAAACGCGTTCTCCGAAGGAGTTGTCGAAGACATCGCTCCGCGATGAAAAAGTCAGAGATAATCGAGATAAATGGCGAGATGTGCTCAATGACTAAAGTTGATAAACATTAAGATGGTCATTTGTCAAGAGTCAAAGGTCAAATTGATATTACTGTTAAATTCTGTATTTTGTTTTAAATTATACCAATTTGAAAAAAGAATGCTCCCCCACAGGCGACTGGTGTTAGCGCAGCGCTAGCGACGCAGGAGCGTCACCCAAAGGGCGTTGCATGGTGAGGCAATGCGGTCAGCAATTGCCGAAAAGGTTCCCCCGACTTGAGGAGCCAGTGCGTTGGGGAGACAGCGCCGTGGGCGGGTTTCCCGACTTGAGGCGACTGTCGTCGGCTCTGCCGACTTGTAGACGCAAAGCGGTGAGCCAGTCCGGTGGACGGGTTCCCCGGCATAAAGGAACTGGCGAACCCGAAGGGCTTCCCGCAGGGTAGCAACTGGCGTCAAACTTTCCAAGACGGATTGGGAATTTTTTTGTGCGATTATTCTTGATTTTCTTGCTTCAGTGCCCGACGAGCTAACTTGACGTAAGTTTTCACGGTAGTATAGGGCATTTCTAAATCTTGGGCTATTATTTGCAATGATTCGCCCATTTCCCGTCTGGCCAAAATCGTTGCCCATGTAGAGGCAATTTTATCAGTGCGATCGCCTCCTGTACGTTTTCGTTGAGCTGTAAATAGCGCCGTCAGTTCCGCAATGCGTTCTCCCAACAGATTTGTTAGCAATTGGGTAGGTGTAGTTGGTTCTGGTTCCAGCCATTCTAAGCGCGTTTGTCCCAGTCCAAAGGTAGTTTTGTGTCCTGTACCGCAGTAAGGCGCAAGTCTGACTAAGGCATAAAACAACTGGGTAAACTCAGTATTAGCTAAAGCGGCTTTACTTAAACTACAAGAAATTGCCCCTGTGAACCCAGTCACCGAACCTCGTTTACCAGCTGCTACTTTTACCGACTCCAAGCGGTGCTGGTGGATAATTACTCCTTCGTCTATCCATTCGAGAAAAGATTCTGGTTCTACAAACATTCCCGAAAAGTCATTCCAGCGACGCAGGTAACTATGAAAGAGATTTACAGGAACAGGGAGAGGGAAATGATGACCTTTACGGCGGAAGCTGGTAGGTGAGACAAAGCTGAGACTGATGTTAGTTTTTTTCTCTATAGATGACTGCAACAATTGGGCGTAGGTGGTGGGTAAATGGGCAATACTCACCTGTTTGATTTGCAAGGGTGCATCTCTTAAAGCCAAGGTTTGTGGTAGTTGGGTTAACCATTGACTGAGAAACTGCGCCACTCTTTGAGAAAGGGCGTTGACGTGCCAACGATAAATTTGTTTTGCTTCTAGTTGCAGTTGTTTCCCAGTAGGGAGAAGTTGACCTTCCAGCGCCGAAATATTGAAAGGTTTTTCTGACTCCCCATCATGGAGATAAGCAGAAAGTTCTGGGTTTAATTGCCGTACTTGATCGAGAAACCAAGCATGGAGTCCAATTGTGTACTGAGAATAAAGGGTACTAGAACTAGTTGCCTCAAGGTCAAACACCAGTCCTACCAATTCAGTGTCATCTGTCCAAGTGGGAATAGAGGGCGGTAACACAGACTTGGACTTGGCTTTGCGACTAGTAGATATAGCTGCTCTTGCCATCGCTGCTTGCTATGCAAATAACGTTAAATATTTTACGTTCTTTTCATCCCCATAAGGAGATAAAAATGAATTATCAGAGAGTAAAACAACTTTCTGCTGCCCAAGCTAGTAGAAAATCAGAATCTGCAAATGACTGGTGAGTTTTGAGGTGGGAATTTTGCCAAATGGGACTAGTCGCCAGGGAATGTATTTTTTATTCATGCCAAAATCCTCTAACTTTAAGCAAGCGAAACCGCTAAAAACGGGTAAAGGCCTATGCTAATTGCAGTCGTTGGAAATGGAACTAAAAATCAATAGGGATCAATTTCAACATAATTCGTAATTACTCATTAACTCCACAATTATTTAGTTTTGTAACCTAAAAATTGCATTTCTATGGTGGCCATAATTGCTGAAATTGCTTATTGACCAGGCGATTGGCAAAATATTACAGATTGTTAAAATAACTTTCTCAATTAGGACAGCCGATGCGTTTGGGGAATTTAAAATTCAAAATTGCAATCCCCATAAATAAATGATGTTGTTCGTCAATTCACTATGGATGAAACCCTTCACCCTTAACTCATAGACCAGAGGACTCAATATCCAATTGAATTTCACAATTTAATCTTTTGAGTAGCGATATTTTATACACATCGCCTTGATTCATTTCACCTGGTGTCTGCATTTGACTCAAAGCGGTGACAACTTCATCAGAATTTGCGGTGAGAATAACCACAGGGCGATCGCACGCTATGGGAAAATCATGCCAAGTGCCAATATGCAATAAGAGTCCGTAACCAGGAGGAAACCGCAGTGCTTGCACTTGATTTAAATTAGGCAAGTTTTCCTCATTGTCATGATTAGGTGGTGCCATCACCATAATAAATGGTGCTTGTCCCAAACCAATAAACATTTGGGTCATGTGCATATGGCGTTCTAACCAAATGATTGACGGATATCCTGGTAGGATTTTTGCAGTTCTAAAGGTAGCTGTTCCTCGATAGGTAAAGTCAATATTTTCGCCTTCTAATACTCGTCCTTGATAAAAAGGGATTCCTAAGCCAGGTTTGCTAACATCATCACCTAATAGATGTCCATAGGGTTGAGTATTTTCTGTGTTGGCATCAATTACAGGGATTTTTAAAACATTAGTGGGAGAAATATTCATATTTTTGGCTTTAGAATTTAGATAAATAAAGATTTTTAACCGCCGATGAACGCCGATAATTTGTGATAATTATCTGTGTTTATCTGTATTGATCTGTGGTTTATTAATCCATTCATAAATACCTTCACCTGTGGTTAACCAGGTATTAGGTTGATTTTTAATATGTAATAAACATTGCTTTAAATATTTTAACCTTAGTGGTTGACCCACAATAAATGGATGTAAGCCAATCGCCATTACCCTTGCTTGGTTTTCTCCCTCTTGCCATAATTGGTCAAATTGGTCTTCGATAGCGTGGGCAAATTCTGCACCCGAAAAACGGTTACTTAAACACAAGGTAATATCATTTGCTTCTATAGTGTAAGGAATAGCTAGTAAGCGATTATTATTCGGTAAAGGATACCAATAGGGTTGGTCATCATTTACCCAGTCAGCAGTGTACACAATTCCAGCATTATGTAATAGTTCAAAGGTTGATTCTGTAATCGAAAATCCAGGAGTTAACCAACCTTTAGGAGTTTTGCCAGTTGCTTGATGCAGTAAATCTAAAGTTTGATTAATTACCTCAGTTTCTACTTCTATATTCATCCCACTATGACCAGTGGAATTATTAATCCCATGCGCCATTATTTCCCAACCATGTTGCTTTATGGCTGTGATAATTTCCGGATACAGTGAACATATTTCGCCGTTTAATGCTGCTGTTACGGGAATTTCTAACTCAGCAAATAGTTCAAATAGCCGCCAAATACCTACACGATTACCATAGTCTCGCCAGCCATAATTAGCAATTTCTGGGTAGCTATTTAAATGAGGTTGAATTGCAGTTCCCAGTTTGCCAAAGGTGAAATGTTCGACATTCATTACTACCCAAACAGCGACTCTGGCATTATTGGGCAATTTTAACGCCGGACGCTGTGTAATTGGTTGGAAAATTGGAGGTTGCAACATTAAAAATTCAAAAGTTATGAACTGCGTACACTCTTTTTAGTGTCTTAGTGGTTTAGTGGTTCATCCTTTGTAACCGCAGGTGCAGCTTTTTTTGCTATAGCTTCTTCTTTAGCTTGCATTTCTAGCAGTTCTGATACTGTCACACATTTATAACCCTTGGCTTTAAGACCAGCAATAATTCCTGGTAACGCTTTCACAGTCCGAGAACGGTTGCCACCACCATCGTGCATCAATACAATTGAGCCTGGTTTTACATCATTAACTACATTTTTAATCATTCCTGCTACCTGTGGTGTATGACGGTTAGCATCCCCTGATAAACTTGACCACATCATGACAGCATAATTTTGATTTTTGGCGTAGTCAGCTAATCCATTATGTAGGTAGCCTCCAGGGGGACGGAATAAAGCAGTTTTCACGCCTGTAGTTTTATAGATAATATCTGCTGTGCGATCGATTTCACTAGCCGCCATAGCTGTATCCATATGATGATACGAATGATCCCAGGTATGGTTGCCAAGGGCATGACCATCAGCCACTATTTGTTTGGCTACTTTGGGATAAGTTTGCACCATTTCCCCAACCACAAAAAACGTAGCTTTAATCTGATTTTTCTTTAAAATTTCTAGTACCTGTGCGGTATTTTTCGGGCTTGGGCCATCATCAAAAGTTAGAGCAATTGCTTTCTGGCTTGGTTTTACCTGGGCATGATAAATGGTTTGTCCCTGAAATGGCTTTGGTACTTCTACAATTAAGTTTTTGGCGGTTGCCGCATTTTGAGATGTTGCGCTTTGAGAACCACCTTTTACACTTTTATCGGTTGGCTTTTTGATTGCCAATTCATAGTGCAGTCCACCCTTCAGCAAACTCAGAGTCAAACCACTAGTAGCAATCGCTACCATAATAATTACTGCTTGTAACACTTGCGATCTCTTCTGGGCAGTCACCTTAACACTCCTTACACTTAAGTCACACGTTTCGTCCGACTTCCCCTTTTGCAATCCTGGCTTTTTGAATAGTACCTGAGATTTTTGTTCCCACTAGCCTAATCGCAATCGATTGTAAATCAATATATCCGTTGCCAAAAGAAAAAAAGGATAAATTAAGTAAAAATACTTACTAAATTAGAGTTTTATTTTTTACAAAATATAATAATCTACAAGTTAATTTTTATGTCTTGAGACTGAGGTGAGAACATCGAAGTATTGGTAATGCCCTTATTTCTGATTTTGATGGCTCTAACTATTCAACAGTTTCAAATGCTTATGGCTCATCTAACAAGCGGTTTGAGCCAAAAAAATAATAGCGCTTCCCATCATACTAGGCAAGCGCTACTGTTTCAGTTTGACTCAGGAAAGATTCAAAAGTAGTTAAACAGATTCCCCGATTTCTATGATTAATCGCCCACAACTTAATTTTTCTAAACAGCGCTGTGGCGGTTTAGTAAGTTCCACAAGAAGACAGCAATAATTGCGCCAATAACTGCCACGAAAATACCAGGAATACTCAAAGTAGGAGCCGCTAGAGCTAATCTTCCTGTAGTGAAGAATATACCCAGGCTACCGCCAACAAAAGCACCGATGATGCCTAAGATGATTGTTGCAAGAATGCCACCGCCTTGACGGCCGGGATAGATGGCTTTAGCGATCGCACCAGCAATGAGACCTAAAACAATCCAAGCAATAATGTTCATAAGTTCACTATTTATTAACAGTTTTTTACTAAAAGAAATAGTAACAGTCTCACCATGAGTAGCCAATCTATCATCAGAACTAATTGTTGAATACCTTTAGAAATAAATAAATTACTGAATATATCTATAGATAGATGCCACTCTTGAAATTAAGAAAAAGCTTCTAGTAGGTCTTTTACTAGAAGCTTGTCAAACTATTGCTTGGTAATTGCAGTATATGCATTTCTCATTAACTATCTCTTCTACTAGAAGCATTAGAGAATGTATTAAAATTGCAATTTACTCAAAAAACTTGGCAGCCGTCTAACCAAAATCACCCACAGCGTATGAAGTGGCGGGGATTACTCAACTTGTTCGCCGTTAGGCGTCCTCTTGCTCTACAAGAGAACCACAAGGTTAGAGTAGTCGCCAAAATAACAGTGTAAGTCTCACGCGCTCGTGTTATACCGCTCAGAACTGGAATTATTGGCTATTAGCCTGGAAATGCGATTTTGAGGTTCTTTAGCAACAAAAGTCATTTTATTATTTATTGCTTCTATTTTCCTGAATTATATGAATAATCGATGGAATTAAAGAAACAACTATGATTAATCCAATAATCGGTAATAAATATTTATCAACTTGTTCAGGAGGCAAAGATTTTCCTAAGAAAAATCCTAGAAAGGTAATACCAAATGTCCACAGGAAACCACCGATTAAGTTATAAGACATAAATGTCCGATAATGCATAGCACCAATCCCGGCAACAATTGGAGCAAAAGTCCGAACAATTGGTACAAAACGCGCTAGAACTATAGTTTTCTTACCGTGTTTTTGATAAAAATTCTGGGTTTTATAAATATGTTTTTTATGAAATAACCACGAATCTTCTTTGCTAAATAATTTTCTGCCAAATCTATATCCAGTAGTGTAGCCGACATTATCGCCCAAAACGGCACAAATAAAAGCACCAATAATTAAAATCCAAATGTTCAATAATTGCTGAGAGGCTACAAACCCAGCAGTGAATAACAAACTATCTCCAGGCAGAAAAAAACCAATTAGTAACCCAGACTCAGCAAATATAATTCCCCATACACCAAAATAGCCGAGTGATTTAATTAGTGCTGGTAAATCGAAATGCATATAATATCTTACCTTTTAAGCATAAACATACAACATCTTAACGTTTGGCAATTTTTTGGGACGCAAATTAATATTAAGATTACGTAAATATATTGTTTCTTCTAGAAAATACTAATGGCAAACGGTAGGTTTTGGGTTAAGGGTGCAAGATGCAGAGATATTTGAAAGTCTTAAGGCTATTTTGGAGTACTGCGATCGCATCTGAGATGGAGTATCGTGTTAACTTTATCGTTGCTACCATCACTAGCTTGGGTAATCTGGCGGGTAGCCTGTTTGGTCTATTCTTGTTTTACCGTACTGGCTACACTTTTGCTGGCTGGTCATGGGACGCCGCTTTAGTTGTGCTGGGCATTTTTACATTCTTACAAGGTTTTTCTTCTACCTTTCTCGCTCCGAACCTGAATAGCATTGTCCGCCATGTGCAGGAAGGTACTTTAGACTTTGTGCTACTCAAACCTATCCGCAGTCAGTTTTGGCTTTCTACTCATACCCTTTCCCCTTGGGGTTTGCCAGATTTAGTTTTTGGGAGTGCGATTATTGGCTATGCAGGTTTGCGTCTTGGCTTAAGTCTCAACAACTATCTAGTCAGTACAGTACCCTTATTTTTGGGTTTGGTGATTCTTTATAGCCTGTGGTTTATGCTGGGAGCCACTAGCATCTGGTTTGTGAAAATATACAATGTTACCGAAGTGCTACGGGGTTTATTAGAAGCTGGAAGATACCCAATTGCAGCTTACCCCGCTGCTTACCGCTTTTTCTTTACTTTCGTAGTACCTGTAGCTTTTTTGACTACAGTCCCAGCAGAAGCAATGCTAGGTCGGGGACAAATTACCTGGGTCATAGGTGCAGTAGTACTGGCATTAGGGCTATTTTGTGTCTCTACTTGGTTTTGGCGGTTTGCGTTGCGTTTTTACACTAGTGCTTCGAGTTAGAGTGAAAAGTGGATACTGGTAAGCTTTTTATTACCTTCATTGCCTTCTGGCTTTATCAACTTACCGCTGCTGGCTATGATTTCATTTTGAATGCCCTATCAGTCGTAAACTTTTTTTGAATTGGTATCATTTCAAAAATCAAATAAGAGTCCTCTATCTATCATTTTGAATTATCTTCAAAGTCTGTTAACGCGCAAGCAAATTCCCTAAAGGATGTTTTAATTAAGACCTCTTTCATTCCTCTGTCTAAAGCAGAATCACGTATGAGGTCTGATAATTCTATAAATAATAGAGAAATCATAAACCGATCTTGGCGATCGATCTGTTTTAAGCAAGATTGGATAAACTCATAAAGCTCTGTTTTTCGAGTTTTGGTTTGTTCTTCCCATAGTTGAAATGCTAACCGGAAGGTTTTCAACCGTATCTCATTAGTGTTGTAGGTCGTATCTTTGTAGCGAATTGATACGCGCTGGGGCATTTCCATAAGTTTTAACAGAGAGACTTACATAAAGGCTTATTCTGTTTTATCTTGGCTTATCCGGAGAAATAATTTTGTTAGAACGATGTCATATTATTTAACTTTAGTAATCATACCAATAGTGGCTAAGGGTTTAGCATTGCTAAACCCCTACGAAAGTCCCATTTATCTTATACACCGCTCTTTGTTAACTCTAATTCCCGCCGCCTCGGTACGTCATAAACCATGAAATCATGAGCCATATCAGTCTTCGGGAAAATTGCTCTAGCTTCCTGAAGTAAATCTCTCAACTCTAAAGTGTTTCCCGGAGCATAGCGGGGGCTGAAATGAGTCATGATTAAGCGATGTGCTTTAGCAACTAAAGCTGTTTGCGCTGCCATTGTGCTGGTGGAATGTAGGCGTTGAAACGCCATATCTGCATCTTGATGAGCAAAAGTTGCCTCGTGAATTAATACATCTACATCCTGTGCTAATTCAACTGCGCCTTCACAATAAACTGTGTCTGTACAATAGGCAATTTTGCGTCCAATCTCTGTAGGGCCGCACAATTCTTTGCCATTAATGACTCGCCCATCATTAAGAGTCACGGTTTCACCACGCTTGAGTTGACCGTAAACGCGGCCTGGGGGAATTTGCAACTCCTTAGCTTTTTCTACATCAAAGCGTCCTGTTCGGTCTTTTTCAGCAATGCGATAACCGAAGGCTGTAATCCGGTGATGCAAAGGCCCACAGCTGACAGTGAATTCATCATCTTCATAAATTACCCCCGGACGGATGGCATGAATTTTGACAGGATAGGAAAAGTGGGTATGGGAGTAACGTAAGGCAGCTTGGATATATTCATTTAATCCGGGTGGACCGTAGATATCAACTCGTTGCACATTACCCGCCAAGCCACAACTTGCAAGCAGTCCCATCAAACCAAAGATGTGATCGCCGTGCATGTGGGTAATAAAAATTCGGGATAGTTGGCTGATTTTCAGGTCACTCCGCAAAAGTTGGTGCTGAGTACCTTCACCACAATCGAATAACCACAGCTCTGCCCTTTGGGGTAATCTCAGGGCAACGCTAGAAACATTGCGTGCTCTTGTGGGTACACCGGAACTTGTCCCTAAGAATGTTATCTGCACAGCGTGATTTAGCCTTCCTCTTGCTTAATTTGACGCTCTTTCTCTATAGTGGCATGGTTGTTGAGCTTTCATACTTTTGGGATTTAGAAAGTCATAGCCAGAGGTGGAAAAGCTGCGTAGAAGCTCTGCTTCTTGTCGCCAGACATCGCTCTTTTAGTATACAAGAAACCAGACCCCTCTGAAATCCTTATAGGTAAAGGATTTCAGCATAAATAGCATCTAGGAGATATTCTTAATTACGATGCTAAAACTTTCACTTCTGGCTGTACTTTGGCTTCCGCCTCTAGAAACTCAGCTACTTGCGCCTCAATTTCATCCCGAACAATTTGGCGATATTCCAAGAAATGCTCGATTTGGGCACAAACCGATAAATAGCTACTGACTCCACCTGGATTATGTTGATACATATTCCATAGGTTGCGCCAGAATTGCCAGCGTGTCTGACGCAGCACACCTTGTCGCCAGCAGATTGTCAGCAACGCCCGGATTACCTTCCAGTTCAATGGTTTTTTGGCACCTTTGCCTTTTTTAGGGTAGGTGGCTTCGCCCAAAATCCGGTAGTGACGGTATGCACGATCCAAAAACCGCGATGGCTCATACAGTTCCCAAAACGCCTCGACATATTCGCGGGCGATATCTGCTAATGGCCGAGTTGGCACAAAGTTCATCAATGTGGTTTGGTTGATGTTGGCAGATTTGCTGCGGAGTCGTCCTTCTTTTTCTAATCGATGCCAAAGGGCTGTATCGGGAAGCGCTTGCAGCATACTAAATAAGGCAGTAGGAATAGCAGTTTGCTCTACAAACTTGACGATTCTTGCGCCGGCTCCTGGTTTCTCGCCATCAAAGCCAATAATAAAGCCTGCCATAACACGCAGTCCTGAGCGCGTAATTGTATGCACCGCTTCACTAAGGGAGTCTCGCGTGTTCTGGAATTTCTGAGTAAAGGTGAGACTTTCCTCGTCGGGAGTTTCAATTCCGAGAAACACAGCGCCAAAATTACACGCTACCATCAAGTCCATCAGTTCTTGATCTTGAGCTAAATCAACTGAAGCTTCTGTGGCAAAGGAGAAGGGATAGTTATGTGCCACCATCCAAGGCTGGAGTTCCTTCAAAAATAATTTGACGTTGCGTTTATTACCGATGAAGTTGTCATCCACCATAAAAATGCTCCGCCGCCAACCGAGTTCGTAGAGGTAATCAAGTTCTGCTAGTAGTTGGGCGGGGTTTTTGGTGCGGGGTTTGCGACCATAGAGAACAATAATGTCGCAGAACTCGCACTGGAAGGGACAGCCTCGGGAAAATTGCACCGACATCTCCGCATAGGCATCAAACTCTAGTAAGTCAAAGCGCGGAATCGGGGTGTTGGTGACATCTGGCTTTTCACCGCCAGAACGAAATACACCTGTACGATCGCCTCGTGCGATCGCCTCTACAAATAATGGTAAAGTGATTTCTCCTTCATCTAATATCAAGTAGTCTGTGCCAGGGGCTGTTACTTCATGGGGTAGGGCTGTAGCATAAGGGCCACCCACCGCCACACGCTTACCCCGAAGTTTCGCCTCCCGAATCTGCTCTAGCAAATCATCTTTTTGCACAATCATCGCCGACAGAATCACCAAATCTGCCCAAGCCCATTCTGCGTCTGTGATTTGACGCACATTCCGATCTACTAGCTTGAATTCCCATTCTTGAGGCAAAATCGCGGCTACCGTCACTAAGCCGAGAGGGGGTAACATTGCCTTACGATCTAATAAAGCCAGTGTTTTTTCAAAAGACCAAAAACTTTTGGGAAAGCGAGGATATACAAGTAAAACATTCATTAAAGTAATTGTCTAAATTTTTGTTGCTGATTTAGTTAATACAAAGGCTGAAACGGTGCTAATTTATTTGCACTTATACTTAATGTAGCAAAAGCTATAACTTTGTTCCCAAAGCTATATCGTAATTCTCTCACCAATCCCATGACTCAGTAAGCATTAAGCAATTGAAATATTTAAGGTTATTTTAAATAAAAAGTATATTAATTAACATCTTAAAACTATAAATACATAATTTATCTAGTGGCATTATTGAGGTAATGGGTAATATATATAACTAATTACCCATTGCCTATTTAAGTGTGGAAGATCACAGTGACTAAGGGCAGAAAAGCTAATAGAAAGCTATGCCAGAAATGCAATTGAGTCGCAGGGGTTTGCTCTTGCGGTGCTAATAGAGCTGCGATTCTCTGCTCTAAGCGATCGCTTTCTCTTGCCGAACCTAAAGCAGCACAACAAATTTCTGATACTACTGGGGTGCTACTGACTACCAACAGCAGCGATTCTGCTAGCAGTAAGGGGTCGACCTGGGATGCTGCATAACCATCTGCCCGTAGTTCGCGCAAAACTAACAGTTCTTCCCACAAAGAATCTGTGTTAGGCAACCACGCGGTACAAGAACGCACCCAACCCAGCCAGAAAAACCAAAATGTGTCTCGGTAATGGTAATGGCCTTGTTCGTGTGCCAAGACACTTTCTAAATGTTCGTTGGAGAGAGTTTGGAGTAATCCCTGGCTAACTACTAGTTCGGGGTGCCAAAAACCGATTTGACCAGCGAAGAGTGCGCCTGTGTTGAGTAGCCGGATTTGTCTGTTGCCAAAATTAACTAGGGGACAGTTACGGGCAGATTCTACAGACTGCCAGCCGAGGATGGCGTGTTTAATGCATAAAATACTAAACAATCCTAGATATATCAGCGCTAGGAGATAGCTACCCCAGCCTGTATACATTCCCCCCATTTTTCCTTGGGGACCCATACACAGTACAGCGATCGCAGTCATAAATAGCAGCAAGGGGGGAAAGAGGAATAAAAATAGCGATCGCCGCCATCTGAGACTCCAATTCCCTTCAGGGCCGATCCAAGTGGATCTTAACCAGCAAGCAACTGCCAAAGTAGCCAAAATCATCATTAAATGCATCATTCCCCCTCCCTAGCTTGACGTGCGGCTTGAATGCGTTTGGCGATCGCTGCGATTTGTTTGCTAGCTGTTTCATCCAGACTATCAGCGAAGGCAGCAACAACATCCGGATTACCTACCGCCAAAAATCGCTGCAATTGTTCGTGAGCTTTAATTACATCTGCTTGCTGCTTTGTCAGCAATGGTCGCCAATAAAATGCTTTGCCTTTTTTATCACAGACTAGCCAACCTTTATCAGTCAGGCGGCGCAAAACAGTTGTTACAGAAGTATAAGCTAACTCCCGGTTTGGGTCAGACAGAATGCGATCGTGTACATCCTTCACTGTAGCTGAACCCAGTTCCCAGATGATCTGCAAAATTTCTGCTTCTAGGGGACCTACGGACAGTTGTTTGGGGCGGTAGTCGGGTAAAGGAGCCATATCGATTTTGGATTTGAGATTGTGGATGAGTGGATTGAACGTGAAAATTCTCCTCTCAATTTGCAAGGCTTCGCCTGAGTGCGCGTAGTCGTAAACGCAAAAGAACTATTCTTTTTTCAGATTACCGTTGATTGAAACTGCTAATTGGCCGCCGAGACTGATTTTGGCAACATTTTCTCAGGCTCACGGCGAAAAGGGGAGTGTGGGGAGTGTGGCAAGAAGTAGGACAAGGAAGAAATAACTAGTTGACTTTTGTCTCATGCCCATTAACAAACTATCTGCAATAATTTTTAACTATTGAGAATAATTATTATTTGAATAGAAAATAGCAATATCTATCCTAGGCAGCATTATCAACCGTTAGTTAGTTGTTAACCTTTATTTAACGAGTGTTCATCAAGATAAATTTTTTAGTAAAATTTATAAAGATTATCAATTACTTGCATTTCTTATTGACTTCAGTTAGAGTCAAGGCAGGTATCCAAAAAAAGCCTGATGTCAATTTCAGGAGAAAAAATCAATAAAAGAGTAGATACCAGAACTATAAACTGAGTATGGTCTAGGAAAATTGTCGTATTTTCTGAAAAATACTTTCCTGCAACTCAAATTTAAATAGTTATTGACTATCCTTTACTAGTTATTTTTATCACCTTACTTTAATCAGTAAAGGAGATAGAATAGATTATCTGGATTTTGACTAAAATTTTATTTTTTTCCAAACCAATTGAGAATAATTTGCAATATGTTTTTAAAAAACACAGCTAGTGACGAAAAATACCTAAAATTTAATAGCCTAATTAAAGCAGTCTCGACATTTATTGCAGGGCAACATCAAGCAATAAAAGTAAATTGGCAAAAGGGGATAAATTTTCTTAAGTGCTTGGTTAAGCAGCCAAATCCCTCTGCAAAATGGCATAAGAGTAAAATTCTGCCCACAGATGTAGAGACAGAGGCTGTAAATGGCTATATAGATTATTTAATTAAAAATTTAAATAAGTGCGGTAATTTTAGCCAAATTTTTAAGTGTGATTTCCGTTACTTCAATGACTTAAGTAAGTTGAAGTTACTATACTTTGACTGTGGCTCTCTAATCAAGAGTACACAACACTATCTTTAGCGATTGACAGTTAATAAACTGTTGCACTATAAGAGATACAAAATTCACTTTGGTGTACGGAAGAAGTTTTATAACTCTTTCCTACCGACATTGTGGAGATTTTATTAACCGGAAATAGGTTTAATAAAAATGAATGTTATAAAGTGGCTACCTAGTTGGTGACAACAAATGCTGATTGTTTCTTGTTGTCACATTTATTAGAGGCTATTGTAGCCACGATCGCAATTTTACTTTGTCATAAACTTGTCCATAAAATTTACGAATGAGAACAGCTAAATGAATACCTTTTTTTGCTCAGATTACTCAAGACAAACAGGAGAAGATGTTATTGGTAGTGGCACCAATTACGAAACTTATATTTTAGTTGAGTGTCCGCCTCCTTGGACAACAGAAGCTTTTAATTCTAAATGGGTACCAAATAATCTGAAGATTTTAGTTGAGGAGGTAAAACGCGCTAAATTACCAATAACATTTTTGTTAATTGCTAACGATAGAACTCACAAAGTAGAACAAACAACTCTTTTGATTTACCAAAAACAAAAGGGATTAACTCAGGGATACCGCAAGCACGAATTTAAGCTAGCAAATATTGAAAATGTAGCTGCGGTTGTCAAACAATTCTTACGGGGTAGTATTTCTGAGTATGAAAAACAAACAAGTATTACTAGAGATATTTTAGTATGTACCCACGGCAGTCATGATAAATGCTGTGCTAGATATGGTAATCCCTTTTATTTTCATGCTCAAGATACAATTTCTCACTTAGGTTTAGAAAATGTGCAGATTTGGAAATCAAGCCATTTTGGTGGACATCGATTTGCACCAACAATGATAGACTTACCAGAAGGGCGATATTACGGCCTTGTCGATCAAAATGCATTCAAATCGATTTTGACTCGGACTGGAAATATTCAGTGCTTAAATAAAGTCTATCGAGGCTGGGGTATTTTGCCAGTTCCACTTCAGATTTTAGAAAGGGAATTAATTTTCCATTACGGATGGGATTGGTTTAACTACAAAGTAGCAAGTAAAATCCTAGAACAAAGCTTAGATAATAATACAGTACTAGCTGAACTTACTTTTGAAAAAAGTACAGGTGCGCTGTATACTTGCCAAGCAAAATTAGTCAAAGATGAAACTAAAACCCTAGAAATTAAGACTGCTTGTAATGCAAAGCAAGCTTCAGCAGTTGTTAAATATACTGTAGCTAGTCTTTGGCTGGAATCTAAGAAAGTTGCATCTTTGAGTGCTTAACTAATACTATGTCTGCTTGACTACTTATTAATAAGAATAAGACAATCCACTACAGAAATATGATGGTGCGTTATTTATATATAGCGCACCATATACAATTTAAGATTGATATTCTCTCTGTTACCCCTTCAGTTAAACATCTGGATTTATCGGCGTACATCTGCGTGTATCGGCGGTTAATTATGCTTCTCTGAACTGTATTGATCTATTAGTAATACCATTTTATTTTAATCATGATACATATACGTGGGTAAGGGTTTAGCATTGCTAAACCCTTACTACGAAAAATATATATGTAGCAGGATTTTCGTGAATTGATAAACGTCGTTGTATTAAATTGTCATCCCAAATTTGAATTGAGAAGTGTTTAAGTTCCTAACATTTGTAAGTTATGCAACGTCGCATACATTCCTCCTTGTTGGAGTAATTCTTCATGGCTTCCTTGTTCGATAAGTTCCCCTCGTTTCAAGACAAAAATTCGGTTGACATTGCGAATTGTTGATAAACGGTGAGCAATAATAATTGCAGTACGTCCCACCAAAAGCTGGTTTAAGGCTTCTTGAATTAAAGCTTCTGTTCCTACATCTAAGCTAGCTGTGGCTTCATCCAATACCAAAATTTGTGGATTGCGAATAGCAGCACGCGCAAAGGCTAAAAGTTGCTTTTGTCCGCTAGAAAGATTTGTACCTCTTTCGCGCAATTGAGTATCATATCCTTGGGGTAAAAGTTCAATAAACTGATCGATATTAGTTTGTTGTGCTGCTTGTTGAATCTTTTCAAAAGAATAGTTGTCTCCTAGGGTGATGTTGCTTTTGACATCCCCTGCAAATAAAAAGCCCTCTTGTAAAATTACTGCTAAATAACGCCGCAATTCTGCCTGTGGTAAGTCACGAATATCTATACCATCAACGAGAATGCGTCCTTGGGTGGGTTCGTAGAGGCGACACAATAGCCGAATGATGGAACTTTTACCGGCACCTGTAGGCCCAACTAATGCTACTTTTTCACCAGGATGAATGGTGAAATCTAAGTCTTTAATTACATACTCATCATTTTTGTAGGCAAACCAGACGTGTTCAAAACGGATTTCTCCTAGTTCTGGTGAGGGGTTAGATTCTGAAGATTCTAGATTAGCAACAACCTCGTCTATATAGCCGAACTTAGCATCATAAACTGAGATGCGCGAATTATAGCGATCGCGGATTTCTATCGGTTCATCTAAAATGTTGGTGACTCGTTCTATAGCGGTAAACCCTGCTTGAATAACAGTGAATTTTTCTGCAAAATTCCGCAAAGGGTCAAATAATTGTTGGGCATATAAAACAAATGCCGATAAAATCCCAAAAGTAATACTTTTGCCAAGCAGCAACCAACCACCTACGACTAACACACCTGCGATCGCTAGTAAGCTAATCCACTCTAAAATGGCTGAAACTGCTGAATCGTAAAAGATAGTTTTATCTACTTGCTGTTTGTAACGTTGGTTGGTATTGCGGAACAATTCGCTATTGAACCTCTCTCGCCGGAACAACTGCACTACGTTAATACCAACGATGTTCTCTTGCAGTTGGGAGTTTAAAATAGAAAGTTCTTCTCGTGCTTTGTAATTTGCTTGGCGATACTGTTTTTGCAAGTAAACAACTACCAAGCTGATGGGTAACAGGATTACCAGTAGCAAAGATGCAAGTTCCCACTGAAGAGAAAACATCAAGCCGATAATCACCAGCATGGAAAATAAATCTGATATAATGCCGACTGCCCCAGTAGAGAATACATCTCCCAAGGCTTCCACATCACTGGTGAGTCTGGTAATTAATTTACCAATAGGTGTCCGGTCAAAAAAACGTACAGATAACAATGTTACATGATGAAATAAATCCTCGCGAATCACCGCCGTGATTTGTTGTCCTAGTTTCTGTACGAGATAACCTTGAAAACCTGTGAATATCAGTCTGACAGTAATAGCAATCAGTAACAATCCTTCGATGATATTTAGCCCTTGTATCAAAGGACGATTCCTGAGAAACTCGTAAACACTGGGTTCTTTGCGGATGAGCGATATAGCCTGTCCAATTAATAGTGGTTGTACAGCATTCGCTAAAGCGATCGGTACGAGTAGGCACATTGACAGCAATAGCAATTTTCCACTACGGCGGGCATAAGGTACTAAGCGCAAAAATAACCGCCAGTCATTGTTACGCCGACGGTGTTGTGTGTAAGATTTTTTGAGGGATTGGTAGGTGCTCATAGTAAGAGCATTATAGTGAACTACCTATGCAATTCGCTACGCCATTTGGAAGGTTTCTAACGTTGTATATGTTGTTGCAGATGTGTATTTGCTGTCTTTTTAGTTAGCGATCGCAGTAATTGGTAACATTACTGTGATTAACAGCTATTGAGGATAATTTTCTCCTATTCTCAGAAATTAGGTTTTGCATCTGTACTTAGGCTACTTCGCCTCAATTTCAAAACTGTACCTTGTATAAAGTAAACAATTCGCCTGATTGTCGCGCCACGACTTTAGCACCCGCCGCTTTAATTGTTTTTTCCCACTCAGCCACAGATTCTAGAAACACTTCAGCGCCCAAATAAGTTTCCAGAACTGCCCAATCCTCCGCTAAAGGCTGTTCGGGATTGAGGATGTCAAATACAAATTGTCCACCAGGTTTTAAGACTCGCTTGACTTCTAGCAACACCGCACTCCAATATTCCAGGGGAAAATAGCAGCTAAATCCTGTGGCGATCGCTAAATCAAACTGATCTGCGGCATAGTTTAAGTGATGAGCCGGGCCTAACTCCACACCTTTGAACAACTTGGAGTTCAACTGTGAACCACGAGAATTGAGCGTATCCCGTGCTACAATGCTTACCTCTTGACCGTAAAAGTATGCTTGCCAATCGCGCCAAGGATAAATTAAAAAGCTGACACCGCAACCAATATCTAAACAGTGCTGATTCTTTTGAGGTTTAGCAATTTCCCAGAAGCAAGAAGCAATTCTTCCTGGTAACGTTCCAGTCATCCAATCCCGAAAGATGGGCATTTCCTGTACTTCTGTGGGTACATCAAAAGGTTGATTTTGATACTGTCGGTTAAAGCGATATGCAACTTGCGCTATTCTCTCTTGCCATTTGTCTGAGTGATGGCTAGAGGTGGTGTATGGAGTTTGGGAAGGCTTTTTAGACATTCGATGCTTTACTACTTTTTCAGGACTTTAGTCAAGTTATAGTCTAGACAAAGTCTCACAAGTAGTTTTAACACCCTAAAATTAATCCAAACGCATCGGCAACTGCTAAGAGGATGTTTGAAAAGTCACTAATGATGTATCAAATACTTTTAGATCCCCCTAAATCCACGCCACTTGCTTCAACGGGGGGAACCCCCGCAACGCAGTGGCTCCCCTTAAAAAGGGGGACTTTGATTCAGTTTTCCCCCTTTTTAAGGGGGGTAGGGGGGATCAATTAGTATCTAAAATTACAGCTAACCACTTTTAAAACATCCTCTAAGAGCAAAAATAACTGTCAGTCATTTTCACATCAACAAAATTGGATGTAATATTCTGGGAGTAGTTGGGAAGTACTCATAGTTAAAGCATCAGATTCATTTTTGTTGTTAACACCATGCCCGAGATAGAAACTTTGCGACTGCGACTAAGGCACTTTACCCTAGATGATTTCGATGACCTGTTTCGACTCTACACTGATACAGAAATCATGAAGTATCTATCACCTAGAACGCCAGAACAGACGAAGAACAGCTTGTGCAATCATATTCGACAATGGCAAGAACACAACTTGGGTATGTGGGCTGTAATACACAAACAAACGGGTAAGATGATTGGCCGTTGTGGACTGGGTTTTCTGGCAGATACCCCAGAGGTGGAACTGGGTTATGTATTTGACAAGTCTTATTGGAACATGGGGTTGGCGACCGAAGCGGCACAAGCGACGTTAAAATATGGTTTTTGGGAAGTGAAATTAGAGCAAATAGTAGCGATCGCTCATCCAGAAAACATTGCCTCAGTGCGTGTAATTGAGAAAGTGGGCATGAAATACCAAAAGCATACCCGCTATTACAGCCACGATGTAGTTTACTACACCCTCCCCCGTTCAGAATGGCAACCGAATAATTCTCTTTACATTCTGCGTTAGATGAGTCAAAGGCAGATAGCAAAAGAGGCTGGCAAGATTTACTAAACCTCTGTGACCTTTGAATTTACCACAACAGATTATTGAGATTTTGGGTGAATAATTTAGCAAATGAAGAAAAGTTTTATTGAAAAGGTAAGAAACGACGCACCTATTATAGGAACAGTTGTCACCCTCAACTCTCCTGAAATAGTAGAGATTTTATCTCTGTGTAATTTTGACTGGCTGTTTCTCGACATGGAACATGGAACGTTATCGGTTGCTGCGGTACAACACCTGATTCAAGCAATACGCGGTGATTGTTCTGTTATTGTGAGAATTCCTGAGAACAGTACTGTATGGATCAAGAAAGTATTAGATACAGGATGTGACGGTATTCTTGTACCACAGGTAAAGAATGCAGACGAAGCACGACGAGCTGTAATGGCAAGTAAATACCCGCCAAAAGGTGAACGAAGTGTAGGTATTGCTAGAGCACATAGCTATGGTATGTCATTTGCTGAGTATGTGGCTTGTGCAAATGACACAATTGCTTTAATTATCCAAATTGAACATATTCATGCTGTCGATAATCTTGATGAGATACTTAATGTTGAGGGAATTGATGGGGTTTTTATCGGCCCTTATGACTTGTCAGGCAGTATGAATTTATTAGGACAAGTAACTAGTGAACCTGTTCAAGAGGCAATACAGCAGGTTAAGCAGAAATGTAAAGCAAAATCTATGCCAGTTGGTATTTTTGTCATGAAAGGAGAAGCGGCACAGAAGGAAATTAAAGATGGCTGCAAATTCATTGCCGTCGCTATTGATAGTGTTCTTTTATCGAATGCTGCTCAAAATGCACTTACCTTGGCTAAGGGTTCAGCTACCAATTAATAGCAGACAGTAATAGCGTTTCACTTGAATAGGGTATAGACAAATTCTAGAAAATCAATTTCTCTATTACCTCCTTCCTCTGCGGCCTCTGCGGTTAAATAAACTATTTTATGTTCGTGTAAAGTCTCCTTTTAGTCATTGCGAGCGGAGCAATCGCCTAGGATTGCCCCGCTCGCAATAATATATTTATTGCCTGAATTTTAACACCCTAGGCACTACCTCAATACAGTTCAGTTAACCTCACAAACTTTAGACTAAAATGCTAATTTTTTGCGTTAATTAGCCAGAACCGTTGACTGAATTTTAAACTACTTAAATTAATTAGATGAAGCTAGATTTTGATAGTTTTATACCTTGTCTGCTTTGCTCAATCCTACCAAGAATTTTAGTTAACTTTGGCAGGAACCCAATCATCACGCTTAGGTTGGTCAATACCAGGTGATTGAATACACGTTAAATAACATTGTCCTTCACCTTGCACAGTGAAACCATGAGCGACATTAGTAGGATTATAAATTCGATCTCCAACAGTAATAGGAAACCATGTACCCCTGCCTCCTGCCATACCTAGACTATCTGACTCAGAAGTCGGCGACCAATTTTCTTCTACAAGAGCATAAGCATTAACCGGGTTAGGAAAACCTTCAGCTTCTGCAAGCATTACACACAACGCATGGGCTATCGGATGAGCATGGACAGAACCGGGGTAATTACTTTTAAGGCCAATGAGTATAACTTCCAGTCCCTCTGGCTCCAGGTTGTATCTTTCTATAAACGGTTGCAATATTTCTTTGCGGATCGACATTTTATCAAACCCGTGATAATCCTTTTTTGTCGACCAATCAAAGATTTCTGCCGCAGGTTTTTTCCTTAACATCTCGATTAAGTCATCGCCAATCACTTCTAAAGCTTCTCTTGATACTTTTGATAGCTTTTGAGTTGGCTTAGGGGAAGTAGCGCCTGTCATGTTCTGACTCCTTAAATTCAGTTAATTGGACTTATTTGTCTCTATTTCCACGCTGATTGTTTGCAACTGATGCGCTATTGATTGTTGCAAGTTTTCATCCAAAGTTGCATTCAAAGGTGGTACTTGACGCAGCGAAGATGAGACGCGATGAATTCTCCGTCTCTTGAGTAATTTATGGTGATTTACTAACATTTTATCTAAAAAATATCAGATCGCGTCTTGACGGAAATACTTTAATATGATATTTACAAAAAAACATCTTTTGATATAAAAGTAGCTTAACTCCTGTCACGAAGAGGCACAGGAGAAACCCCATAGGCCAGATTTCTTTGGATATGGTGGATCGAGGTTTGTATAGTTTTCCCCGTCATTTCTGGCAAATTGAGATACTATAGTATTAGTTTTGTCAATTAGTAATACTGCTGGAAACTGAAGGCAAGGCGAGGCATCAAAGTAAACTTGGTGCTGGTTTTTCAGGGCAAGAATGATGATGCGTTTAAATATTACGCGTAGACGCAAAGCGGCTTGCCTTTGGCATCGCTTCCCCAAAAAATTATGTTTTCTAGCACGATTTTTGGATGCTTTTTAAGCAAGATTACTTACTAAAAAACATAGTATCACCTGAAATTATCATGCTCGCGAAGGCATCAACACTTATGCCAATATCAATTACTTCGGCTTAAACTACTTCGCTTCCGTCGCACTCCTCAAATTTATTTGGTTTCCTAAAAAATCAACCAGTGTAGATTTTTCTTTAATTGGTTTAACAAGATTTATTTAATTTGAGAGTTTCTCAAAAATCAGCCAACTATGAGGAGTGACGGAAATCCTCTAAAGCACTCTTTATACTATCAGGATGAGGAGTCCTATATGGAAGTTTTACATCATGACCAGACTCTTGTAGTGGAAAGTTCCCTAACTTTTAACAGTCTCTGCGGTTTACTTATGGGTAGCGTACTTGCCGTGAGGATACCTAAGTTTTATGAAATTGATAGATGTAAATATTTAAGCAACATACTATCAAATTCTGTAAAAAATGAATCTACTTCTTCAGGAAAAATATACATCAGTGATGTTGACTCTTTCTGGAATACTATAGATAAGCCCGAACTCAGGGAAAGTTACTTTAATACTGCAATACCGACAATGAGAAGGTTGCGTAAATTCAGCTTTCCTTACGCATCCCCATTTGATTTATTAAGACTTGAGCTTGATGAGATATGGCCGAGTGGAGTATCAATCATGCATTTAGGCGGAAAAACTATGCTCTTTGGCATTACACGCATTTGGCAAGTAGGATTTGAAGCTCTTCCTCATCAAGATGTTTTCTGGAGAGAAATACCCAATTCAAATGAAGCTAAAGAGCAGATTTCACAACTGGGTGTGAATGTATACTTGAGTTCAGCTGACTTAGGAGGAGAGCTTGAACTTTGGAATTATTCATTTTCTGATGAGGACTGTGAAAGAAACGGAATTAAGGGAAGTTACGGCTTTAGCCGGAGTTTGTTACCAAATAATTCTCTAGTTATCAAACCTCAAGCAGGAGATTTAATAATGTTTAATACTACTAAAGTTCATGCTATTAGAAAAATTGTGCAAGGAGAGAGGATAACTATTTCAGGTTTTATCGGCTACTGGGGTATGGATAAGCCACTAAAATGCTGGAGCTAATACTGCTGCGCGGAATCGAATTTTGTTGAAGAATCGGAACTTCACCCATTTTCGTGAAAATTTGATGCTATTGAAGTCCAAAAGGTATACAAACCAAGTCACTAATTTTAAGTTCAGATAACGATCAATCTGTTTTCTATTCGCTGCTTTCTGCTGTGGATTGTTCTGGCGATTTGATTATTCTTCTACCCCAAGGTTTTAAAACGGAAATTGCAATAATGGAAAGTATACAGATATTTTGAACTGCACCACCTATGAGTACGCCTTTGATATCAAAGGCGTACAGTGGGTTGGTTAATGCTTGCGATCGCTCCACCCACAGCTTCAGAAGGACGGCTATCCCGACATCACAGCCAAGCCTGAACGCACAAGGACTTAAGGCATTTAGCGACTCACCAAATATCGACAGAGCAACAGTCAGACACAAGTAAATTTACACATACTGTTAACGAGATTGGCGTAAAAAATGTCTGGCTTTTCAAACAACCTCTTAGGGCGAAACTAAAACGTTAAAGTTTCTCACAGCAATCGATTTTTAAGGAATATTTTTACTCGTTCCACTTCCACTTCCACAGGTATTGCGTGATCAAAGATTGTTTTTCCTTCACAACTACCCACTCTTTGTGCAACTGGAATTTTACAGTTTTCGTCTACACCTTGCCCTTCTATTTCTTCACCTTTTCCATTTAAACAAAACAAACGAGGTGTGCTATTCCATTCAATATCACGTTGAGACTTTTTAATATTTGCATTTACTTCAACTGAAAAACTTCCTTTCTTAATCACTTGCATATTAGGTTTGTCGTACTGACCATCATAAATTACATAAGAAAATTCATTCAGTCCGGGTCTAATGACAAACTTGGTTTTTTTGTGGCTATCAGCAAAGTCAAAAACTATTTTTTCAGACTTACCATTTTCTTGTTGGTATTCTCGATCTGTATATGGAACCCTCTCTGAACTATCTTGAAGTTTTTCATTAACAATTCTTACTCTTCTATCCTTAGCTGTTGGTACTTCTTTGTCGATAAACCAACCTACTATCTTTTCTTGACGAAAACCAGGGCAAGTTCCTACAAACTCAATTGCATCAACAATTGTCTTATTTAAGTCAACACCACCATTAAAGATAATACCTACATTTCGTAACTGTTCTTGTGCGTGTGTAGAGCTTATGCTACATACTACAATAGCACTAGCTAGTAAACACAAATTTTTAATTTTCATGATTTTTTACTTCCTTAAGTATGTTGCCAATGTTCTTTTATGGCTATTTCTAGAAAAAGAACCAAAATCCTTACTGTCTATACCTTTATTAGGCGTATAAACTTTTCTCATGAGCCTTAATTAAAAATGTTTCATAACGAAATCAAGGCTTAAATTTTTGAGTATTTGCCGTTTAAAATTAGATGTTTATGCGGTTAAAATAAAAAATATAAATTTATGCTTCCCCTGTCGATTTTTTGAATTCTTAATTAGTTTTTAAGAAAGGGGAAGTAGATATTTAAGATAATACTATTACTACCATCTCCAGTGATATCTATATATTTTTTTTTCTGGTAATGAGTTAGAAGAACCTGGTGAAGGATTAGAAGAAGCAGGTGAAGGATTAGAAGAAGTAGGCGAAGGTTCTCCGATTGCAGTTCCCTGTACTTTTTTTAAACTTTCTTGTGTTACAATAGCACCTTCGGATGTCTTTACCATGTTACTAAGATTTGGTTGTTGACCAGAAATGTTGAATGTTAAGAAAAATTCGATAAAAATAGCCCAAAATATGGTAATTTTGGGCGAAGGATTCAAATATATTAGTTTGATTGTGATTATAAATTCCTTTCCCAAAATTGTCAAAGACATCCTGAAAAGCCTGCCCAAAAATGATTATCCAGTATTGAACAGTCGTCTATTTTTTGAGTGCTGGCTATCCTATGCCCTGGATAACAGTTTAACAAGTATGCGAGATTTATTTAAAAGATTAAATAACACAGGATTTGATCTAGATATTTCTACTTTTTCCAAAGCCAGTTCTCACCGCACGCACAAACCCTTTCAAGAAATTTATCATAAATTAAATGCGCAAGTCCAGAATAAAACTCATAAAAAATTACATGATAAATATGCAATTTGTCCAATTGATTCAACAATTATTACTTTAACCAGTAAGTTGTTATGGGTACTAGGACACCATCAAGTCAAGCTTTTCAGTTCTTTAAATTTATCTACTGGAAGCCCAGAAGATAATTTCATCAACTTTGGGCATGACCATGATTATAATTTTGGTTCAAAAATGATGTTTAGTTTGCCCACAGATGCTGTTGGGGTAATGGATAGGGGATTTGCTGGCTTGAAATTTATTCAAGATTTAGCGCAAGAAAATAAATATTTTGTTCTGCGGATTAAAAATAATTGGAAGCTAGAATTTTCTGACTCAACTGGATTAATTAAAGTTGGTGCATCCGATGATGCTCAAGCCTATAGAGTTATTAGCTTTTGTGATTTAGATACGAAAACTGAGTTTCGCTTAGTGACGAATTTACCAGCCTCGGGAGATGCGGCAGTTACTGATGATGAAATTAGGGATATTTATCGGTTACGTTGGGGAGTTGAATTGTTGTGGAAGTTTTTAAAGATGCACTTAAAACTTGACAAATTAATTACCAAGAACGTCAATGGTATCACTATACAAATTTACATTAGTTTAATAGCATATTTGATTTTACAACTTGTATCTATTCCCAAACAATGGGGACATACACTATTAGATAAATTCCGTTATTTACAATCCTGTATGTGTCAAAAAATCAGTTATGTTCATTGGCTTGAGGAGATGATGTTATGTTGACTATTTTAGGCTTTTTAGAGTTGGTTTAACCAAGTATGTAAAGTTTTGTATCGACATTCAACATTTCTGGTTGTTGACCATACATAAGTTCACATGAAGAATAACCGAATTCTTTATGCATTGAAACTGCTAATGTAGAAATCTCATTAGGTATAGTAACGCCATTGTATAAAGCATAAGCTTGTATAGCTGTTTCACCTCCATCAGCTAATGTTTTAACTAAAGCACCACAAGTATCTGCATCATTAATTATTCTTGCTGAAGCGGCTAATTTGAGTCCTCGATAGACCTGCTGAAAGTTAGTATTCATACAAGTAGCAACGCCAACTTGGCTACACATCTTACTTGCGCTTTGAATACCTTCTCCGATAGCATCAGCGACAGGTTGAGTAACATTGCTATTTATCTGATCCCCAACTTGATTTATTTGATCTCCAAGATTTTCTACTCCCTTTATTACATCATCCATAGTAGGGAATCCACCAGCATAGACGGGAGTTGATAGAGGAAATATGATAGCAAATGCAATAGCTGTGCAGATAGACTTGTATAGTTTCATAGTATTTATCTCCTTAGACTGCTAGTTAGTGTTTACATTGAATTTCAGTTATTGATGAATAAAAAGTAATTTTAATGAGGTACAAAAATTACTTTTTATTTTCTATATTTAGAATCTGTTATTAATGAACTCTTTGACTGTTAACAATGTTACTAAAAGGAATTTTAAGTTTGTATTGAGCTATCCTTGTTAATATCGTCAAAATATGCGATGCAAATACTAAATAGTCACAAATACTCAAGAATATGAACTGGTTTATCCAATGTGATATTCCTGCTTTCAAAGGATGTCTAAATAAACTCTCCAGATTGGATGTCGGAAAAACCACAGTATAATCATTTTAATAAGCAACCATATAATATGGTTGCTTACTATTTTGCAGCTATGTACATTCGTTGATGTCTTGAGCTATACACCTCAGAATCTTTGACTAAAACAATTTATTGTTTGTCCGCTGACTATTGAACTGGAATGAAGAGTGCAAATTCTGTACCTTGACCGGGAGAAGAGTTGCATTCGAGCGAACCGCCGTGCTTTTCTACTATAATTTGCTGGGCGATCGCCAATCCTAAACCGGTTCCTTTACCAACAGCTTTGGTAGTAAATAAATGGTCAAATATTTTTTGTTTAACTGATTCACTCATACCCATACCATTATCAGAAATTGAGATTTTGACGAGGTTATCTTTCATTGAGGTAGCAATCTTAATACGGTTGGGATTAGCTTGTATATCCTGAAAGCTACGTCCATGATTTGATTCGTCTAAAGCATCAATAGCATTCGCCAGAATATTCATAAATACTTGATTTAATTGTCCTGGAAAACACTCAACTTGAGGTAGGTTGCCATACTCAGTTATCACTTCAATTGCTGGGCGTTGTTCGTTAGCTTTGAGGCGATGTTTGAGAATTAAAACTGTACTGTCAATTCCTTCGTGGATATTAAATGGTACTTTGTAATCTTTGTCAGCACGAGAGAAGGTGCGGAGACTAGTGCTGATATTTTTCAGGCGATCGCAAGCCATAGTCATTGAATCAATCACTTTGGGTAAATCTTCCAAGGTATATTCCAAATCAATTTCGACCGCATGGTCAATAATTTGTTCGCTCTGGTTTTGGCAAGTTTCTTGATATAGTTTTAGGTGTTCAACAATATCTACAAGTGAGGGTTTAGCTTGTTGGAGACTGGCAGCAATAAAACCCAAAGGATTATTCATTTCGTGAGCTACACCAGCAACTAAATTACCCAACGCAGACATTTTTTCACTTTGCACAATTTGTAATTGAGCATTTTGTAATTTGTTTAATGCCTGTTCTAATTGTTGGGCATATTGCTGCGATCGTTCATATAATCGAGCGTTTTCTAGAGAAATGGCGGCTTGTGTGCAGAGTACGTTGAGTAGTTCGACGCGATCGCCACTGAACGCCCCTGTAACTAAACTATTTTCTAGGTATAACAACCCCAACAACTTGCCCTGATATAAAATCGGGTTGCACATGATACTCTTAGGCTGTTGACGGATGATATACGGATCGTTAGCTAAGGTGAGATCGGTACTCGCATCAATCAGCACAGTAGTCTGCTGCTCATTTTTGACTTTGTAAATTAGTTTCAGAGGGATTTCTAGGCTTTCCTCAATGGGGAGATGCTGCAATACAACTGGCTCTGTTAAGAGAGTAATTAACCCTTCGATCAGCAGGCAATCGTCTTGTAACAGCATTAATACACATTTATCAGCCCCCGCATTTTCAATGACAATAGAAAGTAACGATACCAGCAGTTTTTCCAGTTCAATTTCACCAGAGAGAGTTTGCGAGGCTTTGAAAATAGTAGCTAAATCCAGAGAATGGGAGACACTTGTAGAAGAACTAGTAGCGGTAACAGTTCCCAAGTTGAAGACAGTTTCGTTAACTGAGACAGGAGTGCGAGTTTGTTGGAAAATAGAACCCAGTAATTGCGGGTAACGCTTTTCTATATCGGCGACTTTGGCTTTTGCACCCCAGCGAGCATAACCGTAATAGGCTTCAATCGTATAGTCTTGGGCGATATGCTGTCTGCCCCAGTCGAGGTAAAATTTAGCGGCGAGTTCATTGGCAAGAGCTTCTTCTTGGATATATTCGTTGGCTTTGGCAAGAGATATTGCCTTGTCGTATAAATCCATAGCTTCGACTTTGTTTCCTAACACTCGACATTTTTCTGCTTCCACCAAATCAACCTTATGTTGATAATTCATCGGAGCATATTGCGCCCAGTGTTGTAGTTGAGTTTGGTTCTGCTCTACTCGTTGAAATACTTCTGATACTTGTTCCGATTGCAAATTTAAAGCTGCTAGAGCAATCAAAGAATCATAGAAATAAAATGCAGGTTCGTATACTAATCCCTTAGCAGCATTTAAATAACGACTGCATTCAACAGTATGGTTTTGCGCTTGCTCAATTTCTCCAAATAAGAAACAGAGCATAAGTTTATATGAATGGAACACACATAACTCAGTGACATCATTATCAGAAATTAGCTGCGGCAGAAGTTCTGCCTCTTGTACAGCTTCCCCAGACAAAATACAAGGATGCTCCCCAAAACCCAGCAAATTTAATGCCGACTGCCAAGAAAGGCGACAATGATTAGCTAGTGCTGCTTGGTTCAGTTGCATCAACCCATTGTAGTAAGCACGAGCATTCTGCTCTAAAGTAGCAAGAGGCTGATTACACCAAAAAGAAGCATTACAAAAAGTACGGGCATGATATCCAGCAAACTTCGTGCTGCCAACTTCTAAACCAGTCACGTAGCCATCTTGCAAGAGTGGCAGAGTATCTTTGATGTGAGATTTGCGGTGCAGAACAAAACCTGCCAGCACCAAAAGTACTTCTGGTTTAATAGCTTTAGCGTCAAATTTAGAGATAATTTGCAGTGACAATTGGCCAAACTTTGTACCTGCATCTACATCTTGGAAAAAATTGCACAGAAGGAAACCATAGTTAGCGTAACTAAATGCAGAAGTTACTGTATTTCCATACTGAATGGATAATTTGACTGATAACGCCACTAGTAATGGACACAAGATAGAACCACTGTTGTACGCTGGTGGGATGAGACTACTAGCAATCTGGATAATTGCCAAGACTTGCCGATCTGTCATCACAGGTAAATCAACTAAATCTGCAATTTCTCGATCTCCAATCAATTCCTTGATCTCTTGAATTGACTGTTGCAGATCTACTGGTGTGGGTGATTCAGAAAAAGTTACGCCAAGCTGTTGCAGAAGTTTCTGTCCGACATCAAGGGCATCGAATGGTTTATTTTGAAAGACGTAAGATTGAATTAGAATACAGTAGACATTGACTTTTTCTATTAGAGAGTGTGCCTGTTTAATAACACTATCAACCAACTGTTCCATGACTGCAAATTCGCCGCATAAAGAAGCGATTTCCGCAGCCAATTCATGGAAAGCGAGGCTCATTTCATATTGCTCTTGCCAAGCTTTTTCTCCTAATAAAGATAATCCAATTTTGGCATATTCACCCGCTGCTTGATAGGCAGTGGAATTTTTAGCTTTGCGACAAGCAATCAAATTAAGTTGGGCTAATTCATATCGTTGTGTTTGTTCGGTAATTAAAGTAGTACCGTGATTTAATTGATTCACTATTTCAAAAATTCTCTCTTCTCTTGCTGCTGTTGGAATCTGTTGCAGCAGCAGTTGTCCGATTTGGTAGTGAGTCGTCTGTTTATAGTCCTCCGGAATCAGAGAATAGGCAGCTTGTTGAATGCGATCGTGTAAAAATTTATATTTAGCTAATTGTTTATTGATATTTTCTAACGCAAATTGCTGGTTATTCTCTCCCTGATAAAACTTATAAACATCACTAATTGGTAAAATCAATCCTTCTTGCAAAGCCTTCCATAGACAGGCTGCCGTTTCTACTTCTGATTGTTCTGAAACAATAGCCAAAGTTGCAACATCAAACTGATTGCCGATACAAGCAGCTAATTGTAATACCTTTTGAGTGAATTCTGGCAATTTTTTTAGTTGCAATGCCATAAAAGCAACAACATCATCTGTAATGGCTTGTTGATTAATTTGTGCAATGTCGCATTGCCAACATCCTAACTCGAAGTCAAATTCAATCAGTTTATCTTGATGTAAGGCTTTCAGAAACTGAGTTGTATAAAATGGATTTCCTTGAGTTTTTCGATAAACTAACTGAGAAAGATTCAAAGCTAAACTTTCTGGACATTTCAGTGTGTCAGCAACTAACTTATTTACTTGAGATTGAGATAATGGTGCTAAAGTAATTGTACTAATTGCTGCTGGTATTTTCTCAATTTCACGCAAAGTCAAGATTAATGGATGTCCTAGAGTGACTTCGTTATCGCGGTATGCACCAATGATGAAAAGATGGCCTGTATCAGCCATTAATTGTTGCATTAATTTTAGTGATGCTGAATCTGCCCATTGCAAATCATCTAAAAATATAGTTAAGGGATGTTCTGCACTTGTAAAGACTTGCGTAAATTTTTGAAATAATAAATTAAAGCGATTTTGTGCCTCTATTCCTGATAATTCTATCGCTGATGGTTGTTTACCAATAATGCGTTCTAATTCTGGAATAACTTCAATAATTACTTGACCGTTTTCGCCAACTGCTGATAAGATTTTGTTTTTCCATTGAGCTAACTGAATATCATTTTCTGTTAACAACTGCCCGATTAAATCTCGAAATGCTTGCACAAAAGCGCTGAAGGGAATATTACGTTGAAACTGGTCAAATTTACCTTTGATAAAATAGCCACGTTGTCTGACAATTGGTTTATGTACTTCGTTGACGACGGCTGTTTTGCCAATACCAGAAAATCCAGCAACCAGCATCATTTCGGTTGCGCCCTGACTGACTCTATCAAATGCTTGCAGAAGGGTTTGAACCTCCATGTCTCTACCATAGAGTTTATCAGGAATGAGAAAGCGATCGCACACATCCCTTCGCCCAATTTCAAAACTCTCAATCCTACCAGTTTCTTTGAGTTGATATAAACAATTCTCTAAATCATATTTCAGCCCCAATACACTTTGGTATCTATCTTCAGCATTCTTCGCCATTAATTTGCTGACAATTCTTGAGATAGCAGAGGGAATTTCTGAATTAATTTCATGGACTAATGGTGCGATTTTGGCAATGTGACAATGTACTAACTCCATTGCATCATGCGATGGAAATGGTAATTGCCCTGTCAGTAATTCATAGAAGGTTACACCCAAAGAATACAAATCTGTGCGATAGTCAATCCCTCGATTCATTCTGCCTGTTTGTTCTGGAGAAATATAAGCCAATGTCCCCTCTAAAACGTTGGGATTGACAAGGGTTTGAGTTTCTCTTGGTAGTAGCGATGCAATGCTAAAGTCAATTAATTTAACTTGTTTAGTTTCGGGATTAATTAAAATATTGCTGGGTTTAATATCTTTATGAATAATGCGATCGCGGTAGAGTATATCTAAGGAGTTGCACAGGGCGATCGCAATTTGTAAAAATTGATTTAGCGATATGAGATTATTATTAGCGAAATAATCCTTCAGAGAAATCCCGCCAAAATCTTCCATTACTAACGCAAAGCTATTGTGTAATGGTTCTAAACTGTAAGTTTGAATAATTCCATGATAGCTAAGGTTTTTAGCAATGGCGTATTGATTGCGAAATTGTACTAGTTCACTAAAGCTGGGATACTGATTCTTTAGTACTTTAATGATTATTGATAATGAATCAATCTCTCGAATCCCTTGATAAACTACGGTTCTAGAACCATCATAAAGTTTGTTGCTCAAGCGATAACCGGGAATACTAATCATAATGCCAAACTTTCAACATCAGATTTAGTATTCCCATAAATCTCAAATATTTTACCAATAGCCCCAAAACACTCGCAGTAATCATACATTAGCTAATGCACAATCTGCTAGGAGCTTGCTAGACCGAATTTTGAAATAGCTTTCTTCAGGGCGAAGTTTTCTTTTCACTAAATATAAATTTGAGAGTCTCAAAAAACCATCTTCTAGCTTTTTGTTCTTAAATATCTCGCATAGCAGGGATTCCCACCTGTAGTTTGAATAGTAACTCAATCAGTGTTTTCTTCTCATCAGAATTAAGATGAGCCATCATCTCAGTTGTGCGACAGAAATGCTCTGGTAGCATTTGAGTTAACTTTTGCTGTCCTTGAGAAGTCAACTCGACAATTAAACGCCGTCTATCTACTGGGTGTGGCTGTCGCTTCACGAGTCCATCCTTTTCCAAACCGTCTAATAAACCAGTGATAGTTCCACGAGTCACACCAGAACGTTCTGCACATTCTGAAGGTGTCAAGCCTTGCCCTTTGGTGCGGAATAATTGCATGAGAACTGTAAATTTGCCCATCGACAGCTGATGACGAGCTAAATGAGTATCTAATGCAGCATAAACAACAGATGTAGTATTCAAAAATGCTAGACAAGCCTCAATAGATGGAATGTCTAACTCAGAAAATTGCTGCGCTAATTCCGTTAACTCTTGTGGTGATGGTACTTGGGGAGAAACAAACATAAGTTGGCAAGCATTAGTTGACTAACTTACTATATGTTGTCTTAATATTATGTTGATGCGATCGCAGTCTCATATAACTAGATTAGTAGAAGAATTAGGCTTTCAATCACAGGCAAGGCAGGAAATTAAAATCAAGCTGGCAAGACAGATAATTCGGCAGTCAAGACATTACCTTCTGCAAAGTGAGCAATAATTCATTAATAGTGTAGGGCTTGGGTAAAAATGTTGTGACACCGCTACTCGCTACAGCCTCCAGCTTATTGGTAGAAATCAAGCCACTGGTGGCAATAATTTTGACATTTGGGTTGATTTTTTTTAAGGTGCGGATTGCGGTTACGCCATCGAGGGAAGGAAGCATCAAATCCATGAGTACGACACTGATTTGATCGATATGTTTAGCATAAACTGCGATCGCTTCAATGCCATCACTAGCGACAATAGCTTTGTAGTTATGAGTTTCTAGGGATGTTTTGGTAATCTCTTGAATAGCAGGTTCATCATCTACTATCAAAATCATTTCCCCATGTGCAGTCAGCACTGTTGATTCATCTACGCTATGGCTTTCTGTACCCTCTACTGCTGGTAAATATACCTGAAAGCGAGTACCAACATTCAGTTCGCTATACACGTTAATAAAACCACCGTGGCTTTTGATAATCCCCAGAACGGTAGAAAGTCCTAGCCCTGTACCTTGTCCTACCTCTTTTGTGGTGAAGAATGGCTCAAAAATCCGATCTAAGTTTTCCTCAGAAATTCCCACTCCACTATCGCTGACAGTAATCACTATGTATGGCCCAACTTTGGCTTCTAGATTCATGCGGGCATAGTTCTCATCAATAAACAGATTTTTTGCAGAGATGGATAATTTACCACCATTGGGCATAGAATCACGAGCATTGACGCAGAGATTCATTAACACCTGATGCATTTGGGTACTATCACCCGAAACTATCCATAAGTCTTGTGGAACATCAGTAGAGACTTGAATTGATCTTGGCAATGTCTCCTTAAGAACCTTAGAAACTTCCACAATTAGATGTCTGATTTGCAGATTAATGCGTTTGCCTTCCACACCTCTGGCAAATGACAGTACCTGCTTGACTAAATCAGCACCGCGTTTCGCGTTAATTTCTAGAATTTCTAACAAATGCTGAGTTCGTTCATCTGCATCGGGAAATTTTAGCGGTAGGAGTTGCGCTCCTGCTAAAATTGGCGTCAGGATATTGTTGAGATCGTGAGCAATACCACTAGCTAAGGTGCCAATACTTTCCAATCGTTGGGCACGAAATAATTGTGCTTCTAAGCGTTTTTTCTCGGTAATATCTGTGTCAACAGTCAGAATTGATTTAGGTTTACCCTGTTCATCACATACCAAACTCCAACGGCTAGAAACTAAAATTTCTTTACCAGTTTTGGTGATTTTAGTAAACTCACCCTCCCACTTACCTTTATTAATGACAGTTAAAAGAGCTGCTGCGACTTCTGGTGGTGCTTCCTCATCATAAAATAACTCGCTAGCATCTTTGCCCTTAGCTTCTGTGACTGACCAGCCATAAAGTTTTTCTGCACCTTTGTTCCAGAAGAGAATTTTGTTTTCTAAATCTCGCACGAGAATGGCATCAGTAGCAATGTCTAGTAATGCGGCTTGTTCGCGAATTGTTTCATCAGCTAACTTGCGTTGTTGTAGCGCAGCTTGCCGTTCGCTAATATCAATGCAAGCACAAGTGATGCCGATAACTTGTTGTAACTCGTTGCGCAATGGTTCTACAGTCAAGTCGTAATAGCGAATTCCTTGGGCAGTAGTTATAGATACTTCATCTCTAGTACCTACCCCCGTCACCAGCACCCCCAGTTTCAGCGCAGTCAAATGGTGGGCACTTTCCAAGGGAATTAATTCTGAGTCGCGTTTACCCAACATTTCTTCGGCTGTAAACCCAAAACCTGGGTTATAAACCCAGGTATAGCGTAATTCTTGGTCTTGGTTAAAGACAAAAATTGGTGAGTTTTTTAAAGCAACTCGAAATCGTTCTTCACTCTGTCGCAGTGCGTCTTCTATTCGTTGACGCTCAATAGCATAACGCATAGAGCGGACTAACAAGTCGCCTGTTACTTGCCCCTTGACTAAATAATCTTGTGCGCCTTCTTGCATTGCTTTGAGGGCTAAGGTTTCATCGTCAATCCCAGTCAGCACAATGATGGGAGTTGATTTTGCCTGATTGCGCGCTCTAATAAAGGTTTCCAACCCCTGGCTATCTGGGAGCGATAGATCTAAAAGTATGACATCAAAGCTTTCGTGAGCGAGATAGCTGAGTGCTTCGTCTAGCTGCTCAACAGGTTGCAACTCAACCGCAGTGGCGGTGACATCGTTTAAAAATTCCTGCAACAACAGGACATCACCGGGGTTATCTTCAACTAACAGGACTTTAATAATTTCACCTGCCATTTCTATCACTCCGGCGGCAGTTTGACGATCGCAAACCAAAAGTTTTCTATAGATCGAATAATTTTAACAAATTGATCGAAGTCAACTGGCTTAGTTATATAACAGTTGGCAGCTAAATTATAGGCTTTAAGAATATCTTCTTCGGCTTGGGAAGTCGTCAGCACAACTACAGGAATTCTTTTGAGATGTTCGTCACCTTTGATTTCTGCTAGGACTTCGCGACCATCTTTTTTTGGTAGGTTTAAATCAAGTAGCACAATATCGGGATGTGGTACATTAGCATATTTATCTTGTTTTCGTAAGAACGCCATTGCCTCAACCCCATCCTCAACGACATTTAGGTGAACCGCGATTTTGCTATCTTCCAAGGCGATGCGCGTTAGTAGGGCATCGCCAGGATTGTCTTCTACTAACAAAACCTCGATAGGCATAACTCCCGATCGATTGTTCACGATTGCTTACCTGTTTTATCTGGAATCGTAAAGTAGAAAATCGAGCCTTGACCCGGTTTCGACTCCATCCAGATCCTACCGCCGTGGCGTTCTATAATCTTCTTACAAATTGCCAAACCAATACCAGTACCCGGATACTTACTTCGACTGTGCAATCGCTGAAAAATTACAAAAATTCTTTCAGCATACTGGGATTCTAAACCAATTCCATTATCACGCACTGAAAACAACCATTCATTTTCCAATGGGGTGAGATGGGAATTTTCTTGGTCTGATTCTATGCTGTTCTTGATGGCGGTGATGTGAATTTGGGGTGACTCCTCCCTACGAAATTTAATCGCGTTAGCAATGAGGTTTTGTAATACTTGTGCCAGTTGAGTCGGATCGGCTATGACTTCTGGGAGAGAATCGGCAGTAATTACCGCATGACTTTCGGCGATCGCAATTTCCAGGTTGGCGATCGCTCTGGCTAAGACAGTATTACAATCTACTAATCTAAAGGGTTGCCCTCTAGTACTGACACGGGAATAGTTCAACAAATCGTTGATTAAAGTTTGCATCCGCTGTGCCCCATCAACAGCGTAGCCAATAAACTCATCGGCACGGGTATCTAGCTGATTTTTGTATCTCCGCTCGAGTAGCTGTAAATAACTAATCACCATCCGCAATGGTTCTTGCAAGTCATGGGAAGCAATATAAGCAAACTGTTCTAATTCAGCATTGGAACGTGTAAGTTCCTGACTTTGGCGGGTTTCTTGTTCTAATAGTTGGGCTTGGGATAGGGCAATACCAATTTGGTTCGCTAGCTGCTGCAACATCTCCAGTTCAAAACTGTTCCACTCACGGGGAATATCACATTGATGGACAATCAACAAGCCCCAAATACCGTCTCTAACGAGTATCGGCACTACCAAGTTAGCTTTGACATCATATTGCCGAAGAAATTCCCGGTGGCAGTCTTGGATGTTAGCTTGTTCAACGTTTGCGATCGCACTCACTCTGCCGTGACGATATTTTTCTACGTAATCTTGCTGAAAGCATGGGTCAAGAATATTTTGTCCCAGCACTATAGGCCAACCAGGCAATACCGCTTCTTGTACTACTGTTCCCGAACCATCTGGCCAAAGCCGGAAAGCCAAAACTCGGTCAGCGTGCAGAAGTTTTTGGATCTCTGTCACCGTAGTTTGGAGGATATCATCTAATTGTAGAGATTCACGAATTTTCAGGGTGATTTCCGAAAATAATTGCGATCGCAAATTTTGCCTTTTTAATTCTTCTTCTACCTGTTTGCGATCGTTGATATCAGTATGAGAACCAACCATTCGCACTACATTACCTGTACTATCCCAAAGCGCCTGTCCACGATCTAAAATCCATTTATAACTGCCATCTTTACACAGAAGCCGATGTTCAGTTACGTAATAGGGCGTTTTTTTGTGTAAGTGATCCTGAACTGCTTGCAATACCCAATTTAAATCTTCAGGATGAACTATTTTTGACCATTCATCGATACTATTAGCAATTTCGTGGTCTTGATAACCGAGCATTTCTTTCCAACGAGTAGAAAAAAATACTTCGCCTGTCTTCAGGTTCCAATCCCAGATCCCATCATTATTACCTTGTAAGGCTAACTGCCAGCGTTGTTCGCTCTCCTGTAAGGCAGCTTCTACTTTTTTGCGCTCAGTAATATCTCGCGTAAAACAGCGCGTATGAATAAAGTTGCCTTCTTCCCAAAACACATTCGAGTTAATTAAAACATGGCGAATCGATCCATCCTTGCAACGTAACTTTGCCTCATAATTGTGTAAAGTTTCGTTGCTAGTCAACCTTTGCAGAATATCCTCGATTACATCTTGGTCAACATGAAACTCAGTAATAGAGTGTCCGATATACTCAGAGCGCGTGTAGCCTAAAAGGTCGAGTTCTGCCTGATTTGCCCAAGCAATTGTGCCATCTGCTTGTACCCAGTGCATCCCTACAGTAGCATTTTCTACAAAGTCTCTCAGTTCTTGCTGACTGTGTCGTAGTGCTGCTTCTACTCGCTTTTGTTCTTCAGCAAAACGAGATACCTCAGCCAAATTACGTCTTAGCTCTAGTTGGCTAATAACTTGACGAGCAAGTGCTTGCAGCACTTCTACTTGTTTGTCGCTGAGTTGCCGTGGCACATTATCAATTACGCAGAGAGTACCAACCATATCTCCCTGAGGAGTAATCAAAGGTACACCTGCATAAAACCGCGCAAAAGGATAGGAAATCACTACTGGATTTGTTGCCAACTGTTCATCAGCTAATGTATCTGGTACTACCACAATGTCTTGCCTGTCTTGGCAAAGGTAGGATAAACCAATATTCCGGGGCATTTCCGGTACATCCAAACCTAATCTGGCTTTAAACCACTGTCGATTTTCATCAATGAAATTCACCAAGACTATAGGAGCGCCACAAATAAATGCAGCTAATTGGGCAATATCGTCGTAAGCTTTTTCTGGTTCAGTGTCCAGAATTTGATACTGACGCAAGGCTTCCAGTCTTGCCGCTTCTTTATTAGGGAACACAGGCTTTATAAATGTTTATTAAGATATATAAATTATACAATTTTTAGTTTATACATCGAAAATACATAATATTTTATACAAATTTGGATTGTAGTTTAGAGATTGCCAAATAACTACTGGTATTTGTTTTCACATTTTATTGAGCGCAAATAAGCTGCTTTGGTTATTTGTTTTTCTCTTATGAGTTTTGATTTTTATTATTAAAAGAATTGTATTAATATACAATACTTTCATGCAGACAGATGAGTAGGAAACATCATTAAGATAATTTGATATACGAAAAGATTGTGGGTGTTCCCGACAAACAATTTATCTGCCGCAAACATTATTGGAATTGGTAGGATTTTCAGCGTTCAGCAGACATTGTTTTCCTCTGTCTATAGTTGGATAAAAATCCTAGGGTGTGGAACCTCCGTGTAGAGGTTCCTCTGCCTTTGAAATTCTGTTTTGAGCTACAAGACGATTAAACTATAGACAAGATATGCGATCGCACATCCTCTACCAATTGATGTAAATTACCTGTGTTTAGGCGATAACTCAGTGGGTGGGCAATTAACCTCGCTGTACTTTCATACAACGTTGTAATTTCCACCAAACCATTTTCTCGCAAAGTCCGCCCTGTAGACACCAAATCTACAATCGCTTCTGACATCCCCGTAATCGGGCCTAGTTCCACTGAACCATACAACGGGACGATTTCTACAGGTAAATCCAGGCTTTGAAAATATTCACGAGCGCAATTGACATACTTAGAAGCAACTCGACCATGAGCTGGTAAATCTAAAGGTGATTTGTAAGGACTGGATTCTTTAACAGCTACAGACATCCGACATTGCCCAAAATGTAAATCTACCAAATGAGCAACTTGGGGCTGTTTTTCTCGCAGTACATCGTAACCAATAATACCCAGTTGTGCTTGCCCATATTCCACATAAACAGGCACATCCTGACCCCGCACCAACAGTCCTTTCGCCTGTCCGCTAGCATCAAGAATCTGAAGTTGGCGGTTCCCTGCATCTAAAAAAGCGCTAAAATCCAATCCTACAGATTGCAACAGGCGGATGCTATTTTTCAGTAGTTCCCCTTTCGGCAAAGCAACAGTCAACATGATCGTTCTTGGTATCCTTGGCATATCGGCGGTTCAATAATATTGAGAATATCTCGATATGCTGACCAATAAGCAGTATGAGAATTTTATTAGTTGATGACGAAGTAGAACTAACTGGCCCCTTAAGTCGCGTCTTAACCCGTGAAGGTTATAGCGTAGATGCGGCTTATGAAGGCATAAATGGCAGTAACCTGGCACAAACTGGCAGTTATGACCTGCTAATTTTAGACTGGATGCTGCCCGGAAAAACAGGCTTGGAAATTTGTCAGGAATTACGCCGCCAAGGTAAAACCACTCCGGTGCTGTTTCTCACCGCCAAGGATACTCTAGATGACCGAGTTGAGGGTTTAGATGCAGGTGCGGATGATTATTTGGTAAAACCTTTTGAATTGCGGGAATTGTTAGCTAGAGTTCGCGCCTTGTTACGTCGTTCTGGGGTGGAGACATACAGCACGACAACCGGACGCCTCACAGTAGCTGATTTAGAACTGGATATTGAGAACCAAGTAGCTTATCGTCAAGAACGAGTCATTGAACTATCCCAAAAAGAAAGCCAATTACTGCAATACTTCATGGAACACAGCGGACAACTGCTGACTCACGCTCAGATTATGCAAAATCTTTGGCAAGATGAAGAACAACCAAGTAGTAATGTGATTGCAGCATTAATTCGCCTACTGCGCCGTAAGATTGAGGTTGCTGGTGAAGCGCAGTTGATTCACACTGTTTATGGCAAAGGCTATCGCTTTGGTAGTGCTGGAGAGTAGGGATGAGGGAGTGTGGGGAGTGTGGGGAGTGTGGGGAGAACTGGGACAAGGGAGACAAGGGAGACCGGGGGGACAAGGGAGAAATAATTAGTTGACTTTGGACTCTTGGCTTTGGACTCTTGATCCTTGACTCTTCAACAATTGATTAATTTGAAGTTGCAATTTTTCGCGCAATTTTTGAGCTTGTTGATAAACGGCTGCACGTTCCTTGCCGAGATTAATATTTAACCCTGTTGGTTCCAAAGGTTGAATAAAATAACGTAGACGAGTTTTCATTGCCCAAACTCCCATTGAGGGAAAGAGAATCAAAAGCGGCATCAAGGGCGATAAAGGTAAAAATGGCAATTTGAATAATCGTTGCAATTTTCTGAGATTTACAGTCCAAGGATGCAAATACTCATTACCGATGCAAATAACTGGGAGAATGGGAACTTGATAGCGATCGCTCAACTGCATAAAACTGATATCAAACTTTTCTAATTGATACCTTCTTCTCCAACCTTTTAGAGGCCCGCGTAAGCCTTCAGGTGCATAGAGGACAATTTTACGTTGCTGCATCGCCGCTTCAAAATCATCTAATTCGGCTCGCACACCACCTAAAACCTGTGACCATCCTGGCGGTAGCCACCAAATCATCCAAGGATGCTCGAACAATGATACGCCTGCTAGAGGTTGCACTATCCATCCTCGTTCCTGGCTTAATAGATAAGCCAAAGTCAAAAAATCCCACGGAAAACTCATCCCTGCATGATTCATAGCCACAATAAATGGCCCTGTTTGCGGTAAATTTTCAACTTGGTGCAATTCCCCTTGAAAATAATATTTAACAATAGGAGCAAGAACTTCTTCCCGAAAAGCTAATTGGTACTTTGGATCAAACTCGTCAACTTCTTTTCCTGGAGAACGACACCCAAGACGTAACCAACGAATCAGCAGCGCTAGATAAAATCCCCCAGGTAACAAAAACAATATATATTCCAGCCAATTCCAACCATCTGGATCTGTATGATAATGCTGCCAGTGACGGTTAAATAAAATTAGCCAGCCTGGAGGATACCAGAGACAAAACCAATCAAACCAGCTAAATTTATAGCTATCATTTGATGCTGTTTCTAGGTGAATATTGAATATTTTTTCAGAGCTTTGATTGCCCACAGTGACTAACTAGGTGAATTATCTAAAAATAGATTAATTTGTTTATTGCCCATTATATAGCAGTAATATTTTATTTGTGAATTTACTCAGAGAGATAGGCTATAAGCTATAGATTTTTTCATAAATCATTTAGGAACACCATATCATCTTTTAAAATTTTTAATTCGCATCCCACTCTAGACATAAGCTTATAAAATATATTTATTAATTTTATTGATCGGGCAAAAACTAAATTAATGATTTCTTTATCGGGTTCATAACAACTGTATGTCAAATGACTTGTTTAGAATTGCAAATACTATACCTGCCTGTGTACCAGGTTGGTCATTAAAAGAGCGAGATGCTCAGTTTATTGAGTTGTTAATGCCTATATGGGAATGGTGTTACCGTTACTACTTTCAAGTAAAAACTGACGGATGGCATTACATACCAACAGAAAGAAAAGTACTACTGGTTGGCTCTCATAATGGTGGAATGGCTTCTCCCGACTTGATAATGATGATGTACGATTGGTTTTCTAGATTTGGAACTCAGCGTTTGGTCTATGGTTTGATGCATCCTTACGCTTGGCAAGTAAGTCCAAAAATAGGTGAACTAGCTCAAAAATTAGGAGCCATTGTTGCACATCCAAAAATGGCTAATGCTGCTTTTGATATAGGTGCTAGCGTTCTAGTATATCCAGGAGGACAATATGATATGTTTCGTCCTCACAGCCAACGCCATAAAATTAATTTGGCAGGAAATAAGGGCTTTATCAAGCTAGCTTTAAAACAAGAAGTTCCAATTATTCCTTTGATATCAGTAGGCGCTCATGATACGTTGATAGTTTTATTTGACTGTTATGATTTATTAAAACAATTGCATCATTGGGGATTGCCGTGGTTATATCAATTAGACCCAGGAGTCTTTCCAATTTACTTAGGTTTACCTTGGGGCTTGGCTATTGGCCCTTTACCAAATATTCCTCTACCTGTCCCAATTCATACTCGTGTTTGTCATCCCATTATTTTTGAGCGATATGGCAAGGATGCAGCGAAGGATCGTGACTACGTGAATGCTTGTTATGAATTAGTTCATATACAAATGCAGCATGAGCTAGATAAATTAGTGAGAGAGACTCAAAAATCTAATGGTCTGTCCCATTGATTTTGATAGGCTGCAAGCTCCCCGACTTTTTGAAGAAGTCGGGGAGCTATTAGTATAACTGCGATCGCTTTTTCAACAACACAGCCACAAAAGTTATCTGATAACATTTCACACCCATTCTTCTGTTATTTGCATTTCAAAACAGAAATCTAACGAGCGCGATAATGCTTTATAGTACGATGATATAAGCATGAAAGCGTGAATACAAAACTCATCATTTCTCCTCAAGAACTCACGTCTGTGTTAGCAGAAAATTCATCACAAGCTGTAATTATCGATACGCGGAGTCAAGAAGAGTATGCTATTTCTCATATTCCTCACTCTATCAATATTAGAGATTTTTTTACCTATATTTTAGAGAATTCATACCCAGCAGGATTAAATAAATTGCAAGAGCATTTTAGTGAAATTCTCAGCAGGGTAGGAATATCTGGTGCAGAATGGTTAATTGTTTATGAAGACACTTTAAATCGAGGTTACGGTCAATCTTGTCGAGCAGCTTTCTTACTGAAGTATTTGGGTTGCGCTCAGGTATCTATCTTACACGGAGGATATAGAGCATGGCTCAGGGAAGGATTAGCTACTACTAATGAAGTACCATTACGTGAAAGTAGCTTATTTAGATTGCATCCCAACCCTGACATGATGGTGACTACCACCGAGATGTTGCAAGCAATTGATAATCCTGCAATTATTAAATTAGATGTGCGCGATCGCGATGAATGGCTGGGATTGAGTTCTTCTCCATATACTCCTGATTTTTGTCCTCGTAAAGGTAGAATTCCTAATGCTGTGTGGCTAGAATGGCATCGTCTGATGACATCGGATTCGGAAATGCCCATGTTTCGCTCAAAAGCGGAAATCTTAGAAATTTGTGAATCTGTAGGTATTACTTCCGAATCTATTGTATATATTTACTGTTTTAAAGGTTCTAGGGCAGCGAATACTCTGATTGCTCTGCAAATAGCAGGAATTTCCGCTCTTAATTATTTTGGCTCTTGGAATGAATGGTCTCGCAACTTTTCGCTACCGATTGATAGCAGAGTCATCTGAAGAAGGCAACCCGAAATGGAGCGTTAGCCTTTGAAAAGGATATCGTACAGTGACAGCAAAATCTCCACCACAATGAGAATTACCACATACCACTCTACTCGCTGACTACTACTATGCTGCATGAACTCCAGCACTGTTTGCGCAGTTTGGGAAATTAGCTCTAGTTTGCGTTCTAAGGCGTGGTGACGCTCACGGATTTCGTATTCATCCTCCAAACGCAGATATAAGTTTTCTAGCTGTGGGTATTCCCACAGCAAGTCCGGCTTATCGATGATCTCTACTCGTCCCACAATCTTATGTTGAACTAACAAAGTAGTACCGAGTTGACGCAGTAATTCCCGACTCTGGCGTGTACTTCTGTATTCACTCTGGAGACTAGCTGCAAACGGTTCAATTTGGTCGAATACAGTAGCTAGGCTAGTTTCATAATGAGATAGCACAACACTCTTAGCGAGAATATCAGCCACTATCTGTAAGCGTTCTACACTAAAATCATGTAGCAAAATTTTTCCTTCCTTAACTCTTTCACTTTCCGCAAGTTTGAGCTGAACTTCCACTTCTTCTGTTTCTGGGTCAGCAAAAGAGTCACTAACTTGAGAGGATAGTTTATTTAAGAAGGCTACCTTTTCTACAGGCTCAAGGTTAAACAGGACAACTGCACCATAGTCGAGCAGTACCGCACAGCCATGTTCACCTACTGTAACCATTACTGGCATAGTCGCCAAGCAAACGTAATTCTCCAATGTTTGTAGGTTAATCTTCTTACCAAGGAATAGGGCCTGCGCTCTAAAGCTATCTCTGTCATTAAAAAGGAGTTTTTGCATTGTCGCCCTATGCTATATTCTGCCTGTTAATCTGTGGTGGTAGCGATCGCAATTGATCCAGCATTGTTGGAAATCACTACAATCTCAGCTTACCAATGAAGAAGCTCCTACAAACAAATTGGAAATAGTACAAAAACGTGCTGATTTAATTTGTCTCAATCTGTCGATAGTACGTGCAACAAAGTCAAGTTAGCTTGTAAAGCCTTCGCTAAGGCAAGTGCTTCCTCAAAAACACTCCTACGGCTAGTAGATTTGTCTAGTGCAACTAGTATTTTTTGCAACATATTAGTTTGCCTCCAAACTATTTTGCTCAAGCTTTTAGCTACTGATGACGAGAGCGTTTGCTAATTAGCGATCGCTTTCACTTATGTTTATAAGAAAATAATTTGAGGAAGTGGTGAAGGTATGGGGCAAAACCTGAACAAAGGTGGATGACCAAGCACAAAAACGGCGTTGCATCATCTAGAAATTTTTGTCTCTCAGTAGTTTTGAGTCAGCACACTTAAAGTAGGCTTTGGGTTGCTGCCAATAAATCTTGATGAACCGATGGTGACGCAGCTATTATCAATCCAGGCAGACTATAGTCTTGACAAGTATGTAGTGGCGGTAAAGTCGAGCCATCCAAAGTAGTGACAATACAGCCAGCTTCTTTGGCGAGGAAAGCGAGTGCAGCACCATCAATAAATTTGCCTGATTTGATAACTGCGCCACTCAAATCACCATTGAAAATACCGTTAAGATTAGGAATTTGAATGTCACTAGAGTAATCATTTGCGACATCGATGACTTGATATAGTTCTTTGAGCGCAGGTGCTAACGAATCCATTCCCCATCCCAACAATATATAAGGTTCAGGGGATGCCACACGCACAGGTGTACAGGCTTCTAAGTTCATCTCCAATATTCCTTGAAAAGCACCTTCACCGCGAAGAGCATAAAAATAAACATTTTCGGCAGGAGTAATTGCCAGTACTGCTTCAAATTCATCCCGACTGAGAATACTAAGAATAATCTGATAATTAGAATGTCCATCCATGTAAAACTTCGTCCCATCAATTGGGTCAAGGGTGATTAAATAGTCATGTTCTGTACCCAGTTCAGTAGCACGAAAATATTTAGTATTGCGAGAACTTTCATATTCTTCCCCATAAAAAGGGATTTCTGGGAAGTTCGCTAGTAATACTACTTCCACCAGATTTTGAATAGCCAAGTCTGCATCAGTCAGTGCCGCCGCAAAAAAGTTTTCGCCTTGTCCTTTGGCGGGAAGCACAGCAATTTTTGATTGTAGAGAACGGGCATAGGCTGCCGCGACTTTTAAATGCGGAAGTAAAGTCTCCAAAATCAGTCGAGCAGTTGGCGCTGTTGTAGCCATTGCAGTTTACACCCAGATAAAATCACGGCATTCAAATAATACCGTGAACTTGCTACTCAATTACTTTTCCCTAAATTTTTAGGCTCAATAATCTAGCAAATCTTAGTTGTTGGTTTGCGTTAAGCTTTTTAATTTAGAAGCTGTTTCTTCTGGTTTTCCGGCGAGAGGGAATACTAAAACACTCTTAATTGCATCATTACCAACTAATTCTGGCAACCGATATAATTGGCGATCGGTAATAGCAACTCCTGCATAATTTTTGGCATAATTTAATTCTTCTTTGAAATTGGCCTCATTATAAGCTTGGATAAATACTCGATCCACCTTCCAATTTTGCCAATCAGCCGCGAAATATCTTTTAGCCCAATAAGGATTATGGTGACAAATATCAAAGCTAACTCGATTGTTAGCTTTTTTCATCCCAGTTATCATTTGTTGTAAAAAGGTAGTTAAGTTAGCAGTGCGGTCAATTTTACCTGGTAATTCTGCATAATAACCGAGATAATCATCCCATTGAACTGCATCAATTTTGGGATATTTTTGCACGAACTCTACTAAAATATTTTTAAATAAACTAGCAACTTCAGGAATCTGCACATCAAGTACATAATGGTCGATACTTGCGTATGTTTTATCTACTCCAGGAACAATCCATTTCCGAGAAGTTGCTAAATCATAAATGGGGCTATTTTTATCTATCTTAATACCCTTCTCAAAATAAGCATGAACTTGCATCCCTTGCTTGTGTGCTTCATCAATCAACCAATCTAACCATTTCTCTTGAAACTGATTTGGACAACTTTTGTATCCTAGAGTTTGCTGCATAACGTCACTATTGTACATCGTACAACCATTACCCCACACACCATGAATAATTGTATTAAATCCTTGAGAGTGATAGTAACGAACTCTCGATCGAATCGTTTGTTCGTCAGCATTATTAGTAACTTGATAGCGACTCAAATAAATTCCTCTAATTATTTTTTTCTCCCAAGGAGTTTGAGGTAATGATATTTTTTCAGGTGTTATTTTAGGTGTTACTGTTTTCAGCGAATCTTGCTTATTAATAGGAGTAAGTTTTGAATTGCTTGATAATGGAGTAGGAATTGAAGAGGTAGGTGTAGGATGTAAAATTGGAATATTTATTGGTTGATTTTTAGGTAAAAGGCTGCTGATATCCAGATTTACCTTATTCGTAAACCACCAATAACTACCTCCGAAGAACACAATAATTAAAGATATGGGAATATTAGAGCATCCACATCCATTTGGCTGTTTCTTTTGGCTAGGCATAATAAAATGATTGATTAGTAATTTTGATATATAAGAATCCGATATAATCGGTTTTGAAAATCTATAATTTTTCAATTACAATCTACTAAAAACTGTAATGAAAAATCCCCTAAGGGTGAATGACTAATGTAACACACTGTACTAACCCGATAATTGCTTGCGGCTGTCAATCACCTGTAAAGTTTTGTGGCACAAACCAAGAACAAAGATCCCCGTCGCTATAATCCAGAACTACGCTTCACAACAAATCATCCTAAAATACGGCTATAAAATTTTTTGCGGTTTTCCCCTACCTGCAATACGTTGTAAATTGATGCAGCGTAAAAACTTTTTGTAATACAATAAGCATATATTTGTAGTATACTACTCTTAGTCACAATCAAATGAACGATTCTCGCTTAATCAAAATCAGCAAGTTTCTGAGTAAACATCTGCGACATAAACCAGAAGATATTGGCATAAAACTTGCCCCTGGTGGTTGGGTTGCTATTAATGAACTACTGACTGCTTGTGCTAAAAACAAGTTTCCGATTACCCATGAGGAATTACAGCTAGTAGTAGAATGCAACGATAAACAACGCTTTTCTTTTGATTCTACAGGCACTCTGATTCGTGCAAACCAAGGACACAGTGTAGAAGTTGATTTGCAATTAGAACCTGTTGTGCCTCCGGATGTACTTTATCATGGTACAGCCACAAAATCTGTAGAGTTAATTTTACAAACCGGACTAAGCAAAATGAATCGACATCATGTGCATTTATCAAAAGATATTGCTACAGCCCAGAATGTGGGTGCAAGGCATGGAAAGCCAGTTGTTTTAGTTGTTGATTCTGCGGCAATGCATCAGGCTGGCTACATCTTCTACTGTTCTGATAATAGTGTTTGGTTAGTAGATAATGTCCCACCTGAGTATTTACAATCTCACAGTAGCTGAACACACTTTAGCCGCTTGGGGTAGAAGTGCTAGTGCTTTAGTGAATAGCCAGTTCCACTAGTTGGAAGATTGCGATCTGTTAAATCAACTGTTTTTTCACTGCTCTCTAATGCGAAATTGCAGTTATTGAACATTTTAGTTGTCACGAACAATATACTGTTTCGCAGGTAAATTATCTGCAAGTAGTTCTATCTTTCCCTGAGCAACCAAAGTTTGATAAATTAAAGCTGTAATCTCTCCTCTAGTGGCAGGTTTACTAGGATTAAGAACTTTGGTATTTGGATAGTTAACCACTATATTTTTTTGGGTTGCCGCTGCTACATCTCCAACTGCATATTGCGGAATTCTATTAGCATCTGCGTGGGTATTAGTAAGAATAAATGATGCAGGACGATTAAAATTTGCTGCCACTGTCTTTTGCTGAGTTTTTGAATAACCCACAGCATTAGCTGGTAGAGATTTAGTGGAGAAATTTCTCCTATAATCAAAAATACTACTACAGGATGATTCTACTTATTACTTTAGATATAGATAATGCAACCTTAATTCAAATTATTAAAATTACATTGCTTTATTAATGATTAATTTTTAGGTAATAATATTCAATTTAAGCAATAACAATCTCAAGCTGAGATTGGAGAGAAAAATATAGCGAAGTTCTCCACTACTTTTCCACCATTTAGATTTAACATCAGCATCATAAGAGGAAACAACAAAAGAAAACTTGCTTTTATAATCTTTTGTACTAACCAAATTATCAGTTATTTCACAGCAATAATTGAGTAAAAATACATTTTAAAAAAATATTTCTTTGGGTAGTAGAGTTATCACCTGAAAAAACAAGATGGTTAGCTCTAGGAGGTAAAAATGTGTCAACTCATTATCCAAGTACCGCAAAGAAACGGAAAAGCAGTTATTGATATTGCTAAATCTCATAACGGCTCAAACTTTGCACGCTTTGAAGGTTATGTAGACGAAGCGATTGATGTGGTGATGGTTCATATTTCTAATCGAGAAGTCAGGAAAGTTATAGAGGAATTGCAAGACTTGCCCAAAGTACACATTACGCTCATACCAACTGGTGCGATCGCTTTGCAACCACCTGCATCCCAAGTACCGCAACAAGTTGTAGATGTAGAGAAACGCAGTCCGATTGAAATTTTTCTTTCTGGCTTGCAAAGTGTTGGCTCTTGGTGCGGCTTTCTGGATTATGTTGCAGTTGCAGGCTTTGTAGTTTGGATTGGTTTGTATTCTAATACAAGTTACTTGCTGTCCAAATAAATCTAAAATCCAAAATTGAATGAGTGAGGAAAGTTAATGAATGCAGAAATCTCCACAGCTTGGGACAAGGTTCAAAGCATGATCGACGGTTTCATCGCTTTGCTACCGAACATGGTCTTAGCGTTGATTGTCTTTCTAGTGTTTTTATTTGTTGCCAGCAGAATTAAGGCAATGGTCCAGCGGTTAACTCGCAACCGTCGCTACGCTCGGAATCTAGGGTTAGTGTTAGGAAGGTTAGCTCAAGGGGTAATAATTCTGATTGGGTTATTTATTGCCCTTTCCATTGTGATTCCTACATTTAGGGCTGGTGATTTGGTTCAACTGTTAGGGATTAGTGGTGTAGCAATTGGTTTTGCCTTCCGCGATATTTTGCAAAACTTCTTAGCTGGGATTTTAATTTTACTCACTGAACCTTTTCAAATTAATGACCAAATAGTATTCAAAAATTTTGAGGGAACTGTAGAAAATATTGAGACACGCGCCACAACCATCAGAACCTATGATGGTCGGCGGATTGTGATTCCTAACTCTGAATTATTCACCAATTCTGTGACTGTAAATACTGCCTTTGAAAGCCGTCGCTTAGAGTATGATGTCGGCATTGGTTATGGTGATGATATCGACCGAGCCAAGCAATTAATCCTCGAAGCAATGCATGGTGTAGATGAAGTGTTGTCAGATCCTGCACCTGATGTATTGGTAATGGACTTAGCTGAAAGTACGGTGAATATCCGTGCCCGTTGGTGGATCAAACCACCAAGAAGGGCTGACGATCTAACTTCACGCGATCGCGTACTCACTGCAATTAAGAAAACCCTCACCGCCAATGGCATAGATTTGCCCTTCCCAACACAACAAATTTTATTTCACGACCAAACCGAAGAGACAGATGGCGATCGCTCCTGTCAGCGTGAAGGTTGGCCTGCTGGTAATCGTAAAGTACCAAAACCTCGCCGCATCAGCGATTCTCTGAGGTTTCTGGCGCAAAAACGTTCCTCTAATGATGGGAATGGCAAAATAGATTCTCAATTTGACGAACAATGAGAAACGTTAAGTTAAGCAAGCTTTGGGATCGGCTGCACTAAGCAGACATCAATAGAAAAACAGATGAAAAGTATAACTTGGCGAGGATATCGAGCGATCGCTGGCTTTGATAACTTGATAGGTTGTTATCGGGCGTTGCGATCGCTTATTTTTTTTCAAAATTACTTACAAATAGTTATATACATCACTCTGAATACTAAAGCCTTTTTCCTATAAAGCAATATGACCATTATTGCTGTCACCAATTATCAATTCAGCTTGCCCATCTTACCAATTGTTGCTCCAAAAGTTGTACAGAACCGATCGCAATTTGAATTAAAGGCCAGCCTACTAAACAGATAAATACTGCTTGTTGAGTGGTAATATCTAATCCTTGGCGCACTGCAACAATTACCGCTAATAAACTCCACACCGCCAAGATTAGCTCAATTGGTCGTCCGAGCAAGGGAATCAGGGTTAAAAAATTCAGTACTTGCGGTGCATAGGCAAAGCCTATGGGAACAAGCAAGTCACCGTAAGTAGGATCAATGGGTTTTAGCCATTGCCCAATTTTCCAAATGGTGAATGTCCAAAAATAGTATCCAGCAACAACAGCGATCGCATCAATCAAAATACCTGTTAAAAGTACAAAAATTTTAGCGCGATTGATTAATAAAATTACGCCACTACCTAGAGCATGAGAAACAGCAGCCAAAATTACAATGCTTAGAGCTAACCTCCGGTTTCGCTTTGTATTATGAGCATTTTCATAGAAGTTGCCGTTTAAAGCTAGAGCATACCGAAGTGTACTACACAAACTTGGCTTTGATTTGATTTTATTCGTACTCATTTTTTCTAACTAATGAAGGATGACAAATGATCGCCAAAAGCAGGATTTTATAAAATAAGCCATCAAACATTGAAAGCCTTAAGCTCAATAATACTTTACTAACTATATAAAACAATAATCTCAAATGCGTAAGATTGGCGGACAAATACTGGTATGGTTGCAAAGTGGAACATTAAAGCTGTTGATTTTAGCGGGTATCATACTTCTAGTATGGGGAACTATTGCCCCTGTGGGAACTTTAGTATGGTGGTTAAGTCAAAGTTCTGAAAGCTTAGGAATTAAGAAAAACTCAACGAGAAAATTATCTGGGGATAACAGTTCTCTGAAAGTTGATAAATCAGAAAATATCGATTGCTATATAGTTTTTTTACCAGGAGTGGGAGATTTTTCCGCCAATGAATTAACTCCAGGTGAAGAATTTTTTCTTAATAAACTACAGCAAATTCATCGTAATTGTGTAACAGTACGCGATGTTTTTCCTTATTCCGCTGCTAACGAAAGTTTAGGAGGACAAAGGTTATTAGCACCTCTATGGAGTGCAGCCGAAAATGCAGATGGTTGGTTATCTAATACAGATGTCTTAATTAAAATTCGTAATCTCTGGCGGTTTGCTATTTCTACCGATGACCGCTATGGACATATTTATAACTTGGGAATCGCGAATGCCATTGTTAATCGCATGAATGCCGTATATCCTATACCCGAACATCCAAAACAAAACCTGAAACTGATTTTGTTAGGAACCAGTGGCGGAGTGCAAGTTGCTCTTGGTGCAGCTCCTAATCTTGAGCGGTGGCTAAAAGCACAATTAATTGTTGTCTCTATAGGTGGTGATTTTGATGGCGAAAAAGGCTTTGATGCAGTTGAACATGTGTACCAACTTGTAGGACACCGAGATTGGATTGAAGATATCAGCCAGATTTTATTTGCTTCACGCTGGCCAATTACAGTAGGTTCACCTTTTAATCAAGCTCGTCGTCAAGGACGTTATACAGTTGTGAAGACAGGCCCTCATGCTCATAGCGGATCTCAAGGCTATTTTGGTACAAAAAAAATTGGACAAAGCCAAACAACTTATGTTGAATTAACACTCGAGAAAGTGAATCAACTACCAATTTGGTCTAATCAAAATCAAAGCCAATAGTGCTGGTGCTACAAGTATACATCTTATATAAGTTTGAATATCGACAAACTGCAATTGTACTTAGCAAATACGAAATTTCTATTTAAAAGCTTGTTGTAATTCCTGAGAATTCAGAGATTTAATTAAACTTAAGGGTAGTGGTTTATGACTAATAGTATTGATATAATCTGAGTTTAAGTAAGAATTATAGCTTGGCTGTTGAGCCGCATAAGTTTTGAAAAATAGAACGCTTAAAGCGTTGACATAGCTGCGTGCTAATTCAGGACTAGAACCGATTACTTGTGTCGGAACGGGAACAACTGCATTTGGTGATTCTACGATAGTTGAAAAGTGAGTGCCACCATTTATTAGCACTAAATATTTATTTGGAGTAGTCAACCAAGTAAATGGTTTAATCTGTTCTGGTAAAGCTGGAGCTACAGTATCATTACTACCAGATACAATCATTACAGGAATTTTAATTTGGCTCAGACTGGCTTGTCCAAAAATTTGACTATCAACCGGATTAATCGCAATTATCGCCTTCACTCTCGGATCGGATAAATTATATTGACCCTGCGGTAAGCGTACAGCCAAGCACTGAAAGAATAGCGAAATATTTAACGTATCTTCTGGGCTTGGACAGTCTTTTTTGAGTTGTGCAAGATTAATCTTTGCACCTGCTAATGCTAAAGCTGTATAGCCACCATATGACTGTCCAACTACACCAACTTGGTCTAAATTTAAATGTCCCCTAAATGCTGGGTTAGATTGTGATAAACGAGTGAGTTCATCTAATAAATATTTCACATCTAGAGGTCGGTCAACAAATTCTCTAGGGTTGGTAACTCTATCTGTTATACCTGATAATAATGCTTGCAACTGCTGAGAATTGCTACCGGGATGTTCGGGAACCGCAACCACAAATCCATAGGAAGCGAGATGTTCAGCCAAATATGCAAAACTTTGTCTATCAGACCCTAATCCATGCGAAATGACAATCACTGGGGAAGGTGTTTGTGTCATCGGTAGATAAATATCGGCAGGAAAAGTACGACTACGTGATACATCATTGAGCGTGATAGTTTGCTTTTGCCAAGTAAAACTTCCTGCTTTTCGTATATCTATCAATGGTGCAACCTTCAGTGCAGAGACAGTGGTTGCTTGCTGTTGGGATTGTTGGTTAATTAGTGCTACTGCTGCCTGAGTTTGATTTACTAAATCTTGTAATGTATCTACAATTTCCAAACTCCGCGCTAAATTAATTGAGATTGAATTTGCCGGAAATTTTTGTAGTACATCTAAAAGTGTAAAGCCTTTTGGATCTGTTGCGGCTGCTAAAATCAGTGCGGCGCGAATTGCATAGAAGCCAGATAAATGAGATTCTGTCTGAATAACTTTTCCTAAATTTGTTAACAGTCTCTCACCAATTGGCGTATAAAGAAACTGAGAAACTTCTGTTGCATTTAAAGAAATAGGAGTTACTAAAACTTTTCGTAGTTGAGTTAGTTGTTTTTTATTTATAGAATTTGTATAAGTGGATAAATCTTCATCTACTTTACCTGTTTTAGCATAGGTATCAAGTGATTTAATTGGAATAGACTGCTCTAAAAGACCGTAATAAAAAGTTAGACGCTCTGCACTTAAAGCAGGATGAACAGTTATTATAGGCAGTAAGCTGATACTGAAAGTTCCCAAAGCTAATTGTATCCAAACTGCTGGTTTTACTACAAAATCGGTAACTCTGCTCCTATTGAAACACTTCTCCCGATTGCATATAGTGAAATATTTAATAACCTTCCTGAAAGTAACTGTGTTAACCCCGATCAAAGGTGAATTTTTCATAATTATTATTCTGCATTATCTAGTAAAATTCTCAGAAATCAAAATTTTGTAAAGATTAACATCGCTTTCTAGCAAACAGGCATGACCACTATCAGGTAAAATTTTGATCTGATGATGAGGAAAAATCTTAGCTAACCGTTGTGCCTCATCTGCTGAAGGTAAAAGTCGATCGGATTTACTGCCAACTATTAAGACAGGTTGAGTAATTTGAGCTAGTTTTTGCTGGTCAATATCAAACTCTCTCATTAAAGATAAACGCTGATTAGCTGTTGCTTTAGGTGCAGAACGGGTAGATTTCAAAAGTTCTTCCTTAGCAGGAGATGAAAGTTTATTTAAATGCGCCAGAAAAGGTAAAGATATCAAAGAAGAAAATTTGTAAAAGAATTTTGGTGTTAAAGGAAATAAAAGGGAACCTAGCGTTAACCAAGGGACACGAGAAAAAGAAGAAGCAGAATTAATTAAAATAATTCTTGTAAATAGTTGCGGAAATCTCTCTAAAATTTTCAGAGCCAAACAACCTCCAAATGATTCGCCACAAAGGTAAACAGATGAACGTGGTGCTTTTTCTAGTTCTAGCTGAGTTAAAGCAGCTACTCGTTGTGTCATTTCATCCCAACCTTTTAAATCATCTGGTGGAATTACAAAACAATGTACATCAAAAGCAGTCTCTAAACCTGCTGTTTGAATATACATCAATTCTTTTCCAGTCTCATCCATTCCAGGAAGAAATACAAATAAGGGATTGCGAGGATTAGAAGGCTGGATAGCCAAGAAATAAGAATGACCGCAAACTTGAGATTGCATATCTATAAATTCAAACTAAGACTCAACTAATTCCGAAATACTACTATTGTTTTCCTCTAATTTTTCTGTACTGATATAATCACTAGCTGGTTGTAAATATTTTTGATCGCTTTGAGAATTAAAACCTTGATTCCAAGTAGATATCAAAAGATCAATTGGGCGCACTATAATTAAATAAACCCCAAACAATAGCTCAAAATACTAAATTTAGTATTGCTTGTAAAATAATTTTTCTTGCTTAAAAGTTTGAGCAAATAGTAAAAATTTGCGTAGCAATACCAGCTACAACATTTCCAGCGATCAAAATAGTAATTTGTAATGATTTTTTCATCAGAAAACCTGAAGTTTTTGCAGTACACCCTCCTATGCTCAAAATCTTACATCAGCAAGTTACCCAACTTGCTGATGTAAGATTTTGGATTTATAACACAGTCTTGGGAAAAAATTTAAACATTAGCTAAAGCGGCTCCAGGTACTAATTCAACTTTCACCCAGCCTGGTTGCCGTTTGTCAAACGCTTTATATGCATCAAGAACTGACATTAGCGGTTCGACTTGGGTTAGAACTTTTGTCGGGTCTACTGTGCCATTACGAACTAAATCCACCAAAGTAGGAATATATTTGCGGTGATTACAATTACCCATATTGATAGTGAGATTTTTGTTCATCGCCATACCAATAGGAAAGAAATTATGGCTGGGTGGGTAAACTCCAATAATCGAAAGTGTACCAGCTTTAGCTAAAGCTTCAACCGCCCATTCCAAAGCTTGAGAAGGCGCATTACCGGGATGCCAATTGCCATTTTGTGGATTAGTTTTAGGCGCAATTTGTTGTAACTGCTGCTGAAATTGTTGTGCTTCTTTACGTGCTTTTTCCGCCGCCGGGCCACTGTCAGGCGCATTCGCATCTACACCAACTGCATCAATGGCTCGATCTACACCAATTCCTCCAGTTAGTTCGTGAATGGCTTCAATTGGATCTTCGGCATTATAATCGATGACTTCTGCACCCAAATCACGCGCCATTTCTAAGCGTGAGGGAATTGTATCTACGGCGATAATCCGTCCTGCACCAAATAGCCTAGCACTAACGATCGCAAACTGTCCCACAGGGCCACAACCAAATATAGCTACTGTGTCTCCTGGTGTAATCTCTGCAATATCAGCTCCAAAGTAAGCCGTCGGGAAGATGTCAGACAACAGAATTGCTTGGTCGTCTGTGACTTCTTTTGGCAGCTTGACTAACCCCGCATTGGCATAAGGAATCCGAGCATATTCGGCTTGCAATCCATCAAAGGGGCCTGCTGCTTCCGGCCCGCCAAAAAAAGCTGTCCCAGCGTTATGTCCGTGGGGATTAGCATTATCACATTGAGCGTGATAACCTGTGCGACAGTAAGAACAGTAACCACAGGCAATAGTTGAAGGAACGACAACGCGATCGCCTACTTTAAAATTCCGCACATTGGAACCAATCTCTTCAATAATTCCAACTCCTTCATGTCCTAAAATTGTACCAGGTTTCATTCCTGTGAATGTTCCCCGAATCATGTGTAAATCTGTGCCACAAATTGCACTAGAAGTCAGCCGAATAATGGCATCTGTTGGCTCTTTAATTTTTGGTTCTGGGACATTATCTAAGCGAATATCTCCAATTCTATGAAAGACAACTGCTTTCATTGTGAATACTCCTAATTCCTGAGTTTACCTTTCGGAAAATAACTGGTATCTGGCGAATTTAGCTAATATGAAATCTGCTGAAATATTTATGCCATAGAGATGAAATATTTCTTACCAAAATTAAATTTTTAAATGACTCATTTAGGAAAAGATTGAGTCAGTTTTGCACTACATGGCATACGTACTTAGAGACTATAGTATCTATATTTCTATAGTTTCTTATCATCCTCTAGGAGGATATAAATTATAGAGACTGTAGATGGTCAGATCGGGTAGAGAAAAGTTAAGCAATAGTACACTGGTTAACAACATAGCACTTGGCATGACAGGCTTTTCTACAAGAATCTTTGCAACGCCATATACTTTCGCTACTTCCCTAAGTTGCCAGTTACTAGCAGAAATTCAACAAAAGCAAAAAAAGAATATCTTCTTAAATATCTCTATCTCAAGGAATATTTTATTTCTAATTAAATTTTTATATTAAAATATCTAGATAAAACATACATATTTGATAAAATTATTTCTAGATAATAAAGTTAAAATAAATTTGTCATATTAGTTTCATTGAGCCAACAGCATCTAAGTTAAAATTAAGCAATAACATATCTTTGATTTAGTTAATCAAATTTATTTAGCATTTAAATAGATTAATTTCTCTAAAAGTTGAGACAGAATATATGCAAAATATCCACCCGATGTTTGTTCATTTTCCTTTAGCCTTACTTTCTGTAGGCTTACTTTTTGATATTCTTGGTTATTTTCTGAAAAAGCAATCCTTATCTAGTGCTGGATGGTGGTGTTTTTCTTTAGGTGTTCTATCAGCGATTGTCACGGTATTTACAGGAATGCAAGCCGAACATTCAGTTAGAGTTACTGGAGAAGCCCATGAAATTTTAGAGAATCACGAACACTTCCAAATAACTTCTACGGTAGTGTTTGTAGTATTGGGGATTTGGCGCAGTATCACCAGGGAAGGTATACCAAAATTTGCCATTATTTATTTTGTCATTGCGGCGATCGCAGTCGGTGCAATTTTCTACGGCTCTCACTATGGCGGAGAATTAGTGTATGAACATGGTGTGGGTACAGCCGTACAGCCGCCTATATAGAGAAGGAACAAAGCAGAAGAAATTTCTGGCATTGCTGAATAAAGGGATGAAAATTAAAAATTTGATTTCTCCAACTCTTGCTCTCTGCGCCTCTGCGCCTCTGCGTGAGACAAAAATCATCCCACCAATAAGCAACGCCAAATTTCTTTTAACCTACTGCCTTGTTCTATACATTTAAACAAGCATTGTTTAGCATCAATGCAATTACATCAAAGAGAGTAACCTTACCTCAAACAGTAGGATTACTCCATACTTGGTGTCTCGTCAAATTGCACCATCATCAGGACAGCTGGCGCATCACCTACTGTTCCAGACAAATGACCCTTATGCCCATGTGCGTCCTCTTTCGTTCCCTGATCTCCGCCAAATGAAATTTCGCCAGGCCCCATCTCTACTCGCTGTCCGTCCATAGTTTCCACAAACCAGTGCCCTGAAAGCGGTACAATCCACTGAGGCTTCGGGTTTTCATGCCAGTTTCCCACCCATCCTACTGGTAAAACAGTATACGTAATTGTGGCACCAGGCTGCTTCAATTTAGCCAGCCATTGAGGAGAGGTATCTGGTGCTATACCTTTTTGAATGAAATCCTCAATCTGACGGCGGGACTGGTGACTTACACCGTCTTGATCAGTCCAAACATACCAGTAGTCAATTGTCGGTTTGCGCGATTGATTATTCTGCATAAAAATGCCTCTTTTTGACTGGTGTATTAGCAGGCGATCGCTATTATTGGATAATGCCTGGTTGTACTGGTCTAACTCTGACTTTACCTGTACAAGCATTAATTGTTTCTGGCAAAGTGAAATGGTGGTAGGCGTTTGGCGGCGTGATTTCAATCTTCACAGAGGTTGGACAAGACTGACCAACATCTGTAATGTGGTTGTAAGCAATATCGAATGAAGCTTGCCCATTTGGGGCTAAAGTCACTTGTTGTAGAGACTGCTGTTTTGCAGAATATGGGTTTGAGGAACGTATCACTTTCACGCCTTTTAGCGGCTGATTTTTAGAATCTAGCAACTCAAATCCCGGATAACCATAGAGGTTGCAAGGCAATGAGCTTTTATTAGTAAAAGCATAAATAATGGCAACCTTTCCTGCACCAGCATTTGTAGATACTTTACGTACAGATAATTGTTCAGTTTGGCAACTTGGAGGATGAGAAGCAGAGTTAGTTTGAGGGCTAGAACGTTCTGTAGTCACTGGCGTTGAATCTGCAAAACATCTAATACCGTTGTGACAATCTCACAACTAATTAACTGAAACTGTATAATTACGCTCTTCCCATTTATTACTATCAACCCAGAAAAATGTAAAGCTAACTGTTTGTTGTTGAGCAGATACAGGAATATCAACGAAATTCAATCCTAATTTTGTGGCAGTAGAAGGCGTATCTTGTGTAGTTTGCCAGTTATCATCTGACCAGTGCAACTGAAAATATTCTAAAGCTTGAATTCGCAATGTCTGGTCTTTTTTGACTTGCTTTATTTGGCGGTTAAACTTCCAAATTTCTAATGATTTACACTGCTTTCTTTCACCTAAATATCGATTCGCTACTTCTGGAATAAAATCAAAAACCTGACCATCATTAGTTGACCGCAGCAGTTTGATATACTCGGCGTGCGCCCACATTAAAGGCATTGCTGAACCTGTGGGTTTTCCTAAATACATATGAACATCAGGTTTATCGGCTTCATCCCAAACTTGTTCTGGTAGCAAACAAGTTTCTGAAGCAAATCCTTCCATCGCTTTGATATATGTTTTGACATCACCACCAGCGGCTAATTCATAGTGTCCTCGTTCTCCTGTTAAAAGAGGCCAAGCACGTCCTTTACCCCAATCAACATAAGGCTCTCCATTTTCTTGCTGTCCGTAACCGTCGTGATTGTAACGATGCCAACAAGGCCCGACTGGTGTATCTACTTTTAAGACTGCATCAATTACCTTGACAGAATCAACAATAATTGGATCGTTGGGTTTACGAATTCCATAACGCACCAATTGTAAAAACCCGCCATCGACAATTTCTTTTGCAGGAAATTCTGTTGGTTCCCCTGGTGGCTGGCTAGCGATGAAAATAGTTCCTTGGTTTGGATTTTCGTTAGGTTGAGGATTATTAATCTCTGTAGGAGTAATCCGAATATAATGCCGTTTGATTCCAGGAACTAGAGTGCCTTCAGTAGTTACTGTCCAGTCTTCAATGTGAGATTCTAAAAAATCTGCGTATTCTTCGATGAATTGCGCTGTTGCTTCATCACCGATTTCACGCACAAATTGCGCCGCGCAGATTAAGCCAGCAATATTGGCTGCTAGTGTAGAAGGTGAATAACCGCTACATTCCTCCCAGCGTTCTTGTTGGGTAGCAGGGCCATGACGAATTAAATAACCCGCAGCCCGTAAAATCATGGGATAAATATCAAAGTTTAGTGGTACATTTTCCTGATGTAAAAGCCATGCTAGAAGAATCGGAAATGCTACTTCATCTAGTTGGATGCCTTTCCAATAGGGTTCGCCATCAACCCAGAAATTTTGCGCAAATCCGCCGTCTTCCTGTTGACTGGTAGCAAGATAAATCAGCGATCGCACTGCGGTATCAGTTTCCCCAGCGGCCACTAAACCTGCTACACTGCTCACCATATCCCGCGTCCAGACTAGGTGATATCCTCCTTGGTCTTGGTCATCTTTAGCTTCACCCCAAGGTATAGCCATAGATGCAATCAAAGCACCAGGATAAGTTTTATCTTCATGCGCCAACAATAGACTAACGCTGTTGTGATACAACTTTCCTCGATCGTAGGAACTATTTTCTAACGGTTTGATGTCGCTACGCGATCGCTTCCACTGTTCGTTGTATTGCTGCTTTTGCTGTTCAAAAGGAATATTGAGCGACTGAAACAATGTGGAAATTGCATTGTGCAGTGTTGTACCGAATGCCAATCCTAAAGTAAACTCTTTACTGGCATTGAGATTTAGTTTTCCAGTCAAAGCCAAGTTGCCATCTAGAGCACGATCGAACTCCCAATCCATCAGAAAATTATCAGCTAAATCTGTCCAGCCATCGCTTTGTCCAACATAGCCACAGGAAAGACGAGTAAACGGAACTGTTGCGCCTAGTGCTAACCAAGTTCCTCCTTTTTCTGCTACGAGAATATTTTTTCCAGCTACTTCTACCGCGTAACCATTATTACCTCTACCGCTAACTTCCAGATGCGGCGCACACAAAGCGTATAGCTGAAGTTGGGAAATAAAATCCCGATCTCCCGTTAATTTTGTGTGCTGTAAAATACAGGATAAATGCGGATCGGCGATCGCTTCCTTAATCACGGCATAACGCCCTTGGGGATCGGAATTAGTAATGCGGTATCCTAAGCCATAAGTCCACAGATGTTCTACTTTCGATTCTAAATGGCGTTTCTCTTCGTGGAAAAAGCTTTTGCCATCAGAAATTAGATATTGCAAATCCCGAATTTGGGGTCTATCTACTGTAGGATGGTAGACCTCAGTGACAATGCCGTTCCAGACAGTAAACCAAACGCGACTGGAGGTAGAGTAGGCTGTTCCGACTGCATCTTTATTCGCATGAGTCCATCGCGGATCTATACCTGGTGAGCCAAAAGCCTGTGCTTGACTAAGAATTTTCATGATTTAGCTTTGAGTAGCTTTTTGGTTATTTTTTTTGATAACTATTGATAGTTTTTTCAAAAAGTAAGATTGCAAATACAGAGAGTTCATGGAGATTTTTGAGAATATTTACAAGTAGCGGCTAAGGATTTAGCTTCAATAAAAATTTGTTTAATTTCAGGATGTTTTTGGCGTATTTTGGCTTCTAATCTATCTACTGTTAATGCTATTTCTTCACCTGTGAGTTTCTTAGAAAATTGAATTTCTAAGTTGAGTAATACTTCCTGAGGAGCAAGCTGCATTGTGAGTACACGTAATACATCTTGGACTCCCGGTTCGGATTTAGACAGAGAACGAATATTATTTATAGTTTGAGGATTGGCACTTTCACCAACTAATAATCCTTTGCTTTCAATAGCTAGTAATACTGCAACAATGGCTAAAATAATACCAATAATAATTGAGGCAATACCATCAAAATAAATATTGTTAAATAAATGTCCTAAGAATATTCCTAATAAAGCTACAATCAAACCTAAAATTGCTGCTGAATCTTCAAATAATACAGTAAATACTGTAGGGTCTTTACTATTTTTAATTGCTTGCCAAAAACTTTGATTGCCTTTTGTGGGCAGAAACTCTTTTAAAGCTACAGTCCATGAAGACCCCTCAAATAAAATCGCTACACCCAACACAATATAATTCCACATTGGGTCTTCTAAAGGAGTGGGGTTAATTACATGAGTAATTCCTTCATAAATTGACATTCCGCCACCAATGGCAAAGATAAGAATAGCAACAATTAAAGTCCAGAAATAAAGTTCTTGCCCATAACCAAAGGGATGGCTATCATCTGCTGGCTTTTGGCTCATACGAATTCCCAGCAGCAGTAAAAGTTGGTCGCCAGTATCTACAACCGAATGAATACCTTCAGATATCATCGCGGAACTGCCGGTAATGGCTGCGGCGATAAATTTAGTAATAGCGATCGCTAAATTAGCACCCATCGCTGCAAAAATTGTTTTTTTAGAAGAATCAGTTGCCATGATACTAATTCATAATTCGTAATTAAAAAAATCAAATTTAATCTACTAAGTTTATGGATTTGAATTTGTTTTCTATTTTTGGCGAATTTATATAGCTATTCAGAAACTTGTAGTTCGCCGTCAATATGAGTAACGTCCCATCGGGTTTTTTCTTCCTCCCGCCAAAAACGCAATGATACATTAGCGTCTCCCACACTCAGATTTTTCAATTCCAAATCTGGCAAGCACTCTGGTAGATTAGGCTGTACCTTTAACTTTCGTTGTGGTGCATCGGCTTCCAGTCCCAAAATGCTGCGAATAAGTAAGAAAATTGAACCAGCTGCCCAGGCTTGAGGTATATTGGCATCTGGATATGGAACTGGAAAGTTATCATCTCGGCGTTCAATTCCTGCAAATAATTCTGGCATTCGCCCAGCCTGAAAATAACTAGCAGCCGCAAAAATACCCTCAGCAATACGGTTAGCTTGTTTGTAGTAGCCGTATCGCTTCAATCCTGCGGCAATAATAGAGTTATCGTGTGGCCAAACACTTCCCCTTTGATAACTAATTGGGTTATAAGCTAGATTTTGCGCCGAAAGAGTCCGCACACCCCAACCACACCACATATCTGGCTGGAAAAGTCGCTCCACAACTTTTTGTGCCCTTTCTTGGGGTACAATACCAGACCATAGTAGATGACCGGGATTTGAAGCAATTGATTGAATTTGCTGCTTGTTGTTATCTAAGCCAAGACAGTAAAAGCCTTTCTCTTCCATCCAAAAGCGATCGTTAAAACGTTGATAAAGTGCTTTGGCTTTTTGACGTAGCTTTTTCGCTGTTTCTTGTTCTCCCCACACCTCATAAATAAAAGCTGCTTTTCGCCAAGCATCGTAAACGTAACCTTGTACCTCACACAAAGCTATTGGTGGCTCAACTAACTTACCATTTGGGTAAACCATTGATTCACCCGAATCTTTCCAACCTTGATTGCGTAATCCGTGAGTAGAACGAGTTAAATACTCAACAAACCCGTCATCATCAAAATCGCCATATTTATCAATCCAAGTTAATGCCTTTTCTAGTGGTGCGCGACATTCATTAAGCATACTCACATCGGCGTTCCAGCTATAAGTCTCAGCCAGGGTAACAATCCACAGAATAGTAGTATCTACCGTTCCGTAATAGGGATTGTATGGGAGTTGATTGAGTTTAGTTAATTCGTCACGCCGCAATTCATGCAGCATCTTGCCAGGTTGAGCATCATGCCAGTCATCTAACTCAGTTGCTTGTAACTGAGCCAACCTTAAAAGCGTACCACGAGCAAATTCGTGATAAACCGCCATCGTTTGTAAGCTAGCAATAATTGAGTCACGTCCAAAGACTGCCATAAACCAGGGAATACCCGCAGCCGGCATCCAAAATTGATGCCCATTATCTTCTAGCTGAATTCGTAACGCCCCCATATCAACTAGCGCTTGTTGATAAAATCCGCTAATCTCGGCATTAGACGATCGCAACTTTGTCGCATTAGTCAGAAATTCATCGCTGACCTTTCCGGCTGCTGTTGTATGAGGTACAGCACAAGTTTGTTGCGGTTTGAGAACATCCCCATTAGCTAAGGCTGTAAAATTGATACAGCTGTGCCATGTTTTGCCAGGATTAATCACAACATTAAACATTAAACGACCGTTGGCATAGCTGGCTTGTGAAGTCAGGCAAACTGGCTCAGTCATGATGCCTCGGACAAAAGAACTGCTGCGGTATTTGGTAGTGAGTACACCATCTTTCCATACTGTTTCAGTATTACCCCGCGTTACGATGTTCTTGGCTTTGACTTCAAAGATATCTGCAAAGTCAGAACGAATCGCCAGCATTAATTGAAATTCAACTGGTTCTGAATGATAGTTAGCGATTTCGATATCTTCGTGCATCCCTCCTACAATGTCGCGCCGGATGGTTATAAACAAACTGCCGTAAGGGAAATTACCGTTAATAGTAGGAAATACTTGATTAGTAAATTGATAAAGCGCACTATGATGATTGATATTGCTAGAAGCTAGCAGCAAAAGTCGGTAGCGATTAAGAGAAATTTCGTAGTAAGAAATTAGACGTGTGTCACGCACAAAAAAGCCTTGCGCTTGATTATCGTCTATGGAACCATCACTAGCTGTTACCAGAAATGAGGAACCATCGTTGATTGTGATTAAACCAGGGTTGACAGTAACTTGTGTGGGCATAGGGCATAGGGCATAGGGCATTGGGCATAGGGCATTGGGCAAGTAGTGAACAAAAGGGGAAGAGAGGCACAAAGGTACAGGGAGAGTATTTCTGTAATTGTCCTCCTCTGCACCCCTGCTTCCTCTGCTTCCTTGTCCCCCTTCTAGCCATTCTCTGTAAAACCTGGATATAAGGTCATGCCACCATCTACAAATAGGGTTGTACCGTTGACATAATCAGAATCATCCGAAGCCAGCCACACTGCTGCTTTGGCAATGTCTTCTACTTCACCTACTCGTTTTGCTGGGATCAATTGGAGTAACTTCGCCTCGGCTTGTGGGATATCCCAAGCTGATTTATTTATAGGCGTTTTGATTGCACCAGGGGCAATGCTATTAACGCGGATTTTATGAGGGGCAAGTTCTTGGGCAATACTTTGCATCATCATATTGATACCGCCTTTGCTGGCAGCATAATTTACATGACCCGCCCAAGGAATTACCTGATGTACTGAACTGATACAAATAATTTTGCCTGCGGCACAAGAGATATGAGGTTGCACGCCTCGGCGCAAAAACTCTTTTGCTGCTTCCCTAGCACACAGAAATTGCCCTGTGAGATTTACCCCAATCACTGCATTCCAATGGTCGAGGCTCATATCTACAAAAGCTGAGTCTTTTTGCATACCTGCATTGTTCACCAATATGTCAATAGTTCCAAATTGCTGAAGTGTTTGCTTAAACATCTCTTTGACTTGGTCTTCTTGACTAACATCTGCTTGAATAGCAAAAGCTTCACCATTGTTGACTTTAATATCATCAACAATTTTTTGGGCTGCTTCAGCTTCAGAATGATAGTTAATAACTACTGCTGCACCAGATGAAGCTAAATTGCGAGCTATAGCTTCACCAATGCCAGAACTAGCACCTGTTACAAGTGCTTTTTGACCTTTGAGTAAGTAAGGAGAATAGCTCATAATGTTTCTTGAAAATATATATAGATTCTTAGTGGTGCTTGTACCAAAAAATATATCTTTTATTAGTTTTTTCTTGTTAAGTATTCATGCATTTAAAAATTTAATAACTGATGTAAAAACTGTTGCTATTGATGTATATAACCAAGAAAATACTGCTGAACTTGTGTCAAAAATTACGCGATGTTAATTTGATTTTTGATGACTATTGCTTTGATTCTGGCATTAATTTAAAGGTTTAATGTGGCGATCGCCTCTAGCCATCGGATGAATAAACACTTATATCCCAAGGTCTAGAAGATTTTCATTTAATTTTCATAATTGTATGGAATCTTTAAAAGATGAAGGTAACAACAGTTGTTTTGCTAACAAAACTTAGATTTTATGAATTTTTTTGTATGTATTTTGTGATAAAAAATATAGTATTTAACAAAAATAAATAAATTATGATGAGAAATCATCCTTACGATAGTATTTTTTATTCTATTTCTTAGCTAAGAATACTTTTGTGGACAGCAATTTTCAAAGTTAAAACTCAATAACAAATTTGATTTTGGTCAAAATTAACTGATATTGCAGCTTCTGGTTATTACTAATTACTAAGGAGAAAGCGATGCCTGCTCTGGCTCTCAATAGCCAAAATCTCCCATACCCCGACCCATTACACCCAATTATTGTCCATTTCGTGATTGCAATGGTGTTTTTCTCATTCGTTTGCGATGTGGTGGGTTATTTCACTCGCAATACACGTTTGTTTGAGGTCGGTTTCTGGAATATGTTTGTGGCGGCGATCGCAATTTTTGTCGCCATAATTTTGGGACAGTTTGAAGCCGGTCTAGCACAAACCTATCCAGCAGCCCAGCCCACACTTAATTTTCACACAGTCATGGGTTGGTCACTAGGGGCGATTGTGGCAGCAATTACAGCTTGGCGGTTTGTAATTCGCGATCGCAATCCTCTCAAAGTTCCGCCTGCTTACCTGGGTGTGGCAACGTTTTTGATTTGCCTGGTGTTCTTGCAAGTATATCTGGGAAGCAAATTATTTTGGGTATACGGCTTCCACGTCGAGCCTGTTGTCCAAGCCATGAAGCAGGGAGTTTCGCCATGAACTCGCAACTAATTGACTCTTTAGGGTTGAAGTTAGGCGCTAACGGACTACCCTACGAAATTCCCATGCACCCACAGTTGGTGCATTTAACATTGGGTTTGTTCATCATCGGTATCTTGTTTGATATAGCAGGAGTTATTTTTCTCATTGAAAGACCAATCTTCAAATTTTTGGGTCTTACCGCCATTCGTTCTGGCTTCTTTGATGTTGGTTGGTACAACCTGCTAGCAGCAGCTATTGTGACATTTTTCACCGTTGCATTCGGTTTTTTCGAGCTACTGCTAGCAAACCCTGCGATCGATCAAAAAAGCGCTTGGGGATTGAGTCCTGGTTTGACAATGCTTTTGCATGGTTTGGGTGGTGTTTTGTTGCTGGGGATTATTGTCGCCATGACCGTATGGAGAGGTTTGCAACGCTATCGTTGGCGCAAAGATGCCTCCCGACAGGTGCAGTGGAGTTACTTATTAGCAGGGATTGCAATCATGGGTATTTTGTACGTTCACGGAACTTTAGGAGCGCAATTAGGAGAGGAGTTTGGCATTCACGTTACAGCAGCTAAGTTAATCCCAGAGGGTACAAACCCAAATTTGCTATTTAAATAATTATGCTGAGATTTTTGGAGTATTTATTAATAGCTGGTTGTATAGCAGTGCTGCTCGTTATCAGTCATGGAATTGGGCAGTTGGCCTATTCTTGGATGCCACCTGAAGCTACAGAAGAAGCGCAAAAGGTAGATAGTTTGTTTAGCTTTTTAACTTCAATTGGCGCGTTTATTATTCTTGGGCTTGTGGGCATGATGGTGTACTCGGTAATTTTTTTTCGTGCCGCCAAATATGACTACAGCGAGGGACACCCATCTAGAGGCGATCTCAGGCTAGAAATCTTATGGACAGCGACTCCAACCGTGCTAGTTTTATGGATTGCTTTCCAAGGCTTCAATATTTATCAGCAATTAAATGTTCTGGGTTTGGGGCAAATCGTACATTTGCATTCACCTCTAGAAGAACCAGCCTATGCGGTAGCTAGTGCTGACAAACCTAAACCAGCTGCGGAAACTGTTGAGGTTTTTGTCAAGCAGTGGGATTGGACTTTCCGCTATCCCAATAATGTTACTAGTAATGAATTGCACTTACCTGTAAACCTTCGGACTCGCCTCAATATGCACGCCAAGGACGTACTCCACAGTTTTTATGTCCCTGAGTTCCGCTTACAGCAATATATTGTGCCTGGACGGAACATTGACCTTGTAGTTACACCCATTCGCACGGGGGAATACAAGCTCAAAGATGCACTATTTAGCGGTACTTACTTTGCTTTGATGGATGCCAAAGTCCGCGTTGAATCCCTTGAGCAATATAACCAGTGGTTAACCACAGCAGAAAAAGAACCAACAAGCATCAACAATCAGGCAGTAGCTGAGTATACCCAACCGCCAAAGACATTGTTTAAGAGTGGCTGGTACACTGTTGCACCTGCTCAAGAAGCGATCGCCAATGAAAGGAAAGTAATGAATGACACATGATTTTAGCGAAAATCTCACCAATGATAGAGAGCCGGAAAACGAGCCTGAGAATAACTGGCGACGATACTTGAGCTTCAGCACCGACCATAAAGCGATCGGCGTTCAGTACATGGTGATGACTTTCATTTTCTTTTTGGTTGGCGGACTGTTGGCGATGCTCATTCGTGCCGAACTGATTACGCCAGCATCAAATGTGGTCGATCGCCCCCTGTACAACGGCTTATTTACATTGCATGGGACAATCATGATTTTTTTATGGATTATCCCATTTAATGCAGGTATCTCTAACTACTTAGTCCCCTTGATGATTGGCGCGCGGGATATGGCCTTTCCCCTGCTCAACGCCATCTCTTTCTGGATTCTGCCACCAAGCGGTATTTTATTAATATCTAGCTTCTTACTACCCAATGGTACAGCGCAGTCCGGCTGGTGGTCATATCCACCAATTAGTCTGCAAGTTCCTCCAGGTCAGCCAATTAACGGTGAATTTATTTGGATTGTAAGTATAGTCCTGATTGGCATCTCTTCAATTATGGGGGCTGTTAATTTTGTGACTACCATCTTTTGGATGCGGGCACCAGGAATGACCTTTTTTCGGATGCCTGTGTTTGTTTGGTCAGTTCTCAGTGCCCAGTTGTTGCAGCTAATTAATTTGCCTGCCCTCACAGGTGCGTTGATACTATTGTTATTTGACCTCAGCTTTGGTACGCCATTCTTCAAACCCTTAGAGAATGGCGACCCGATCATTTACCAGCATCTATTCTGGTTCTACTCCCACCCCGCAGTTTACATTATGGCACTACCTGCCTTCGGTATTTTTGCGGAGGTTCTGCCAGCCTTTTCCCGTAATCCCCTATTTGGCTATCGGTCATTAGCTGTTGCTTCTTTAGGTATCGCTGTAGTCAGCATTTTCGTGTGGGTGCATCATATGTTCACCAGTGCTACCCCTGGCTGGATGCGGATGTTATTTATGGTGACATCAATGTTAGTTGCTGTGCCCACTGGTGTTAAGGCATTTGGTTGGACTGCGACAATTTGGAAGAGTAAGCTGCACCTAGAAACACCTATGCTGTTTGCTATGGGAGGTGCTGCCATGTTTCTGCTCGGTGGTGTTACTGGGGTGATGCTCGCAGCAGTACCATTTGATATTCACGTCCACAATACCTACTTTATAGTGGGGCACTTCCACTACATTGTTTTTAACACCATCACGATGGCAATCTTTGCTGCCATTTACTTTTGGTTTCCGAAGATTACTGGACGAATGTATGCTGAAGGCTGGGGCAAATTACATTTCTGGTTAACTTTTATCGGTGCTAACTTGACTTTCTTCCCTATGCTCCCACTAGGTTTACAGGGAATGGTACGCCGAATTTCTTCCTATGACCCACGCTATCAAGGGTGGAATGTGATTGCTAGTCTAGGAGGATTTTTGTTAGGAGTATCAATACTACCTTTTATTGCCAATATGGTGGTTTCTTGCTTATACGGACAGAGAGCAAGTAACAATCCCTGGCTGGCTACAGGGTTGGAATGGACAACCACCTCACCACCACCACAAGATAACTTTGAAGAAATTCCGGTTGTCAAAAGACCTCCCTACGATTATGGCGATCCCAAATACTCAGTGATTGAACCTCCCGATTATCATCAGCAAGAACACTAAGAAGTCAGTTACCAAGATGGGGGAGATGAGGGGAGTTTTTTCACAATGCCCAATGACCAATGACCAATGCCCAATAACAAATGAACAATGACTAATGACAAAAATTATGAACCTATGAACCGTGGCGTTATTCATGTAGATGAAAGTCCTATCCCTTTGGAACGATGGCGACAATACCTACCAAAGTGGCTAAAGCGTTTCCTACCAATTCGTGGTGGACGTTCTGAAGACCATCATGGTAAGGGGATGTTTGGGTTTACCGTCTTCCTGTTGTCGGAAAGCATAATTTTTTTGAGTTTTTTCTTCACATACATTGCCCTGCGATTGACTCACTCAAGAAATTGGCTACCACCAGGTGTTTCGGGGCCGGAATTGTCTACTTTTGTAATTATTAACACTGTAGTTTTACTCTCCAGTAGCTTTGTCATTCAACCAGCAGAAAATGCTCTCAAGCATCATCAGTTAAATAAATTTCGCTGGTTATGGCTAATGACGATTTGCATGGGAACCTATTTCTTAATTGGTCAAGGAATTGAATGGAGTCAACTTGATTTTGGGTTAAGTACGGGACTAGTAGGTTCTACATTTTATCTATTAACAGGTTTCCACGGTTTGCACGTTCTAACAGGTGTGAGTCTACAGATAATTATGCTGGTTCGCTCTTTTATTAGAGGTAACTACAATAAAGGTCACTTTGGTGTAAGTGCAACCACTTTATTTTGGCACTTTGTAGACGTAATTTGGGTTTTACTATTCTCACTTCTCTATATTTGGCACACATAAAAACATCTTTGGAGTATTTTTATGAATTTATATCTTCAAGACATCCCAGCTTCAGATTTGCCTCCAAAAGCAATTCAAGAAACTCCAGCACCAGGCAAAGACCCCTTAATTGCACGTGGTTTACAAAAAGAACAGTACGTTGCTATTAGCGTATTGGCGATTATTCTTGTTGCTGCTGTGGGATTTTTTAGCCGCAGAGTTGAATACGCTATTATGTTTGCTTTTGCTCTCAGCATTGTTTTTATAGCGTTTGTTTTACTTATTTAGATAAGCCTCGGTCTTATTTTTTAGTTAACTATAGCAGTCATAACAAATAGATCCCCGACTTCTTGAGAAGTCGGGGATCTAAGCCTCTCGATATTTGCAAATCAAATAGGATTGCTATAGTGACAACATAATTGCACAACCAAGGGATGAAAATCTTTTATTCCCTGTTCCCTATTCTCAAGTTAGGAGATATCTGAATGAATAGCCCAGTTTATCAAACTGTGATTGTCGGCGGTGGTTTTACCGGATTATTTACAGCATTACACCTAGCTCACGAACACTATCCTCGCTCTGTAATTTTGATTGATAAAAATGAGCGATTTTGTTTTAAGCCTTTACTGTATGAATATTTCGATGGCGAGATGGATAGTGTGCAAGTAGTACCACGATTTTCGGAATTACTTCGAGGTAGTGGTGTGATTTTTGTTCAGGATTCAGTGCAGTCAATAGACTTGCATCAACGGGAAGTCAAATTAGCTTCGGGAAACTCCTACAACTACAGTAACTTAGTCTTAGCTTTGGGAAGTGTTACTGGCTATCATCACATTGAAGGTGCTCAAGAAAATGCTTTTCCTTTCTGGACACAAGCAGATGCGATCGCACTTGACAAACATTTACGCGACTGTTTGCAAAAAGCCTTGCAAACTGAAGATCTAGAACAACGTCGGCAATTACTCACAGTAGTTGTGGTTGGTGGTGGTGCTTCCGGTATCGAAATGGCAGCTACCTTGGCTGATTTTTTGCCACATTGGTATAGTGCTTTAGGCGGCAATCAAAGTGAAATTCGTGTAGTATTGCTCAATCACGGTACAGAAATTCTCGATGGCGATATTAACGATCCACTACGTCCGATCGCTGAACAGGAATTAAAAAAACGTATTGTTCCGATAGAAATCATTCTTGAAGCAGAAGCAACAGCCGTTCGCCCCACCGCAGTTGAATATAAGTCTGGCGATCGCGTTGAAACACTACCAACTTACACAACAATCTGGACAGCTGGCACTTCTACTAATCCATTGATTCAAGATTTACCCATTCCTTCAGAACATCGAGATCAACACGATCGCCTCCTCGTCACTCCGACGATGCAACTACTCGACTTTCCTGAAGTCTTTGCAGGTGGTGATTGTGCAGCTGTACAAGATACTTCCTTACCACCTACAGCCCAAGTAGCGTATCAACAAGGAGCTAATATTGCCACTAATTTGAAAGCGATCGCGCTCGGAGAAGAACCCGAACCGAAGACAGTTAATATCCGGGGAACCCTGTTGAAGTTGGGGGTAAATGATGCTGCTGCTAACTTGTTCAATGTTTTTGAAGTTGCAGGCGAACCGGCACACTTAATTCGTCAAGGCACTTATTTAACGCTATTACCAACGCCAATTCATGACTTCAAAGCCACAACTGAATGGGTAAATGAAGAGATTTTTCACCATCACCTTGATTCTCAAGATGTAGGTAAAAAAGTGGTGCAAGCGGTGGAATTAGTTGGTGCAGGAATCGTTGGTGTTTTAGTTACGAGAAAATTATTAAAAATGTTGGGTGATGACGATAAAAAAGACGAAGTAATGGAGAGTTAAGCTCAATACTCATAAAACATTAACAGTACAGAGGCTATTGAATATGTCTAGCCAAACCGATGTACAGGTACAAAGAATTAGAGCTATTGGATTAACAGTGACAAACTGCGATCGCTCTTGGCAATTTTATACAAAAGCCCTTGGTTTTGAACTCGTTAGCGATATTACTGTTGAAAGAAAGGATTATAACGAACTGGAAGGTGTAAGGGGGGCAAAAATTCGCATTATCTCTTTGCGATTAAGAGATGAACTCATTGAATTGATGGAATATCTCAACATTCACTCTCAACCTATACCCAGCGATTCCCAAAGTAATGACCTGTGGTTTCAACATCTAGCGATTGTGGTGAGTGATATGGATCGCGCCTATTCGCATTTGCGTTCATTTCCAATTGAACCAATTTCAGTTGCACCGCAGACAATACCGCCTGGTAATGAAGCATCTGGTGGTGTTCGCGCTTTCAAATTTAAAGACCCTGATGGTCATGATTTAGAGTTAATTTGGTTTCCACCCAATAAAGGACAAGATAAATGGCATCAAAACAGAGATAGCTTGTTTTTGGGAATAGATCATAGTGCGATCGCTATTTCTAACACCGAGCAGAGTCTGCACTTTTACCGCGATCTTCTGGGAATGCAAATCGATAGCCGCAGTCTCAACTGGCGTGCAACCCAAGCGCGTATGGATAATTTACCAGGAGCAGAAGTTCAAATTACAGGACTGCGACCCGCTCAAGGTGGCGTAGGGATTGAGTTGTTAGACTATCTTGTACCCCCTAAAGGTCGTCCTATACCCAGTGATTGGAAAAGTTGCGATATTGCAACGGTGCAAGTCCAAATCATCGTTGACGACATCGAGCAGATTGTAGATAAGCTGCGTCAGCACCGAGTTCAGTTGGTTTCGCCCAAAATTGTGCAGTTTGCAGATAGCTCCCAGCCTTATCAGCAGGGTTGTTTAGTTAAAGATCCAGACGGACATAGCATATTGCTACTTGCCCAATAGTAAAACCAGTCTGAGGAGACAGTTATTTTGAGAGGATGCTCAAATTCTTTAGCTTGTTTTTGTATTTCATTGCCAATGCGATCGCAAACTATTTGCATAAATCAAATTTGCAAAATCTTATCCTATCAGGCTGTATGCCAGTCCAAACAGTACAATCAGAGTCACAATTACATAGAAAAAATCTCCTAATCTAATAAAAGCTAACAAAGAAAAAGCGACTCGTAAAACTGGAGTCGCAATCAGTAGCAGTAGCCCTAGTTGAATCAGACCTCGGTTACGACCTGATAATATTGATGCTTTTAATCCATCGGGAGTGCGAAACTCTGTCGGTTCCCCCCGAAAAAACTGGTAATTGGGAACCTCACCTCCGTGGCGAATTAAGTACAATATTCCACCTAATAGAACCAAACTCGTGGCAAGTATCACCCCAATTCTTAAAAAGTTGCCGATAAACTGTTCAAAGCGCCGTTCGGATTTCGTCTGCTTCTTAAAAGTCATTCTAAAGCCTCCCAGTTAGTCCTTTGTAGATCATTTCCAGGGCTAGCACCAGAATGACACCACTAAAAATATTTCGTAAAAGTGTGACTTTAGCTCCAATCAATAACCGCGCCCCTAACACAGCACCAAACAGAACTCCTAACATTACTGGCATTGTTAATCCGGGATCGATGTAACCTCGATTAAGGTAAATTCCAGCACTAGCCGCAGCCGTTACTCCAATCATGAAATTGCTAGTAGTTGTAGAAACTTTGAATGGGATATGCATAACTCGATCCATTGCCAGTACCTTGAGCGCGCCCGAGCCAATGCCCAGCAAGCCAGAAAGTACACCAGCAGTAAACATTAATCCAAACCCCAAAGGAACACCACGCACGTTGTAAGACTCTTCTCCCGCTTGAGTTGGATATGTACTATTGAGCTTCAAGCGCGTTGCTAGCGGATCTGGTGGTAAATTATCTATGTTTTCGGAACTTTGCTGACGAGATAAGTAGGCGCTATAAAGTAAAACAATTCCAAACACAACAGCAATTGTTCCTGTAGAAATCTTCGCTGCTACCATTGCTCCAGCTATTGCACCAAATGTTGTTGCCACTTCTAAGAACATCCCTAGCCGCAAATTAGTGTAGCCTTCCTTTACGTAAGCGGATGCTGCTCCACTAGATGTAGCAATTACAGATACTAAAGAAGCACCGATAGCATAATGAATATCCACTCCACAAACTACAGATAAAAAAGGAACAATTACTACCCCGCCGCCTAAACCTGTCAAAGCTCCTAAAAACCCAGCAACTAAGGAGCCAAACCATACTAATAGCGAAAAATCTAGAATATTCAAGGTTAATTCTCCATTATTGGGCTTTATACTTGAAACACAGATTATCTTGTTAGTTATGAGTTGAGCTTACTTTAGACTTGCTCATTAATCAAAGCAAACACTCTTTATTATCAGAATAATAACAATTTAATAATATTGCATATTTAGTTATTCTAAAACTTCTGAGATTAAATCTATTATTTTACACATATTCTATGCCACTTTTTTCAATTTTATACAAGTCATTTAACTACTATAGTTTTATCAATTTACAGTAGTTCATTAAACAAGACTTCATGCCATAACCTGGTTATAACCCTGTGATAAACACCCTCTAACTTGTGTGTATTTTCTAAACATTTAATTATTAAGAACTGTCATACTTTATTCATGAAAATGACAAGTGATTATCAAATACTTTTAATATTCTAGATAAAGTGAATGTTGTAGGCTTGTACAGTAAATCAAAAAAATTATGGATAACACTTTACTTTGCCTAATTTTAGGCTTGATAGCAGGAATAGTAAGTGGAATCACCGGAATTGGTGGGGGTATAATTATTTTACCCGCCTTAATTTTTGTATTTGGTTTTTCTCAACACCAAGCTCAGGGAACTACATTAGCTTTACTTGTTCCTCCTATTGATATCTTGGCTGCATGGACTTATTACAAACAAGGTTATGTAGACATTAAGATAGCAACATTGCTTTGTATAGGTTTTGTATTAGGTGGGTGGTTTGGAGCAAAAATAGGAACGGGATTATCTAATGTAATTTTGGCGAGGATTTTTGGAGTCTTATTACTGGTAAGTGCTATCAGAGTCATGTTTATAAATCCAGGCGATGCTAATTTATGATTTATTTCTTATATTCAACAGCTTTCGCTATTATCTTGGGGAATCTTTACTGTGAAAATTGTTCCAATACCTACCTCACTTTTTACATAAATTTCTCCCTGATGTAGTTCAACACATTTTTTCACCACAGCTAATCCTAGTCCAGTACCAACAATTTTGCCCACATTTTCTGCTCGATGAAAAGGCTCAAATAAATGTTTCTGAAATTCCTCCGGAATTCCTAGACCAAAATCTTTAACTTGGAAAATTATTGAGTTTGGTTCACCACTGAGAATTAACAATATATCTGCCTCTTCTGGCGAATATTTTATGGCATTAGAAAGCAAATTACTAAGAATTGAGTACAGCAAATTTTCATCTAAAGTTGCGTGAGTACAGTTATTTTGACTGATAAATTTAATTGGGTGTTGTGGTTGATTACAAAACTGAATATCTTCAATTAAGTTTAGACAAAATGCTTCCAAATCTATAATATCTGGATGAAATTCAAGTTTACCAGCTTCTGCCCTAGTTAGAGTCAGAATATCTGTCAGCAATTGGTTCATTGATCTAGCTGAAGATTGAATCCGATATAGATTTTTGACTTTCTTTTCTTCTGTCCACTGCTGATTACTCTGAGCTAACAATTGAGCCGAACCTAAAATAATACTTAAAGGTGTGCGAAATTCATGGGAAACCATCGAAAAAAAGCGCAGTTTCAGTTCGCTGAGTTCTTTTTCTTGAGCTAATGTCCGTTGCAAAGCTTCTGCTTGCTGGCGCTTAACCAATTGTTGATAAAGCAAGGCGTAAACAGCCAACAAAATAGCAAAACTCAGCACCGTACCCAGGAATTCAATCAACATCCGGTTGTGAATATTTTCCTGAGAATGTTTAACCGAAATTTCTAATAACTCTTCTTCTCTCACTTGCAACTGAGCTAGAGTTTGCCGAATTTCACCACGAGTTTGGTTAATTTTCGTAGCTTGCAGAGCAACTGTTGATTTGCCTAATTGCTGAAGGTTAAGCGACTCTTGAGAAAATTCCACTCTTTGAAAAATTAAGGCTTTTAGTTTTATGAGTTGCTGCTGTTGAGAGGGGTCATCAGCAAGTTGTTTTTGTAACTTTTTGACTTTGGCATTTAAGCTTTGTATTGCCTGATTGTAACGTTCTAATTCCGATCGCTCTCCAAATAGAATATAGCCTCTACGTCCTGCTTCGGCATCAGTCAAGGTAGCGAAGATATCAATCAGGCTTTTCATTGCCTCATGTGTGTGCTTCACTTTATTGCTACTTTCAATTAACTGAGTAGCATTTTGGTAAGAAATAAAACTAACTATACCCATTAATAAGAAAGATAAACCAAAACCAGAGGCAATCCATTTCTTTTCCAATGACCATTTCATAAGACTACCTTTAAATTCCCCGATTTTTACCCGATATTTACCCCTTATCTCTACAAGTTATTGTTAAAATAATAATTGAATTAACCTCTTTTACACTATACATTCTTCAAACTATTTTAATTACTTAGTTTGAAGAATTTTAATTTTTATATATCTCAACTACAAAGCTTATTATACTATTCAGATTTGATTCATCAACTTACTGATTTGATGCGCTACGGCTAGTACAAGCACGCTAGGTAAGCGGTAAATGCGTTACTGCGTTAAGCGAACCTTGAAGTAAGTGACTGTCGTTAAGGTTAGCGAAGCAGTAGCAACTTTGTGGAATTCTCTTGTTCGCTCTTGGCGTTATTTGAGGATAGAGTAATACAGTTATAGAATATTACAGTTTGTAATGTTTTTTTAAATCCCGTGTCTTTAATAGCTATTCAAAAATTACCCGATTTCTACCCGATTTCTACCCGATTTTTTGACATATAAGGTGTAAAGTTCAAAATAGAGAAAAACTCATAAGACGATTGATTTTTTTTGTTACACTTATATGTCTAATTTTTCAGTTAATATTGCTAACATTGTACTGACTAATGAACAGTATTATAAGCTCAAATTTTATGCAAACAGTCATCATGTATCGCTTCAAAAATCAATTATATTGCTTATTGATTCTCTGCCTAGACCTTCTAAAAATAGTAAAATTTTAAAAAATAGATATTCAATGTTATCTGCTAGAAACTTTCTGCAAAGGTTTGATAATATTCAAAATTAGCTATGCATAAGTTTCCTAGGAGAACAAAATCTAAAATTTCTCATAATACTTTATTCAAAAAGCAGCAAAGTTTTAGACAATATATAAATAATAGGCTTGCTACTAATACCAAAAATCAAATATCTAACACTAGAAACAGATTATTTGTAGTTTGGTGCATATTAATGTTGGCTGGGTTAAGAATAGGTATTAATTTGTATCAATTGCAAATTGTGCAGGGAGCAAAGCTCACGAAGAAAGCTAGAGAACAGCAAATGGTAACTTTGCGGCCTTTTACACCTCGACGAATGGTTGTAGATCGCAACGATCGTGTCTTAGCTCTTGACAGGATTGTGTATACTCTATACGCCCATCCTCAACTGTTTCAAAAAAAACCAGAAGACGTAGCACAACACCTAGCTGTAATACTTAACAAAAATGCTGATGAATTAGTCAAAATATTTCAAGGAAAAAAAAGTGGCATTTTACTTGATGCTGCTGTGCCAGAAGAAATTGCGACTCAGATATTTGCATTGCATCTTGATGGCTTAGAACTAACTCAAAAATATTTGCGATTTTATCCAGAAGCAGATTTAACCGCAGATGTAGTGGGTTACATCAATACAGAACGTCAAGGTCAAGCTGGTGTGGAATACAGCCAAGAAAATTTACTAGCGCGTTCTGCACAAACTGTAAGACTCAGGCGACAAGGAAACGGAGCATTGCTACCAGATGATGCACCAACAGGATTTCTCAATATTGATGACTTGCGATTACAACTAACAATTGATAGCCGCATTCAACGGATAGCGCGAGCTGCACTTAAACAGCAAGTAGAAAAGTTTAGGGCGAAACGCGGAGCCGTAATTGTGATGGATGCGTTGGATGGTTCGTTGCTCGCTTTAGTCTCTGTGCCCAGTTATAACCCTAATGAATATTCTAAAGCTGATATTTCGCTATTTAAAAATTGGACAATAGCAGATCTGTATGAACCAGGATCGACTTTCAAACCTTTAAATGTGGCGATCGCATTGGAGACTGGTGTAATTAAACCAGACGATATGTTTGACGATCCTGGTTTTATCAGAGTGGGCGATCGCACCATTAAAAATGCCGAGCAAAACAGCGATCGCACGATCGATATTGCTCAAATTTTACAACACTCCAGCAATGTTGGCATGGTGAAAATTATGCAGCGATTGCCAACTTCAATCTATTACCAATGGCTACAACGCTTAGGGCTGGGGCAAACTATCCATACAGATTTGCCATTTGCGGTTAGTAGTCAGCTCAAAAGTCAAGAAAAATTTATGGCTTCACCCATTGAGAAGGCGACAGCTTCCTTTGGGCAAGGCTTTTCCCTCACAGCACTACAGCTAGTGCAATTGAACGGCGCTTTAGCTAACGGGGGCAAATTAGTGACACCTCATGTAATTAAAGGATTGATTGATAGCCAAGGACAGATGCATTATTCACCCACTCTCCCAACACCACGCCAAATTTTCTCACGCATGACAACTCAACAGGTAATTAAAATGATGGAAACTGTAGTAGAACAAGGAACTGGCAAAGCATCAAAGATTTCCGGTTATCGTATAGCTGGTAAAACTGGTACAGCGCAAAAAGCCAATTCTAGTGGTGGTTATCAAAAAGGCGCTTATATCACCAGTTTCTTGGGTATATTGCCAGCAGAATCTCCTCATTATGTAGTTTTAGCACTGGTAGATGAAGCGCAAGGAGCAAATGCTTACGGTGGTACGGTTGCCGCACCAATTGTTAAATCTTTAATCAACGCACTGATTCCCCTAGAGCAGATTCCGCCAAGCCAAGGAGCCAAATAAATATCTGACATTAGGAATATTGCTTTGGCGATCGCTCTTAATTTACCCTAAAACTTAGGGTGCTAAATTATTTTGTAACGCAACTACCAACAATAGGGAAATTAGAATTTTTCAGAACTAATTCCTGAATTCAATTATTTATAAATCAACTTGGTATTCTCCAAGATTTTATTTGAGTTAAACTTACAAGTGAGGAAGTGAAATTACCGTGTCTTCATCTAAAACTTTTGATAAGAAACCATCACAAATTCAAACTTTACCCAGTACTGAATTTTGGAAAGAAGTTGGTCAAGTAACTGGTGGTACTCTCCTATCAATTATGTTGTTATCAACTGCTGTGATATCTGGAGGATTAGTTGGTTTAGCCATTAGTTTCCGGGATTTACCAGATGTTAGACAGTTACGAAACTTTTTTCCCGCAGAAACAACTTATATATATGATATTAAAGGCAAGCTGTTAGCACGCATACACGGTGAAGCTAATCGGCAAGTAGTACCTTTAGATGGAATTTCTCCCAATTTAAAACGAGCTGTATTAGCTAGCGAAGACAGTAATTTCTTCGAGCATCACGGTATTAATCCCGTTGGGATTGGACGTGCTGCAATAACTAACTTCGTAGCTGGAGGTGTACGAGAAGGTGGTTCGACAATCACCATGCAGTTGGTGAAAAATCTGTTTTTATCCCAGAAGCGTGCTGTTACCCGGAAAATTGCAGAAGCAATATTAGCAATTAGGTTAGAGCAAGTTCTGACTAAAGACCAAATTTTAGAAATGTACCTCAACCAAGTTTACTGGGGACACAATAATTATGGTGTACAAACGGCAGCACGCACTTACTTTAACAAATCAGCTGCAAATTTGACTTTGGCTGAATCTGCAATGATGGCGGGATTAATTCCAGCCCCAGAAGAATATAGCCCATTTGTAAACATGAAATTGGCTAAACAAAGACAAAAAGAAGTACTGGGGCGGATGTTGGAATTAAATTGGATTAGCCAGCAAGAATATAATGATGCTCTCAAACAACAAATCAAACTAGGTAAAATTAAATCATTTCAAGGTAGTGCTTTGCCTTATGTTACCAATACCGTAGCTCAGGAAATAATTAAAAAGTTTGGGCGTGAAGCCTTGCTCAAAGCCGGAATGCGGGTACAAACTACAGTAGACACCAACTTCCAATTGATGGCAGAACAAACTATTAAGAAATGGCATCAAACCCTTGAAAGTGAAGGGATATATAAAAATCAAATGGCTTTAGTAGCTATCGATCCGCGCACGCATTTTGTCAAAGCACTAGTTGGTGGTATTGATGCCAAAAAGAGCGAATTTAACCGCGCCACTCAAGCACAGCGTCAGCCTGGATCTTCTTTCAAGCCATTTGTCTACTATACTGCTTTTGCCAGTGGTAAATTCACACCCAATTCAACAATACTAGATACCCCAGTTAGTTATCGAGATGGTAGCGGTTGGTATTATCCACGCAACTATGATAATAGCTTTATGGGCGCAATATCGATTCGTACTGCCGTTGCTCTGTCTCGTAATATTCCAGCAATCAAAATTGGCAAAGCTGTAGGCATGAATAAAGTCATTGAAACTTGCCGTACCCTAGGAATTATGAGTCCAATGGTTCCGGTAAGTTCTCTGCCATTGGGGGCAATTGGTGTGACACCACTGGAAATGGCTAGTGCTTATGCAACTTTTGCTAATTATGGTTGGCAATCACCAGCGACGATTATTGCCCGTGTGACAGATAGTAGTGGTAATGTGTTGCTAGATAATACTCCAAAACCGCAACTAGTTCTTGACCCTTGGGCATCAGCAGCAACTTTAGATGTGATGCAATCGGTAGTGAATGAAGGAACTGGTAAAGGTGCAGCTATCGGCCGTCCAGTCGCCGGAAAAACCGGTACAACTTCCTCAGAAAAGGATATTTGGTTTATTGGCACTGTACCGCAGTTAACGACTGCTATCTGGGTAGGGAGGGACGACAACCGACAATTAGCTCACAGCGCAACAGGTGGTGGTACTGTGGCTCCTGTCTGGCGTGATTTTATGCAGAAGGCACTCGAGGATGTACCAGTAGAAAGATTTCAGCCACCTTCTAAGTTTTCTCGTCCTAAAGCAGATTGAAAATATTAAGGTGAGATTAGGTATCAATAAATATTTGAGAAATGAGGATTTTGGTAGTTGAAGATGATGTCCAACTAGCAGAGATGCTAATGGAAGCCCTCACTGACCGTCAATATGTGGTGGATGTAGCCCAAGACGGTGAAGAAGCATGGGATTTTATCAAGAGCTTGGAATATGACTTAGTGGTGCTAGACATAACCTTACCTAAATTAGACGGTGTTAGTTTTTGTCAACGCTTGCGATCGCATCACCGGAGTCTGCCTGTCCTCATGTTAACAGCACGCGATACCCTGGCTGACAAAGTTACTGGCTTAGATGCAGGCGCAGATGACTATATGGTGAAACCTTTTGAAATGCCAGAACTGATGGCTCGCATTCGCGCACTGTTGCGCCGCAATCAAAGCACAGCCTCTTTTCCTGACCTCAGTTGGGGCGAGCTACATTTAAATTCCAGCACTTATGAAGTCACCTATGCAGAACATCCCTTACATCTGACACCAAAAGAATTTGCCCTTCTAGAACTTATGGTTTCTAGCGGTCGGCGGGTACTCAGTCGCACTGGAATTATTGAGCGCATCTGGTCACTTAATGACCCACCCAGCGAAGAAACGGTGAAATCTCACATTAAGAGTCTCAGAAATAAACTCCGAGAAGCAGGCGCTCCTGATGATTTTATTGAAACAGTGCATGGACTGGGCTATCGTTTAAAGCAGCTTTAGAGAACTACCCGATTTCTACCCGATATTTACCCGTTAGCTCCACAATTAATTGTTAAAGTTCTACAAAGAATAACTCCTTTGGAACACCACAATTTCTCCAAACATCTTAATTATTTCGTTTGGAGATTTTAATTATTAATAAACAACGCTGAATTATTTAGTGACGGGAAAATCCTTAGTTTTATCACTAACAAACTTAAGGGTACATCTACACAAATAAAGTCCACCTATCTTTGATATCGTTGGAAGGTAGGTGGACTTTGTTTTTAAGATAGCGACTTTTATACTAAAATTTTAGATTTTTAATTTAGAATTTGAGATTAATAATTAGCTCATTTCAATGTTTGTTAACTCCTGAAATGCAATAGTTAACAGTCATCAGCCAATAGCAAAAATAAATATTTTTTCAAACTTAAATTTCATTTCTAAATTATTGATTTTCATGAATCACCGATTTTTACCCGATTAATACCCGATATTTTAACTTCTAGGGCGTAACATCTCAGAAGACCCGCAATTTTGCAACATGGTTTCCATTTTGAGTAAATTCCTATGTCGCAATTTTCAGTAAATATTGCCAATATCGTTCTCACTAGTGAGCAATATCTTAAGCTCAGAATTTATGCAGAAACTCGTCAGATATCAGTGCATGAGACGATTAGGTTACTTGTTGATTCTCTGCCAGTACCGTCCAGAGCTAGCAAAAAAATAGATAAAATCCATCCTTTTTTACTATCTAGAAAACTCCTGCAAACTTTTTTTAATGTTCAGTAATTGAACTCTGAACGTCAACAGCTAATTACCAATCTTTGAATTTTGTAGGTAGGAATTTGGCCATGAATAATCTTGTTCCTCTAAGTTTAGTTGGATCTTTGGAAAATCCTATCCCAGAAACACATTCTCAACCCACTTATGCATTAATTTCAGTTCATGGAGATCCTACGGCTGAAATTGGTAAAGAAGGAGCAGGTGGACAAAATATCTACGTGCGGGAATTAGGATTAGCATTAGCAAAAAAGGGATGTGAGGTTGATATATGTGCATGGTACAACCGGGCTGTTAGTACCTCCAGGTAATCATCACGATCTAACAAGAGCTATTAGTAATTTGTTAGACAACCCTAATTTAAGGCAATTTTATGGTAATGCTGCATATAGTTGGGTTCAGTCTCATTTTAGCACTCAAGCAGTCACCAACCAAATTTACGAACTCTATCAATCACTAACGCTTTCTACGTTCGTCTAAGAAATAATTCAAACTCATAATGTAACGCCGAACTTAGAAAAGCAAATTCAAAATTTGTTGAAGTCAAAAGCTTTAAAGCCGAGCGAAATTAAAGCTCTAGAGAAATTAGTTGACTCCTTTTCTAATGGTACTGTGCAGTGGGTTAATAGTTAATTAAGAGAGAACGGGGAAATCCGCATAATTCAAATCAAATTTGCTGCCAGCTTATCTATATCGTTGCCTAGGTTGCTGAATTACAAACTTATCTGTATACATCTGTCTTGAAAAGTTTTGCGCCGGGAAACCCGGACGCGCAACGCCAGTTGCTTTAAGTCGGGGAACCCGACGACAGTCGCTTCAAGTCGGCAAAGCCGCCCACAGCGCTGTCTCCCCAACGCACTGGCTCAACTTTTCGCTGCGTCCATCCTTTTCAATCAGCGGTTAATTATTTCTTGTTCTCACCAATGTAGAAAGTGCTATGTAACAGATCGTCTTGATGTTCATGAGGATTTATCATGCTGGAATTAATTTATGAAATTTTAAATAGCGAAGAATGCATTGATTTACGTCAATTTTTACACTAACTGCAACAACAAAATAAACAATTTTGAATTGGAGAAATCCCTGTATTTTATCCAGATATGCAGATTTTTTATTATTATCAAACTTGCTAAAGTTAAGGAATTAAAGATGAAACTACTTCTAGTGATTGACTTAGACAATACTCTGCTTGAAAAAGACCAAGGTACTACGGTTTTAAACCAAAGGTTAGCAGGATTCCGCAAGTATATCTATTTGCTCTATGTTACAGATAGCTCTTATACTTCTAGTCGTAAATTTATAGCAAAAGCAAAGCTCTTGAAACCAGATTACTTAATTGCTAGTTTAGGTACTGAGATTTATCAACAGGGTTTGATTTTAGAACAGGATTGGGCACATTACATCTCAAAAGACTGGAATAGAGATACAGTTTGGGCAATTGCTAGCCAATCTTCGAGATTGAAACTTCGCTCTAAAAGTGAACAAACTCGTTGGAAAATTAGCTTTAAGCTAGATACGGCTGCTGAACTTCATGTTATTGATGATTTGCAAGATTTATTAAACTTTGCGGGATTATCGGCTCAGGTTATTTTCAGTAATGGGCGCGATGTTGATATCGTACCCAAAAGCAGTAATAAAGGTAAAGCTACTGCATATCTGCAACAACTGTTGCAAGTGGAACTAGAAGCAACTATTGTCTGTGGAGGTTCGGGAAATGACATTAGCCTATTTCAACTACCATCACCGGGAATTATTGTGAGTAATGCTCAGACACAATTGCTTCAATGGCATTATAAGACGCATTTCCCTTGGCACTATTTAACTCATTACCCTCATGCTGCTGGTATTCTGGAAGGACTGGTTTATTTTAATATTTTGCCATTCCCTAACAGCTGGCGATCGCAACCCATTTCCAATTAACTTTGATGATAGGCATAAATCAGCGTAGACACGAAGTGGCTTGTCGTCAGACATCGCTTATATTACAACTCTTACTGATTCATAGGGTGCATCTTCAAAAGCCTCTGCTAAGTAGCAGCGTTACTCGTTCTTTGCTTTACAGCCTATATTTCACAACTTCTCAACAGAGGCTATTGGTTTAGTAGGCTCTGCGGGTAAAAGTGTAATAAAGCCATAAACCAATAATGGCACCAATGATTGAGACGATAATACCGCCAATACTCAATCCTGCTGAGGTAAAGGCTAACGTTCCTGTGGTTAACAAAGTGTATACACTTCCACCAATGAGCGCACCAATCATTCCCAGGAGTATTGTGCCGAAAATGTTACCCCCTTGATGTCCGGGATAAATCATTTTTGCGATCGCACCTGCAATCAGTCCTAAAACGATCCAAGCTAGAATATTCATAAGTTTTCTCCATTAACAACTTATTTCGTTTAACTCACCGACAATCCAAGTAGAAACTCTGCCTGTGTTTGTAATCAGGCAAAAATTATTATTTCTCTTGTAGCCGACGAATTCAGCCCGTCCTTTTAGCTATGTATAGAATATTATTTCCGTCAATACGATTTCCACTATCTGAAGTAAGAATATCTATCTAATAAACGTCAACAAACCAAAACTGGCTTATTCAGAAATAAGATGAGCTTGCCTCTAATACCAAGATACTTATTTTAGTGTGAGTATAAATAAAAGCTTGTGCTGATATGTGCCATCGCTGTGCTGAATTTTGTCGGCAAATGTCAATGGCCACTGCATAAGTCATTGTAAATACTCGCTGGCTCTTGTAATCTTGTAGTCAGCCAGTGTCGCAGTTTAAAAGTAGGCAGCAGATAAAAACTAACGACTTTTGAAATAGGAAAAGAAGCATTCAATCACAGCAGTGCTGTTAAGGGGTTATAAGTCCACTAATTACGCCGGAAATAGTTAGATAACAGCCCAAGAAATAGAACGATCGCACCGATCGCCGTGATTAATATATTGAGTTCATCCAAAGCTTAGTAACCGATGTTGATACTGATTTTCTCACTGTGCCAATATAAATATATTTATGTGGTTACTATCAAAGACCGCATCTACCAATAGGAGAATAATCATATTTATCTCTTTGGTTGATACCAGATTTTGATAATTGATGATTATCAGTCAAAAAATGAAAATTTTTAAATAAAATATACCAAAATATAAAAAGGCGATCGCTTGTTTTTGTGAAAATATGGTAGTGGGATCGAAAATTCAAGCAAATTAAATATCCAAGAGCACATAACAGACTTTAGGAGGATGATTATTCAGGCAAAAACAATTAAAAGTGAATGCAAGAAGCTGCAAGCAAGCTGCTATCTACAAATCCCGACTACTTTGACTTTTACAAGCATGATTAATCACAATCAGCGATGAGCAAAAATGGCAGATACAGACAATGGTTACTCTCGATTAACTCGTGGCGCACCTTTGGCAGTAATGCTTGCAGCGTCACTCTACATCCTGTACCAACTTTTACCAGTATTAGAACTAGTAGCTATTGCCGCATTAATTGCTTTAGTTTTGCGAACAATGTTGCGGTTTTTGCAAAAGCTGGTTAAATCACAGGATGCTGCCGTTGTGCTATTAATTGGATTGATCCTTGGCTTTGGCCTATTGCTTGCTACGGTAGTGATACCTAACGCTACATTTGAAGTTCAAAATTTACTAACCACCTTGCCGACTTATCTCAATACATTGACAGGAGATGTTGAGCGACTGCGGCACAAATTTACCTTTGTTCCTGACATTTCCTTATCACTAATACAATTGCGGAACTTTATCAACCAATTACTAGGGGGAGTACCAGTTTTTTTGGGTCAAGCCTTTAACTTCACACTAGAGTTAGTGGCAACAGTAATTCTAGCGCTATACATGGCTTACGATCCTAATTCTTTGGTAAATGGTACTTTACGGTTAGTTCCCCGCCAACATCACCAACGATTCACACGAGTCCTCAAGGCTTGTCGAACTAGACTACGTGGTTGGATTTTTGGTACAGGAATTGCCATGATATTTCTCGGTGCAGGAGCCGCCCTTGGGCTGTGGATTTTAGGAATTCCGTCAGCATTTGCCTTTGGTATTATTGCAGGTTTATTCGAGATTATTCCTTACTTTGGTTCGATTGTTGGTACTTTTTTACCTGCATTAGTAGCACTGAGCATTTCACCGATAAAGTTAGTATTTGTTCTCATACTATTTTTAGTTCTCAATCAGATAGATGCTCATATTGTTCAACCATTGGTAATGGGACAGCAAGTTAATATACATCCTGTGATGGTAATTGTGACGTTTCTAGTCATGGGTAAGCTATTTGGATTGATTGGGGTGCTGCTTGCAGTTCCAGCGGCCGCTATCATTGTTACGCTAATAGATGAATTCACGCTTCAGCAGTCTGAAACGTAAGTACCTCAAGCATAAGTGATGATTTACCGACCAAATATCAAAGCATCTAAGGAATAAGCACCAGGGCCTAAAACGGCGATCGCAATCAACATCACGCAGTACATAAATGCCTTTTCCCAGCTTGGTGGTTCACCTTGTCCGTTAGCTCCTTGATATTGATTTGGCGGAATTAAGTATGGATCTTGAGCTACAAAAGGTTTATTCCCCGCAATGTGTAAATAGATCGCAAAAATCATTGAGCAGAGAATAGGTAAGGTTCCTAAGAGAGTCAAAAATCCCACAATCAGAAAAATTCCGCCGCCTAACATAGACGCAGCTGAGAAAAAGCATAGAAAGACAGGCATTTTTAGAGACTCAGCCCACTGTCGGAGATGGGTTATTTTCGGATAGCCGTGTAGGATAAACAACCCGCCAACACTAACTCTTAGTAATAAAAGTGCTAAACCTGGGAAGTTGTCAGGATACACATTATATATAGCACTCAATAGGTGTGGGCCTATCTGTGGGAAATTAAATGCAGCTAGCAAAAAAGCGATCGCTACACCCAGCGCAAATTTATAAATCATAGCTGCACACCACGGGTATTGAGGTTGATAGCATATAAGGATTTGCCTGCTGTAATAAATAGGCGATCGCGTTCCTTACCGCCAAAAGTCAGATTAGCGCATACTTCCGGTACGAGAATTTTCCCTAAGCGAGTTCCATCAGGAGCGTATACCTGTACGCTATCTTCCGAACTTATAAAAACATTGCCATGTTCATCAACCCGAAATCCATCAGGTTGCCCTGGTTCGATAACTGCAAACACCCGTCCGTTTTTTGCCCATTGACCATCCACAACCTCGTAGACACGAACATGATGCGGCCCGCCAGGAATATTAAATGCAGCTGTATCGGAGACATACAGCAGACTTTCATCTGGGCTGAAACACAGCCCATTAGGGCGTACCATATCTGTTACTACAGGATAAATCTCACCTGTTGCTGGATCGAAGCGATATACATAACTTCCAGGCTGTTCCTGTTCGCCGCCATAGCCTTGATTTGGTTCAGCGATCCCATAGGGTGGATCGGTAAACCAAATTGTACCGTCGCGTTTAACTACCAAATCATTGGGACTGTTGAGGCGTTTGCCTTGGTAGCGATCGACTAAAACCTTCCATTCACCATTGTGTTCGCGGCGGATAATGGCACGCAACCCAGAGGAACACGCAACCAGACGACCTTCCAAATCTCGGTAATTACCACTTTGATAATCAGATGGATCGCGTAGGACTGTTACATTCTCAGCGGGACTCCACCGTAATAAGCAGTTGCCGTGGGCATCACTCCATACAACACTATCGTCTTCACGGATGTAAACAGGGCCTTCACTATGAACTGCACCGTTGGCCAGCTTTTGCAGTGAAGTTACTGGAGGTACAAGAACACGCAGGCGATCGTCATAAATTTCAATTGCTTCAGCCATAGTAATCTCCTGTTATCTAACTTGGTGGCTGACAAAAAATCGCCAGTTCAAGTCAATAATCAATTGCTGTAAAGCTGCACTAAATTTTTGTTAACAACTAGATTTTGTATAGATTTAATTCTGATTTTATTGATTTATGTTTACCTCAAACTAAAGAAATAAAATATTCTCATTTTAATATTTCAATAATTTACAATTAACTAGCTTAATAAAGCCTTAAATCAATTTAGTTCCACTTAAATTCATTGCAATATTTTTCATCATATATGCAAAAAATGAAATTAAAATGAAATTCTTTACTAACTTTAGATGAAAAAAATCATAATACCTCAGGTAGAAGAATTATTAAAATTAAAGTTTTAGGCTTAAAATAAGAATCTATCTTTAGAGCTATTTGACATTTCCAAAACTTCAAAACTAACTCAAAATATTGCTACATTACTTTACAGAAAACAGCAGAGTGAGACTTTTTTACTCGTAATAAGTATGAAATTATGACGAGCATCACAGATCGTTACGACATCATTATTATCGGTACAGGCGCAGGTGGCGGGACTTTGGTTCACCGCCTTGCACCTACGGGTAAAAAAATCCTAGTGCTGGAACGAGGCGACTTTTTACCAAGAGAAAAAGATAACTGGAATCCACAGGAAGTTTATCAAAAACATCGCTATCATACCGATGAAGAATGGTATGACAAAGAAGGTAAAGCTTTTAAACCCCAAACAGGTTACTGGGTTGGCGGTAATACTAAACTTTACGGTGCAGCCTTAGTTAGATTACGAGAGCGAGATTTTGAAAAGGTAATTCATCAAGATGGGATTTCTCCAGAATGGCCTTTAAAGTATCAAGACTTTGAGCCTTACTACACCCAAGCAGAAAAGTTGTATGACGTGCATGGAAAGGCAGGGGAAGATCCAACAGAACCGCCTCGTAGCGAGCCATATCCTTATCCGTGTGTGAGTCATGAGCCGGATATGCAGTCTATTGTTGATGGTATCCGCGAACTGGGGTATTACCCATTTCATCTACCTATAGGATTAAAGTTGAATGAGAGCGATAGCGAAGCGCTGCTGCTTTCAGCAGATCGCATTAATAGCCCTTGTATTCGCTGCGATACTTTTGACGGCTATCCTTGCTTAGTACACGCCAAAGCCGATGCTGATGTTAACGCTGTTCGTCCGACTCGTGAAAAGTATGCCAATGTTACCCTCCTCACCAATGCTAAAGTGTTGCGGCTGCATACTAGTGAGTCAGGACGAGAGGTGACGAGGGTAGAAACAGAAATTGCTGGGGAACAGCACCACTTTTGGGGCGATATTGTAGTTGTTGCTTGTGGTTCTGTGAACTCAGCCGCTTTGCTGTTACGTTCTGCAAATGACAAGCATCCTAATGGATTGGCAAACAGTTCCGATCAAGTAGGGCGAAATTTCATGAAACAGTTGGAAACAGCTATAGTTTCCATCCATTTAGACGTAAATCACGCTAAGTTTCAAAAAACCATTGCTGTCAACGATTTTTATTGGGGAGAACCAGATTTTCCCTATCCGATGGGTATGGTGCAGAATACGGGCAATGTGCTTGCAGATATGATACCCGCCGAGGCTCCGCCACTGATGGCTCCGTTTATCAAGCTAATTCCTCACTTTGAGCGCCATTTGTTAGCCGAACGTTCGGTTGGCTGGTGGTTACAAACAGAAGATTTACCATATCCAAATAATCGGATTCGTGTGGTAGGGGAGAAGATTCACATTGACTATAGGCCTAATAATATTGAAGCCAGCGATCGCCTAATTCACCGATGGACATCTGTACTCAAATCAATCCCGCGTTCTGCTAAACACGTCCTGCCATTTAGTATTTATCCCCGCACTCACATACCAGAACAAGCAGTTGCCCATCAATGCGGTAGTTGTCGATTTGGTACAAATCCCAAAACTTCAGTTCTGGATATTAACTGCCGTACCCATGATGTCGATAATCTTTATGTTGTAGATAGTAGTTTCTTTCCGTCAAATTCCGGCGTTAACCCGACGCTGACAATTATGGCCAATGCCTTGCGCGTAGGCGATAGCATAGCTGAACGATTAAAGTAAAAAGCTATGAAAAGAGAGACATCACAGGATTCCTTGATTAGTTTGATATTGCCCATAGCACTCATCTTCGGGCTAGTTCTGCTATTGAGTTTGAATGTAGGAGGTGGCGGAGAGAGCAGAGAAACTACTCCTTTAGAAATAGGGCTGAAAGTGATTGTCGGTTATTTGGCAGCAGGCACAGAAATTGCCGCAGCAATTGTGATTGGTGGAGCCGTTATCCGAGGTATTGCTTCCTATTTGCGCTTGTTGTTTTCTCGTTCCAAACAACATTTTGATGCTACCGAAGGAGTGCGTCTGCAACTGGGGCGAGTCTTAGCATTGGGGTTGGAATTCACTGTTGCTAGCGATATTCTGCGGACAGCCGTAGCACCCACGCGGCAGGATATTTTAAATTTAGGAGCGATTGTCTTGCTGCGAACCTTGCTGAATTATTTCTTAGAACGTGAGATTCAACAGGGAGAGCAACGCCGTTTACCAGAGTCGGAACTGGACAGGAGTATACGATGAAATCCCATCTTTCCAGCTTAAAACCTTTAGAAGGTGCAAATCGAGCGCTCCGTCGCCGCCTCAATTGGAAAGGTGAGTTGGCATTAGCTACTGCTCCAACAATAGTCATCTTGAGCGTGTTTGCTCTAGTTGAAGTCTTAACCCGTCAGCGTTTGTTGTTTGCTTCTCTGGCTTCTAGTGCCTTTCTAATTTATCTAGATCCCCAGCACGGTACAAATACGATGCGAACTCTAGCTATCTCCCAAATGATGGCAGCTGGAATCGGTTTTGTAACATATATGCTCTTAGGTTCGGGCTATCTGTCTGGGGGTACTGCAATGATTAGCACAATCGTGCTGATGATCCTCTTAGATGTGATGCATCCTCCCGCCGTTGCTACATCCTTAAGCTTTGCTTTAAAAGCTGGTAATGAAAACAACCTCGTTTTGTTTGGGTTGGCTGTGGGTATCACTGCTCTGTTGGTGGGACTAGAACGCTTTGCTTTGTGGTTGCTGGTATACCTGAGTCCGAAAAACTCAAAATTTTAACTAAGGACAGACACATGAACAACGAAGAAAACTCTACTTCTAACCAAGAACATGAAAATCAAGCGCCATCAAATGCTCATCCGATTGCAACGGGATTGGGCGCAGCCGGAGGTGGAATTGCCGGAGCCGCAATTGGTCGCTCCATTGGTGGTAAAGTTGGGGCGGCGATAGGTGGGGTTGCAGGTGCGATCGCACTTGGCGTTGCAGCCAATGAACTAGCAGAATACGCTGAAGAATTTATTGAAGAACTCCAACCGACGGTAGGCTTAGGATTAGGAGCCGATCATAAACCAATTGAACTACCCCGCCATTACACTTGGGAAGAATTACAAGCATTATCAAAACCCCAAAGTGATAGCAATTAAAAATCCAAAATCTAAAATCCAAAATCTAAAATTGGTTATTAATCATGTTTCCACTTTGGTTAAAAGCAGGTTTTTGGGGTTTAGTCGGCGGTTCAGCACTGCTGTTGGGTTCTGCCGTGGGTTACTATGTCAAAATTCCCCAAAGAGCGATTGCCGCAGTTATGGCTTTTGGTGCTGGCGTGTTAATTTCTGCCCTAGCCTTTGAATTGATGGATGAAGCTTACAAGCGTGGTGGCTTTGACTCAACAGCGATCGGATTTGTGAGTGGTGCAGTTGTTTACACAGCTGCCAACTGGTTTCTATCCTATCAAGGTGCAAAGCATCGCAAGCGTTCTGGCGAGCAGCAGCCATCAGAGGAAGAAAATAGTGGTAGTGGACTTGCCATTGCAGTCGGTGCATTACTCGATGGTATTCCCGAATCTATCGTGATTGGTGTCAGTATGATTGGCGGCGGCATTGTTAGTTGGGTGACAGTGGCGGCGGTTTTTCTGTCTAACGTTCCCGAAGGACTTTCTAGCGCTGCGGGGATGAAAAAAGCTGGACGTTCAACTGCATATATCTTTGGTGTGTGGGGAGCGATCGCCATCATCTCTGGTATAGCTGCACTTCTGGGCTATAGTTTGTTCAGTCACTTCTCACAAGAAGTTATCGCCGCCACTACTGCTGTAGCTGCAGGTGCGATTTTAGCGATGATTTCAGACACCATGATTCCCGAAGCTTTCGAGCAAGCCCATGATTTTGCTGGGCTAATTGTTGTCTTTGGATTTTTGGCTGCTTTTGTTCTGAGCAAACTTGCTTGAGAATTAGAGCTTCAACCGTTTGAAGTAAATGGTTAATTTGAGGTGCAACCTGACAAATAAAAGGGAAAGAAAAACCTTTAAAATTCCAAACAAAATTCACAGTTCAAAATGCTATATCTTGCAGTATTGATACTGTCTTATTGTTTCTATCTAAAGTAGAATCAAAATTTCATAGTAATTTCATTTTTGCGTGAAAGCGTAATAAAAGAAGGCTTTTAGCACTAGGTTCACTATGCGGCTGATATTAGTTGAGGATGAAGCGGATTTAGGCGCAGCAATCAAAGAAGTCCTGAGTCATGAGGCGTATGTAGTTGATTGGTTTTTAGATGGTACTCAAGCATGGCAATATCTAGAAACTGGCTGGACTGAGTACACCCTAGGGATTTTTGATTGGATGCTACCTGGAGTTTCCGGGGTAGAGTTGTGTAGATGGTTGCGATCGCGCCAATTAATTCTGCCTGTTTTGATGTTAACTGCAAAAGACCGCATGGAAGAGAAAATTATTGGTCTAGATAGCGGTGCAGATGACTATTTAGTTAAACCATTTGATATGGCAGAACTACTAGCAAGATTAAGAGCATTACAACGCCGTGCTTCTTATGTAGGCACAACATTTACACCCCAAATTCAACCCCGACGCTTACAAGTAGGTTGTCTGACTCTCAATTACATCACACATGAACTTACTCGTCATTATCCTAATGGGGAGAAGCAATTATTATCTTTAACTGCCAAAGAATTCCAATTGTTGGAATATTTCATGCGGCATCCTAACCAAATTATCAGTCGCGATCGGATTATTAATCAACTTTGGGAAATTGGTGTAGAACCAGTTAGCAATGTAGTAGCTGCACAAATTCGCTTATTAAGACGCAAATTGGGAGAAGAAGACAGCGAATCTTTGATAGAAACTATTTATGGTGTGGGCTATCGCCTCAATATTCATGCTGCTGATTTTTGTTAACTTGACAGCGACACTTGGAACAAGGTTATAAAAATATGCAACGCAATCCCATTTTCCATCAGACTCGGTTGCGGCTAGCAGCTTGGTATACCCTCGTGATGGGTGGTATTTTAGGGTTATCTGGACTGGGCGTGTATAGTGTAGTTGCCCATACCTACTATGAAACCATAGACCAGGGATTGCAATCAGTAGCAAAGGCATTACATCAAAGTATTGAACCTGCTTGGCAGCAACCTGGACATTTAGAGCAACTTGCGAAAGAACTTTCCTTAGAATTATGTATAACTCAAACAAACTGTTTGCCGAAAACAACTCTTATTAAGCAACCAATCGCAGAGGCAGCTAATTCAGTTAATTACTATATACGCTTATTGGATAGTTCGGAAAAAATATTTGCTATTGCCGGTATGTCATTTGATAAGTTACCGATAACCTCACCATCAAAGCGTTGGCAAATCCTTAAAGATTTAGATGGCACTAGATATAGCCAAATTACTTTACCTCTATATACTCACAACCAGCTTTCGGGTTATTTACAAGTAGCGCGAAGCCTCACCGACTTAGACCAACATCTTACTTATTTAAGATTAACTTTATTGCTGGGATTGCCAATTTCCATGATTTTTGTTGGTTTGTCAAGTTGGTGGTTGGCAGGAAGGGCAATGCAACCTGTATATCATTCGTATCAACAAATGCAACAATTTACTGCTGATGCTGCCCATGAGTTCCGCACACCTTTAGCAGCAATGTATTCTACTATTGAAGCTGCTATTAAGTTACAGCAAGAACCAAAATCAAATAGTGGAATTTTAGATGTACTCAAACGTCAGAATCGCCGCTTATCTCAATTAGTTGGAGATTTACTGCTATTAACAAGAATAGACCAAAAACAACTAACAGCAGAATATCAACCTTGCTGTTTAAATGATTTAATTAGTGACTTAATTGAGGAATTAGCGTTTTTAGCTGTAGAGACTCAGGTAAATCTATCTAAGCAGATGCAAGTTGCAAAAAAACTGTATGTGATGGGAAATGAAGAACAGCTTTATCGCCTAATTTCTAACTTAATTATGAATGCGATTCAAGCAACACCTAGTGGGGGAAAAGTTACAGTTTTTTTAGAAAATAGCGAGCATTACGCTATTATCAAAGTTCAAGATACTGGAATTGGCATTGCTGTTGAACATCAAGCGCGAATTTTCGATCGCTTCTATCGAGTCGATCGCGATCGCTCTCGCACCTCTGGCGGTTCGGGTTTGGGTTTAGCTATAGCTATGGCGATCGCTCAAGCACACAAAGGCAGTATTCACGTTCAAAGTCAACCTGGGCTAGGTAGCACATTTACAGTCCGGCTTCCTTTATAATTAGAGATTTGCTTTTTTGAGGTACTGAGCAAAGCAAAACAAATTTTCTAATAATACATTTTTACACTATTCATCCAATTCTGAAATTTTTGTTACGCAATTTCTTTGTAATTAACTATAACTTGGGAAAGATGTTTTACAACCAAAAATTTAGTTATGTTGTGTTGTTATCTAGAAATTTTCCTGACCTCAGCTTGTTTGAACAACAAGCTAGAAAATTACTAATTATTTCTCATATTTGCAATTAGTCATAGCTGATGCTACTGACTAAAAATATTCATAAAGTAGCAGACGAGATTGTGAGTAGAAAAGATGAAACAGACACGTGATAGCATTGCTGACATTTGGGGCGATCGCACTCCCTATTATGGCGAATGGCCTGTGCGAGTAGATGAACACATTATTGATGAACCCGATCAATGGGTGCAATCTGCCTGCATACTTTGTTCCAATGGTTGCGGTATGGATATTGGCGTGAAAAACGGCGTAATTGTAGGAGTGCGGGGTCGTGCTGTAGATGCAGTTAACCACGGACGACTCGGCCCCAAAGGATTGCATGGCTGGGTTGCCAATAATAGTATAGATAGACTTACCCAACCGCTGATTCGTCGTCATGGGCAGCTAGAACCAGCAAGCTGGGACGAGGCGATGAATCTCATAGTTCAGCGTTCTCAAGAAATTCGTGACAAATATACGAGTGGGGCGATCGGTTTTTACACCTCTGGACAGTTGTTTATAGAGGAATATTATACATTGGGGGTAATTGGTAAAGCTGGACTGGGAACGCCACACATGGATGGCAACACGCGCTTGTGTACAGCAACGGCTGCGGCTGCACTTCAAGAAAGTTTTGGCACAGATGGTCAACCAGGTTCATACACTAACCTTGATACTACCGAAGCAATTTTTCACGTTGGTCACAATATTGCTTCTCAGCAAACTGTTCTCTGGATGCGAATCTTAGATCGTCTTGCTGGCCCCAATCCACCCAAGATAATTGTGATTGACCCGCGTGAAACGCAGACTGCCAAAAAAGCGGACGTACATTTACAACTCAAAGTTGGCACAAATATCCCCGTGATGAATGGACTGCTAAATTTGATGATTCAAGCAGGAAATATTGACCAAGCTTATATTAATGCCCATACCGTAGGTTTTGAGAAGTTACAGCAAACTGTCAGTAAGTGGACACCAGAACGGGTGGAACTAGTAGCAGGAGTCGCTGCCAAAAAACTCTACGAAGCCGCAGAGATTTTAGGAGCGACGAAAACCCTAGTATCTACAGTTCTTCAAGGCGTTTACCAGTCAATGCAAGCAACTGCCGCAGCTTGCCAGGTCAATAACCTCCACCTCATCCGGGGATTAATTGGTCGTCCAGGCTGTGGTATCTATCAAATGAACGGTCAACCCACCGCTCAAAATACCCGCGAATGTGGTGCTGATGGTGCGCTTCCGGCTTTTCGCAACTGGGATAACCCAAAACACATTGAAGAATTAGCCAAGTTATGGAATGTGCATCCCGATGTGATTCCCCACTGGTCGCCACCAACCCATGCTATGCAAATCTGGCGTTACTGCGAACAAAGTTCAATCAAATTGCTCTGGATTAGTGCCACAAATCCAGCAGTCTCTTTACCAGAATTGGCAAGAGTTCGGCGCATTCTGGAGAAAGATGATTTGTTTGTAGTGGTGCAGGATGCCTTCATGACCGAGACAGCAAAATTTGCAGATGTCGTCTTACCTGCGGCAATTTGGGGCGAAAAAACAGGCTGTTATACTAACGTGGATCGAACAGTGCATATTTCCCATAAAGCTGTTGAACCACCAGGGGAAGCACGCTCTGACTTAGATATTTTTCTTGATTATGCTCGAAGAATGGATTTTCGCGATCGCGATGGCGCACCATTAATTAATTGGGGTAATTCCGAGGAAGCATTTGAAGCTTGGAAAGAATGCACGCGCGATCGCCCTTGTGATTACACAGGGTTGAGCTATGCAAAACTCACAGGTGGATCGGGAATTCAATGGCCTTGTAACGAACAGCATCCCGATGGTACTCCCCACCTTTATACCGATGGTGTATTCAACACTGACCCTGATTATTGTGAAAATTACGGTCACGATCTCGATACTGGTGCTGCTGTGACACCTGAAGAATACCGCGCCAATAACCCGGCAGGTAAAGCTGTTTTGAAAGCAGCCGACTACATCCCACCCCACGAACAACCAGATGCCGATTATCCTCTTTGGCTAACAACTGGGCGGCTAGTCTACCATTTTCATACTCGGACTAAAACAGGGCGATCGCCAGCACTCAATGATGCGGCTCCTGATGCTTACGTGCAAATCTCTAAGGAGGATGCAACTAAGTACGGGATTGCTAGTGGCGATCTGGTTGAGGTTGAGTCTCGCCGGGGTAAGGTAGTAGAACCTGCCACGATCGGTGATATCGAACCAGGGTTAGTGTTTATTCCTTTCCACTATGGTTATTGGGATGAGCCAAATCGAAGTCGTGCAGCCAACGAACTCACAATTACTGAGTGGGACGCAGTGAGCAAACAACCCCACTTCAAATACGCAGCAGTTCGCATTCGCAAAGTAGAGGCTTAATATGCACATCGGAAATTATCTCGGATTGGTTCACCATAGCGAGCAACAACTTGCTGATGCTTTGATGACTATTGCCAATCATCATCAAGATGAACCAGACATTGAAGAAATTTGTCAGCTACTTTCATATTGGTCACAGCAGCATCTCCAAGCACTGAAACCGATGCTTGAACGTTACTCGGAAGAAAAAAGTGAAGAACCAGAAAGATTGACTCAAATCTTGTTTGAAGAACCGAGAAGCGGTAGCCTAGCACTCTTACGAGATCTACATGATTTGTGGCTACTGGCAAACGAAGTACAACTGTGCTGGATAGTTATTGAACAAGCAGCAAGAGCACTAAGAGACGAAGAGTTGTTAACAATCTGTAAGCAATGTACCGAACAGACCAAACGCCAGCTTTCTTGGTTGATGCATCGGATTAAACAATCAGCTCCTCAAACACTTGTGGTTGCTGCTTAATAGTTTAGGAAAAGTAACCTATGTCAGTAAATTCTGCTCCCAAATTTTTCCAATTTGAAGCTGATTTCGTGGCTTCTCTGCGCTGTATCCCTATGCAGGTACGCTTTAAATTGGACACCTGCGGCATTAAATTGAAATTGTCTGACTGGCACAAGTTCACTCAAGAGGAACGCCAACAATTAGTAGACATACCCTGCTCCACGCAAGCAGAAATTCAAGCATATCGGGAACTGCTTAGAGAACTAGTTGCAGCTTATACCAACGAACTCCCTAAAGATTTGCCTGTCGAAGCCTATCCCCTTTGGTGTGATGAAACAAGCATACCTCCTAGCGTTCAAGAGAAAATCCTAGGATTAGAAGTAAGTATGAGCCTAGAGCAATGGGCAGCTTTGTCTTCTTTAGAGCGATTTGTGCTAATTAAACTCAGCCGTCCCAGCCACGAAAATAAAAACTTTTACCCTGCCCTTCAAGAGTTTCATCTTGCCTAAAACACCCAAATCTTCAGTCAACAGACCTCCCTAACCCTAACTCAGCCACGAAAGTCAATTCTCAAAAATATGACGAAAGAACAACACAAGCAAACCAATGCTTCATCAAATCAGCGATCGCCCTCAAAAGTGCCTGACATTATTTGGGCACCATTGACATCTGCGGCATTAATCCTGATTGTAGGGCTTTTAGGGTGGGTAGCACATCAACCGTGGCTATTTCCGAGTCTGGGGCCAACAGTATTCTTGCAAGCAGAACAACCACAATAACCCACAGCTCGTTTCTATAACGTAGTAGTGGGACATTTGCACGGATTGATTGCTGGTGTATTAGCAGTTCTATTATTGGGGGCGAACAATGCGCCGTCGGTTTTATTAACAGGCGAACTTACTTTAGTGCGTGTTTGGGCTGCTGTCTTAGCGATCGCGTTGAATATGCTCTTAGGATTTTTACTCAAAGCTTCTCATCCACCAGCAGCAGCTACTACTCTGTTGTTTGCTTTGGGAGGTCTTAAACCAACAGTGCATGATGGATTAACCGTCACGATTGGTGTATTAATTATTGCCGTGCTAGGTGAAGGGGTGCGGCGATTTCGACTTGGACAAATTAAGTAATATTTTCAGTAGCTACTAACAGTAATACTACTGAAGTAGGCTTTAATAATAAGTTTGGCGATCGCTCAAATCATTTAAACCTCGCTCTTATCTTAAATTTAAATAATTAACATCTATCTTTTGATAGATAGGAATTTCATTTGATTTTCATTTTTTTATGAAACGCTATTGATAGTAGAAAAAACATTTTAAGTATTTCTAATACGATCGCTGCTTAAAAGCGATCGCTAAAAATTATGTTAGTGAGGGGAAAAATTCTTTGGTTGAGGCTTTCTCGCCAGATGCTGCAACCAAGGCGCTTGGCTTTTGTTGAGGCGTGCGTAATTGGTTTAGTTTCTGGGCTGGCGGCAGTTGTGTTAGGACAAGCAGTGGACTGGGCTGGAGCATGGCGAGTTCATGTTTCTTACCTTTGGCCTGCCTATTTAGTGTTACCTGCTATTGGACTCTTAGGAGGAGTCTTAGCTGGTTGGCTAGTAGAGCGCTTTGCACCGGAAGCATCAGGTAGTGGGATGTCGGAAGTGAAGGCGGTACTAGCTCGTGTACCGATGCCTTTGAATTTGCGGATTGCTCTAGTCAAATTGATCGGTGCCACCTTAGTACTGGGTTCTGGGATACCTTTAGGAAGGGAAGGGCCGACTGTGCAAATTGGGGCGGCTTTAGCCAATCAACTGAGTAATTGGGTGCCGACTTCCCCAGAACATCGTCGTCAACTGATCGCCGCCGGAGCCGGAGCAGGGTTAGCCGCAGCTTTTAATGCGCCGATCGCAGGTGTTTTATTTGTAGTGGAAGAACTACTCCAAGATGTCTCAGGTATTACCCTTGGCACTGCAATTCTGGCTTCTTTTATCGCCTCAGTCATCTCCCGCCTCTATGGCAGTCATAGCCTCGATCTGAACATAAATTTAGCCGTTACCCATACAACATTCTTTGCGCAGGAAATCCCTTTCTACTTGATTTTGGGAGTGCTGGCTGGGCTACTAGGAATTATCTTTAATAAAAGCGCGATCGCTAGTTTGGCACTCAACCGCCGCCTGCTACGCCTGAGTTTACCCTGGCGAATTGGATTTGTTGGGTTAATTACTGGTATTGTTATTGCGCTTTTACCTGTAGCCTTTCGCAATCATGCTGGATTGCGAGATATGTTACTGACAGGTACTAGTGATTCAGTGTTGGCTGCGATCGCTTTTGTTGTCCAATTTAGCCTAATTATTTTAACATACAGTTCTGGCGCACCAGGAGGTTTGTTAGTTCCAACCTTGGTCTTAGGTGCTGCCCTTGGCTACTTAGTAGGTGCTACGCAAGAGAGTTTGCTAGGAATGAGTGCAGCCACAACCTATGCCCATGTGGGTATGGCGGCATTTTTTAGCGCTGTCTCGAAGGTGCCAATTACTGCTGTTGTCATTGTATTTGAGATGACAACAGATTTTAATCTGGTGCTACCGTTAATGATTGTGTCTGTAGTTGCCTATTTAGTTGCAGAAAAAATAGACCATAGGTCACTTTACGATTTGCTACTAGAATGGAAAGGCATTCATATAAAAAAAGAACCCGTTGCAGAGGGACTTTTAGCGCAGTTAAGTGCCGCAGATGTCATGCAGCGCCGTGTCGAAACTCTCTCGAGCAAAATGAGTATTGAGGAGGCAGTACAGGCATTTTCCCATTCTCACCATCGCAATTTCCCGGTTGTCGAGAATGGCAAACTTGTTGGACTTGTCACTCAAAAAGATTTAGTCAATACTGGCTCACAGCAGTTAGCTCGTGATACACCTATCGATCGGATTATGACACCAGAGCCAGTTACAGTCGGCCCTACAGCTACACTGGCTTATGTGCTGCATTTACTCAATCGTTATAACTTGAGCTGTTTGCCTGTTACAGAAAATCGCAAACTCATAGGAATTATTACACGCACTGATATTATCCGCGTTGAAGCCGAACGACTCAATGGCAATGTAGACAAAATCGAGCCGACGACGACATTACAACCTTCTTATGTAATTTACCAAACTCGCGCTCCTGCTATTAGAAAAGGCAGATTGTTAGTACCATTGTCTCATCCGCAGACAGCCGAGACTTTATTAGAAATGGCCGCAGCGATCGCTAAACAGAAAAATTACGAAATCGAATGTCTGCAAGTAATTATCGTGCCACGCGATCGCACTCCCGCGGAAACACCAGTGCAAACTTACAAAAGTCATCGTCTTTTGCAACAAGCTGTACAGTTAGGAGAAGATTGGCGAATTCCTGTGCATACACAGATTCGGGTTGCCCATGATGTTGCTGGGGCAATATTAGAGACTGTCAAAGAGCGACATATAGATTTAGTACTGATGGGTTGGAAAGGTAATACTTCCACTCCGGGCAGAGTTTTCAGCCGAGTTGTTGATACTGTCATTCGCCAGGCTGCTTGTGATGTTGTGTTAGTGAAATTAAACGATCAAAAAGGTTTTGAGCGTTGGTTACTACCAATGGCAGGTGGCCCCAACTCCAGCCAAGCCATTCAGCTATTACCTGCGCTAACTACTCTGAGTTCATCACCTGCTATTAAGCTATATCAGGTTTTTCAACCTACTGAATCTAAACCTGACACCACATTGCTTGACAACTGTGTTCGCTTTCTTCAGCCGAGAGTTAGCGGTAAGGTAACTGCTACTCCAGTCTGTGCTAGTTCAGTTCCTGAAGCTGTCATTGATTGTGCCCAAAAAGACCACAGTGATGTGATTATCTTGGGCGCTAGTCGTGAAAGTCTTCTCAAGCAGGCAATTCACGGCAATATTCCCGAAAATATTTCTCGTAAGAGTAATTGCACAGTTATTTTAGTACGGAGTGCAACAGCATAAATGTTTATTATGCAACGCCTATTTAACCAGTCACAATCTAAAAATTTCTGACAAATAATTTGGCAATCGACAAAATCAAAAGCGGGTGATGGGACTCGAACCCACGACGTTCACCTTGGGAAGGTGACATTCTACCACTGAATTACACCCGCAAATAGCGGCTAGCCACAAGCTATAGCTAGGCGCTATTATACCACAATCTGCCAAGACTGAATTTAAGAAGCAGATTTTTCCCGCTCTGATGGCAGGCTAATAACTTCATGTTCGCCAGATGAAGGACGGGGTGGTTTTTTGCCGAAGCCGTAGCGCAATGTATTGAGCAGCCAGTTTTGGAAGTTGTCAATATAGCTAAATATCACTGGTACAACCACGAGAGTCAGTAGTGTAGAAGTTGTAAAACCACCCATAATCGCAATTCCCATTGGTTGGCGGACTTCTGAACCGACACCAATTCCTAAGGCTAGAGGTAGAGTACCGGCAATTGTAGCTAACGAGGTCATCATAATTGGGCGCAAGCGTGATATACCAGCTTCTATGAGTGCTTGACGTTGGCTTTTGCCTTCTTGCATGTTGATGATTGTATAGTCCACTAACAGAATTGAGTTTTTAGTAACAATCCCCAACAGCAGTACAATCCCAATTAAAGCATAGAGTCCTAAGGGTTTTTGCATTACCATCAAGGCTACAAGTGCGCCGCCTAAACAAAAGGGCAAGGCTGCCATAATCGAGAATGGATGCAGGAAGTTGTTATATAGCAACACGAGAATTGCATAGATGCACAAAATTGCTAATCCCAAGGCGCTACCAAAACCTCTGAAGATGTCTTGCATAATTTTTGCACCGCCGGAGGGTTGCTGTACTACTCCTGGGGGCAAGTTTTGCATGATTGGGAGTTTATTGACTGCTTGGACTGCTTCTCCGAGAGCGATACCTTGCAAGTTGGCTTCTACTGCAACTTGACGGGCGCGATCGTAGCGGTTGATGGTTGCAGGGCCGCTACCAAAGCGGATATCTGCAACGGCGAGGAGGGGAACTAAGCTGCCGTTTTGACTGGGGACTTGGAGATTTTTAATATTGTTGATGTCTGCACGTGCTCTAGGATCGATTTGTATTCGGATGGGAATTTGCCGATCGCTTAAATTATATTTAGCTAAATTCGCATCATTATCACCAATAGTAGCGAGGGAGGCAGTACGCGCGATCGCTTGCACTGTTACACCCAAATCGGCTGCACGTTGCGCATCGGGAATTACCAGAATTTCTGGTTTCACCAAACTGGCGGTAGAAGAGACTTCCACTAATCCGCTTAAGGTTCGCATCTGCTTTTCTAGTGCCTCAGCAGCTTGTCTGAGAGCTTCGGGATTTTCACTCCGCAGAACTATTGATAAACCTTTACGGCTATCACCAGGTACTTGACTTTGGAAACTGACTCTCGCTCCTGGTATTTGCTGGAATAAAGGGCGTATTTGTTCCTCAAACTGTTTTTGCGAAATTTTCCGTTCTTCTTTGGGTTTGAGATTGACAGCGAGGTTAGCTGTATTTAGATCTTCAGTAGCTAGCACCTGTTCAACTACAGGGTTTTTTAGGAGGATATTAGTTGTCTGTGTAACTACCTGATTCATGTCTGCCAAGGTGGAACCAGGTGGAATTTCTATAGCTATGCTGGAAAGACCGTAGTCACCATCATCAACGAAACCCTTGGGAATTAAGGGAACTAGCATCAGACTAGCAATAAAGAAAGCTAGGGCGATCGCAATTGTTGTTAATCTATGGCGTAATGCCCATTGCAACAGCAATTTATAAGGCTGAAATGTCCGAGGCTTAAGAGTGCTAAGTTTTTTGTTTTTGTTGTGGCGCGTGGGTATTTTAAATTTAAAATTTGAAAATGGGGTAAATCTAGCCTTTTTCTGTGTATGGTCTTTATCCTTGAGCAAATACGCCCCCATCATTGGGGTTACCATCCGAGCGACTAAAGTTGAGAAAATTGTGGAAATAGCAACCGTAAAGCCAAAGGGTTGGAAAAATTGCCCAGGAATACCACCCATAAAAGCTACGGGCATAAATACAGCAATAATTGTTGCGGAAGAAGCCATTACAGCTAATCCCACTTCTTCGGAAGACTCATAAGCCGCTTGCATAGCTGATTTGCCCATTGCCATGTGCCGTTCCATGTTTTCAATTTCCACGACGGCATCATCGACTAAGTTACCGACGGCTAGGGCTAATGCTAGCAATGTCATGTTGTTGAGGGTGTAACCTAATGCTTGCTGTACAGCAAAGGTGGGAATCATTGATAGGGGGAGGGCAACGGCGGTAATCAATGTTGCGCGCCAGTCCCGTAAAAATAGCATGATCACAATGACCGCCAGCACTGAAGCCTGAATCAATTCATCGATGGTGCTTTCATAGGATTGGCGAACAACATCAGCCCTGGTAAAAACTAAATCCAGCTTCACATCTGGGGGGAGGGTTTTTTCCAGTTCTTTAGCTGCGGCTTTCACTCCGGATTCCACTGTTACCATGACGCTACCAGTGCTGCGGAGAACCTGAAACGCTACCACTGGCTTATTATTCAAGCTAGCAGTTTGTCGCACATCACCAAACTGATCTTCAACAGTCCCCAAGCTGGATAAGGGTACAGAACCACCTCCGGGTAGGATGATTTCGTAGGTTTTCAAAACATTGACACTGGCAGCGCTACCTAATGTGCGAATACTTTGTTCGCTACCACCTAATTCTGCACGTCCACCGGGTAAGTTAATGTTCAAAGCGCGGATTTGATCGTTTACCTGGGTGGCAGTGATACCTAAAGATTGCAAGCGATTCGGATCGAGGTTAATTCTGATTTCTCGATCAACCCCACCCACACGTTTAATTTGGGCAACACCTTTAACTGCTAACAAGGCGCGGCTAATAGTTTGGTCTACGAGGTTGCTTAACTCTTCTACAGAACGGCGATCGGATTTGACAACGTATGTCATGATCGGCCCGCCAGCAAAGTCTAGGCGTTGGACAACTGGATCGTTGATATCTTGGGGCAAACTTTGGCGAATTTGGGCGATCGCATTCCGCACATCATTGGTGGCGCGATCGCTATTTGTCCCCAACAAAAAATTGATCGTCGTTGTGGAATTGCCATCTGTCACCTTGGATATCATGTTATCGATATTGCCCAACCCAGCCACAGCATCTTCAATCTTTTTCGTCACTTGAGATTCAAGTTCCACCGGGCCTGCACCCGGTTGTGTGACTGTTACTGAAACTGCGGGAATATCAACATTAGGGTTGGTATCAATTCCTAAAGAAATGAACGAAAACCAACCGACTATCGTTAAAATTAAAAATAAAACTATCGTGGGAACAGGTTTTTTAATCGACCAAGCAGAGATATTGAAGGACATAAATAATTCAAAATTCAAAATTCAAAATTCAAAATGAAGCAACTTTAAACGTTATCCTTCATCCTTGAGCGGGCTTGTAACTACTAGTACTTTGTCACCATCTTTGAGATAACCTGCACCTTTAACTACCACGCGATCGCCTAATTTCAATCCGCTTTTGATTTGCACCCTGTTACCGTTGATAGGTTCTCCTAGTTCTACTTTTTGGGCAAGAACAATGTCTTCACCCGATAGCATGAATACAATTACACTGCCATCTGGTTGGGCTTGTACTGCTTTTTGCGGTACTGTCATCCCCAGTGCTGAGTTGGTGCTAATCGCTGCGCGGGCAAACATTCCTGATTTGAGTAAGTTTGTCGGTGGTAAGTCAATTTTTACTGTGGCTTCCCGCCTTTGATCGTTGACTAGTGGTTGTATTTCTCTAACTTTCCCCTGCAACTCGATCCGGCGATCTAAATCGGAAGTAACTTCTACAGTTGCACCAACTTTCACCTGGGGAAGTTGAATTTCTGGAACTTTTGCTTGCAGTTCTAATTTGCGATCGCGAATAATCGAAAACAGCTTTTGCGTACCGCCAATAATATTACCTACCTGCGTTTGTGGTGGTACACCTGTGACATCCCCTACTCTTGCTAGTTTTTCGGCAATAATTCCGGAGACAGGTGCAATCACTAAAGTTTGCCCCAATTGCGTTTGCAACTGTACTACTCTCGCCGCACTACTGCGAACATCGGCTTCGGCTTTAGTCACATTCGCTTGGGCAATACTAATATTTGCTTGACCGTTACCAACGTTTGCTTGCGCGCTACGCACATTTTCTTGGGCGACGCGCACGGACTCTTTAGCTGTTTTTACAGTGTAAGAACGAGTATCGAGTTCTTGTTGACTAATTGCACCTGAGGCGGCAAGTTTTTGATAGCGTTGAAAATTCTTTTCCGCTTCTTCTAGCCTCGCCTGTGCTTGCGCTAAATCTGCTTGTCTTTGCTTGACTACTGCCAAGTTTGATGCAGCAGTAGCTTGTTTAGATGCTACATCTGCTTGCTTAGATTCCACATCTGCTTGCTTGGATTGCACATCTGCTTTGGCTTGGCTAATTTGAGTTTGCAGTACAGAATCATCTAACACCGCCAGCACTTGACCTTTTTTGACGAAAGCTCCTTCTTTGACATTATCGGGAATTTGTTTGATTTGCAGTCCGTTTGTCTGCGGTAGCACAGGAATTAAATCGGATGCGGCCACAGTACCTGTAGCGTTGAGAGTCTGAGCAATACTGGCAGATTCTACAGATGCAATGGTGACAGTCATCGATGGGTTAGCTGGGGATGCTGATTTATTCGCTACAGCTTTTTGTTGAGGAGCTGCTTGATTTTTGAATGCACCTACACCACCAAGAGCGATCGCAAAACCTAAACCCGTCCCTAGCAACAATGGCATTAACCATTGCCGAGTTGGTTTATCATCTAATTTTCTGGTAAAACTAGCATCCTCAGATATCAAAGGTTCTTCTATTTCGACTTCTGATGGACTTTCATCACCCGCGTTCATGCTTCTACCTCATATTGCATATAAGATACCCTACTGAGATTTTCTTAAGAAAGATTGAAAATTATTAATGTATATTAAATATGACACTTTTTTGCAGATTCTGACTGTCATGCTTCCCAGTATCCGAACATGACGGAGGTCATCTTTTTATTTCAGGCAAAGAATATTCGCAATATATTCAGACATTTGTAATATTGTCAATAAGTATTTGCACCGTAATATCCAGTAGTTTGAGGTATTAAAATACGAGTAACTTTGATTGCTGATGGAATTCAGATCGTGTGTGTGCAGATAATCACCATTTTTCAAAAATTGTCACTTCTCCAACTAGGAACAAGAATTTTTAAGTATTATTACTTTGCTCCGGAAATAGTTAGATTAATTTTGCTACGAATTGTAGAAAAATTGTCGTTCCTATATCTAAGATTAGGCATCAAAATCTGTGATTGTCTAGAGTAATTACTTTAATTGAGGTGGCAAACCCCTTGTATCTAGATTTATGCTGCTTAAAAAATAAATGCTAAAAACTAATGAGGCCACGATCCATCTATACAAACGTCAATAAGCAATGTATCTTACTATTCCAACCTGCTATATGACTCATGTTCTCAGTAAATATTTTGCACACCGATGAAAGGATAGCGTATCTTGTGGGAAAAATAGAAAAATGAATAGTACTAAAATCTCTAATTGAGCTACAGAGGAGGAAATCTCCATTGTCGTCAATTCTACCCACAGCGGCACTAATATGGCAGTTTGCAAATAATCAATAAATTCTTATTACAAGTGAGTAACCACATTATGTTCAATGCCACAGAAATTTTAATTGATTCTTTTGTTAATCAACTTCGAGAAGGCTATCGTCGTACCTATGGCGCTTTCAAACATGATTATCAAGATATTATCGCCTGGGCTGGGAGCATGGCTTTGGAAAACATTGCTAATAGTGACGCCCTATATCACAACGTCGAACACACTATTCTCGTTACCCTTGTAGGACAAGAAATTTTACGGGGCAAACATATCCGTGAGGGAGGTGTTTCCAGTGACGATTGGTTACATTTTATTATTTCTTTAGTCTCTCATGATATTGGCTATGTTAAAGGAGTTTGTCGGCAAGACCAAGAGACAGAAGGCTTATATGCTACAGGTAAAAATGACAGAATGATTTCTCTACCTCCTGGTGCTTCTGATGCCAGTCTCATACCCTATCATGTCGATCGGGCAAAACTTTTTATTGATGAACGTTTTGGTGGACATAAGTTAATCGATGCTGAAGTAATTAAAACTAATATTGAATTAACTAGGTTTCCTGTACCAGCGGCGGAAGATCATCAAGATACAAATAACTTTGCTGGTTTAGTACGAGCAGCAGACTTGATTGGACAATTAAGCGATCCACGTTACTTAAAGAAAATTACTTCTTTATTCTATGAGTTTGAAGAAACTGGCATGAATAAAGTTTTAGGTTATCAAACCCCAGCCGATTTACGGAAGAATTACGCCAAATTTTACTGGAATGGGGTTTATCCTTATGTGCAAGATGCACTACGTTATCTATCGCTGACACAGCAAGGTAAACAAATTCTGGCTAATCTTTACTCAAATGTGTTTGTTGTAGAACATGACAAACAACAAGAGGAACAGCGGTATGTAGTTAATAGTTATTAGTCAAGAGTCAAGAGTCAAGAGTCAAAAGTTACAGCATTTTTCAGGCAAATGAAGTGCCCTGACGATAATCTGTACATCACTTCTTTGCAATCTGCTGTAAGAGCTAAAATTAATGATGCTTGGCTAAAAATTCTTAATTTTGAATTCTTAATTCTGAATTTTGAATTATCCAGAGGGGTTGACTATTGACCCTTGAACCTTGACTATTACACTATTAACCCTTGACTATTTAACAAAACTATGGATTGGTGGCAACGACTTAAAAAGAATCCTTTGGCGCGATTTGGGGCGATTTTGCTATTATTTTTCTATTTAGCGGTAATAGCTGCTGATTTTGTCGCCCCTTACGATCCTTATGCGTCACAACCAAATGGTTCGTTGCTACCACCAACCAAGATTTACTGGGCTTCACCCTCAGGGCAGTTTATTGGCCCCCATATTTATCCTACGACTCAGGGAGACACAAATTTAGAAACAGGCGATCGCAAACTGATCGTAGATTTCAAAAAGCCCTCACCCCTGCGTCTATTTGTCTCTGGGCCAGAGTACCGATTTTTGCAGATTAGTTTCCCACTACCACCCAAATGGGATGAAGTTACTATTTTCCCTGGTATACCTTTAAATTGGCATTTGTTTGGCACCACTGGGGAGGCAAAATTTAACATCTTAGGTACAGACGATCAAGGCCGCGACCAATTTAGCCGTTTAGTGCATGGAGGTCGTATTAGCCTGTTTATTGGTATTTTTGGCGTTATCATCACCTACCCCCTCGGTTTACTCATCGGCGGTATTTCTGGTTATTTTGGCGGTATAGCAGATACCACGATCATGCGCCTAGCAGAAGTGCTGATGACTTTTCCTAGCATTTATCTTTTGGTGACTTTGGGAGCCGTATTACCAGCTGGTTTAAGCAGTACCCAACGCTTTTTACTAATTGTGGTAATTACTTCGGTAATTAGCTGGGCAGGTTTAGCAAGAGTAATTCGCGGACAAGTGCTTTCCATTAAAGAACGAGAATTTGTGCAAGCAGCACGAGCAATGGGAGGTAAACCGCTATATATTATCCTGCGTCACGTGTTGCCACAAACTGCTACCTATGTGATTATTTCTGCTACCTTATCTGTTCCTAGTTTTATTAGTGCCGAAGCTGTATTAAGTCTCATCGGCTTAGGAATTCAACAACCAGACCCCTCTTGGGGTAATATGCTCTCGTTGGCAAGTAATGCTTCGATTTTGGTACTGCAACCTTGGCTAATTTGGCCGCCAGCATTGCTAATTATCCTCACTGTTCTAGCTTTCAATTTACTGGGCGATGGGCTAAGAGATGCGCTCGATCCTCGGAGTTTGCGACGTTAGATGACCTACACTTTGCAGGGTTTAGCAATGCTAAACCTCCAAAATAGATTTGGTACTTCTTGTCAATGCCTAATTACTAATAATTTTGGCTTGATAATTTCTCATTTACAGCCCCCCATTTCAGTTGTGGGCTATTAATTACGAATTACGAATTATCAATTACTAATTATTTTCGATTCTTCCTCAAGGATGCTACTCAAACACCTTTGGGCAGATGACGCTAACTAGGGAATCAGTATCCAATATATCTGAGGCAGGCAATAGCTGGGATAAGGAGACTGATGTAATGAGGTGGCAAGCGATTTGGAAATTATTCCAAGAGACTTTTAAAGAATGGAGTGAGGATAAAGCCTCACGATTAGCGGCAGCATTGGCTTATTACACGATTTTCTCGATCGCGCCGTTGTTGATTATTGTAATTGCGATCGTTGGTGCAGTCTTTGGAGAAGAGGCCGCTAGAGGTGAAATTGTTCGACAAATTCAAGGTTTAGTTGGCAGACAGGGCGCAGAATTTATCGAAACAGCGATTCAAAATGCTAACCAACCAGAGACTGGAACTATCGCTTCAATCATTAGTATCTTCGTTCTGCTTTTAGGTGCTACTGGTTTATTTAACGAGTTACAAGATGCTCTCAATACAATTTGGGAAGTCAAGACAAAACCAGGAGCAGGCGTGAACAATATGGTGCGCCAACGCGCTTTATCGTTTGCGATGGTTTTAGGAATTGGATTTCTCCTTCTAGTTTCTCTAGTAATTAGTGCAGGTTTGACAGCACTGGTAACTTTTTTTAGTAACTTAGTACCAGGTTTTGATTGGATTTGGCAAATTGTTAACTTCCTATTGAGTTTTGCTATCACGACAGTACTGTTTGGACTCATTTTTAAAGTTCTGCCCGATGTCAAAATTACTTGGAGTGATGTTTTAATTGGTGCGTCTATCACCTCACTTCTATTTTCTATCGGTAGATTTTTGTTAGGACAATATCTAGGTAACGGCAGTTTTGGATCAACCTATGGTGCTGCTGGTTCAGTGGTAGTTATCTTAGCTTGGATTTATTACGCTGCTCAAATTCTATTTTTCGGGGCTGAATTTACTCAGGTTTATGCTAGAAGATATGGCAGTGGTATTACCCCAACTAAGAATGCTGTACCTCTAAATCATCCAGAAACGCAAGATAGCGATCCTAATCAAACGAGGAGGCCTGCTGCTAATAAAAGACCATCTTCTAACATTATTAGTCGCATCATGCGCTCTTTTACTAAACCCAAGGGTATGAAAAAGAGAAGAAGAAGTTAGCAATAAGCCATCATTTCAACGGGTATTTTTAGTGGGTCGTTGACTGTGGAGTTAGTAACAATAGAGGGACAGCCAGCAAGTATTCTGGGTTTAGCAGGTCAATCGATAGATGCTGCAACTGTTTTGTTGGCATTTGAAGCGGGAATCAATTATTTTTTCTTTTACAATTTGGAATCAGAAAATTTTTTGAGTGGCTTAAAATCTCTGTTGGCAGCAAATCGCGAGCAAGCTTTGGTGGCAACGGGAAGTGAAAACCGAGATATACAATCTTTACGCAATTACTTGAACTCTGTGCGCCATTGTTTAAATGTCGATCGGGTGGATATATTTTTTACTGAATATGTCTCCCCTGCTGATGACCTGACTCAGGTTCAGGCAGTACTAGACGAACTTCGTTTATGGAAGGACTCTGGAGTGGTGCGCTATGTGGGAGTCACTACCCACAACCGAGCTATTGCTTTAGAAATGATCGAGCACCATCATTGTGATGTGTTGATGCACCGTTATAATATGGCACATCGGAAAGCTGAAGAAGACGTTTTACCAGAAGCTCAAAAAGCTAGTGTTCCTGTGGTGGCATTCACTTGCACCCGTTGGGGAACGTTACTCCAAGGTCATCCTCACTGGCAAGATAAACCACCACTAGCAGCAGACTGTTATCGCTATGCCCTAAGTAATTCAGCAGTACGTTTGGCACTGACTGCCCCAAAAACTAGGCAGGAATTACAAGAAAATCTTGCTGTGTTGCACGCGCCCCAACTTTCAAAGCAAGAACTAGCCCATTGGCAAGAATATGGTGAGTTGATTTACGGTAATGGGCAAGATTCATTTGATACTCAATGGATTTAACTAGTAATGAGGCAGACACAACCACAGCACCGAGAAAAAAAGCGTGACCATCTATGACTTTGAACTATTCTGGCTTTTTATGCCATTGTCCATCATCACCTTTTTCGTAATCGCGTTTTACTGCGCTCCAAGCTACACGAAAGGCACGTTCTTCTTCCCCATATTCTTCTAAAGCATTGTTGAATGCAGCTCGAAAGATTTCTTGGGCGTGCTTAGGTAAATGTTCTCTGACTGAATCTGGTAAATCCTCAATCTGTTGATAAGGCATATATTAGACTCCTATTTGAGAAGGGATTACGCAAGTATCAGAAAAAATTGGATTTTTTCTGTGTAGTAATACCAATTCACAAGAATCCCTATCCAGATAGATTTTCTATGGGGGTTTAGCAATGCTAAACCCTTACCAGGTATTTGCTTATCTGGAAATTGTGTAATTAATTATTGATGCCTACAAACTAATGGTTTGTTGCTGAAATTTCGATTGAGTTTCCCAATAATCAGCCCTGTTGATTTTTATCTTCAGCAAAGCAAGATTGGGTTCGTCTAATCCTTGGGGAAACCAGGCTTTGAGTTTCGGCTTCCATAACTCTTGCATTTTATTTTGGTCTTTTACAAGTTCTGCAATACCTGAGATGGAAATATATCGCTGCTTGTCAGGTGATGTGAAGCTGAGATTGACGTGCTGACGATGCTCAATCTCAAATACTTTATGGGTACTTGCGTTGGTAAAAAACCAGAGTGTGCCATCAGGCTGGATTTCGCTAGTCTTGTCCATAGGACGACTGTGTAAGCTGTTATCGTCATCGACTGTGGTTAACATCGCACAGTCGATATCTTGAATCAGTCCACGCAGCTTATGTATATGTTGATTTTGGTCGGTAGAAGTTGTCATTTACCTTACTCTGTTTTGATATTGCTTACAAAGTTAAAATTTTTGACTACAACCAATTGCTGTGGTTAGTAATTTCCTATTTCAGTATCAACATTTTTTCTTTTTAATTGCATGAGCCTAAAGATATAGTTTTGCTGAGATTCACTTGCAAACTTATACAGATAAACAAAAACTAGGCAAAAGAAAGATTAACTTTCTAACTTCTGAATACAAGAAATTTTATTCCAATTGGATGATGAAAAGAAATTGGAACAATGCCGGAATGGTAGTGTTACATCCACACATCAATTGTTTTAACAAAACTTATGCAAGTTCAAGAACAACAATCAGAATATGTTGACCCTACTTTGACTAACGACATGGCAGCAGTTACAAGTTCTGAGCCAGGAAATCTGTCAAAGCTAGCAAGTGCTGATAGATCTAATGATAAAGTTTCAGAAATCGGCAGAAGTATTTCAGAGTTTCTGGAGAGATTGCCACAAAACATAGTTAGTTTCTATAACGAATATCGGCTGCCAGTTGTTAGCTTTGCTGTGCTAATTGCAGCAATGACTGCCCTGAGAATATTACTAGCAATCACAGATGCCTTAAATGATATTCCGTTGGTTGCTCCATTTTTTGAATTGATTGGATTTGGTTACGTAACCTGGTTTGTGTTTCGCTATTTTCTCAAAGCTTCTACTCGCCAAGAGTTAGCTGGAGAGATTGACATGGTTAAGAAGCAGATTACAGACGACAATGCTTCCTAATTACATGGTGCGATCGCGAGTATAGACAACACAGAGGGAGTAGCTGTGAATGCGTCCCTCTGTGAGCGATCGCTAACTAGAACTTAGTATAGTTAGATTTGAGTAACATAAAAAATAAAACCAAATTTCTACAAGATGCAACAAGACTCAGTATTTGTCATATTTCTTGTCTTCGGGTTTATCTGGCTGCTGATGGGAGTTGGCGGTTGGATTGCGCTGCTTAAATCTGAAGGTGAGGAGATTAAGGTTGGCAAATGGGGACTGATAGTTGCTATCCCAATTTTGATACCGATAATTATTACCCTGATTATTGGCATAATTTACCGTTAAATCGGGTGGGATTTCCCCACCCCAAGTTTTAATCAAGTCGGTTGAGGTTGTTTTTGAGCATAAAGTTGATCGCAGTAGATTGCCCAAGCAACTCCAAATAAACCACTGAGAGAACCTGCGATCGCCGCGACTACACCCCATCCTAATGGCCCAGTCCAATTGGAAATCTCTTTGAGAATTGCCGTACTGACTTTGCTGACAACATAAGCTGTTCCTGTTGCAGCAACTGTAACTATTCCCAACTCTGCAAGAATCTCCACAAGTTCTTTTTGGGATAAATCCTCTGCAAAATAAATTTTCCAAATGCTGGTGTACATCAAGACATCAGAAGCAGTTAAAAGAATTTGTTTAGGAATTTCTCCCCCAGGAGTTGGCGCTGCTGAGGCTGTACCACTACCAATAGCATAAGTAGCGATCGCTAAAGTAGCGTCTAATCTTTTTTTACCCAGACTACTCACAGTCTTGTCTCCATAATTATTTAAATCTATTGTGGCAATTTAATTTTGGCACTTCTGATTTTTCGGGTTGTAGCTAAACCATGTTCCATAATTCAAAGATGAGAGTCTCACCGTCAGGACTGCTTGATGATGTATCAAACTAACCCACCGCGATCGCGGCTGAGGATGTGGTTTTAGTAGAAGACATTGTAGATACTGGGATTACCACTACCACAGCTTTAGAATACCTGAAAAGTTACCAGCCAGCTTCCTTAAAACTGTGTGCTTTGCTGGATAAACCTGCTCGTAGGCAAGTGCAAGTCACGATTGATTATTTGGGACTAACCGTGCCTGACCGTTTGATCGTGGGTTATGGCATCGATTTTGACCAGAAGTATCGGCAACTTCCAGCTATTTATACTATCGAGTCTTGAGAATTTTTTAACCTGCTACCATCTGCGTAAAAAAATATTACGGGGCGTACTTTATTGATTTACTAACTTGCCCAAAAATGGTAGATATACATGGAAATTTTTGCACAATACAATTAACTCTTCACGCTATTTAGTTTCTCTAACTTGCGCATTAATGAGATAATTCCGTAGAGCGCTCGCCTTCGTTGCGCCAACGGCAATTTTTTTGTAGTTATACTTAAGCCCATAAAGTAACAATAATTCTTTAATTTTTCAATTTATTCAGTAACATATCACAATGTTTAAGTTATTCAGAATCAAACACGGATTAATATTGCTGGTTTCTTCTTTAATTATAATTTTCTTGATTATCTTAGGAACAAGTAAAATTAGTACAGCAGCCCAAAAACATGAAGTACGGGGTGTGTGGATTACTAATATTGATAGTGAAGTACTTTTTTCATCTCACAATCTAAAAAATGCTTTAAATCGTCTTGCCAAATTAAATTTTAATACTATTTATCCTACAGTTTGGAATGGTGGTTATACACTTTATCCTAGTAGCGTTGCTCAAAGAGTATTAGGTCAATCTATCCAGCCAATTCCCGAATTAAAAGATAGAGATATTCTTCAAGAAGTTCTTAAAGAAGGACATAAAAAAGGTTTAACTGTGATTCCTTGGTTTGAATTTGGGTTTATGACTCCCATAGATTCAGAATTAGCTAAACGACATCCCGATTGGTTAACTAATCGTTATGATGGTACTAAAGTTGATAATCATAATCAAGTTTGGCTTAATCCTTTTCATCCAGAAGTTCAGCAGTTTATGATTGATTTAATCACAGAAGCTGTAGCTAGATACGATCTCGATGGAATTCAATTAGACGATCATTTTGGCTTACCTTCTGAATTTGGTTATGATGATTATACTGTAGCAATGTACACAAAAGAATTAAAGGGTTTAGTTCCTTCTAAAGATTTTTATGAAACTTTTTGGGTGCGTTGGCGGGCTGATAAGATTAATGAATTTATGAAACATTTATCAGCTAAAATTAAAGCTGTTAAACCAGATTGTATAATTTCTATTTCTCCTAATCCTTTACATTTTTCTTTACCTGCGACTTTACAAGATTGGTTTACCTGGGAAAGACGAGAATATATTTCCGAAATAGTTTTACAAGTCTATCGTTCCGACTTAAATCGTTTTCTAACAGAATTAGAAAGAGCAGAAGTTGATTTAGCTAAAACTCATTTACCTGTTTCTGTTGGCATTTTAAGCGGTTTAAAATCTAAATCTTTACCGATTAATCAAATTAAATCGCAAGTTGAAGAAGTCCGCCAACATGGTTTAGCCGGAGTCTCATTCTTTTTCTATGAAAGCCTTTGGAATTGGTCAGACGAAGCCCCTATTGTACGAGAAAAAGTTATTCAAAGAATGTTTTCTAATTCTGTATCTCGCGGATAAGTACCTAAGCAGATGCCCTGGACCTTTCTTGGCCATACAATGGAATTAAAGGATGCGATCGCTTTGACCTGAGGAGGTGGGCGATGTCCAGCTTTAGTATTTCTGGCAATATTGTAGATGTTCTCCACAAAACTATCTTTCCAGGAACAGTCTGCATTGAAGGGGGACGCATTCACTCGATTCTGCGTCAAGATGGGCGAAACTACGACCAATATATCCTCCCCGGTTTTATTGATGCCCATGTTCATATTGAAAGTTCGATGCTTGTACCATCAGAATTTGCTCGTCTAGCAACAGTGCATGGTACGGTGGCTACAGTTTCTGACCCTCACGAAATAGCTAATGTTTTGGGTATTTCTGGCGTGCGCTTCATGCTGGCCAATGCTACACAAACACCATTTACCATTGCTTTTGGTGCGCCATCTTGCGTTCCTGCAACTGAGTTTGAAACCGCAGGTGCAGAACTCACCGCAGCTGAGATTCGCCAACTCTTTGAACAAGATGGCCTTTCTTACCTGAGTGAAATGATGAATTTCCCTGGTGTTCTAGGAAGAGATCCGCAGGTGATGGCAAAAATCCAGATTGCTGAGGAATTGGGACTTCGCATTGATGGCCATGCACCGGGGTTGTGTGGTGAGGCGGCACGAAGCTATGCGGCTGCGAAGATTACCACTGACCACGAGTGCTACACCTTAGAGGAAGCCTTAGACAAACTTGCAGTGGGAATGAAGATTTTGATTCGTGAGGGTTCAGCAGCCAAAAATTATACAGCCCTACACAGCTTAATTGATTCCCATCCCGACCAATGTATGTTCTGTAGTGATGACAAGCATCCTGATGATTTGGTGCGGGGACATATCAATGAATTGGTGCGCAGGTCGGTAACACTAGGCCACGACTTGATGAATGTGTTGCAAATCGCCTGTGTGAATCCGGTGTTGCACTACAATCTCAACGTTGGACTATTGCAAGTTGGCGATGCGGCTGATTTGATTGTAGTTAACAATTTGACGGAATTTAACGTGCAGTCTACTTATTGTAAAGGTATCTTGGTAGCGAAAGAGGGTAAAGCACTATTACCATCTGTGACAGTTACACCCATCAACCGCTTTGCGACGCAACAAAAGCAAGTAGCAGATTTTCGCTTACCTGCAAAAGGTGCAACTGTACGAGTAATTGAAGCGTTTGATGGACAGTTGATTACAGCAGAACAACACCTGTCGGCTCATATTCAAAATGATCGCGTCATTGCTGACTTGGAGCATGATATTTTGAAACTTGCAGTGGTGAATCGTTATCAAAATCTACCACCCGCGATCGCACTCATCAAAAATTTTAGATTGCAGCGAGGTGCAATCGCTTCTAGTGTTGCCCACGATTCCCACAATATTGTCGCAGTCGGCACTAGCGATGAGGAAATCTGCAATGCTGTTAATGCTGCGATCGCGGCACAAGGCGGTATTGCTGTCGCTGAAAATAGTCATGTTGAGGTACTACCCCTACCTGTGGCTGGACTGATGAGTGCGGCAGATGGCTATCAAGTTGCCAAACAGTATGCTGAACTAGATGCTTGGGCAAAACGCCTCGGTTCAACACTTTCCGCACCGTTTATGACTCTTTCATTTATGGCGCTGCTGGTAATTCCTGAATTGAAATTGAGCGATAGGGGATTATTCAATAGTCAGGATTTCCAATTAGTGCCTTTGTGGATTAATAGCTTTTGAAACATCTGGGGAGCTAGCACTCACCAATTATGTAAAGGTAGTTAAATAATCAATGCAATTTATTATACAAACTCAATTGTTACTTTGAATTGGGAAAACTAAGAAAATCTAAAATTACCCAGGTTTTACTTAGTGACAAATAATACGATTGGTGATTATCACACTTTACTCACATCAAGTTCTCAATTTAGTAACGATAGCAGTTTGTTATCAATAGTTAATCTGCTTGCTGACACATTGGGGATATACATCCCTTCACAGCATCAAAATGGCTTAAAGAAAACCATCCTCGAACGAATCAACGCCTTAGGATTATCATCAGTTAACGACTACTACCAGTATTTAGTCATAAAAAAACGGCTGCTCCCTACTGAAGCAGAGTGGCAAGAACTGATCCTGCGGTTAAGTGTGACTGAAAGTTATTTCTTTCGAGATCGAGGACAATTTGGGTTGCTGAAAAATCAAATTTTCCCAGAATTAATTGAGCGCAAACGACGGCTACATTTAGCTCAGGCTGCCAATGGACAAAAACCTACATTACGGCTGTGGAGTGCTGGCTGTTCTACGGGTGAAGAAGCTTACTCTCTTGCCATTATCTTAAAAGAGTTGGTCTTTGATTATCAGGCGTGGGATATTCGGATTCTGGGGACAGACATTAACCAATCTGCGATCGCGCTAGCTCAACAGGGAATTTACAGCGATTGGTCTTTTCGGACAATCGATCCAGCAATTAAAACCCGCTACTTTCGATCGCACCGCAAAGACTGGGAAATCGATCCCAACATTCGGCAAATGGTCTCCTTTCAACCCGGAAATCTCATGCAACCCTTTCCAGATAGCCTATCTGGAATTTACGATTTAGATTTAATTATTTGCCGCAACGTGTTTATTTATTTTGATTGCAGTGCGATCGCTCAAGTTATACAAAAGTTTTATCATTCTCTAGCACTGGGTGGATTTCTCCTTACAGGTCACACAGAATTGTACGGGCAAAAAATTGCGCCGTTTCAAGTTAAAAGTTATCCGCAATCTGTGATTTACCAGAAGGCAAACGACTATTTAGATCCTCGACTCTTTGAAAAAATCGGGGATCTCAATCCAACTTCTCCTCCACGCTCCAACTTGGGAGAAAAGCCAGGGTTTCAGCGTCAGCCTTCAGCCGAACAGGTCAGGGCAAACACGCAGCAAGCCCTTTGGGAGCAAGCGCAACGATCGTTCGCTCAAAAAGCCTATGCCGATGCCATTCAAACTACAAAAAAACTGATTGACCTTGCTCCTAAACACTTTCAAGCACACTGTTTAATCGCAGAGGCTTACGCAAAATTAGGTCAATATTCCCATACTATGCAAGCCTGTCAACAAGCACTCCAAATCAATCCACTAGCTATCGAACCCTATTATTTTTTGGCTCAAATTGCTGAAGAACAGGGTGATATTGAGCAGGCAAAATTATACTTAAAACGTATTATTTATCTAGCTCATGATTCTGTCTTTGCATATCTAAAATTGGGTTTTATCTATGAGCGCGAAGGAAATGCCAAACAAGCTCAAAAAACCTGGCGATCGCTTTTAGAAGTTTTGCGAGCTTTACCCCAAGAGCAAGTGATTGATTCTAACAATCAGCAAACTGTTGCTGAATTAAAATTACAGATTATTAAGTACCTGAATTGAATAATTACTAATTCGTAATTCAAATAAAGATACAATCGCCTTAATTTATCAATGGATAAATAAAATACATAGCATCAATCTTTCAAACCCATGTCTTCAGATATGAGGCAATAATTACGAATCAAGCTGACAACAACTCCGTTGTTTTTCAATTGAACGATATAAATTACTTTCCAAGGATTCAACAAATGTTAAACAATTTCAAGCTCAGAGGACAAATATTTTTGGGATTTTCACTCCCCGTGACATTGCTGATTGGCTTAAGCGGACTGATTGTTGTAATTGGCAATCAAACCGCCCAAACCTTTAAAGAAGTTGGACGTGTTCAACAGGTAATTATTTCAACGGATGACATGGTTTTACGAACATCGATGATGGCTCGTCAGGCACGAGGGTATCTCCTAGTTCAAAATAACGATCCAGTACAAGAGTTTGATAAACAGAAACGACTTTATGAGGAGGCGGTAGCAACTGCAAAACCATTAATTGATGACGAGAAGCAAAAACAAGTTTTTGACCGAATGCTCAAACTTGGAGAAGAGTATGATGATATGTGCAAACAAACCTTCCGCCTGATTGAGCAAGGCAAGCTCAAAGAAGCCACAGATCTGTACTTGCGAGAATCGAAAGTGCTTGTGGGAGAGCTGGATCAACTGGGGGAAGAATTCAATAAGCGTGAGCAAGAAATTTTGTCTGGACTGACGCACAATACTATAAATTCAATGAGCTTTTTAATATTTGGCGCGATCGCTGTCGCTCTTTTAGGGCTGATCCTTTCGAGTGGAGCAGCTTCTCTGATTTGGGCGAAAGTAACTAAAACGGTGAATCGTTCGGTGGAGGCGATCGCTAGTTCTACATCAGAAATTGCCGCAGCAGTGGAACAACAGGAACGAAGTGCAAATCAGCAAGTAACGGCCGTCAGCCAGACTACAGCTACGATGGATGAACTCAAGGCTTCCGCACGACAATCGGTGGAGCAGGCTGACGCAGCCACAGTCAGCGCTCAACAGGTGTCTACTTTAGCATCCTCAGGAACTAAGGCAGTAACGCATAGTTTAGAAGATATGGCAGTTCTCAAACAGAACGTGGAAAAGATTACTGAACAAATTCAGCGATTGAGCGAACAAGCAGGACAAATCAGTGTCATTTCTACGTTAGTTGGCGATCTTGCCAGTCAAACCAATATGTTAGCTCTGAATGCAGCTGTCGAAGCAGTGCGGGCTGGAGAACACGGTAAAGGTTTTACGGTTGTGTCTGGAGAAATCCGCAAGTTGGCAGATCAAAGTAAGCAGTCTGCGGAAAAAATTCGCGTGCTGATCAAAGAAATTGAAACTGCGATTAATACCACGGTTTCTGTAACCGATGAAGGAGCCAGACAAGTAGAGCAAGGTGTAAAAACAGCTAAGGGAACGGCTGAAACTTTTGCTGGAGTTGCCGATGCCATTAGCACAATTGTCTTTAATAATCAGCAAATTTCCCTGACTGCCAAACAACAATTGATCGCAGTTCAGCAAGTAGTTGAGGTGATGAGCAACCTCAGAATAGGAGCCGATCAAACAGCTTCTGGCATTAGTCAAACGAAAGTTGAAACTCAACAACTCAATGAAGTTGCCCTGAATCTCAAAGCAGTGGTTTAAAAAGGCAGAGGGCAGGAGGCAGAAGGAAATGCTGATTTCTAGCTTCTGCTTCACCCGCTACCTAATGTCCTAACTCTGTAGTTTCAACATCCAAAATTGCCATGAACACTCAATCCTACTTAATGTTCAAACTGAATCACTCACGCTATGGCATTCCGGTTACAGCCGTGCAAGAACTCTTTTTTCTGCCAGAGATAACGGCGATCGCCAAAACTCCACCAGGCGTTTTAGGTGCAATCAACCTGCGGGGAGAACTTTTGTCTGTAATCGACTTACATCAGCAATTAGGAGAACCCCGTTCGCCCTTTCAACTTACCGATAGTACGATCGTGCTGGAGTGGCAGACTCAACGGGTGGGAATTATCGTCAATCAGGTGGATGAGGTACAAGCGATCGCTTTGGCTCAAATCACTACTAACTTATATGGTGAGTCACAAGCTGGATTAACAGTCGGTATCGCCACTGTTGAGAATGAAATTGTGACGCTGCTCAATCCTGAAATACTAGTGCAGCATAGGACTGAATCGGTAAATGACGCACTCAAACATACTAATGATTCAGGCTTTGCTCAGGGACTATACAACCATTTCGACGCACAGGCACGACAGGTTTTAAGAGAACGAACTTTTGGGTTGCAAGATGCGATCGCCGAGCAAGAATCTGTCGGACTGATGCCTTTAGCGGTTGTGGGTTTAGGCGGTGAATACTTCGGGTTTGAATTGGAAACGGTGCATGAATTTACCGAGATTCATAAAATTACCCCAATTCCCTGCTGTCCCCCGCATATTGTCGGCAACATCAATTTACGCGGTGAAATTGTCACCTTGATCGATATCAGTGATGTAGTTGATTTGTCGATGAATGCAGTGCGATCGCAGCTACAAGCAGTAATTGTCCGCCTAGAACAAAGAGTTGCCGGAATTGCGGTGGATGACATTTTTGATGTTGTCTACATTCATCCATCGCAAATGGCCACAATTCCAGTGGCCATGCATTCTGCTAAAGACGACTATCTCCAAGGAGTTGCACCCTACCAGGACAGGATGATGAGCATCATTAATTTGTCCAAACTTTTAACTTCAGACGTGTTAGTTGTAAATCAAGAAGTTTAATATGCAATACAACTTTAAGCTTGGTCGGGTTGTGACGTTTGGGTTTAGTTCAGTGTTTTTGGTTATGGTTGTCATTGGCATTGTCTCCAAATTCACAACCAGCAAGTTAGTAGAGTCTAATGGTTGGGTCAGTCATACCTACCTGGTAGAAGGAAATCTAGAAGATATTACTAAGCTTCTGATCGATGCTGAAACTGGACAGCGCGGCTTTATGCTGACCCAAAAAGCCAACTATTTGGAGCCTTACCACAAATCTTTTGCCAATTTTGAGGCAACCTTTGATGAGGTCAGCAAGCTGATTCAGGACAACCCAGAACAATTAGCGCGGTTGAATCAGGTTAAGCGACTGGCACAAGAAAAAATGGCAGAACTAACCGAAACCATAGAACTGACACAAGAGGGAAAACGCCAAGCGGCAATGAATATTATTGTTTCCAATAGAGGCAAACAAATTATGGATGAAATCCGCGACAAACTGGCACAAATGACCCAGGTTGAGGAGCGCTTGCTGGCAGAAAGACAACAGACAGCAAAGCAAACCGCATTCTTGTCAGATCTGGTTTCCTTGGGAGGAACTGCGATCGCGCTGTTATTTGGCTCATTGGTGTTGTTCTTTATTGCCCGTGAAATTGTGCGACCGATTAACCAAGTTGCTAATGCGATCGCCTCCTCATCCAATGAAATTGCGGCTACTGTCGAGCAACAAGAGCGCACTGCCACCCAACAGGCAATTTCGGTCAATGAAACCACCACCACTATCAATCAACTCAGTGCCTCTGCCCAACAGTCTGCCCAACAAGCAGAAACAGCTTCTATCAGTGCTCAACAGGTTTTAAATTTAGCGGATCGAGGCAATCAAACAGTGACCCGCACCCTGGAAGGAATGATAGTTCTGAGCCACAAAGTGAATGCGGTGGCAGATCAAATGCTGCGCTTGAACGAACAAACTATGCAAATTGGCAGTATTTCTGAATTGGTAAGCGATCTGGCAAATCAGACTAATATGCTGGCGTTAAATGCTGCGGTAGAAGCAGTCCGGGCTGGAGAACAAGGTAAGGGATTTGCCATTGTTGCCGCTGAAATTCGCAAGCTGGCAGACCAGAGCAAGAAATCGGCACAAAAAATTAATGGACTGGTAAACGACATTCAATCTGCCATCAACTTGACCGTTACCATGACCGACGAAAGCACAAAAACTGCTGCTCAAGGAGCGGTAATGACTGAGCAGACCGTTGAAGTATTTGCCGATGTCACGAATGCTGTTAGCAGTATGGTGCTAAATATTCAACAGATATCGCTCAATGCCAAACAGCAAGCCACTGCGGTTGAGCAAATCTTACAGGTAATGAATTCGCTGAATGTAGGTGCTAAAGAAACCGCTAGTGGTATCAGTCAGACTCGCGTTAGCACTCACCAACTCAACGATGCTGCTGACAAGCTACAAGCTGTTGTGTAGATCGGGCTTTCGCTAAATGCAAAAACCGGATGAATTCAGAAGTCTCATCATCAAGGATAGAACTGATGGAAACAGCTACGAATTTTTTACCTCATTTACCCTACTAGAGATAGACAGATGGAAATTAAGCAAAATTGGAGACTGAGATACTGGATTATTGGCGGGTATGCTGTGCCAGTACTAGCATTGGTTGTGTCTGCGAGCGTGACGCTTTTCAATATCAATATTGTCAGCCAGCGATCGCAAGATTTGGTTTCGTCTTATGACATTAACTCATTGTTTAATGACGTGGCTGTTAATGTTCAAAGCAGTTCTAAATCAGTGCGCGGCTATTTATTAGAAAAGAATCAGCAATCACTGAATAATTACCAGGAGTCCTACGCAAACCTCAAAGAATTTTTAGCAAAATTGATGAAACTTGCCAGAACTGAGCAGGAACGAAAGTCCTTGATTAAGCTTGAAGAGATGCTCCATCAACTGGCTCAGATCAATGATGATTTGATTGTAAAGGTAAATCAGGGCAAAACCAAAGAAGCGATTGAAACCTGGAGCAAGAAGAACGCACTAACTCTAGTAGAGAATATCACTACTTCGGTTGAAGAAAAGCAGCATCAAGAAGACCAAAGAGTTGCAACTGCTACAAAGCAACAGCAAGATGCGATCTCCCTTCTAAAAGTGACGATTGTATTCGCAAGTGGAGTATCGTTGCTGTTATCAATTTTGATTGGGATCTGGGTAATTCGCCGAACTGCCCAACAAATGAACGCCTCAGCCAGTGCGATCGCCTCCTCTACAACTGAAATTGTCACAACGATCGAGCAGCAAGAACGTACTGCCCTTCAGCAAGCCACTTCTGTAAATCAAACCACTACCACAATGGATGAGTTGGCAGCTTCCTCACGCCAGTCTGCGGAACAAGCAGAGGCCTCCGCCGTTGGTGCCCAACAGGTGTTGCTACTAGTCGATGGTCGGACTCAAGATGGGCAAACTAACCAATCGAGTTTGCGTGAGAAAGTCGGAGATATCGCCAGCCAAATTCTCCACCTGAACGAACAAACCAGCCAAATTGGTATGATTTCCACCCTTGTGAGCGACTTGGCAAATCAAACCAATATGCTGGCATTGAATGCGGCTGTAGAAGCAGTACGGGCAGGGGAACAAGGCAAAGGCTTTGCGGTTGTCGCTGCCGAAATTCGTAAACTGGCAGACCAGAGTAAGAAATCAGCCGAAAAAATCAATGCACTGGTCGTAGACATTCAACGTTCGACGAATTCCACTGTCATAGTCACAGATGAAGGCACTAAAACCGTGGAAAAGATTGTCGATGCGATGAAAACCATCGCTTTGAATGGTCAACAAATTTCTCTCAATTCCAATCAACAGGCGATCGCCGTTCAACAGGTTGTAGCAGCGATGAACTCGCTCAACATTGCTGCTAGAGAAACTGCCTCTGGCATCAGTCAAATTAAAGTTGGCACCCAACGTCTTAACGATGCTGCTCAGAATTTAAAAGACATTGTTTAAAAAAATACCATTTTCGATTTGGGATTTTAGATTGTCAATTGTTTATTAACATAAGATTTTTAGCAATCTATCTGTTGAAATCCTTTACAAATTAGTATAAAGAATCACAAATAATCCTAAGCTAAATTCGCAATTCCCAATTCTGAAGTAACCGGAGCTAACCCCATGATGATCGATGATGAAGAATTGAGAGCCGTTTTCAAAGCAGCCAGTGAAGAACATCTGCAAAACCTGGATGACGGATTGTTGTATCTGGAAAAACATCCCAACGATCTGGCTGTTCTGGAAGCCTTAATGCGCGAAGCACACTCCCTCAAAGGAGATGCCAATATGCTGGGAATCAAAGATATAGGCACCTTAGCGCACCAAGTTGAACATGTTTTGACGCAACTCAAGCGGCCAGAATTGCCTGCTGTAAATGCCGGGGATGCTTTGGCGGAAACACCCTATGAACGCCTTGCCCACGCGATCGCCACCATCCGCAAACTCGTTCATCAAGCTGTTACCGGAGAACCTGCTGGGGTGAATACGTTTCAAGCTTTGGCAGAGTTGATGAGAACAGGGGGACAGGGGAGCAGGAAAGCAGGGGAAGCAGAGGAGCAGGGGGGCAGAGGAGAAATTAATACTTTTGAAAGTAGTGAGGAGGAAAACGAACCAATCCAAAATCTTCACACGCCATCCCCAACTCAAGTCGAGGAATCCTTACCGCAGTCTCTCATGGAGAGCCACTCCGTTGCTTGGGTTCCCCCCGTGGAAGCTCCCCAGACCGCTCTACCACATCCTGCACCAGCGTCTACAGCAGTAGCGCAAGACTCTGCTTACCGCATTGAAACCATCCGCGTCGGCACGCGCAACCTGGATACGTTAATGACTCAGGCAGGAGAGTTAACGGTAACTAAAATTCGGATTGCTCATCGGTTGGGAGAAATTGAAGCGATCGCTAATTTATGGGAAGAATGGAACCGAGATTTGTTTGTCAATCGTTTTGCACTCACTCAGGCACAGCAGCGTAACGGTATATCCCAGAAGTTAAAATCCTTCCACGATCGCACTGAGGAACGATTAGAGCAGTTAGGGCAGTTGGTTAAAACCTTGCGGGGTTCACTTTCCGAGGACACAACTCGCTTGGAAAAACTAAGCGGCGATCTAGAAGAAGGAATTCGCACTCTGCGATTGTTACCGTTTTCCACAATCTTCAACCTCTTTCCCCGGATGGTGCGGGATCTGGCACGGCAGCAAAAAAAATCCGTAGAGTTAATTCTGGAAGGCAAAGATACCCAGGCTGACAAACGTCTGTTGGAAGAAATGAAAGATCCGCTGATGCATATTTTGCGGAATGCGATCGATCACGGCATTGAATCACCCGAAGAACGGCAGCGGTTAGGTAAACCGACAACGGCAACCATTCGATTAAAAGCTTACCAAACTGCTACTAACATCGTTATAGAAGTCAGTGATGACGGACGCGGAATTGATTTAAACAAAATCAAACAAACGGCTCTTAGACGAGGAATTTGTCGGGAGGATGAATTAGCGGTAATGACTCCTAGGCAGATCCAGACATTGATATTTGCACCAGGATTTTCGACTGCACCCTTAATCACAGAAGTATCAGGACGCGGTGTGGGACTGGATGTGGTGCAAACCAATGTGGAGAAATTAAAAGGTGCAATCGAGGTGGAATCCATTCCCGGACAGGGATGTACGCTGCGGATCAACCTTGGCATCACCCTAGCAACGGCTCATGTCTTGATTGTGCAAATCAATGAAATGCCCTACGCGATTCCGGTTGAGTTTGTGCAAACTGCTTGTTTAATTCGGTCAGAGGAAATTTTTACTCTAGAAGGACACGACACGATTATTCGAGATAGCCAACCCCTTTCTATTGTGCAACTGGCCGATCTGCTAGAACTACCAGCCCCATCCTCTGGATTGACGCAACAAACGAGCCTTTCCTGTATCATTCTTCAAGTCGGGCAAGAACAATTAGGTGTAATTGTCGATGCTTTAGTCGATGAGCAAGATGTGCTCATTAAACCGCAAAGTCAGTTGCTAAAACGAGTGCGTAATGTTTCTGGTGCAACAATTTTGGGTACGGGAGAGGTATGCATGGTGCTGAATCCTCAGGATTTGGTGAAGTCTGCCCGATTGCGATGCCTGCGGCGGGCTACGCCTACTCACTCCATCTCTGCCACTCAAAACCGTCAACCCGCACCCAGCAAACTCACCGTTTTATTAGTCGAAGATTCCATTGCCACCCGCACTCAAGAAAAGCGAATTTTAGAAACCGCAGGCTATCAGGTAATTACGGCGGTGGATGGATTAGACGGATTTAACAAACTGCGATCGCACAATAATGTAGATGCTGTTGTCAGCGATGTGCAGATGCCAAATTTAGATGGGCTGGGATTAACCGCCAAAATCCGGGAATACCAGGAATATAACGAGCTACCGATTATTCTGGTAACATCCCTAGCCAGCGACGAAGATAAACGACGGGGTGCGGAAGCCGGAGCGAATGCGTACATTGTTAAAGGCAGCTTTAATCAAGATATCTTGCTGTCAACTCTCAAACGTTTAGTATGAAGCAATCTACTCCCATCCGTGTCTTTCTAGTTGAGGATTCGCCCGTCGCCTTAACCATCCTCAAGCGAATTCTGGCGAGTTCTACCGAAGTCAGCGTGGTAGGAACTGCCCCGAATGGTGTGGAAGCATTGGCGCAAATTCCCACTGCCCAACCCCAGGTAATTTGCACCGATCTGCACATGCCCCACATGAATGGTTTAGAACTGACTCGTCGGCTGATGGCAGACTATCCCCGTCCCATTCTCGTAATTAGTGCTTCCGTCAACACCCAAGAAGATTCGCGCAATGTGTTTGAACTACTGCAAGCTGGTGCTTTGGATGTCTTTCCCAAACCCACCGTTGGCTCACTTTCAGACTACGAACAAATCAAGCAGGACTTAATTAACCGGATTAAAGTTTTAGCGGGAGTTAAAGTTTTTACCCGTCACCCGACAAGAATTGAGAGTGCAGAGTTAACAATCAAGTCTGTGAAACCCAAAATTGGCAATGAAGCATTCAGCCCAACACCTGCTAGGACTTCTCAATTCTCTCCATTGAAAATCGTAGCGATCGGAGCCTCTACAGGCGGCCCCCAAGCATTGCACACGATTCTCAAACAGTTGCCTGCAAACTTTCCTGTGCCCATTTTGTGTGTACAACATATTAGCGAAGGATTTTTACTTGGGCTGGTTGACTGGCTAGCAGCAGAATGTTCCCTGCGCGTCACGATCGCCCAGCCAGGAGACTTACCCAAACCAGGCACTGTTTATTTTGCGCCCGAACGAAAACACCTGCAACTAGATGCTCAAGGACGATTTCTCACTAGTAGCACACCTGCTGTTTCCGGTCATCGTCCCTCCGTAACCGTACTATTTCAAGCCCTTGCTACCTGTTACCCGCGATCGACTGTTGGCATTCTCCTAACTGGTATGGGACGCGATGGTGCAGATGGACTAAAGGCGATCGCCTCTTCTGGAGGTGACACCATTGCCCAAAATGAGCAAACCTGCGTTGTATTCGGGATGCCAAAGGAAGCGATCGCTCTGGGAGCCGCCCAACAGGTTTTGCCAATTCATGAAATTGCGCCGATGCTTTTGTATCGAGTTTTGGCAATGAAGTAACAATTGATTTGATTCACGAACAAACAGCCGAGGTAACGATAAACTTCCGTACTATTTCTTGCAATTGTTCAGCATTAAAGGGTTTGGCTAGATATTCTGTTGCCCCTGCCAATTGTCCTTTGACTCGATCGAACGGAGTGTCTTGAGAAGTTACCATAATTATCGGTAAATGCTGAAACTGAGGCAAGCCGCGTACTGTACGGCAAAACTCTAACCCACTTACATCGGGCATCTGCACATCTAATAGCAGCACTGAAATCGGTTGATGATAAATAATCGACAAAGCATCAACCGCATTATCGACTGTTATCACCCGATATTTCGATTCCAAACTCCGCTTAATCAGTTGATGAATTACAGGGCTATCGTCAAGCGCAAGAACCATCGGTGAACTTGTCGTACTATGTGGCATAGCTGGTAAGTGGATGAGCTTTATTTTCATCATTCCCAAAGCAACACCCTAAAGATAGATATTTAATAAATTTTTATTAAAATTTTAAGGTTCTGAAAGAGCAAAGGCTGTCACTGGCGCTAATGAATTGATTTTTGTTAATGTTCATCTCCCCGATTTCTTTGAGAAATCGGGGAAGTTAATGTTTAAGTACTTTTAACTAGAGACTCAACCGGAATTTGAATCAAGAACTCGCTGCCTTGTCCCAGTTCTGATGAGCAATTGAGGATGCCACCATGTTTTTCAACGACAATTTGATAGCTGATTGAGAGTCCTAGCCCAGTGCCCTTGCCGATCGGTTTTGTAGTAAAAAATGGATTGAACAGCTTTTGCCTGACGGTTTCTGTCATGCCAGAACCATTATCTCGAATTTGAATTATTACACTGTCCGCTGTTGAGAGTTGTGAAAGCTCGACATCGTTATTTTTTTGTCCTTTAATGAGTTGCGTTTGAATGATAATTGTAGGATTTGATATTTCATCTAAGGCATCGATCGCATTACTGAGAATATTCATAAAAACTTGATTCAACTGTCCCGCATAACATTCAACGGGGGGTAAATCTCCATATTTTTTAATTACTTGAATCTCAAATTTAGCGCTGGTTAATTTCAAACGATTTTTTAAAATCAACAAAGTATTATCAATGCCTTCGTGGATGTCCACTGCTTTCCGTTCGGCTTCATCCAGGCGGGAGAAATTCCGCAGAGACAGCACAATTTGCCGAATCCGATCGCCTCCCATCCGCATAGACGATAATAAACTAGGCAGATCTTCACTCAAGAAATCCAGGTCGATCGTCTCTATCTTTTCCTCAATTGCGGCGATGGGATGGGGATAGGCTTCCTGGTAAAGATGCAATAGTTCCAACAAATCCCGGACATAATTGCTTGCATGGGCAATATTGCCATTAATAAAGTTGACCGGGTTGTTGATTTCGTGAGCAACTCCGGCTACCAATTGCCCTAAACTCGACATTTTCTCTTGCTGCACCAGTTGCATTTGGGTTTGCTGTAACTGGTGCAGCGCGTTCCCTAGATGGGTTGCTTGAGTTTGAGCGGCAAAGGCGGCGGCGCGTGTTTGCACAAGCAATTCTGCTTGGTCAAGGGCGATCGCCACTTGATCGCTAACTGCTTTGAGTAACCGAACTTCACTATTAGTCCAGGTACGAGAACCGCTACATTGATGGCAAATAATGGCACCCAGTTGACCAGCGTGGGTTCTCAGGGGAAGCAGTAGCATCGAGGTTGTTTCCAGTTGGTGCAGGAGTGCCAAATCCTGAGGGGTCAGCGCTAGGGTGGTAACAGCAACATTCTCAATCTGGAGCATATCTAGATTTAAGATGGTTTCTGCCAGAAGAGAACCTTGCCCAACTGGAAGTTCACCCAAGGCGCTCTTAATCTCTGCGTTTATCGCCTCGTGCGTCACCGTAAAGCAGAAGCGATCGCCATGTGGTAGACACCAAACAAAGCCACAGCGATCGACATGCAATAAGGTGTGAATTTCATTAACCGCTGTTTGTAAAATCGTATCCAAATCTAAAGAATTGCGGATTTGATTTGCCAGATTAAACAGAATTGAATCTTGTTGACTAAGTAATTCTTGGGTAATCAATTGCTGTTTGAGTTGTTTAATTTCGGGAATAATCTGACGTAGTTTTGTGGTGTTGCGCTTTAACTCCAGCTGCGTCACCACTTGCTGGCTGAGGGTCTGCAACGCTTTGAGTTGTTTCGTGTTCAAATCACGCGGTTTGGAGTCCATGACGCAAAGCGTACCCAGGATACAACCACCAGCGGTGACTAGAGGTACTCCGGCATAAAACCGGATATGGGGAGCTTGAGTGACCAAGGGATAGGTCGCAAACTGCGGAACATCCAGGGTATCTGGAATTATAAAGACATCTGATTGGCGAATAGTATGGTTACAAAATGTCTGGTCTCTGCGAATTTCTCTGATGGTGATGCCAACTTTAGACTTTACCCACTGGCGATCGGTACTGATAAAACTCACTAATGCGATTGGGGTTTGACAGAGATCGGCCGCTAATTCTGTCAGGTCATCTAATGCGGAATTAGGTTCAATTTCTAACATCTGAAACTGATACACTGCCTTAAGCCGAGTTAGCTCGTTGGTGCAGGGGATGGTTGTGCAGGAGAAAACGGATTCGAGTTGCAGTTCAGGTATTTTCATATTGCAATGCTTAAGTGGAAGCAGCAGGTGCAGTCAGCCATAGTCATACCAATTAACATCATGTTTGCGACATATAAGATTATTCATAAGGAACGTGTTTCCTACCCATCTGTCGCATTCTTTTTTCACCTTAATATCAGTTCAATCTACTCACAAACTCAAGGTTGATCAACTAAGTTTCCATTGAGTGTGTGAAACTGCTTCATATATTTTCAAATTAGCTCGAAATTTTGAATATACTAAGAGCTATTCGTTTATCTACAGTAAGCCTAGATACTTCAAGCTGCGTCGTGTAATCTCAATTCGCGCAGGTGCATCTTCTGGTGTGCGGAAGTTAATAGTTGTGGCAAAAAAATAAACATTATTATCCCTCTTTTGTTACTTCAGGGAAAGAAAAATAGTCAGAAATTCAACTGGC